>CAVTBV010000012.1:0-510278 GCA_963733095.1 Candidatus Bathyarchaeota archaeon
ATCGATTGCATCACAGAGAAAAAGAAGCCTTTGGTAACAGGCGAAGACGGCGTCAAAGCGCTAAAAGTTGCTATTGCAGCATTACAATCGTCGGTAAAAACAGGATAATACAACTAAAAAGATAGAAATAATTTCAGATAACAGCTTGCCTTCCGAGCTGATCTTGCAGGCACTATCCAACCCATTTTCTTTTAAAAAAAATCAAGTTATCCGCTTCTTTTCGGCAACAGGCTCAAGGTTATCACCGATAAGTTGAATATGTTTTCTAATCAACAGCATGCTTAATTGAGGCAACACTATGATTCCGATTAACCTTCCAAAGATAAGGGCGACGAAGAAATACAAGCTGTAGTCGAAGTTATGAAGAGTGGTATACTAACCAGTGGGTTAGGCGCTGGATTAAAAGTCAAGGAGTTTGAAAAAAACTATTCCGAGTTTGCAGGGGTAAAACATGCCATAGCAGTTAATACAGGCACTGGCCTCTCATTCAGCGTTGATGGCGGTTGGAATTAAGGCTGGTGACGAGATTATTTTGCCGAAACTTCACATTTGTGGCTACGGCAGAAGCGGTAGTGTTGGCGGGCGGTAAACCAGTCTCCCTGACATTGACCCCGAAACGTATACGCTCTCGCCAGAGGCTACTAAAAAAGCTATAACAAAGAAAACGAAAGCAATAGTTCCTGTTGACCTCTATGGTTTACCTGCAGATACTAAACCGATAAGAGAAATATCTGCGGAGTCTAACATTGCAATTGTTGAGGATGGCGCTCAATCACATGGAGCGACCTATGAAGGAAAGCCCGCTGGTACTTGCGCTGATTTAGCATGCTGGAGCCTCTATGCAGCTAAAAACATAGGCACAGGCGAAGGCGGAATGGTGACAACAAACAATGATGAACTAGCGAAATGATGGTAAGGACCCATGGCGAAAGAACAAAATATAACTCACTTATGCTGGGCACTAACTACCGCATGACTTGAAATCCAAGCAGCCATCGGAATAGTTCAACTTAACCGCCTTCCGAATTTCTTTGAAAAAAGATCCAAAAACGCTCAAAGATTAACCAAAATGTTGGAAGGTGTAGACAAACTAACTTTGCCTCCAAAATTAAGGAACGAAAACACAGTTGGTATCTCTACACAGTCAGAATTAATGGCGCTACAGAAGCGAGAATATTATCCAGCAGATGCATGACAAAGGCATAGGCGCCGAGGCATACTACCCCATACCTATCAACCAAATGCCCTACTACAAAGAAAACTTTGGAAACCTACAACCTGCCAGAAACCGAAAAGGCTGCAAAACAAGTTATTTCATTGCCAATTCACCCGATTGTGACAGAAGAACAAATTGATCTAATCGCAGAGACTTTTCTTAAACTCCTTTAATGCTTTTAGATATGGATTCTGTCAACAAAACAAAAAATATTCTATTGCTTCTTTTAGTGGTCCATATTTTTTGATGCTTTCACTTTGCAATTAATTTTGAATGCAAACCTTTCTTTTACTTAATCAGGGATGTACAAGGATTAGAATAAACAAAGACCAAACCAGCTTATGACCTGATGGATAACAAAACGCTGATTTTCAATAATTTTTTTGATTCACGTTTCTTTCTAAAGCTCTCACCATTCAGCCAAGCTATTTCATCGAAGTATTTATGGTATAATAATAGCCATTCCAATGGTGTTTTGATCATTGTGTTCGCTTACTTGACGACTATTGGGCTTTGAATTGGTTTTGCTTAAAAACATTTTGTTATTGGAATGAAGCATGGGAACCTGTCGAAAAATTTAGCTCAAAATAGTGAATATCTGAGTAATAAAATACAAATTCATATAATTTACTCTTTCCAGCTGACGATTACATTTAACAAGTATGGAAATAAGAAAAAGAGGCATCTTATGCAAGACAAAAGTCGCACAACTCCATGCTATTCGTCAACAACATCAATAGTAACATACCCTTTCTTGAAAGCTAAAACAAAAAAAGCCGATAAAATGACTGCAATCGCAATAACTAATATCGAGCCAAGGGTATCCTGTGAAAATTGCTCTGACGATGTTTGTGCAGATTCTGGAGTTTGGATTTGCGAGTTGGTAAAACAGTCGGTTGCAATGAAGGAGATACACTTGGCGATGGAGATGCACAAGGTGTTGAAGCAGGTATAGACTCGTTCTTATTAAAAGAAACCGTTGTTTTGACAGTATAAAGTTCAGAACTGACCCAAGTGCCTAATGAGTTATTGGCAAATTCTCGGAAACTATAGTTGCACCGATATTACTGTTTAAAGTTAAAGTAACGTTACCCCAGCTTGGGCTGTTATTAAACAATATCCAGTTCGAATTAATCCACTGACCAGTATTATTTGTGCTGAAGATAATAGCCGCCACCAGATAAACTACGGTTATCACTGCAGAGAGCCGAAAAAACCGTGATGTTGCCGGCATTGCTTGTCGAAGTTGAAAGATCAGAAGCAGAAAGAGGTATAATTGAATTCCAATCGAGTTCTTCCAATCGAGCCGTTATCGAGCGATAAAGTTATATTATAGTTTTCGATGTTCCAAGCTCCAGATGTAAACATGGGCTTTCCAAGGTTGGTCCAAATGTTTAGGATTACAGTGTTGTTAGCTTGGAAGAGTGACTTGTTATCCATGAAAAGTTGGTACATTTTCTGTCGGTATTATCAGAAATGTTCACGTTTGCCCTATCGGCATAAACCAACATGGAATTGTTCGTTGAATTATGTACGGAATCGTAATGATTAGAGAAGTGGAGCGGGTTGGGTTCTGAGTTAAGATATAACGAGTTTACTTCATGTGCATTTAGTAACGGTTGTAAATTCGAACATCATCAATCACTCCGTTAAAGGAACTATTCCAGGAACCATGAATCGTAACCTATCTGCAGGGTTCTATTAGTTAAATCCATTGGTCCACTTATAGCTAAAGGATAACCACTTACCTTTCCATTCACATAGATGAGCCATATTTGTGCCATTGTAAACTGCAGCAACATGTGTCCATGTGTCGTTTTGAACAGCATCAGATAGAGATTGGCTGATTTTCCATGAACCACCTTGTTGCCAAGAAGGAAAACCACTTGCCCAGCAGGCATTAAACGCAAAACATATGCAGGAGCTTTACCAATAATATAATCCATCTGACTTAAGCAAGGTTTAATCCAAGCTGATAAAGTAATTTCATTCTGTGTTTGAAAATTTGTTGAATTTTTTATAACCACGCTCGAATTTACACCATTGAAGAGTGATCCATCCCCGTACTTTCCATCACACCATGAGGCACCTGTCATTGTGCCATTGGAGCCGCTTATACCGCTATCGTTAATTGCTGAACCAGAGCTTTCATCAAAGTGGCCAATAACCAACTAGAGCAGTATCTTTCGGTATTCCTTGATGGGGATCCACAGTAAAATTCACTGGTTTTCTAAAGTCAATGTAGTTGGAATTATGGAAATCCCAGTATTATAATACCGAGTAATTGAAGCAAGAAACAAAGCTAACAATACTAAAAATGATTAAGCTGACCAAAAGGCAAATGCTAAGTCGTCTATTTGTTGGCAACCGTTTTAACTCCCTCAAAATCTCTACAGTAGCACTGAGGTATCCCTAACTCTGTTGAGGCTAATCTGCATTTCAGGATATCTTGGTATATGATTAAACAGGAATAATCGATGATCTGTCAGGTATGCTTTCATATTTCTATTCAAACAGATTTCCTCAACAAATATTGTCAGATTTATGACAAAGGATACTGAATTGAAGAAGGCATTTGGAAGTTAAACTGGCAATCTGCATTAGCATCAGTTCTTATTCCGATAAGAATACCTTCAACATGATTAGCATTGAAATTCCCCGAAGTTGAACATTGATTAGAGTCCCATATATAACATTTTCTTTACCGTCTAATAGTTTTTCAGTATATGAGTAGTTGGTTGTTCGATTATTAATATCGCTGAATGCCCTAAATGTGAATGCGGCTTGCTTTTCGCTTTCCACGGAAAATTGGGAAAACATTTGGCAGTGGAAGGGACACGTTGAAAGTTAGCATGACTGTAAAACGACCACTCGCTTCACTGAAACCATTAAATTGAAAACCGCTCGAGTTCTCTGAATCAAAAATGTAATTTCTTGAGGAATTATAATTCCAAGGTTGAGCTTGTGAAAAAGTAATCGGCTCAGTAGTATAATTATCATAAAACCAGTATAATGTAGTAAAATTAAATATACTTCCAAATCATAAAATTTTGGGTTATTTTCAAATATTTCGCCAAATATCCTGCTATTACCTTAGCTTTTCGTAAAGTGGATAAAAAGCAGTGCCCTTCATAGGTATCAATAAGTATTTGACATTTAATTGTTCGAATTTGGAAAGCGACGCACTTTCATTTAAGTGTCCGATGACGGAATAGAGGGGCGACCCATAAATTGGATCGTCAAGGTCAATGATTGTTCTATTAGCAGAAAATTGAACTAGGTCGTGGCAGAAGAAACCGACTGTAACTCCGTTATCACGTATATTTTGGTTATAGTAATCGGTCACTTGCGGGTAGTAATACCAACCACTCATATACTGAAATAGATCTTGGTAACCATTTCTTTCTGCATCCAAAATAATAGGGCTACAGAAGCTTACGAGCAAAATTATGTTTAAGAATACGACAACCACCATGATTAAACGACAGCTGGCAGGCTTGAACTTTGCTGCAAGACTATTTGATTTCGTACTTAGCTGTTTAATAAGGGATTAATCAGGTAAGAAAATCAACAAAAAGGCACCGGCACAAAAGGCTGTAAATTGTCGTCGAATCATAGGGTCATATAGAGTGCTATAGTATGTTGTTAACCCGTTGATTTCCTGAATTCCAATTTCTAGCAAAGTAAATATTACAATCAAACTTAGATGAATGGAAACTCGTAATGCAAAAGCTTTGAGTCATAAGATTTACGGATAACCAACAGGCCATGCCCCGCTAAAAGGGCTATGAAAGGCGCAAAATAATAGAGATGCCTTGGTTGAGAGTCACACAAAAGTGCAGTTGGCCAGATCATAAAAAGGCAAACAAAAAACAATAAAATGGGAACATAGCCAGAGTTGAAGGTCAAGCGTTGCTCAAACGGTAGATTGAGAGGACAGGGAGATTAAAATAGGAATCAAAAAGGGTGTTGTGAACCACCAGACAGAGATGAAATTTCCCCACTGGAGTTGCGAAATCCACGATCCAGAGGTTGAACTTGAAATACTGTTTATGAAGAGTATCGAAGTCAGAAGGCTTAAGTTAGATGTTGGCAAACTTGGAACAATGAAGACCTAGAACAAAAATATTTCTAAATAGATACATTAGAAAGGGCAGGATAAAAAGCAATGCAAGGATAATTCATTTATTTAGGAGTTTTTGAGGCAGGGTTTCGCGGTCCGGTTTTAGTTTCATCGCTAAGAGGACGATGGGGACAACCACCAACAATAGTATTATTGGGAAAAGCCTCTGAATATGAAGTTGACCATGAAGAAGCATTACAAAGATCTCCTGCCTTCCCTAACATAGAAGAGAGAAAGCTCAATAACTAATGCTGAGAGCGGAATCCGGTATTTATTCACATGTAAACTAAACAAAATTAAACCGATAGCTACTGGAAGCAAAAATAGACCTAATTCAATCCGTGTAAAGCAGATTAGACTCAAACTCATGGCAAAAAAACTCCAATCGTATTTTGCCCTACTTGGGATGGGTTTCACAATGCATATGGCAAAATAAATTGCCGAAAATAGAAAGAATGTAAATGGCAAGTCAAGGTATAACGGTGGGAACTAATCATTATTAGTACCGTGGGTATGGACATAAAAACTTGATACTGGAACAACGACCGCCCTGCCTGGAAAGAGCTTGTGTGCAATGAGAAAAAAGTGTTACCAAGGCTAGGACAAAGTAAATTATTGGTAAAGCGAATAGAGAAGCATTGTCTAAAAAGTTCAAGACAAATGCATAACTAATAGGCGTTGCAGGGCTAACATCAAAGAAGTTGAGTGAGACATATGGTTGTGAAGTTAGTCCATGAGAAGTTATAATTCCTTTAGCAGCAGGAATGTAATATGAAATTACATCCCATTCGTTGTAGAAATTATGGAAGTACAGCATAAGGAAAGATAGTATTAACAGAAAACAGAAAACTGCAATATATGGCAGATAAGAAACTCTGAATCTCACCTTCCCCTACAGGTTTCTTCGAGCGCTTTAAAGAAGTAAAATTGCAGAAAATGCAAGGGAAAATATGGATAATAACACGAAAATATTGAAGTAAGCAACTATTCCATTGCTGGCTAACCCTATGATGATTGACGAAACAATAAAAAAATAATTCCACAATATACTTCCGAAAAGGATTTTCTCTATAAGACTTGCTTTATGCTCTCTAAAAAAGAATCAGTTGAAATGAATATTCCAGGAACAAACAATAGGGCGCTTAATAAAAAGTCAAGCAAACGGTTATGAACCTATGATCTTCTGATGTTTTCCATCGATTCTAGTTCTGGTTGGACCCTGTGGCTCCAAGAGTATTCTTGATTTATAACATCGTGTAATTGCTTGGAGTTTTTTTCCCATTCATACAGTTTCTTCAAGGAATTTTGAAATGCAGTGCTTAGCTGTTCGGTGTTATCAGGTTGCTCTAATTCCTGCATCCAGATCACGTATTATCTCAGTCCCCAAGATTGAAGTTGAAACGACCGGTTTTCCACAAGATAGGTACTCATAGAGTTTGAGAGGGGAAACACCAATTTTGCCATTTCTCCAAGAGGTAAAGGGAGCTATGCAAATATCGCATGCATTGATAATCATAGGAATTTTTGCATGATCAATATTACCGAGGAAAAGCAGCTTATTACTTATTTGTAACTCACTTGCCAAGCGCTCTAGCCTTTGCCTAAATTGACCTTCGCCCACAATTACTAACCTGACCTCTTGCTTGTTTGATTTAACAAGGGCAGAAAGCTGGCAACGCATAGCTTAACCCTTGCCATGGCGCAAGATTGCCGACAAAACAGAAGTAGACTTCTGTAAAACCCAAGTTCAAAGCTTTTCTGCATTCAATTTTATTGAGAGGTTTAAATATCTCGGAATTTACGCCATTTGGTACAACGGTTACAATTCCTTCGTTGACGCCTAAGGGTCGAAGAATCGATATTTGTCCTCGGGACGGAATGATGATGGAAGAAGCCATCCTATAACTTCCTTTTACCATCACCATGGCTAGTTTTCCAACGGCGCTATTTTTAAGGGAATATTTCTTAGGGGCAGATCGCCATTAATTTCCAAAAAAACAGGAATATGAAACAATCTACCAATAAAGACACCCATGTTAATACCGTTATCCCTTTCATAGATTATATCTGGTTTCTTAATCAGGACTTCTACTCCAAAAAAGAGACTACAAATAATATATAGGAAAAAGGAAAAAGGAAATGGAAAATCTGGCAGTTGAAAAGTTTTTGGCATTATTCTTCAGAAACGTGGGTGCTTTTTTTCCCACGAATAAAAACAGTAACTTCGTGGTCTTTTTTCGTCAACACTTCCAAAAAGTCCAACACATGGATTAGGTCGCCGGCTTTAGATTTAAGAGAAACGCATTCGGCAAGATAGAATATTTTTAGTTTTTTCTATACATGACTTAATTTTACCAGTCAATGCCAAGCTTGTTGAGTATACGAATCTTCTTTGCTAAGAGCAAAATGCCACTAACATCCAGCCAGAAAGAGGTTACAACACCATAAAGTATTGAAAAGATAACGAATGCACCCGATTTAGAGATGCTGTGGGAAATAGTTAACCCCAAAAAAAACAGGGACACTAAACAGAATATTATTGCAGTAGAGAGTCTGTAGAGGAAACAAGACTGCAACCAGTAATAGGACAGGCAGCCACAAAAATCTTAGAAAAGATTGCGGATAAACAATTTGACTTTTGTGTTGCATAAAGATGATTGAAGCTCGGATACCATCTCTAACGAAGCTTTTGGATAAACTATGGAAATCTTGTGGACCCTTGTGATAAACCATGTTGTCTGATAATGTGATGATTGAGAATCCTGCTTTAGTTATTTTCCACGAGGCATCCACATCTTCTATAACTTCACCTTCAGAGAGATAATTGATATTTTTTAAAACGTCAGATCTGTAGGCTGCCGCTGTACCAAACACAAATTCGTATTTTTTGAATAGCTTCCTAAATTTGAAGACGGCGTTACTAAAGACTTCATAGCCGCTATGATGCCATTTCCCACCATAAGGCAATATTTTGGCTCCTACCGCACCAATTTTGTTAGAAGAGTTTAAAACTCTAACTATTCGTTGCAGAAACAGAGGGTCAAAGGTTGTATGTAAATCAAGAGTTATGGTAAGGTAGCCACTGGCGGCTTTTACCCCTTGATTCCTAGCCTTTCTAAGACCGAGGGGCAAATCATTATGAAGAGTCTTTACATTAGGGAAGCTATGTCCATACTCTCTCAGAATGGCGCTAAGAGATCCATTGGTTGACCCGTCATCGACAAAAATTACTTCAAAATTTCGGTAAACTTGTTTCGATACAGCTTAAGAGGCCATATCGACATTTCTAAGTTCATTATAGAAATTAATTACAATGCTGATAAAGGGCTCAACTGCCTTTTGCCGCGAAGTATCTGACATTTAGTTATCCACAGGTTATTTGACGAAATAGTTCGCTTGTATTCGGTTGTTTTTTCCCATTTTCCCTTTGTAAAACCAAAAATCAGACCGAACAAATAGCTGAAATGCTCAATAAGAAAAAGGAGTGGAATGAGCAAGATGAATTCTTTCTGATTTTTTTTGATCGCTCCCTTGATACCAACAGCAAAAAGTGCCATGAAATAAAGTATAACAGCTGATATGGCATAAAATGGGAAAAAATATACCAAAAAGGGAATGCAATAGTAATCGATAAGAGTGCGATTGCAGGCTTGCTAACATATTTTTTTCCTGTTAACATGGATCTTGTGCCGGACCTAGTCCATATAGAAAGAATTGCTTTGAAAATTTTCTAACAGTATCTCTTCGATAGTGCCAAACTGAAATATTCCCTTAAAAAAAGTAGATCTCCACCTCTATCATTAGCTTTGTAACTAAGATTTGTATCTTCACAAAGCTCGAACTCTTCATCAAATCCACCAATAGCTCGAAGGATTTCGCATCGAAAAGCGCTGTTTATACAAGCTAGGGCATTAACTTTTTTCGGTTTTGAAGTATCTGCCAAACTTGCTGAGCCCAGACTGCCGAGTGGACTTAAAAAAACCTGATCAATTGCGTGACCCAAGTGAGAGCTATCCGGAGGTGAGACATTTGTTCCTCCAACACCCACTGTCGAAACATTGTTTCTTAAGTTTTCAACGATTACTGCAAGCCAATTTTTGGGTGCTACACAATCTGCATCTATAAAAGCTATTATTTGGCTTGTGCAGAATTTAATTCCAAGGTTTCTGGCTTGGGCGCGGTTACCGCCCATGGTTACAATAATTTCGTATGGTTCCGAGAACTCTTGGTTTTTGAGGCTCTCGATACATTGATCAATGTATCAATCGGCTTGATCTTTGATGGGAACTATTATGCTGACTGCGGGGGGCATTAATACATCAATTATTTCTTACTTTTTTTGCGCCCGTGTATTCTGGTATATCAAAACTTACGCGAACGTGGCTTTGTGCACCCAGATGGTAAACTTCGTCTGGTTTAACGTTATAAATTATGTTAGTTATTTGGCCTGAATCGGATAGATCACCGTAATGTAGGAAGAACTTGGCGGTTGGATCATGCGGATCAACGTAGATGTGATCGATTCGCGATGTGTTAAAAGTGCTGGCTCGCCTAATTATACCATGGACTTCGTAGCCTTTGGATAACAGAAATTCGGCTAAGTATGAGCCGTCTTGTCCAGTTATTCCAGTTATGAGGGCTTTGGGCATAAGTTAGTTACTCTTATTGACTTTTTGACTTATTCTTGCTATTGCATATAGTGTTATTGCTGTTGAGATCATGAACCCGCCGAGTAGCAAGAAGCCTATGGATGCTAAAGCTATGTTAGTTACTATTCGAGCCTCAGTTACGTATAGGTTCATCATCCAAACGCCAAACAAAATACCCATAACCAAAGATGCTATGCCAGGTAATCCAAGAAACATTAGAGGTCTGTCTTCGACAACAAGTTTAACAATGGACATTATTAGGCCTACGCCATGTTTTATTGGGTTTTCTGTTGAGGTGGAGATGTCGCCGGTTTCGTATTTGCATGTGCCTGTTACTTCACTTATTCTTAAGTTATGTTTGCTGGCTTCTAGAAGTATTTGTACGCTTGCACCCATGCCCGCCTCGGAAACACTGAGCTGTTCTAGGGCTTGGCGATTGTAGGCTCTGAACCCGCTCTGTGAATCGCTGACTCCATTTTGGGATGAGCTGTTAACAAGTTTTGTTATTACTTTGGCGCCTACTTTGCGGTAGAGAGGCATTTCAGCGGTACCTTTGTCATCGATGAATCTGCTGGCAATCACTACATCGGAATTGCCTTTTATGATTGGTTCAATTACTTGGGGAATTTCAGTTGCGGTGTGTTGTCCATCGCCATCTAAAGTAACCAGCACGTCTGCGCCAGACTCCAAAGCTCGAGAAAACAGGCTTTTTATGGCGGCGCCATACCCAGAATTTTCCTCGTGACGAATTACATCAGCGCCCAAACGTTCGGCAATCTTTCCAGTTAAATCGCTGGAACCGTCATCGCAAACGATTACTGCGTCAGCATATTTTTGTGCTTCAATGATTATGCGTGCGATGGAGTGTTCTTCGTTAAAAGCTGGGATACCCACGGCAATGAAGGGTTTCTGCACTTCAGAAACTACCGTGTCCTCGTAGATACTTTCGGGTTTTTCAACTAAAACCAAACCTAATCGCCTCCACCCTTAGTAAGGTTGAGAACCAAAAACCTAGCAAACTCGTGGTCCTTGGCCCAAGATGCAGCTAAACTGTTGCCCCATCTAACAGCTATTTCACTAATTTTTTGAGCTAACGCCAATCCAACAGTTCTCACCAGATGCTCAGCTTTGCTTTCCATTGATGTTTGCAGTTTTTGAATTATGGCCGTCACTACCTTGGCCAGCTTTGAACTTTTGATGCTATCTACGTATTTTACGGTGAGGTCTATTATTCCGCGTTCAACCCGGTTGAGAGATTCTAAACCAAACGCCGCGTCTTAAGGCAGTTTTTTTGGCATCAGTTAGTCTGCAGATAGACAGTGTACTGTATTGTTGATTTGGCATTGATCGAGCCCTCTCTCATGAGACACTTTACTTCATACGGTACTTAAAAGACTTATGAATCTCCAATTCATATATGAAAAATAACAAAAATAAAACACGGGCTCAATAAACATCAATTGAATCAACAATTAGGTAAAAACGTTTTAAAAAAATAAAGAGCAATAAAAAACTGAAAAGGGAATTTTAAGATGGCGATCTCTTAAAAAACCAAACGCCAACGACAACCAACAGCACAATAACCACTATAGATGCAGCAAGTGCAACCCACATAGTTGTCGAAACACCGCCGGTTTGAGCCAAAGCTGTTGCACCGCCTATGGCAAATATTGGATCATCAACGCTAGTAACGGTAATAGTGAAGGTCTTTGCGTTAGTATCAACAACTGCAGCTAGCTGGGTGTAGGTATCGGTTGCTGGCACATACTTGTAAATCGAATATGGCTCCTGAATCCCCTGCATGTCACTGTCAGTATAGGGTATTGTGATTTGTGCTTGGGTGAAATCGGCAGCATTCATATCGAAAGTGACGATGATGAAATGAGTTAACGAAATCCCGTCTGGAGAGACTGCATTCGGTTGAGGATTTGCCGTGCGAACGTCAGTAGTTACTGTTCCACTGGAGCCTGGAGAGCCTTGGATAATGTATGTAACTCCATAATCATCAACTACAGTGCAAGTTCCGCTAGAGGAAACGGCGATGTTGGTAGTTACGGCGCCATCGTATTGTGATAGTGCCGCCACAGAGGAAATAGAGACCGCTAACAGCAATAAAGAAAATATCGCAAACAATTTTATTTTAACATTCTTCATTTTTCTGCCCCGATGACCCGCTAATATCTTACGATTCCCTTAAAAGCTTTGCTAATCAAAAATTCATATTCAACACCCAAAAACCAAGCTACCAAATATTGATATTAAAAAGGTACCTCAAACTTCCATTCAAAAGAACCAAAAAAACAAAACCCAACACCAACACAATCACCCACAAACGCCAGCCCTTAAAACCCCCAACCCTAAGAGAAACAAACTGAACAACCCAAGACAACCCCAAACCAGACAGAACTACCCAAGGCAACAGAAACAAAAACCGGTTAAAAACAAAATCATCGGCAGCAAACAAAATAGACACACAAACCACACATATCCAAGCAACAAACAAACTAGAAACCTCAGACTTCATCCTCAACAAAACAAAAAACCCTGCAACAGACAGAAAAACCAAAAGCCCGCTGGCAAAAACTCCACCTAAAGTAATATCCACAGCATGCTGCATTCCACTTAAAAGATAAGCAGGGTTAGGTAGACCGATTCCTGACTGTGCAGTCGCAACAACAGAGGCAGTAGATGAGTCAGCAGACAATAGTCTGCGCATCAAATCGCTAAATAACCCAACGCCAACAGTTGCACCTACGAAAAGCGCCTGCGTTTTAAACCGCCCCCACAACCCTCGATCATGATTTGCTACTCGCCACTGCATAAACAAAAACAAGCAAAGACTCAAAGCAAAAACAAACCAGGTCCAAGAATGCGAAAACAAAACCAGAACCGACACACCCAACAAAGCAAAGAAACCAAAAATAGACCAAGAAGTCAGGATTTTAAAAAACAACACAACATACACAAAAACCAGTATCAGAGCCAGCATGTTGGCAAAGTAACCTGAGTAGATTAAGCCTAAACTCTGAAAAGAAAATGGCACCAACAACACCCCAAAGACCCAAACCATCCTGTCCTTGCACAACAACCGCAAAACAAACAAAGAAACTACACCGAGCAACACAATCAGAAACGCAGCTACAAATTGAATAACATTAACCATCGAAGTAAAGAAAGACAAGACATAACAAAAAACCAAAAACAAAGCCCTATCATTGCCCAAAGCAAACGAGAGGGCAGAATTAACATCGACCGCACGCATGTGACTGACCCAAGCATAGTAAACTGGAGAGTCAACGCTTACCAACATGTTCGTCGGATTGTTCCAGGGCAAAACAGTGAACAGAACAAACAAAAAAGAAACAACTGACGAAACCACAACAGCCAAAACAACCAATCGACCACGCAAAAAAACCCAAACCCGCCATCAGTCAACAAGAACAACCCCCTCAAACGAGAAACAAACCACCCACCCCTAACCCTACCAACCAACCACAACCAGCCCTTGGGAAAAACCCGAAAAACAAAAGCACCAACCCCAAACAAGACAAACAACAAATACACATAAGGCAAAAAGGGATAGGTCAAATTCGCAAAAACCAACTCAACCCCACTCCAATGCAAACCTAAACCGCCAACATCTAAACCCAAAGCAAACGGACCATTAAACAAAACAAAACTTGCCAATTCAAAAAACAAAACCAGCAACAACCCGCCAAAAAGCACCCTCAAAGAAAAAACCAACCGACCAACACCGAAAAAAACAACAGAAAACACAAAACACAAACCCAAAAGCAAGCCACTAACCAAAACCAAAGACCACACAACAACGAAGCCAAGAATAACCAAACATACCCAAACACCCAGACCACACAAGAAAACAAGTAGACCTGCTCCCGAAACGGTGCGAGAAAATTCTTTAACATTCTTCAACTCTAAATGCAAACCAAGCCAAACTAGGACGACAAAAATAGCGATTCCCCAAACCGCAACATCTAAAGGACCAGACAATACACTGCCACTTGCGGTATGCGCAACCATGGATCTATTGGACAGAACAGAATATTGAAGGCCCAGGCTACTGGCTAGGTAGAACAATGTGTAGATTAGGCATATGGCAAGGGAGAACTCTGCTGTCCTAAACAGCAATGTCTTCTTGTCTAGGAGTTTTGTCGGCGACATAGCCATTAACCATTTAATAGAATACAAGTAGGTGCCGTTTACCGCTTAAACCTTGCTAGATACACGGCTCATGAAAAAGAGAATTAAAGAAGAAAACCGGCCAACTCAACCACCAAACCAATCACTAACCCACCGATGAGCAACCTCATAGCGAAAGGCACCCTATCCACATCGAAGAAATCAGCGGAAAACACAAGACACAAGCTTAGGAGCAGGATACTGATTGGAACCAAACCCACAACGCCAACGAAACCAAAGACAACTAAACAGGTCCCTACAGCGACACCGCAGATTACCCCCATCAAACTCACACCTAAAATAGATCGAATGTACCCTCTGACCAGATTTGACTCTAAAGCGTACCCTAGCCAAGCTAAAACAAAAAAGATCGCAATGCCCCAAACGGCAGCGTCCACAGGAGCCGACAAGACGCTGTTTTGCGCAACTACAGTTTTGTTAGTAAATGCCATCAAAGAAAGACCAAAATTACTCGCCGAAATGAACAGTGAGTAGACTAAGCAGATGGCTAGCGGAACCACTGCTGCCCAGACCATTAGCGTTTTTTTATCTATACGTTGTAACATGACACAACATACCCTACTAAACCATCTGTAAATGCAACTCACCACTTAAAAGTTTACGAGTCACAAATACATACCACAGATACACAAACCATTTCTTCACAACCACACCAAACACGGCATGGCTTCCAAAGAAACTCAGGATACATGCAATGAAAAAACCAAAAGGAACCTTAAGAAAAAACATCAAGAAAATTGAAAATAAAGCCCTATTGACCCGAAACCACATTATTACTTTGAACGCAAAAAAATGATTTACTGCGAAGGCGCTTCTTCCGCGCGCCGTTTACGAAAGAGTATGAACACGTGACCCCTAACCTCAACTAAAGCTGAGTTAGTTTTTTCAGCAGCATTAACTGCAATCGCTTGAGCAGTAACTTCACCCTGCATCGCAGCCGGCAAAATCCGAACCTTAACCATCTTGTTTCTCTGCAACTGCTTCTCAATCTCCCCAGCCAACTGAGGCGTCAACCCTTCTTTGCCAACCCAAATCGTAGGGTCCTCATCCTTCAAAACATGCCTAACGTGGCGCTTCATGCGAGTGGTTATCTTGCTCAAGTTCTTTGTGCTCCATTTTCCCTTTTAATAGTATACGAGTTTGGTTACCGCAGTTTAAACATGTTACTACAACGTGAGGCTCCCTTTTCTGCTTTATCCTAACACGGCAATTAACACCCATAATGAAGAGTGCGTTGCATTCTTTGCAGGTTTCCCGCCTAAATTCAAGGGGCATACGAATCTTGGCGGCCATGGCAATCTTTCTTGCCGACAAAACATACTGCGACGCCAGTTTAGGGTCTGTTTTGGCAACCTTCTTTGCCTGCTCGAAGAGAATCTGGATTCTGTGCCGCGCTATTTCTTTAACAGTGCTTTGCTGCTTCATGGATAACCAAACACCCAAAGGCTCAGTTCAATTACATAACGCTTATGCCGAAATTAAGCTTCTTTCTGCGAAAGCTCAAATTTCAGCTGCTTCAAAGCCGCATCCATCGTGAGGGGTTTATTCTGCAGGGTCTTCTGCGACTTCGAAGTGTCAAGCGAGGAATCCATGGGACGCTTAGCTGGCCAAGTGAATTGGGAAGACAAAACAGGATCAATCAAGCCTTTATCTAAGCCGAAAGCATCAGCGATTTGCCCCGCGAAATCGTACCTGCTAACCCGCGTAGCACCACACATATGATAAATCCCAGTCAACCTGCGCTCTACGACTTCAAGAGTCATTTCAGCCAAGTTAGTGTTCAGAGTTGGCGTATTCCATTGATCAGTAACAATCCTGGCGCGTTCCCCCTTACGCAAGGTTTCAATGAGCCATAGGGCGAAATTGACTTTTCCAGCTGCAGGAGTGGAACCATAAATAACGCTTGGACGCGCGATGAAGTATTCGGCTTGGGCTTGAACGATTTCTTCGGCTTTAAGTTTGGTTAATCCATAGTAGTTGATGGGGTCAGGCTTATCATTCTCTTTGTATTGGCCTTTTTCGCCGCTGAAAACATAATCTGTCGATATGTAAATTAAAAAGGAACCAGCATTCTTGGCGGCTTCTGTGATGTTTTTTGTGCCTTCAACATTTACTTTCCAAGCAAGCTCCTTGTTCGTCTCGCATTTATCCACATCAGTCAACGTTGCAGCATGAACAACCACATCGGGCTTTATAGTTTTGAACGCTTCATCAACCTGCTCTTTCCCAGAAATATCCAGCTTAACAAAGTTACCATAAACCGACAGGCTCTGAATGTCAGATGAGTAAACCTCGATGTTCTTGGCAAGAGCAATGCTGAGCTAGTTTTGAACCATAGAGCCCGCTTGCACCTGTAATTAGAAGCTTCAATGGAACCCACCGAGCTTCCATGGCGTAGGATGCAAGATAACTTCAGTAGCAAAAGGAGTCCACCACCGTTCGTTATCAAGATACCACTGAACCGTTGACTCCAAAGACTTCTCAAAACTAAACTTTGGCGTCCAACCCAGCTCTGTTCGAGTTTTTGTGGAATCTAAACTGTAACGTGTGTCATGTCCCGGGCGGTCTTCAACGAAGGTGATTTGGGTTTCAGGTTTGTTGAGCAGGCACATGATTCTTCTAACAATCTCAATGTTTGTTACCTCGTTTCCTGCTGAAACATTGTAGATTTCTCCAGCCCTGCCTTTTTCAAGCACAGTGCGTATGGCTTCGCAGTGGTCTTCAACATAAATCCAGTCGCGTATGTTGTTTCCTTTACCGTAAATCGGAATAGGAAGGTCCCTTAACCCTCGTATAACAGTTTTGGGAATAAGCTTCTCAGGAAGTTGGTAAGGCCCAAAGTTGTTTGTGCATCTGGTAATTGAAACGTTTAAGCCGAAAGTTTTGTGATAAGATAATACGAACATGTCGGCGGCTGCTTTTGAAGCAGAGTAGGGATTTGAGGGCTTAGGCGGCGTGTTTTCTGTGAAGGAGCCTTCAAGGGCTTCTCCATAGACCTCGTCGGTGGAAACCTGCAGAAGCCTCGCCTTATGATTGTGCCTTCGGATGGCTTCTAAGATTGTGAATGTGCCAATTGTGTTGTTTTGAAGGAAAACGTTGGGGTCAGCAATGCTTCGATCAACATGGGTTTCCGCGGCAATGTTCACAACCGCGTCAACTTGGTGAATCAGTCTGTTCATGAGTTGAGGGTTGCAAATATCGCCCTTGATGAAAGTGTACTGTTTGTTATTTTCAATATCATGCAGGTTAGCAGGGTTAGCACCCATTCCCATCTTGTCGACGTTAATCAATTCGTAGTCAGGGTGCTTTGCAAGCATAAGCCTGCAGAAGTTGCTTCCGATGAATCCTAAACCGCCAGTAACTAACACTTTCATAGGTCATCACTTGTGGGGTGGAAGATTCCAATCCCAAGGTTTACCAATACGTTCATCCTTCTTTTTGCCGTTGACGCTTTTAGGAATGATTGTTGGATCATCCCATGCTCGACGTTCTTCATCGGGGTTTGCAGAGTCATACAGGTTTGTGGTGAAGTACAGCAGCATAGCGGGTTCGTTGCCGAGCGCTTTAAACCCATGCCAGTAGTGGCCGGGCATGCGAACAACCTGTAAGTCAAAGCCACTTGAAATAATCTCATCAACTTCCTCTGTTTCACCGTCAAAGGCACAAATTTTAATCATACCCTTGAGAGCCAAAAAATAGTCCGTTTGTCCCTTGATGTGTCTGTGCCAAGCGCGAATGACATTTGGGTATGAGTATGAAAAGTTTGCTTGGGCAACAATGTCGTCTCCAAAAAGCTCCTTCCAGTCCTTACGCATAACTTCTGAGAAGAACCCTCTCTCATCTGGGAAACGACGTATCGGCTTTATTCTTATTCCTTGTAGCATGATTATTCCCTGTTTACTTTCAGTCTTATCATTTAAAAAACTTTATAATGGTTACTGTTTTCTGTGGTTAAACTTCTACTTCTGAGTAGTCGCCTACATGGAGCTTTATGGTTCTGTTCCTCTGGTTACGGGTTAACTTGGCATTTTTGCCGATTAAAGAGTCTTCTAAGCGTTCGATGTCTTTCACCAGAACGTTTTCTTGTATGACACAGTATTCGACGTTGGAATTGAGAACCTTTGAGTTGTCACCAACGCTGGAATAAGGACCGATAAAAGAGTTTTCTACCAGAACATTCTTGCCTATAACGCATGGTCCTCTAATTGTGCTGCAAACAATTTTCGCTCCAGGTTCCACTTTAACTCGGCCATCAACGGTACTGTTAGTTATAGTTCCTTTAACGTCAAGCTGAATATATTCATCCAAAATCCGTGCATTAGCAGATAATATATCATCTTTTTTGCCTGTGTCAAGCCACCATGATTTCAAGATTTCAGCCTTAACCGAAAAGCCCATGTTAATCATTTCTTGGATGGCATCAGTAATTTCAAGTTCACCCCGCCACGAAGGCTTGATACGCTCGATGGCTTCATGAACTTTGCTGGAGAAAAGGTAAGTCCCTATAATAGCCAAATTACCTATGGGAGTTTTAGGTTTCTCGACGAGTTTGATAATGTTGCCCTTTTCGTCGAGTTGTGCAATTCCAAAGCTCGATGGGTTATCGACTGCTTTGAGGATTATGAGTGCATCCAGATGCTCATTTTTGAATTTTTTAACAAACGATTCCAAGCCTTGACCTGTCACGTTATCGCCCAAACACATAACGAAGGAATCCTGTCCCAGAAATCTCTTAGCGGTCTTAACCGCGTGCGCTAAACCAAGCGGTTCTTGAGGAATATATGAAACCGCAAGGTTCCAGCTTGAACCATCCTTAACATAATCCTCGACGAACTGGCCGGTTTCGTGTGCAGTGATTATACCGACTTTCTTTATGCTCGTTGATGCTACCTGGTCAAGAACGTAGCCTAAGATGGGTTTGTTAGCTACCGGAATAAGCTGCTTGGCACAGGTGAATGTTAGAGGCCTAAGACGGGTACCTTTTCCGCCGCTGAGAACAAGTGCTTTCATACCAATCCCTCACTCACAGTAATATTAATAGTATGAGCTTCTTTTCGCCTATTAAAATAATTACGCGTATCAGTTGTAGTTGCACAAGTACAACCACATAGTTCTATAAAGAAAAAAGTGATTAAATCATATCAGCCCTCAATTGCCAATAAGGGGAGAGTCTCATGAATAAATCTAAAGAAATGTTGTTTTCTTCGCTCATTTTCCGGAATGCCAAATGCAAATACACAAAAACATGCAATCTGTACTCGAACGCAAGTTACACATGCACTCATACCGGCGGAAGTTACTGCGGGAAATACAGAAAACTAAGTCTCTCCAAAGCAACCCAGAGATTACAAACAACAACACCATACTTAATTGAAACAATACAGACTCCCTAAACACTTTTTTTCTGACGACAACTTTGCAGTTCAGTTGCTAAACTTTCTTGTCGTTAGTAGATAGCATTCATCAATTTTTCGATTAAGTTAATCACTATAGCCAAAGGTCTTCGCAGAGGACCCATTGAATTAGCGATACTGCGCACGTTTACTAGATCAGCTTTGCTCAGAGTTCTTGTGACAACCGCTAGAAGGATAAAAACAACCACAAAGACAATTGCGCCTAAAACTAGTTGCACTGGACTGCTAAACGGCATTAAGGAAACTGCAAAATAAGTAATAAGCCCAGTTGCACCCGAAGATATCGTAATCTTTGCTGACGAAACCCAATCTACAGTTACATCAAACTTTTTCTTAATAAAACGCAAACTCAAAAACATGCTCGGCAACCCAACAACCGTAGTGGCAACTATCAAGCCGATTATCCCGAATTGAGAAACCATCACAAAACTTACCGGAAAACCAATACCAACAGTAAGAAGCCCAAGCCACAGGTTGTATCTGGTGTATCCTTGACCGTTAATTAAATTGCCAGCGCTCAGACTTCCAAATGCAGAAAACAGGTAAATCACAGCCAACAAAGCAAGGTAGAGCGGCGCATGAACATATTTGTCTGCGAAAATAGTACTAATAGCAGGTTGTGATAGAGCCATAACTAAAGTTGTAACTGGCATCACAATGAGTGCTGCGTACTTTACGGAAAACTGAAAAACGCTCTTAAGGAGTTCTTTGTCTTTTTGGGCGTCAAGCTTGGAGAAGGCAGGAAACAGCATGGTCGTTACGGGTGTGGCAAAAAAAGTGATTAAGACCACAAAGTTCACCGCTACCGAATAGTTGCCGATGAGCGAGTTGTCAGTCACAAAGTATGCCATGATAAAACTGTAGAATTGAGTAAGAAAACCGGTTAAGATAGCACCTATCGAGAGCGGCAAGCCATATACAAGCATGGTTTTAATCGTCTTGGTTAACGCTAGTTTGCCGTCAGTTGACCTAGGCAACGACCGATACATAGTATACATTAACAACACGCCCGTTAATCCAGCAAATAAGACTCCTAATGAAAAGCCGACAACAGCCCCTAGAGTTCCTAGCCCTAAAACGACCAATCCAATGATCAAAGTCGTCTTAACTATCGATTGAACAATCAACATGACACTGTTCAGATGCATCTTTTCCATGCCAGTGAAGGCTGCAGTCGCCGTGTTAACTAATGCACCTGTTAAGATGAACAGGGATGCTATCTGGATTAAACCCACAATGGCTGGACGCCCATAGAAATCAGCTAAAAACTGTGAAAGCCCAAAAGACAAGAACGCTAAAGCCACTCCAACGATGATTTCGAATGCCAAGCCTGAAACAAACACACTTCTTATCTTCGCCACATCGTTTTGGCTGTTGTACTCTGCAGAATACTTTATCATAGCAGTAGTGACGCCCCAATCCCTGAAGGTGGAGATCAAGTTGGGGGCAGCCAGGGCAATCGCGTATAAGCCCATGTTGTCTGCGCCTAAAAGCCTGGCGATAAATATTGTTCCAACTGCTGAGATGACGGTGGATAAGACTAGACCCCAGAGTAGGTGAAAGCCGCCTTTAGCTGAAACCTTCGCCATCTCTGTAGCCTTAGACATTCTCTCTTCCCAAACAATTTGATCTTTGTAAGTTAATTGTTGTTTCTGATGTTGCGTTTATCACTTTTGGTTTCTGGGCATTATTTACTTTGTGTGTGTGGGTTTTTGCTATGTGCAGGGTTTGGGTTGAGGTTGCTGTTTTTAGGTTTGGATTGGTTTTCGTTTGTTGTTTGGTTGTGGTTTTGGGCGATGTTGGCGTGGCCTATGCCTTTCTTATGGAGATATTAAAGTGACTTATCCCGTCCCTATTCTAATTGTTATTCTCTTGAGATTACAGCTAGAAATGGCTCGGGCTCATAAAAGCGCCAGTACTTGACTAAACTAATCAACCCAAGTTAGCTGGCTCTGCGTTTGAATTGCTAACCCACTCAGAGATAGAAACCTCGTTTGTGTTACCAAACGGCTTAACTTTGACTATTCCGCGTTTTGCGAAACGAGCCACAATCCGATGGGTCTTAAGACGACTAAGTCCAGCTTCTTTTCCCACATACTTTTGCAGATATTTCCCTTGATGAGCAATCAATACGTTGAGCACTTTTTGTTCTTCAGGAGTCATCGTTTTTAAGATAACTTCACAAGAATTAGCCGCAGGTTTTGAAGCCAGACCTTCTTTTCCTGAAGCTGAAGGCGAAGCTACTGGCACGGCCACATCCTTTGAGAGGTCACAGGTTCTTGGGGTGTTTCTTATTTCGGGAAGAATCATGTAGAAACTCAACCCTATTAAACCAACTAAGACTGCCGCTATTATGGCTACAGGAATTATCCAAAGATTAGACGTTGTCGCAGCTGTGGTTCCAGTGCCACCGCCACCCATCATCCCACCCATACCGCCGTAGTTTCCATTGTCAGTGGATCCTCCTATCCCCATACTTTGCCACATTTGGTTTATCCAGCTTGACTGATAATAAGACGGCGTCGTGGTTGCCAGATACAGACTGATGGCGGCAAGGCTAACAAGAGAAACTGCGGCTACAACGAGAATGATGAGGAAAATGCGCATTTTTCGCATAATCAAAGAGAACTTTAAACCGCGAATTAAGGGTTATTGTATTCAAGATTGTTTATGGGGTTTTAGCCTTTAGAAGTATGTTGTGTGCAAGCCGAAGTAGTTCTTCTTTACTCTCAAAGGACACTTGTTCGAGCTTTCCAATATCTAAAATCTCGTCTCCCAAATCCACTACTATGTTCCGCGCCATACTTCGATGTCTAAAGAAAATAAATGTCTTATTGGCTTGTTTTCTTGCCATGCTTATTTCTTTGATCACTTCAGATGAAAGGTTGAAACCGGGAGTCATGATCAGGACAAAATATTTGCTCTCCGCCAAAGCTTTATCACGAACCTTAGCCCAGCCTTCTTCCGTGTCAACAGTAAGAGGGATGTCTTTACAGTCCTGAAATGTATGTAATCCTAGCTCTTCCAGACCTGTTTTTAAATGGTCAGCATAATCTTTTCCTGAACTCTTTTTATAGCAAAGGAATACTTCAAAAGGTCTTGATACTTTGTTACTTGTATCTATATTCAAGTCACCTTTCGTTTGCCTCATTCTGATCATCGAAGAGTTGGATCCAGAAAAAGTATCTCTTTTTTTATTTTTATTTCTTAAATAGAGAAAGTAAACGATAACAACCGTTGCGGACACAACGATTACTGACCCAATTAGAACAAACAAGACACCTTGGTTATTTGGCGTAGGAGTGGGCGAAGGAGTCGGCATCATCTGTGCGTCACTGAAATTAACTGCCAAGTAAGCCATGAATAGCAAAAGAGCAGAAAGGGTAGCAAGTATTAGAACAAGATATTGATTTTCTCGCACAAAATTAGGGTTAATTAAAACTAAAAATTAAAGATTGCTATCATCTAACTTGAAGCTAACTTTAGGTCAGTTTTTTGGATTGGACTGAAAACAATATGGGAAATTATAGTCAGTGAACAATAAGGGTGAAAAATAACGGTTTAGCTGAACCCAACTTTTTCCTTAGAATAATAACGCTAGCTACTAAGACAGGAACTAACAAAAAAGCTATTGCTACAAGTTGAATACTAAATTCGGGAACGCTTGGCGACGGCCCTGATCCAAAAATGTTTGTTGCGATAATACTATATGAGTAAGTTGATGTTACGGGTTCTGGCTGTGCTTGCGTTACTGTGGTTGATGATGACTCCAAAAGCATTCCTGAGGCTTTGTCATAAACATAATTTAACGTGGAATTGTAGTCGGGTGTTGAAATTGTCACGTTTAATATGTTAACGCTTCTAGCGGTGCCAAGGTATGTTCGGTCCACCGTCTGGTTTACAGAGTAAGTATCCGGCGGAGGTATGGCGTCTGCCTGATTAAGATTAGCAGCTATTATTGGCCCTTGAGTGCTTGGAACACCGTTGTCTGTTCCGGTTTCAACATTCCAAACATCAATCGTTCCGTTACCCGGAAGCGCTGTCCCATTCTTAAATTCCCCCGTAGAAAGCAGCGTAACCGAATTACCAGAGACACCTGCAACTTGCAGGTTCAGAAAATTATAGTCGTTGAAAGATTCATAGCCAGCACCACCACCAACAAAATTCCCATACCTAACAAGCTGCCCCTGAGAAACACCCGGATTGTATTGAACCGCGAGCACAGGAAAAACCAAAGCGGCCAAAAGAAAAACCACCAGAAAAGACAGAAATACCTTGCCCAACAAAACCATACGCCTCAGTATTCTATAGTTTTAGTGCCCTAAAAAACATGCGGTTTTACTGAAACATTTCTCTAAAAAACAAAACAAAAAAAGAAAGAGATGTTGGGATTTGTTGCTTAGCTAAGGTCTAGTTCTTGTATGAAGGTTCCATGCCAGGTATGATACCAGGATTGTCCGGTGTAGCCGTTGACGCTTAGCATACCATAGTTGACGCCGTTAACCATAGCCATCACATGGTAGTATCCGTAGAATGGGAACACTTCTCCAACAGTAGCTCCAGGGTAGTAGGTGTTTAGGAACTGCTGTGCATCCACTTTCGCCTGGTCTGCTGAAACTGGCATGTTTGCTGTTGGGGCACCATAGATTCCGCCTAGTATGCCGCTTCTCATCATGCCGTATTTGAGGTTCCACATCATGTTAGGCCCCATCTCTGGGTAGATACTGCCAGTGTACTTGTTAACCAACAGTTCAAATGCGCCTATGCCAGTGTTTTTCTCGTAGACTTGGACATAGAAGTTTTGTGAGTATTCTTCAACTTCTTTGACTGCTAAGTTGGGGTTTCCGAGGGACGAGACATAGTTCTGGCCTATTTGTGCTGCTGTGGTTATGTTAAGTTCAGCTCCGGTGTAGGCATAAGGTGCTTGTATATCCGTTTCCGCCAAAGCCTAAGCCCATGCATCCGCCACCGTATTGGTAGGGGTAGACTGGCTGGTAATACTGTGAAGTTACTGTTTGAGCGGGGTATCCGTAGGCGTAGCCGTATCCTCCCATCATGCCACCATATCCGCCGCCATATCCATAACCGTAGCCTCCGCCCATCATGCCACCTCCGTAACCGTAGGTGCCCACGTCCGAAGGGTCCCATGGCTAAAGCGGTGGCTGCGAGCACCGATACTGCTAGGACTGCGAGGGTTGTTGTGATTGCGATTATTTTCCAGGTTTTTATTTTTAATTCACCTCCAACTTTGCTACTGAATATATAATGGTATTCGAATGATATGATAGTTGGCTGAAACAGTTATGAAACGATTTTGAAACGCTTTTTGTATTCAAAGAAAATGGCTTCTTGTGGGTGGATTTTAACATAGACTTCAAACCACCTTTCATATTAGAATATTATTATTTGCTTATAGGTATTGTGGCAGATCAGTGCCCCTTTGAAGGAATGAAACCACGATTTAACGAGTACAAAAACTGAACACTGCTTGTACATTTCTGCGTTAATTCAATACAAGGGCAAAGCGCACCCCACATGGCAAATACAATAAGAGAAATTAGAATATAGTGATGGCGGATCTAGAACTGACAAAAAATAAGAGGACTTATTAGAAACAGCAACCAACAAACAACTAGCTACGGTAATGAACTTACTACTTCAGAACTGAGGCACAGAAAAAAAGAAAGGTTGGTGGGCTGTTTACCATCCACCCATACAAGGCCCATAGCCGTATCCGTTGCCGTAGTAGCCGCCTTGATAGGGTTCATAGGACTGGTAGGGTGCTGGCGCTGGAACAGAACTGTTAGCTACTGCCGGCGGAGCCACATATGGACTACCATAGTAAGGTTGGGCCGTTCTTAAGCCAAAGCAACTGCCTAACCAACCCCAAAAACCAGGATTAGGAACACCACCACTCGGATCTGTGCTGGTTCCTGCGTAGGTTTGGTTAGCGGCTATCTGGGCTGAAGCCAACCCAACAGCAACCAAGGTCAACGCCGCAACAGCGACCAAGGCGATTATTACTTTTGTCGTGTTCATTTTGCTTTATCACCATATAACAATATACTCATGGGAGCTTATGGTAGTTCGCTGAAACAAAACTGAAACAACCTTGAGACAGATTTGAACCACCATTTTTACGCACCAAAAAGAAAAAACAGCATATCCTCCCCATCTTCCACAGCCTAATCCTATATCTAACGACCACCTTTTGTTGAAGAAGCATTAACCAAAATAGAAGAACCAAAAGAAGTACACAAAAAAGAGAAGTAAGCGCCTAAACTACCAATATGGAAGAAATTATTTCCCTAAGCCCAAGGCAGTAAATCGCAGTTTATTTTTGAAGGTTTCTGGATCGTATATTCTTCTGCCATCGATTAGGACAGGTTGTTTCATATTCTTTATGAAATCTTCAGGTTTTAGCTTTTTGAATTCTTCCCATTCGGTAACAAGTATGCAGGCATCCGCATTAGTTATACATTCGAATGCTGATTTGGCGTATTGAATTTTGCCGTTAAAGATTGCTCTTGCGACGGGTATAGCAACGGGGTCATAAGCAGCTACTTTGGCGCCTTCCTTTAACAACTCGTTTATTATAGGAATAACCCTTGCTTCCCTCATGTCATCGGTATCGGGTTTGAAAGCTAAACCCAAAATCGCAATTCTTTTACCTCCAAGTTCACCGAGTTGTTGCCTACAGAAATCTATAGCCTTCAATGGTTGGGTTTTGTTAACGTGCTCAACGGAATCCAGAAGCTCAGGAGTATAACCGAGGTTTTTGGCGCAGGCAATCAAGGCTTTTACATCTTTTGGAAAGCATGAGCCGCCGTAGCCTAAGCCTGCATCCAGAAAGAGAGGTCCAATACGCTTGTCTAATCCCATGGCAGTTGCGACAACTTTGACGTCCGCCCCAGGGATTTGTTCACAAATATTCGAGATGGTGTTGATAAAGCTGATTTTTGTTGCAAGCATAGCGTTGCTAGCGTATTTGATGAGCTCAGCGGTCGAGAGAGTGGTTCTAATCAGAGAAGGCAGGCGAGCACTATAGAAGCCCCTGTACAAATCCTCCAAAACATCGCCCGAACGCTTATCAAACGAACCGATAACCACACGCTCAGCATTAACTGTGTCTTGAAAAGCGGAACCTTGACGCAAAAACTCTGGATTCATGCACAAACCAAAATCTACACCAGCAACTTTTCCCGATTCTTTTTCAAGAAGAGGCTTAACGGTATTTTGAGTCGTCCCAGGCACAACAGTACTTTTAATTATGGTAACATGGTAGGAATTTTTTTGCTTGAGCGCTTTTCCAATGTTTTTTGCTGCCGATTCTATGTATTTTAAGTCTATGCTGCCATCGGGTTTACTTGGTGTTCCCACTGCAACAAACGTCAAATCTGTTTCAGAAATAACCCGGTCGGTTTGGCCAACTACACCTTTGAGGCGGCCGTTTTGGATACTCTCGGAAAGTTTCTCTGCCAGACCAGGCTCATAGAAAGTTGGAATTCCCTGGTTTATTTTTGTAATTTTTTCTTCATCAACATCGCAGGCGATAACCCTGTAGCCTTTGCTGGCAAAACCCACTGCCGTACATAGACCTACATAGCCTGTCCCTATAACGGATATTTTGGGCTGTTTTTCCATGTTAATATGACTCCTAGCGAATGTCGGTTGGAAATAACTTCTTGCATTAAATATATATGGGTTATACATGAATTGAAGAAGGAAGGAAACTGAGATGGTACGCAAAGTTGTAATTCCTGCTGCGGGCTTGGGAACTCGCCTGTTTCCAGCGACAAAAGAGCAGCCAAAAGAAATGCTACCGATTTTCTCCAAAACAGCCCAAGGAGACATGACAGTAAAACCAGTTGTCCAGTTAGTTTTTGAGCAATTACACGAAGGCGGACTCCGCGAATTCTGCTACGTTGTAGGCAGGGGCAAACGGGGAATAGAGGACCATTTCACACCCGACGCACAATGCATCAGAACACTAGAAGTTATGGGCAAAAACGGCTTAGCATCCGATCTGGATGGCTTTTACGATAAACTTGAATCATCAACCATTATGTGGGTTAATCAACCTGAACCCAAAGGCTTTGGCAACGCAGTTTTACTAGCACAACCCTTCGTTCAAAACGAAAGCTGCCTAGTTCACGCAGGAGACAGCTGCATAATATCCGAAAAAATGGACTACATAAAAAAACTCCTCGCAGCCTTCAACCGATTCAACGCAGACGCAGCCTTCCTTGTACTTGAAATCAAAAATCCCAAACAATATGGAATCGTCGAGGGCGAAGAGATAGAACCAGGAATAATAAAAGTTAAAGCAGTGGTAGAAAAACCTGAAAAACCCAAAACCAACTGGGCAATCATGGCCATGTACGTTTTCCACCCGATCATATTCAAAGCCTTAGAGGCGACTAAACCAGGAAAGAACGGCGAAATCCAACTCACCGATGCGATCCAGAAGCTGGTTGATTGGGGATTAAAAGTGTACGCTGTAAAGTTAGATGAGAGTTATTCACACTTGGATATTGGAAGCCCAGAAAGATACTGGGAAGCACTAGAACTATCATACAAACAATTCTGTAAGAGGAAAATAATGTGATAGACGCCATTATCAGTGAAGACATCGAGAGAATAAAGAGCGTAGTTAAAGGCGACAGATTTGAAGGAAAAAATGTGCTAGTCACAGGCGGCGCCGGTTTTATTGGCAGTTGGCTCTGCGACGTTCTCGTTGACTTTGGTGCAAATGTGACTGCTCTCGATGACTTATCGACAGGTAGAATGAAGAACATTGATCATTTGGGCAAAACCGCGCGTTTTAATTTTGTGAAATCCGACGTTTGCAAGTTCGAAACCCAAGAAAAATTTGATTTTATCCTTCATATGGCTGGGCATGCATCGCCAGATGAATACCAAACTCATCCAATTGAAACGCTGCAAACCAGCGCGTTGGGAACGTTTGGAATGGCAGAGTTGGCTAGGAAGAATAACGCCACTTTATTGTTTGCTTCAACCTCCGAGACATATGGAGACACAGAGGTAATACCAACTCCTGAAACTTACTGGGGAAAAGTAAACCCAATTGGACCACGGTCTTGTTATGATGAGGGCAAGCGTTTTGCTGAGGCGCTCCTTATGGCTTATGGCAGGCAGTATGGATTGGATGTGAGGATACCAAGAATCTTTAACTCCTACGGTCCCCGCCTAAGAGAAGACGGATTATACGGTAGAGCCATGTCACGTTTCATTCTGCAAGCGTTAACAAAACAACCCATAACAGTCTACGGCGACGGCAAACAAACACGATCATTCTGCTATATCACCGATACAGTAACAGGCTTAATGTTACTAACAATCAATCCAAAAGCTAAAGGCGAAGTCGTAAACATAGGAAGCACCAAAGAAAAAACCATCCTTGACCTTGCAACAAAAATAAAAGAGATAACAAAATGCAAATCAGAAGTAACCTTCCACCCATTACCAAAGGATGACCCGAAAAGACGCTGCCCAGATACAACCAAACTAGAGAAACTTGTCGATTGGAAACCAAACATAACCTTTGAAGAAGGACTAAAAAGAACAACAACATGGTTTACAGACAAAATAGCAGCAACTTATATAGTTAGAAAACGCTAATAAATTTCGCCTAAATTTATTTTAATCAAGTTAAAGGTGACTTAAACGGGAAAATTGGCTTTTACATAGCCAATGGCGCTTTCTACACAAGCATCCATATTTAGATACTTGAATTCGGCGAATCGCCCAACTAACCCTACCCCTTTTTCATCAAAGAATTTTTTGATCATTCTAAGATTAGTATTGTAGTCTATATCATTAATTACATAAGCGTGTTCTGTTCTTTGCACCTTTGCTGAAGCAGACATCTTCTGTTTTTTGAGTAACCAAGCCTTGAAAGGTCAGCAATTACGCAATTCAATTAACTCTTCATCCTGCATCCGCCAAATATCTATCACCAAGTTACAAGTTATTTCTGCCAACACTGAAGATTTTCTTGAAGGAGCAACGAGCGGGCTATAGTTCGATGGAAAGCTTATACGATGAGTAAGAATTGATTTATCGGGTATATACAGCCACGAAAGATCATTCATTTGTTTCTATTCACACCAAGCATCACCAGGACAAGAGAGTTAAATTTAAGGGAATTTCGCTGCACTCTTTTACTTCCTTGGGGCGCATCGATAGCCTCTACAAGATTTTGAACCGGGATTGTGGAGACTATTTTGTTAAAACATTTCTCTACAGTCCCATCAGAAACAAACCAGTGGTTTTCTTCATACCTTATTTTTTTAACGTTATACTTCAGACTAACATTTTTCGGGGTAATTTTTGTTTCAAAGCGCGCTTATTATCGCTTGGATTCCGCCAGTTTTAGGGTAGTAAAAATTAAGTTGATGAGTGTACCCTTCTGTTTCTATACCTAAAGATGATTTTATTACGTTCTCGACTGGAGGATCTGGTATTCGCTCAACCCAATCCAAGCCCATCTTCTCAACTGGAAACTTCCAAATTTTTTCATTATACGGTATCAGATATCTTTCGGAGATACCCGCTCCAAATGTTTGATAGAACCAGTTTTTGAGGTTACTTGGTTTTTGGGTTCGGACAATTTTTGCTTTTCTAATTAAGTTTTGGATGAAGGAGTTAAGACATTCAAAGTTCTCTTCTTTAGATAGATCAGACAGACCGTTTTCAAAAGGGTACTTTACATAGCAATTGTTATAGAGTATCTTGGTGTTTCGTCTATCCTTTACCTTGTTCTTCCCTAATAGGCTTAAAATGAAATTTAGCGATTTTTCATTTTTTGAAAAAATTACATGCGAACCAGCATCATCGAAAGTGAAACCATCTTGCTGTAATGTTCTCATTAATCCGCCACATTCTGGATTTTTTTCCAAAATCTCAAAGAACTTGCCATTTTGATTCAAGAAGTAACCAGTTACTATACCTGATAATCCACCACCAAGAACGCCGATTTTTGTGTCGCTATTAATAGATGTTTCCCGCTCAGACTCTAAACAGGTCATGAGCAGTATAACATCGATTTTGGTATAAATATGTTAAGAGAATATTTAAGCGAAAACCACAAGCAAAGTCATGAAGCATCATTTTTTTATGAAAAACAACAGGGGTTTTGACATTATGTAACCATTTTCAAAAATTCCAAAAGAAAACTGCCGGTTTACGACAAGTCTAACGAAAAGATTCTTTTGATATTGTCGGAGAAAGCTTATTTCTATTTTGATAGCGGGTCTCTTTGCTGAGACATTCTGATGGATAAACAAGTCTAATTAAGATTTCATTGTAATACCAAGGGCATAGAGAACGCAATAACGAGTTTTTTTGTATTTACAAAAGTCAGTAAACGCTAGACTCCAGTACTTATCTACATCATCGCTAAGAAGTAGGCCTCCAATAGCTAAATGGGGCCAAGCCGTTGAATATTCGAACATCATATGCTCGTAAGTATGCAAACTATCATGGATAAAAACATCTATAACTGGAAGATTAGCTAATAACTTCGGTAATTCAGTTTTTGTGTCACCTAAAATTAAAGTCCAACGTTTGAGCAACCTTTGTGGAACAAGCCATCCAGTCGTAAGCCCGTTAGGAACGTGAACATCGTAATGTTTGCCTATTTTGGGATAAAATATAGCATCATATCCTGGTAAATCCAATGAATATAAAATTCCTTGCCCATTTTTTTCTAGAGCATTCAAAAGAAAGGAAGTCGAACCACCAGGTCCAACTCCAGTTTCAACAATAATCTTGGGTTTAAGCATACGAACCAAGATATACAAAATCAAACCCGAGTCGAAGTTAATCCAGCCGCTTACTTGTTTGTCAATAGTTCTCGCTTCATCTATTTTGAGCTCTAATTCATTCAAAAAAATAGCGTCTTTTTCCAGCTCTCTATAAAAAGTGTAGAAGGTTTCTCGAGAGAAAGGCAATACTCCCCGACAAGTTCGAGCGATTATTTCCGGTTTCGCACGCTTGCCCATGCTTAACGTCAAAATTGTAGATGTTGGCTGATGAATTGTCTCTGAAAGTTTATTCTTCAAAGATCTTGACAGAGACCTTGTTTTAACAACCGTCTCTAATTTTTTTTGTAAATTTTTTCCCTCTTAAATGTCAGATAATTACCCTTTTAATCGCTACAGTACAAATTATAAAGGTATCTAATTGACCACCGACATATCCTTTTTCTATAGTCAGTACTGGTTTTAGATTTCAAAGATCTATATGTTTTATGTGCGGTGGGCAACAACCTTGCGCCATTATATGGTCTTTAGGTAATATTGTGCTTATACAAGTTCAACGTGATTGATTTATTAATGTGCGGTTTGATATCGAGCAATAACAGTGTTCCTAAGATTTTTAATATTCCACAAAATTCCCGCTGTTCTCACTTTAATTAACATTAAGTCATCTTTACCCCAAGCAGCCCAGGAACAGTTTTTAAGAAGTGGAGTAAATTTCGATATTCTTTTTCCAAATGGGGGGACCAGCATATGCAGCTCAAGAATATTCTGGAAGAATAATATGTTAGACAGAGCAAAAATCATATATCTTATTGGATAGTTTTTTAGAATGAATCGTATTTGGTTTCTGTACATATAATAGTAACTCATACGGCTTTGCTGTCCGATAGTTGCGCTCCCCTTGTGCCAGAAAATGGCGGATGGCTCAAAAACAATTTTGTACCCAGACCGTTTAACACGTAAACAAAAATCAGTATCTTCATAATATATATAATAAAAGGGATCGAACAAACCGACTTTTTTAAAAACTTCGCGTCTTGTTGCGATAACCTCAGCAGTGTCCACCTCTTTTTGAACATCGTGCTCTTCGTTACTCAAACAATTGTGACCTATTTGACGATTATTTCCAGTCAGAAAGTTTATTGAACCACCTGTAGAATCCAAAATCCTGTTACTACCGTACCTGAACCTCTTTCCAACAACAATACCTATATCTGGCGAGGTTACAAGAACTCTTATCAAACGGTTTAGCCATTTTTTATCCACAATATCATCATTATTCAGTTCAACGATAATGATTTCACCTTTAGCCGCAAAAATACCGCAGTTTATCGCTTCGCCAACACCCATCTTGCCTTTCTTGATCAGCCGCACTTTAGGAAAATCACGCTCGATAATCGCAACAGAATTGTCGCTTGAACCAGCATCAACAACTATAATTTCGTATAACGAGTAATCTAATTTCATGAGCGCTGAAAGACATTCATTCAGGAATTTTTCTCCATTGTAGTTAGAAATAATTATTGACGCCATTGGATTTGAGTTCAGTGATGGTTTTTGAATTAATTCTTTAGGAAAACCATTTTTCGGCATGTTAGTGTCTCGAGCTCATTTAGTCATTATACGGTATGGACCATTCTTTTAAGTATAACGGGCACTTTCTTTTCAAGTGCAGGTAATGGCTAATTTATGGATAAATGGCATTCTAGGAGTATTAAAGCCGACAAAAACGTCTTTAAAACGGAAAATTTTTAAGGAAAGTGACGCGGTGAAGAATAATGATAGCCCGGATTTTTATTGGAATAAGCCTTTGTGTTTTGTGTCCAAAGTATATTTTACAACAGGTCTATTTTTTATGAATCTGGCAGGTATTCCGCCAACCATCGTCCAGGAAGGAACATCTTTAGTCACTACTGCACCCGAAGCTACTACAGCTCCTTCCCCGATACTTACTCCAGGCAAAATTGTCACTCTGTCGCCAACATAGACCCAATCTTCAATGTTAACCATGCCACCTTTAGGCGCGAAGGTTGGACTTGTAATATCATGTTCAAGTGTGAAAATCCTTACTTCTTGTGCGATGTCTACGTTGTTTCCTATTTTTATTAGTTTTCGCCCGTCTAAAAAGGCATTATTGCCTACTATCGAATTATTCCCAATAGTAATGCCCCAAGGATTAAAAAACCTGCATCCGCAATATATTATTGAAGTTTTAGACATTTTAATCTTGTAAAAATGTCTGTAGCAAGCATGTCTGATAGTGTGTATGCCTATAAGTCCCGTCCAATTTGCAAATAATATTGCAAGCCAATAAGCGAGATTACGAGTACGCTTAAATTTCGGGGGGATAAACATTTAATTCGCTAAACTGTATCCAATTAAATCAAGATAAACTTATTGCAGTTTTTTTTAAAAGCATTTGGGTTTTTTGTATTAAACTGATGATGAATATCAAGCGCGTATGGCTAGCACATGGCACAGCAATAGCTAATTGCAGGCTTCCGTGGACACAACTACTGAGCTTTGCTTTTTTTAGCAAACCTGTTGTATAATAAAAGATACTCTCGACTCATTTCGGATAAAGAACAACTGAAAGTCAGCTTGGCTCTTTCTGAGCAATTCTTTCTTAAGTCGAGGTTTTTAACGAGCTTTTTTATAAGCTCAGGATATTCAGACAGATAATCGTTGACTATCAAAGCTTCTGATTTACTGGAATCTGTAGTCAAACCTCTAGCTCCAATGGAGGTCGCAAGTACTGGTAAACCCGCGGATAGGAACTCTATAGTCTTTACACTCATACCTGCCCCGCTTAGCAAAGGTACTATTGCCAAGGCTGCCTTGTTATACAGGTTTAGCAATTCTTTCTCAGAAAGAAATCCAGTGAGTATTACATTGTTAGGCTTTTTAAAATGTTTTATTGAATCGCCTACATTTCCAACAATAAAAAAATCTGCCTCGGGAACTTTAGGCGCAATTTTGTTGATTATTAATTCCGCTGATGTAATATTTGGCGGATGACCAGAACCCACGAAAATAACAATAGGTCTAACGGTTGAGAATGTTGGGTTTATAGAAACTTTAGCGATTCCATGAGGAACTACCCTTATTTTTCCTTGCGGAATTCCCATAGTAACCAATTCTTCGAAGTCTTGCTGGGTAAAGCAAACTAGAGCATCAGAAGCGTTGTAAGCTGCAATTTCTGCTTTGCGGACCTTCCGAATTAAATATCTGGAAAGTAGATCTTTTGGCTTTAGATAATTTAATAAAAAATCTGAATTTATGTCGTGAAAAGTGAGGATGAACGGCAGATTCCTTCTTTTTGATACGTAGTAGGGAATGCGATAAAGCCATGCAAACTCGCATTGAATTATATCGCAATTTTTAGAGATAATTTCAAGTTTCTTTTCCAGATTTTTTTCAAAATATGTTATCATAAATAAATAATGGAAAAGTCGACCAATTCGCGATGGCAAAACTTTTCGTAAAAAAAATGCAATTACCACATAAGCAATAGATAATCTTATTTCATAAATCGGAATACCTTCGTACTTTGCAACACGCGAAGATCTAAAAACAGGTACAACAAATTTAACTTCAACTCCTTCTGACTTTAAAGATTTTGCTAACGTCCACATGCGTACTAATCCGCCGGCGGTTGGAGGGTAGGGTTTGAATTTGCTGAATATTAAAACATTCATAGAATTTCCTTTTTCATTTGCATGCTCGGCATCTTTGTACCTGAAGTTATGAGGTTAATCTGATCATTTTAATAGTTTTGGCTCTATGGTTGCAGATATCTCTGCAAATATTGACTGTCGAGTTTTTCCGCTAAAGTGATATTTACAGGCAAGATAAATGCCGTGGACATACCATACGCAGGGTACGCCTGTAATGTGAAATTTGCGAACGTAGTTGTCTTGTAAGGAAAAGAAAACAGAATAGGATCGACAAAAACTGTATAAGTATTAGGAGAGAAATTTTCAGGTGATTTGCGAAGGAGAATTGTGGTGCCATTCAAGGATGAGATAGAAGTTACGTTTAAAGAAAATTGATTTTGGAAATCAGCCGAACCAATTTCAAAAACCCCGGTGCCATTTCCTGTCCATTGAGTAACGGTTTGTCCATTGTTTGATTGAAAGGTTAGCCCTAGAAAACCTGTGTCTTGTTTTTGGAGGTATATTGAGTAATTACCTGAGGAAATCAACGAAAAGTTAAGCAAAGAATTCCCACATTGATTGAGATTCAAGGCGTAAAACTGAGGAGCATCACTTAAAAGTTGGCTAGCTTCACTTAATGCTTCGCTTAGTGATCGCTGATCAACGATTTCTATCAAGTTAACGGCTGCCAGCCCGCCTCCTGAGATTATTGAAAGGTTATTTGACCCTTGACTCAGGGTTACAGGCACAGCATTCCAGACAAATCCGTTTGCACCTGTTGGGCAGTCATTCAGTTCATGTGATTGTCCGTTTATTGAAAGGTTCAAACCTTTCGAATCTGGGCCAACGTAATATCTTATGAGTATATTGTACTGACCATCTTGGGACATTTTAAATGGAATAACTAAACTGGATGGGTTGGTGCTGTTCGTATACGCAATGCCATCGTTTAATTGATAAGTATACTGCCACTCATATGAAGGATCAGCATTAATCCAATCATTCCAAGGAATGCTTGTCAAACCAATATTAGTTACAGAATTGATCGTCCAATCTTGCTGCGGACCCTTAGTTTGGCTGGCGTATTGGGAGGGAACAATTCTTAAATCATCAGTCATAAGTGGGACAACTAAGTCATAGATGTTTGACGTTTGTGAAAAAAGATAAGCCCCATTAGTAGTATGCAGATTTGGTAGAGGTTCTCTATCCAGATAAAAAACAGGGTTTGTATAATTGTATTTAACGACGTTTAGGTATGGTAACATTTGCTCGTAAGTGTTGAGGCCTCCAGCGACGTAGATTATATTGTTACTCGCCCAGCTTACTATATAGTAATTGTTACGAAAAAGATAGGAATCACCAGAGCGATAAGCTAAAGTAAACGCTGAGGAGGTAAACATATTAGAGCCGTTTATACTGCTCTGGGAACTAATTGCAACGTACTCAACACCTATTTCCGAAAGAAACACTGCAGCATCCTCGATTTCACCTTTTTCAATTAATGAATTGGATATGCCCACTACATAATCCAAATACCATGTTGACGATGGCCCATCGTCCCCAAAAGTATACGTTATAAGGTTATTACCCCCATAGAGAAGGAATTGAAATAGAGGGGGATGAGGAATCCATATTACACAACCTGTTGGGTGAACCCCCAAAATATAGTTGGTAACTGCTAAATCTGAACTAGCAACAGTTGCATAACTGCTAATGTCTGTTCCTCCATATCCAGTATAAAGGTTGTAAGAACTGAAGCCAAGCGTAGCGATCATGAGAAATAGGAGAATTGTTGAAAGAACTTTTATTCGGAATGTGGAAACAAATTTTATTCTAAACCGAAGCTCAAACACTTTGTTTAAGACTGAATAGATAGTGAATGAAATCAAAATGGAATATAAAAACGGCAATATTTGTTCAGGAACCCTAAATTCACCTAGTAAATTTATTGCTATCGTGCTTAACGGTCCAGGCAACTTTGAACCTAAAACAACTAATAGAGGCTGCCCCTGCAAATTCGGAAAGCTAATAGTATATAAACCAATAACCGTTGTAGCGATCATTGTCAAAATAAGACTTAGCTTTCTGCGGAGCAAATTTTCTCGCAAAAATAACAAATATCCGAACGATAAAATTGGGATAAAAAGTTGAAGTGCAAAAGAAATTGAAGGTTTATTATGCACAGATTCACTTAGCCAAGGATCAGGTTGCGAAACGAATAAGTTGGCAACTGTATTTCCGCTATTCAAAAAGAATTTTCGCCCAATTTGAGGTAAAGACCAAACTTCAGGGTTTGTGACGTTACTGCTCATATAACTACTGATTACAGGAAAACCTAAAATTAACATGAAAACAACTGCAAATAATACGTACAAGAATGGCATCAACTTTTGCTTCTTCTCAAAACGGATAACAAGATAATTAACTAGAAGCGGGAGAAGATACGTTATTATAGCCAAAGGGTATAGAGCAACTACTAAAACCCAAATGAAAGATGAAAACAATAGAAACAGTAATTTCTGTTTTAACGATCTATCATAACCAATAAGAATCAACAATCCAAACAAAGGCAACAGGGAATATACTATTGCCATTCCAGCCCAAGCATCGAAAGAGGCTATACCAAAGAAGTATATGATTGATCCCGCTAAGCTGGCCAAAACTATAGCAAGGGTATCTTTTCTCAGGTTTCTTGGAAAACCCCTAAGAATAATGGATCTAAGGTAAAAATAAGAAGAGAGGATAGAAATGAAGCCTATCATCAATTTCGGTAAAACATCGATTGAATGTACATTTAATTTTAGGACTGAAATTGCAAACCAAAAAATCCAATAGACATTAAATGGATAAGCAACCCCCGCTTGCGGACTTTGCGCTATTGTAGGTCCCGAATTAATATATTCCCAAAAAGGTAGACCTGGCTGAGAGAAGGTAATAAAATGCAGAATTTGCCAATAAGCTATCAGGGGCAGTAGTATCGCAACAACGCAAGGCAATATAAATTCGATTCTTGCTTTTGATTTTATGATGCTGAAATCAACCATGCTTAAATCATCAATTAATTAATTGAATATATTTTTGGGCAACTTGTTCGCAATCGAGTCTCTCAACGGCAAACTTTCTGGCGCGACTACTCATCATCAGTAGAAGATCAGGATCCTTGACAAGCACATTTACTCTATCTACTAGATCATCATGGGATTTAACAAAAAAGCCAGTTTCATTTTCTAGGACATAGTCAACCGCTCCTAAAGTATCCGTAATTACGGGTTTTCCTAATGCCAAAAATTCGGCAATCTTGCTGATATTATGTGGCGAATACCAGATTTGGTTAATTTGAGGTGGCGTTAAAACCACTGCAAAGCTACAAGTGCTTGCGTAGTAAGGAATCATCTCGTAAGGAACATTTCCGGCGAAATAGACGAATTTATCAAAACCATTTTTAGAAACTAGATTTTGTGCGGCTGGAAAAGATCCTAAAATAACAAAGGCTACATTTAGCAACTTAACTTTATTAATGAGCCTACAAAAGTCGTCAAAAAACCATTTATCCCCCTTTACTCCTAATAAGATCAATGTTTTACCTCTAAATCTTTCAGGAATAAGCTTTGCGGATATTTTGGGGTTTAACAAATTTGGGTTGAAACAACCATACAGGTCAACTGGGTGATAAATTAAATGCGTTTTTCTTCCAATAGTATGCTCAAGAAACTTTTTCATTGGGGTAGTAGGAACTGTTATAACATCGGGTAACCTGGATGTAATAAGACTCAGAGAATCTTCGAATAGTTGCGAGAAAAAACGGAAAGAAGAAAATGCATTTCCAGATCGTTGAAAAGTCTTGCTTTTGTCGAAAGTGCTTGTCCACAAGCCTGCGAAGTCAAAAGCTACATTAGCATCATTGATGAATAGTCCATTAACTGCTTTTAACATCGTATTTGGCAGCTCAACAATCACAAAATCAGGATTATCGCGGATTGTCTGAAGATTTCTGAAGATTTTAAAAAAATCGTTAAAATAGTCTTTTATAAGAGAGCTAGACGACATTTGCCGAGAACCCCTCTCAACAAATAATATAGACATTTTGTCGGATGCACCCTGAGGACTTATGTACGTCACTTCATGACCTAAACGGTCCAAACCTATTGAGAGATTTTGAATTCTGTGTTGTCCGCCAGGTCCACTGGAGAAATGATCATTAATTATTCCGATTTTCATTTAGCTATTTCTCGCGACAGTGCTATACCGTGGACAATACCCTTAATGTAAGATTGAGAAGTTTGAATGCTCGACAGAAACTTACCTTTCAAAAACCAATGCTGCAAAATTAGGGTCGTATAGGTTAAGGAAAAAAAAGGTAGAAAAATTGTTTTAAAAATCGAGAATTCATAACTCCGGCTATATTTCTTATGGAATATTATTCTATTTCTTGCTAAATAATATGCTTTTAGATTTGTGTACCGACCCATGAAGAATAGTTCATTTGGAACGTCATGCCAAATTTTGGCTTTTGGGACGAGCATAACCTTCCACCCATACTTCTTGATTCTTGCAATAAAATCGGATTCTTCATACATGAATGGAAAGTATTGCTCGTCAAACAAAACTCCTTGGGCTTTCACGGTTTCCTTCCTAACCATAAAAGCATTAGGAAAATCGTCGGATTCAATAGCCATGCTGAATTTGTTTCCATCGGGCTTACCGTTACCGATTGTTATCGTCCTACTCGTTATCAGATTTCTTTTGATGCCAGCGCACCAGATTATCTGCGGTTGATTATAATAATACATAAGCGGTGCCACAACACCGACGTTCGCATGTTTAAGAAACATTTGAACAAGGTTTCCTATGCATTGGTTATCCATGGTGTTATCGTCGTCAATTATAAAAATAAAATCGCCGTGAGAGTTTTTTATTCCAATATTTCGGCATGCTGATACAAGTCGTTTCTTTTTATTACTGAAAATTGTTACGTCGGGAAATAAAGTGCTAATTTCCTTGAACGTGCCATCAATTGATGCGTCATCAACAACTATTATTTCAATATTATGGAAGGTATTATCTTTAATTGATTGTATTAATCTTTTTAATTTGCTTTTTCTGTTATGAGTCGGAATGACCACTGAGACTAAGGGAGCCTTAGCTTCTAGGCAAGCCATCCGTATTCTTCCTTAATATTATGAAGCATGAGTATTTTGATTTTACATTCATAATAAACCTTTGTGAACTTTGATATATTCATGTAAGTCTTGCCTTTTTGACCTAGTAATGAGTATTGCGATTTTTGCTCTTTTTTTTGGTAATTATAATTGCGGTACCCGCAAGGATTATTCCTGAGGCTAGAATTAACACTAAGAGATAAATTGTTGCCTCATTCAATGGACTAGACGAGTGATTAGCGGAAGGCAATGTTGTTGGTCTGTCCGTAGCTCCGCTGGTAGGTATCGGTGTGGGTGTGGGCGCAGCTTCTATGGTTAGAGAGGCGTTGGCTTGAACTCCTGACACTGATGCAGTCACATTCCATGTACCGGGATATTCACTTGTATAGACGTTCGAGTTCCACGAGCCGCCTGCATCAATGCTTATATCCCAATATGTTGACGCAGTAACCGCGCCTATAATATTGTTGTGGGCATCCCATGCCAATGAGATGTACGTTAGTCTATCTCCGGCAGTTATTATTGCCTTGTTTGGCAGAATTGTTATGTGGTCTAAAGGAGCTGGATTCACCATCACATTGAGACTTTTGCTTATATTTCCAACAGTAACTGTGACAAGTTGTAACCCTCCAGTTTTAAGAACGAGCTCGGAAAAAGCATGTTGACCGTTATCGCTATCATTGAAAATGTAAGGGTTAGAAAATACATATGGCAAAACTGCCTTAGCATCAGAGCTTGCGAAGTATAATGTGCCTTTGTAAGCCTCTATGATATTATTACTTGAATCGTAGGCTGTTACGATGGTGGAGTTAATAGGTGACCCGGCAGTGATTGAAGAGGGCATTCCAACAATGGTGAAGTAACTCAGTTGGCTAGCATCTGATTGAACGGAAATTACGTAGTTGTCATTGACGTTCGTAAATGTGTAGTTTCCAGTAACCGGAACAGAAGAGCCGTTTACTTGGACATTAGCCACGGTATATCCTGGACTTGAAGAATATTCAAATAATTTGCTTTCTCCTTGATTCACAAATACTGTTCCGTTAGCTGCTATGGATGAATGCTTGTCTGCCGAAGCGTAAATTCTATATTGCAGAGGAAAATAATTAGGCATAGACAATTCAAGATTCCAATCGAGTTTTATGATTTGGCTTCCGCCTGAAGGCGCATAACAATCCCCTATATAGAGCGCTCTATTATCTACGTCTATGCCGACCCATCGATCATTATAGCCTGAACTGTTGGTTGGTATAAACAGATCGGTCATTTCTCCTGAAGTTGCATTAAACACAAAAATTGAATGAGGCATACTGTTAAATCTAGCACATGGTTCCCAGAGAAACAAGTCATGGCTTAAAGCGTTAACTGAAGGATGATCTTCACCCCAATTCCCATCGATCAATGAGTCATATTCTCTCCACACTCCTTGGCTGTTCATATACTCGATTCTGTACGTTGTGACCCCTGTATCTTCATCAGACAAAAGCCCCACAGCTAGGTAATCTGAAGATGCTGTCAAGTGGGCAAAATATGCGTCAGGACCTATGTTTGTGCCAGTTTCTTCGAAAACTTGTGTCCAATCTTGAAGGTTTTTGCTTTCATAAAGTCTTGTATGGATTGTTCCGTTGGCGCCTCCGCAAGGATAAGTTGATAAAACGTATACTGTATCGTTGAAAGTCACTATTTGGCTTTCGCCTGATGAACTTATGTTAGCTACGGGTATTACGCGATACGCTGAAGTATTTGTAGATAGGGACGCCGGAACTGCCAATATATTTACATTCCCGTCCATCGAATCTAGTCCAAAAAGCAGATTTTGGCTAACTTTGTCATATACTACACTAATAATGTAGTTTGCTATTGGTGGAGCAATAGTATATATCGCCACAGTAGCCAACGTAGTTTCATTCATAATAACTATTTGCCCATTAGAAACATTCGTTAGCCCATCTTCTCCAGGAACGAAAACAAGACCATCATAAACATAGGCAGGAAAGTATTCTGCCAATGTTGTTACATAGGGTAAGGTGGTCTGAGCAATGACTTCCTGCGTTGTAAGGTTGCACTTTAGCACGGCAGGCCATGGGTTTGATTGAACGATCCATAAATAGCCATCGTAAACTGAGGGGTATTCAAGCAAATCGGAGTTCTCCATTATTGTAGAGTATGATGAGTAATAATAGCTCGACGCTATTTCTGTTGATCCTGTTTCTATATAATTGCTCGAAACTTTATCATGGTAATTCTCCAAATCCCCGTAAGTGACTGATCCTTTTGTTAACGGAAAAAAAATTACAAGTGAAATCAGGAAAACAACGAAAATTGTTAAGGCGGGGGTGAACTTTGATTTTCTCGTTGAAGCTATTCTCCATCGTTCAACGGATTTATTGCGGCTAACAGTAATAATATTCAAGTCACCACTTAATCTTTTATTGTATTCAAGCTAACTATCAGGACAAGTCGATAGAATACTTCTTTCAATAAAGTCATTAAATTCAGTAGCGGTTTTATCCCAGGAAAAAGCCCTAGAATACTCCAACGCATTGCTGCTCAATCTCTTCAACAACTGCTGATCTTTTAATACACCAATTATCGTCTCAGCCAGATTTTCAAAATCGCCTTTTTTCACTAACAGACCTGTTTCATTATCTTTAATACTGTCACGTAACCCAGGCACGTTATAAGCAACTGCAGGAATCCCCAATGCATTTGCTTCAATAATGTTTAACCCCCAACCTTCACGAAGCCCGGGATTAATTAAGACGCTACTCTTTCTTATGAGATTTCTACGATTAAGATTATCTAAGGACCCAAAAAAAGTTACCCCTTTTCCAGCCATGCGTTCTAATTCCTCCCGTAGAGGGCCAGTACCTATAATCCATAACTGGGCCTCCGGCATCTTTTCTCTTATAATTTTAAAGGCTTTGATCGCATGATCAGGTCTTTTTGTACGTTTCAAACGTCCGGCGAATACAATAATAGGCTTGAATTCTTGATTTGAGGTATTCTCTAATGGCGCAAAGCCCAAGCCTTCAGGAACGACAAAGATGTCTTTGAAACCCAATGCAGTTAAATCGAATTGCGTACTCTCAGAGACTGTAGCAGTTGGCACTTTTACATATTGCCGTAACCACCTATTTTCGAGATAATAGTAGCCCAAGTAACTAAACGGAAAAGGCGCCTCGTAAAACCAGTATTCTCTGGCCAACTGATGTATCAAAGCAATGACTTTTGTTTTTTTCTGCACAAAATTGGGTGCAAAAAAAGGTCGAGTATTGATTTCATCAACAACAACGTCAAAACCGTTTACTTTATTCTCTTTTTCGTAAAAGCTTCTAGCCTTTCCATAGACTGAAAAACGGCCGCCCAAACGAACAATTTTGACACCTTCAGACATTTCTTCTTTTTTACAACCGGTGAACTCCGAAGTAAACAATGTAACATCATGTCCATATCTCACCCATCGACTGGCGACCTCTCGGGTAAAAACTTCTGCACCACCCATGGCTGGATTTATCCAGCAACGCCAATTCAACCACAATATTTTGAGATTTTTCATTTAGTTTTCCCGAAGAATGAATGAAACCATGTTTTGAAAACCATTTTTTTCTGCAAGTGGCTGTTTATACCAGTGGATAATCCGTAGTCTGTAGGCTATTCCAAGTAAATCTACGAACATGCGCCACATCTCTTTGGGCTTGAATTTGGCGTCTAATTTGATATTTACAGGCATTTCTACAACCTTTAAACCATAAAGATTGGCTACGGCTAACAACTCAACGTCGAAAGCATAACGTTTCACGGCTAATCTGGGAAAAATGTTGATGAACGCACTCTTTTTCATTGCTTTAAGCCCAGACTGGGTATCTTTTAGGGGGACTCCTGTAAGAAGGCGAACTAAGCCATTGAAAGTCTCACTTAAAATTTTTCTAGAAAATGGTACTTCTACGTGTGAGTTGCTATGTCTTTTAGAAGCTATAACAATATCCCCGTGTTTAAGTGCTTCAAGGTATTTTGAAATTGTTCTCAAATCGATTTCCATATCGCCATCTGCAAAAATAACAACACTCCCAGCAGCTTTCATGAACCCAGTCTTAACAGCATATCCTTTTCCTACGTTTTTACTATAACTAACTACTCTAACATGACCATTTTTCCCGGCATATTTCTTCGCTTTCGCTAAAGTCTTATCTGCACTACCATCATTAACTACCAAGATTTCATAGGTCAAATTCTTATCCATAACAATAGCGTCAATCGATCCAAGTGTCTCTTCAATAAATTCCTCCTCGTTGTATGCTGGAACAACGAAGGATAATTCTACTTCTTGAATCATTAAACCGCCCCCGCTATGTCAGATTCTTTTCCATACTTAATAAAGCAAACAAGCTGCAAAATGACCCCAACGACCAAAGCATAAAAGGCATAGATAGCGATAGAGTCAGCAAAATAAGATAACCCCGCTGTTAATGAAAATGCAGCACCAATCAAAAGGAGCATAAATACAATTATAAATGGGGAGCCCCAATTCTCAACAACATAACTTTTCGCTTTGCAAATAATTTTGTTACTACAGATATTCATGATGAATACACTGTTTTTTCCAGTAGTTACAAATGTAAAGCTTGAGATTTAACAGTTGCCATAAACCTATCACATTTAATCGCAGGAAATTATTAAAAGCCTCTATCGTTTGAACACTTTAGTATTATTTATTTCCATTGTGCCTACGAAAGAAATAAATGAAGCATCAACTGCCCAAGTAACTGCTGAAGTATTCCCTAGTCTTTGAGCGATTGAACTTATTTTTTGGGCAATGGTCAAACCGATTTTTTTCAAACGTATTGAAAAGCTACCTTTCATAGAATTCTCCAACTTGCCTGCAAGCATAAGCATACTTTTTGCTAATTTGGAACTTCGAATGTTTACTACGAGTTTTATCGTTAAATCAAAGAGTACTCTGTCGATTCTTTGTAGTGCTTTGAACCATGCTCCTGAACGCACGGCTTTTTTCTTCAGATTCAATAGTTGTTTTTTATTGAGGAAGGAGGAACACTTGCAATTAAGGGTAGCCTTAAGCATTGTTAATTTCCTGTTTTGTCGGGATGTTTTTAGTAAAATCCGATTTGTAAGTATTTATAAATTGCGCATATTAAATCAAGAACATCTTCGAGAGCTCGGGGACCAGATTAACATTTAGATGCAACCTTACTCGAAATTTATCAGTTAATCAAGCAGAGATTTTTGAAGAATCAATGGAAATTCAAACTTTCTTCAAAAAGTATAATGGACATAATTTCTAATCAGATATCAAATTTATTGCTGACTCATATTGTAAGTGTAAATGGCAATATCTCCACTATGATAAACTTCGGTAAATAAAGAGGGCAGAGTTGGTTGTCATACCACCCTGCCCATTAACCCACCAAATAAGGTATAATTGTAATTGCCTTCCCTGCAAGGCTGATTAAGGCCGCATGGTCAGGAGCATCAAATCCATAATTTATTACTTGAGTCTCATTAAGCGTTAGTAATGCCCAACTGTAAAACACCGTATGTGCAAGCAAAAGCGTGGTGCTATGTTTCGTTATTTTTGAACCATTGTAGGGCATTGGCGGTATTTTGCAATCGGTTATTGATATTGTATTTTGTAGCATCGAAGTAGGAATTTCATAAGAATAACCATTGAAATACGCAGGATTAAAGTATGAGAATGGATGTTGAGGAACATGAAAATATAACCGAAGCTCAAAATCGCTGTCGACAAGACGAGATACAGTATTACAATCCTGCTGAATGGAAACCTTATAATGTATCCATCTAGTTGACTTGAGCTTGCTGAGAGCATCTGTTCCACAAAAGGCAAGTGGATAAGTAAGCAGTAATACCCAACGATAAGGACTTACAGAAGCGATCGGCACCACCATCAGAATTAAGCTAAAAAAAGCCAGGAACCAAGTTGAAGATTTCTGAAACGCCACATGCCAACCAGTGCTATGGGCAGGATAAGCAAGAAGCAATACAAGAACAAACCTCCCGTGCTTTCAACATAGACTGGTATGAAGGAAAGCCAGTCCAAGTTCGCTAAGGTGATTCAACATTGGTTGAGTAGTTAACAGACCAACTTCACCACATCCTTCTAAGTAAACGATCAAAAAATAAATCAATGCAGGCAAAGAAACTGCCGTCAGTTTAATGGAATTATAAAAATCTTTACGCAACAAGTTATTGAGCAATTGTGAAAACAACAACCCCAAACATAAGTACTGATACAAGTTGATGAGACAACGCAACCATAACCATCGCAGCAAAAATAACAACATAATTTTTCCATGACCATATCTTTCTTATTGATATTAACATTAATACAATAAAAAAGAAAACCAAACCAAGCTCTTCTCGAAGTTGATCCCAAGAGGCTCTTAGGGCAACAAAATAAAGTGCCCCCAAGAAAGAAACAAACACACTTTTTGTAGGAAGACCAACCCAAGCCCCTTTTTGCATACTGCATACATTGATAGACCCAAGAGACCAAGCAAAATAGGTGAAATCATTTTAAGGACATAAACAGGTGACCCACCAATACCCACTAAAGCCATGAAAATGGACATAGAACAATGGCGCAGTTGCAAGGAAAGTACCCAAGTTTGCACCATTATGTAGCCATAGCAAAGTATTCGGAACATAAAACCCCATCGTGTCAAATCCAACTATATATGGGCCCATTAAAATCTCAGGAATGGTTCTCACAGCAAAAGGTATTAGAAAGGCCATCAGCGAGGAAGAATATATCGATTTCGGGTAAGCCCAATTCTTTCAATTGAAGCACAATTTTTAGCCACTTTAGCATTCTCCAACGTCATAGCAATCATTTGTCAATAGACTCTTTAGTCTCCAGCCTAAATGCCTTACGCTTATAAAATAAACAAGTTGGCGATACGTTGGAAATTAAAACTCAAGTACTTAGTTATGGGTTGTTCTGTATAGCATATTTTGCGGCGTCTAAAATCAATCCATTCGCATTGGATCCGATGTTAGCCAGTTGGGTTCCATCTTCACAGAGACCCTCGAAGTACCCATTTGATGGAACAGGAAGAGCCTTCTCAAGATAGACATTCATATTGTAGGCGTAGGTTGTATTATAAATTGCAAGAAAGCCAATTGCTATCTTTGTATAAATTATGGGACTAATGTCAAAAGGCTGGTTTGTCTCGTCTAAGATTACCCACGTCCGATTGTCAGGCATAACTACCCATTCATATGTCCAGTGGTCTGAAAGGGAAGGCCCTTCGCTAAACGCACGATATACACCTGTAGCGTTGTAATATGCCTCATGAGCTAAATACACTTGGCGCATTATAGTCATAAGCTGAGAATTATTGTTATTAAGTTCAAAAACGGAGCAGAGCAATGGATCACCTAAGATTGCCGGCGATAGGTAGCGAGACATTGTTGGTTGTGACTGTGCCAGAAGAGAGCATATTGGTCAGTACTCTGTCTGGTGCCCCAGAAAGCTGGCTGGGCCAAAAACTTGCAAACCCACTGTCATAATAGTAAGAGTAAATACTGGTTGATGAAAGACTTTGTCCGAATAAATGATGGTACTAAAGCGTCATAGTTTGATCGGTTATTATTTTGCCCATAAAGAACTATATCATTTATGCGTTGCAGCTAAACTAGTGTTAAAGGTTCTAAGATTATTCAGGGCAACCAATAATCGACCAGTATCAACAATGTCAACCGGACTCGTAGCTGAATCTGATCTATCGTGATAGTCTTTTCCGTCACTTGATTGATAGAACCAATATGGATAACTGGCATTGTTTAGTTCTCGTGTTTCAAGAAATTGGACGACCTTTTCTAAGCGTGCGCTTGAACCCCAAGGGCCATCAGTACCTATCAAGCCTGTCGCGTTAGCATTCATAACGGCTTGAATGTAAACGCCTAAATCCCAATCAGTAAAATAGGGAAAATCTTTTCCTGAATTAGGAAGCCCAGTAGTGGCATTAACACCTATACCTGGCTGGAAATAATTCCAAGCATTTGCTGCCACCTGCTGCCACGCGGAACTATTCATCGAGGGGTTGGACTGTATTGTGCCTGGAGCTTTGGGAGCAACCGCTTGCACTATACTGGTACCCAATCCGTTAAGGAACCTTGAAATTTGAGAGACTCGGTCTGGTGTGGCTGGTGGTGTGGTGCTTTGGGGTTGGGCGGTTGGTGAAGCAGTTGGATTTTCGGTACTAATCGGTAAGACATTATTGTTATTTTGGTTTCCTTTTGGTAAGAATGCAAAAACAGAAACTAGCACTATAAATATTATTGCTAAGGATAGAACATATTTTATTTTCTTACTAAACTTTAAGGGATTAAGGCTAAAAATTTTTCTTTTAGTGCCATTTCCTATTGGAGGCATAGAAAATGCATGTTTCCAGAGCGGGAGTGAACGGCACCTTGTGTAGTTTAACATTGATTTCATAATGATCCGCGTTCCAGGTTTTTGTTCATCGCGATTTCCCTATCCAGTTGACCGCCCACTCATCGGTACAAACAACTATTGTTTTATGTATTGAGATCGATTTAAAATTATGCCAATATATTATTTAGCAAAGATGTTGAATTATTTAGCAATTATTTATTTAAGAGAATTTTGATAAAAAAATTCAAGAATTTTTATGGATTAAACGTAAGCAATGCCAAAATTAGGAAACTATATCATTTTTAAACGACAAGGTTAGGTCCCGTGGAGCCTTGCTTAGCTGTTTTTGTCCAATCTCGTTTTGTTCTAAAGATCAGTTTTAGGAATGCCCAGCCTGCGATGAACATCTGAGCAAGCCAGTAAATGTAGATGAAGGGTATCCAGAGGATGTTTTTTGGTTTAATTGGTTTTTCTGATGCTGCTAAGCCGATCCCGATTGAAACTAATGAGACAGCTGTTAATGCTATCACTAATCCGGTGAAGTTTAAGACTGGGTTGCTTTGAGAGAGGAAAAGGGCAACGAAGAACCAGTTTATGTAGCTCAGTAGCGAAACTACCATCATGAATGGTCCAGCCATAGAGATTTCAGCGTCAATGGTTCTTTTGTTTAGGTTGTCGAGGAGACGCCCATATTTTATGGCTGTTTCCATGTATCCCCGGTACCAACGAACCCGCTGCTTAAACAAGGGTCTAATGGTGCTTGGTGTTTCCTGTCCCGAGCAAACGTCTGGGGCATATTTTACAAGATGCTTCTTTTCGACTAGACGCAAGGCTAGTTCCACATCTTCTGTTAAAGAATTCTCATCCCACCCGCCTAACTCTTTGACTATGCTTGTCCTGACGAATTGGCAGGTTCCGTTAAGAGGAATGAATAGTTGCAGTTTTTCTCGACCTGTGAGCAAGGCTTGGAACCAGGCTTTTTCTTCCATCGCGATCACTCTTGTGAGGGCGTTTGTTTTTTCGTTACTTGAAGTCGTTCTTCCTTGGACCGCCACCAATTTTTTATCACTCAGGTGTGAAGCGACTTTTGTTAGGACATCTTTTTCTGGGAGACTGTCTGCGTCAAAGGTGCCTATTATTTCGCCGTTAACGTATTGTAGGGCTAGGTTGAGGGCTGCGGGTTTGCCTTTGACTGTTTTTTCACATATGACTTTGATGTTTTCAGGATATCTCTCCTCGAATTCGGAGCATATTTTGAATGTGTTGTCGACAGATTTTCCATCTACGACAATTATTTGCATTTTATCTTTTGGGTAATCCATGTTTAAAATGCCATCTAGGCAGCGACGGATGACGGATTCTTCGTTTTTGGTCGGCACAATTATTGAGAATTTTGGGAATTCTGCAATATGGTTTTCTGTTGACGCAGCCACTTGTTTTCGTTTACCTCTAACACCGATGTAAATTATGGAACCGTTGTAGACGGTCCAAAAAAGCAGCACTGCCAGAAGAACTGTTGTTATGATGTCAAAGACTATCATAGTATCCAACCTTTTTCAATTTTTTACTGGATACCATGACGAGTTGGCAAAATGCAAGAGTTATCACTGATTGTATTGCAAAATAATTGCCAATGTTAGAACCAAACCTGAATAATCTAGGTTTGCGAAGGACGATAGATCTATTTTTCATTACGTTCTCTCTTATGCTTGTCTAAACTTTTTAAGTTTTGTATTCCTAGAGCTACTAAGCGTTAGGCTTTTAAACCCACTGTTTAGAACAGCCGAGATAAAAAAGTATCTGAATAAACCCTACTTATTTACCTCATAAGTCGAAGACAAAATGACTTTTCGGTCAGAAATAAAGGGCAGTAATTGTTATCATAAGATTGCATTTTCAAGAAAACTTAAAGGAGCCATCCTAATAATACTTGCAGGAAGCATAATGCGCAGATTTTTGTTGTTTTTGTTGATTTCAGGCCTGTTTTTGGCAGTTTGTTTTGGCGGCACCAACGGAGTTTCGGCTCCAAGTCAGGACGACTATTCGCTGGCGCTCCAAGGGTTCGTCTGGAACCACACCACACTAAAGGCGCTTGTTGTAAGTGCCTACAATGAATCCTGGTGGAACCCCGACGACCTAAACACTACACTTCGCGCCATAGGACAATGGAATGACGCCATAACAGCCTTTTCCTCAAACTTCTCCGACTTTTCATACCTATCCAGCCTAAGCATTCAGCCTACAGTTTCAAACGAAACGCAATCAGGGTTCGACATATACATCAATTGGACTCAGTCTCCGTTTAGCAGTGGAGATGAAGTTGGACTTTCACAAATTTTTCCAGACTATAGAGGCACCATTTTAAACTGCACAATCAACCTTGCAGCACAAACAAACCACGGAGACGCATTAAACGAGGGAGACCTGCAGAATGTTGCCCTCCACGAGTTGGGACACAGCTTTGGCTTAGGGCACAGCAACTACACAGGTGACTTAATGGCTCCATATTATACCTTAGGAGGCCCCGCTGAATCCGTTTCCACGCTAGATGTCTATGGAGTTGCCACACTTTTTGGCTGGGAACAGAATACAACAAACTTTTATCCAATAGATGGCTGGTTGAAGGAAAATTCAGTCAGTTTACCAACGGAAATGGCGTATCGAGGATTACCTGTTTCGCCTGAAAATGCGCGTCCCCAAACGCTTGCAGACAACCCAGTCGTTCAAACCTTAGTTTTGATGTTCGAGATTCTGATTCATCCAGAAATCTTCGCCTTCGCCATGTTGTTCATCGTTGTTTTAGTTTTAGTTGCCTTGATTCCCAGAAGAAGAAAGCGTGTTGAGCCGTTTAGGGCTGGCTCATGAATTCTATGAAGTCTTTGAGGCTTCTAGGCTGCAGGGTATAGTTTGTCCTTCGTTCATCTCCAATAGTTGAAGAAGGCTTAACTCCATAGTCGTGTCCAGGATAAACTTCCACGCTGTCGTTGAGTTTTAGTAGTTTGTTGAATAGGCTCTCGTACATGCTCTTTGTGTTGCCGCCAGGAAAATCTGTTCGTCCGCATTCACCAACAAACAACGTGTCACCGGTCAATAACTTTTGGTTATCTACAAGCAGGCAGATACTGTCGGTTGTGTGCCCCGGTGTATAGATGACTTTTATAGAAATTTTACCGACACTTAGCACATCGCCGTCCTCTACTGGAATGTCAAAGGGTACTTTTGATTGTTTATGCGCAACCAATTTCGTTCCAAAGATAGACTGCAATTCCGTGTTGCCGACAGTGTGGTCTGAGTGCCCATGGGTGTTTATGACGTATTTTAGCTGCAACTTTTGGTTTTTAATAACTTTAATTATTTCGTCGGCGTTGTAGCTTGAATCAACAACTGCTGCTTCTTTGGTTTCTTCATCAGCTATTATGTATGAGAAATTGTCGCTGTGCTGTTGGATTTGTTTAAAAAACATGTTTTAGACCTCGTTTTGTTCTTTTCTTCTTTGAACAAGCCATTTTCTGGCTAAGTCTTGACCTTTTTTGGTGTATATGAGGTTGACGATTTTGTCCCAGTCAAAGCCTACCCGAGCATTGTAGTAAGGATATTCTTCTGGAGAAAACATAACCAGATTATCTGAATCGTAAAGTGTTCGGAAGGGTTCCGATGGGTTATCTGGATGTTCATGGTGGGTACTGATGATTTCACATACCTGTTTGATGAAGGAGTCTGGGCAACCCAATTCTTTCAGTATGCTGGTTGTTATTTGTGGCCCTTTTTGGTATTGTTCTTTTATTGTGCTTCCGCCGATGTCATGAAAAATGATTGCGGTGAAAGTTAAGTCTTTGTTTTCTGGTTTGACTGGGAAGTTTTGGTTTGCGATGTCGAAGACGCGTTTGGTATGTGACACTCCAAAATCGTTTTTTTCCAAGTACGGCGTCGCCAATTCAAACAGCTTGCCAGTGCTTATTCTGCTTCACCTATCTGTCTATACATAATTTTTTTGGATTATTTTAGCAGTTTGCTCCCTTTCTGCTTATTTCCCTCTTACATTCTTGGGGGTTGAGGCAAAATCTAAACAGTCAGGTGTTCTAGAAACAATCGTTTTTCCAAATCCCCAACCATAACCACACCACACCCCTTTTCCCTCAGCCGCTCCAAAGACAACAACAAAGCATCAGAATCATCACCCATCGAAGATACCACTGTAACCACAGCAGGGCCCTGCAAATTCTCAACCACTTTAGCCAACGCCAACGTAGATGGATGCATCTTTGCAGCTTCTTCGGTAGCATTAAGCTCAAACTTCAAAAGCTCTGAAAGCCTCAAAATAGACTCTTTATTCTTGTCTTCCAACTGCCCAATAGTTCTTTTAAGCCTTCGTATCTCAGTTGGCTGCAAAACCTTCTCCTTACTTTCAACAACTGTTATTTTCTCAGTCAACGCTAAAGTTTTCTTTAGAGTTTCTCGAGGGTTCATCGGCCGAGTAACAGAAAGCACTTCACTTCTATTATAAACCGCCAAGGCAGACGGCAAAGCCTCAGTCGCCAAAGTCAAAGCGGACATAACAAAATTATACGCCAACTTGTCAGCATCTTCCGCATCCTTAGCCGTCAAATCCGCAACAATAATTCCCACTTGCCCCCGAGCATCAGCAAACTCGTTAACAATCAACTCCCCAAGCATGTAAGAGTGCCTCCAATCGATATCCTTCAACCTATCACCAGACTGATAGGGGCGACTCTCAAAGAATTCAACGCCATGTTTAGCTGCCCTATAACTTGGCTGCGGACTGGAAATTGCTGCGCCTGCGCTGGATAAGGTTTGCTCGAGATATTTGGTGGCAAGCCAGTGAGCGTATTTAGCTCTTGGAATGATGTGTAAATCTACTGGTTCTAAAACTTGCCCAGTTTGAACTAACCCTCGAGAATCAACGTAGGATGCTTGGATGTGAATTTTTGTAGGTCCTGCTAAGGGCGGAGTAAACTGCACAGTGGCATGTGTTTCTTTTTTTGCAGAAAGCAAGAAGTGGGAAGGGTCAACATGAACCCATGAATCAGTGGATTGCAAGGAAACAAGAATAGGCATACCAGCTTTCCCTTTAATAGTGAACTCTACTGTTTCTGTGTTGCCAACGACTGTTCTTCGCAAGGTCTTCTCCTCAGCTAAAGACAGTTTTAGCATCCCATGGAAAATACCTGCCAATACAAGGGCAAGATAAGCAAAAATCACGGCAACCCCCAACATTAAAGTCACATTCCAAACAAGAACTGAAACCCCAAAAACCAAAAACAAACCAGCTCCAAGAGTCTTCAAAACAAAACTAGCTCTTCTACCAACTTCGCTAAAAGAGAACTTTTGAGTTAGAGCAAAATCATTCAAGCTCCAATCCAACAAGAACAAGGCAGGAACAATAAGCAAAACAGAGTATAACCCTACCAAAGCTTCCAATGCCAAAGGCGCAAAAACAAGTGAACTGATCACGAAAATAAGGTTTAAGCTTGCTTTCGGCTGCTTATAAGCCGAGTACAGCTGGACTGCCAACAAAGCCAGAACTAATCCCATCTGTAAAGGTGATGAAACCAACAGACAAAGCACAAGCACTGCTACTAAGTATGCTCTTGCAACCGTGCCAGCAGTCAACGATGTCATGGTGACCTATAAACAGCTATATCTTTGGAACAGGAACCGCACTCAACACCCTGCCTACAACCGTCTTGGGAGTCACATCGTCCATCTCCGCTTCAGGCTTAACACGGATACGGTGAACTATAACAGGCAAAGCAAGCCGCTTAACGTCGTCGGGCAAAACATAATCTCTTCCCTGCAAAAACGCCAAAGCCCTGGATCCCTTAAACAATGCAACACTGGCTCTTGTACTTGGACCCAAAAGCACATCAGGGTCCTCGCGGAAGCCGTTAACTAAAGTAACGATGTAAGCTCCGACTTTTTCTGAGACATGAACTCTCTTAACCAACTGTTGAAGCTCAACAATGTTTGCAAGTGAAGCTACAGGAGTTATTTTTGGGTTTTCGATTTGATCCACCCTAGAAACAACTTTTTGTTCATCTTCCTTACTCAAGTAGCCGCTCCAAACCCTAAACATGAACCTATCTGATTGCACTTCAGTCAATGGGTAGGTACCTTCTGAACCATAGGGCAGTTGGCTGGCTATCACCATGAACGGTTCAGGCAGCGGATGCGTCACGCCTTCGATGGTAACTTGTTTTTCCTGCATGGCTTCAATCAAAGCTGCTTGGGTTCGAGGCGAAGTTCGGTTTAACTCATCAGCCAACACGATATTGCCAAATACTGGACCCGTGACAAAACGTGAGTTTCCATCGGGAGAATAGACATTAAACCCAGTCACGTCCGCGGGCAACATGTCGGGAGTAAATTGGATTCTTTTAAATTCCCCCGCAATGACTTGGGCAAAAGTTTTAGCGAGCAGCGTCTTTGCGGTTCCGGGAAAGCCCTCGATCAGAAGGTGTCCCTCGCTTAGAAGCGCTACGAGTAGCATTTCTTTGATGTCTTGCTTTCCGACAACTATCTTTGAAACTTCTTCCAAAATCTTGTTTGGTCTACTGTTTGGGTTTTCACTGTTTTTGGTCATGTTTTTTCATTCTTCCAAAGTGCTTTTAATGATATTGTCAAAAATAGGATTATTAGGATCATGGTGCCTATGGGAGAGGCAACGGCGCCATAGACAACTGTTAAATCAGCTTTAGCATCGTCCAAAGGTGTTTTGGGCAAATGAGATTGGGCAACAAAAACCTGTGGATTGCTTCCTTGAATTCTGACAACGTTATTAACGAACTGTAAATTATCGTCTAAGGTCAGCATCCCGTTGATGAGCAAACTCGGGTCTGATATTGCAACCACGCAGCCGTGGTCCATTTTAATGAAAGCCGCTACCGCAAAGGGTCCATAGGGTTCACCGTCATCCCACACGCCATTGTCATTCTTATCCAGAAAGCTAAAACTAGACGAAAAACCCACTACTGAAGCATCAGATGTACCATTTAACGCCGTGGAATGGTTTAACACTATACTACTTACGTTAGCGCTTAGAGGCGTGGAGGCGAAAGCGGTTATTTTTGGCATCCACTTGTTTCGGTAATCAAACAACGGATCCAAAAGCGGTTGTCCAGCGAATCTCATGTTCAAGTCCAAACTGCTCAGTACCTGATTTCCAAACCCATAATCATCTAACAACACAAGTGTCCCACCCGAGGAAACATAACTTCTAACTTGCCCAAGTTCCCTTTCACTAAATTGCTCGTAGGGCACTAAAAGCAAAGCGGTCCCTTTGCCCTCCGAAGGTAAATCGCCTAAAGAATTCAAAGCAACAACTCTTTCCTGCGCATTTAGCGATGAAAGCCCATTCCAATAGGGATTATTCACCCTAAAATCTTCCGACGGTGGATAGAACCAAACGATTGCAGACAGCAATAGGATAGTGAAGAGCATTAGTGCTGGTAAAACCTTACACGATTCCACCGTTTAGCCTCCTCCCAATTTCGATAGCTAAATTCTCTGCTTTTTCAGCGTCCTTTTCATTTGGAGCGTGAGGTGAATACAGGCTTCTCTCAGCTAAAGCCGTCAATTCAGAAAACGCTTCCAAAGCCTCCCCCATCTTTGAACCCGAAGCTTGCAAATATTCGCGCAGGGTCATGTCGGGTAACAAAGAGATTCGGGTTGCAGTTTGAACAGCCTGTAAGGTTTCAATGTAAGCTTTGAGAACGTTTCCTTTAAGCCCTTTAAACTTCATTTCAGAAATAGCTGGAGCAACAGTAACTGACACTCCACTCGCGGGTAAAGAGAAAACCGTCGAGGTTATAGTGGATTTCTCAGATCTCCTACCTTTGGTTTTTGCAAACTTGAAATACATTACAAAAACCACCGCCAAAGAAGAGGCCAAAGCAAGCGATACACTAACTGAATTTAAAACAAAAACGCTAACGGTTTTTTGTGTGGCAAATTGCCAAGGTTGAGACGGCTGGGCTGATACCGTCAAGTCTTGGTAGCCAACAAAAACAGTGTTAAAAGGGGCATCTATTGTAAAATTGAAGCTTCCATCGCCCACCGTCTCAGTGATAGATGATACATTTGCAAACTCTACCTGTACGCTTGCGCCATTTAAGGGACCTGAAGCTGACTTGACAGTTCCATTAATGTGGATTTGTGAAGGAGGCATAATGGAAGAGGGCATGGTAACTTGTATTGTGGATGCCATTTTTTGAATGGTTAAGGTTCTCTGTGCGGCGGCTCCATTGTACAAGCCAACTGGATCAGCTGTAACGGCTAAAGTGTGAACTCCTAATTTGGCCTGAGCGGCGATGATGGGTTTAGCCATGAAACCTCCAGTTAGGTCAGTTTCCGTCTGAGCAATAATGCTACCATCCAAAAGCACCTTGACTTGTCTTTCACTAATCTGGGCCCCATCTTGTGAGGTGACATTGCCATTAACGGTCAATGATAACCCGGGATATGCTACATTTGTAACGGAAATGTCAAGTATTGTTCTGTAAAATAAAACCTGAACATTAATCGTGGGACTCACCGATGCTAAGTAAACCCCTTTGTCGTTACCTTGTGGTGTGTAGAGAGCACTTACTGAAACGTTATCAGCATACTTGAAAGGAACCCGAATTACGACAAAATACAATCCCTTGGCATCCGTACTTGCTGATGCAACTTGGTTTCCATCCAAGAAAAGCTCCACCACTCGATTCTGCAAAGCCGAACCGTTGGAAGTAAGAATGCCTGAAGCGCTTATGTATCGGCCGACAAAACACTTTGTCGCATTCAAACCTAGGCTCAAAGAGGTTGAATCGAGCTTTTTAGATTGGATTTCTTCAATCCCTTGGTTAGCTCTCGTTAATAGTGTGTGGAAGAAGTCAATTGGGTCCTTTAGCCGCTGTACCATACTCTGCAATTGGCTGTAAGCTTGTGGAATTTTGCTCTCAACTGGAGTTGAAAACACACCCAAACGCTGGCTTAGAGTTACCGTTTCGTCTTGAAGGTCAGAAAATAAAATTTGTGCTTTAGCAACCAAAACCCCCGCATTATTCAACTCTTGACCTGCCTCGCCAAGTCTGAATTGATCCAGGAAACTGAAAGCCCTATCCAGCGTGCTGTTCAGGTCATTTAATACATTGATTAATTGTTTCGTTAGGTCGTTGTACCCTTTAATGACATCACTTAAGCCCTGAGGCACCGTTATTTGACTTAACTGCTCACTCAATTGACTAGCATTATCATATTGTCTTGAAGACATGAATGCAAAAATGTCGGTGTATTGCACCAAAAAAGAATAAGAATCCAAGACGCTTTGCGCATCCGAAGGGTCCTCATGGACAATTAGAGACGGATCAGCCCGAACTGACAAGCAGGGAACAAAAACCGATGCAAACATCAGAAACAACACAAATAGTGCGGTCCATTTCATAGGAAGCTTGCACCTAAAATCTGTAGAACTTTCAAGGCCCCAATGAATATGAACACTGCAAAGAGGACATAGCCAATCAGATTCGTAATTTTTTGTGCATTTTGGTTAAGGGGCGAATGTAGCAGAGTAAGTATAAAATATTCAACGATGTAGACAGAAATATACATGTCCAGTGTGCCGGCGCTATAAAACGAGAGTGAAAACGAGGTAAGCGCATAGGTGATGGTTAGTGAAAGAAGATATCTTTCGGGAACTCTCAGAGACTTCGCCCCACCACTTTCAAATCGACAAAACTTTTTCCCCTCCTTGAAAGCTCGCTATTAATGGAAACAGGCTTGTCTAAAACTTCAGCGACGACAGATGCTACAATGGATGCTATTGGACTTCCTAAACTCTCGCAAACCCACATTTTGCTGCTTTCAAGCCGAGGATTAACGACTTCAACCAAAACCTTCTCCCCATCGACTCTAACTCGCGCTCCATCAGCCAAATTAACAGCCCCTGAAAGAACCAGTGAGATGGCAGACTCCAAATCTCCTGCAGAGCAATCCAACTTTGCCTCAACCGTACCGCCAATTGCTGAACCTGGAGTAATAACAAGCAAACCCACAGCCTTGGGTGTCGAACCATACCTAACGATAAGTCGGTTAGGCAGAATCTTTGTGCCCAATTCCAAGTTTGACTCTATTGGAATAAGCGCTTTGGGCTTGTCTCCGCTGATGGAAGAGGGTAAATAAACGGCTTTAGTCTTGAGCCCCAGCTCCTCAACAATTGCCGAAACATTTTCAACACCTGATTGCAGCAAAATAGCGCTTGCTTCAGGGGGAATTTTGGGTTGCCCTCTAGCTATGGCGAAGGCGACTGCCCCAATTATTATGGTTGATATCCCGAGGGAAGTTAACTGCGTTGACCTTAAGATAAAGTAGGCAAGAACAGTAAGTAATATGCCAGTTAATGTTAAGCTTGTTGCGAGCGTTGAGCAATTATGTTTTAGTGAAACCTTTACTCTCTCCTTTCTGGCGGCTTTTTGGAAGATATGTGACGTGCATCTTTAGAGTGAATTTGTTGTATGTATTCGATAAGTTTTAACCGAATTATGGCTAAAACTAATCTAATATAAACAAGTCTACGCTAAATCGTTTGCTATCATTTCAGCCAATCCGTCGGAATTCCAGAATGGAAATTAGGAAAAAAATCTTAAACATTAATTGTAAGTATGTGGTATTTGAATCGGCGAAAAACACAAACAGCAGCCAAGGCTTCCGCCAACATTGCCAACGCGATCATAATTGGCTCCAACCTGATGCCCCAAGGCGTGTAATTAAGCATAAGTCCAACTATCGGCACAATAGCTAAGCTAAGACCAATCGACAAAGCCGATCTTTCGAGTCCATTTAACTCCCCACTTCGGGGATACAATGCCGAAATAAGGATAAACCCGGGCAAGAACAAAACAAAAATGCCTCCCAAAACATACCGGACATAGACCAACACGGAAGCATTCACGGTGAAAACAACGAGCAACGTGACGGCAACTAAGCTTGTGACTTCCCAGAACCAGATGCTTTCTAAATTAAAAAAGCAACTCTGCAGACTTGACGGTGGATTATTGTCCATTAGGTCTAATGTGCCTTTCTTCCATTCGACATAAACCGCTTTAGTCGCGTCCTTAAACTTGAGCCCTTTCTGCTTGACCAAACAATCTACAAGTTCTCCAATAGTGGGCTCGTCTATCGATTTGGCTGTCTCCAAGACAACTTTACTTTGATCAGCGATCAAGCGCTTGGTCTCCATTTCTATTGTTGGAATTCTGTATAATTTTTATATATGTCTTATGCTAGAAATCGTGCTGTACGGACCGCAGACTAATGTCCACTAAAATCACACTATTTGCCCTATTTCTAATTCTTTTGGCGCCAGTTCCCGCCGTTGCCCAAGCCCAGCAACCCAGCGCCAATGATACCCAGAACTCATTGTATGATGCCTATAACGCTGTGCTCGACGCTTCCAAAGCAGGTGCAAACACAAACCAACTCGTAGACGAACTAAACCAAGCCATAAACCTAACCGCACAAGCTAAACAACTAATAAGCACAAACCCCCAACAAGCCGAAACATTAGCCAACCAAGTCCAAACAATAACTCAAAACGTAACTCAGCAAGCAACAACCGCGAAACAAACATCAAACACACTATTAATAATCGCAATACCAACAGCCGCGGCTCTAATTGCAGCTGGCGTAATAACATACTCGTTTGGGCCAAAAGTTCTTTGGAAAATATGGTTCAAACTCAGAAAAAACTACCGCGTAAAAAGTAAAAATGTCCCAGCCAAGAACGCTTTGGTCATTACAGCAGAACAAGTATGCGCCATAATTTTAGGAATAACCGTCATTGTAGCATTTTTCTCATTTTCAGGTTTCTTACTTCCCAAAAATCAAGGTGAACAGTTCTCGAAGCTAGGTATCTTGGGACCGAAGATGACTTCAGAAGATTATCCATCTCAAATAGTTGCCAGTGAAACAATTCACCTATTTGGCTATTTAGGCAACCAGATGGGTGAACCAATGTATTATACCGTTATGATAAAACTTGGCAACAAAGATACAGCAGTAAACCCTGCACCAACAACTCCAATCCAACAATTTAGTCGAGTAATACCCAACAACCAAACCTGGACCTTCCCAGTGGACATTACTCTGACAAAATCAGGTGTTAATCAAAGAATAATATTTGAACTCTGGACATACAACCAGACCACAAACCAAAACCAATACCAATGCAAATGGGGACAAATCTGGCTTAACGTAACTGCTCCAGCAACTTAAAAAGTAGCAATAATCTAAGGCGCAAGAATGTAATCGCTCACATTCAAGACGTTATTTTGAAAAAGGATTACAGCAACATTAGCTAACTTATACGTGGAAGGGATGACCATTAATCAAAAACAGCCTTTTAGTGTCTCAAGCAGAAATCGTGAAAGACGCCTCTTAACGCACTACGAAATCCAAGCGATAAGCGATACCTGCACAGAGGCTCATAAAACCGGCAGTTTTATTATTTCAACACCCTTTTTGAAGTTTGCACAAATTCTAACAGGTTTTGGTTAGACAAAGTTTTTATGCGCGATTGAAACTTAAAGTTCCCCGTCAAGACAAAGGATGATTCAGGATGACCCTACAAAAAGGAGATTTCATACTAATCGATTATGTAGCTAAAGTTAAGGAAACAAACGAAGTTTTCGACACAACAAAAGAAGATGTCGCAAAAAAAGAGCACCTGCACAAAGAAGGACAAATACATGAGCCTGAACTCGTTGTTGTAGGCGAAGGCTGGGTCCTAAAAGCCCTAGACGATGCACTAGCAACCATGGACATAGACAAGCCTTCAACCGTGGAAATTTCACCTGAAAAAGGCTTCGGACAAAGAGACCCTGAAAAAATCAAACGGGTCCCAGTAAAGCAACTTTACGCAAAAGAAATTAACCCCATCGTCGGCGCTCGCATCGAATTCCAAGGAAAAAACGCCATTATCCGCTCAGTCGGTGCAGGAAGAGTCCTACTCGACTTCAACCCGCCCTTAGCAGGAAGAACCCTCATCTACGACGTTACAGTAACAAAGAAACTCGATACAGCAGAACAGAAAATCGGCGCCCTTATCCACCGCAGAGTGCCAGTTGTTGAAGAAAGCAAGTTCAATCTGTTCATAAAAGGCTGCGATTTAACCATAAACATGCCTGAAGAAACATTCTACGTTGAAGGCATTCAAATCGCTAAACGCGGCATCGCAATGGACATCCAAAAGTTCCTTCCAGAGCTTATGGAGACAAGGTTTATTGAAACCTTCAAAGCTGAGCCTAAACCAGCCGCAGCGACACCAGCAACACCCGCAGCTCCTGCCACCGCACCCGAAGCAGAAAAGGAGCCTGAGGCAAAACCAGAAGCCGCGAAAAAACCTGCAAAAGCCCCAAAAACAGCCAAAGCTGCCAAGGCATAGAGCTAAAACCAACATTTTCCTTTCCATAAAATTTTTTATTTTTAGACAACCCTAAGCTTACAGTTTGCTCGTTTTGAAGCTGAAAAATAAAAGATAAATTCCACAACTGAGCAATAGTATTAGAGACTTCTCAAATTCCTATCAACCAGCTTCCAGCGAGGAGGTGGAAAAACATATGGATCACACCCTACTGCATTTTGAAATTCCAGCAAACAATGTAGAAAAACTGAAGCGTTTTTACGAAGAGGTTTTCGGTTGGAAAATCACCCAAGCTTCGGGACCAATCGAGTACTGGGTCATACAAACCGTTCCCGTTGACCCAAACGGCAAGCTTTTGCGACCAGGCGTAAACGGCGGAATGTATAAAAAAGCAGTGCCTGAAAGCAAACCTGTAAACTACTTTGCTGTAGAATCCATAAGCGACTTCTTGACAAAGATTGAAAAGTTAGGTGGAAAGGTAACACAGCCCAAACAGGAAGTTCCCGAAGTCGGTTGGATAGCTGCCGCCGAAGACCCAGAAGGCAACTTGTTTGCGCTTTTTCAGCCGATACGTGTTTAGCTTATGATTCCTGTTGCTTTGGCTGTTTTTTCGCAGGTTTCGGCGTTGAGGTTTAGTTTGTGGAGGATGGTGTAACGTTCAGGTCTTATTTTTGCGGCCATCTCCAAAGCCTTAACCACATCGGATTCTTTAACGCCTAGTTCCGCGGCTGTTGTTGGGGCGCCTAGTTGTTTGAGGGTTTTTTTGATGCGTTGCCAGTTCGAGTTGTAGAGGTAAGCGGTTAAGATGGTGCCGACGCCGCATTGTTCGCCGTGCATGGCGTGGTTTTCGTTTATGATGTCTAAGGCGTGGCTGAAGAGGTGTTCGGAGCCGCTGCAGGGGCGGCTGCTTCCAGCGATGCTCATGGCAACCCCACAGCTGATGAGGGCTTCCAGAAGAACCCGCAGTCCTTCATCTTGTCTATAAACGATTAAATCCGCATTCTCCGTGACTATTTTAGCACTCATTAACGCCAAACTTGCCGCGTATCCACCATAATACTCGTTGTATTCTGTGTGTGCAAGTTTCCAGTCTTTGACGGCTGTGAACTTGGAGATTACATCTCCGCAGCCGCTGACCACAAAACGCCAAGGTGCCTTTGCGATTATTTCTGTGTCTGCAATTATTGCCAGTGGCGCTTGAGCGAGGACAGAGTAGGGTTTGTCGGAGCCTTTAATTGAGGCAAGGGGGCTCGCGATGCCGTCATGGGATACGGTCGTGGGTACACTGATGAAGGGAACTTTTAAGCTGCCTGAACAGACTTTCGCCGAGTCAATTATTGTTCCGCCTCCGATACCGAAGAGCACATGAGGCTTCAACTCTTTTATCTGGTTCTCAAGCTTCTCCACATCCTTTAACGTCATGGTTTTGATGGCGCAAAAATCCACAGTCAAACCTGAGTCTTCTAAGAGTTTAGAAACTTTTCTTCCCGCAAGGTCATAACATTGGGTGTCCGAAAGAACCAGCGCTGTTCCTTTGAGGTTTAGTCGTTTGGCGACTTCGGGGATGCGGTTGATGGTGCCTTTTCCGACAATGACCTCCCGTGGAAGCTGCATGTAATGGTAGTTTAAAGTCAAATCAGACCCCTGTTAACTTGCAATGACCTAATTGGGATGGATGCTTTAAAACTTTGGGAAATTAACAGTCATTTACTTTCTAAAAATGCTCTAGAAGATATGTTAATTAAAAAATGGGTTGGTTAAGGTTTCTTGGCGAAAACCGCTTTCCCAACATTAACTGCAGCCGCCGTTTTGCATGCGGCAATAGTTGGCGCAGCTAAGAAAGGCAGGTGGTAATGACCGATTTCTTGGTTATTGACAAGTCAAAAGGAGGCGGCATGTTTGAGATTCTCAGTTTGGTTAATGTTATGCTTAAATATTGATTGTTGGTTTATTGGTTTTTAAGGAGACATAGAAAACATGCCCGCCATTGAAGTCGGCAGAATATGCGTAAAACAGCTCGGTCGCGAACTCGGCAAAAAATGCGTCATCATCGACGTCATGGACAAAAGTTTCGTGTTAGTTACGGGACCCAAAAAAGTAACCGGAGTCAAGCGAAGGCGAGTAAACATAAACCACATCATGCCCCTCACAGACAAGATTGAAGTCAAAAGAGGCGCCTCAGACGAGGAAGTTGCCCAAGCCCTAGAAGTTGCAGGCAAACTTAAAGACATGACTTTAAATGCCGCATAATTTTAAACCTTAATTACCTCAACTTCTTTTTCTTACAACCAACTAGGAGCAAAACCCCAAGAATGCCCAGAACAACCCCTCCGTGGGAAATCAAACGTGAATTGCTAACCAAAGCAGAGGACTCTACCAACCCAAAGTACGGTTGTAAACCTTCTGAGCGCCCAGCAAAAGAGTATATTAGGTATGGTACGATTAATTTGGATAAGCCTGCAGGTCCCACAAGCCATGAGGTTGCAGCTTGGGTAAAAAGAATCATGCATCTGGAAGCTATCGGGCATGGAGGAACCCTTGACCCCAAAGTCACAGGGATTTTACCCATCACCTTGGAAGATGCAACCAAGATGGTTCAGGCGTTACTCCACAGTGGCAAAGAATACGTCTGCGTAATGAAACTTCATGGGGATGTGCCTGAGGACCATGTTAAACGTGTTCTGACGGAGTTTGAGGACGAAATTTTTCAGCGTCCACCCCTGCGATCATCCGTTAAGAGGCAGTTAAGGACAAGGCGAATTTACTATAATGACTTCATCGAGTTAGATGGGCGTAATGTGCTCTTCAAAGTCGGTTGCGAAGGCGGCACGTACATCCGTAAACTCTGCTTTGACATCGGCGAAATCCTCGGCGTTGGCGCCCACATGCAAGAACTTCGCCGCACACGAGCAGGACCATTTATCGAATCCAGCGCCAAAAAAGTCACATTGCACGATGTAGCTTACTGGTTTGGCGAATTCGAAACTAAGAAAGACCAATCTTTTTTGTGCAAATTCATAGAGCCCATGGAAGTTGCATTGATGCAGATTCCGAAAATGGTCGTTCGCGACTCTGCTGTTGACGCACTCTGCCATGGAGCCAATTTGACTGCGCCAGGGGTTCTACAAGTTGACACAGGCATAGTGAAAGACTCAACAGTTGCGGTTTTCACGCTCAAAGGTGAAGCGGTGTCATTGGCGAAGGCTCTTGTTTCAACCCAAGAAATCATGGAGTTGACTCATGGTGCTGTAGCTGCTTCGTCACGTGTGTTGATGCCAAGAGGCACTTACCCGAAAGTTTGGAAGAGTGGGGGCGCCAATGAGCAAAGATCCAAAGAGCGTTGATCACTATTTTTCGTCGGTTCCCAAGTCGCAGGATCGCTTCGGGCTTGTTCGAACTATCCTCTGCGGCAAATCCTTCGAGTTTTTAACTTCATCGAGCGTTTTTTCGAAGCGAAAAGTTGATTGCGGCACTCGACTACTCATCGAATCCATGGTTCTTCCAAAAACAGGATGCGTTCTGGACATTGGTTGCGGGTACGGAGTTGTGGGAATTGCAGTAGCTAAATTCAACCCCAAATTGCATGTGATCATGACGGATGTGAACGCAAGGGCTGTGCGTTTAGCTAAAAAGAATTTAGGATTAAACGGGGTAACAAATGCCGAGGTCCGCTACGGCTTCTTCTATGAGCCTGTAGAGGATTTAAGGTTCAATTGTGTTTTGTCGAATCCGCCCGTAAGCGCAGGTATGGAAACCGTTAAGGCAATAGTGACTGGCGCTCCAAAAGTGATGGCGCCAGGTGCTAGTTTTCGTATGGTTATTCGCTCTAAAATCGGTGCCAAAATATTGCCTGAATTGTTTTCGATAACCTTTGGCAACTGTGGTGTGGTTGCACGGGAAAGCGGTTTTCGGGTACTCATGGGCAAACTGTAAGATTCTGTGTCTTTTTGACTGGAGTTTTGTTTCTTTTTCTCTTTGTGTTTCGCCTTAATTTATGGCAGACAAAAAGTGAGCATTTATCAGACAAGACCTTATAGGTGAGGTCCCAAAAAGTGTCCATATGGCGGCATAAAGTGACAGACGGAAACAAACGGGAACGAATAACGATCCGGCTCACAAAAAGGTACCTTGACCTGTTAAACCTGCTAATCGAGAGAGGAGTGTACAACAGTCGCAATGAAGCAATTCGAGATGTCCTCCGCATTATGTATGAATACCATGGGTTGAAGGTGTCTTCTGACAAAAACGCAGTGTTTGAAGCCAACCCGAATGATACGGGCAAGAACTAATTTTTGCTTAAGTACCGCAAACTTGAAAAAGCCACCTGTCCATAAGGTCAGAAGAAACAAGCATTCAGGTGGTAGCCATGGCAAAACTCAATAAAGTCGATGAAAAAGTTGTTGCAACTCTTCAATCAGAAGGTAGAGAATTAACACTACAAGAATTAACTGATAAAACGGGCGAACCCTCCAAGAAGGTTTTTCGTTCCTTGCGAAAACTTTTCGAAAACGAGGTTGTGTCAACCCAAGCCCGCAAATACAAGCTGGTAATTACCGACACCAAAGCAATCAAAGCGAAGCTTGCGGCTAAGGCAGAAGACGAAAGCGAACCCGAGTAAAAATTTTTTGTTAAATTTGGAGCCTCGAGCGGGCCTTGCTCCCGCGGCCTGCTGCTTACAAGGCAGCCGCTCTACTGGGCTGAGCTATCGAGGCACTCAACAAAGTTGCCCAGATTACACCAACAAATAAACCTTATACAAATAAAAGTTACTGCTAAAAATCCAACATGACTTGGATTCGCAGAGGAAAATTTACCTTTCCATGGTTTGTTTTTCTGTTTAGCAAGACATCAATTTCAACCATGCGAGTAACAGTCAAAGCTTATTGTTCGCAGCTTATTACTTCGTCTTTGTCTTCTTTCATTTTTAAATTATGTTTTTTGACAATGTTGGTTATTTGTTGAATGATTTCGGAATCCGCGGCTACTTTTAAGTGTATTTCAAGGTTTTTAGCAGCGCCTTTCGAGGGAAGGTTAGACACTAAGTAGTAGGCGTTTGCACCCATGTTTTCGCCAAGATTTATAATTTCTTTACCAGATAGCAACCGCTTTATCCCTTTTCAGGTTAATGTTTCTCCCACCCAACCAACAATACGTACAGCAAATAATCTTTGGGTGATGCCAACGTTTCCTAGAAAAAAGGCCATCACTTGCCGTTGTTGCTTCAATGTGTGACAACATCATCTTATATCATTTACAAGTGTAACAAGATAAAACAAGAAAAGATAAAGAGCCAACGAGTTGAGCGGGTCTGGCGGCTAACAAAAGGAGAAGGCACAAAGGTTTTTGCCTCCCCAAAACTAGCCCACGGCTAAATCCGCCCAACCATCACTTTTTGCCCCTTATGAAATGCTCGGTGCTGCTTCTAATTTAGAAGCTTGCGTATTTTTGTTAACCACTCTTTGTTCAGTCATTAATCAAACATATGTGTTTATACCATCAACATTCAAACTGAAGGAAAAAGTGTCCTCAATGGTTAATTTTCCTAAATGCGATAAAAAATTGATGAAAACCGATAAAAAGTTAGAGAATTCTGTCTTCTTTGTAGCAGTTTTCACTTGCGACGAATGCGAAAAACAACTTGCAGTTACTCATTAATTCGTCTTAACCCTGAGGCGGGTCGGGTCTTACTATTTCTTGCTTTGGCTTCTTTAATTTCTTGGGGTTTGGTTCTGCCGCGATCTGTTTTTGCCCCATAATGTAAAAACTTGTTGTTGCAAAAGCACAACCACATGAGTATTTATCATAAGACACACTAATTGATAATCAGGCAAGGGTTGACTTAAACGTTAAGCGAAGTGTTCTATCTCTCTCTTCCTGAATATTTCGCTTGCGTCTAGGTTAACCCAAGCTCAACATCAACGATATATTTCCTTTTAAAATAAAAGCCTTGCTCAAACCCATTTTCTCCGCACATTCAATTAATAAATCTTGGAATTCTATAATTTGTTAAAAGATTAGTTTAGAAACAAAAATATTGGGATTGCCCAAAGAAAATATAGAAAAAAGTTGAAGGGGTGTCTTTATTTTACTGAGACTTTCCTTTTTGGCTTCGGTGCTTTTTTGGGAAGAACTATTTGCAGAACACCTTCAGAAAGGTTAGCTGCAACATCGTCTAACTTGATTTCCTCGGGCAACTCTATTTCTCTGTAAAACGTTTCACAAGCACGCTCTTTGCAGATGAATAATTTGCCTTTATCGTCATACTTCCATCCTGCATAGCCAGTTATCGCTACAGCGTTATCCTGTACTTCGATTTGTATGTCATCTTTTTTGAAGCCAGGCATCTCTGCCATTACGATATATTCTTTTTCATGGTCTTCAATGTCGGTTACCGGGACTCTAACTTGAGGAATGATTGAGAGGTCAGACCAAACTGACGGAAAAAGCAAGTCTTCAAAATCATTTCTGAATCGGTTAAAGGTGTTGTCGAATTCTCGCCAAAGATTTGAGGTGGAAGGCTGTGCTAACGAGGTGGTTTTCTTTTGGGAGGGCTTTTTCTTTGTCACGGATAGTTTGGTTTCTTCAGCTTTGGCGGTTTTTTTATTTTCACTCACGAAATTCACCGTTATTAGGTTTGTTGCCCCTGTCTGGATATATTCATTTGTGGTTGTTAGCAAGCAACAACACCAAGTCAGCTTAAGATTGGGCATCTGAAATGACCGGTCTGAATGTCGAAAAAGCTTCATAACATAAGGGCAAAATAAGAAAACAATAGAAGTTAAGTGTAACTGCCAGAAGCCAACAACATACTTTTATAACAAACAAGCGTACCCTTCATTGAAACAAGATAAACTTTTGACCAGGTAATATCTTTGAAAAAAATAATAGTTATTGACGATGACACGTTTATTTTGAAGTCATTTTCTCGTGTCCTTACCAGTCGGGGCTTTGAAGTTGAGACCGCAGAAACTGGAAAGCAAGCATTAGAAAAACTAAAACAAAGCTTTTTCGATTTAGCTTTGATTGACGTTTGCCTTCCCGACATGGAGGGTACCGACCTGCTTGAGAACGCTAAGAAGGAACTGGAAAAAACCGTTAAAATCATGCTCACCGGGCATCCATCGGTGGAAACAAGTGAAAAAGCAACATTTGAAGGTGCTGACACCTACATTGTTAAACCGATTAAAATGGATGAGTTAATTTCTGTTATCAATTTTTTTCTAAAGCCAAAACAGAGTGAATAAAAAAGCAGGGTAAACATTTACCCTCGTACTTTTTCCTTGTTTAAGTTTAAACCGTGAGTTAATACAATTACGGATTCTCTAAAACTACATCAACTTATCTCTCTAAAGTCTTTTTGGATGGCCAACTACGCTAAGACAAATCGCACTCTCTTCAATTCCATCAGTGCCCAGTATTGAGTTGATTTCATCATCGAAGAAAGCCCCAACATGGCAAGATCCATAGGTAATGCTTACTGCCGCCAGAGCCAAGTTTTCCGCTATGTGCCCTGCATCCAAATAGATGTACCTGTAAGCTCTCTGAGAGTATTTCCACTTTGACCTTCTAAAGATAGCCGTCCAGATGAAGACAACGGATGCATCTGCACACATTTCTTGGTCTAAAGCAGCGTGGGCTAATTTCTCGCCAAAACTTCCAAGCTTAATCTCTTCCAACGAATGATTCTTGATATTATAGTGGTAGATGCCTTTCTCCAGTTCTTCCACGTTGTTAACATAAATGTATGTCTCTATGGGGTATAATGCTCCAGCCGATGGTGCTGTGCGGAACTCGTAATTGTGTTCAGTTCTTTGGACGCCTGTAGATGTCCAAAGGAGAAAAGCCAAATCAACCTTGCTCAAAGGCTTAGTTGAGAATGTTCGTATGCTTTTACGTTTTTTAATTGCCTCAGTAAAGCTAAGGGTTGATTCTTGAAAGGATCTGGACAATTGAACGGCTTTACTGGCGGGATAGCTTTTGTAAACTTCAGGCTTGTTCGCCCAGTCCAAAGTACTACCCCAACTTTTGTTGCGAGAGTACTTTGTCTCAGTTTGAAAATCGTCTCCAACGTTTTTTTCCATTAGCTACACCTTTCAAAAGCAATGGGTATTAACTTCAATCGAGCGCTAAATATTATTTATTAGTTTTCTTTTTTTGGCTGGAAAACTTTAACATTTTTAAAAACCAGAATTAAGCCGTTGTAACAACAAAAGTTAGCAAGTTCCCAAAAGCATGATGGCTCTTCAAGCTTAAAACCACCAAATCCTAAAATCAATGCACCCTCTTGCTTTTGACCTCATCTTTCAAATAACTAAAGTTCAATCCAGCCCATTTTATCATACCTTGATGCTTGAGAACTTGATTTATTAAGTCAATATTTCTTTTAAAATAACAGTTCAATAAACAACCATTATTTTACATGTTTAAAGCAAAATCAACCATCAAAACATGTTACAGCTCCCTGTGGGAACAAGGGTTTTCTCCTCAGAGTGCAGTTAACTTAAAGAACAAGCAGCAAATATACTAAGCATTCGCAAACTTAAAACGTGGAAAGTGGTGTAGGCTACAAGTGGCTCAAGCAACCTTTGAAGAAATCAGCGCATCAGACTTTTTCTACAGGAACCGAGACATCGCAGGCTTAACGAACCCTTCACGCGCCATCTTTGTCGCTATTCGTGAAATCGTAGAAAACTCTTTAGATGCAGCGGAGAGCCAAAGAATTCCTCCAGACGTCTACGTACGTTTGTCCTACGAGGGCGAAGCCACCAAAGAAACACAAATCTACAAACTCCGCGTCGAAGACAACGGCAGCGGAATCCCACCCCGATTCATTCCCTCAGCCTTCGGCCAAGTGCTCTACGGAAGCAAATACAAGCTCAAACAGGCAAGAGGCACCTTCGGCTTAGGAGGAAAAATGGCAGTGCTCTACGGACAAATTACAACCCACCAACCAGTTTATGTAACCTCAAGCACTGGGCAAGAAAAAATCTATAGCTTCAAATTAATGATCGATATCCAGCGGAACAAACCCATAATTTTAGACCGCAAAGTCCTAATCAACAAAGACCAATGGCGCGGCACCATCGTTGAATTCACACTTGAAGGCGACTATCTACGTGCCATGCCAAAAATCATCGAGTACTTCAAACAAACTGCCATGGTTAACCCATATGCAAACATTACTTTTGTTGACCCTAAAGGCAGGCTCTACAAGTTCACAAGAGCAACAACCGAAATGCCTGAACCACCTAAAGAAACAATGCCTCATCCCTACGGAGTTGACGTGGAACTCCTCCAGCGCCTCATCCAAATAACAACCTTCACAACAATGAAAGAGTTCTTGAAAGGGCAATTTCATCGAGTCGGCGAAATTACCGCGCAGAAATTTCTCGAGTTCGCAGGTATCCCCCAAACCAAGAATCCCAAAAAATTATCCCACGAAGAAATCGTGCGCTTGATGCAGAACCTCAAGAAATACAAAGACTTTCTTCCTCCAGACGCCAGTTGCCTCTCACCGCTGGGCGAAGACTTGCTTAAAGCTGGTATCGAAAAAGAGCTCAAACCTGAGTACCTTGTGGTTCACCAGCGTAAACCTTCCACTTATGCGGGTCATCCATTCATCGTTGAGTTAGCTATGGCTTATGGTGGAGAAGTCCCAAAGCGCGGAACATTTGTAATTTACCGCTTCGCCAACAAAATCCCACTTCTCTACGACGAAGCAAGCGACGTTTCTTACCGGGTAATCTCAGCCATGAACTGGCGCCGTTACAAAGTCCAGCCTGAAATGCCCATAGCAATAGTTGTGCACATTTGCAGCACCAAAGTCCCGTACAAAACCGTAGGCAAAGAATTCATCTCCGACCGACCTGAAGTACGCAGAGAAGTCGCAAACGCACTGCGCGAGGTTGCACGTCAACTACAACACTTCTTGGCAAGGCAAGAACACGTGCACATGGAGAAGAAAAGGCTGGGAATTTTCAGCAAATACCTACCAAGAATCGCGGAGTTCTCAACCATTCTTGCCCAGAAAGACAAGCGACCAGACATAGATAAATTACTTAAGAGTGTGCAGAAGTATGGAACAGAAGAAAGCTAAAATAACTGAAAGAAAACTGGAAGTTCTTGCGGGACTGAAAACGTTTGGCACCTCCATCTATAATCAATTAGACCAAGGTGTTTTTCCAACTATTAACATGCCGAGCCGATCGACCGAAAACATCAACTATGACCCAACATTGCGCCAATACATCCTCGGCGAGAAAAGCGTTGACAGAAGCGCCCGCAACATCCGCCACATCAAACCCTTTACGCAACTTGCATGGTGTGCCATGTTTAGCAATGAATTAACCAGCAAACGCAAAACCTCAACCTTAAGAGATGTTTACTATTCGGCTCAAGCATATGAGATGACTTTTACCGACCAGCAAGAATCAAACAACATCATCACCGACCTCGAAACCCTCACAGGCTTTGCACGAGAAGACTTCAGCATATTTCCCGAAGAACGCAGTGCAATTTTCGGCGACTTAGACATTGGCTATACAGTTCCCGGCTACGAAGGCAAAACGGTGAATTTAACAAGCCACCCAGACGGCGTACTCATTGGACCAGCGGTAACCTCTTCAGAATTCATAAAAACCAGCGCTGATAAAGTTATAGCCATCGAGAAAGGCGCCCTCTTCACAAGATTTATTGAAGAAAACGTCCATAACAAACACAAATCGCTTTTAATTTCGTGTGGTGGACAAGCGCCAAGACAAACCCGAAGCTTCATACGCCGACTTCACGACGAACTCGGTCTACCTGTATTCATCCTCACCGACGGTGACCCATGGGGAATGCACATTGCCCAAGTCATCATCTCTGGCTCAGCCAACGCAGCACACCTCCGCGAACTAAACACACCTGACGCAGTTTGGAGCGGTGTTTGGGCATCCGACATCGTCGAATATAAACTACCCACCGACCCGCTAGACGAAGTTGACATCAAACGGCTCTACGAGTTACAAAGGGACCCAAGATACCAAAGCGACCCTGTTTGGCAACGTGAAATCAAAATGTTCCTCAAGATTAAGCGTAAAACGGAACTGGAAGCTTTCAGCAGATACGGCTTAACCTACATCGTAGACGAGTATTTACCTACTAAACTAGAAGCGGCAAAAGGCAAAAAGTAGAATAATAGCCCTATTCACATGCTCAGAGCACAAACGCCATGAACGCTGAATAAAAGCCCTACAGCTTATCGAGAAAAGTAAGATCCCAGACGCAAAAAAGTACCTGCTCATGCTCCACGCTTGAGGGATAACCTTTTTTGAGTTTTGCTATCTACAAACAACAAAAATATACGAAGCCGATAAAATCAACATCAAAAATGCAGTAACAACTAAAAAAAAGAGAAAGAGAATAAACTATAAACCGCAGTTATTTTTTGGGTTTCTCAGGTGCTTCTTTTTCAGGCTTAATTTCCATTTTCTCGGGTTTGCTGGTTTTGGTGTAGTAGTATTCGCCGATGCCCTTCTGGAACTTATCCATCTGCGAGTCTTCTTTGTTTACTCGTGGACGGAAAGTTACTGAGTCCCGTCTGAACGTGATATCCATTTCCTTGAGAAAAGTATTCATGCCTTGTCTTAGAGTGGTTGGTGGATGTGCTAAGCCGCTGGTGCCTGGTTCACCTTTGAAAACCATCAAGCGGTCAGCTATGAAGTCTTGGGTGACAACGTCGTGTTCAACTACAAAAGCTGGGATGCCATGGGCTTCTACTACGCGCCGCAGCGTTTTTGCAACGTTCAAGCGTTCCTCAACGTCTAGGTATGCACTTGGCTCGTCAAGCAGGAATAAATCAGTTTTGCGGCTTAGACACGCGGCAACTGCAACTTTTTGGAGTTCTCCACCGCTGAGCTCCATTACATTCTTATCCATTAAGACCTGAAGTCGAAGCGGCTGGGCAATCTCGGTTTTGTACCAGCTTGAAGCAAAGTTTTCCTTAGCGACATCCATGAGCAGTTCTTGCACCGAACCCTCGTAGTCAGGCGCAATGTACTGGGGCTTGTAGCTTACAGTTAATTTGCTCAGTTGACGTTTATCGTCTGTTTCTTCTAAGCCTGCTAAAATCTTGACAAACGTGGTTTTTCCGATGCCGTTGGGTCCCAGGATGCCAATGATTTCGCCTGTTTTTATTTCTCCTGGTTCTATGGCAAGTTTGAAGCCTTTGAATGTTTTCTCCATCTTTTCCCATTTGAGCAGGGGTTCACCGATCATTTCTCCTGCGTTTGGGGGTTTTTCATGGAAGACTATGGCTTCTTTGCGGAACATAATGTTCTCGTCTGGGATGTAGCCCTGAAGGTAAATGTTGATGCCTGTTCGAACGCCATGGGTATGTGAGACGACGCCGTAGACGCTTGGTTCACCGTAGAAGACGCAGATTTGGTCAGATAAGTAGTCAATGATTGCTAAGTCATGCTCGGCGACAACGATTGTTTTCTGTTGCTCTTTGAGGCTACGAATTGTTCTTGCAACCACAAGCCTCTGCTTAACATCTAAGTAGCTGGAGGGTTCATCGAAAAGGTACACATCAGCTTCCCGACTAAGCGCCGCCGCAACCGCAACCCGCTGAAGTTCCCCACCGCTAAGCACATCGAGCGGTCTATCCCAAATCTTCTTGAGCTCCAACTCTTCGGCAATCGCATCAAGCTGTTTGCGTTCATCAACCTTTTCCAAGAGATCACCAGCTTTACCCGATACCGCCTTGGGAATTTTGTCGACGTACTGGGGTTTGCTGCTGACTTTAAGTTTCTTTTCGCTTAGTTTCTGGAAGTAATCCTGAAGGCTTGAACCTCGATAATATTGAATAATCTCAGGCCACTCTGGTGGGTCATCGAACCTTCCTAGGTTAGGTTTGATTTCACCTGAGAAAACTTTGAGCGTTGTGCTTTTGCCGATACCGTTTTGTCCCAGCAACCCCAAAACTGTTCCTGGCGAGGGCATGGGTAGGCGGAATAGTTTGAAGCTGTTGGCGCTGAAACGGTGGCTGCAATCCTTCTCAAGTTCGTCAGGCAAGTTGACAATGCTGATGGCTTTGAAGGGGCATTTTTTGACGCAGATTCCACAGCCGCTGCAAAGGGTTTCCGCTATGACTGCTTTGTTCCCTTCAACTTTTATGGCTTCCACTCTGCTGCGCACCATTGGGCAAAAGCTAACGCAGAGTGAATTACATTTTTTGACTTTGCACTTGTCTTCGTTTAATACAGCGATTCTGGTCATTGTAGAGTCGTTTAATGATGCCTGCAAGATAGTTATAAATGTAAACCTTGAGGAAAAAAGAAAACAAAAATACTAAGCGTCTTTTTCATCGGTTAAAAATACCTCAAAAACTTTCGGGGAAAAATCAAACTTAAAAGAAGATATACAAGGTGTGGTTTAGGCGTTTTATTTTACCATTCTTCTTCTTCCCATTCTTCATCTTCGCCTTCTTCCCATTCATCTTCTTCTTCGAATATCATTCCTTTTTTCACCTCCAAACAAGACCGTATAAGCTACCGTACTCTACGAGGGGTTTAAGCGTTTAGATTCGTCAAATGACGTTAAACGTAAACCCAGTCTTGGGCTAGAACATGGGTTATGCACAAATTTTTCTACAAAATTTTGGAATTTTCCGTGCGGTAATCTCTTATAAAAAGTCTCGACAAATACACCCAAGAGGAATGGTTATAAGAAGAATATTCAAAATAATCCACGCTATATTGCGGTATTGATAATTATAATAGTAGCATTTGGAGCAGTAATAGTCTTAGACGTGGCGGCTTAGACTACAACTGGTTTCAAAACCTTAAACACCAACAGGAACCTCTATAGGAAAAGCCCGGCTTATCGGGAACCGTAAAAGGCGTCGCCGATAAGGTTACTATTGACTTGCAGACGAAAGGTTTCAATGTCACAGAGGCAGGGGTAAAAAGCTCAGCCGCAACCCACATCGTGGACTATAACATTGCAGTTGTCGGGGGTCCAGTTTACGCAGGTGCACTAATTAAAGACAAAATGAACGACTTATCCATTACTCAGGGCACCAAAGTCGGCGTTTTCGGAAGCGGACAAGGTGCAACTTCATCAGATGATATCACCCTAATTTAGCAGTCAATACCAATCAACGCTGGAATCTCAAATGCGATTGTCGTGAAAATCGGCAGCAGCGAAGACCTCAATACACGAGCCCAAGACTTTGTAAATCAACTTCTAACCTAAAAACCACCAACCCTTTCTTTCTTATCATATTTTGTTATTCTATCATATCAAAATAGATAAATCCCAACAATGAACATTAAGGTGGGAATGATGTGAGGCGACGGCTTCGAGCTATAGCTGTGAGAAAACGTCAATCAACACTGACCCATAAACTCTACAGTTTTGAATCGCTCATTAGTGAGCCTATAGTCCAAGAATTTTCTGAATGCCCCAATGTAATAAGCCATAACAAGCATTTTGACTATTGTATAGGAATAATCCATATAATATTTAAGGAAGACACACAAAATAAGTGTGTGAGGCCAGAAAAATAAAAGCAGCGTTGCTAGCACCGCTATATCTTTCCATGTCGTGGATACTCACGGTAAGTTACCAACTGTTTACCGATACAGCAGTTAAGTCAATCGCATCATACGCTAACTTTTGGATGCCATCAGCCGGCGCATGGTTAAATTCGAATGTCGCAACCGTTGTTTTTATCTATGCTTTCACTTGGATTTTTGTGTTATCTTCCGTTATACCCTCGGTGATTCTTGGAAAAGAGAGAAGCGTACTAATTCAATACCTTGTTGTCTTAACTCTCACCCTGTTGGCTTTCTACATGGCGGATATACTTCAAATTGTTGCAGGGATCAATATAACCGACTTGCTTGCCGCTGCCACATTTCTCACTAACCCAATTTTGGCTGTCTTCTACTTGGCAGTACCCTACATTTTTATGATTGGTTTAGATATTAGGGCCAGAAAAGCTGCTAAGGGCAGAAAACAGCTAAATAAAATAGTTAAACGACTCAGTTAATCAGAAGAATATCTTACTTTTTGCGCATGTTACATTGGAGCACTTTGGGACAAATTAAACATTCGTCTTGCGTTAAGGTGCTTCCCGGTGGGGCGTTTAAGAGCCCATTAAAATGTGCACATTTAGCGGGTGAATCAAAAACCCTCGGGTACTCCGTTGGTTTTACACTTACAATCTTTCCTTTAGCGGTCTCTAACTCTAACCTTGACATGCAGAATGGACAAGCATAATGAGTTTGGCGCGGAAGGACAGAATCATCCGTAATCATAGTTGGCTTATCAAATTGTTTTTCGCAGCCTTTATATGGACACTTGAGTTTTTCGTCGTGGTGTCCATGGAAAAGTGGCATGTCAATCGCCTCCGGTATAAACTTAATAAAAATGGCATTTTTTAATAAAGATTTCCTAGAAGCAAACGCCGAGTCTTTACTGTACAACACAACTGCAGAAAGAGCCAGACCAGCCGAAGAAGATCTCTAGTCCCCCGAAACAAACAAAATTATTCTCTAGAAACGCTTCCTCAACAAGTTACCTGCCGCAAAAAGAGAGATGAAACAACTAAGAAAAAGAACCATCAAAAAAGCCTTAAAAAAAAACCTCACCGTTAAGATACCACGATTTTAAAGAATTCATGAAAATCAGCGAAGAAATCCTAAAAGAAAGACACGCAACAAAATCTGTGTATCCTAACGAGGAAATCTAACGCTTAACAAACTAATTCCCAGATAACATAAAATTATTCGCTGCCTACAAGGACGATGTTATGTTGGCAGACGTCGTCATGTATGAAAATAAACATGCTGCCCACGCTCAATACGCAGCTAATCAAGACAAGGATGGGATTTTGGTGCAGAAGACTTAATCCTTGATTACCTCATACATGAATATTACAAAGATAGCATACTTTGATTTTGGCATTTCAAACTAGAAAATAGGGCAGGCAGTGCTATCCAAGGTTTTGAACAACGGCTTCATAAGCTACAAAGAAGGCTTGGAGCAAGATCCGTCAAATACGATTTATATTCATTAACCATCCAAGAGTTGAAGTGGAGCCTCGAGCGGGCCTTGCTCCCGCGGCCTGCTGCTTACGAGGCAGCCGCTCTACTGGGCTGAGCTATCGAGGCGCTAATAACGCTAAACAACACGAAACCAATTTTTAAAGTTTCACAAACCCCAACCTTAAAAGCAACAAACAACCCATAAAAGATAGAGTATAATCCAAATGTCCCCACACAAAACCTCAACAGCCAAAAATCTGGGCGAACACAGAATAATCGAAATCATTCAAAACCACCTCACTCCCATGCCCAACATGCCTGTTCCGTTTGGAGACGACGTTTCCGCAGTTACCATCAATCAAAACCAGGTCGCTGTGCTAAAAACCGACATGTTAGTAGCTAAGACCGATGTCCCTGACGAAATGTCTCTCTTCCAAGCTGCAAGAAAAGCCTTAATCATGAACATCAGCGATTTCGCTTCAAAAGGTGTCCGGCCCACAGCGGCGCTTGTTGCTTTGGGGTTACCTGCTAACTTTAACCAAAAAAACATCGAAGAAATAGGATACGGCTTGAATGCCGGAGCTCAAGAATACGGCGCGTACATAATCGGCGGCGACACAAGTGAAACCTCCGACTTAATTATTTCAATCTCGCTCTATGGTACGGCAGACCAGTCGGCCTTGATACTGCGAAGCGGCGCAAAACCCGGCGAAATTTTGGCAGTTACAGGTTTTTTCGGCAAATCAGCGGCAGGGTTACGTTTACTACTTGGCGGATGTTTAACTTTCAAGAACGCAAAATCCCTCTTAGATGCAGTTTTTATGCCCAAAGCAAGGCTAGCGGAGGGTTTGGCGCTTGGCGGTTGCAGTGCGGTTTCGGCGTCTATGGATTCCAGCGATGGTTTAGCTTGGACTCTGCATGAGCTTGCGCGTTTGAGTAACGTAGGATTTGAACTTGACAAGGTCCCAGTTGCTCCAGAAGTTAAGCGATTTGCAGAGCTGAACAGTCTTGACGCGTCTGAATTGGCGCTTTACGGCGGCGAAGAATACGAGTTAGTCGTAACTGTTAAGCCTGAAGGATGGGCTACGGCGGTGGCAGCTGTGGAAGCAGCAGGCGGACAATTATTGCCCATAGGAAAAACAATAGAGCCAAAACAAATTTCGTTAAAAACCGATGGCAAGCATGTTCCGATTGAGGTGCGTGGTTTTGAACACTTCAAGAGCCAAATTGAGCCTTCTGGTCCAAAGTATAATTAATTATGGTAATACACGAGGCTGCCAAGTACGGTGTTTTTCCTAGGCTGATTTTTTCTCCAAATCGCTGGGCAAAGAGTTCGGCTTTTTTGGGTAGGCCAACGTGGTCGCCGAGAATGAAAAGGCTGTTTTCTGCAAGTTGAATTTGGGTTATGTCCTTGCCGTCTTCCTCAAGTACATAGATTTTGTGTGTTTGTGCTTTGGCTTTGAGGAGGGCTTCGAAGCTTGTTTTGTCCTTGGTTATGCCCGGGTGGGGTTTTCCGGAGAGTATTTTTTTCAGGATTACTTGCCAGGTGCCCATGTCTGTGCGCACGTCATAGAGTGTTTCTCCGTTGATTTGGATGTGGATAGGCGGGTTTGGCGGACCATTTAAGATGGCGTGGAAAGTCACGTCCCTGCGCAATCCATGAGAAAGAAACAGGCTACTAACGATGCATTCGTGGGCTATGTCGAGTCTGCCAGCATCGTGGAGGCTTTGGAAGTTTGAGTCAGTTTGACCTATACGTGAGAAAAGGATGAATTCCCGCAGCAACACAGTCACGCATACAGCTATACGCTGGTTGCTTTAAAGCGCTTTCCTGCAGAAAATTATGGATTCTGGATAGCAATACCTCTTCATGTAGCAAGAGACAAATAACCCTGGTTTTTGAAATTCTATTGCTCTAAAAAAACAGCCATTACACCTTTCACTTTTAGGGAAGTATCCTACCATCTATCGTTTCTGCGATGAACCACTATTTGGATTCTAATATGCCATGATAAATTCAATTTCCAAAAAATTGTCCAACAAACTCGCAGTCCCTAAACCCAAAAAGCTGTGGATGCGTGGCTAAGGTTTTTATGGTTCTTGCGAAATTATGTTCACTACACCCAGTGGGGCTCTCGGCTAGCTTGGTCTAGGCTTGTAGACTTGGGCTCTATAGACTCCGGTTCAAATCCGGGGAGCCCCACCATTCGATTTTACTTCTGTTAAAGCTTATCTTCCTCGAACCTTTCAATTATTCTTTGTCAAGAACAGACGCTACAAAAACTTTTTAAAAATTAAAATATCTTACCTTAAAGGGGAGAACACCGTTGCTGTTTAAACACAAAAATGAACCTCAAACAAAACTTTATGTAGACTTGGGTGATTTGCAGAACGAAAAGGAACACCTGAGTAGCTTTATTCAATTACACCTAAAAGTTGCCATATCCCAAGCCGGTGAAAAAATGGCAGTGGACTCAGAGAAGGTATCCCTACATGAGCTGCAGCATGTAGTGAACAAGTTTGTTTACCATCGAGACCTAAACGTCACTCACTGGGTCTCCGTTGAAGGTTCAACTGTGAAAATTAACAGGTTTAAGGGCAAAGATAAGAAAAAAGAGAGCCATCAGAAGGAACCGCCGCATCAAACTGCTGCTCAAAGTTGGGGTCTTTAAAAAACAGTCTTAAATTCGTTAGTAAACGATGGTTCACTGTGGATCTGACAGCAAAACAAGCCGCGGCCTCCAAATAGGGATATTGATGAAAAGTTTGGTCTTTCAATTCGGTCGGAGATGCCCCAACTTTCGTAAATTAGTTTTTTTAATTGCTTGAATGAACAAGGCAACTTAAAGTTCTCAAATATAGTCAGTCGACGATTCCGAATTTTTTGCGACCGCAAATCTTAAAACTATGTCGAGTTTAATGTTGTTTGAGGAATTCTGATGGTTTACTGTAGCAAATGTGGTACGCAAAATCCCGATACCAACATTCACTGCACAAACTGCGGCGCTCCCCTCTACACGGTTGGGCAACGTTACCCGGGTAACGACCGAGAACATTACCGTCGGGTAGAAAACGAATGCTTTGGCTTGCCCAACGGCGGTATGATTGTAGGCACCGTTTTCGGTGTCATCATAATCCTTGTTGGGTCAGGTTTGTTCTTGCAAGCTACCTACGGCATAAATATAGATTTCTGGCAGTATATTTGGCCGTTCATAATAATTATTTTCGGCGTACTCATCTTGCTAGGCGCACTTAATAGGCAAAGACGACACAGCGAACGCCCCTCTAACCCGCCTGCACCCTAAATGCAGTGTCCGCATTCTACACAGGTTCTTTTATTGTTCCACTCTGAGAGTAAAATCCTAAACAACAACATAAATACAATTAACCCTAGCACATAGGCATCGACCAATATACTCTGCCCAACCGAATCCACCACAACCAAACTAATCAACGAACCAACAACAAACAAGGCGTTCACTATTATCTTGACGTAACCACTCATCTTTATCTGCGCCAAACCCACAAGTATCATCGTTTCTCCAACCACCAAAATCCAAAGACTTCCAATATCCAAAGTAAGAAAACCTAAAGAAAACAAAACTGCACCTCCCAAGGCAACTATTGCCCCCCCCAACAAACCGCCGCATGCAGCACAAAAAACCGAACCTCCAAGAGTAATCCTATTACCAGAGAACTTCTCGCAGTTAGGATGGTGTCCTTTAAACTGCACTGTTGAAGAAGATTCGGTAGAGTTAGAAGAAACAATCGGTTTTTTGAATATCATGCGGCATTTGCCAGGATAAAACACCGCCACAACGCCCACGATACATAATACACTGAAAACGGCGCCGACGATTGGACGTCGGAAAGGTGACGGGTCTGGTTGTAGGTTAGGTTGAAGCAGAAGAAGCGGAACCAACGCCAATCCACAAACTGTAACAATCAGCAAAAACAATGGAAAAAATTTTGAAGACACAGGTTTCTGCAAAGTTTTCGCCTAAAACAACGATTTGACTTTATCCAACACACCCGACATTGCCATATGCCAGTAAGTGCGTCGCTTCATAGGATTGCCCGAGAAAAACCCGCCCAATCGCCTGCTCCATGAACCGTAGAAATCGCGGTAGCAGCCATAAAGCTCCTCTTGGACCTGGTGGGTGGAAAGAGTTTCGGTTGGCATGATGGCATGAATCATGTCGTAGTGGTTCCAATTACGATCTTCGATCCATCCGTTGCGTTCAGCTTCGGCGTAAACTTCGGTGCCTGGGAAAGGTGTTAAGATTCCGAACATGATGAAATCGGGGTCTAAGTCGTTGACGAACTCTCTGAGTTGACGGACGGATTGGTAGGTTTCTTTGCGGTTGCCGATGATGACCATAGCGTGGGCGAAGATTCCGTTGTTACGCAACAACTTCACCGCAGTCTTTGCATCCTGAGGAGTAATGCCTTTCTTAAAGTAATCAAGCGTGTTAGGATCCGAATTCTCCACCCCAAGCAGCACCCAGCTTAACCCTGACTTAGCCAACCTTGGCAGGACGTCTTTGTTTCGGTTAATGTCGTCACAGCGTGCCTGAACAAACCATGTCACGTCAGGAACCTTTTTCGCGATGATTTCTTCTGCGATTTCTTCGGGGCGCTGTCCAGTTCCAAAATTGTCGTCGGTTAACCAAATCATCTCACTTCCAAACTCCCGATTACAATACGCCATCTCGTCTGCAACACGCTTCGCCGATTTAAGACGCCAGCACCCTTGCCAGTGACGCCACTGAGTACAGAAGGTACATTGGTGATTACATCCGCGTGCTCCTTCGATGAGAGCGTACGGCGCCCGTTTGCCAGCCATCACAGAGAAGTGGTATTTGAGCATGTTGTCTTTGACTAGGTGGTAGCCTGGAAACGGCAAATCATCCAGGTTTGCAATCAAAGCCCTCGAAGGATTATGCACAACCTCTCCCCCGTTCCTAAAAGAGATGCCAGCAACGTTTTCCAACCTTTCGCCCTGTTGGCACGCACCCACCAATTCCGCTAAAGTTTGTTCTCCCTCATTGCGGATAATAACATCGATTTCAGGGTGAAGTTGGAGGCTGTCTTGGGCTGTTGCAGTGAAGTGCTGTCCACCTGTTACCGTGAGGGTTTTTGGAGCCATGCGTTTAGCGGTTTCAAGAGTCTTTGCGACAGCGTAAGTGTTGCATGTAGCCAGAGAAGCACAGGCCACAATATCGGGGTTCGAATCAGCCATATGTTCCTCCATTTTCTTCCAATCAACTTTCTCCGCGTTGCAATCCAGAATCTCCAGTTGGACATTGTTGTTTTCTCTTTCCAGATAGGCGGCGAGTTGGATGATACCATAGGGCGGCGGCAAGTATTCGCCCATGACAAACCATATGTCTTTAGGCGGCTCGACGAACATGACTTTCAAGTGCTGTTCCCTATCCACTGATTAGTGGATTGTGCTTATTAGATTGCCCGTAGATTCTTGGAAACTTAAATTTCGCTCAGGTTCAAATCCCGCAGCCTATACCTCGCCCTTTTCGTTTATGTTAAATTGATAGGTAGAGGGTGAGGGGAGCGGCCAAAACAAGTATTATTATTGTGAGAAGAAATGTGGGGTATTCCGGCACAACGTTATCTGGCCGCTGTCGGCTATGTTTGCCATATTAACCGCTATATTGTGGATACTACGGGTGTAAATGAAACTTAAAACCCAAAAGTCATCCACGATTATGTAAAATTCATTGGAGCCCCATATAGAAGAAGTTAAGCCTGAAATGTTTGCCAATAGTCCTTTCGAAATGTAAATATCGGCGTATCCAGGGGTGCCATGTGTTCCGGAGTTTAAGTGGGTTGCAAGAGCTGGACCAGTTTTGGTCTTAAGTCTTGGAAAGCGGAAGCTTGGCTTGACATTTTTCTGTCATCGAAGACCCGAAAGATGCTTCACCGTTCTGGATCACATTGCACCCTTATTTTCAAGGTGCATTGGTATGTTGATGGGGTTTTTTGGATTAATCTTTGCTGTTGCCCTTTCTGGGACATATTCCATTGTTTGCAACTGCATTCAAAGCCATGTAGTGCCCACTATCTTGGTTTTATAACTAGCAAATTTCTAATACGAGCGAAGACCAATAAAATTACTAAAGAGGCAAGAACATAAGATGAACCCTGTTGGTTTGTAGACCCTTTCATTTTGATTGGGGACCCAAAGGAAACTACAGTTGGACCCCATTATACTTCAACTTTGATGGAACCTTCGCCTTCTTAGCAGGCGCAAACGAAGGGACATGGGCTCAGGTTGATGACATAATAATCTGGAGATTCAAACGGCAACCAGATACCGAAAACAATACAGTCTATTCAGGAAGCTGCACAAGAAATTTTTATGTCTGGACTGATGTTGTCGTTTAACGGAGAAAAAGGACACTGGCACGCGGTGAAAAAAGGCACTAAATTGTTTACCCTCAAGGAAAAAGAAAAACTACCCTACTTGATTGAAAAAGAAAGTAAACCAACGCTCGACCCGTTAGGGAAGAGAGAATAGTAGCCAGGTCCTCTACAAATATTTTTATCCCTGCAATCGGCGGAACAAAAAGACTGAACAAATTGAGAAGAACTATAATTTTCCAGTGATTGCACCAAAAGCTCTCACGAATTGCCAGCCACGGGATTACCAGCTTAGCTTTGGGGAAGGAGAACTCTTTGACATCTCCAAATTGCCCAATAATGTTAATACTCTCAACAGCGACATAAAGTGAAGAAGTTGCGAAATCCCAAGGAAAAACCTTTGTTGACCAACTACAATCACAAAAGGCAAACGAAAAATTCCAAATGATTCAGTCGATACACACTGATTCATATGTCGGCGACGTAGAGTTACTTAACGTTCCATGTGGTTCTCCAAATATGACCATAAAGGCAACAAAATTGTGTTGGTCCTCGATGCTAACTCGGGCAGAGTAATCAACAGCCTCGGCTTATAAGAGATTATAGTTTCGTCGGCACCCTTAGTTTCTACTTTTGTTGTTTCTAACTAACATAAAAACTTGGGGTAAAAATAAACTATTGTTGATGGAGCTATCTTATTGCACAGCTTCAACTTTTGTTATTTCAGGCACGTTTTTTTTGATGACGGCTTCAACACCATTTTTAAGCGTCATCGCTGACATGGGACAACCTGCGCAATGTCCGACTAATCGAACTTTGACAGTTGATTGTTCAACTGCGACAAGTTCCACGTCTCCACCATCAAGTTGAATTTGTGGTCTTATTTCGTCAAGTGCTGCTTGTACTCTTTTTTGGATTGATTCAGTCATGTAACTTCACTTGTGCATCTTTGAAAAGAATAAATGATTATAAAAGATTCCTGTTTCTTAGGGCACGATTATTCTTTTGCCTTAGGAAGAACTTTTGTGGCCCATTCTGTTCGAGTGTTGTAGATTTCGCGTAGTTTCGGAGTGGATGTCGAGGTTAACTTTACTTTTGCGAGCATTCGGCTTTTGGATTTGCTGATGGCGCTGTTACGCTTTGGCTTGTTCCTATTAATCTTATAATTTTCTGGGTTCATAACTATCCGCGCTATTCAAACTTATATCTAGCATATAGAAGTTGCCCCGTTTTTACTCAAAGAGTTAAATCCCAATAAAATCTGTGAAAACCTGCGGAAGACTTAAGCAACAACGCCTGTATTAAACATGAAAAATAGGCGCGGTTTAGGGTATGGTTCATAGAAGAGTACGAGGCGGAAAATTTAAAATCAAACATGTTGAGAAGCTGCCCCCCGTCGAGTTGGGAGACGAATTAGACGTAAACATCAACGGTTTATGCCCAAACGGGGATGGCATGTCTAACATTCGAGGCTACGTTATACAGGTTCCAAAAGCTAAGCCCCGGGACCGCGTAAAAGTCAAGATTATCCAAGTAGACAAAAAGGCAGCGGTCGGCGAAATAATCGAATAACTTACCTGCAAGCATTTACAGACTTTAGTCACATACTATTCAATGGTGATTATGCCTTTCATTGACCTCTATATGCTCAATGGCTAAAACTGCGCCAATTACCACCCGATGGTCAACTGCACCAGTTATTGAAATGCCGATTTGATCTCTCAATGAAACCCACTTTTTATGCACCGAAGCAACCAGTGCACCCTCGACTTCTATTCGATAATCATGCTCGGTGAAATCTCCATATATGCGCATGAATTCAACTCCGTTCTTTTCTACCCAAAATTCTTCGCCGATCAACTTTGCAATCTTCCTTCTGATTGTGCCAAGCTCAACGCCCTGATTATCAAAGATTGAGAATTCATTTCTGAGTGGCACCATTTTTCCCTGAAGACGCATCAACTCAAAGCCATGGTTATCGGTTACGACGAATTTGGGAGGAACCTGAATAAAGTTGCCTTCAGCCGAACCCAATTGGGCACCTTTTAAGTCTTCAAAGTCATAGTGCTCGCGCACAGAGAGGATTTTCTTTTTAATCACAAAATCGGTAATTTCAAACATGAAACTTTGGTCGCTCATTTTCTGTCAAGAAGTATGAGGAGCCTTTAGCTAATATCTTTTCAGAAAAGTCAAATCTCATCAGCTGCAAGATTTTCGATATTTCTATTCTTTAGGTTGCTGTCAATTATGCTAAGGAGTCTGTCTGGTGGGATGGGTTTTCCCAAAAGGGCATCCGCACCTTCGATGCTGTTTTGCGATAGCAACTTGCCAGTGAGCATTATCTTCAACGTGTTAGGTGAAGTGTTGTCTATCAATGGAAAAAGGTCAGTACCTTCCATGTCGGGGAGGCATAAATCGATTAACGCAACATCATAGTGATTGCTGCTTATTTTTTCTATGGCTTCGATGCCCTTCTCTGCTACCGTGACAGCGTAGCCGTTCCTTTGGAATATTCGGCTCAGAGTTCGCAGAATGGCGGTGTCGTCGTCGATTATAAGAATAGATGGCTGGCTATTATTAAACAAGCAGTAAAACCTTCTAAGACATAATTGTGTTATGTTTTATTTATAACTTTACAAAGAGCTAAATGCTTGTTCTGATAGGTTGCCATGTTAGCGATTGTTGCAACTTATATTTTAAAAGAAAAATCGAGGATTTTGTTGACTTATCCAACTTTTCAAACTGTTTTTATAGAGTCTACTGGATGATTAGGAAGTGCAGTGTCTACATTTATTTTTCTGTGGTAAACCCGTGCAGCGATGCATAATCCAGCGACCACTATTGCAAAGTAGAAAGGCCATCCAAAACCTGCTGAGACAGCAACGCTTATGTTTGCTCCATCTGGCGCCATTCCTTGCGGAAGCGAAAGGGAACCTGAACCTGACATTGGAAAATCGAACCCTGAAAACCGCTGAACCAAATAACTCGTGGAAAACAATCCAATGATAAATATTATAACTGCATAGAGGGGTTTTTTGTATCCGAAACCAAGCAGTTTTTTGAGTATGATTTGTCGGGTTTCACTGAGTAGATGAGCATTATTATGCCTCCTGAACCCAACGATAATGCGCTGGCAATATTCAACGCGTAAATCAATGGAATAGTGATTGAATTGCCTAAGAGTGCAAGATTCAAGTTAACAGGGGAAACGTTAACAGATGCAAGCATAGGACTCCCAACTGCGAGTTGCCACCACGGAACAAAAAAGGAGACAACAATCAGCACAAGTGTTGAAATCCCAGCAACTAATGCAACGAAGTTAATTTTTTCCATCATCTCACCCAGTTACGTTCATGGGAACACTGATTTGGATGGACCCATTTGATCCGATTGTTATGCCGTTTACGTTTATGGATATGTTGGTTAGGTTAATGTCCATTGATGTGGCGCCTGGGTAGTTGTTTGCTATATATTCTTGAGCCTGCTGGGTCCACTGTCCTGAAAGGGCTAGTTGAACTGTTTGGTCAGCCTGAACTGTCACGGGACTGTTGAGGTTTATGCTTCCTGCGGGAATATTAGCTTGGGCGATTTCTACGTCTGTGCTAAAACTGTTCAGTGTCAAGTCATAATCGACGGGATTGGTGACTTGGAAAATGCCAGTAAACGTGTTCGTTGCCTCGTCGATTTGTACACTTACAAGTTCGGGGGACATTAATCCTCCCAAATCTTGGTTCGCATTATCGCCATTATCACCATTGTCAGAATGGCCAACATCAGGAATTATGTTACTGTTGCCGTTAATTATATCTTTGATTTGGGGAGGAATTACAAGTTGGGTTAAATCGTTGGGGTAAATGACAACTACAGCCCCTATGGGCGCTACAATGGTTCCTACACTGATCAATAATAAGACAATACTTAGTGCCTGCATCTTCACTATTCACCTATGGAATATTGATCGGATGTCTTGACGCTTAAGTCTTTTGCACCAAGCGTTCAGGGTTTGTTAAACCTGCACCCAATCCATAGTTAAACCTTAAAAAGGCGGCTAACCGCCGACGAGATAACTTAATTGAGCCTCTGCTTCAACATGAACCTTCAGGTTGATTAATCCACACTTTTTCTCTACTTTGAACTCTTATCCTAGATTCCGTTTGCATAAGCTTGATTTGGGCTTGAACGACTCGATTGTCAGTCGAGTTGAATTCTTTTTTGATAGCATCTTCTAATTTTGGAATGTTGATATGTTCAACGGTGCCCACGATGTTCCAAAAATAAACATGTACGTTTTGCCTCTTCTTCGCCCCAGAGTCTGAGTTTTTAACCATAAAATTTACCTTGCACAGTATGGATCTTCATTTTTTTCCTTATGATGCCGCACACATTCCGTACAGTCGCTGTGGCGGGGGCAGTCTCTTTTGGGACAGGGACAATTTGGAGCTGACATAACCAAAGCTAACCCGAACAAACAATATAATTATTGCTAAACTTTATTTGGGAAAGCTATAGAAACATGGCATAGCTAATTAGTGGCAGAAGAGGATTTGCTTTGGCAAACGTATTGGATTCTTTGAGAAAACTAGTTGCATTCATAACCTTCATAGTTATTTTAGCTATAAGCACGGTCGTGGTCTTCGGGTTATTTGCTGCTGGACCGTTCAACTTGCCAACTTTCATTCGACAGCTAGGCGACGTAATCATAGTTTTCGGGTTCGGGTTAACCGCCCTTTTCCTGCTAAGCCGTGCAAAACCCCTTTTAGCGCCACACATTGGACTGCAAGCTGCAACGATAAGTCAGTTCTTTTTCATAGCAATTGCCCTTGCTACAATGACCTTTGTCACCTTAGGCATATTTGGCGTTCCAATTTCAACGCTCTTAACTGGTGCAGGCATCATTTCAGTCACGGTGGGTTTAATCATATCCACCTTCGTGGGCAGCATACTATCAGGCACTCTGGTCTTCACCACTTACCAGTTCAAAATAGGCGAAGATGTAATGGTTAATAATGTGCCTGGAAAAATCATCGATATGACCGCGCTGGTTATGCGCATAAGAACAGATGTCGGACAAATCACTATTCCAAACAGCGCCATCGCCTCAGGAGGAGTCATAATAACCGCCGTACGCAAACCCGACGTAAACCAAGAAAATCGTCTTCAATACGTGGTTGGTGACCGAGTAATCACATCTTACAGAAACGAGGAAGGAACTGTAAAAGAAATCACAGCATTTCACACCACCGTGGTTTTAGATTCGGGGAAAAAGATAACGTTCCTAAACAACAGCGTCCTCTCAGGTGCCGTGGCAATAGCAAAAATAACCCAAACCCAACAAACACAGCCCCACCCATTCTAAAACCTACTCCAAGCTAATTAGCAACCACAAATTCCCAATACTGAACAGGTAACCAAGTATGCGAACTGCACCCTTAGCAAGCACAATAATCTCAGTAGGCTTAATTCTCGTTGCATTTCTCTTTGTCCACGGGTTCTTAAGCAGCATAGGCAAAAACCGTTTTCACCCAGTTACAATAACACTTGCAATCACATGGGACCTGACAATGTCCATCGGCTGCATGCTGCTCCACACCGCAACCATCGCGTTAACTGCCCTTCTGACAGTCTACTTTGGAGTCCACGGTGCCATCGCTGTTTTGGTTATGGCTTTGGAGATTTCGGTCCTTCCGTTAGCTTTTGGCAAGTAAGAATCAAATCGCCAAACAAGTGGCATCGGAAACTAACAAGAATCCTCTTTCCGATATGGTGGTTTGCATTTCTTTCAGGAGAAATGGTTTATCTGCTAATGTACGTGTTCTAAAAAAGAAGATCAAACAAAAAGCGTCAATAGTCTGAAGGCTAAACCCCCAATCAACACTGCAGCCGCAATGTTTGCCAACGATATGGTTGTTGCGGCTTTCCAACCGAATTCTTTTGCCAAAATAGCCACTGTTGAAACACAGGGTATGTAGAGCATTGCCACCAAAGCCATGATAACTAGTTGTACGGGTGAGAAGTACAGTGCCAAGTTGGTTGTTCCAAAGATTGCGACGGCGCCGAGGAGCACGAATTCTTTGCGTACCGTGCCCAAGATGAGGAGTACCCCTGCCGCCGAAGGTAAGCCCAGCCACCAAACGGTCAATGGCGAGATTGCATTACTGAGGGGCGTCAACACGTTATATACGTACAAAGCTTGAAGCAGTGCGCTACCAACAATGTAGATGGGAAACACAATGTAGATGATTGATTTGGTTCTAGCCCATGTCTGCTTCAGCACAACTTTAAGCGAGGGAACCTTGAAGCTGCTCATTTCCATAATCAACCCAGTCGATTTGCCAGGAACCACTTTCATAGCGATCCTACCTAAAGCAAAGATTACGGCAACATCAACCACATAGAGCAAAAGTGCCCATTGTATTCCGACAAATAACCCGACCATGCCAAAGAGCACGATGGTTCTGGCGGAACAAGGCGCAAAAGTTATAGCGAATGCTGCAAGAAGCCGCTCGCGTCGAGTCTCCATAATTTTGCAGGCTTGAATCGCTGGGACGTTACACCCGTAACCCAAAATTATCGGAATCAAAGCTTTACCGTGTAAACCCATCTTGTGCATCGCACTATCCATCACGAAGGCTACTCTGGTGAGGACTCCTGAGTTTTCAACAAAAGCCAACAGCAGGTAAAACGGGATAACGAAGGGTAAAATCAGGGTTAGCCCAGCGTTAAATCCTCCCCACACACCGTTCAAAACAATCGACAGAATCGGTTGGGATGCAGATAAAGCAGGATCAATTGGTTTGATGACGCTTAATCCACTTGAAATCAAATTAGAAAGTTCATTCCCTATAAAGAAGGTCCAAAGCAGCAATCCAGCAATTATTCCCACCGATGTAAAGTATCCTAGCACCCTGTGGGTAGTTAACCAGTCGAGTTTTTCAGAGAAAGTGCTCTTCACTTCAGTTTGCTGGAGTGCAGAAGCGGCAATGGAACTTGCAAGAGCATATCGTTCAGAAGCGATGAGCGAGAAGCATACTTCTTGACATTTACTGGACATTTCTTTTGATATTGTTAGGGCAGAATCGATGATTGTCCTTGACTGGGCAGATACGGCTTTGACGATTTCGGTGTCGCCTTCAAGCAGTTTTATTGCAAGCCAACGAGGCGGATACTGCAGTGAAAGGTTGGCTTTTTCTATAACCTGTTTTAGTTTTTCGATGCTTTCTTCCACGTCTCGGCGGTATCTTAGACGTTTGACTTTCGGTTTGGATAGGGCGACGTTTACAGCTTCACCCATGAGTTCATAGATGCCTTCACCTCTCGTTGCCACAACAAAAACGACGGGCACACCAAGGGCTTGTTGCAACTTTTCCTTGTCAAGTACCATTCCTTTGCCTTTTGCAACATCCACTTGATTTACACATAAAACCAGAGGAGCCTGCAATTCAAGCAACTGGAGCGTAAAGAACAGGTTTCTTTCCAAAACTGAAGCGTCAACAACGTTTATGACCACGTCGGGTTTTTCAAGAGCGATGTAATCTCTTGAAACAAGTTCCTCCATGGAAAACGTTGAAAACGAGTAGATGCCCGGTAAGTCTATAATCTTTATTTCATAGCCTTCATAGCTAAGAGTACCCTCTGCGCGATCCACGGTTTTTCCGGGCCAATTACCGATTATCTGGTTTGACCCGGTAAGCTGGTTGAAGATTACGCTTTTGCCTACGTTGGCGTTTCCTGCAAGCGCAAAAGTTAGTTGATTACAGTTTTTTCCTTTGGATATTTGCCCTTTTGACTTAGCATTAGGATGGCATGACAAATTCTGCAGCCTCCTCAACTCTTGTGTTCAACTTCAACGAAAACTTTGGATGCGATACCTCTGCCCAACGCTAATTTTGATCCTCGCACTGAAATCTCGATAGGTCCCTCAAACGGTGCTGATTTCAGCAGAGTTATCTTTGTACTAGGTGTTAACCCCATATCTAAAAGCCGCTGGAGCACGTTATGACCGCCTCTAATGAAGGAGATTTTGCCTGATTGCCCCCTTTTCAACTCGCTTAATGCAACGAGGTTTTCTTTTCGTTTCCCAACTTCTTCTAAGCCTTGATTGTGAAGTTGGATGCATTCTTCACAGTTAGAGAAGGGTAAGTTACAGGCGGGGATGGTTTTGCCATCATCAGAACAGATGTCTGGATGCTTTAGTAGGCGGCAGAGGGATTCTTCAGCTTCGTCTGAGAGGGCGTGCTCAAGCTGGCAAGCTTCCTTGTGAACTTTGTCTTTTCCGATGTGTAAAACGTCGAAGAGGAAGGTTTCGAGTAAGCGGTGTTTTCGGGTTACTCTTTGTGCTTCTTGGAGGCCTTTTTCGGTGAGGGCGCTGCCGTGGTAGGGCGAATATTTTACGTAGCCTTCTTCGGATAGTTTTTTGAGCATTTCGGTTACGCTGGCGGGTGTTACGTTTAGTTTTTGGGAAATTTCGGTGTTGCTGACTAGATCTCCGTTTCTTGCTATGCTGTAGACGGCTTTGAGGTAGTCTTGGGTTGATTTTTGCTCCATGTTAATCACCCTGTTTTTTAGGCACACCTAAATTTGGCTTTCAGAACTAATAAATGTTTAGGCGCACCTAAAAAATAACATCCATCAAACAACACACATTGCCACAAACAAACCCCAACCCGCTTCCAGTAACGGCTAAATACTGCAAAGTCTAATTCCGTTGATACCTAGCGAGGGAAAACAATGAAAGACCTGCCCAACTTAGTCGCAGATATAGTTGAAGCAACCAAAAAACACGAACACTACCGCGACAAAGAATGCATAAACATGATTGCCAGCGAAGGACTCAAGTCTCCAGCCGTCAACCAAATGCTCGACCTATCACACGACCTCGCATGCCGCTACGCAGAAGGCGAAAACGACGCCTTAGGCCACGTTAAGAAGCGGTATTATCAAGGGCAGAAGTTCATGTCTGAAATCGAGGATTTTGCGACTGACATTATGAAAAGCCTGTTTAACAGCACTTGGGCAGATGTCCGTTTAGTTTCAGGCACACATGCAAACCTTGCAACTTTCAAGGGGTTATCTTTAGCCTCAAAGAACAACAAGATGGTTGTCACGCCCCTGAGCTGCGGCGCCCACATAAGCCACGATTACACAGGTTTAGCAGGCAACGTTTTGGGTTTAGAGAACATAAACCACGTTTACAACATTGACGAATTCAACATTGACCCAGACAAATCAGCATACGTCATCCGCGCCGCAAAGCCAGGAATTGTTACGTTCGGTGGAAGCCTTTTCCTATTTCCACATCCAATCAAAGAGCTCAGAGCAGTCTGTGAAGAAGTCGGCGCATACATAGCCTACGACGCGTCCCACGTACTGGGCTTGATTGCGGGCGGCGAGTTCCAAGACCCCCTCCGAGAAGGCGCAGACTTCATCACATCATCTACCCACAAAACTTTCCCCGGTCCCCAAGGCGGTGTTATTATGGGAAGCCCAACTAACCCGGCAACCGAGAAGGCAGTGAAAAAGATACAATTTGCTGTTTTTCCACTCAGCGCATCAAGCACACACTTAGGCAGGTTGCCAGCACTCAGCATCGCGGCTTTGGAAATGAAGGTTTTCGGCTCACAATTAGCTAAGCAAATCGTCAAGAATGCTCAAACCGCAGGACAGTACCTCTGCGAAAACGGCGTGAAGGTCCTCGCAGAAAACAAAGGCTTCACAAAGAGCCACCAAATCGCTGTAGACATCCGCAACTTCGGAGGCGGCAACAAGATGGCACAGGACCTCGAAGACGCTAACATCATCCTAAACAAGAACCTCTTACCCTACGATGACCAAAGCAGCAAAGCAGACCCCTCAGGTTTGAGGATAGGCTTTCAAGACATAACAAGACGCGGCTTTGGCGAAGGCGACATCAAACACCTCTGCGACCTAATGCTTGACGTAATCAAGGGAAAACGTACACCCACCCAAGTTAAGATTGATGTTTTGGCGCTAAAGAAAGATTTTTGCAGCGTAAAGTACGGTTTCCAAAGCGTGCAAGAAGCCTTAGCTTACATTAAAAAGGCTTAAACCACCCCTCTTTCGTTTTTCTTGGTGCTAAAGATTAATAAAGTCACATTTCGCTTTTAGCATAGGAAAACCCATGACCTTCGATTTCCTTTCAATTCTCTTCTTAATCGTTGCCATAGGGTTTGTTGTGCTTTTTGTGTTACTTCCAAGGTTCGGTCCGCATTACACTTCGAGGCTGACTTGCCCGAATTGCAGAAAAAGCTTCAATTTCCACTGGGTACCAGGCGCCACCATAACCTCACTCGTCTACAGGGGTAGACGACCGCTAAAATGTCCCTATTGCCATGTTAAATCAACCTACGACATCATGTCTACAAGAGTCACCAAACCAAAGACCCAAAAAGTCAAGCAAAAGGCATAACTGACACAGCGTTCTATCAGAGAACTTTATTATCCACAACAGCAATCAACTTTTTAACTAACATTTACGGGAGACACTTAGAATGAAGGTACTGTTGAACGATGGCTTAGAGAAAGAAGGCTTAATGCTCTTTCATGAAGCAGGTATAGAAACAGACTTAAAAAAACGTGATTTAGCCGCTCTAATCGCTGATATTGGACAGTTTGACGCTTTAGTCGTTCGCAGCGCCACCAAGGTCACGCGCGAGGTTTTGGAAGCAGGCGCCAAGGGCAAACTCAAAATCGTCGGCAGAGCAGGCGTCGGATACGACAACATCGACACGGCTGCAGCTTCTGAATTCGGTATTGTAGTAAAGATAGCGCCGTATGGAAGCACGAACGCCGTTGCAGAATTAACCTTCGACCTAATGCTGAGTATTTCAAGAAAGACACCCCAAGCCCACCACTCGCTTAAGAGTGGGGTTTGGAAAAAAGATACGCTCAAAGGCAACGAACTCGCCTACAAGACGCTGGGTCTTTTGGGTTGCGGCAGAATAGGACAAAAAGTTGCCCAAATCGCCAGACGTGGCTTTGACATGGAAGTCATAGGCTACGACATTAAACCATGCTTTGAATCAGGCATAAGATTCATGACTAAAGAGGAAGTGCTCGCCAAAGCCGACTACATCAGCATCCACACGGGCGGCAAAGAAGTCATAATCGGTGAAAAAGAATTCGCACTCATGAAACCCACGACCTACGTAATCAACACCTCCCGAGGCAGCAACATTGACCAGCGAGCACTCTACAAGGCACTCAAAGAAGGCAAAATCGCTGGCGCAGCAACCGATGTCTACAAGGAAGAGCCCAAAGGGGAAGGTACCGAATTCAAAGACCAACTAAAAGAACTCGACAACATCGTGCTAAGCAGCCACCTTGGCGCATCAACAGCGGAAGCCCAAAGAGAAACCTCAACAGAGATTGCCCGCGTAGTCTCAGGCTACCTTTTAGGTGGAGACTTTACCAACGCCGTGAACGCTGGAGAAAACATCGAAGTGGAAGAAAAACCAGTATACACACTCTTCATTCACCATAGAGACGTTCCAGGCGTGTTTGCCAACATCGACAAAGTTCTCGCCGAAAACGACGTCAACATCCGAGCAAACTATTCACGGCAAATCGGCAAAAGCGGCTACGCCATCTCAGTGTATGTTCTGCACAAAAAAGTTGCCAATAAAACGCTTGAGGTTCTAAAGAAAATCGACAATGTCTGCGACGTCAAAACCTAAAAAGACAGAATCTACAAAACACACAACTTCGAATTTCAATCAAGTTAAAGTGTATATAAGAGAGCATTCGCGTTAAATTCATCAAATGAAACTCGCAGTACTGTTTTCAGGCGGCAAGGACTCAACTCTTGCACTGCACTTGGCGGCAGAAAAGGAAGAGGTAGCTTGCCTGGTCACTGTGGTTTCAAAGAACAAGGAAAGCTACATGTTCCATACCCCAAACATCGATGTGACGGCGCTTCAGGGAGAGGCGTTGGGGTTCCCGTTGGTTTCGGTGGTTACGGAAGGGCGGAAGGAAGAGGAGCTTGCCGACTTGGAAAAAGCAATCGTTGAGGCGAAAGAGAAATTTCAAGTTGATGGCGTGGTTACAGGTGCGGTAGAATCTGTTTACCAAGCTTCAAGGGTTCAGCGCATCTGCAACTGCCTAAATATCTGGTGCTTTAACCCTCTGTGGAAGCATGACCAGAAAGCACTTTTGGAAACGCTCATCGCGAAGAATTTCAAGGTGGTTATTTCGGGGATTTTTGCTTATCCGCTCGACGAGAAATGGCTTGGAAAACAAATAGATGGGGCAATCATAAACAAGCTCATTGAGCTTCAAGGTAAATATGGGATTAGCCCCTCGGGGGAGGGGGGAGAGATTGAGACGACCGTTCTTGATGCTCCAATGTTTAAACAGAAAATAGAAATCCTCGATTATGGGGTTGAAGCAAGGGGGAACTGTGGAGTTTTCCAGATTAAGAATGCTCGGTTGGTGCCCAAATGATTCTGGTAGTGGACATGAACTGGAAGCGGAATTCTTTGGCGTTTAGCGAGTTTGTTTCCCCAATCATTTCTGTTGTGCAGCGGCTTGAGGAATGCGAGGTGAAGCATTTTTTAGATATTGAGCCAGGGGAACTTGGGGATTATAGCAAGATTGTACTCTCGGGAACAACTCTCAAAGACCATGAAACCCTAAAGCAACTCGGTAGGTTCAGTTGGATAAAAACGTGTGAGAACCCCATTTTGGGAATTTGCGCAGGCATGCAAACTATAGCTTTAGTTTTTAAAGAATACCTAACGCCGTGTCTGCAAATCGGAATGACAGAAAACAAAACTCTTAAAACCAACCCGCTTTTCCAAGGCGACTTTAAGGCTTATGCCCTTCACAACTACTCAGTTGGAAATTGCCAAAACTTTGAAACACTTGCAGAATCCACAAAATGCATCCAAGCCATAAAACACAAACAAAAAAACATCTACGGTGTCCTATTCCACCCAGAAGTGCGAAACCAAGATATCCTAAAACGTTTCATGCAACTAAACCAGTAACCTGGATTGCTGTGGTCCCAATCCTCTTAAGCATCGAAGCACTATTCTTTTCAAATGCAACCCCCAAGGATCCAGATCAAGCCAGGCATCCGCGTTAAAATCGTTTTGAAGCAGGACCAACAGAGCGGCAGATTAACTGAGGGCACCGTCAAAGAAATCTTGACCAGCAGTCCAACTCACCCTCACGGAATCAAAGTGCGACTTACAGATGGAAAAGTCGGCAGAGTACAATCAATTGGCTGAGCCTAAAAAAGAAGAGTTAAATAGAATTTTCATTTCAGCAAAAAATGCCAAAAAACAAAAATGTAAGATGTTTAGGGCGTTGTCTCTGGGACATAGGCGTTAGTTTGCATTTCGGTTTCCTGTTCAGCTGCTGATCTTGCAGGTTTTGAGGTAAGGGCTGCGACTGTGAATGAAAGAACGGCGGATACTATAAACGGAAGCATTGCAGTTACGACAGTCAACGCTATGAAGATTTCAGGAGCAGCTGAGGAATACAGTGTTGTATCCAATTTGTAATTTATTATTCCTGCTACCGCAGAAAATACTGAGAATATGATGCCAAACGCGATGGCGATTTTATTTACAATTTTCCAGTTATCTATTTGTCCTCACCAGTAATCCTTTGCTTGTACTGCGGAGCTTTTAAGCTATTGCTATTTCAAGCTGAAACCGCCCCCTTCATCAAAGCATGTTGGCGATTGGTAGAAGGGGTTAAAAGTTAATAGGGAGTGTTTCAATTTAGACTAATGGGAGATTTTTGTTTTGGCCAATCAACTATCCGTAGAGAAACTACGTAATGTTTGTGATGCTAATTTTATGCATTGTGAATCAACCAAGGACCTGATTCCGCTCAGTGAAATCATCGGTCAAGAAAGAGCTGTCCGAGCATTAAAATTTGGATTAGGAATAAAAAACCATGGCTTCAACGTATACGTGGCAGGGTACCCTGGAACAGGAAGAAAAACCGCAGTCAAAAACTTCGTGGAAGCCCAAGCTAAAACGCGACCTGTTCCGCCCGACTGGTGCTACGTGAACAATTTTGGGAATCCGTATGAGCCAAAAGCCATAATGTTGCCAGCTGGAAAGGGCAAAGAATTCCGAGAAGGCCTAAAAAACTTCATTGAAAACGTAAAGACTACGCTTCCGAAGGCTTTTGAAAGTGAAGACTACGTCGCTCGAAGAGAAGCTACAATTAAAGGGTTAGAAAGCCAGCGGAAAAAACTAATCGATGAGTTAAGCAGCAAGGCGCAGCGTGAAGGTTTCGTAATTCAAACGACCCCAATCGGCATACTACTTATTCCAGTGGTAAATGGCAAACCGTTAAGTGAAGAAGAAATTCTTGCGCTCCCCACAAAAACAAGGGATCAACTAAACGAGAAAAGGGAACAGTTGGAAACTGAATTCAGAAACACCATGCGGCAACTTATCGATATGGAGCGTAAAATCCATGAGGCGCTCAGGAAACTAAACAAGGAAGTTGCCCTCTACGCGCTGGGAAACCAAGTGGAGAGCCTGAAAGAGAAATATCAAGCTACCCCAGAAGTTACAACTTACCTAAAAGAAGTAGAAAGTGACGTTCTGGATAATCTGCAGCAATTTATAAGAAGAGGCGAACCTGAACAGCAACTTCCGTTTCCGATGCCTTGGATGAAAGAAGAACCCTACAAAAAATATGAAGTAAACCTAGTTATTGACAACTCTAACACGACAGGTGCGCCAGTGGTCATGGAGACTAACCCTACATACCACAATTTGCTTGGCAGAACCGAGAAAGAAGCCCAGTTCGGCGCTCTCATCACCGATTTTAGAATGATACGCGGAGGAGCAATTCATCGGGCTAATGGCGGATACTTAATTGTTCCAGTTGAAGATTTGCTTAGAAACCCATTATCCTACGATGGCTTGAAGCGAGATGTCAGGGATGGAAAAATGTTCATAGAAGAACCAGAAGAACGCTACGGCTTCCTCAGCGTAAAAACCCTAAAACCCCAGCCCATTCCATTAACCGCCAAAATAATCCTCATAGGCACACCCTACCTATACCAACTCATGTTCTCATTAGACCCTGATTTTCAAGAACTCTTTAAGATAAAGGCCGAATTCGACACGACTATGCCAAGAACAGACGAAAAAATACGACAATACGCCGCATTCGTATGTAGCCTTTGCGATAAAGAAGGACTCAAACACCTTGATGGTAGCGGCTTAGCAAAACTAATCGAGTACAGCTCAAGAATAATCGAAGACCAGTACAAGCTATCGACACAATTTTCCAATATTGCGGACATAATTCGCGAATCAAACTACTATGCCTCAGAAGAAAACTCGGAATTTATAACAGGATACCAAGTCAAAAAGGCCATCGAAGAAAAGATTTACCGCTCAAAACTCATCCAAGAAAAAATCCAAGAAATGATTACCCGTGGCTTCTTCCTCATCGACACCGTTGAAAATAAGGTTGGTCAGGTTAACGGTTTATCTGTTATGGGATTAGGAGATTTCGCTTTCGGCATGCCCTCACGCGTGACAGCTAGCATCGGTTTAGGCCGTGAAGGCGTCATGGATATTGAACGTGAAGCAAAAATGGGCGGACCCATACACACTAAAGGCGTTTTGATTCTCAGCGGTTACCTAAACGACAAGTATGCAAGGGATAAGCCACTTAGCCTTTCAGCAAGACTGGTCTTTGAGCAAAGCTATGAAGGCGTTGAAGGCGACAGCGCATCAAGCACCGAGCTCTACAGCATACTCTCCGCACTCAGTGGATTGCCAATCAAACAGAACCTAGCCGTCACCGGCTCCGTTAACCAGAAGGGAGAAGTCCAAGCTATCGGTGGCGTCAACGAAAAAATCGAAGGTTTCTATGAAGTCTGCAAAGCCAAAGGATTGACTGGCGCACAGGGAGTTATGATTCCGGACAGCAACGTTCAAAACCTGATGCTAAAAGAAGAAGTCGTGGACGCGGTTAAAGCAGGCAAATTCAACGTGTACTCGGTTAAAACAATCGACGAAGGCATCGAAGTTCTCACAGGAACTAAAGCAGGGGGACGGCGATCAGATGGAACCTATGAGGAAGGCACCGTAAACTATTTGGTGGACAAGCAACTGCGCGAGATGGCGGAGAAACTAAAAGAATACCCAGCCGTACAAGCACACCAGAAAAAGCTCGAAGAGTAGCCCGAGAGATTAATTCGAAATTTTTTCTTCTCTTTTTTAGTTATTGAGTTTGGATCTGTATTTTGGCTAATCAAAGCTTATCTTAACGTTCACTAGAATGACATTAGGTGCTTATGTTGGTGCAGCCAAGAGTTAAGCGCAAACGGAGCCGTGCATTGAAAATTTTGCTTCTTCCAGCGTTCATCTTCATTGGCGCTATAGGCTGGTGTCTTTATACATTAGGGGACCGAAAGACAGCCAATCGAAAACCAACATACAGAAAACCAGTAGAAAAAGACAACGTAACCCTGTTGCCCATCATTCTTGAAGAACAACAGGAAATAACAGTGCAAAATAAATCAAGCAACAACTAATACTCAATCATTCCCAACTTTTAAGTCCATCCAAATAGCAGAGCTCACACGCTTGTTGTTACAGGAACACACCAACAATGCCATTTATACTCCGTAAATAATTGTTAGATTGCGAGAAATAGCCATCCAAGAGGTACACCCACACTTGACGGGTCAGCCGTTAACCATGACGCGTATCGCCTTAGCCCCTAAAGAAGGATGAGGGGACTACTTTTGATATGCGTCTTGGGTTAACACGGGCGATCCGTCAAGTCTACTTTTTGTTACGAGCGCACCAACATATTATAACCGGTTTCTATTATATAATTTATTAAGGCTTAGATGCAATGCTACCTTTCGTGAGCCAATTTGAGCTACAAAGAACGTATGCACCCTAAAGTCAGCAGGGCAGAAATCGAAGTTTTTAAAGCCTTAAGTGTGTCGGGGTTGACCAGCGGTATGGTGACACAGCAACCAATCATTTTAAAATCAACTATTCCTGATTTTTGCTGGATGGAAAAACGCAAAATCGTATACTTAGACGGCATACCTGTACATAAAAAAGATAAGGCAATAGAACGTGACGAGGAAATAACTGACCTGTTAATTGCCCAGGGCTGGGATGTATTAAGGATTCCATACAATCCACCTTTGACGGATAAGGGATTACAAGAAATTATGGCAACTATAAAGCGGTTCCTAAACGTTGACGAAGAAGAATAACGGTTTAGTGTTCATTTAAAATTGTTCCCCAATCCATCAAATGCAAGAGGGGGAAGGAATGAATAGTCTAAAAAAACGCGAGACAATGTCCTATACGAACTCTCAGTCATGGACACTGACCTTGATGAAGAAAACTGTTGTTCAAGATAAAGAGCATACCTTTTCTGATCGTAGGGAAAATCCAATTCTTGGATCGAACCGTTCTCCCCTTAGAATCTAAAGAGTCTTGTACACTGTAGCTAAACTTACTTGGGGGTTAGTCTTTCTGACTTCACTGCAGATTCTTTGCGCACTATGATGCTCTCTATTCAAAAGCGCAAATTTGTAGATTGCTATTCTTTTCGGAGTTACCTTGTATCCTTTGCTACGAAAAGTCTGAATTATCAACACAACTGATTTGTTCGGTTCTTGCATGCACTATATTAGGTAATAATAACTCTTTAATAATTTCATTCCCGTTATATGTAGTAAGGTCTCATGTGAAAGAGACAGGATGTAACATTATGAAAAAACTTTTTACCACTAACTCAGCGTCCATAGTTTCTGATTACCAAAATTCGATCCTCGCTAGTGAATGCGGACCTGTGTTGATGCAGTATGTCCATTTGATAAAGAAGTCAGCATTTTTCAATCGCGAAAGGATTCCTGAATATGCTGTACGAGGAGTTGTACCAACTTGAATGATGAAAAAAATCTTATAACTAGCCGTACGCGCAAGTCAAACCGAGAATGGTGGCCGAACCAGTTGAACCTGAATATCTTGCACCAACATTCCCCCCTGTCCAATCCGATGGACAAGGAGTTCAACTACGCTGATGAATTCCGAAAACTTGACCTGGAAGCCCTGAAGAAGGACCTTTATGCGCTGATGACCGACTCGAAGAATTGGTGGCCAGCCGATTACGGTCACTATGGGGGGCTCTTTATCCGGATGGCCTGGCATAGTGCAGGCACCTATCGAAAGGGTGACGGTCGTGGGGGTGTCTCCGGAGGGGCGCAGCGGTTCCCGCCTCTCAACAGTTGGCCAGACAATGTCAACCTAGACAAGGCGCGCCGTTTGCTTTGGCCGATCAAACAGAAATACGGCAGGAAAATCTCCTGGGCCGACCTGATGATCCTCGCCGGCAACTGCGCTCTAGAGTCTATGGGATTTAAGACCTTTGGTTTCGGCGGTGGACGTGAGGACATCTGGGAGCCGCAAGAGGACGTCTACTGGGGTTCCGAAACCACCTGGCTAAGTGACAAACGCTATTCAGGGGAGAGGGACCTCGAAAATCCGCTTGCTGCTGTTCAGATGGGGCTAATCTATGTCAATCCGGAAGGCCCGAACGGCAACCCGGATCCGCTTGCTGCTGCTAAGGATATCCGCGAGGTCTTCGCGCGCATGTCGATGAACGATGAGGAGACAGTGGCTCTCATCGCGGGCGGCCACTCCTTCGGCAAAACCCACGGCGCTGGCGATGCGTCGCTGTTGGGTCCTGAGCCTGAGGCCGCCTCCATTGAGGAACAGGGTCTCGGTTGGAAGAGCGAATTTGGCACTGGCAAAGGCGATTATACAATTACCAGCGGCCTGGAAGTTATCTGGACCAATACGCCAACTAAGTGGAGTAACAACTTCTTGCGGATCCTGTTTGGCTACGAATGGGAACTGACCAAGAGTCCGGCTGGTGCGTACCAGTGGAAGCCGAAGGGTGACACAGGCGTCGGTACCGTGCCGGATGCGCACGATCCGTCAAAGCGCCACGCTCCATCCATGCTGACTACTGACCTCGCCCTACGGTTCGACCCGGTTTACGAGAAGATTGCAAGGCGCTTCTACGAGAATCCGGATCAGCTATCAGATGCCTTTGCGCGAGCGTGGTTCAAGCTAACCCACCGCGACATGGGTCCCCGCTCTCGCTATCTCGGTCCGGAAGTCCCAGCGGAGGAACTGATCTGGCAAGACCCGGTGCCCGCAGTCAATCATGAGCTAATTGATGAGCAGGATATCGCAGACCTCAAGGGTAAGATTCTTGCCTCTGGCCTGTCGATCTCGGAACTGGTTTCGACTGCCTGGGCTTCGGCGTCCACGTTTCGTGGTTCCGACAAGCGCGGCGGTGCGAACGGGGCGCGTATTCGTCTTGCTCCGCAAAAGGATTGGGAAGTCAACCAGCCGGCCATACTGAATAAGGTGCTGCGGATCCTTGAGGGAATCCAAAAGGAGTTCAACAGTGGGCATTCAGGCGGGAAGATGGTTTCGCTCGCCGACTTGATTGTTTTGGGAGGGTGTGCAGGTGTCGAGCAAGCTGGGAAGAATGCTGGTTACGATAGAACCGTTCCCTTTACGCCGGGACGCACGGATGCATCGCCGGAGCAAACTGATGTGGAGTCATTCGCCGTGCTCGAACCGGTTGCAGACGGATTCCGTAACTATCTCAAAACCAAATACGCGGTATCGTCAGAGGAACTGCTGGTTGATCGTGCGCAACTGTTAACACTGACCGCTCCTGAGATGACTGTTCTCGTTGGCGGTATGCGCGTCTTGAATGCCAACTTCGGACAGTCCCAGCAGGGCGTCTTCACCAAGCGACCAGAGACGCTCAGCAATGACTTCTTCGTGAATCTGCTCGACATGAGCACGACATGGAAGGCAACCTCAAAAGATGAAGACGTGTTCGAGGGTCATGATCGCACAACGGGCAAATCCAAGTGGACCGGTACTCGTATCGACCTCATCTTCGGTTCCAACTCCCAACTCCGAGCCTTAGCGGAAGTCTACGCATGTGAGGACTCCCAGGAAAAGTTCCTGCACGACTTTGTAGCGGCGTGGAACAAGGTAATGAACCTTGACCGTTTCGACCTCGCCTGATCGTAGCAAGAGCTAGCGATAACAATACAGCAAAAGTTGCTCACTTGGAACAAGAAGTCTGCGAGCTAATAGAAGCAGGCTACGAATACGTTTGCGAAATGGGTCATTTCAAGCTTTTCAGAAAACACAAATAACCATCAGTTTCCAAAGACCGGAGATTCGCCCAAAAGCTGGGATTCATGCTGAAGAGCAGGGAAGGGGCTTTTGATTTGAAGTGCGATTCCCTACGCTGTTTACTGGTAATTGAAGCCGCTTGCAAGCAAGTAACCGCGGATTCCTAATTATCGATGAACTGATCGTCTTCCTGCTTTTACAACATTTCAAATGAAGCAATTGCTAATTTGAATGAAACTCAAACTATGTATATTTTAGATAAAATAAGCTCAAAAACAAGCCAAACTGGTAAATTGGCGCCGGGAGGGGGATCCAGCACCTTTTTACCAGTAAAAAACTAACGCGCGCTCAGGCATATTAATCTTTGAAAGTGTTGAAGCTAAACAATTCTTCAATTGGTTTCTTCTTTCTTGGTTTCGGCTGCTCAGCAGGATAACCTAGCGTTAATAGTGCTACGACTTTCCATTTGTCGGGGACTTTTAGGGATTCTTTGACTTTATTCTCGTCGAAGGCGCCTATCCAACAGGAGCCAACTCCGAGTGCCCAGGCGGCGATGACCATGTTTTGCATTGCGATTGTTGCGTCAACGACAGCCCATTTTCCAGTTAAGAGCGATTTTATGTCAGCGCATCCGACAACGACTGCCGGAGCATCTTTGATAAAACCGTTGAAGGGTAAATTGGAGAATTTCTTCGCTAGTTCATGGTCTTTTACGACTATGAAATGAATTGGCTGTTTATTGACCGCAGAGGGCGCTTGTCTGCCAGCTTAAAGAATTTGTTTCATTACATCTTCGGGTAAATCTTTTGCTTCATAGCGTCTAATGCTTCTGCGGTTGAGAATCAAATCAAGAACGGACATAAAACCTCACATTTTCCTAAACTTTGCTTTTCCCTTTCAGTACAGCCTCTTAAAAACACTTCTGCGATGTGCTGAGAGTCTTCATTTACGGGCTTCAGTTGTTGCTGAGTTGCAACTTCATTGACTCACGATTATTGAATGAATTGAGCTAGCTTATGGAAAAAAACTCAGTTAGTACATTGAGTTGAAATGCTTAAGAACGCAAAAGTATTTGAGAAACAGTTTTCGACTGTTTGTATTGCGCTTGCATTGGTTAGGCGGGATGTTTGTTTATGAGTGAGATGAAAGGGAAAATCTGTGTTGTAACGGGCAGCAACTCTGGAATTGGGAAAGAAACTGCCTTAAGCTTGGCGAAGATGGGTGCCAACGTTGTTATGGTTGTTCGCAATCAAGAGCGAGGCGAAAAAGCACGGTTGGAAATAGTAAAGCAAACCGGAAACAACACTATCGATTTAATGATCTGCGACTTGTCTTCTATGGATTCAATCAGGCGATTCGCGCAGAAATTTAAGGGGAAATATAACAGACTCGATGTGCTGGTTAATAATGCTGGAGCGATGTTCAATAAACGCGAGGTTACACCAGAAGGCTTTGAACGAACGCTTGCCGTCAATTACTTGGGACCGTTTCTACTCACACATGAGATGCTGGATTTGCTTAAATCGAGCGCTCCTTCCAGAATAATCAACGTAAGTTCAGGATTAGCCAAAAACGGCAAGGTAGACCTTGACGATCTCCAAAGCGAAAAGAACTACGCGGGAACAAAAGCTTATGCTCGAGTTCGGGCAACAGTTTACGCTAACACTAAACTGATGCTAATGATGTTTACGTATGAACTAGCAAGACGACTAAAAGATACCGGAGTCACTACAAATGTGCTCATGCCTGGTTTTGTCGCGACTAACCTTGGAAAAAACAGCGGCAGCCTAAGTTCGTCCATTATGTTCAAAATGGTTCGTCCAATGCAGGTGAGCGCTAAGAAAGGGGCAGAAACATCAGTTTACTTGGCTTCATCTGATGAAGTTAAGGATGTTTCTGGAAAATGCTTTGCAAAGAAAAAAGAAGCCACTACATGTCCAGCGTCTTATGATGAGCCAATCCAGAAGCGATTGTGGAATGAGACGGTTGCCTTGCTTAATTTGCCCCCAACATGACTTGGAAGTTTTTTATTTCAAAGTAATGTAAGAGTTTGCCGTGGGCTGTATCCCATTATCTTCAACGATAGGCCCATGTACTCTATTTTTTCGGGATCAACTTCTACCAGCTCTACCGTCTTGGGAAACTCCTTCATGTCTAACTGCTTTGCAGTTTTTTTCCATTGGTATGATTCTAAGCCTTCTTTCAGGCTATCAGGGTCCTGTCTGGAGATTATTTTCGCTCTTCCATTTATTTGGGCGCGCGTGCTTCTAGCACCAATTTACTAGTAAAAAGATGTTGATTGTAGGATTTTGGCAAGTACGCTGAGTTGGAGAGCTGAAGGTTGAAGCACACAATAATGCGGTAAGGCTTAATTAGTGGATAAAAGTGAGACATATTTATATGTAATAATTATATTACATGTAATCGTGGAAAATATGCATGTCAAAAATGGAACAACTATCAACGAAGCTAAAGGCATTATCTCATCCAATGGCATTGAAGATAGCAACCCTGCTAGCTAAGGAAGACGAAGATATGTATCTAAATCAAATTGCAAAAAGGTTAGGAATCAACAGAGCGCTAGCAAAAATACACCTAAAAAAACTAGAACGAGGCGGAATCGTCAAAAGCAGAGTAGTTCTGGTTGAAGGCGAAGCACTAGCCCTCAGATACTACAAACTTCAAGACTTTGACGTTCATGTCTCTCCTGAAGTACTAAAGAAGGAGGGGGAAACATATGAAAAGTAAAAACCTTATAATTCTAAGTGTCTGGTCAGCGGTAACAATAATTTTTGCCTTACTTATAACTCTTGGAGCAGGCTACAGTGATAACCCTACACAATGGCTAATATGGATGTTTGATGATTGGTGGATTGTATTTCTGGTGACATTGATTTTTACCGGTATCGTCAGTTACTTCGTCAAGGAACCAGAAGTTAACATGCAAAGCAATCTACAAAATATAGGAGCAAAATTGGATTCACTCTCCAAAGAAGCAGCAGAAATAAAGAAAGCAATTGAAGATTAGGCAATAAATGTGTCCCAACCCCCTTTTTTCATTTTTGACTCATTAACTCGCATATAACCAATGCAGGTGCGATACAATGTGGGTTCAAAACGTGGGTTTTATCCTAAGAAGGTTCACTTTCGCCTATTTTTACCAGTAAAAATCTTTTGCATAATTTTAGAAAAATCGACAAGTAACCCATAATTACGCCTATTTAGGCAAAATAACCTCAACTGCAGCCTTAAAAATGGCGCCGGGAGGGGGATTTGAACCCCCGTGGCCCCGAGAGGCCACAAGCTAATTGGTACCCTTATAGAGGTATCTCCAGGCTTGCTCCCTGCCTGGCTAGGAGACCCCGGCAAACAAAACCAATCAACAATTCACATATTGGTTTGCACCTTTTCTCTGAGTTTAGCCCAATTTAAAGTTTTATCGTAAAACCACTCTTTACACAGAATCGACCCAAAATCTGATGATACGACCAAAAATTTTAGTTTCTGCTAACGTACTTAGCAATTATTTATTTTCAGTAAATACAAAACAAATTAATGGAGTAAAAATATTATTCAAGTCAGCGAGAGCACGAAATGAGTAAGAAGAAATTAATGTTACTGGCTATTGGAGTAGCTATTCTGATTGTATCTTTAGCAGTGGCGTCACTGTCCATGTTGCCTGTTGGAAGCAAGGACGAAAAAATTCGTGTTGCCTGCGTTGGCGACAGCATTACAGGAGGAACCGACTATCCATCGGACCTTTGGATGCTGCTTGGCGAAAACTACACCGTCGGCAACTTTGGCGTACCCGGGTCCACGGCATCTGTTGACTCAGAAAACCCCTACATGAACAACACCGAATTCCAAAACGCCAAAAACTTCGAGCCCAACATCGTAATCATTATGCTGGGAACAAACGACGCTAATTCACAAATTAATCCAACCCAAAAAATCGCCGTAGACGACTACGTGAAATTGGTCAAGGCATTCCAATCGCTTCCAAGTAAACCTCAGATTTACCTTGTGAAGCCGCCTCCAGTTTTCTGCAACGGAACAATTCCCAGCGCCGAATATTTCAGTGACCATGTGATACCCACCATCGAACAGGCGGCAAAACAGACTAACGTGCCAATCATAGATGTGTATTCTGCTATGGCTGACAAATCTGCTTTTTTCCCCGACGGAGTCCACCCCAATGGTCAAGGAGCTAACTTAATCGCTTACGAAATATACAAGGCAATAACCAGTCAAAACATATCTTAGCAGGGGTTTGCGCTGTTTTAGCGGTTCTGTCCCCAGCAGAGCAACCGCTTTTTTCCGTGCTATAAGTCAAATCTTATTAGCCTAAAACACCCAAAGAACGGTATTAGCAAGGTGGAGCAAGCCTGATTCAAGAACGAATACGCCCCATTCCTGTTGACCTGATCCGAACATTAGCAATCATAGGCGTCATTACACTTCACGCTGCAAACGAGGCAATAGTCCCCCAAGCTATGACCCAGACCGAAGTTTATCGCTGGTGGATGGTTAATACCTACCAGACTCTGGGGCGAACAGGAGTTCCGCTGTTTGTAATGTTGACGGGCGCACTCTTGCTTCAACCCTCCAAGGTTGAGCCAATAAAAGACTTTTTTAAGAAACGATGGGCAAGAATTGGTTTGCCGTTTCTGTTTTGGGGCGCCATCTACTTCGCATGGGACTATTACGCTGACCACCTCGCCCTAACGTCAAACTTTATCTTTCAAGGTATACTGACGGGTCCTTACTTTCAATTCTGGTACCTCTACATGCTTGCCGGCTTATACCTGCTAACTCCAATCCTGCGATTAGTGGTGGCTCATGCTCCCCCTGAGATTTTCAAGTATTTCTTTGCAGTGTGGCTTTTAGGAGCCTTCATTATTCCAATTCCAGGCATTATCGGACCGTTCTACCTAGATGGAAACCTTCTGACGCTTCCCCTGTGGGCTGGATACTTCGTGTTAGGCGTATTCCTTATGTCTGTAAAGATTCGCCGACGGGTGTTGGCGGGTCTTGTGGCGCTTGGGTTAATCTTAACCTTGGTCGGAACCTACGCTATAGCCGCCACCGTCGGAGGACCGCACACCTACTACTTCCAAGACTACTTTAGCCCAACAATAATTTTAGCTTCAGCCGCCCTGTTTCTGCTCTTAAACACCCTAAAAGTTCCCAAAACTCAAGCAGAAGCACCGCACCCAAAAGTCAACTGGCTCATCAGACAAATCAGCCAGAGCACCCTTGCAATTTTCCTGTTCCACGTAATTGTCCTTGAAACCCTCCAGCGGGGCTATCTGTGGGGCTTCACAATTAGCGGCAACAACCTAAACTCCATCATCGAAATTCCTCTGGTAAGTGTGGTTACTCTGTTTATTTGCCTTGGAATAATTCTGCCCCTCAGGAAGGTACCCATCATAAAGAACCTAATTGGCTAATCCTTTAGGAGTTTCTGCGGTTCATTAGAGAAATACTACTTCGATGGCATTATCAAAAAATGAAAACTTAGACTCCCGCCCAGAACAGTGTTTTCTTTCGCATAAAGGAAATGAATTCTTTGAGGAGTTCTTGCTCTTCGCTATTGAGGTCATCCATGTGGGCTGTCAACAGTTTTTTCGCGTCTGCTTCAGGAACCTTCACGTACAAAACGTCACGTTCAAACACGTGCCGTCCCGCTGTGGGTTTATCCATAGAAATCGCCACCTGCATGCCTGCTTTAGCTTCGCCGATTGCTTTGCCCTTATCCTGAATCTGGTCCACTTCACCCAAATCTGAACTGTCTTCTACCCGCATAAGCGAAACTTTGGGTTTTATTCTGCCACTCAAGATTTCAACGCCGAGCACCACTGGTTTGGCACGTCGGAAAATGCAGTTGGGCAACACCGTAAGCTTTCCGGGTTTAACTAGCGCCTCAAACTCTTCTTCGCTCTTGGCTTCGCGTTTGTTCTTTGCCCATTCCAGGTAGTTGTCTATTAGGTTGTAGATGATTGGGTCTTTGAAGATTTTAACGCCGTTTGCTTCCGCTTCGATTTCAGCATCGGGCAATACTTTAACGCCGAAGGCGAGGATTGCGCCAACTAAAGGCTGGTGAGCCTTCACCACGGAAGCCTCAATCACGTCGCGTTTGCTGATGTCGCCGATGTCAGCGATTCGAACTTGGATGTTGTTGGCTTTTAAAATCTCAGCCATGGCTTCAAGGGAGCCTAAAGTGTCAGCTTTTACTATGACGCCGTCGATTTCCTTGGTAATTCTAATTCTGCCGATTTCTTCCGTGATGAGCTTACAGTACTTGGCAACGTCTTCGCCCTCAGGCACAGCAAACAACGGTGCACCCGCCAACGCACCCTCCAAATCTGGCGCAACAATCTTTACACCTGCACTAGCATAAACACACTCAACGCTTGTGAATTTGTCGCGTGGGTCACGCATCTCATCGAGCGGTTTAGGAACCAGAATCGTTCGTACACGCGCCGAGATGGGTCCGTTCTTGCCGCCGACAACTATCAAGTCGTCCTTGTGCAGGGTTCCATCGTAAACAATAGCGTTGAGCGTTAACCCTAAACCCGGTTCCTCTTTAACTTCTAAGATGGAGCCTTTTGCGGCGCCGTCCGTTGTTTGCAATCGTTTTTTGAGGAACTGCTGAGTTAACCCCACTAGAACCATAACTAATTCGGATAAGCCTTCGCCTGTTTTGGCGCTGGTCGGCACCAAAGCAATGTTGATGGTGAAGTCGCGAATATGGTCGAATCTGTCAGTTTTGAATCCTAAACGACTAAAATCCCCCATGACCGCGTATAAGCGGTTGTCTAGCTCTTCGCGAACAAAGCTCGATTGTTCAGCATACGATTTTAGGAAGGGCGCACCTTGCTGTGCTTTCCAGCCAGGAAGGCGATCAATCTTGTTAACTGCAACGATGAAAGGGGTTTTGCGTGCCTTAAGAATCTCGATACACTCGAAGGTTTGGGCTTCAAAACCACGCAATGCATCAACCACCAGAATAGCAATGTCTGCAACGCTGCCGCCCCGGCGCCGAAGGTTCGTAAACGCTTCATGCCCAGGCGTATCCACGATTAGTAAACCAGGAATTTCGATGCCTGTTTTAAAGTTGCCCATGTAGGGGCCGATGAGTTGTTTTAGGGTTTCCACAGGGAAAAAGCTCGCGCCGATGTGCTGAGTCATTCCACCCGCTTCGCGAACTTGCACGTTAGTTTTGCGTAATTCGTCAAGTACCGAGGTTTTGCCTGAATCTACGTGTCCAAGAACACAGACTATTGGTTGGCGCGTGGGCATCTGTTTTTTTCTCCTTAAATAATTTTGATGATTGGATGATTGTTATGGCTGTTGATTAATGAATACTCATTTATCAAGGTGTTCGTTTAAGTTTTGGTTTAATTAAAGCCAAAAAAGCGACTTAATTCGAGCACAATATCTTAAATGCGAATGGGACTAAAAAAGTTTGCAAGTGCCAAACCAATACCTTTGATTACTATTTTTAGGGTGGGATTGAACCTTACACTGAGTGAACATATCACCCGCATTCCTCTTGCGACTCCGTAGAACTATATAGATACTTGATCGATAGCTTTACAATAAATACAACTTGCATTGGAGTTTAGTTTTGGAGATATAAAGTGTTAGGAAGGTTACTGATTTCCGCATGATGGCTTGGTTCTGATTCGAGCTAGTAAACAGAAGAGAAATTGAAAAAATATGATATGAAAGATTTTATATATCGAAGACCAGGTTCTATTCAACCGGAGTTTTAGCTGTTTGCAGAAAAAGAAACGTGATACAAGAGCTTTTATCGTAGAGAAATATTTGGTTTGGTTGGTACTAAGAATCTGCATTCTTGTTTTTCTCTTCGTGCTGCTGGAGAGCAGTTATAGAGAAGGGGCATTCTACATCTTCGGAACGGCAGAAATTCAAACAACAATCTACATGGTTCTGCAAAAGATTTTATTCTCCGGGTTAGTGTGGTTTTTCTTAGCAGTTTCCAAAAAAATTATTGTTCCAGCAGTAATACTCTCTATTTCTCCTGTAGTTGGAAAAGTAGTAAGAGACCCTCGCTCCAGAAGTAGAACTGTCAAATCAACAAATCGATATCTAACCTACATAGTCTACTTCACTGCAATAGCGGCTCTTGTCTTAATTTGGGCTTACTCATTTATAGGCGCATGGATCGCCGGGTTTCTTGGAACTGGGATGATTGTTACATTAACCTTCATTCTTGGCTTGTTCACATCTAGCGTTCTTGGCAACGTCTTAGCATACAGTGTTCTTGAGGGGACAAGCGAATTCAAGACCGGCGACAGAGTGCAGATTGGCGAAAGCTACGGGGACATAGTTGAGGTAGGTGTGTTTTACACAAGAATCAAAACGATAAAAGATGAAGTAATCAGCATTCCAAACTTGATTGTGATGAACAAAGAGATGAAAAATTTTAGTGCCTTAAAAGAAGTCTTGATTTATGTATCAGTCTCCTTAGGTTATGACGTTGATAAGGATCAGGCTAAAAGAATCTTAATCGAAAGTGCCGAAAAAACCAGAGGAATCTTAACAACAAACCAAAAACCAACTGATGCTCTAGGAGACATTGAAAGTGAGGAAAAAACGGAAGGACTCTTGAAAGATAGAAAACCATTCGTTTTGCTAAAAGATCTTGGAAACTATTCAGTAACTTATGAAATTAATGCCTACACTGACCAGCCTAATTCACTTATCAACATAAAAAGCGAACTTATTGACAATATTCTGAATGAATTTAAAAAAGCAGACATAGAGATATTATCACCATTTCATGTTGCTCAACGACAATATCCCAAAGTTGCTGCTGTGGAAACCTAATAATATATGCGTGGGACCCTAAAGGTGAGAGATAATTAGTCATTAAGTGTACAAAGCAAGGAAAAGCAGTAGCTATTTTTCATCTAACAATTAACAATAGAACGTTTTGACTACCAACGCACATCTTCTCTCACACTACCTAACAAATCTCTTATTACGCTGCCCAATTCACGACTACCCAAAACAATTAAATTAAAATTTTCTTGCCTTGCCAACTTAATTATAACCCATCCGGTTTACCATATTCAAGACTCTTGTCAATATCAACACCTCCATTTCAGCTGCCGAATCCAAGAGCGCGCTCTTCTAAGTTTACACGTGAAGAATACACGGTTTCTGGAAAAAACTTGGTTGACCGGGTTGGGGAACTTTTGCGTAAGGGAAATGTGACGCGGGTAATCGTTAAGGATGAAGCAGGTAAAACTTTGCTAGAGATTCCAGCGACGGTGAGTGTGGTTGGAGTTGTTGTGGCTTCTTGCCTGGCAGCGTTAGGTGTGTTGCTGCTTTGGTTACAAACTGCAAAATTGGGGTTGAAATAAGAGAATAAGATTTGTTTATTCTGGCGGTTTAACCAGAAGCAGAAAAACGCCCAATAGCAAAAGAATAGCGCTCAGGGCCCCGAAGAGCACGTTAAATGGCCCTAAATCGGCGGTTGTAGCTGTAAAATAGAGCATAACTGCACCGATAACTATCAAGAGTAATCCGAAGAGTCTTTCAGCTAAAGATACCCAGAATGTATCGCCTTCTTCACTCATGTCTTGTTTTCTTCCTTGCGTCTTTTCTTATGCGTTTCTTTCATATAAACAAGAGGAGTTATTTTAAATTTTGGTGTGAAAATAAGGGATAATTAAAAAGTACATCTATGAGCATAAATACATTACATTTATAAAAAATAAGAGCAATTAGAGGGTGTTTTTGGTAATGGTAATTGAAAACAGCGTATCCATTAAATCTATACCAAATAATCAGGTAAAAGACTATTTTATGTCATTGCACAACAATAAATCGGACACAAAGTAGAATTATGGCGCCATGATTGGGTCTTTCGTCGACTTTTTGGAAAACAAGGGCATAGAACGCTTTGAAGATGGAACAAAACTGATGTTTGTCAGTTTCTCTCAACTAAACGATCACAAAAAACAAGAAACCTGTACATTTTCATAATTAAGATCTTCTAAGATTATCTGGGGAAAAAGGAATTAGTCGAATATCTTTACCAAAAACCAGTGAAAGGGGCGATTACTCATCAGAATTGCTAACACCTGAAGAAGTCATGAAATTAGCGACGGAAGAGGGCAGAAGGCGAAAGATGAACAAGAGCAAATGCATTAGGCGTGAGCTGGTTATTCTCTGCAGATCAAGCCGACTTATAATTCTGTCCCGTTCCAAAATATCACTTTGTTGTAATGAACCGTGCTGGATTGCAAACTGTCTTCGTAGACTACGTCAAGATTTGGTCCATACTGCTTTAGCAAAATCGTCACGTTGCCCCATACGCTAGCTGAAAGGTTGTCTGCGGGCCACAGACCCCAAATTGTGTCGTTTGGCCCTCTAAAACCAAACCCGTAACCTGCTGGGAGCACATACGCTATTCGGTTTTGAACAAGGTTTTGTGGTTGTGGATTTGTATTTATGTAATTCCAGAATTGCTTCATCGCGTTAAGCTGGTCGGGTTGCAGAATGTTTTCAGTATAGTTCAGGTTGCTGTCAAAGACCAAGATGAATTTGGCTCCATTTTGGTAAGCATACACCATGTCGTCGTATAGTTGAGTTGCATTTTCTAAGTAGGGCGCCTGGGTATATGTATCTGTTATCATTACACCCCAGTCCTCATTGCTCATTGTGGCTGCTCCGCGGCACAGCGCAAGCTGAAGGGGCGTACTCAAGTTATAAGCGAATTCTGCTAAGACCACATCGTAGCCTCCTTGGTAGTCAAATTCATAAAGGGCGTAATCAGATGTCATCAGAGGAATAGCATCAAATTTGAAAACTGCCAAGTCCTGGTTAAGGGCAATGACAAACTTGTTAGCGGCGTCGGTGTAGTTGTCTGCTTGCTGCACAAGCATCAAAGATATGTTACCATTTTCAACTGAAGATCTGGCGCGGTCTATCTGTGCGCCTCCAGCTTCATCATAGGGAAACAACCCCCAGAAACGGTTTCCCCAAGTTTGCTTAGCCTGAATTACCCATTGAGTCTGGTTGAAGGCTTCGGGGTTTATATGCCAGAAGGGTGCAAAGGTCAGTCCGCTATTATTGATGTACTGACAAACTCCGTTAAGCTCAGACATGTTGTAGGTTATTACTGTACTGCCAACAACGATAAAATTAGTGTAGCTGCTAACTTGGTTTACAAGTTCTTCAAAGCTTCGCACGTCTGAGAATGCTATGTCAAGTCCGAAATAAACATCTGGAGTGTATTTCGTTGGTTGACTTGCAATGTGGATGCCCGCCACTACCCCAATCAGCAATATGACAAGCAAAATTATTAGAAGATATATGTGTAATCTTTTCATCCACATCACAATTTATGAAGAAAATAATCTTTGACTTCTTTACGCTCACTACCTTTAGAGCACTCATTTATCCTTAAAATATTTTGTTTTTGAGCACACACTTAAAAAACCAGAAATAGTTCCGTTTGAAGGCTTCAACGAACTTTAGTCCAGAGTCCAAATTTTTTAGGCTTAAAAAACTGCAAATACCATATGCACTATGTTTATCCAGATATAATTATCCTGACAATTATTAACATAATTCTTAATTATCTTGGAAGTAAGAAAACAAAAACCCAACAATTATCCACCATTTTGTCACCATAATTTTAAATTATTCCATAATTTTTGTGGTTGTACGTTTGCGCGTGGATTTGAAAGTGGATAAACCCAAGGTTGATTTGCCAGCCTAAGCATTTTCGATAGTTTGGATGGCTGAAAAAACTCTAATGCCGCTTCCATACTGGTTTGTGCAATGAACCATTATTAGGATCCAAATATGAGTGTAGCAAAACTACACATGTCCCAAAAGTTATTATCCTATACCAAACTTTTAGGCTGGTGCCATGATGAGAGAAAAAGCTAAAGAATGGCTAAAAATTGGCACCTTAACAGACGAATGGATTAAAGCATCCTATGACAGTTCAGACGCTCAAAGTGTTTGGAAATATCATGATCGAATGAACACTTTTTTGGAATTTGTGGGCTTAACGGATGTAGAGTTTATTGAGGGTTTCAAGCGGTCAAAGGATCGTTTAGAGTGGGCTAAACAGACAGGTGCCAAAGTCATAGCGTTCTACAATGATCGGGTGCAAAGGGGTTATGCAACCAACACAGTTAGAGCAGAAGTTTCCACGGTTAGAGCCTTCTGCCGAGACAATGCCACCACACTGATCATTCAGCGTCGGAAAATAGCTAAAGCCAAAAGCGCAAAGGGAGAACATGAGTTCACACGCGAAGAATTAGCCAAGATGTTCTACGTTGGCGATGTCAGAGGCAAAGCAGTCTTAAGCACTGCAGTAAGTTTAGGTTTCAGCGTGGAAGATTTCTCTGAGCTAAAAAGAGAATACATTGAGGGGTTAGTGAACAAGGCTTTAACGGAAAAGATTGACTTTATCGGGTTCGACTATGAACGGGGAAAAACAGGGGTTGAATCAAGAAGCCACTTGACACCTGAAGCAGTTAACAGCCTCAAAGCATGGTTTGAATACATTGACACAAAGAGAGCCGAAAAAGGTCTACCTAAAAGTGAGTGGGTTTGGTGCAATGGTAACGGTGGGCACCTAAACGAGCAGACACTAAACGACATTGTAAAAGACTTGGTGAAGAAAGCCAATATTTCAGTCACAGGAAAGCTAAGGTTTCACTTATTGCGCAAGTTCTTAATGAGTAGCCTTCATGATGCTGGGTTTGACAGTTGGGAAACGAAAAGAGCGTTAGGCAAAGAAATTCCCACAAGCGATTCTACTTATCTTAGAGGGTTAAGCCGAAAAGTAACTGAAAAATTCCCTCAAGCTTACTCGTACATTCGGTTAAGTGGGTTCGCTAACCACAATGGAACAAAACTTGAGGAAATGCAGGCTAAAATCCAACAGTTAGAGATCGCTCAGGAACAGTTGACGCTTCAGAATCAAGCACTTCTCAGGAATGATCGAGTTTGCTATTCCTAAAGAAACCATGAAAAAAGCAATCTATGAAGCAGCCAAAACACTACCCGATATGAACGAAAACAAACTTGAGCAAATACGAGTTAACTTACAATCTACTCAGAATCCATCAGAAATGCTGAACACCTTGAGAAACATACAAACAATTGGGCAAGTCAGAATAAACGTGCGATCTTAAGTTTTATTAGTTCTTATAATTGTATTTTTTATTAGAAATTCAATTCTTATTAAAAACTTAAAAGGTCAACTCTGGATAAAGGATATGGGAAGGAAAACTTATGGTTGACCTCTTAAACGTATCATTAGCAGTAATAGCTATTTTTTCAGCTTTATTTGTAGCATTATCCGAAGGCTTTAAAATTACACTCGGCTTTCGAGGTTCTGAAGAAACTCGACAAAGGAAAGAGCGGATTGATATCAAACTGCACCGCGAGCTTAATGATGAAATTGAAGATTTCTTGTCAAGTGATGCATGTCGAGGTGGAAGTCCAGATCGCATTATAGGAATTCAAGATTTAGGTTTCAAGGCAATGCTCGCTGAGGATGCAGCTAATGACTTAATAACTCGCTCAGACAAAAGCATGAAGAATGCAATCAAGAACTTGTTAGCTGGAACTTTGATATTGTTTGTCACAGTGGCGGTTCTTATTAGTGTGGATTTTACACAACTTGATAATTTAATATTTGCTGGAGTTTATGTTGGCATTACCGCTTTTCTTTTTTGGAGATTTGCTTCAAGCACAATGAAATCACTTCATTATAGAGAGCAGCTTATCACACTTGACGATGAGCCGACACTACAAAAAGCTGAAGAAGTTGACCTTGAATAAAGCCGTATATTAGCCCTTCACCCTCTTATCTAAGTTGAGCTTCGAGCTTTTTCGACAAAATTTTGTGGGTTTGAACCCTTGAGGGTTCATGATAAGCCCATGGTGAAAAGTTAGGATAGTACAACTGAAACTGTATTTTTTCTATTGACATCTTAGTATGTTATCGCGCACAAACAACCCTTTGCAAGCACGGAAAAGAAAACCAACGAACAAGCCTCAACACCCAAACAAAACCCAAAACAAACCTCTTCGCCCCCGATGGGTCAAAATCTGCGCTCAGGGAGTCGAAATGGGTACCCATTTTATGTAGTGTCCAATGAACGTTCAGTTTTTTAAAACGGTGCTTTAGTTTAATGTGCCTAACTTGTTACATGAAAATGACGTTTACATTCGGGACATTGGTAGGATTTAATGTGAAACACACAGTTTTCGATTTCCTTTTCATGGTTTGTGACTTCACTTCCGCAGCTTGGGCATTTAACAATCAAAAAATATTCAGTCATTACGGTTCATCTATGGTAGAATGCAGTTTTGTAATTTGAAGTCTTGTGAGAACATTATGATACAACAACTCCATACAATCGAAAAACAAGTGCATCCAATGGAAAAGCGTTCACATGGAATAGCGGAAAAGATCGCACCACATCCAAACAACAAAACTCTACTCCCCTCCGATGGGTTCAAATACGCGTAAGCAACGTCGAATGGGGTACCCATTTTTCGTGGTGTCGCTATCAGAATTAGGTTTTCTAATTGACAAGATAAATATTGAAAATCCTAATGCCCGCGATATTTTCTAAGTGCGAGAGTTGCTGCTCTATCAGGGGGATGATGTCGCCGTCCCAACCTTAGGGCAAAGTAGTTCTTCCGAGGGAAGTTATCCCTATATTCTTATTGTTGGCGTCTAGATAAAAGCTTTCATATCTTAGCATTCGTGGGCACAACGCATGTACAACTAAATTTTACAAACTGTTCTAGTTTACATATACCCAACTTATAGAGGCAGGAAAAATTCGCGAATAATCCATTTAAGTGCAGCAAATCAAGCATTAGAAATTTTGTGAATAAAATGTTTCAATTGTTACGTCTCATGCTACAAAAATTATAATAATATAATTCATAGTAATATTATGAGCATATAATGTGCTTGAAGGAATAGGATGATTGTAAAACGTAATCTTTTAAGAATTACGATTGCTATTCTTATTCTCACCAGCTTGTTTTTATCACTTAATATTGACTCGGTTTTAGCTCAAAAAGACAGCAATAATGGTATAACAGTGACAATTAATACATCAAATGGCGAAATCAAATATGATAAGCCGCTCATAATCCAAGGAGTTGTTTATAATACAACGACATATGAACCAACTAGGGCAACGATTGTAATACAAATTTTAAAGGATAATACGGTTTTATACACAGCAACAACCGTTTCCTCATTACCAGACGGCAAGTATCAAGATCAGGGATATTGTGTTTGTCAAACAGGTACTCTCCAAATTACAGTATTAGCAACTTCACAAGGATATAATGCAAGCGCATCAACAACTGTTGTTTCAGAATATTATAAAACGATTTTTGACTTATTGATTGTCTATTTGATTCCATTTATACTATTGTCTGCTTCAGTAATCGTCTTCGTAATTGCGATTGTGAGTCAGACGGCTGCTAAAAAGAATAAACACGTGAAACAATTGGGGCTTGATTCTGGCAAAGTATTTGTCGCTATTATGTTTGTACTTCTTTCTCTCCTCACAGCTAGCATTGTCGCTTTCTTTCTTTTTGTTCCTAGTCAAATCGGAGCAAGTAGTCCAATCGGGCTAGTTGTAAACTCTAATGGAAATGAAACTCAATGGGTGGTAAACCTTGGGGGACAGAGAACTATAGAATCCTCGCAATACCTTGGAGGAATTCAAATCCCAGTATATGTTTTAGTTATGAGTTTTCTCGGCGCTTATGTATTTTTCCTAACAAAAATCCGAACTCTTTTAGAAATACCCAACGGAAATGACTTGACTAAGCAATCATTGGAGTACTTAGCGCGTTTCTTCATTGCTCCTCTATTAGCAATTGCATTGTTTCTAGTTCTTTGGCAATTGGAAGTTAGGGGTACTTTCATTTTGGGTGCGGTGAGTTTTGCTACTGGCTTAATAATCGAGCTTGTAACCGACAAAATATTAGAATTCGCTAAAAACGTAATTGGTGTCAAAGAAACTCCTAAAACTAACATTATTACAAAAAAGCCTTAGGATCCACTTATCTTTCCTAAAGAACAAATAAAACAAATTTTTGTGCAAAAACAGAGCCCTTGGGTGCGAGGAGGGTGCCCTTTGGGGCGGTATGGTCGACTTTTTATGTTTTCTTTCCTAAGTCTTTTTTTTCTATGACGGCGGAAAAGGAGATTTAGGGGGTCAAAGGAAGAGTGTATTGTCATTTCATTTATTCCTAAGAGACGGTGGGTGAATTCTACGCTACGGGCATAGAAGAGGGCGTCGGGGTCGAGGTTACTCCCTCAGGTCAGCTGAGAGCGTTATTTGGCAAGTGAAACTTTGCTAGTTAAAACTCATTGAAATATTAAATAATTAAAATTAGCATATATTATATTTACATAAAAAATTAGAAAAAGTTTTAAATTGAAAGGCTCTGTTAACCATACTTAGATTTCTAATCAATTTTATAGGAGGTGAAAAATTGACTAAAACTTTTATTCTATGGGTTCATGGAGCATCAGTTATACCCGAATATACAAAGGCATTTACGGGACATGACTACGGATTGTACTTGCGCCCAACTGGTTACGGCTCAATAGTAAAACAGAAGGTAGGTACAGACAACTGGTTTCATTTCGCGATTCCTTCTGGAAGTAAACTCTGTGGTATTCCTGGTGATGCTCGGGTATCGCTTCAAGAAGCGTTTGTACGATTCAAAATTAACACTGGGGCTGTCATAAAACAAATTACAGTTCACGAAAATGATCATCCAAACAGCAGTAGCCCAAGAATTTTTGACTCTGGTTCAATCTCAATTACGGGACAAGATACTGAATATGCCATCCCGATTGTTCCTTATAAAATATGCACAGGTCCTATTGTGATATGTGTATATGTCCATTGGGAAGCTGATAACGGCGAAGTTTTGTTCACTGGTGCAGGTGCACGCTTTGAAGCCACCGAATAAAGCAAATCAATGGTGGCGGAGTAAAATGGTTAAGGCTTAACGAGATGATTACTCCGTTCACCACCTCATTCTTTTGGTAAGTTAGTGCGCGATTCGGTTATTTGTATGATAGAAAGGCAAAATAGGCTCAAATTAGCCCTAAAATAGCGATATCGTTGGATGTTAGCTCATGTTTTTGAGTTTAACTTATGGATTCTGGAAATATTTTTTTGAGCTAATCTAACCAGTTTTTAGATTCTCCTTGTGTCGATTTATGCAGGAAACTCACTGTTAGCTATTGTAATTCTTAAAATCTCTTCGCTCAACATTTTTCTTGCTTGACATTTTATTCCATCGCTTGGTATTATCGGTGGGTGATCGTATTCAGTCCAAAAGACTATTTTTAACAGTGTTAGATTTGGGGCATCCATTATTTTTTCGCATAAACAGCTTTCTGGAAGATTTAGGCGCAGTTTGAGCAGAAATAATGTTTGGATATTAGACCTTTTGAGATTGCACAATCCTTGCAAAGTGGTTTTAAGCATTTTTCACAGACTTTTGCATGTTCATCACATACTAATTTTTCGCATTCGACTCATACATTAGTTGGAAAATCTTCGCATGGTCTATCTAAGAACTTTGTTTTTGAGCATTTCAGTTCATCGAGCACTAATTCTCCTGAATATCCCAAATAATCTCTTTTGAATTGTTTTGGAGAGTTTGGAAGCTTGTAACTTAAATGGAAAATTGGAACTGCAAAAACACCCAAGGAACCCAGTTCTAAAATATCTTTTTTCTTAAGTGAGAGGTGGTTTGAACGATTTGAATGAACTGTGGCAAATCTTAAGTGGACTCGTCTCTTATTGCATATATCAAATTGGATTAAACACCGAATAAAGTGATGTTACTTGACTAATTGGTTCGTAATTTATGACCTTCTAACTTACAATCAATATCGCATTTATGAGGATATGATTCTATGTGAAGCAAAATATTCTCGACGCAATAGTAGTCTTAGAACAAAACTTGTTGTCCCATGTGAGAAGAAATTTTTTGACATAAAGGAAAATGATAGAGTGGTTTATTATGCTAGAGGCGCTGGAGTGATTGTGGGTATATTTAAGATTCTTTCAAGCAAAACATTTTTTATAAAAAGCCCAGATGTAGAAAGGTATCTTTTTGCAAAAAAAAATTAGAAAAATCAGAGGTTTAAAAGATGAATACTTGAATTTCAAAAAATTAATTTATAATTCAAATTTTAATGGAATAGATGTAAATGAAATGCTTGAAAAGAAAATGTCGTGGAGTATTCTAGATGATAATGATTACAGCAAAATAGAACAGGCATATAATAACCGTTCTTACCAAATAAAAATCAAGAATAAGCCAAATGAATTTGGATCTCATGGTTGGATAATTGATCCAGAGGTTAGCAATGGTATTCTTAGTTACTATAATGGACGAGCCACATCTTTCTCAAGTCTCTTTCTAGCTTCAATCTTTGGATTGCTAACTTTAGCAGCGATACTGCAATCAGTGTTTAGTCAACCAAATTTTACTCTAATGAATAATTGGGTTGTTTTACTGCTCTCATCATTCCTTTATTTTTTCTTCATCATAGTGGGTTATTACACCCTAAATACATACTTTCATTATACGGGCATAGCTGATAGAATAAAGAATTTCGCATTAGACATTCCTTATCTAAAGGAACTGGAGAAAGTGTGGGCTGTTGGTGAAAAAGACAATCGCTACTATGAAACTAATCTTTCACAAGTTATAATGGACAAGGAAAGACATTATAGTAATTCGTTATTGAAAAAATATATTCTTAGACATGCTGCATTATTCATTGGAGGATACATAATAGCACTCTTAGCGTTAAGTTTACTAATATATTGGAATCTACTATTACAATTTTGGAGCATTATTAGTAAATTCATGTGAAAATCAATAATGCTCAATATCTACCTACTTGGTTTTGTTAGGGTCTAATCTTGCAAGGAAACGCTTAATATTGAAAATGCTTTACTGAGAGTTGGATTAAAAATTTTTTATGTGGCAATCTTAAGAACAAAGCCAGCATTTAATTATAACCCGTGCTAATAGTTGATGGCGTCAAGTACAAGCCTTGGACTCATAAAGATGAAGAGAAAGAATTCCATCCATTAGTAAAAGCACACAATCATATGGGCTAACAAAGAGGAATAGAGAATGGTTAAAGTTTCAAAGGATGGAAAAGGCAAAACTCTCTACATTGAACTGAGCGTATTTCCATGTGGAACAGCAAACACTGCGACAAACCTGACTATTTCATGTCCTGATTCGGATACAAGGTTCAAAACTACGCTTTCAGATGAGGGATTAAAAAAGTTTAGAGCTAACATCTTGGATTTTTATAAGAAATATGTTGTCGAAAAGTAAAGTGACCTTATGAAGACAAAATTGAAAATGAAGTGCAAATCTTGCGGTCACTGGAATAGTGTAGCGGTTGAAAAGGTAATGTTTAATCCAGATAGCCCTGACCCGAAGGTGCAAGTGTTCTTGCCTTCTTACTTACTGCTTAAAACTGACGTTTGCGCTAAATGCAAAAGCCTAATAGTTGAACCAAAGGAAATCATTACAAAAGTGAATGATATTTGAGTCAGCATCCAGAAAAGGAATCTTTCAAAAAAAGATTAGCTGGTTTTGCACATTTTTTGAATTACAAGATGGCTTGTTGGAACGGTCATTGTCCAAAGTCAAATGGAAAAAAGGGATTACACAGTATCAAGATGAGGAGATGGTTAACTATTCTCTTTCAAGATGGCTTAAATCAAAAATCTCGATGGAAATGATAGAGATATCTCAGATAAATAGGATTCAAGTAATTCCTGAAAAAGAAGACCTAATTTTTGTTATACATTTTGAATTACAGGATATTTGATTAGTTAGTTCGGCTTAAGCTTTTAAGTGCTAAATAAAAAAAGTGTGAATTATTAAGCATAGTCATTTTGTTTTAGGTGGTTCAGACGATACCACGTTTAGCTCATAAGCCAAGAGTGACAATAACCAATTAGTTCTGTTAATACAATTAACTATCTTATCTTTACTAGGGCTGATAATTTCATGGACTGGCTTATTCCTTAGGAGAATTGTACCATTCTCAAGATGGATTTTAAAGTGAGCTATATCATTTCTTAAACTACTATCAATAGTTGCTACAAAAAGTTTCAAACCATTATTACTAAGAAAATTAAGTTTGGTCTTTAAGGGAGTATAACTCTTTTCTAAATCTTCAATACACATAACGTGATTAATTCTTGGTGTATCACGCATTGACTCTATATGAAAATCTCGCCCACTAGCTACTACCAGCATGACTAAAATGTCAACGTAGTAGTTCGCTAAGCTCTCAACCAAGCCAAGATAAGTAAACAATTCATGTATCTGCTGGGTTAAGGTTGGATTTTCTTCACCTGGAGTATTTGCCTGAAATATTGCTTCCATTAGGTTATGCATTTTTCTATTAGGAACAAAAGATTTCTCTAATGTTTCTTTGACCAAGGCAATGTCTGTTTTTGGTGACTTAATGATTTTATCAAGAATTGGTCGCAGTTCATCTGCTATCTTTTTCTGGAATTCTTGATCTTTCCGTAATTCCTTGTCAATTCCAATATGCGAAGGCATAAGAACCAAACCTTTTGTATCTTATCTTGATTATCATGTTTGTTTATTAAACAATTTAGTAAAATAATGAAAACACATGAGAAGCCAACTTTCTATCTAAAACAGGTTTACGCCTCAATATCGTTCAAAATACTTTTTCGTTATTCTTAATTAAAAGGCATTGTTGACATATAGAAAATGTTAAATATAAAAAATACTGAATAAGAATCAGGTGTTGTAATGTCTTCTAAACCAAAGAAGTATATCAACTGGTGGGGCATTGCAAGCGTTATCGTTTTTGCAGTTCTGTTAATATCGTATTTTTTAGTTAGGCTACCAACTGCAACTGCCGAGGTTCCTTTTGCTCAGGTTTTCTGGAGTGATTTCCTAACGCTTCTACCTTATTTAATTGTAGGTGTTTTTAGCTTTGTCTTTGGTTTCTTGGATTTATCAGACAAATTTCCAGATTTGGGGGTAAAATTACCCTTATCAAACAAGTATGGATGGGGTTACCTTATCTTTAACACGTTTGTACCGATAGTTCTATTGTATGCTTACCTCGATTATCTCCCTACTCTCGGGGTTCCAAAAATCGGCGATGTGTGGATTACATCTTTCGTGGTAGCCTTAGCTTTTCCAATGTTAATCAGAAGCAAATTTTTTAGTTATACCAATTCATCTGGGGATAATGTCTCAGTTGGTTTTGATCAAATATATGATAGACTAACAGAGGCATTTGTAGAAAAAATATCGAGAAGCTCAAGGGCTCCCCAACAAAGGTGTGTGCTTCTTAAGAGAGCCGCAGGTTTATTCAGTAAAGCAGAAGACCTAAAGAAAGAAGCAGATATGCTAACTAGAACCCGACCTGATTGGAACAAAGAAAGGCGAGAAAAGGAAAATGAGTCGATCAATAAGATCATGTCTTCAAGCGACCCAGATGAGAATAAAAAGTTGGATTTGGCAAACTATATTCTAACAACAGGAGGAGAAGAGTATTTCCAAGAGATGATTTTAAGATCGCCAGCAACCCAGCCTGAAAAGGACAAAACCCTACTTAATCTAAGTGACCTATCAAAAAGTCTAAGCGGGTCTTTTGTTGTTTCAGGGAGCGCAATAACATAGACTGATTTGCTCTTGTAGATCTTACATCTCAAAACTTGTCTAATTTTACACAAGGCAATAGGGTTTAATAAGAGAAATTCGACGCCCTAAACGACTTTCGTATTTCAACTTGTACTGAAACGGCTCACTTTAACAAAGGGAAATTTCTCATTACTTTTGGGTGGATAATCAAACTTTTGATTAAATAAAATGTCATCCATCACGTAAGGTTCGCTATGTTCACTTTTCTGTTCTTCAAAAAGGCTGAAGCTATCGTATGTTCCACGGGCACGTTTAAGGTCAGCTTGAAGCAACCTTGAAACTTTAGCTTTGTCTAAACTTACGGGTTTTTCAGCCCAAAACCCTAAAGGCAAACTCAGAGCAACTTTGTTCTTGGTCTTTAATGTGTGCTTAACCTCAATACGTGTGGTGAAAGGAAACTCTGGGTTATCCCATAATCGAAAATAATCCTCGATGAAGTAGTGCCACGCATGCCTACCATAAACGCGAATTGGTTTTCCCTCTTCTCGCATCATGTAGGTTTTAGCTCGGAAACTCGCAAGTTCACCTTTGCCTTTGACTTCCATTACAACTGGAATACTCAATTCACCGTTTGTTAACTCAGCATGATTACCTGACATATCGGTGGCACTAAAGATTGAATCAGTGTCCATGCCTAAAATTGCGGTGGGGCAACGGTCAAAAAGAAGACTCATTGTTAAGTGGCTGTGGGCTAATATGGTGCTGAAAGCTGGATAATTGGTGGTTAAGGCTTCAGGGTGACTTTGTCCGAGTTTGCCATAAGTGGAATTGAGGACTGCTTTAGAGTACCTTGATTGCTTCTCGTCTAATTTGCCTTCTACGCGGTCACAGAGCATTTGATTGAACTTTGTTTGTATCTGCTTTCGTGAGGAGTCAAAGGCGGGTCTGTAAGCTTTGGCAATCCACAAGGGTTTAGCTTTGGCTGCAGCGAGGTCGAAGGTGTGGAACATGCCTGTGACTTTGCCGTTGACATAGGTGACTTGTTTGGCTTGGATTGGCAGTCCCCACATTTTGTTTTCAGTGGTGAAGCAGCCCACTAACCACCCGAACCTCTGTTCGTTCAAGTCTGAGCTTATGGGGACATCGTCGGGTTCACAGGGTTCCACGCCGTCGATTGTTAAGGCTGAGGTTGCAAAGATGGAACATGGATAAAGCGATTTCACGTCGTTGTAGTAAGCGTGTTTAGTGTAGCCCACTGTGAACATTTCGCTGCGTCCTGCAGCGGTGCTCTGGGCGATCATGCGTTCAATCGGTGGAATCAACATGCGACCCTGCAGCCGCTTATGACGCTTAGGGAACCGAAAATATTCAGCCGCTATGCTGCCTGCACTTGCGTAGACGCGTGGATCGCAATTGTTGTTTTCGATAAGCCAATGAGCAGCTTTAGCGGTGATCACAGCGTCGTTTAAAGCATACGTCCTAAAGATGTCATATTCTTGCTCTGTTTGCCATTTACGCAACCCTAAGAAATCAGGTTTATCGAGCTTGGGCACACCGACTAAAACGCCGACATCGGCTAAACGTCGAAACCCGAAATTGAGGAGCAGAGGCATAACGTCGTAGGCTTTGATATGGGTTGAGCCGTACTTGATTTTCCCAACTGACTTGCCGCGATAGGGCACGACCTCGACGCTTCCAGATGGCAGCCACTCTTTGATCGCGCCGAGATCGCAGAGCATGTTGAAACCGTAAATTTCCTTAAGGGCACGGTTGTTGTTTAGAAAGCGTTTAAGGTCATCAGAACTCTCAAGAAAGAAATGGTATTTTGCACCGTCAGAGAATTGGATGGAATGAACGCTCTCAGGGTCACCTGTGTGCCCCGTTGGAAGAAACTCTGAGTCAAAGCCGACGTACGACATGGCGGTATCCCATCCATATATACAGAGTTTGAAAAGTGGAAAATGGGGGATTTTGCTGTGTCCGTTCAGTGTTTGTGGCGTGTTTTAGGGTTATCGGGTTTACCATGGCGAGCGTTTCTGTGGTAAGCATGTTGAATATTTGGCGCATTTTACGTTTCAGCCTTATTTTGGGCTTCTTTCAATTTTTCAATGTCTAAAGCTTTGGGTTCGGTGCCATATATAAGTCTCTTATTTTTAGAGGTGACGGTTTGCTCTCCCATAAACGAAGTAGGTTTCAAGTATATCTTTCGAATTCCTGTTTTTCCGCAATTAGGACAACCCATGTAAAACAATAATGCATAGAGTTTTTGTTTCCCTTCAGCATCTTGTGGATATGGACTAAAGTCAACTTGCAACACATCAAGCATAGTCTCGCAATCTTCGCAAGCAAAATGGAAATGATCGGTAGAATCATAAGTGGGAATAAAATCACTGCTACCCTCGCTTAAAACAACATTAACGGCTCGATAGATTGTTTTAGTTGTTTTCGGTGCTATTGGCTTTTTGAGAGGTTTATTTTGATTATATCGTTCATACTTCATTCTTTCACTTCACCAAATGTACGGTTTATGTTGGAAAACTTCGCAGTTTCCGCAAGAAGTGGCACCCGTGCAAGTTTTCTTTGGGTTGTATTTGCATGCTTTTGGCAATCGCTGTTTTAGTTTTTGTTCAAGCGCTAAAACTGAGGATTCAAGTTTTTGAATTTCTTGTTTAAGGGTTGTTCGGTTGGTTAGCTTACCACACCCCACGTAAGGAACCGAGTTTCCACATTTATCACACGGTTTTTTGCCGCATGTCATGGGGATTCTGCCACCATTTTTAAGATCAGTTTCATTTCTTGAATCGTGTTGCTTGATGCGGTCACTGTGATTGGTCTGCTCTTTTCCATTGTGATGATTTGGTCATATGTAAGAGTCTTCATGTCGAAGGTGACAGATTCAGCAATAGGGGTTTTGAGGGTTATTACGGTTGATGATAAAGGATAGAATGCATTTGGTGCGAAATCGAATGCGACACGGAACTTTGATAGCTTTTTGATTGTTGCAGTAACGTATTCTCTTTCAGTGTTTTGTTTCTCGATGAGGTCATTTCGCTGCTTCATTTTTATTATTGGTGGAATCAATGCCATTGTTGCTTCAAGTTCCGCTATGAACGGCGTTAAACAGGGGTTGCGACGGACTTGTTTCAGATTTTTTAGAAGGTAGCGAAGATGCATATGTAAGTCTTCTACTTCCTGTGTTTTTCTTGAGTTTAAGAGGTTGTTTAGTTCCGAGTCGGTTAGCGCTAATATATCCATGTCCATTAAAGGTTGCTGCAACCTAAATTTCTCCATTGGGTTTAACTGGGGCTTTGCGGTTATCAGTCGGAAGCGTGTCGTTTGGATAGGTTTCTGGAACAAAAGGTTCTGGGTTCATGTTTGCAGAGGTGGGAACTGGGTTGCTACTATCTACTAAGAGGGTTTCGGGTTGTTGAATTGGTTTATTGTTTTTACTCATTTTCATTCACCTCTTTCATATAATTCTCGATCGCTTTTCGTACTACTGAGCGAATAGAGGTTTGTTGATCAATGGCTTTATTCATTAAAGCCTTGTAGGTTTCTAAGGGCAAAATCGTTTGAACATTCTTTTTCATAGAACTCATACAGTTCATATTTTCACCATTGCATTCAGTAATGCTTATATTGTTAGATAAGGTTAAACTCGAACAGGTGTTCGAAATAGAACAGGTGTTCTACTTTGGTTGACCTTAGAACTTTGCCTTTAGACCAATTAGCAGCCATAATGGGTACGAACGAATATGACGCAATGAAGTATGTGGAATATGTAGAAAAGAATCATAATGGTATAATACCAGTGATTGAAAGGTTCCCAAAAAAAGAAGCAAAAAAGAGGGAAACAATTTTTAAGATTTTAGATAGTTTACCATGCACTCAAGCAGTGGCAAGCCGAAAAACAGGGCTTTCCAAATCTATAATAAATGACTATCTAAAGAAATTAGAGACAGTAGAAATCGATAAAGATCTCGGCTTGGATAAAATTGGCGCTGTTAAAAAACTCAGAGATAATTATTGTGAAATGGATGTTTATTTTAATTCTTTATTACTAAACTCAAAACGAACAAAACCAGATGCTGAAAATAAAGAGAAAATATGGGAAATGTGGCACACCAGAGATGAGTATAAAATTGCCTCTTTTGTAGAGAACAAACTTAACAGTGCAATTAGGCTAAACTTGAAAGGTAAAACTTGGATTAAGGTAGTACCACTCAAGAAGGTTAAAAAAGAGGTAGTAAAAACCGAGAAGGTTGAAAAGCAGATAATTCCTAATGCAAAAGCTCAACAAAAAGCGATTGAAAACTTTAAGAAAACCCATGTTGCAATACCGTGGACGCTGTTGGAAGAAGATATTTGAGCGACATTGGGATAAGGAGATGTTTTTTCACAGAAAAACCTTCAATTAAAAACTTCGAAGCTAAGACTTAAAAGAACTTTCCAACATAGCCACAACTATTCTCCCAAACTGTAACTTATGCGCTAACATACCTGAAACTTGTGGATGCCAAGAAGAGGGCTGCTCAAGGTTTACACCTAACTTTGTAAAAAACCAATACCAAATAATTAAACCAATGAAATCTCAAAGAATGCAAAAAGAAAAGAAAACAGATTATACACCACTCGTAAGAATCGTTTTTGTTTTAGGTTTGGGGTTGATTCTTTTGAAGTTGGCTTTAGGCTGAAAAGGAATCTTTAGCTTTTCGGATCAATTCCACATCCTGATTTATTTCTTCATAATTCTTTCTAATTCTAAGTTTTAGCATGCGAAAACTGTTGGAAGTTTTCCCAGAACTTAAGTAATCCTTTAGCATTTCGCGCTCTTTATTGCTCAATAAACGTTTATGCATAAAGTCACTAATTACGTAACGCTTATATCTGCTTGCCGTCACTAAATACGTTATGGTGAACCCTTTGGAAAATTCAAAAGCACAAGCAACCAATAGGATAGGTTTGTTATGGAAAAGTGTTAAGCCATTACAGCCTTCCAAATAGGTTCGAGCTAGCCGCCCCCTACAGGCGGAAGAACTGCTAAGACATCGCCGTTTTTAAGCTCTGTTTCCAGACCGTTGAGGGTTGAGGCGCTTGTTCCGTTAATGAGGAACTGAAGAAAATTCTTGGGCTCCCCCGTTTTAGCGTCATAAACGTATCCGGTGAAGGGGGCACCATATTTTTTGGAGAGAAGTTTAAGAACCAAATCAACAGTGACCTTTTCGCCGTTCGCAAACGGCAGGGTTTCTTCTCTTTGACCAACTATTTCTCTGAGGTTTGTGAAGAATCGAACTTTAACTTCCAATTTTTGGCACCAACAGAATATTGAAAATTGAAGAAATTAACCATTATGCATATGGATGTAGAAACGGCTTGGTACCACAAAGCTTTATCCGCCAAAGAAACGGCCTTTCTAATCAAAAGCTCATAAAAGAAGCCCCAAAAGTCGGGTTTTTAGGCCGCCGATGGATGAAGCTATCGACCCAAGCCACGATACCAATATAAAAAAGCAACAAAACTAGCTTTCCAACAAGTTTTAAACCGAACTTGATTGTTAACAGTAGACAGAAGGCTCACGCATGATACTTAGCTTGTCGAACGGGATTTTCAGTAAACTGCCTTTAAACGAGAACTTTGCAGCAGTTAAGCAGCTGGGTTTTGAAAACATCGAGTTTAACATGAAATCCATCAAAAAAGAGCACGACACCGACGTTTATCGGGAACAGAAAGCGCTGGCTGCTTCAGGCTTGAATTGCTTGACGCTTCATTCAGCAGTCATGCATGTGAAAGACCCCATCGAAGTTCACCAAGCGGTTTACTATGGAAAAATTTCGCTGGAATGCGCCCGCGCGCTCCACACATCAATTATGACCGTGCACTCTAATGTTTCTAAGAAGCTTTCCAAACCAGTCAGGGAAAGATGTCTCCGCGAGGTTTTTGGGGAAATCAAGCCGTTTGCGAAGAGTTTAGGCATCAAACTGTCTTTAGAGAACTTATCCTACACGTCGACTGGGTTTGGCAAGAACGTTGAGCAGCTCGACGAAGTTCTCGGCGTCATCGACCCTGAGGGTGAGATGGGGCTAACGTTTGATTTGTGCCATGCCCTTGAAACTAAAGAAGTCGATAATTTACTTGAGGCTTATGGCAGGCGCGTCTGCAACGTTCACATGGCAAACAAAGCCCACCAACCCTTCACAGAAGAAAAACCTGAACTGACAAATTTCTTGTCGAAGTTGCATGGATTCGGCTATCAGGGTCCGATTACGTTGGAACTCGAACGTAAAACATCCATGGAAGAAATCGCCAAAACCAAATCCTTATTCGAAAAACTGCTCGAGATATGTTAGTGAGCCAGCGGTTTTATGTCATTTCTGCTCGGTCTTTATCTGAAAGTTTTTTTCAACTTTTTTGGTCACATTTTTAAACCTCTTAATTGAATATTAGTTAATAGCATTTACAGTGGAGAGCATAAAAGACTCAATGATTCCTAAAAACGTGGGTTCACGGACTGTAAATGAAAAACCGGGAAACGCAAGCCCAAACGTAGCTGGCGCAAAAAAGTCAGGTTACATTCGAAATGCCGCTATCGTAATCGGCACCGCGATAAGTTTGGGAGCGCTATATTATTTGAGTCGCCAAAACTACTTGCTCTTCCACAGCATCGTAGAAATCTTTAGCATAGTCATTGCCTTCGCCATCTTCGCCATAGCATGGAACAATAGACACTTAATAGACAACAATTATTTCATCTTCATCGGCATCGCATTTCTCTTCGTAGCTGGATTAGACGTATTTCACACTTTAGCATACAACGGAATGGGAGTTTTCTTAAACTTCACGGGTTCTGGTCCTAATCTTGCGACGCAACTTTGGATTGCAACAAGATACGTGCTGAGCTTCTCCTTCTTGATTCCCCTGCTGTTCACTCAACGCAAGATTAAACCAAGCCTGATTATCGTCGGTTACAGTGCAGTTTCGGCCGTGCTTTTAGCGTCGATTTTTGTTTGGCAAAATTTTCCGGTCGCATTCGGGACCAATGGGTTGACAGCGTTCAAGATTGGAAGCGAATACGCCATCGCGGTCACAATCTTGGCAGCCATTGGCTTGCTGGTTAAAAAACGCAGAGAATTCAGCCCCGACATCTACAGGCTGCTTTTAGTCGCTATGGCATTAGCTGTTGCAACTGAAATGGCGTTTACCTTATACACAGACGTCTACGGCATCGCAAACGTAGTAGGACACCTCTTAAACGTGGTCTCCTTCTACTTCATCTACCGGGCCCTAGTCGAAACTAGCCTAACTAAACCATACAACCTCTTATTCCGCAACCTAAAACAAAGCGAAACCAGATTGGCAAATCATGCCCAAGAGCTAACATATGTAAACGAGAAGTTGGAAAAAGAGATAGCTGAACGGGAAGCTACCGAGAAAGCACTCAGGGAAAGCGAAGAACGACTACAATTAAAACTGGATTCCGTGCTCTCCCCTGACGTGGAATTAGCTGAAGAAGATATAGCCAACATCATAGATGTGTCAAGACTGCAAGCAACGATGGACCACCTCTTCACAGTAACAAAGATGGGGTTTGCGTTAGTTGACCTGAAAGGAAATGTACTTGTAAGCACAGGTTGGCAAGAGATATGCACTAAATTTCACCGCATCAACCCGTTAACCTGCAAAAACTGTATAGAAAGCGATCTTGAACTCACCAGCGGACTTGAAAGTGGCGAAATCCGCCTTTACAAATGCAAAAATAGCATGTGGGATGTAGCCACACCACTGTTCATCGGCGACAAAAGAGTAGCCAACGTTTTCTTTGGACAATTCTTCTTTAGCGACGAGAAAGTAGACCGAGAAATATTTGCTGCTCAAGCAAAAAAGTATGGCTTTAACAAAGAGGAGTACCTTGCGGCGTTCGACAGGGTTCCAAGGTTAACCAGAGAAAAAATCCAGGACCTCATGGTTTTCTATTCTAGAATGTCAGAGCTAATTTCAAAAATAAGCCATTCTAACCTAAAGTTAGCCAAGTCTCTCTATAACCAAAAAGAGCTACAGGGAAAGCTTGAGGAAAAAGCGAGGGAAGTAGAAGAGTATGCTTCTCAAATGGAGCAATTAGCGGATGAGAGGGCACAAAAACTCAAGGATGCTGAGCGCATGGTGGCGATTGGGCAGACTGCGGGGATGGTGGGTCATGATATCCGCAACCCTTTGCAGGCAATAACAAGCGAGTTGTACCTCGAAAAACTGGAAATTGCTACTCTTCCAGAAGGAAAAGTAAAAGAAAACCTGACGGAAAGCTTCTGCAGCATTGAAGAAAGCTTGGTTTACATAAACAAGATTGTCGCAGACCTACAAGACTACGCTAGACCATTAAAGCCAAAGAAGGAATTTGTAGCGGCTGAAAACGCCATCAAGGATTCCTTGTCGATGGTGACAATTCCCGAAAACATCCAAACCTCAATTTCAACTCAAGAAAACCTGCCCATCCTAATGGTTGATTCCACAATGATTAAACGGGTCCTTGTGAACCTCATCCAAAATGCCGTGCAAGCCATGCCTAAAGGCGGAAACCTAACGATAAATGCCAGCAGCCAAAAACGCCAAGTAACAATCGAGGTCGAAGACACAGGAGAAGGAATACCCATGGAAGTTCAGGGCAAACTGTTCATGCCTTTGGTTACTTCAAAATCTAAGGGTCAAGGCTTCGGCTTAGCGGTTGTTAAGAGAATGGTGGAAGCCATGGATGGAACAGTCACTTTCGAGACGGAACAGAGAAAAGGAACCAAATTCTCTCTACAATTTCTAACCTAAACTATTTTTTGAAAGATACAGCCGCGTAGCCAACCACGCTTGAGTGGTCGCCTGTGATGTCCCCGCTGTTATGGTAGCTTAAAAGTTGAGCTTTAGCACATATTCCAACGCCATAGGTGATTAGGGAAGTTATTGGTGCATATCCGCAGGCGGTTATGTTTTGGGTTTCAACAGTTTCGTAGAAGCGTTTGGCATCCATGTCTGTGACAGCTTGGAGTGCAGCTTGGTCTTTGGCGGCTGCCGCTTGGGCTGGTTCGTAGTGGGTCATGTCAGATGAAGCGATGACTACGGTGTTTGTGGCGTCTAAGGCTTCCACGAGTGCGCGTCCAACCTCAAGGGCGGAGTCGTAATCCTGCATCAAAAAGCAGAGTGGCACAATTTTGAATGAGCTGCCGTAGAGAAACTGGAGGAACGGCAATTGCACCTCGATCGAATGCTCATAGCGGTGCGCAACCTCGTCCACGTCGACAACGCTGGTTTCATGGAGTATCGCGTCAGCAATTTTTGAATCAACTTCGACATCGCCAAGCGGTGTTCGCCAGGCGCCTTCACGCATCAAGGATAATGCGCTGCCGTAGCCGGTGTGGTTGGGACCTAAAAGCACAACTGTATCAGGCTTGCCATCTATGGCTAACTCGTAAAAAGCATGGGCCGCCACGGGGCCAGAATAAGCGTAACCTGCGTGGGGACAAATTAAACCCACGATTTTTCGTGGGTGATTATGAAAATTGGTTTGGGGAAGTTTTCTTGGACCAAGTGAATGGAGAAAACAAGAGGTAATTTGTCCTCTAAGCGCTTCGGCGTCGCCCTCATAAAATTGAGAAGCAACAACTGGACGCCGAATCGTTGGCAAAAACTAGGGCTCCTCATCCTCTTCGCGTGTCACTTTGGCTTCAAAGTCTTCGATGCTCACCGGTGGGTCTCTGTCTGCGCCGAGTTCGCCGCGTTCGCGGAGTACCTGCCTTGCAAGTAGCCAGAATACGACTGCTAAGGCGCGTCTGCCTTTGTTGTTGGTTGGGATTACTAGGTCTACGCCTGAGAATTCGTTGTCTGTACTGCATAAGGCTACAATTGGGATACCGACTTTGGATGCTTCTTTGACTGCCTGTGCATCGGCCCTTGGGTCGCATACGAGTATGACTTCGGGGTCGATGCGGCTTGAGTACTGTGGGTTGCTGAGTTGTCCCGGGATGAATCTGCCGATGAGTGGTGTTGCGCCTGTAAGCTTGCAGAACATTTTTACTGGTTCATGAGCGTAGAGTCTTGTTGCTGCAACTGCTATTCTCGATGGTTCGTATCGTGAGAGGAATTTTCCTGTAACTCTTACGCGGTCATCTGTTTTTTTAACGTCTAAGACGAATAAGCCATCTGGGCGTACGCGGTAGATGAATGGTTCCATGTCAAGGGTTTTCATTCGGGTACCGATGTGTATTCCTGCGGAAAGCAAGGTGTCTCTGGGTAAAAGAAGCGTTTCTTCTGGAGCTGGAGCTTCAACGGTCTCTTCTTCAACCTCAACTTCCGCTTCAGGCTCAATGCTAACTTCTTCAGTTGTTTCTTCTTCCATGGGAGCCTCTACTTCTTCGGGTTCCGCAGGTTGGTCTTCAACTGATTGATTTTCTTTTCCTTCATCTTCAGACATTAGGTTTCATCTTCTCTTAGCATATTTTTAGATCAGCCATTTTGGCTCTGTTACCAAGGAAATGTTCGATTCGGATAAGCTCGTTTAACTTGGCTATGCGTGCGCCCTCAACCACGCCTGTTTTGATGACAGGGCACTTGTATGCCACAGCCAAATGAGCTATGTGCCAATCACACGTATCGCCTGAACGGTGAGACACAACAGCGTCATAACCGTGCCTCTGTGCCAATTCGATTGTTTCAGCTGCATCGGTTAAGGTGCCTATCTGGTTGACTTTTATGATGATGGCGTTTCCAGCCTTAATCTTAATTCCATTATTTAACCTTTCAGTATTAGTTGTGAACAAATCGTCTCCGCAAATCATGCAATTCTTGGCTTTGCGGGTAAGCTCAGCGAAACTGTCGAAGTCATCTTCGTTGAAGGGATCCTCAACATAGGCAATATGGTACTTCTCGATTAATTCAAGCATATATTCAAGCTGTTCGGAGGTGTCGCGTTTTTTGCCCTCCATCTCGTAAACGTATTTTTCTTCTTTGGGCTTCCAAAATGATGAAGCTGCAACATCGATGCCAAAGCCACATTCAAAATCCATTTCGTTGCCAACTTCTTCGCAGGCTTTAGCAATAACTTCGAAGGCATCGTCAGTGTCGATGTGTGCTATCCATGCGCCTTCGTCACTTTTGCCGCCGGTGAAGGTGGTGCTTTTCTTTTTTAGGGCTGTTTCAATTTTTTTATGGATTTGGGTGTTGGCGGTTTGGGCTTCCAAGAAGCTTTCAGCGCCATGTGGCAGGGCAAGGTATTCTTGTATACTGGGGGTTTTTCCGCCTCTAGCGTGTGCTCCACCGCTTATGCAGTTACCCAATGGATAGGGCATGGTAGTGGCTGCGTTTCCTCCAAGAAACTGGAACAAAAGAAGGCTGTGACTGTTTGCAGCGGCTTCAGCGTTTGCAAGGCTGATCGCGCATGCAGTGTTTCCGCCGATGTTCTTAAAATCGGTGGTTCCGTCGATTTCATGCAGCGTACTGTCGATTTCTTCTTGGAAATCAGCATTCAACCCTGCAAGTTCAGGGGCGATTAAATCGTCAACTTTTTTGATGGCTGCTTCAACGCCGCCTTGCGGATAATAGACTACTTCAGCTTTTCCGCGGCTTTTGCCCGCTGGAGCAGCGGCTCTTCCGAACCCGGAAGCAGTAATTACATCAACCTCTATTGTTTCTTCTCCACGATTATTGAAAACTTTTCTAGCAATGAGGTCCTCAATGATGGATGACACGGTGCAATTAAACCTCAAGTGGCTATACTTTTGTTACGCACTTATTTTAGGTTTCGGAAACCCAAACCAAGTGATCAAGCGCTAGCATTTGTGCTCTAAATTGAGTCCCAGCGATTCATCGCTTGCTGCCGTTTCTTTTCTTGGGCAAGCTTTTGAATTTCACCAAAGATTGCAATCGCCGCGAGGTATTTTGTGTTATAGTCTTGAATGGTTTCTTGCATTTTCACCGACCAAGCTAGCAGATGGGGATAGTAAGGTTTAGAGGTTGAGCCTTCGCCTTGAGGGCGGTCAAACCAGAATTCTTCATAGGAACCACTGTTGCCGCTGGCAGACACGTTAAACTTGTAGAATTCCAAAATTAAGCCTAAACGACCCAGCACATGCCTAACGGCGCGGTCGAGGATTTCAGGATACTTGTCGTCAACCTGCAGGTACTGACGGATTGAATCATGCAGCCGAGGCCTCAGATGCCACCACAGACCAGGTTTTTCCAACTCTGCCCTAACGTTTTTTTCTGTGCTTTGGATTAATTCGTTGACTTGGGCTTTCATGTTGGCGATTTTTTCTTCCTTCATGCCCAAAGTAACTTCGGGATGTTTTGCTAAATATTCTTTTGTGGTTTTCTTGTACCATTCGGATGCAAAGGAGATGGTTTCTTTGATGAATTCACCTTTGAGTTCGTCCATACGTTGGCGAAGGGGTGAAAGCTCTGTTTCTTCTCGTTCAATCAGGGCATCTATGTCTTCACTCATGCTCAGGGAACCAGCGTTGATTTTTCTGCAAAGACATTGTCATTCCAAAGTTATATGCCTTGACATCATAAAAGATTTTTAAAAAACATGTAAACCACTACAAGCAAACTCTGTCGCGCCGCATAAAAATCTGAATGGAACTAACCCAACCCTTTTAGATCCTAATAGGATATCATTGCAGAAACTGTAGAGGGATAGTTGCCAAAACGAACATTTTTATCTAAAACATCCTATAGCTTACCTTTCAAGGTGTAATTTACATGGGTAAAGGTTCAGGGTATGGAAAAGTAATCTTGTTCGGCGAGCACTTCGTTGTTCACGGAGTACCGGGTATAGTGTCAGCCATCGACTCTACGACCGACGCGGAAGTCAAAAAGGCATCAAAAGGAATTAATGTTAAGGATGAGCGGAAAACCGCGAAGGGTTACAGTGAAGAAAAACGTCTCCAGCAAATGGAATCCATCGATAGAATGCTTAAAGCTATGGGAATTGACCCCAAAATCGCGTTGAACATTTGGGTTGGCGGCACGCTTCCTGGTTTTAGCGGTTTGGGCGCTTCGGCGGCAAGCAGCGTCGCCATCGCACGAGCCATCGCGCAGGAACTCGGCATGAAGGTGGCAGAAGAGATGATTAATCAGGTGGCTTATGAAGCTGAGAAAGCTTATGCGGGCAACCCCTCAGGCATCGACAATACTGCAGCCACCTTCGGCGGGTTGATGTGGTTTAAGAAAAACTTGGGCGGCGGACAAGACCTGGTTGAACGTTTAGCCATAGAGGCACCGGTGGAAATAGTAATCGGCAGCACGGGCAAAGTCGCGAACACCAAAGCCATGGTGGAAGGCGTCTCTGAACGCAAACTCAAAAACCCCCAAAAATACAACTCCATATTCAAACGAGCTGAAGAACTCGCCTACGAAGGCCGAGCAGCACTAGAATTCTACAACCTCAAAAAAATCGGCGAACTCATGAACGAAAACCATCGCCTACTCCAAGAAATCGAAGTCTCAAGCAAAGAACTCGACCTGCTCGTTGACGTTGCCAGAAATCAAGGTGCAGTAGGTGCTAAGCTCACGGGCGGCGGAGGTGGCGGATGCATGTTTGCGTTGACACCAGGCAAGGAGTTGCAGGGCAAAGTCGCAAGCGCCATTAAGAGTTTGGGTTTTGAAGTTTTAAGCACCAAAATTGGCGTCGAAACACAAAAGTAAAAAAGGTGGCGGGAATAACTGCCATTTTTGTTTTTTTAGCTTATAACCTTGTGTTCTTTCAAGAAGCTCAGGGTTTCATTGTGGAGTGTACTAGAATACCCGAGTAGTTAGTTCTTGTTTATCAATAATCAAATAGTTAATTTTCTTGTTTCTAAAGTAGCTGGTAAGTCAAATGGACATGTTTTTCACTACACACATAATTTTAATTCTGATTTCCAATTATTAGTAAGACGATAAGTATGAGACGTTCCAAATTAGAAATGTACATTGACATCCTTACAGTTCTGGCTCATAAAGGACCGCTGAAGCTAACACACATCATGTATAAAGCAAACGTTAACTGTAGTGTCTTAAAAGAAAATCTTGATTTCCTCATAAAACAAGGCTTGATAGAAGAGCGCTCTATTCACAAAAGCCGCATAGTATACGCAGTTACTCAACGTGGAATATCAGTTTTGAAATACTTCAAGGAACTAAAACAAGTCTTGCCTATAGTAGAGAAAACACGAAACCAAGCAGCAATCCCCTATTAAAACCACGACTAAAAGCATCTAAGTTGGTTCTGGTTTCCTGCATGGACAATAAAAGCTGTGGTTCGATTGTTTATGTTTGTAAACTTTGGCCTCTTCAACCGCACTAACAACCCAGACAAGGTGACCGCAGTTCTTACATTTCATAGATGAACCTCAAACAAGAATTTGGTTTCTAGTCACTAATCAGCATTATGAGAATATGACACTTTTCTTTTTACTGAATAATATTCCTTCCGAAACAACTGTAACAACTATGTTCAAGAAACATTAAAAACTGTCGCCGAAAGAACGTCGCTAACTAAGCTCAGTATCACCTTTTGAATACAATTCCTGTGTGGTTAAGTAGTTTGTATAAGCGCACTTTTGCAAGGTCCGTTATAAAGAAAAGTGTAAACGCGTAACCCCACACCAGAGCGGCCAGTCCCCAACCCATAGCAGGAAGCAGAAAACCGTATACAGTAATTAATATAGCAGTTAATTGAACAGCTACGGATGCAAAAAGAAGCTGCTTAGCAGGTTTAACCGACCAAAAATGCCCCTTAGTTCTCGCAACAAACACAGTCATATTTCCCGCGACTGCAAGCTTCAGGTATATGAAAGATTGCAGCACCACTAGGTTTAGCTTCAACACAACTAATCCGATGTAGAGAATCCCGAAAGTCGAAAATACCCCGATTACTCCAAGAAACGTCGCTATACCCAACAGAGTTCGCATGTCCCATTTCTCAGGCTTATTAGAGTATTTCACGTTGTCATAAGCTATGGTCATTATCGGCAGGTCATTTAGAAGCGCTAACAAAACCAGCATCAGAGCATTGATTGGGAAAAACTGGAAAATGAGGATTGATGCAGTCATGAAAAGCAGAATGCGTATCGTTTCTGCGATTCGGTACGTACAATAATTCGTCATTCGCTGGAAAATCTTGCGACTCTCCTTAATAGCGTCGATAATGACAGAAAGACCGGGTTTAGTCAGAACTATATCTGCCGCTGACTTTGCAGCGTCGGTGGCGCCCTGAACAGCAATACCAGCGTTAGCTTTCTTCAAAGCTGGCGCATCATTTACCCCATCGCCAGTCATGCCTACGATGTGTCCTCTGTTTTGGAGAAGTTCTACGATATGATATTTGTGTTCAGGAAAGACCTCTGCGAATCCCTCAGCTTTTTCTACTATGTCTTGTGCGTCTTTTTCGTGTGATGATCCCATAAAGGCTTCGGGAAGTACGATGGTTGTTCCCAAATTTACTTCACGTGATATTTCTTTGGCGATAGCTATGTGGTCTCCGGTGACCATTTTCACGTTAACACCCATCGATTGAGCGGTCTTTATTGTTTTGGCTGAATCTTCCCGCGGTGGGTCAAACAAAGCAATTAACCCTGCAAATTGCCACTTATTCTCCTTATTAGTTCGTGCCACGCCAAGCGCACGGTACCCTTTTTTCGCAAATTCGTTAACATCTTCAGTTAATTTGTCATTGATTGCTTTTTTGTCTTCGATTAAGGCTAGAATAGCTTGAGGGGCTCCTTTAGTTACCTTAAACTGGCTCCCATTCTCTTCTAGTACTGTTGCCTCTGTTCTTTTTACCACTGGATCAAAGGGTTTAAAACCGGTTACTTTGATTTGTTTAATTCTATCTTCAATGGCGGGAGTACTCTTGGTTTTTGTAAAGATTGCATTGTCGATTGGATCTTGATCTTCTTCTCTTGAAGCTAGTGTACTGAATAACAGGACATCATTTTCTGTGAATTCGGCATAAGGTTTGGTTCCGCCCATAGTGAGCGCGTTTTTGGTGATAGTTCCTGTTTTGTCGGAGCACAGCACATCCATACTTGCCATTTCCTCAATTGCGACCAACTTGCTAACTATAGCTTCCTTTTTCGCTAGGGCTATGGCACCTATAGCCATTGTAACTGAAAGAACCGCGGGAAGTGCAGCGGGTATACCTGCAACAGTCAAAATCAATGCAAACTGAATGATGTCTAAGATGTTTTGACCCCGAAAAATTGATACTAACGCGATAATTAATACCAGTCCTATCGCGAGGAAAATCAGATAATCGCCTATTTTGCTGATGGCTTTTTGGAAGTGACTTGGTGTTTGGGCTTGTTCGACGAGTTTAGCAGTTTTGCCGAAAAAGGTTTTGGCGGCGGTGTTGACTACGAGCGCGTTCATTTCGCCCTGTTTGACGATTGAGCTTGCATATCCTATGTCTGAGAGATGTTTCTCTACGGGAAGAGATTCACCGGTTAATGCGGATTCGTCTGTTAAGAGGTAGTCTCCGTCAATTAGTTTTACGTCAGCAGGGACAATTTCTCCTAAACGCAATCGAACAACGTCGCCTGGCACCAATTTTCCAGCGGGCATTTCCTGCCATTTACCATCACGCAGAACTCGCGCCTTTATGGCTAGTCTCTGCTTGAGCAGTTCTATGGCGTTTCCTGCTTTGTGTTCCTGCCACGAACCAACTATAGCGTTTACCATCAATAGTGTCAAAATTATTGCAAAATCAGGCCATCGTTGGATGACCGCAGACATTATTACTGCTGCCTCAATCATCCAGGGAATTGGACCCCAAAAATAGCGCAGGAACTTTAGTAGCGGGTTAACTTTTTTCTCCTGAATTTCATTAGGACCGTATTGAGCAAGTCGTTTTTCCGCTTCTGAGGAAGAAAGACCCCCCTTGTTAGCCGAAAGATTACTTAATAGATCATCAATATTGGCTTTTTTTGCCTCTTCTGTGGTTAAGAGACTTTGACTCATGCATTGACACTCTCTATCAGTTTTGTCATTTCCTTCTTGAGTTCGTCAAGTCTTTTTTGATCTCTTACCTCTATCGATAAGCGCAGTATCGGTGATGTGTTTGATGCTCTGATCAGAGCCCATGAATCTGGAAAAACAATTTTGACGCCATCAATGGTGTTTATGTTTTGATAGGTTTCCATTGCCTTTTCTTTTATCTTGTTGATAACTTGAAACTTTGTTTCGTCTGAGCATTTTATTTCGATTCTTTCGAAAAGCCTCGCCGGCAACTCTTTAATAGCTTCTGACAGTTTCTGCCCCATTTTTGAGACTATTTCTGTCAGGTACATACTGTTTATTATTGCATCGTCAAACCAAAAGAACTTTGGAACACATATGTGACCAGATTTTTCAACACCAAACACAGCGTTGTGCTTCTTGGTCTCCTGCACCAAAAAAGTGTGGCCAACTGGTACTCGAAACACTTTTTCACCGTATTTCTTAACCTCATCTTCTATAATGTCTGAACATTCTATGTTGGCGACGACCGGTCCCCTCTGAGTTTTCATTATATCCCTGATGAAGAGGATTGCGCTTTGCTCGGTCATGATGACTTTGCCTGTGTCATCAACGAAAATGGCTCTGTCGCCATCGCCATCGAACGCTATTCCAAGATCTGCCTTCTCCGATACAACCTTCTTGCACAGAGCGGTCAACGCTTCTGGTTTCGGTTCAGGGTCTCTGTTCGAGAATGTTGGGTCCGGCCAATCAAACAGGAAAGTGGCTTTGACACCAATTTTATTGAGGATTTTCGGCACCAAGAGACATGCAGCTCCGTTTCCGAAGTCAGCGACCACACTTATTTTCTCCGGTTTTATTTTTTCATCAATGAAATTAGCGTATTCTACGTCCATTCCTTCGAGTTTCTTTGCTGTTCCCGTTCCTGTTTTAAAATTTTCTGAAGCGCTTATCTCCCCAAGTTTTTTGTTTTCGTCTTCGAAGAAGCCAACTCCGTCTTGATGGAAGAACTTAACTCCGTTCCACTCTGCTGGCAGATGAGACGCAGTTATGTATGCGGTTGCATCGTTTTTCATTTTCCAGGTGGCAAAGACGCATAGACTCGCCGGACAGGTTCCGATTAGATTTGCGTTTGACCCCGTTTTTTTCAGTCCTGAAATAAACGCCTCCTCAAGTTCGGCTCCATGCTCTCTGAAGTCCCGTCCAATCGTGAAGGTACCAGGGGACAAGGTTCCGGCTGCTTCACCTATTTTGGCCATGATTTCTTCCGTTAAGTCTTTACCATAAATTCCTCTTATGTCGTAAGCTCTAAAAATACTCATTTTCTGTCACTTACCGTTTTTATTTGGACCAAAATGTTGACCTATAGATAGGCATCTGTGGCGTATCTTCGCATCATACGATGCGTATTAAAGTAATATGCGACTTTGCCTATAGAGTTTTTCATCATATATATCCAACCGTCGCGGTCCTGGTAAAATTTGGGAATAATAACATATTCCAGCTTGTTGTAGAGGTCAGCAATTTCTCTTTTTCTTCTTTGTTCTTCACTTATCGTTTGATCAGGCGATGGACCTATAGCCCACCCTGTGAGACTTTCAACGCAACCTTCTATCCACCATCCGTCTAAAACGCTGAAGTTGATTACACCGTTATGAGATGCTTTCATTCCGCTTGTTCCAGATGCCTCCATTGGCGGCATAGGGGTATTAAGCCAAACGTCAACACCCGAAGTCAATTTTTGAGCCATTTCCATATTGTAATTTTCAAGATAGACTATTTCGATTTCACCCTTCAGGCGGTCCTTAAACTCGTAAATTTCTTTGATAAGATTTTTTCCCAGCACATCCTTCGGATGTGCCTTTCCAGCGAAAATAAGTTGAATCTTGCCCTGACTGTTGACTTCTTTAAGCTTTTCTATATCTGAAAAAATCATTGCTGCTCGCTTGTATTCCGTGGCTCTTCTGGCAAACCCTAACGTTAAAGCTTCGGTATCCATTTGCAACCCAGAACTGGTGTGAACAAAGTCGAGTAAATCTTGCTTTGCTTTTATGTGAGCTTCCCATAGATCCTCTTCAGGAACAGTGTCAACTCTTACCAAAAGTTCAGGTTCATTGGCCCATCGGGGAATATATTTGTCGAATAATTTTCTAAAGTGTGAACAAGTCCAAGTGTAGGAATGGACACCGTTGGTTATTTCCTGAATGTGGTATCCAGGAAACAATTTCCTCGAGTACTCCATGTGTGCTTCTGTTACGCCATTGGTGTATTTGCTAAGATTTAAGGCCAGAAGAGTCATGTTCAATTTGTCAGATCCGCCGAACTCTTTCAAGCTTTTCTCAGGCACCTCTGTTTCAAGAACTTCCGAAAGGAGGTCGTATGAGAATTTGTCAAATGCGGCAGCCACTGGAGTATGGGTTGTGAAAACACACCGATTTTTTACTTTGTCAGCGTTCAAATCGTTGTTCTTTAACAGTTCAAGGGTGAGAAGACTGCTATGGCCCTCGTTCATGTGATATTTCTTAACATTAATTTTCAGCGCCTCAAGAATACGTAACCCGCCTATTCCCAAAACAATTTCTTGCTTTAACCTGTATTTTTCGTCTCCTCCATAAAGGAAATCTGTAATTTCCCTATCTTCTTGAGTGTTCCCTTCAACATCGGTTGTAAGGAACAACACAGGAATGGTTCCTCCGGTTAGACTTTCTTGTTCATAGACCCAAACTCCGATTTTGACATCTCGCCCAGAAATTTTTATGGTTGCAGTTTCGGGTAATAGTTTCATGAATTTTGAAGGATCCCATTCTTCAGGGTATTCCATTTGCCAGCCGTCAGGCGTTAGTTTCTGTTTCAGATAGCCTTTTTTACTGACAAGGGTTAATGCGACTAATGGAATTCTCAAGTCTGCACTTGACCTAATCACGTCTCCCGCCAAAACGCCCAGTCCTCCGCTGTAGGTTGGCATGGCAGAGTTTATGCCGATTTCCATGGAAAAGTAAGCGATTTTGGTGCCTTCGATGAAGCTGCTCATGCAGTACTCGCTGTCAAAATAATACTGCTTAGACAAAAAATTCGCTGTAAACTGAGTGGTGGATGGTTCTAAAGGCATTCCACAAACAGGATCTTTGATAAACATATAAACAAAAACCTCGCTAAGAAGAGTGCTACCTCCACCCATAATTAGTTTCCGCTATTAAATAACTCACCTTTTTGGGCTCAAGAAATTGGCTATTTTGTTCGCTTTTGCCGTTTGGCTCATTTGACAACACAGTGTGACGTGTAGGGACGCACAATTAAGAGGGACCTTGTCGGTTCAACATTCAATACTCACCAAAACTTAAGCTCAACCCAAACGTGGGCGGGACCCTATAGGTTACTCTTGCGGATTTAGAATAGGGATATAGCTTGAGGGTTTTTAAGCTTCAACACAGCTTCTATTGTAGTAGACGGCAACAATAAGGAGGAATATCGTGAGTAGATCAAGGCAAGGTGGCAGTTACGAGGGAAAACGTGGTCATGGCAAGGGTTTTAAACGTTGCCCAGTGGAGTTGGGGGAAGAATTGGAAGTAGCAATTACGGAATTGAGCCCAAAGGGAGAAGGTATAGCTAGAAATCAAGGCTTTGTAATTTATGTTGCCGACGCAAAACCTGGAGACATAGTAAAAGTAAAGATCACCAAACTGACAAACATGGCAGCAAATGCACAAGTTGTTAAATAGATTCGCTAATGAAAATCAAACTAAAATTTTGCAAAATCAACAAGCACAATTATAGCATAAATACTTAGTTAGAAATCGCGCTAATTCTTTAAACGACTTTAAATCCTTGTATAACAGTATATAAGTTGCAGAGTCAGCGGTTTTGGAACAGCAAAAAACTAAGTCTTCAATCTTTCTGATCAAATCCATTTCGGGTATGCTCTGAGATAAGACTAAGCCCATGAATCCATAAAAACGCTGATTATGCAAAAAAACTATTAATGGATAACATTTAGGAGAGAATAAAATGGCATATTTAACACAAACCCAAAGTGGTCAACCAGTCCTCATCTTAAAAGAAGGAACCTCCCGAAGCAGAGGTAAAGAAGCCCAAAGAAACAACATCATGGCAGCACGAGTAATCGGTGAAGTGCTAAAAACAACCTTAGGTCCACGAGGCATGGATAAAATGCTAATCGACAGCCTGGGCGACATAACAATAACCAACGATGGTGCAACAATTCTGAAAGAAATGGACGTTGAACATCCAGCAGGAAAAATGATGATTGAAATCGCCAAAACCCAAGATGACATGGTAGGCGACGGAACGACATCCGCAGTCGTTCTCGCAAGCGAATTACTCAAGAAAGCCGAAGAACTCCTCGACCAAAACATCCACCCAATCATACTCGTTGCAGGATACCGCAAGGCAGCACAGAAAGCAATCGAAATCATAGCGAAAAACGCTGTTGACATCGATGTTGAGGATCAAAAAATGCTGATGAAAGTTGCTTTGACGTCCATGGGAAGCAAAGCTGTGGGTGGTGCTAAAGAGCACTTTGCGGAAATAGCCATAGAAGCCGTAAAGCAGGTAACGGAAAAGCACGCAGACAAGGTAATTGCAGACATAGATAACGTTCAGCTGGTGAAGAAGACGGGTAAAAGCCTTGTCGAGACGCAACTCGTCAGAGGAATAATCATAGACAAAGAAATCGTCCATTCGGGGATGCCCAAGAAGAAAGAAAACGCGAAAATCGCACTTTTAGATATGGCGTTAGAGATTGAAAAAACCGAAATGACTGCGGAAATACGCATACATGAGCCCAACCAGATGAAAGCTTTCCTAGACCAAGAGGACAGCACACTCAAAGAAATGGTGACCAAGATCAAAGCTTCAGGCGCAGACGTAATCTTCTGTCAAAAAGGCATCGACGACATGGTACAGCACTTCTTATCCAAAGAAGGCATAATGGCAGCCCGCAGAGTTAAAGAGTCAGACATGGAAAAGCTCGCGAGAGCAACAGGCGGACGAGTAAGCTCTAACTTGAACGATTTAAAGCCGGGAGACTTGGGTTTTGCGGGCTTAGTGGAAGAGCGCAAGATCGGCGATGACAAAATGATCTTTGTTGAAAAATGCAAAGACCCACATTCAGTAGCCATACTGATACGTGCAGGGCTTGAAAGAATGGTGGATGAAGCTGAAAGAGTAATAACCGATGCGTTGTCAGTAATTTCAGACGTCATTGAAAACAATAAAATCGTCGCGGGCGGCGGCGCCATCGAAATCGAAATTGCTAAAGGACTACGCAATTACTCGACCAAAGTCGGTGGAAGACAGCAACTCGCAGTAGAAGCTTTCGCAGACGCAGTCGAAGTCATCCCACGCACACTCGCAGAGAACGGGGGCTTAGAAGCCATAGACATACTCATAGAGTTACGTCAAGTGCACGATAAAGAAGATGGCAAATTCATCGGCATTAACGTATTTACAGGTAAATTGCAAAACAGCATTGAAAACGGCGTCATAGAACCAATCGTCGTTAAGGAACAAGCTATAAAATCAGCAGCCGAATCAGCAGCCACAATACTACGCGTAGACGACGTAATCACAGCCAAATCTCCAAAGGGAAGTCCAGGTGGCCCAGGCGGCGGAATGCCGGGCGGCATGGGCGAAGAATAAATTTTCCCCTTTAATTTTTTAGAAAAAAAAGTGTGTAAAGTTAAAGAAATCTAGTTTCTTATAATCAAAATTGCTTTTAAATCGAACACCAAATCTGCTTATTGTTTATATCTTTGTTTTGAGTATTCTTTTTTTGAGAGCGATTTTTATGGCGATATTTTTGATAGTTTCTAGACATTCTCCGGAGAACTGTCCGATAAACAATGAAAAAATGAAAAAAATAACTCTGGAGTTACCAGAGAAATTAGGTGCATTGGAAGAAAAACATGGAATCAAGAGGATTGGGGCGTGGACTGTGATTCCTGAACATTTGACTGTGTGGGTGTATGAAGCCCCAAGTTCTGAAAGCCTCCAGAAATTTTCCATGGAGCCTGAAATGGTAAAATGGATGGCTTGGAACACCAACGAGATCAAATTAGCGATGAGTCTTGAAGAGAGCATAGACTTGTTAAATAAGCCAAACATGAATCGTACGCTTGAAATATAAATAATATTGAAGTAACAAGGAGTATGAAAGTTTAGATGGTTAATTCTACCGTAGCTTTGCCGGTAAAGTGGGAAAAGTTTCTTAAGCAGTTAGCGGACGATCATCAAGTTGACTTGAATGGCGTTTTCAGTGAGTTGTGTGAGTGGGCTTTTTCCAATGCTGAAGGCAAAAAACAGTTTAGACTATGGTTAGACGATGCTTTTCCTCCAAAAGGTGAAGCTGAAGATAAAGCGCGGGATGCAGGCGCCAGAGAAAGAGCCCGTGAAGAAGAGGCAGAAGAAGAGTTTGAAGAAGAAGCTCATGAAGACGAAAACTACAACGAGGACATCGCCGGAGAGAACATCAAAGGGGAATTCAAGCCCTAAATTGGCGATCAAAGTTTTCTATCATTATTGTTTCTTTCTTTTTTCTTTAGCTTGTCAACAATATCTGATTGTTCAGTACTCTTGATTAAGCAATATCGTGGATTGCACATATGCGAATGGCAATGGACGAAGGAATTAAGCAATTGTGAAGCAACAAGGTATTGTTTCTTTTCAGAAAAGCAAGTAAGGAAAAGAAAACGTAACCATTCAGAGAAGGCCATTTTGAACGCAAAAATAGGTTTGATAGCAGCTTTAATTGTAACAGCCGTTATTGGAGTGTATGGCATAGAATTGGGCATTCGTGCGTCAAACGGCAGTGAACGCCCTGAAATCCTAGCTATCGTGCTAATAGTACTTGTATTGTTGTTTTTTATTAATATGATATTATTAGCTAAGCATCAAAAAACGAACAAAGGGAAATCTTTTGAAGCATGACTTAAGTAAGGATAAGGAGTAAGTTGCGCTAAAACCTACTACGATGAAACGCCATCACTACAACCTCAATAATAGCAACAAGAACAATCGCCAACCATTTATATTGTGACTTTTAATTGAAGCATGTTTCCTAATTCTTGAAAACTCTTAATCAAATGTCTTGGCAAACATAAAGCCCAGCTGCAAAATAAAAAAAGACCTTAAAAAGAAATTCATTGGCTTAGCTATTTACATAGCCTTGCTTTTAGAAGTGGTGTCTGGTTTCGCTGACAAGATTCCCATTAGTAAAGCAAATAGACCATAAAACTAACCAGTTTATTCTTGCCAGTTTAGTTATGGTGTTTTTCTTGGTGACAATTTTCTATGTTCTTACCGCCTTAGGCATTCTCTAAAATCGCGTTTAAAACATCTAAAAAACATTCACACTGACTTAACCATTTCTGAAAAAGAAAAGAGGTTTTTTGGCTGTTAACAGTATGAATGTTCTTCTAGAGAAGCGTGTTTCTTAAAGGTCGACAGAAGAAAAAGGGGGTTGTACGAGTGAAATTTAAGTTTAGTTTGAAAACAATCATGACTTTATACCACATTCCGTGTCAAAGGGAATCTGTCGACCGGTTAGGTAAAGAAAGGGAAAAAACATTCGTTGCCCAAGAACCAAAATTATACTAATCAAAGAAGCCCTAAGACAGAGAAAATGATTCAATTTGACTTATCAGCCTATAGTTAACAACCTGCCCAAAACATCAGAAAGAGCGGTCAAAGCAGTTTCACCAACGTATTCCCACACTTAAAATCAAAACAAGCCAGCGTGCTTTGTTCTGCTAATTAATTTTCAGAACGATTCGAATCGTCATAACGTTCAAATAGTTTCTTGAGAACATTGTTTTTTGGTAGTTTTGACTTGAAAGTTTGTAAATTGAACGGGATGAAAGTAATTACATCTGATGCTTTCACTCTTGGAGAAGTGGAGAATTCCGACGCTGACACAATCGCGTGGCATATAAATTATCTACAAGTAGAACTGACCAAAGAAGCTTCTGATGCGCTTGGATTGAAAAAACCTCTGCTGGGTGCAATAACAGTATCTTTACCTACAAATTTCGTTAGGAACATCGGCGATGTCATAACGGTCTACAAGACTCTTGAAGAATTGAAAAATCTCAAGGAATACAAAAGCGAGCAAAAAAGCTAATCACTAAACTACGGTTTTTTTACTCTGACCTATCAAAATTTAAACAACAAACCAGAGAGTTCCTATGTACAAGTTTTGCAGGTGGGCACTTAACAAGCATTCTTCTGAAGCATTTAGGATCAACTACTCTTGGAAAAGGGTGTTTGAGATTTTTGCTGTTATTCCAGCTAGCAGCTATCATTTGAGCTCTAGCAATAAGAATATCTGCAATCATGATTACAACCGCTACCATAAACATCAAAGGCGAAGTGAATAGGCGCACCTTTCTACTTCTTTCTTTTGAGGATTCAGGGCTGATAAGTAAGTTGAGTAGGACATTTTGTTCTCTGCTTATTAGATTAGTCTATGTATAAACTATTTTTATAAAATTGTTGACCTCTCAATTGCTTTAGTGCACATAAGTCATAGTTAATCAAATCCAAGAGGGAAAGGGAACCACTTTAATGGTGCGTTTCCATCCCAAAATGCTAAATGTTAATGGCTTTAGAGAAATAAATGCTTGGCATGTTCGGTGAGTACAGTTTTAAATCTACGTTTTCGTTGAGCTCAACTTTCCGACGTACTCTTTCAGTGTGAAAAGCTCTGACTTAATTTTGGTTATCAGGTTTTTCGGGGGATCTCAATTGCTTTCTTATTATGACAAAAAGCGCAAAAAAGAGCACACCTGCTGTGACGCCTGAAGTGATGCCCATGATGTACAATGCCTCCCACGCCGGCATAGATGTGCTAAGGTACTTGAAAGAACCTATGAGTATGAACAAGGAAGCTGAACCAATAAATGAAATCCCCAGAGCCATCAAGACACTGCCAATTATGCTTATGATTAGAAGTCTTTTGAGGCGGTTCTTTACAGTAGCCTCCGTTTCATTCAAGTATTCTTTAAGGATGGCTTTTATCTCGCTTAGAATAGCTCCAATTATTTCCCTTAACGAAATTTTTTCTGACATCTAATAATTACGCCTCTTCCAAAAAACAGATCTACCGAAACCAATCGTGTTATTCGAACACGCTAGCTAAGTAAAAGTGTTTCAAAATTCTCGTATCTAGTTTAGCTTAGTGTCTATTTTAAGATTGTGACTGTGTGACTGCAACAACGTGAGTTTAATAGTCTCTGTAATTACCCCTTACTTGTTTGGAGTTGCTGATTTTTGGGCGCGATAGACCAAGTTATTAATTTTATTACTTCTGGAAGCGTCGGCGGTATTCCACCATTAATTTTGATGATTATTCCATTTGTTATCGGACTTATCGTGGGCTATCTAGTACACAAGATGCTGAAGATCGCGATTATAGCGGCCATTATACTGGTCGTAGTTGCTTACTTTGGGTTTTTCGGTTTAAGTCTTGGCGCCTTGAAAGGCATTGCAGACACATATGGTCCTATAGCAATTCAATATGGAGTACTTCTCATGGGTATACTACCGCTTGGTTTAGGACTAATAGTTGGTTTTGTAATCGGATTCATATTATCGTAATCAAGTATTCCATCTTTGTTGTAAGCTACTGAAATAGGAGTAGAGGAGGTTTGAGACTATTTCATGCGTATACTATTTGTGGGAACCTAACAAAAAAAGTATTTCTACAAAAAAGCTAAAAGACAACAACACAACCAACTCCTGTAACTGCACTCAACCGGACAAATATTTGTCGGATACCCATTTAATTCCCAAGGTCAAAATAGATTTGAACTAAAGAAAAAGTTGTACAAAATGCTGGTAATATTTGACTGAAAAGTAATACTGAAGAATGTTCTGTAGAGTTTATAAAATTTAGAATGCCATTTCTGTCATTATCCTTTTGAATATCATTGCGCCGTGCTTCATTCTGGTTTCAACTTCAAATTCCTAAGTGTATCCGCTCGAATGACGCGTAAACCCGTTAAAGGGTCGTGAAGAGCTATGCCGTTTATAATATTGTGGCTGAAAGCAAGGAGTTTATTTCCCAAATAGAATCGATTGATTAACGCTTTGTTGTCTAGTTGAGAGGTAAATCGGTTGCCACAAACCATCCCTACTTCTGATTCCTTCTCTAGAATTTTAATCATCTCAGGAACATATTTGGCAGGGTAAGTGAAATTAGCATCTGTGAGTACAATGTAGTCTGAATTGCCATTTGTTTGCTTTGGCGCCTTCGAGATAGCATCTCCCTTTCCCACTCCGTCTTGAAAAGCAATATCCACGCCTAGATTCTTTGCGATCTATAGTCCTATCGTTGCTATGTCCGTCAACAACTATAATGTGCGGTGAATCAAGATTATCTTTAAGCCCCGTTATTGTAAGTCCAATTACGTCTTCTTCATTTAAAGCCGCGATTACTATGGTAGAGCGCGGATAGTTTAGCTGTTTTTCAAAGTGATCTCTATAAACTGCAAATTACTTAGTTCATTCAACAATTTCGTTTCTTTACTACTTAATCATACTCTTCACTTTTCAGGTGCTTTAAGGTTGACTTTGATAAGTGTGTCAAACAATTAGTCCCGCACGCATCAAAAAACCTGGGGTGGAGCGTACGCCTATTCCATTAACCTGTTTGTTATAGCCCTTTAGGACATGTTTAACTATATGGCGAAAGGTTAAAATTCACCGTAATCTGTCTTTCGGTATTCTCTTTTGTATTAGATTTACTTCAAAGGGTGGGGTGAAAATGCCGAAGTTAAAACAGTTCACAAGAAAGAGACTGAAAAAATTCGATGGAAAAGATGGAAAACCTGCATACATTGCCTATAAAGGATTAGTCTTTGATGTTTCAGATAGCCGTCTCTGGACTGGTGGGGTGCATCAAGGTCATCATTCAGCCGGAGATGAATTTGCTAAAGGAATGGAAAATGCACCTCACGGCAAAGAAGTACTCGTGAAGTTGAGCGTTGCTGGTGAACTGGTAGTAGATGAATCTTGGAAGTATAGACTTGTGCAAAGGATGCTTGGGTTTCACCTTCACCCTATTTTTGTTCATTTCTCTATAGCGTATTCTATTCTCGTCCCTTTATTGACTCTCATGTATCTGTTTACGGGTGAAATCTGTTTTGACTCGGCAGCGTACTTTTTACTTATTTTTGGATTATTGGCGGCTGCATTTGCAGGAGGCTCTGGTCTTTTCAGTTGGAAATTTAATTATCATAGTTGGCTGAGCAAAATTTTTTCCAAAAAAATAGCATTTACTGCTATTTTGATAGCTGTTTCCACAGTTTGTTTTGTTTGGAGAACCATAGACCTCAACATACTCATAGCAAGGACAGATTTAGTCTACATTTATGTAGCATTGGTAGTCAGCTTTATACCAATAGTTGCAATTATTGGATATTATGGAGGAGAAATAGTCCACGCTTAAGGCTTAGACTCTAAGGGGATATCATGTGTCGAAGAAACCAAAAGAAATGGCAGAAATGGGTGAAATAATAGCTATCGCCATAGCCCGGGAACAAGCTTCAATCAAATTTTACACAGAAGCCTTTGTTAAAACAAAAGCAGAAGATTATCGCAGAATATTTTTACATCTTATAGAACAAGAGGAAGAACATGAGGCTAAGCTAAAAGCACTGCTTAATGAAATCAAAGCGGAAATTGAAATGCGCCTAAGAAAATCAAAATAGTACGCGCGGATAAATCACTTTTCCAAGTAGAATATCTATAATTGTTTGGAAAAAAAAACCAAATTTTTATTCTTGTTACATAAGTAACTTCTAATCTCTTATTTTAAGATGTATTTCTATGCTTGAGATTTGGGAAAAATTTTAGGATGACTGTAGTTTTATGATACCTTCTGTAAGGGTTCCCGTTTTGTCAGAGCAAAGCACGTTCATACTGCCGAAGTTCTCAATGGATGTGAGCCGCTTAACAATCACCTTTTGAGTTGCCATTATCTTGGCTCCGTGAGCTAAGTTAATACTAATAATAGATGGCAATAACTGAGGTGTAAGACCAACTGCGAGAGCTAAAGAAAAGAGAAGAGAATCCAGTACAGAACGTGCAAAATACACGTTTATAGCTAAGGTGACAACAACCAGCACCAGGTTACTTCCATGAGGAGATAACCAAAATGCGGGACTCCAAGTTCAAACTCTGTTTCAGGCGGTCTGAGTTTTAGGCGTGCAGAGACTTTGCCGAACTCTGTTTGTAACCGAAACAGATATATTAATAAAAACCCGATGATTTCGTTAGGTCAATCGATATGTTTTGATAACCCTATTATTAATGCCGTGATTCTTTGGGAAAACGTGTTTTTGACATTGTGGATTCTTTAAGATTAGGAATTATGCAGTTGACCAGGCATAGAGAGCGGCGAGAAATTAACATCGACGTGTTTGCTAATCCTGAGAAGTACTCACTACGGTTGCCAATAGAAAAAATCGTCGCCGACACAAAAGTCGATCCGGAAGCCATAGAGATGTACAAGAAGAAGATCGAAAACGGGGAGAAAATTGAACCATTAATCGTTGTTAAGCATCCAAAATTTGATGTATATGCAGTTTTAGATGGGCATCACAGGTATTACGCTCTTTTAGAAGTAGGAAAGAAAGAAGTTGATTGTGCCTTGGCCGGAGATTTCTCTAGTCTAATGTTTTACATGACTGAACACGGTTATTTTCAACCAAGACCGCAAACCAAAGAAGAAAATCAAAAAAAGATTATCCATTTACACGAAAATGTCCAAGATTTTCTTCAGAATTTTCTGAAAGACCCAAACAAATTACAAAAGCCCAAGAGAGAAAACCAACCAGTATGATGGTTAGTTCAGAATTTTGAACCCCTAAAAAATATGACTTTGGGAGTAACCGGGAAAAAAATTGTAATGACGACTCTATGGAGTGAATGTTTACAAAAAAGTTGGGAAGCCGCCTGTTGACGCAGCTGGCTGATTTGTTTGGCTTCTGGTTATATTCTGCGTCCCGTAAGGAGTCGATAAAGTATTATGATGACAGCTATGACAAGCAGTACCCATATGATGGTGCCAAGGTTGAAGATGAAAAAGCCTAGAAGCCACAGTAAGACAAGGATCACAGCAACTATGAAAAGAAAATCAAGTGCGCGCATTTTCAAAAACTCAATTACCCTTAACTCGCCAGCCTATTTTAAGATGTGTGACTGTGATTAAACAGTAACAGTTGCCTAACTTTTTACTTCAACTATCCATTTGTAGCCACAGCCTCACAGTCACATACACTTAAACCAACCAAGGACTAGCTATAAGAAAGGAACAGACATGTGGATGGACAATAGATTGTATTAATAGTTGCACAAGACAACCTGCACATGTACCTAAAACCAGTAACAATAGCTTAGATCTGCAAAATTTTAGCGTATTTTGGGAGGTGTAACAAATTATGTCAGAGCAAAAAATAGATGTCAAAGAACAGATACAGAAGATGGGTGCGAAATGGAGTGAATTCCAGGAGACTTGGGTTTCTCACTTCAAAGATATGGAAGTTGATGTGTTAGAATGGAATTTTGGTGTTGGAAAAACCGGCGAAGACACTATCTTTGAAATGAAAGCTAAGGTCGCTGTAAGACAAAAGAAGTAGTGTTTTTTAACACATTTAGGGTAAATCAACACCCTATTTCGTTAAGACCAGGACTCATTTTGCAGTTGTTGATTTAACCCTTCTTTTATTTGATGATTTTATAAATTTTAATCACTAAAATCTCTGTGTTGGGTGCATATTGTTAACTAAAGATATAAAAAAAACAAATGAAGAAATAGAAAAAATAGCACAAAGGATTTTGCTAGAGCTTGAATCCGCAAGTTCCACAGATTTATCTGACGCCCGTTATGCCAAAATGATGTTACGTTTGTCAGATGCCAATTACGCAAAAGGAGTACTGCAAGAGATGGACGGAAATAAATCTGGAGCAGAAAATGAGTTAGAGAAAAGAGCAGTGATAAAGGTTCTGTTGTTTTCTACGTGGGTGCAGCGACTTTATTTTATAATAAGGTCTTTTCTCATGGGGCTCATAAGTGCTGGAGTTACATATCTTATCATATGGTATCTTGGTTCAATAAATGTTATTGGAAGCATAATAATCGGCACGTTTGTGTTTGTATTTTCCCTGGCTATAACAAGATTATTCGATACTCAAATAACGCAAGCTACAAAAAAGATAGTTGAACTCATGTCTAGTCATAGAGCCATTAGAGATTTTATCATGAAACACTTCTAACTCAAGAGAGCGACAGTCAAATAGTGTCACCACCCTCTTTGTTGCTGTAGGTTAATAGTCACATACGCCTAATTTCTCTACTAACTTTGATTAAAGTAAGTTGTTTGATAATAACGACAGCTTTAAGAAGTTTCGAACCATCAGTAGACTTTGTAGGCAGAAGCATTATTCTAATTTCAAAAAAGTTACGCATAATCCTCAATTTAGGAATGTTGTAATAGATAGTCCTCTCAGTGAAAAAAACATTTTATCCAAAACCCCATTTGGGGGAGCACCTAAATTACCTTTATATTCTTAAAATAGCCCAATTATAATTGACCAGTCAGAAGACGGCGGTTGTTCTCATGAATCTTTCTACCCATATAATGTTTGGCATACTAGTTGGAGCCTTACTCTTTGGCAGACCAGAAATAGCGCTAATGGTTGGCGTCGGCGCTACAATTCCTGATTTAGACAGAGAATATGGGTTTTTCAGCAAGGAGTCCTTTCGACGCCGACAAATACACCGTGCATTATTCCACAATTTTTTGTTTATCGGCATAGTCTATTTGATAAACCCGTTTTTTGGCATAGGTGCCTTTCTTCACTCATTTTTAGATTCATTCACAACAACAAGGGACCGAGGCGTCGAATGGCTATACCCATTTTCAAGAATTGTAACTAAGGCGGTTTATGATTCGGAGGGCAACAAATTGCCGCTTGATCCAAAACACAGAATCTACTTTCTTTCAAATGATCTGCCTGGACTGACACGAAGAACTACAAAAGATATTAAACCTGGCGAAGTACCCGTGCCAAATAGAAGAACTTATGGTCCGGCGCTTTCAGGAAAGTTTCTTGATAGGTGCATCTTTTTTGGATCCATAGCTCTTGTGTTGCTTATGCTTCTTTTTTCTGCTATTGGCTTAAAACAATTCATCGATTTGAGCGGGCATAATATACCCCTTTCCTTTACAATTCCCCTGCTAATTGGCTCAATAGGAATCTTCCTAAATTTTATTGTCGGCGAACTTGACAGAAAGAAACTATTTAAGACCAAGACAGATAGACCCTACAAATTTTCGTTTGTGCTGTCCGCTGGAATTATTATTTCTGCGGTAGTTCTCGGGGGGATAATAAATCCAGAAGCTGTATCCACTACACTAAGCATAATGCCATACATCGCTGTTGGAATAGTTGTTATTGTTTTCGTATCGTTGGGGGTATTGTTCTATTCTACTCGAGGTTTTTCAGCTGAAAGCAAAAAAGAGCCACTAATCGTGTAACCAACCTTCATTTTCGCTCAACGAATGCATATTTGGCGTGCAAACCTCTGATAAACAGTGCAAGTTGCTGTGGCTTCACAGTCACATAATCTTAAGTCTACAAGCGAAGGCTTAGTGATAGAGATGAATTGAATGTCAGAAAACAAGAAAAAAATTGAAAGTAGCGCCGAAAAAACTGGAGAAGCAATCGGTGCAGGCGTTAAGAAAAGTGCTAAAGCCGTAAACGACTTTGGAAAGGGAATAAAAAAAGGAATCAAGAAAGAAGAATAAAACGCAAATTCGCTTTCTCACACAGCAAAACGAAGCATAGTTATTTTTTGTAAATTCAGCGACTAAGTCAAAAACTGAATTTCCTAACTTCACACCGCTTTGCTGCTGTTGGGATACAGCTACAAGGGTTTAATAGCCCTTTATACTGACTGGGTTTAACTGTGGAGTTGCTAATTTTGGCTATTTTAGATGACATATTTCAGTTCATTACTTCTGGAAGCATAAGCGAGATACCAACTATCGTTGCCTCAAAATGCTTCCATCTGTATTTCAGATAAGCCCCATAAACACTTTTTCAGTAGCAATTTTACTCTCTTAGCATGTTGAAACCCAAAATTATTACAAAACAACTATTTTGAATTCCCATATTCTTTCTTTATGGAAGGTGGATTGATTGATGTAAAACACGAGCGCTAGAATGTTGCTGTGTTTTCACAGTCACACAGGCTTAACTCTGCCAACGACCATTTGTAAGGTAGAATAGATTAAGAGCTAGAAGGAGTGATAGATATTTATGAATAGTAAAGATTTTTTGGATAAAGATGTGTTTATTGAAAACGAGAAAATTGGCAAAGTCAAAGAATTAGGAATAGATACGGAAGATTGGAAAGTAACTCATCTTGAAATCGAATTGACCAAGGATATAGCTGAATCAGTTCTTGGCGCAAAGAAAGGTGGAGTGCGAAACATGTTGGCCGTTTCAGCCTTAGATAAAGGGGTTGCACGCTGGACGGACAAGGGTTTGCAGCTAAAAGTGTCAAAAGATCAACTTCACATGTACCTAAGGCCAGTAGTTTAGGCTTAATTGGAGATTTTATGTGAACCAACTGGCTGACTATCGCCCTTATTATTTTGGCACTTTGGTTAGTGGGGTTCTATGCTTTTCCAAGCATAGGCACGTTGATACACATTCTGCTCGTGATTGCCATAATCTTTGTAGTTATTTGGCTGTTGACGGGCAAAAAGTTGTGGAAATAAACCACATTCTCTTTTTTGTTAAATTTTCTTCTAAAAAGAACATTCAAAACCTCCCGGAAAAGGAGAATATTACTTTTTGGTTCCAAGAGAGCGTTAGGTTTAAAGGAAACGCAAGAGTAACTTTTACTAAGACTATGTTTTTTATGGTTTTAATAATTTAGCAGGTCCTTAAGGATGAAACAGGTTTCTAATAACATTTCTTTAGAAAAAAATTCTCACCATTTCTCAGAAAACTTTCGGATGGGATTCAGGGCTTATAGTGGTTTGATCTCAAATTTGTGTGGCGTTAGGGTTCCAATTTTTTGCGGGCACAAGTTGACCTATAATTGTAATCTTCGATGCAAAATGTGTCCCTTCTGGAAAAGAACAAGCCCCAACTCGAGTTTAAATCAGGAAAAAGCAATTCTAAAACAGATTTACAATTCGGGTGCCTGCGGAGTTGCCTTTGAAGGTGGAGAACCGCTTCTTAGGAATGATTTGGGTGAAATTCTTGCGTTTTCCAGGTCTTTGCCTTTGCATACTAGCCTCATAACCAACGGGACTTTGCTTGAATCCAGAATTGATGAGATAGCTCAGTACATTAACGGTGTTGTTTATGTTTCTTTAGATGGCCAAGAAAAAACTCATGATGCTATCCGAGGGGTCAGTGGAAGTTTTAGAAAAGCAGTACAAGGCATAGAATCGGCGAAAGAAAAAGTTGCCGTAACCATCAACATTACTGTAATGGCTGAGAACGTAGAGGAAATAGAAAGCATGGTGGAGTTGGCGAAAGACTTGGGGACAAAAATTTCCGTGGCTGTGGCTCACGAGTACTGCAACGCCAACGCGTCCTCACCGGCAATTAGCAAAATACCTAGAATAGCTCATAGGCTTATGGAAATGAAGCGGGAAGGTTACCCAATTGTCAATTCAATCGGTTACTTCAAAGTAATGGCAAAAGAGAAAAAATGGCAATGCAAGCCCTGGGCAATGATAAACATTGACCCCAGCGGAAAAGTAGTTTTACCCTGCTATGTCCACAACGACTATGCAAGCAGCACCTCTATCTTTGAAAAGAGCATTAAAGGTGCAGTATCCGATTTTGACTGGAAAAAAATAAAAAACTGCCAAAGATGCAGCCTCCATTGCTATGTTGAGCCTTCTTTGGTGCTTTCAAGAGAAATCAGTGCCTACATGCATTGGGCATTTCGAGTTAACATGTAAATTAAAGGTCTAGAAGCCGCAATAGTGAAAGAATCCGATCCATAGTACTGAGGGTAGAAGCCTCTGGGGTATTTTCACAGGATTTTCGAACCTGTAAATTGGGCCTACTAATTAGGTTCTGAAATGGTATATATAGTCATTTTACCTTTAACTTGATAGGTTGAACTTGTATGCCGAAATGCCCAAATTGTACAGCCCATATGAAAGAGCCTAATAAAGAATGGAACTTTGGGCAATTCCAAGTAAAGATGTACAAATGCACAAAATGCGGAAATCAATTTAGAGAATTTTTCAAGGAAAACACCCTAAAATTTGTGTTGAGCGCACACAACGGCGGCTTAGGAAAAACCAGAGCTACAAAAGAAACAACAGACAGGCACAAAACATATCCTCAATAATCATTTCTAGCTTATTCACGCTTCCTGAATTATTTTAGCTATCCTATGCAACTGTCAACATCCAAGGATTTCGACCACTTGACTAAAAAACGAGAAAATCAATAATGGGCAAGAGCGCTACTTAAATCTCTTAAGGCTTAAATTACTCAAGGAGAATAAATATTATTACAGAAGGTTTTTTTTATGGCTAAGATTGTGGAAGATGTTTTTTCAAAGGGTTTTTTGGAAGTACAGGAAAATGATACGCTCTCTTCATCTCTATCACATTTCAAAGAAGGGATGCCACCTGTTCTAGCGGTCTTCGATAGTAAAGGCAATTATAAAGGGGTTATTTCCCGAAAATCGATAAAACGGTCTAGTTTTGATGCGTCTGGAACCAAAGTTAAAACTTTGACGCGGTCAGCGCCTGCCGTTACCCTGAAGGATTCTCTCAGCAAAGTCGCCAAGTTAATGATTGAGAGTGAAATCAGGCAACTTCCCGTTTACAGTGAAGACAAGCTCTTAGGTTTTGTAACAGAGGAGGATGTTATCCATGGTGGTGTAATGGAGCAATGGGGTAACACTCATGTCGGAGAAATAATGGCCAAGGAGCCGTTCACCATTGAAGAAGACCAATCGCTAGGGGCAGTACTAAGTCTTATAAGAAATGAGGGAATCTCTCACGTTCCCATAGTCAAAGATGGAAAACTCGTGGGAATTGTTAGCATTTCCGATATTATTGAGAATATCTTTCGGCCCAGACATGTTCAAAGGTTCGGCGAAAGAGTAGGTGAGAAAGTTCCTGTTCTAAGTATTCCCGCGAAGGGCATAATGGTTAAGCCTGTAATCACTGTTTTGCCTGAATCCAAATTACGAGATGCTGAAGAGCAAATGCACAAATTCAACATTTCCTCTTTGGTGATCATCAGCAAAGGAAGACCCGTCGGAATCATAACTAAACGGGACTTTCTTGAACCTCTTTCTCAAATGGAAAAACCAGTGGAAAGGCTTACTGTGCAATTTTCAGTTAAAGACGTGGAAATTGATGAAATCCAACGAGGCGCCATTATGGACGACTTCGACTCTTTCACCCACAGATACGGAGGAACCTTAGAGGCTGGCACACTATTTGTCTACATGAAGACGCATGGCACAAACTTCAAGGGCGATCAGTTAATTCATTGCCGCCTGCAATTTAGAACAAAGAAGGGCGCATTTTTCAGTTCAGGCGAAGGTTATGGTGTGGAACAGACGTTTAGGGTAGCTTTGGATAGGCTTGAAGGCCAAATTGTAAAAAGCACAGAACTAGCAAATGACCATGAATTTCTAAAGGGCTATTTGAGACGAAGATTTCCGTCGTTATAGCTGGTGTAGCGGGTATAGGCAAATTGACAAAAACTGATGATATGTTGCTGACGTTAAGCCGAACTATCCCTAAATGCATCGAAAGTGTTGGGTCTTTTCAATATAAGGGCAAAAAATAGGGTTTAATAGACAGTTTTGCTTCAGCGCAGCATCTGAAATGTGATGTTTGCGGTAACTACTCTATTTTTGATGTTTCAGTCATTAGAAACGAAAAGGGCAATGGACTGAATGTTTGTAATGACTGTATTGATCAAATCACAAGCAGGACGATTTCAAGTTGGTTTAAAGCATATAGGAAAAAACGCGAAAACATTTTGAAAAATAGAATGTACATCGATGGGCTGTCATCAATATTGGCTGTGTATGAGCATAATGGGTTGCCCTTTCAGATTTCAAGTGAAGGAGTTATGATACTGAGGAGACGTTTGTTCAAATGTGCAACGGTTTGGATCATAGGACAAAAGATAAGCAACTTGCATAGTATTACATCAACTATAGTGTGGAATCCCAGGCTGCTGGTTTCCCTAACGCCCGGCAGGTGTAATTTCTCAAAAATATTGCAGAAGATAGTTATTGAGCATAAAAAATGCTCTCTTTCAACTATTTTACTGCGACTTTGTGCTTTTTAGGCGCGGGTGCAATCGTCTTCTTTGGTACTCTGACTTCAAGTAATCCGTCCCTAAATGTAGATTCAGCTTGCTCGGGGATTACTTCTTCGGGGAACGAAAGCTGTTTGTAAACGTGCGAGTAAACGCGTTCTCTGACAACAAAGTTCTTCGCTTGGTCTTCTGTTTCAACGTCTGTTTCAGCTGAAATTTCGATGCCGTCCTGGGTAAGGCTTACGTCTATCTTGTCTTTTGCTACGCCGGGCAATTCAGCATGCACTACAAACCTGTTTCCTTCATCAACCAGATCAACAGTTGCCTCACGAACCGGAACAATAGGTTCATAACTTACCCACTCATATGGAGAAGCTACACTTTCAAAGAAGCTTCTGCGGAAATCATCCATTAAATCGTCAAAGGTCGTCAGAACATGAACCGCAGGAACGTGTTTAGCTGGAACATGTTTTACGGGTTTTGCTGCAACATTAACTTTTGCGATTGCTTTCACCGGCGCCTTTTTTTCTTCATTACTCATTTCTTTCACCTCGATTAACTTGTTATTGGAATTCTAATCTGCGCTATCGTTGTTCTTTCTGCAACTGGAGCCTTTTTGCAATTTCTTTGGAGATTTTTTCAAGACCCTTCGCTAACTCTGTACTTTCAACCTCGGCTAACGAGTAAAACTTGCCCTCTTTGTCAACGAAGACAAGCTCTAAATTTCTGTTTTTATCAACCAACATTTCACCCCCATCAAACTAACCATTTGACATTAGTTCGTAATATGCAACTATAGTTATCAGGGCAGAAGTCAGAACTTTTTCAACACACATTCCAAAACAGGGGGACCACAGCCATTAGCCCCTCACGCGATCTAAGCCTTCAAGTGTCAAGGGCTGGCTGGCTTTCCCTATCGCTTACCCCTGAAAGGGTATTCAAAAAGGAGTCATTGGGAGTTGACGGGAACATATGGGTTATTCTTTTTTGACTACCCATGTTTTTACTGCTTCTTCGATAGCGCGCGATAGGTCTCCTTTTTTCCCGCCAAATTTTTCTACTGTTTTCAATCTGAGCTGCTTTTCCAACGCATCAGGTAAATCCACGCTGATTCGACCCATATTCAATCATCCATTTTAGAGTTTTATGTACGATTCCATGTGTCAAGCATCTTTCCAATGGGTGAGTTGCCAAACGATTAAGTCTATCTTTGTAATCATTTTTCATTCACTCAAACTCATTTATAAGCTTATCAACATAAGTTATTATGTGTTTACACACTTATATGTGTATCGGACTTAAACGATTTAAGTGCCGATTACACAGATCGACTCCAAATATTACCCGCCCAAAAAAGCATAGCACATGACTCAAAATCACCATTAGCTTATAGGAACATTATCCCATATCCCATCGACATATGTCGTGTTTATTTGGGCAGTGAACGGGACTTTTAGCCAAAAATCGAACAATGTTGATTCTGACATTGAATACTGAATATAAGAAACGCATTAGAAGACCGACTCAGGCTAATAGTCAGTCATTTAGTTTACTTTAAAACAAGACAGCATGTGCGAAGTGTCAAAAAGATAAAAGTTACAAAACTACATCAATCTTAGGCGTCAAAGGTGAGACATTGTCTAAGATAATAAAGATCGGTGCAAGGGAAATTCTTGATTCAAGAGGCAATCCAACCGTCGAAGCAGATGTATTCACAAAGGGAGGGTTGTCAAGGGCTTCAGTTCCTTCTGGTGCAAGCACAGGCAAATACGAAGCTTGTGAGCTCAGAGACGGAGGAAGGCGTTACTTGGGACAAGGAGTTCTGAAAGCTGTTAACAACGTTAACAATATCATAGCAAAAAAGATCATTGGACAAGATTGCACAAAGCAGAAAGAGGTCGATGAGTTGATGATTGAGTTGGACGGCAGTCCCAACAAGTCCAACTTGGGAGCCAATGCTATTCTCGCAGTCAGCATGGCAGTATGCAAAGCTGGAGCATTGGAGTCGAACCTACCTCTTTATAAATACATCGCTGAGCTCGCTGACTCAAAAGGCGTAACTTTACCCATCCCACAGATGAACGTTATCAACGGTGGAATGCATGCTGGAATAAAAAATGATTTTCAAGAACATATGATAGTTCCCTTCGGAGCTAAAACTTTCTCCGACGCTCTTAGAATGTGCTCAGAAACTTACCACACCTTAAAGAAAAACCTGAAAGAAAAATTGGGAAACTCAGCAATATTAGTCGGTGATGAAGGCGGCTTTGTTCCACCCTTGAAAAGCATTGATGAAAGGTTAAAATTCATATCCGAAGCGATAGACGAACTTGGCTACACCAAAGAATTCGGTCTGGCAATAGACGCTGCAGCATCAGAGTTCTATTACAAGGGGCATTATAAAATCATGGAAAAAGAATATTCTTCTGAAGGATTAACGGAATTCTATTCTGAGATGTGTGAAAAATTCAGGATAATCTCAATCGAAGATGGATTGAGCGAAGACGATTGGGATGGCTGGGTTAAATTGAAATCCAAGCTGGGGAAAAAAATTCAACTCGTCGGAGACGACCTTCTGGTTACGAACACTGAGAGAATTCGAAAAGCAATTAAATTAGACGCCTGCAATGCCTTGCTATTGAAGCTCAATCAGATAGGAACAACTATCGAAGCCATAGATGCTTTTAAATCAGCCAGAGAAGCAGGGTGGAACGTTATCGTTTCTCATAGGTCAGGGAGCACCGAAGAAACTTTTTTTGCGGATTTGGTTGTTGGCTTAGATGCTGGGCAATTTAAGTATGGCGCGCCCGCAAGAAGTGAACGCACATGTAACTATAATCAACTACTGAGGATCGAAGAAGAATTAGGCGAAAAGGCGAGGTATTCGAAGATTTTTGGATAAAAAAGATTTTGGCGGTGCAATGATTCCTCGAAATGGGAAAGTTAGCTTGAGCCAAGCGCAATAAGTGATTTGTAAATATCCAGAGTTTGTTCGGCGGCTTTTCTCCAAGTAAAATACTTTATCACTCGTTTGCGACCGTTTTCGCCCCAGATTTTTGCTCTTTGCGGATCCTTAAGAACCTCATTGATTCCCCACGCAATGTCCACAGGATTGCCCCCATCCACATGAACGCCGTTTTGCAACGGACCCGCTGGCATGACTTGCTCACGGAATCCAACCACACCCTTGGCGCCGACCACTATGGGTTTCCCCATAGACATGGCTTCCAAACTCACTATACCAAAAGGCTCGTAAACAGAAGGAAAAACGCACAAATCAGAAGCTGCATAATGCAAAATCCGCTCGCCCTCAGGCACAAACTCGAGGCAGTAAACCAAGTTTTTGCCTATGCCAAGTCTGTCGGCAAGTTCCACAATATCCCGCTGCTCTTCGCCCTTTCCAAGTATAACCAGCTTTGCCTTGGGATATTCAGCTAAGACTAAAGGCATTGCTTGAACAAGGTTCCTGACACCCTTCACCCACGTCAAACGGCCTAGGAAAAGTATCATGGTTTCATCTTCGGCTATTCCGTATTTTTGCCTAAGCTTCTGAACATCCTCTGATTTGCCTTTTTGAGGCGCATATTTTTCTGGATCAACACCGTTCCAAACCACATGTATTTTTGACTCTGGCCAACCGTGCTTAGCCAAATCCTCTTTCATTGCATGACTTACTGTTATTATTCCATCGGCCTTTTCCGCCATCACTGACTCCAAATGATTTACAGTAGCCGAACCTTCTCCACCACTTCGTCCCCACTCGGTTGAGTGAACGTGAAATACTACAGGTATTTTCAACTCGTTCTTGCAGATTATTCCTGCTATGCTGCTCAACCAGTCGTTAATGGTAACAACGGCGTAGTCGTAATTCTCTTGTTTTATGACGGTGTTTATCATTTGTGCAGCTGCCAACATATTATAAGCGAAAATGTCGGTGAAGAATTTTATGTTTGTACCCCAACGTTTGAGGTCGTCTGCCACAAACAATGGAAATACGTTGCTAGCCTCCACAAGGAGCGGCCTGTGAATGTCAACACCGCCCAAAATTTCTCTTATTTTTAGGTTTCCAGGGTTAACTGTGTAAACAGAGACATCCCATCCTAAATCCACAAACTCCTTCGTCATGTACTCAGCGTAGGTTCCTAATCCACCAACTATTGCAGGTGGATATTCCATTACAAAAAATGCAATTCTCAAACAATTCACCATCATGATTACATATTTTTTATTCCGCCTGTCACAATTGGACAAATTCCAATAGTTGTCGGCAATCTACCCAATAGCAATATCGCGTTTGGTTAAACAACATTCTGCGGTTTCCCCGAAACGAAGGCAGCTATGTTTTCCACTGTTGTTTCAAGTATTCTTTCTAGGGCTTCTTTGCTATAGAACGCGATGTGTGGAGTAAAAACGACGTTGTCTTTGCTCAGCAGAATGTGATCCTTAACTAGGCTGTTCAAGACTTCGAGGTTTTTAGGATCGTATAGAAGCTGTTTTTCCTCTTGTATAACTTCTTCGCCTTCAAAAACGTCAAGACCCGCACCAGCCAGTATTTTGTTGTCAAGAGCCTCGATTAGTGCTTCAGTGTCCACGATGCTTCCTCTTGCAGTGTTTATCAGAATGGCGCCTTTCTTTACAAGTTTGAATGTATCTTTGTTCATGAGGTGATGTGTGGCTTTCATGTAGGGTACGTGAAGCGTAATTACGTCTGATCTAGCTAAAAGGTTCTCTAGCGTAACATAATCAAACCCTAAGACCTCAGATAGGAGTTTGTTTTGGCGGACATCATAGGCTACGACGTTCATGCCAAAGCCTTTTGCAATCCTTATGACGTGCAGACCGATTTGACCAGTTCCGATGACGCCTATGGTTTTTCCTTTCAAATCAAACCCTTCTAACCCCTCTATTGAGAAGTCTTGTTCAAAACGTCTAATGCATGCCTTGCACATGTTTCTCGACAAAGACAAAATCAGCGCAAAAGTGTGCTCGGCAACAGTGTTCTCTCCATAAGACGGAACATTACAAATTGTAATCCCCTGTTTTTTGCATTTTTCTATATCGATATGGTCAAAGCCGGTGGATCTTGTTGTTATTAATTTCAAATTTGGAATTTCTCGAATAATTGGCTCGTCTATTTTGGAGTAGATGAACACTGAAACAGCATCAAAATCTTTTATTTCTGAGGTTTTTTCCAAGTTTAGTTTTTCTTTTGAGAACTGCAGTAAGTGACCGTTCAGCTTCTTTTTGAGGTATTCTTCTTCCCAGTCTTCTACTTCATAAAATGCTATTTTCAACTTTTCCACTTACCTAATGTTGAATATTTTATATCTGACTTTCAAGGGAAAGTGCATGTTGTTTTTTTGGATATCCATGACGAATGTTTAGAGATGTTGCTGTAATTCGCCAATGCGATTTTGAACCGTTGTAGAAAGTGCTTTCCTCAAATTTTCATCTTGGAACCCTGCCTTAATTTGGTTAATTCTTGTAGCTAGTTCTTCATCGCCAATCGTGTTTTTGAGCCATTTTTGAAAGTCTTGACGCTGAAAATGGAATGTTACGGATTGAATGGGTACTGTTTGGAGTTTTTCGGCAAACTCCACAGTGCTAGTTGCCGTAATTCCCGTGAATTTACCGAGTTCCGTGAAAAAATGAAAGCCATTTTCAAATGTAACAGTATTGAGAAGGTTTAGGTTTTTTTGTTTTTCTATAGGATGAGTTTTAATTATGGTTGTCTTGGACAAAATATTGGCACGACCTGAAATATAAAACGGTAGGCGGTAGAGCCTTATAACAACTTGTGATTGTGGAAACGCAACTACATTTACAAAGTGAATTATAAAAGAGGTAAATAATGCCTATTGTTCTCCTCTCTATAAACAGCCATGAACAAATTTTCATGGCTAAGCATAAATTCCATTCACCCCATCAGACTGTGCAAAAATCAGTTTGGACTTTGAAAATTACGCCATTGTTTCTAAAAATCGCTCGTCACATCATTGATCTTTACGAGCGAATAAGCATTTTTTAAAAAACAATTGGGTTTTCACACAGTCTGATTTGGGTCTGAGACACAGCGGCCTCACCAACTTTTGGTTTGGAAATATTACTTCTGAGGACGTTTGCGTTTGGCCTTGCGATTTAATGTTTTAATCGGCTCTAGGACGCATGCTGAGTAGGATCCTAGTACAATCAGTTCCATGAACTCGGTGCGCAAAGCCTTTTCTTCAGGTATCTCGCTAAACCCGCTCTCCCAACCTTCAATATTAGCTAAACTCTTAAAACCCCACAAGGCGGTGAATCCGCCGACTGAACCACCGTATTTGTGTTTGAGAACCCGCAGAGACACTACACCGCTAAATAGACCTGGCTTCTTCTTCATCAAGGAAACTAGCTTTTTGCCCCACTCGTTATGCTCATCTAGTTTGTCAGGGTTAACAACGTATGTTCTAGCGAGATAAACAGTCAATCTGCTCCCCCTAAAATATGAAATACTCAGTGGATTAAAAAAATTCCGCATGATACGTTCAAATCCCAGTGGACCAAAATACATATTCCTTTTGAAACATATTCTATCGTGGTAAACAATAAAAGAAGTGTATAACAAGATGGAAATCATGAAAAAACCGATAAACGTCACAATTAGAGAAGAACCCCCTAACCCTAAACCAACCCCTGACCCTCAGCCAAATCCAATCCCAAATCCAATTTAGTGAAGGTAAGTGTCTACTAAATTGCTTAATTCTCGCACCTATGGCTTAATGGCTCTTCCGTTTGGTATCTCAGGTATCTTGTCACTAGCGGTTTCGCAAGTCTATTTGCCTACAGGTTCATTGTATGCGTTGCCACTCTTAGTTTTAGGTTTATTTCTAGTTGTGATTTCAATAGTTTTCTTGCGGAAAATTTAATGGGAAAAAGCGGGCTTTCTCTGTTTACATTCGAGTTTGGGAACGGTAACTCAACAGCTATCGTCTTACGAATCAAAAAATGAGGGATGCGCGGGAGACATCTCCATTTGTCCTAAGGTTCAAATCATCCGCCTGGCAGATTTAGCCCCAGGTTTAAACAAAATACTCCTTGCTTTTTCCTTAATTTGCGTATTATCTCCCCATCATAAACAGCGACATTTCCATCTTAAATAACAAGTTTATGTTGCCGTCTGCTCTCTAATTATAGAGTGGTGATAAAGATGAATGCAAAGCAATTCTACAGAATCGAAGTTAGCACAAGTTGGGGACATTTGATCAGGGAAAGGAAGACGCTGACTAAGGACGAAGAGAAAGTAAGAGAAGCCCGAAGGACTTATCGTGATGGAATTAAAAAAGCATGGGACATTTACACCCAAGACAACATGATAGTAAAGGACGCAAAGGAGACTCTTGACTCAGCAATAGACGAAGCATACAAATTATGCTTGCCTGAACATGGAGAGAGAATGGCACAAACAGAATACGAACAAGCAACCAAACTTTATTTCAAAACTTTATACAAAGTTCACCGCAAGTTTGCAGATACGATTGGACAAATTTGGGGTGGTTTCATGAAAGACATAGAGACTCTCCAAGGCTAACTAAGAAAAATACTTAGAAGGCTGAACTGAAATCCTATTCATTCTCCAATAGACTAATTGTGCAAACCCTGCGCTTTCAATTGGTGTCCGAAAACATCAATCTAAAATAGATAATTGGCTAAACCTTTCTCAAAATATTTTCGGGAAAAAGGGGTTGCGCGGGTGATTTCTCCATTCACAGAGCTTCAAGTTATGCAGTTAGTCAGCAGAGTAAACAGCACCTACAATGAAATCAACCGCAACCTGCTGATTTTTGAAAAAGAGGGCATAGTAATCCATAATTATCCTGTAAAGCCTGGGCGGGATAAAGTCCACTTTATTCGGTTGAATAAAGAGAACCCCAAAACAATGGAGATGCTCAAGATTGGAATGGCACATTGGGAAAACCTGAAACATTATTCTTAACAGTAAGAAGCTTGAATCGTTCGGCTGTCTAATTGAGAAAAATCAGTATGGTAATTATGTAGCAAAAGAGAAAACAAGTATAAGTGGAAATGTGTGGGTTGGAAGAAACCTTGTTCCACGCTTGATATTTTTCTCCATGTTTTTTGTAGGAGCTTTAAGTGCAGAAGTAGTAATTATTATGTCAAGTTATTTTATAACTGGTCGGGTGATTGAAACCAGTTTCTTTTTCCTGACTGGAATGACTGCTTTGGCAGCTGTTCTTTTTTTACATGAAGGCGTTCCTTGTACCGAAAGGTCAAGCCTAAACGCGATTAGCTCTTGTCTTAAGGCACGTCGTCTTTGTGCATTCTAGTTGCGATTCAAAAACGGCTTTTCTGGCGTAGCCTCCTTCCTGCAAGGTGGTAGCCTTAGGTTAGGCTTGCTCAGCAGATTCCTCTAAACCCCATTATTTGCTCATTTTTGAGACGCTTTATGGTTTGGGGCTTTCCTTGACGAGACATAAAAAATTTCTACGCGAGCTCAAGCTGCTCTATCTGAAAACACCTCAAACCCTGTGCCTTCATCGCTAACAAGAACTCTACAACAAAACCCATCGACACAAAAACCAAAACACCAACATACCCCACACATCACCCACACACCTCAACATAGAATCCAACATGACTGTGTGAACCAAACCCTCTCCCCACACACAAACCACGAAAGAAAAACAACCCAAACCAAAAAAGCAAACAATTCCAAAGCCCCAAGTGTAGTGTGCAATTCTACACCACCACACCCACACAAAGAGAACGAAAGGAATTTTGCGATTGTTTTTTAAGAAGGCAAACAGGTAAATTGATTTGAAGGCGAACCAAAGTGGGCTTAAGAAACTTTATCGAAGAACTTCAAAACAAGGGTGAATTAACAAAGATTACGAAGCCTGTCTCAACCGAATACGAGATGGCAGGCATAATCGCGGCTTTAGGCGAGAAACCAGTCTATTTTGAGAACGTTAAAGAATCCAGCGTTCCAGTCGTAGCAGGGCTGGTTTCTTCGAAAGATTTGATAGCGCGGTCACTGGGCATAAGCAAAACCCAACTCTTGCCAAGACTGTTAGCCGCCATCGAGAACCCTGTTCCTCCAACAATCATACAGGAGGGTGCTTGCCAAGAAGTAGTCGAAACAAACGTTGACTTAACCAAACTTCCAATCATGCATTACACCGACAAAGACGGCGGAAAATACATCGCCTCCGCAGTATCCATCATCAAAGACCCACAGCTCGGCAAGAACATGTGTTTCCACCGATTAATGCTCAAAGACAAAAACCATTTTGTAGCGCGAATCGTTGAGAACCGAGGCACCGACACCGCACTCAAGAAGGCAGGAGGCGAACTGGACATAGCCATCTGCATAGGCAACTCCACAGCAACCCTGCTTTCAGCGGCTACCACATTGCCGATGGGCGTGGACGAACTTGGAATGGCAAACGCACTGGAAAAAACTGACCTGGTCAAATGCAAAACCGTCGACCTTGAAGTTCCCGCCAAAACAGAGTTCGTGCTGGAAGGACGCATAACCAAAGAGAAAGCCACTGAAGGACCTTTCCTGGATTTAACGGGCATCGTGGACCGCGAACGCCAACAACCCGTAGTCGAAATCAAATACATCACCCACAGGCAAAACCCGATCTACCAAACCATCCTCGCAGGCAAAAACGAACACAAGTTCCTCATGGGCATGCCCAAAGAACCCACCATCTACAACGAAGTAGGCAAAGTCTGCAAAGTCAAAGACGTCTATATCACCCCGGGTGGATGCAGCTGGCTCCACGCAGTCGTACAAATCAAAAAAGAGAACGCGGACGACGGCAAAAAAGCCATAGCCTCCGCGTTTAAGGGACATGGATCGCTCAAACACTGTGTCGTGGTGGATGAGGACATTAACATCTATGACCCGCAGGATGTGGAGTGGGCAATTGCTACACGCTTCCAAGCAGACAAAAACGCCATAGTTCTCTCTAACCAGCCGGGTTCATCGCTTGACCCTTCAGGCGACCTATCGGAAGGCAAAAAAGCCACCACCGCCAAAGCAGGCTTAGACGCCACCGCACCCCTCATCTCGACGGGCAAGGGCTTTAAGAAAGTGGACTACATCAAAGTTGACCTAAACAAGTACTTGGGATAGGCATGGAATTAACTAAACAAGAACAAGCAATGCTTGATGGCAAAGAAGGCTACGCCGTCCGCAAAAGCATGGAAATCCTCGTCGCACTGGGCGAGATTTTCGGAGCAAAAAGCCTCATCAAAGTAGGCAGCGTCCAAGTCGCAGGAGTATCCTACCACAACCTCGGCGACGCAGGCTTAGAATTTCTAAACGAACTTGCCACAGACGGCAAAGTAAAAGTTCTCACTACCCTAAACCCAGCAGGCATGGACCTTGAAAACTGGCAGCAACTCGGCATCAGCCCCGAATTCGCCGAAAAACAGAACCTTGTCATTGACGCCTTCAAACGCATGGGCATCCTAATCAGCTGCACTTGCACACCCTACCTAATCGGCAACCTCCCCCTCTACGGCGAACACCTCGCCTGGTCCGAAAGCAGCGCAGTCACATTCGCCAACTCAGTTTTGGGTGCAAGAACCAACCGTGAAGGCGGACCATCCGCGCTCGCAGCCGCATTCGTCGGCAAAACCCCCAATTACGGCTTGCACTTAGACGAGAACCGAGTCCCAGACATCCATGTCCAAGTTAACGCAGAGTTATCAAAGCTATCCGATTGGGGAGCCTTAGGCTACACGATTGGCAAAAAAGCAGAAAACAAGATTCCCTACATAACAGGCATCAAAGCAGCAGAACTCGACGAGTTAAAATCCTTCTGCGCATCAGTCGTCACTTACGGCGCGAAACCGCTCTTCTACATGAAGGGCATCACTCCGGGTGCGGAACTGCAAACCCAACCAAAACAAACAGTGACAATCGAGAAAGCCGACCTCAAAGGCGCATACGACAGCATCAACGACCAAGTCAACGAAATCGACTTCGTCTGCGTGGGTTGTCCACATTGCTCGATTAAGGAAATACAGGAAATTGCAGACTTAATCAAGGGCAAAAAAGTAAAAGAAGGCAGCGAAATGTGGGTTGCCACCTCCCGAACCGCGAAGCAACTCGCGGACAAGCGGGGTTACACTGCAACAATCGAGGAGGCAGGCGGCAAATTTGCATGTGACACCTGCATGGCAGTCGCACCCCTCAAAGGAAGGTTCAAAGCCTTAGCCACAACATCGGCAAAAGGATGCTTCTATTCAAGGCAGAACCTTATGAAGACCAAGATGGGCAGCATGAAAGAATGCGTTGAAGCAGCGGTGAGTGGAAAATGGAACAATTAAAAGGCAGAATAATCTACAAAGGCAAAGCCAAAGGCGAAGCACTCGTAACAGAAATGCCAATATCCTTCTACGGTGGCGTAGACCCCAACACAGGCATCGTCATCGAAAAAGGACACCGGCTAAACGGCCAAAGCGTCAAAGACAAAATCCTCGTATTCCCCCAAGGCAAAGGCAGCACAGTGGGCAGCTACACCCTCTATCGCATGAAAAAAAACGGCACCGCGCCCAAAGGCATGATAAACAAAGAATCCGAAACCATAATAGCTGTCGGGGCCATAATCAGCGAAATCCCCACCATAGACAAAATAGATATAACAAAAATTAAAACAGGCAACAAAGTCAGCATAGAAAACGACTCAGTAATAATCTATTGATACTCTGTCTTAAGGTTCAAATCAATCTTGGGTCATTTTAGGACTGATATAACAAAAAAATTACTTGAAATGGTTTGCTGAGGCTCTGGCTTAAAGGAGAAAAGAGCAAATGCAAAAGCTCTTTTGACTATGGCTATTTCATGAACGATTACCAGAACCTACTCAGCCCACATTTTTTCTCCAATGCATTAAAAGACTAAAAAAGGGGAAGGAAAGATTGATGGTTAACATCTTTAAGGTCGCTTCTTCATCATCAGTACTACGAGCAAAGCTAGTACTATGATGACCAAGACAAATAGGCCTGCAATTGCTGGGATAAAGTATGTGTCAGCGGTTGATGCTGTTTGCGGTGTTGGCGTTGCGGTTGCTGCTGATTGGTCTTCAACGAAGAAGGCGTTTTGAGCGACTGATCCATAGTATGCTTCAGAGCCTGCGAATGTTACATATACTGTGTAACTACCTGAGATGTCTGGTTTCCAACTGAATTTGTATGCTCCTGTGAGGTCGCTTGTGGTTGTGCCGATTTCACGTAGGTTGCCGTTTGTGTCGAGGACACTGACAGTTAATGGTACACCACTTGCGTTGGTTGGGCATTCGAATTGCTTGTAGACATATAGCATCCATCCACTCTGGCTTTCGTCAGAAACTGCTGGAACCCCGTCGGGGAACCGCATTTTGATGGCGTCGGTCTGAGTGCCTGGTGAAATATCGGTTACTGAGCCTTTTATTACAACAGTTTTACCGAATTCAACTGACACGTCAGGAGCTGACGCTGTTAGTGCAGTGGGGCCTTTGCCAATTGCGTAGATACGTTGGTCATATGTGTCCATAGTTGCAATGATGCTATCGCCGATGATTCCGTTACCACCCCAACGAGTCTCACGATACATACCGTTAACTCGCCAAATTTCTGAGCCATCGGTTGCATTAATACAGATGTAGGGTGCGCCCCTTGGTAGCGGTTGTTCAGCAGAGTGTTCGAGTGTGCCTATGTAGATTTTGTTGTCAACGATTAGGTCTATCCAGCCCCACCAGTTCTCACCAGTAACAGGCTCTTTGTACGCATCGCTTAATTTGTAAGTCCATGCTGTCTCACCAGTCTTAAGGTCGTAAGCATATAGTATGCCGGCGACACCGACGGAGTAAAGTTTGCCATATGCATAGTACCAAGTGTGTTCAACGTTTCCCCAACCGTACATGTCTAAGTAGTTTTCAGGGGTAGTTGCCCAGAGGTATTTGCCAGTTTCCACGCTAAAACCATAGTGAGTTCTTAGTTCTTTGTCCCAAACTGCGATAACACCATCTTGGACATAGTTGGTTGCTCCGGAATAGTGTAATGTGTTTGAGCCTGTGAGCCATTCGGAAGGTGCTGACCACCATTCATTGAAGAGTGCTGTTGTTGACTTTGAAGCTGAAGTTAAGCCAGCAATGTTCAGTGCCCATACTTCAACCTTAGTTTGGTTGAAGAATATTGACATAATTCTGTCTTCAGAGTAGACCTTTGCAAATGGCGCGAAGAAGGATGTGCCAGCTTGCAATCCTGCAGGAATTGTTACATTCCACGAATAGCATTTTGGATTCGTTGCGTCGAGTGTCTTTTGGTGTACATTGCTTGCCCAACTACCTAGGTCTGGAGAGTTTGGCTGTGCGGTTTGCAGTCCGCAGAGTGTTGAGTTCCAAAGTGCCATCCAATTATTTTGGAAGTCAATTTGGTAGATTAGAATTTCACCGCTTGGACCTCGAGTAGTGGCTATGCCGCTGGGAACGTTAATGAACGAGAATTCCCATTCGCCATTGAAAGGATCATAGGCGTTCCATGTTGAACCATCGTTTGAGTAGAGATATGTGTATACACCGTCGACATTGTAGCTGTTCCAATAGAGAATTTGGCCGAATGATAGTGCTGTGTCGTTCTTGAACCAGAGTTTTTCTCCTGTGTGCAGGTCCACTGCTTGAATGCCATTCACACCAAGCGTATTGCTATAAGTTCCTCCAGGTGCCACGTTGTAGTAGAGTATACCGTTCATTATCACTGAGTTAATGAATTTGCCTTCATATGCGTCACCTGATTCAGAAGATGCCTGAATTTGTCCATCGCCCCACAATCCACCAGTCATACCGCCAGTTGTTAAGTCTTTAACCCATAGAGTGTGAGCAGTAGTTGGTGCGTCGTCGTTGTAGAGTGCTAGTGCATTGTCCGGCATTGTCACCCAGTTGCCCGAGATAGAGTACCATTCTCGAAGTTGCGGATCAATTGGGCGACTCCAATATTCAGTTGGAAGAGCATGACCTGGATAATATACCAATGGTTCGGTCGTGACCTCGAGAGTCATTGTCGCAGTGCTTGCTAGCATTACAGTTCCCTCGGCAATATACGTGCCTCGTTCAAAATCCATAAAACCAGGAGCTGCCACCGTGTTGTTGGGGAAATTTGTCGTTATTGTATAGTTGCCAACTTCTGAAGGCGTGTATTGGGTGAAGCTAGAGCCTGTTGAGTCTGTGGAAAAGGGACCAAGTGTTTCTTTGGTACCGTCAGGTTTTGTAATGGTCAATGTAATACCTGTCCACATCAGATCGGCGGAGCCCAAGGCTTGGGAAATACCGTATTTAAGTAGTGTTGCTTGTCCAACTCCTGTCGGATTGGGTATGGCATCAACTATAGCATAGGTTTGCTGTGTAGGCGCTGCTTGTGCATTGACCGGACTTATTTGTATTGATGTTACAACGGAAATTACAAATGCAAATATTAGCAAAATTCCGATTGTTTTTTGTGTTTTCATTTTTTTTCCTCTCAGCATTTTTCTTTTTGATTTTATATAAGCAGACCATGTTATATTCCAAACAATGGCCAGCTAGCTTTATTTTGTATCAAATAATCCGCATTTAAAGCTAAGTGGCAAGTGGGTAATGACAACTGAAAAAATAGCTAATTCTTCAAAAAGTTGGCTATAATAACGAGTTTTACCCATGTCAAGCCACAATTGCTCAGGTCTTTAGTCCCACAGAGTACAAGCAGTAAGAGGAAATCAGCAATGTAGATGCAGGGGTTGTATGAAATTGTCGCCCGATTGCCTGAGTTTGAGTACAATGACCTATGGTCACTCAAATAGTCTGTTGGAAAGCCTGAACTGGATTAGTCGGGCAAATCCGGCAGCAATACTGCGTCATCGAGTACTTCACTGAGACTTGCTAAGAATGTGGTGTCACCAGTTAAGAAGTATTGCCTTCAAAGTTGAAGAAATCGTTGTCATGGGTTTTTCTGTTCAGGAAAGTGAATTGTTATTCGGTATTAATCGGATTGATTAATTGTTCCATCGGCGAGCACTTCAATTAGTAAATTGCCAAATTCGTGAAAATGTTGTATGAAAAATACCGAGTAGGTTTGGACACTCAGGGTAATGAACAATTTTTGTTTCAACCCAAAAGCATCTCCTTGCGATATTATCGATAAGTAATGTCAAATAATTAAAAGGAGGTTTTGCGGGTGATGCTTTCAATGCTTTGAGGGCCGAATCCCACCCTACACAATGGTGAATGGATTGAAGATACCAAAATAAGTAAATTTATTGACCGGAAATTTCTTTTGTTTGGTTTTTTGTGTGATTGGGTTTGTTTTTATGAACACAGCTGCTACGGGTTTAGTGGCGGATATTGATAAATGGACCATGTGGTGCTTGATCGCATCGTGCAATCATTGCTTTCTTTTGCGGTCCATGGATACCCAAAATTGCGTACCTGCAACCTACTTGGGTCTTATAGGGGCATAGTGGGTCCAATTAGCAGATCTATGCACAAACTATAGAGGAGTCTACTCCCCTAAGAGAGGTAGGTCGCATTTTCTAAAACCTGCTCATTTACATGTTGAAAATCAGTACTTCAAAACGCCGGATTTGTGCATAAGTAATCTTACGCCTTTGTAGTTATCACTGGCGTTGCGTCAACATATTTATTGGGAAGGGCAGAAAACTGCAACGTTAAATTAGCAGAAGTTCAATAGACTAGTCAGGTAAGATTTACGATGAATGATACAAGACCCATAATCCTTAAAATCGGCGGCTCAGCCATCACCGACAAAACCGGAGAGTTAGCGGCAAAAACCGAAATCATAAACCGCTTGGCAGAAGAAATCAAGCGCGCAGACCTCGACAACCTAATCGTTGTACACGGAGGGGGAAGTTTTGGTCACCCAACAGCACTAAAATATGGGTTAAAGGAAGGCTACAATGAGGACCCAACTCAGAAGTTGGGCTTTGCGGAAACCCATCATGTTATGACGGTTCTGAACGGTTTAGTTATGGATGCTATGATTTGGCATGAAACCCCAGCCGTGAGTATTGCGCCTTCGTCTTGTTTCTTGACGGAGAACGGAAAAATCAAGTTCTTCGACGAAACCGTCCTTAAAGCCATGCAAAAGATGAATTTTACCCCAGTCATGTATGGCGATGCGGTTTTAGATGAAAAATTAGGCTTCACAATCCTCTCAGGCGACCAACTTGTAGCTTACTTAGCCATTAAATACAATGCTTCAAAAATCGTCGTTGGCACAGACACAGACGGCTTATTCGACGCAGACCCAAAAACTAACCCAGATGCAAAACCCTACAAGAAACTAACTCTAAAAGAACTCAAAGATATCCAGCCTAAACTCGGCAAAGCCCAAGGCAAAGATGTTACCGGCGGCATGGCAGGCAAAATAGAATCACTTATCCCAGCAATCGAAGCGGGAGTCCATGTCACTGTTACGGGTGCAACAAAAGGGTTATCTATTTACAGGGCACTAACAGACCAAAGTGTGTTAGGCACTGAAATAGAGAAGAGCTAAGATGGCTGAAACTACTGGCAAACGCAAAATAGACCATATTAGGATTTGCTTGGATAAGAAAGCTCAAGCCAAAAACGCTACGGCGGGCTTTGAGGATGTTCAGTTGGTTCATCGTGCTTTGCCAGAGATTAATAAATCAAACATCAATCTTTCAACCACTTTTTTAGGAAAAAAATTCAAAGCACCCATCATCGTAGGCGCCATGACGGGCGGTGCCGAAGAAGCAACCAAAATTAACGCTTCCATCGCGGAAGCAGTGGAAGAACTTGGGCTGGGTATGGGGGTTGGGAGCCAAAGAGCAGCCATCGAAGACCCAAACTTGGAGAAAACCTATCGGGTAGCACGCGAAAAAGCGCCCCATGGGTTTTTAATCGCTAACATCGGCGGAGTGCAATTGGTTCATGGGTACGGCTTAAAAGAGGTTAAGAAAGTCGTAGAAATGATAGATGCCGATGCGGTCGCGGTTCATTTGAATGCGTTACAGGAAGCAGTTCAGCCTGAGGGTCAAACTAACTTTAAAGGCGTATTAGCCAAGATTGCAGAGGCAGCCAGCGCACTTGAGGTCCCAGTCATAGTCAAAGAAACGGGCGCAGGCATATCAGCGGAAGATGCCAAAGCACTCAAAAACGCAGGCGTCAAAGCCATTGACGTTGGCGGTGTGGGCGGAACCAGTTTTGCAGCCGTCGAATATTACCGTTCAACCAAACAAAAAGACGTTTACTTAGGGGAGGCGTTCTGGGACTGGGGAATACCCACAGCAATCAGTCTAATAGAAACCGCACAAACTGTCAAGTTACCCCTGATTGCGTCGGGCGGCATACGAAGCGGAACCGACATAGCCAAAACATTAGCTCTTGGCGCAAGCTTAGCCAGTGTGTCTCAACCTATTCTGGAAACAGCAGTTAAAGGCGCCAAAGAAACCCGAGAAAAACTTTCCTGCCTAATCGAGGAACTGCGAAATGTCATGTTTCTTGTTGGCGCAGAAAAACTAAACGATTTATCCAAGTCGCCTGTTGTGTTAACTGGCAAGACCGCTCAGTGGCTTCAAGCCCGCGGATTCAACTTGGAAACATACGCTAAAAGAGGAGCACATTAACTTGGATATTGAAAAGTTTCTTGAACAAACAGCACCTTTAGTCGACAAAGCCATCGAAAAATACATCCCTAGAAAATTCACAAGGGACGCGGTTCTCTTCAAAGTTAACCCGCCCATGTATAGTTACACTTTGGAGCCCATAAATAAGGCGATTGCTGACCCTATCTGGGATATGCTGGATAGAGGTGGAAAACGTTGGCGCCCAACCCTCTTCCTTCTCATCTGTGAAGCCTTAGGAAAAAACGCCGATTATTGTTTAGATTTCTCAATTATTCCCGAAGTCATCCACAACGGCACACTCGTCATCGACGACATAGAAGACTCATCCGAACTCCGCAGAGGCAAACCCTGCACCTACAAGATTTTTCAAATGGATATCGCAGTTAACGCCGGAAACGCAATGTACTATCTGCCGCTTATGCCATTGATGGCTCAGAGAGCAGAACTGTCTCCTGAGGTTCAGCGGGATGTATACGAAGTTTACGTTCAAGAAATGATTAACCTAAGCATGGGACAAGCCATGGACATCGCTTGGCATCGAGGCATAGCAAACGCCGACGACTTGAGCCAAGACGATTACTTGCAGATGTGTGCTTACAAAACGGGCACTCTTGCTCGCATGGCAGCAAAAATGGCGGCGGTTATAGCAGGCGCCAACAAACCCTTAGTCGAAAAACTCGGACGCTTCGCAGAAAGCATCGGCGTTGCCTTCCAGATGCAGGATGACATCTTGGATTTGACAGGGCAAGAATTCGCTGCAAAAAAAGGTGGCGTTGGACAGGATATTACCGAGGGCAAACGGTCCTTGATGGTTATTTACACACTCAAAAAAGCCAGCAGCACTGACAAGAAACGACTAATAGAAATTCTAAACCTTCACACTTCCGACCAAAAACTCCGTGACGAAGCCATCGCCCTGATGCAGAAGTATGGCGCCATGGATCACGTGAAACAAACTGCAGAAAAGATGGTTACGGAAAGCTGGAACGAAGCAGAAAAACTGTTGCCGACTCTTGAAGCTAAGGAAAAATTAAAAGCGTTCGCCGAATTCTTGATACAACGAAGCAAGTAAAGCGAGCGTATTTGATTTGGCATTAGAAAACGATATTGAATTACGTGAGTTTATTCGAAAAGTTGCCCTGCTAAATGCGGTTTCGCATGATGGCAAAGCCCAAGCGGGTGCGATGGTTGGCAAGATTCTTGGCGAAAAAGCTGAGTTCCGCAGTCGCGTAAAGGAACTCTCAGGCGTAATTAATGCAGTTGTTGGTGAGGTTAACGGTTTATCGCTCTCTGAGCAGAAGGCTATTGTCGAGAAGAATTGGCCTGAAACCCAAAAGAAAGAGAAGGCTGAAGAGAAACATCTTCCACCTTTGCCGAACGCTGACAAATATTCAAAAATCGTGACTCGTTTTTCCCCCAACCCCGACTGCGTTCTGCACTTGGGTTCGGCAAGAGCCATATTTCTAAGCCATGAGTACGCGCGCATTTACAACGGCAAATTCATCCTCCGCTTCGAAGACACCGACCCCAAAGTGAAAAAACCCGCCCTCAAATTCTACGACACCATCCGCCAAGACCTGAAATGGCTCGGCTGCACCATCGACGAAGAATACATACAAAGCGACCGTATTCCCGTATACTACCAATACACCGAGAAACTCATCGGTGAGGGCAACGCCTATGTCTGCACGTGTATTCCTGATGAATTCCGTACATTAACCTTGGCGAAGCAGCCGTGTCCCTGCCGAAACCTATCTGTCAGTGAGCAACTGGAGCGTTGGCAACGCATGCTAAACGGCGGCTACCAAGAGGGACAGGCTGTTGTCCGCGTGAAGACTGATTTGGATAATCCTAACCCCGCAGTTCGAGACTGGCCAGCTCTGCGCATAATCGACACTAAAAAGTATCCGCATCCCCGAGTTGGAAGCAAATACACTGTTTGGCCCCTCTACAACCTTGCAGCAGGGTTAGATGACCACTTAATGGGCATGACCCACATTATCCGCGGCAAAGAACATTATACCAACATGGTTCGCCAAAAATACATGTACCAGCACCTTGGTTGGGAATATCCTGAAGCCATCCATTACGGAAGGTTAAAGATTACAGGTGCGGCGCTGAGCAAATCAAAAATCGTTGCAGGTATAAAAGAAGGCGACTTTGCAGATTTTGATGACCCACGCCTAGGTACGTTCCAAGCGCTTCGTAAACGAGGTATCACGCCCGAAGCTATTAAAAAAATGATAATCGACGTCGGCATCAAACCCAACGATGTCACGCTCAGCTGGGAAAACCTCTACGCCTACAACCGCAAAATTCTCGATGCAACCAGCAACCGCTACTTCTTCGTAGCGCATCCCGTCGAACTTAAAGTGTCTGGGCTTCCTAAATCTTTCGAGGCGAAGTTGCCTTTGCATCCAGAGACTCCCGACCGTGGCTTTAGAGAATACAGCGTTAAACCCGAAGGAGAAGAGAACGCTGTTAGTTTGTGGATTTCTGGAAAGGACGCTCAAGATATGGAGATAGGGCAAACAATTCGGCTAATTGAGCTCTTTAATATAAAAATCCAGAGCAAAACCGACACCTGCATTTCTGCACAGTTTGACAGCGAATCCTACGAGGACGTGAGGAAAATCAAGGTGCAGCTAATCCAGTGGATACCAAAAAACCAAGAATACCCTACCCAAGTTATCCAGCAGGACGCTTCGGTTGTAGATGGATTTGCTGAGTCAGCTTGCAAAAAGTTAAAGCCAGACGCAATCATACAGTTTGAACGGTTCGGCTTTGTACGAGTAGACAAAGTCGCCGATAACCTAGTCGTTTACTTTGCCCAAAAATAGGTGAAAAAATTACATGCGTAAACTCGACCATCAAGCTATAATCTGGCCAGTCTACTTCGACTGCAACAAAACTCGAATGGATGGACGCCGAGTCCCAAAAAACTGCGCTGTGCAATCGCCAAAAATCTTGGAACTCAAAGAAGCAGCTGACAAACTTGGCTTACAAAACGAAGTTAACCTTGAAGCACATCATCCCAGGATGCCCTGGGCTAAGACGGGCATGATGCTTGTGGAAAAGAACGAGCCGAAAGAAAAAATAATCCAAAAAATCGCAAAGCAACTAGTAAAAATTAAGAGCCAGCAAGCTCAGATACCAGCAAAACGATAAAAAAATATTTTTTAAATAAAAATTATGCTTTTTCTTTGGTTATGAGGACAGCGTTGATTATGCCGTCGCTGCCAGGTCTACTGGTAACTTTTGCTAAGCCCAGGGCAGTTTCTATTTCTGCGCCTTTTGTGATGACGCCTCTGCGGTTGTAATCTACGTTCGCACCATTCTTGACGACGCGGGTGATTTCGGTTTTCTCTGTCTTGCCGCTTTTAGGGTCAGTTACTGAAGCGTATTTATCACTAAGGACTTTGATCTTGCGGATGCCGCCCATACCTCGGGTGGTCTTGCGTCTTGGCTCCCCAAGAACTGTCTCCGCTGGAAAACCGCCTGCCTCATACTTCTTCTTGCTTCGGTAAGCTCTTTTTTTGCCGCCTGAAAGCTTTCTTTTACGTAAACTGCTATGAGTAGACATAATCTACATATCCTTAATTCGAGTAGCAACTAAAACCGTGGATTTCAATATAAATGTATCCGTTAACAGACCAAAGTTCGGTGGCTTGTCAGGGTTTTTGTTTAGAAGCAATATCCAAAAAACCCCCATGCCACAATAACAACCAACAGGTCGCCAACCAGTTAAATTTTGTTTTCTAAGTCGGTGTTGACTCTTTCAGGGGTGTAAGTCATTGCAAGTAGATGCATTCTATGTTTGTTCAGTAGTGTTTTCTTGGTTTTCTTTTTGCTGCCTCTCCACCAAATCCTCTTTTATGGCTTCCCCAAATATTTTCTTGAGGTCTTTCTTCATAACGGATGTGTCGGTTGTTAAGCCGAAGTAGTCAGAGAAATAATCCGTGGTTTTCAGTGCCAATGTGCGGCCACTGCGTTCAGTGATTATTAAGCCCATATCCTTAAGCATTTTAACGTGTCCATAGGCGTGTTGTCCTCGGACATCGATGACTCTTTTCTGTGATATTGGCTGGCGATACGCGATGTAGGAAAGCGTTTTGAGCGGACCGGACGAAAGCAGGGGGCGATTCACCAATTTCTTAATCAGGTGAGTAAAGTCTGCTTTCACCTGCAAAACGTAACGCTCATTCTTAAGAGGTAAAATCTCTAGCGCCGTATTGCGTGCACCATATTCTTTCACGAGTGTTTCAACGTAGCTTTGGGTTCTCTTCTTGGAGCGGCTGCCTACAACTTGACATAACTCGTTTAAGTCGAGTGGGCGACCAGCAACGTAGAGAGCTGCCTCTAACAGTGCCAGATGATGGGCTTTTCGGTCGATTTCCTGTGATTGCTCAGCCTCAGGAGTCAAGCTTGAGCCTTGCTCATTTAATGGGTTTTTCGGCTTTTCCAACGTTCAGTTTCCCCACAGCTATGTACAATTCCTCAGTTTCCTCATTCTGCCAGAGGCTAACTAAGCCATCCTGCGCAAGGAACAACAAATAAATAAACATTCGCAAAGCTTCAATTCGCGTTGCACCCTTCGAGAGAGTTGAAAAATCAATTATACCCTGACCACCCGTTTTCTCGACAAGTATAGCGTACAACTGGTCAACCTGCAACTCAAGTTCCGCGATGAACCTGTCAAACTGGGGCAGCAAATCGGTGACCGCCGGCAACACGGGATGCTGTTCAACTACATGATTGAGGCTGAGCAGTTTTTCGCCCTTCAATACATCATCTAAAACCTCTAGCAAGTGCTGTATGGTTGTTGAAGTTAACTCGTGCCGCAACGGCAAGAATAAAGGCGGAGGAACAAAATCCGTTGGAACCTTAGGTAATGCTGTTGGCGGCTCCTGCAAAGTAAGCAAAAGCTTAGACTTCATCAAATAAATCAAAGCTGAAGAATCCAACGCTACGCCTGAAGCGCGGAAATCCACTTTTTGGGGGTGTGTTCGCTCCATCTCCAACAGAAATGACCTGAGCAAATACGCTATGTTAACGTTCCAAGGGGTAACCTTCTCAAGCTTGCTAATCTCGAAGAGAATATTCCAGGGTGGTCGTAAGTAGAAGGGTCTTCTCATCGGTGACGACGGCGCAAAAGCCATTATTTTGCTACCTCCGGAGGAAACTTTGCTGTCACCACATTTGAGATGCCGTTGCGTTCGTAGACACCGTAGACTTTTTGGGCTTTGTTCACCATTTCAGGACGCAGGCTGATGACTATGAACTGGATTTTTTCTGCTTCTTCAAGAAGCGTTTCCGCAAGTTTTGTTGTGTGGAAGGCATCTAAGTGAGCATCAACTTCGTCGAGGATGTAGAAGGACGCAGGAGTGAACTCTTTGAGCGAAAATATGAAAGCGACCGCTGAAACGGAGCGTTCACCGCCGCTGGCTCCACTCACAACGATTGAAGGTTTATTTGGGAACTGCACGACCATGTCTATGCCGCCGCTGAAGGGTTCTTCCGGATTTTCGAGCTTAAGCGTAGCTTCTCCGCCGCCCGTGAGCTTGTCGAAGTAGACTTTGAGGCTCGTGTTGATCTTGTCGAATGCCTCCATGAAGACCTTGCGTTTTTTAGATTCAATCTCATCCATAAACAATACGATAGCTTGCTTTTCCCGTTCCAACTCGTTTAAGCGCACGGACAATTCTCGGTACCGTGAAATCTGCTCTGAGTAGTGGGATGCGGCAAGCTGGTTGATGGCGCCTATGCGCTCCATTTCAAATTGCATCATACGAATTGTGGTTTCTGCTTCCTGCACTTGGCGCGGGTTAGTTTCTAGAGGCTGCTCATAACCGAACGTTCTAAGTTGATTTTGAAGCTGCTGCAAACGTAGCTGGCTAGTTTCAATGCCGAGTTGAAGCTGGTTTAGAATCTTTTCCGCTTGTTCGTACTCTGAATCCAGCAGCCGCAGTTCCGAGTCTATGGAGTCAATTTGGGAAGTGAATTTTTTGGATTCCTCACGAGCAGAAAACACAGCCTCAGAGAGATCCACACGGCTCTTTTCCAGTTCATCAGCTTCTTTTTTGATTGTTTCTCGCGCCAAAAGTGCATCGGCAACTTCTTTCTCAAGCTTATGCTGCTGCTGGTCAACCTTTGATAGCTGAATCTTTGTGTTCTTGTAACCGATGCGCAGGACTCTGTCGAATTGTGACTGGTGAGTTGAAATTTCTGTTTGCGCAGAACCCAACCTTTGGCGCAGGGTGTTTAGTTCTTCGCCGATTTTTTCGCGTTGAACTTCGAGCTCCTGGATGTGGGCTACATCTGTTTTTAATCTTAGGGCAGCGATTTCTGCGTGGATTTTTTGGTGGTTTCTTCGGATAGCGTTTCGTTCGTTTCGGTAAACGTCCATACGTCCTTTGTAGGATGCAGCTTCTCGTTCAAGTTTGCCGCCGTACTTTTCGAGGTGGCGTATGTTGAATTGGGTTCTTTTAACGCCGCGTTTTACTCGAATAATTTCTCTCTCAAGGGTGGCGACGGATTCTGTTAGTTTTGTGATGGCGATTTTGGTGTATTCGAGTTCTTCCTCGATACCTATAATGTCTGTGCCGCGTTGTGCGAGGTGGGTGCGGAGGGCTTTAACGGCTTCATCTAAACTGCTTAGTGCCTTTTCGCTCGGAATTATGGTGGAAAAGTCTATTGGTGCTCGGTAGTAGCCGCTTTCGAATGCTCCTGGCTCATACAGGTCTCCGCTAACCGTTACTGCGCGGTAGCCTTCGTTTGAAAGGGCAAAAGCGGCTTTGTCGTTTGAGACGACTACTGTGTCTCCGAAAACATAGTTTACCGCAAGCTCAAAAGCGCCATCGTACTTCATGAAGCTTGAAAGAGGACCCACTATGCCTTCCCGCTTTGGTGGTTCCTTGTTTTTTATTTTTATTGCACCTTGAAGCGGTATGAGTTTTATCCTGCCCAGTTTCATACGTCTGAGCGTTTCCATGCAGGTGAAGGCTATGTCGATGTCTTTAACAACTAAGGCATCAAGCCAGCCTGTAGCGGCTGCATCGACGGCTTTTTTGTAGCTTTTATCAATTTTTATCAGGTTCCTTAGCCTGCCATGAATACCAGAGATTGCGCCTACATCACCCATTTCCTCGATGCCGCGAAGCGCTTTCTCTTCATTAGCAATGGTGGCGGCAAGGTCCCTTTGTGTAGCAAACTCTATTACGGCATCTTTGGCGGAACTAGCAATTTTTTCTGCATCCGTGATTTCTTTTTGAACGGTTTCCTTCTGTGCTTTTTTGCGTTCAATCGTGTGCTCAAGGTTCTTAAGCTGGGCTTTCTGGTCCTTTTGGACCTGCTCGAGTTCAGCGAGGGATTTCTCGATTTCAACTTGGCTTGCCTGAAACCTTTCTTTTCGCACAGACAAGTTTTTTATTCGCCCAGTACAAAGCCGCAGTGCCGACTTGTCCTGGGTGTATTCTGAGCGTAAATAGGCGATTCGTTTAACGTGGTTTTCAATTTGGCCTTCCAATGCACGTATCTGCAGGTTGTTCTCGTCGAGTCCGCCCCAAAGCTGGCTAGTTTCCTGCGCCAACGCTGAGTGTGCAGCTTCTTTTTCTGCGATTTGGGCTTTGAGTTTTTCATGTTCATTGCGGAATTGTCGGATTTTTAACCGGTTCTCCCTAATCTCATTTCGCAAGTTCTCATATTGTGAGAGGTTGTTTTCGCGGACACGCTTAAAACTGTCCAGACTCGATTGCCCAGAACTGATTTTGGTGTTTAACTCGGTAAGCTTTGATTTTAGCTCTCCAATTTTTATCTGAACCTTAAGAACTTCGGAACCTCCCTGTTCAAGGCCTTCGCCGCTGAGTTTTCGCCAGTCGCCTTCGATTTCGTGGCGTTTGCTTCTGCGGAGGTCGCGTTGCTCTTTTAGTTTGTCCACGCGTTCCTTGACCTTTTGGGTTTGGGAGGTATTTTCATTTATCTTTGCGTTCTGTTGAGTGATGTCGTTTGAGATTTTTATAGCTTGGAACTTTTTGGTTTCAGTTTGGATAAAGTTGTAGCGTAAAAGTTGGTTGCGTTCACGTTCGAGATCGTCGAGGCGTTTTTGGACCTCGTCGATTCTGCCCATAGCGGTTCGGATTGAAATGTCTGCGGCACGCAGTTTATCTTCTGCTTCTATCTTTTCGTCGTCGTATTGGGCTATCCCGATAAGGTCTTCGATGATTTTTCTTCTCTCGACCGAGTTTAGATCGGTTAATCGTGTAATTGTCCCTTGGGGAATGATGTTTTGGCTCATGCTACTGATTGCGGCAATAGACAAGGTTTCTGTGATATGGGTACGGGACATTCGACGTCCGTTTAAGCGGTAAACGCTCTGCCCGTTTCGGTAGACCTCGCGGGAAATCGTCACTGTTGTAGTGTCAACGGGCATTATTCCGTCGGAGTTATCGAATTGGACAACTACCTTTGCCATTTTTGCTTTTTCTTGTCCAGCCTTCTCTGAACCGTGAAAAATCAATTTAGCCGAGTTTTCGGCACGAAGCCTCTTTGTGCTAAGTTCTCCAAGCGAAAAAAGCAGTGCATCCATGATGTTGGTTTTACCGCTTCCGTTGGGTCCAGTTATCGCTGTAAAACCCTTATCTAGGTTTACTTTAACTGTCTGTGGTCCAAAAGACTTAAAGCCTTTTAACTCAATTTTTTTTATGTAGGGCATTTAGTCTTTATCCTCTCGGAAGCAATGTTTTTCTTTTTAACATCTCTCGTCAACATACGTATAAAAGCTTATTCAATACCTTCTGCGTTTACACGTATATTGCATGTTTGAGAACCTTTTCGGTTTCTTATAGAAATTATGCTGACAACATTTAAAGTCATTTCGTCATACTTAAGCTAACCATACTCTGTTGCTTCTTCATGCGTGGCAACTTTTTAGAAATGGTTGTTTTTCCGAAACCTGTAGCGCTATTATAAAAAAATGAATTCAAAAAAGGGAACTTACGGAGAGCAAGATATAAGTTTTTTTTATCTTGCCCAGCAGGGTCCATACCCATAGCCGTATCCGTAGCCGTAGTTGCCTTGGTAGGGTGCGTTTGGTGCGGGGGTTGAGCTGTCTGTTTGGGGTGCTTGTGGCGCCGTGTATGGACTGCTGCTGAGGTATGGTTGGTTTGCTGCGTAGCCGAAGCATTGTCCTATCCAGCCAAAGAAGCCTCCGTTGTTAGGTGCTGGCGTGTTGGGGGTTGTGCCTGTGTAGGTTTGGTTGGCTGCTATTTGGGCTGAAGCTAATCCGACTGCAACCAGGGTTATGGCCGCGACTGCGACTAGGGCTATTACGATTTTTGTTGTGTTCATATTGTTTATCACTATATTACCATATGTGCATGGATGCTTATGGTAGTTGGCTGAAACAAAACTGAAACAACCAGTGAAACAGTTATTTTCCTGATTTTTAGCGTAACTCCAATAAATACTGAAACTGTTTAGAGGCTTCATCAAGCGTTTTCGCAAGTTTTCAGTGAATTCTTTTATTCCAACTTGTCTTTAGTTTAAGTGATGAGAAGGTAACAGAATGGTTAAGATCAAAATAGGTGACAAAGCGCCTGACTTTACTCTCAAAGCAAATACAGGCCAGGACATCACTTTGTCACAGTTTTTTGGAAAAAAGAACATAGTCATTTTCTTTTATCCAAGAGATGAAGGACCCACATGCGTCAAAGAAGCACAGGCATTCAGAAACAACTATGAAACATTCAAGAAAAAAGATGCAGAAGTAATTGGAGTAAGTGCCCAAAGCGTGGAATCGCACGAGAAATTTGCCCATCACCATAATCTTCAATACCTCTTGTTGAGCGACGAAGATAACCGCATTCGAAAGTTATACGGGGTTGCATCTACGCTGGGCGTCCCTGGAAGGGCAACTTTCGTTATCGATAAAAAAGACATAATTAAGCATGTTTTCGTTTCGCAGATTCAATTTACCAAGCACGCAAATGAAGCGTTAGGTGCATTGAGGGAGTAGCCGCCCTTTACTTGGTCTTGAGCGCTTTGAAAATAAAAAAATATCGGAGTGTTGGGTATGCTGAGGCTCTGGCTTAAAGGAGAAAAGAGCAAATGCAAAAGCTCTTTTGAATACAGCTATTTCGTGAATTGATAGCCAGAACCTACTCAGCCCCAACTCTTCACCGATGCAATTCAAGACTAAAAAAGGGGAAAGATAATTTTGTTGCATTTTCTTATTGTTTCTTTCGCAGCATCAATAATGCAAGTACAAAGCCAATTGCAACGATTGCAGCAAATAGACCTGCAATTGCTGGAACGAAGTATTGGTCAGCCGTTGATTTCACGGCGATTGGTGATGGAGTTGCGGTTGGCGCGGCTGGATCGACTGCGAATGCGGTTTCTGCTTGGGATGGCCAGTATGATTCGCTGCCGCCGAATCTCGCGTAGACGGTGTATTTACCGTCGATGTCGGGTTTCCATTGGAGACTGTAGAACCCTGCTGCGTCGGTTGTGGTTGTGCCGATTTCGCGGAAGTTACCGTTAGAGTCAAGGACACTTATAGTAACTAAGACGCCTGTGGCGTTATTGGGTTTTGGCTGTTGCATGTAGACGTATTCCATCCATGCACTTTGGCTTTCGTCGGAGACTGCAGGAACTCCATCAGGGAAACGAGCTGATCTGTCGTTGTCTTTGGTGCCTTGGGATTCATCGAAGACTGTGCCGGTGATTAGGACGCTTTCTCCGAATGTAACTACGTTCTGTTGGACATTGGCTTCTGTTGATGTGGGACCTTTGCCGAATGTGTAGATTTGACTGTCATAGTTGTTGTAGCTTACCATGTAGCCGTCTGCAACTGCTCCTGGTTCGCGTCCGTCAAAGCTTAGGACACTCCAGACAAGTGATCCGTCACTGCAGTTTATGGCAAGTCTGTGGGCATTGGGGAACAGTGGTGGGTCGTACATGCGAGCTTCAGATAGGAACAGCTTTCCGTCAGCTATGCTGTGTGATCCAAAGTGCCAGATTGGATAGATACCGTAAGGAGTATCGTACCCGGCGCTTCTAGGTGTGTACGTCCAGTTGAGAACTGCTGTATTAAGTTCTATTGCATTTACGTAGCCTCCGAAATCCCAAATGTAGCATTTGCCGCAGGCGATTGCTCCGCCTCTCTCAAGGGTGCTTAAACCACTGCCCGGAAGCTGAATTGCTGAACCTACTTGTTTTCCTGTATCTAAATTGTAGACATACGCAATGTTTGTGTCTTTGTCATGCTCTACGTAGTAGCCTTCACCAATAGCTAACACTGAGACCTCATGGAATCTTGGCAGTGTTCTATTCACTGGACCCCAGAGTAAGTCTCCTGTTCTTGCGTCGTAGCCAGCTTCAACACAATATCCTTCACCGAATTGCGTAGTAAAGGTTGAAAGCGCTGCAGGATATGAACGCATTAGAATCACGTCGTTTGTTCTTCCAGCAATGCTTAGTCCTGGGCTAATTGTTTGGCCATTAAGTTCTGTGGGTATGGTTACGTTCCATTGTATGCCTCTGTTGTAGTCTATGTTGCCTGATGGTCGAATAGTAGCTGTTCCTCTAGGACCAACTAAGCACAGGGTTGAGTTCCACATCGTAAGGTAGCTGCCGCTACTGCTGTGTATGTATACTGTTCCTTGTGGGCTGTCATCGTTCGTTTCGACTAATCCTGAAGCGGTTGTGCTTGGTACATTGGTGATGTTGGCGATGAAATAGCCGGTCATTGGGTCGTAAAGATGCCATATGTTAGTTGCGGGACCATATGAGAACATTCCGCTTGAGTTATAACTTGCAACTAGCCATGCTTGAGTGCCGTATTCTTGTATCGTATGGAATTGCAGAACCATCCCAAAGTCTAATGTGTCACTAGTCTGTTTGGTCCATAATGTTTCGCCAGTCCGTAAATCTACAGCTGCCCAACCAGGGGTTTCAGTGCTGGTTTCAGTGGTAGGGGTATTGGGGTACAGTTTGTAATAGATTATTCCGTTGAGGATAATTGGCTCGAATTGTCTGTAGAGGATTGAGGTTGATGTGTATTGGCTCTCTTGATCGCCGCTAACTGGTAGACCTGGCTGACCTCCGAATGCTGTCGGTTTAACCCACATTATGTGGGCTGAGTTTGGTGCTTGGCTATAGGGGTTAAAGTTATTGCCAGTTGCATCGTAACCGCCAGTGTCGGTAAATGAGGGCTTATATAGACCCCACCAGTTGCCGCCAATTTGTGCCCAGCCATAGTTTGTTGCGTAGATGGGGCGTGACCAGTACTCGGTTGGGAGGGGAGGACTAGAGTATGTTGATATTGGATCTTGTTGCACTGTAAAGTAGTCTGGCTCACTCATGGCCGGAAGTATGTAGTCACCTGTGGTAATGGTTTGACCAGGGTAGAATGCTTGTACGGTGTAATTTCCGGTTTCTGTGGGCACGAATTCGATTCCACCCACACCACCTGTTGTGTCTGCTGTGTATGGTCCGAAAGTTTGATTGGTTCCGTCTGGCTTAACGAGGTTTACTGTTAAGTCTTCGTAGAATTGACCTCTAGCGTTCGGTATAGGTTTAGTGAAGAATAGGCTAATGAATTCTGTTTGACCTACTCCCACTGGGCTAGGTTCTGCAGGTACCTTAAGGTAGACAGGTATGTCAAGTGCTGCTTTAACGGGTGTAATTTCAAAAGTCGCTATCGTCATTGGAACTAATAGTAGCGTTAGGAGAATTACCGAAAATAAAGTCTATGTTTTTCGCATTTTTTCTTCATCCTTTTAATGTTTGGGCAGAAACATAATGTGTATCAATTAACATCGTGCCTTGCCCAAGGGATGAATGTGTTGTTTTATGACATATATGATTGAGTGGCAAGTAGACCCTGATTACTAAAAAAGTTAAGCTTTTTAATTAAAAATCTTAATCTTTTTAGTTAAAGAGGTTTCATAATATTAAACGAAAATAATCGGATCACTAATAGTTATGAATTAGCTATATGCCTGTAATAATTCATAAACAAAAAAGAAAAAGAGATTTTTAGCCACTTTCAATTATGGCCGTTTTCTTAGCATGAGCGCCGCCGGTATTGCATTGATTATGATTATGATTACCATTGCAGTGATCTCGAAGTCTATGATGTTCGATTGTGTCAATGCTAAATCAACGGGAGCGGGGGTAGTACCGTCGTTACTGTCGGCATAACATTGAAACCATCTTAGCTTTGGATGGCCAATAACCATTGGTACTAGCGAAAGTGGCTATAAAAACAAAATCACTTGGAATGGTCTGTGTCCATGTAGCCTATACGTGCCGCTTTCATCAGTCATGGCAGCAATATCGTAACAGTTGTCATTTGAGTCAGTTACAGCTATCGTAACTGGAACTCCCGTAAAGTTAGAGGTTTAACTCTCGTTACCGAGCAGTTCGAAAATAAACAATTTAACTTAATTGACCTTCAAACTATTGTTATAGTCTATCGAAAAACTAACAAAACTTTTCAACAGTCCACTCCCTGCTTTCCAAGCAACTTCAGCGAAGCTTTATTTAATAATTATTGCTATCTTGTCCTGAAACAAAATGGGCAATATCGCAAAAATTGATGACATAGATGATAGAATTCTGCATATCCTAATACAAGACGCTCGAACAAGCTTGAAGCAAATCGCCAAACAATGCGGCATATCATCAGTATCTGTTTTAAACAGAATAAAACGATTAAAAAAACTTGGCGTAATCATGGGCGCAAGCCTATTTCCCTCGCTAAACGAGCTGGGATATCAAATTGTTGCCACAATCGGCATGGAGACCAACGCTGACCCAGACGAAATCCTGAAAATACTCGATTCCTATACAACCCTAGTAGAGCCTGCTGCCAGCATAGGGGAATATGACTTATGTGCTTTAGTATACGCTGAAAACCTTTCTTGTCTAAATGAAAAGTTGGATGCAATAAAAAGACGCTATCAAATAAAAAAAGTTACAGTCAACGTATGGTCAGGTATTCCGCATATTAATTTTAAGAATATCGAATTGCAGCCTCTCAAAGAGGAGTAACCATGGATAGACTCGATTATCTTATTCTCGGCGAATTGTTCAATGACGCAACGCTCTCATTCGTTGAAATTGCAAAAAGAATAGATACATCAGCCTATACCGTGCGAAGAAGATACGAACAAATGAAGAAAGAGGGAAAAATTTTCAGAAGCATAGTCTCAATTAATTTGGCAAAGCTGGGATACCAGGGCAAAGCTTTTCTATTTATTACAGTCGGTCCAAACGCTAACAAATCTGAGACGATTTCATACCTCAAAACTATAAAAAACGTCATTGTGGTGAGTGAATTAATTGGTCCCTATGAAATTTTGGCGATAGCACCAATTATTGATTTGAAAAGTATCCAGACCCTTATTAAAGAGGTAAGAAAAGCGCCCTGCATACAGCAAGTAAGAGCTGCCTTCATCAACGATACCTATTTTCCTATCAACCCAAACTTTAATGCCCTCTTGAGCAAAAAAAGCAAACTCGAACCAATTAAATAGAACTCCGCTAACTAGTGAATCGGCTTTAAGCTTTTTTGACAAAATCTATATGTTAAAAGCGTCACACAATAAACTCCGGGTTTAAGGGGCATTGGGGGGCTATGAAGAGCAAAGCAATGGCATGATTATCACGTTTACAGCACTAACCACTGCTCTAAACCTTATCAAAATTCCTGTGCCATACATGCCCACATTTAGCTTAGAATAGGCGACATCATCGTAGTCGTTGCCTTTCTGCTTTTCGGACCCAAACCTGAGATTACAGTTGCCTTACCGAGCACCATGATAACAATGATCATTCTCCCTGGACCCGCAGGGATTATAGGTTGTTTGTTCAGTGTTTACTGAGGCTCTGGCTTAAAGGAGAAAAGAGCAAATGTAGGAGCTCTTTTGAATACAGCTATTTCGTGAATTGATGGCCAGAGCCTACTCAGCCACATATTCTCATGATAGTGTTTTTCTTTAGGACTAAAAAAAGAGAAGGGAAGTTGTTGTTTAGTTTTTTAGGGTCGTTTGCGAAGCAGCAGAGCTGCAAGTAGTGCGCCGATTACGACGACTGCGACTATTGTGATTATAGACATTGGCAGGAAGTAGGTGTCAGCCATAGATGCTGGTTCTTTCGTTGGTGTTGGGGTGGTGGCAGCTTCGGGTAAAAGGAAGGTCATGTGAGTTTGTGCTGAGGAGGTAAAGTACGAGTTTGATCCTTCGAATGTTGCTGTGATTTTGTAGGTTCCTGGTATGTCAGGTTTGAAGTTGAATGTGTATTGCCCGTTTGCATCCGAGGTAGTTGTTCCCATTACGTAGAAGTTGTTGTTGGGGTCGACGTATGATAGCGTGACTTGAACACCTGTTGCGTTTGTCGGCTTTGGTGATTGCATGTAGAGGTATTCCATCCATGGACTCATGTATTGGTCGTCTATTGCGGGTGTTCCGGCAGCAGGTATGCCTAAGCAGGTTTGGCCTGGAGATTGATCGGTGACGGTGCCGCTAATCTGTACTTCGGTGTTACTGTTTATGACAGGGTTCGTTGTCACTGTTGTCGCGGTTTGACCTTTGCCATAGCAGTAAATTTGGTTGTCGTAGGCGTTGAATGATAGCATGTAGCCGTAAGTTACTGGTAGGCTTGAGCCGCTGGCAAAGTTCAATATGTCCCAGATTGGTTCGCCTGTTGTTGCGTTTAGAGCGTAGATTTTTGCTCCACTGAATAGTGGTGGTCCGTAGTCGTGGCCTGTTTCAACGTAGAATACTCCGTCTGCAACAGTTGCCTCGTAGTTACCGATGATCCATAGGGGGTTGACACCATATGGAGTGTTCAATCCAGTGTCTCCTGTACTCCAGTTCCAGATTTTTTCGCCAGTTGTCATGTCAAGGCAGACAACTTCTCCACCGAATGACCATGAGTAGAGTTTGCCGTATGCGGCTATTGCGCTTGTTTGGTCATAGTAGGCTAGTGGGTTGCTGAAAGCTGTAACTGGACCCCATACTTTTTGTCCGGTTGTTGTGCTATATCCACTGAAACTAAATAGCTCTTTAGTGTATTCAACGAAGGTACCGTTGGAGGCTCCAGGAATCACCATTGAAGCAGCGAATGGTATTTGTGTGGTGTTCATTAGCCAGAGTTGCTGTCCCTTGTTGCAGTCTATTGCGACTTTCATGATCCATCCGGGATTCCATCCATAATTAGCATACATGCCTGTACTTGCACCCAAGATCATGATGTTGCTGTCTGGGTCCCACGTCGAGTGGCCTGCGTCATCAAATATCCAGCTTGGGATTGGGTCACCAGTTGAGGTTTGGTTTGGTAGTAAAACTGACCACATAATGCCTGTGTTGTATTGGTAGTTTCCGTTTTGTTGGAAGTTGAAGAATTGGCTGTCGGTTGGGTTTACGCAGTGGCTAGAGTTCCATAGAGTCAAGGATTGTCTGGTTACACCGTCAATTCTTGAGGAGTTTAAGTAGAGTTGCAGTAAGCTACCGTCTTCGCCTTGGAAGTTTTGTCTTCCGAATGATCCTCCACCTCCTCCGCCAGTAACAGTAAATAGATAGTTACCAGTCGCTGAATCGAAACAGTCAAGGTAGTTTGGAGATCTTGTTGCCCACAGGTAAGCTTGACCGCCGTAGGTGTTCATTGTCTTATATTCGTATATTTGTCCACATAGCAGTATGTCTTGTGAGCCATTCGAGAAGTAGTTGTTATAGTTCTGGGTCCAGATGGTTTCGCCTGTTCTCAAGTCCTTAGCGACAAAGCCCTGATCTAATGAGTTGTAGTTTGGCTTTGCATTGTAGTAGAGTATGCCATTCATAATGATTGGAGCAAATTTAGGTTGGTATTGGAAGCCTGAGTAGTAGTTGCTTTGTGCGTCGCCTCCGAATTCTCCGCCCATTTGACCTCCGGGAGAGCCAGGGACAAGCGGTTGTGACCAAACTACGTGGCCGGTTAATGGTGCTTCGGTGTAGGGGTTAAAGTTGCCTGCGAAGTTGTAGTTTCCTGTATTTGCAAATTCAACTGCTCCAAGTCCAAGCCAGTTACCTGAGATTGATGACCATTGGTGGTTAAAAGCTTGTACTGGGTTTTGCCAGTAGTCTGTTGGAAGTGGATTCTCGGGAATCATTGCAATTGGTTCGTTGGCTACTTTAAAGTATTCTGTGCTGCTGGTAGAGGCACCATAAACATCGCCAACTGCTGAGTTAACAAATGGGAAGCCATCGTTCCCAAGAGAACCCGTAAGTGTTTCACCTGGGAAATTCATGACTGCAGAGTAGTCGCCTAGTTTGGTTGGTGTGTAGGTAGCGGTGTAACCTCCTGCGTCGTCAGATTTGAAAGGCCCTAGAGTTGTCACAACTCCGTCCGGATCAGTGATCTTGATTGTCATGCCAACCCATCTATCACCTAAGATGCCGTTTGCTGTTGGTGGAGGTTTGTCAACCCACATAACAAACAATACGTTTTGGCCAAGACCAATTTGGTCAGGGACAACCTGAAGATAGGCCCAAGTCGGAATTGTGGTCCCGGGAAAGTTAGCAGCGTTTGCCTTTGGAAGTGCAATAACGGTCGCGATTGATAGTGTCAGCAGTATTGTTATTACAATAGCTGAAATTTTGTTTCTATTTTTTTGCAATTTTTTTCTTACTCCTTTTTTGGCAAAAAATAGCTTTGTTGCTTGATTTGCCAATAGTGTCTGTTTTCAACTAAATAACTATAAATAACTTGCCGATAATGAAGGAATCAACTTTTTTTGTTAACATTTTATAATTTTTTAATTAATATAAGAGCATAAAAAAACACATCATGAAGTTAATTACATTGATCCAAAATTTAAAAAGTGGAATTTTCCGAGTTTGCTGCCTTGAGCAGCAAAAGAAATCATAAAGTCACCCCTCACGCCGACATTTTACAGCATTAATCAAAAATTTTTTGAACCCCAGCAACAGGCGATTTTGGTTAAATGGCTCTGATAGAATTTTAATGTATCAGCAGTCAGAATTACAAATTCATAAGCCTTTACTTGCTTTCACCCACCTTTAGCTTATCTAATCAAAAGGCACAGTCACGTCTAGTTAGGACACAGACTTAGGACGAAGTAAAAAAAATGGGCAAAAGCAAATGCGAAAACAAATTCACCGCAAACATAATAGAGTCCATTGACGAGGCCTTTTTGACTTTAGGAAAAAACGCACGATCAACACTCTATTTCCATCTTGAGACTAAATTTGCAATTTCAAAACAAGATATTCCCAAAAGAGTTGATGATTTTTCAGATGCTCTCGAGCAAATCTTCGGGCTTGCCGCTACAAACCTTGAAATCTTGATCATGAAATTTCTGAACCAAAAAGTCAATTGTTCTTTTGATTGGGTTGGTCCAAAGTGGCTTTTACCAGATTTAACTTTTGCAAAATATGTCAAGTTACTGGAGTGTTGGTTTGAATCTTCCGAAAGAATTGATGAAGTAGAGGTGAGCGTAGATGCTGGAGAACGACAAGAACAAAAAAATCAATGACACGTTGACCGTTTTGATCGATCTTATTCCTGGTCCAGCCATAGTGGTGGATTACTCTGGAAAAATTAAAGGCGCAAATGAGATGGCTGGACGGTTTGTAGGTTACAAAAAAGAAGATTTAATTGAAAAAAGCTTTTCAAACCTGAGTTTTATCAGCGAAGAAGACAAAAAGTTGATAGCGAGAAACATCAAGCAACGGTTGACAGGCTCTAACATCCCACCGTACGAAATAAAAATAACAGCTATAAACGGAGAGGTCAAGAACCTCAAAGTTAGCGGGAACCGATTCATAAATGAAGGGGAAACATTTGACCTCGCCATCTTGCAGGATATTACGGAAGAAAACAAGGTGCAACCTGAGGCCAGACAGGAGCTGTTTGAAAGTGTTGAAAAACATCTAGGCATAATTGACGCAATAAAAGAAGCTATAATCATAGTGGACGAGGAAGCTAAGATTACTTATTGGAATCCGGCGGCTGAAAAAACCTTCGGCTACACAAACCAAGAGGCAATCGGTAGAGATGTGCATGAACTGGTTGTTCCAAGTTCAATGTGTCGAGAAGGAAAAGAACGCATCGCTCTGAGCGTCAAAACTTTCACTCAGACAGGAATGGGCTACTTTACGGTGGGAACCGTTGAATTAGTGGGACGCCGAAAGAACCTAAGCGAATTCCCAGTTGAATTATCGATTTCTACAACCAAGCTAAATGGCAAATGGGTTGCTGTTGGAGTAGTCAAAGACATAACCAAAAGAAAACAGGCAGAACAAAAACTAAAAGATGCTGAACAACGCTACCAAGCAATCTTTAATCGTGCCCCGTTAGGCTTGTTAGTCATTGACCCCGAAACGGCTGCATTCGTTGAATTCAACGATATTGCCCATCAACAATTGGGGTATTCAAGGGAAGAATTTGAAAAAATAACAATCTGCGACATCGAGACTAATGAAACACCGGAAAAAGTAAAAGCTCATATAAAAAAAATGTTGAACCAAGGAGAAGGAGAATTTGAAACTGAACACCAGACTAAAAATGGTGAAAAAAGAACTGTCTTGGTAACGACTAGAACCTTTAAGCTCGCGGACAAAAAGTACCTGTATTCAATTTTCCACGACATCACAGAAACTAAAAAAGTGCGAACTACCTTAATGAAAAGTGAAGCAAGGTATCGTCAACTAATTGAACTTGCCCAAGAAGGCATTTGGGCAATAGACACCGATTTCACTACAGTCTTTGTTAATCCCCACATGGCACAGATGTTAGGTTACACTGAAAGTGAAATGGTTGGAAAAAAACTCTTCGCCTTCCTAGACGAAGAAATTGTTGAAACCGTAAAGAACACCATAGAACAATTCAACCATCACAAGATAGAAGGATCGATTGAATATGCGTTTCCACGCAAAGACGGAGGCCGCATCGATACAAGCATAACAATGTCCACAATAACCGACGATTTAGGGCGAATAAGTGGAACACTTGCGGTGATGGTAGATTTAACCGAACGGAAAAAAGCCGAAAAAGCGCTTAAAGAAAGCGAAGAATTATCGAGAGCAATAGTTGCAAACGCGCCAATAGGAATTGCAACCTCGGATGCAAGCTACCATTTTATGAGTGCGAATGAAGCATTCTGTAAAATACTCGGATACTCAGAGCAGGAACTGAGGAAACTAACATTTAGAGAAATCACCTATCCCGAAGACCTCAAAGATAGTGTCGCCCAAATGAAGGCACTTGAAACAGGAAATCTATCTTCTTTAGTGCATGAAAAACGTTATTTCAAGAAAGACGGATCAGTTATGGTTGGCAGAATCATTGTTAACACAATAAAAGATCAAACTGGACAACCTATTATCTTCATTGCAGAACTTGAAGATGTAACAAAGAGCAAAAAACTCGAAGACGATCTACGGTCAAGCGAAGAACGATTCCGAGCCATCAGCACCTCTGCCATGGACTCCATCATCTTAAGCGATGAAGAAGACAGAGTAATTTACTGGAATCCTGCCGCAGAGAAAATGTTCGGATTTGCTGAGAGCGAAGCGGTGGGTCAAAAGCTAAGAGACATAGTTATCCCGCCCAATGGGCAAAAGAATCATGAAGAGTTACTAAAAGAACTACGTAACCGCTCCCTGTCAAAGACTCATAGCGGTTTTTTGGCACTTAGAAAAGATGGAAGCCTATTCCCAATTGATCTCTCTGTAGTGTCAGTTAAATTGAAAGATAAGACCTGTCTGCTGTCAATAATTAGGGATGTTACTGAGTGGAAAGCCATGGAAGAAGCGCTAAGGCAAGAGCGGGATATGCTTGAAAACATGGCTGCAAACATAGATGCCGGCTTGACAATTATCAGCCGAGACTATCGCATCTTGTGGGCTAACAAATTGTTGAAACAAATAAACGGTACCGATGATTTAGAGAATAAATTGTGTTATTCCATTTTTAATAAGTCAAACCAGATCTGCCAAGATTGTGGTGTGAAAAAAATCTTTGAAGATGGAGCATTAGTTGACAGGCATGATTTCAACTTCAAATTTGACGGTCGAGACGATTGGATTGAACTTATTGTAACTCCAGTAAAGGACAAAGATGGCAAAGTAATTGCTGCTTTGGAGCTTGCAGTTAATATTACTGAGAGAAAACGGCTACAGACAAAGCTTGGAGAGTACTCGCTAAAACTAGAGGAATTGGTGCAAAAAAGAACTGAGCAACTAAAGAAAACTCAGGCTGAACTTGTAAAGTCAGAGAGGTTGGCAGCTATCGGCGAATTGGCAGGCATGGTTGGGCATGACCTACGTAACCCCTTGACTGGAATCAAGAATTCTGCTTACTTTATAAAGAAGAAGGGATCCGAAATCTCCCAAAGCCAAGCTCACGATATGCTTGAAACAATCGATAAATGTGTAGATTACTCCAACAAGATTGTCAACGATCTTTTGGATTATTCAAGAGAGATCAATTTGGACTCAAAAGATGAATCCCTCAAACAATTAGTCACTGAATCCCTCAGTCTCCTCGAGGTCCCTGAAAACATCGAACCCCAAAACCAGCTAAACGATGAGCCTACAGTAAAAGTTGATGCAAACAAGATCAAAAGGGTATTCGTAAACCTGATCAAAAATGCTATTGACGCAATGCCAAACGGGGGTAAAATTACAATTTGTAGCAAGCAGGTCAATGATTACGTGGAGGTTTATTTCTCAGACACGGGCGCAGGCATTGCGGAGGATATTTTGCCGAAGCTTTTTTCGCCGTTGTTTACGACAAAAGCGCAGGGGATGGGCTTTGGCTTAGCTATCTGCAAACGCATAACTGAGGCACATGGCGGGACAGTATCTGTTAAAACGGTTCATGGTCAAGGAACCACGTTTACGTTAACTTTTCCGATTGAACCTAAATTTGAAGTTGGAGGTGAAACATATGGATAAATATACCAAAATTCTCGTCGTCGATGACGATGAAACAATCAGAAAAACTATGAAAGCTATTCTTGAAGATGAAGGGTACATTGTCGATATAGCAGCCAACGGTAAAGAAGCAATTCAGAAAACACACGAAAAAACCTACAATATTGCGTTGCTTGACATTCGGTTGCCAGACATAGAAGGCGTAGAACTTTTGAAAATGATGAAGGAAACCGTTCCTAAAACACGCAAAATAATGGTAACGGGTTACCCGTCGATGCAGAACGCTATAAGTGCATTAAACAAGAATGCCGACGCATACTTGCTTAAACCAGTGGACATCGAAAAGCTTCTGAGTACAGTTAGGGAACAATTGCAAGCTCAAGAGAACGAACGCAAGTTTAGCGAGCAAAAAGTCGCTGAATTCATCGAAAGCCGAGTTAAAGAAATGTCAGCCGACACCATTTAGGCAACACTACAATCCCAAATTTTCTATTCTTTAATATATTTTTCAAGAATCTTATGCCAGTCAAAAACCAGTTTTTAAACAGAAAATTAATATGGCGCGCTTGTGCAAAAACATGGACAATGGAGAGTTAAAAATTGAGTTTTGGAAACCTGAAGATTTTTAGCGGGGTTCAACAGGCGCTTGTATTAGCTTTGATGCTTGTGTCGATGTTCGTTCTATTCTACGTTAACATAGACTGGACATTCAAGATAGGCATCGCAGTAATAGTGTTCGCAATAATCTTCTTAGCGACCTTGGCAGCTAGTCTTCTGCAGCAACAAAGAGAACTTAGACGAAACCAAAAATAATCTGCATTTTGAATTTTCATTCTACCTGCCCCGCCTCAGCCATGTCGTTTTGTTGATGCTTTAATAAAGGGTTAAGAAGCGAATTGCCCAGATAAGGGACAAAGATTTAATCGGGCTATCCCAAACTGCTCAAAGATAATTCAGTTGCTATACTATAAAAAATTTAATTCTGCAAACCCTTCGAATCCTAATAGAAACTCATTTCACAAACTATAGAGAGGCAGGTCAAATCACTAACGGCGAGTTATTGAAACTACGAGACAAGGTCAAAAAATAGAAAGAAAACAAAAGGAGGGCTTAGTCGGAGTATAGTTTTTGGTAAGGTCGTTTCGAGAGAGGCAGTATCTTTTTGAATTTCCCGCTGAGTATTGTTTTTGGGTCGGCGCCGAAGTTGCTGCAGTATTCGTTGACTAAACTTTCGATTAGTTGCATATCGCGTTTGCCGACTGGCAAGGTTTTGGTGCCGGCTTCGGGTTCCAGTATGTCTCCGCGTTCGTAGATTACTCCGCCATGCATTCCTGTACCGACGAATCGAGCTTTGCATTTTTCGCCTTCTTTAAGGTTCAAACCCAAGATGACGATGACTCCACCAGCCATGTATTCTGCAAGGAAGTCGCCTGCGGTTTCTCCGACAACTATCTGCGGAATCTTGTTTTTGTATTCTTTCATGTGGATGCCAACGCGGTAGCCTACGTAGTCTTTGACGAAGATTTTGCCGCCTCGCATCGAGTGCCCCGTTAAGTCTCCAGCGTGGCCATGGACGATGATTTGGCCGTCGTTCATGGTGTTGCCGCTGGCATCTTGGGCGTTGCCGTGGATTACCATTTTTGGTCCACACATGAATGCGCCAAGGTCATTGCCGGGTGTTCCGTAAATATCGATTTGGATGTTGGTGTCTAAGTCGGTTCCGAGGTATCTTTGTCCGCAAACGTTGTGGAGTTCGATGCGTTCGATATCATGTGTGATTACGGCGCGTAGGAGGCAGTTTAGTTCTTTGTAGTAGAGGTCTTCCGCGTTTATTTTTGCTACTTTACCTTCGATTTTTATGTGGGATTGGAATTTAGGGTCGATTTCTATTAGTTTACATTTTATCTGCTGCATTTTCTTAGGCTCCTGCCATTTTAACGCCAAGTATCTTGAGTTCGGTCTTGGTTAAACCAACACCTCTTAGAGCTAAGCGGTTGCCGCGTAAGCTTTCGATTGCGTTTATGCCCATGCCGCCCATCATGTCCTTAATCTCGAGGCTCCAGCTGTTGAGTAGATTTACGAGACGTTCGGATGCTATGTCTGGGTTTATGCGTTTGCTAATCCAAGGGTCGCTTGTCGCGATGCCCCATGGACATTTGCCTGTGTAGCAGCGTTGACAAACCGTGCAGCCCATCGCAATCAAAGCTGCCGTGCCAATGTATATTGCGTCTGCACCTAACGCGATAGCCTTTATCACATCAGCAGCGCTTCTGATACCGCCTGCCGCCACCACTGAAGCGTTGTTGCGTATGCCTTCTTCACGGAGACGTTGGTCTACTTGCGCGACAGCTAATTCGATGGGTATACCTACATTATCTCGAATAACTTTGGGTGCCGCGCCTGTTGCTCCTCGAACACCATCTAACGCGATTATGTCTGCTCCAGCCCGAACCATACCGCTTGCGATGGCGGGTGCGTTGTGAACGGCTGCGATTTTAACGGAGATCGGTTTAGTGTAGTTGGTCGCTTCTTTGAGCGCAAAGATTAACTGTCGCAGGTCTTCAATTGAGTAGATGTCGTGTTGGGGTGCGGGGGAGAGCGCGTCGGTGCCCTGTGGGATCATGCGAGTTTTTGCTACGTGTTCAGTTACTTTTTCGCCTGGAAGGTGACCGCCGATTCCTGGTTTGGCGCCTTGCCCGATTTTAATTTCTACGGCTGCGCCTGCGTCAAGGTAGTTGGAGTGGACACCAAATCTGCCTGATGCAACCTGAACAATGGTGTTCGCACCATATTTGTAGAGGCTCTTGTCCAAGCCGCCTTCACCCGTGTTCCAGTAGGTTCCGCATTCTGTTGCCGCACGCGCTAAGGATTCGTGCACGTTCAAGCTGATGGCGCCATAAGACATAGCTGAGAACATGATTGGCGTATCCAAGCAAAGCTGCGGAGTTAATTGGGTCTTTAGCACGGTATCGCCGTTCTCGACTGCCAAATCTAAGTGGTCGGGTTTTGCACCAAGGTAAGTTCGGATTTCCATCGGTTCCCGTAGCGGGTCAATTGAGGGGTTGGTAACTTGGCTTGCGTTAAGGAGCAGGCGGTCCCAGTAAGTGAAGTCGGGTTTGTCGCAGCCCATGCCCGTTAAGATGACGCCTCCGGTTTCCGCTTGTTTTTTCACGTCGCGGATGGCTTCCATTCTCCAGTTGGCGTTGTCTCTGCTGACGTTTGGGTTCTTTTTGATTGTTATAGCGTGGGTTGGGCAGAAGGTTACGCATCGTTGGCAGTTAACGCAGTTCTCGTCTTTGCTGCAGACGGTGTCGGTTTCTTGGTCGTAGAAGTGTGTTTCGTAGGTGCATTGGTTCACACATACTTTGCAGCGTATGCACCGTTTCTCGTCTCGTTCAACGAGGTATTCAGGTATTATGTAGGTTTTCATTACATTACGCCTCCAGCGAGGATTTCAGCTGATGGTTTGCTGTTGTTTTTTAGTCTGCAAACGACAGGTTCTCCACCGCGGGGCGCCCAGAACTTGTCAAGTTGGGGCGAAACAAGCCTCATTGCAGCTTCTTCTGAAGATAGGAACATGTAGTCGCCTTTCGTGCCAGCAACCATGGGGCGAAGCTTGATTCTGTCGGTTAACCCTATCATTTCGCCGTGGTGAGCGATGACTATGCTGAAGGGTCCGTTCATCAGTAGGCTACCGTAAGTTTGCCGCAGCGTCCGCAACAGATTTGCCTGTTTGGGTTCCATGCGGTCTATTTCACTCCAGAGCGGTGCAGCAAGGATTTGGGCTACAAGTTCGATGGGGAGTTGTTGTCTTCGCATCAGCAAGTCTACTGCGTAGGCTAAGACTTCGGTATCAGTTTGCATGGTGCATTTGTAACCGTACATTTCTAGGTAGCGCCGGTTTATGCCGTAGGATGAGAGTTCGCCGTTGTGTACGACTGTCCAGTCTAGGATGTTGAATGGGTGTGCTCCGCCCCACCAGCCCGGAGTGTTAGTTGGGAATCGGCTGTGGCATGACCAAAGGTAGCCTTGGTAGTCTTCTAAGCAGAAGAACTCTGCGACGTCCTCGGGAAAACCAACGCCTTTGAAGACGCCCATGTTTTTGCCGCTGGAGAAGACAAATGCTTTGCCGGTTTCTGTGTTAATCCGCATGACTGCATCTAATACATAGTCTTCTTCTGTTTGGTTTTCGGGGCGCTGTTTTTTTAGTTGAACAAAGTAACGCCAGACTAGTGGTGGATCTCGCACGTTGGCTGGTTTGGTCTGCATCTCTTCATCGTAGGTTATGTCAAATTTTTGGGCGAGTATGCGGTCAGTTTTCTCTTTTGCGTCCTTGCTTAGGTACATTACATGGAATGCGTAGTATTCTTTGAAGTCTGGGTATATGCCATAGACTGCGAAGCCGCCGCCTAAGCCGTTGCCGCGGTCATGCATGTTTGCCATGGCGCGCACAGGGTCTTTTGAGCCGAAACGTTTGCCGTCGGTGTTCATTGCTGCGAAGATGCCGCAGGCTGAGAAATCCTTGTCGTCGCCGAATGGATTGATTATTTTTTGGTCGTTTTGATTCATTATTGTACCACACTCATTTTTCGTTGAAGAGTAACAGGCAGAACTGCCCAGCCGAAATCATCTCTTAGCAGGTCTTGCTTGAATTTTTTCACGTTAACTTGATTCTTCATCAGGCTGAAGATAATTCCAGCGCGGTCAATGCAGTTAACAAGTGTCATGCCAACGATTATGTTGTTTTTGAGGACCAGTTTCTTGTACACGTTGTTTTCTTTGTCCTCTTTAACGAGCACTTCGAGCGTTGGGTCATCTTTGGGGTTAGCTAAGCCAATTGAGACGATGGGTATGCCGAAATACTTGAGGCTGCTCATGTTGGTTCCGCCTTCATAGCTGGCTTTTGAGCCTGCCATGTTGTATCCTGCAACTCTGCCCTCCAAAACCGCCAAAGGCCACAGAGGCAAAAGACGGTTCTGGTTGAGTATGAAATCATATGCTTCGGCAACATCTCCGCTGGCGTAAACGTCAGGCACGTTGGTCTGCATGAAATTATCAACGACTATGCCCCGGTTTATTTTCACATCGGTTCCCACTACAAGTTCGGTTCTTGGAATGACACCGATGGCTACGATTACTAGGTCGCAGGGCACTTGATCGCCTTTTGTCAAGATTACTCCCCCGACTGCGGCGTCGTTTTCGGGTTTGCCAATGATTTTTTGTACTGATTGACCGGTGGCAAAGTTGACGCCTGCCTTTCGGATAATGGCTTCAACGATGTCAGATGCCTTGGCATCTAAGAGTAAGCTTAGGATTTTGTCCTGGAGCTCTACGACGGTGACTTGTAAACCGCGTTTTGTGAGGGCTTCAGTTACGCTTATCCCGATTAGACCTGCACCGATAACCACCGCGCTTTTAGCGTGTATGCTTCCAATTTTTGCAGCTAAACGCTGGGCGTCTGAGATGTTTGTGAAGGTGAATACACCGTCTTTTTCTTGACCGTCCATCTTTGGAACGAACGGTTTGCCGCCTGTTGCAAGCAGAAGCTTCTCGTAAGCTACTTTTTCTCCGTCTTCTAAGATTACGGTTTTTTCCGTTAAGTTTAGGCTTACCGCTTTTTTGCCTAGGCGTGGTTCAGCGATGTTGACTTTCCAGAAGTCTTCGGTTTTGCAATTCATTTTTTGTAGGTCTGCTTTGCCGCTGACTAAGTCGCTAATCATTGGGCGGCTGTAGTGTGCGCAGGCTTCTTCTGTGATTACAGTGATTGCGCCAACTGGGTCTACTTTGCGGATTGCTTCGACTGCGGCTACTCCTGCTGCTGAGGCGCCAACAATTACGTACTTCGACATTATGGTTTTACCTCCTTGAATACTAACGCTTGGTTGGGACAGTTGGCAACGCACGCTGGTTCGGCTAGTCCTTGGCAGAGGTCACATTTAGCGACAACTTTGCCTTCTTTATCCATGATTAATGCACCGTAGGGGCAGACCATGACGCAGGTCCAGCAGCCCATGCATTTGTCTTTGTTGTGGGTAACTTCGCCTGTTTTGGGGTCTTTTGTCATTGCTCCGGCTAGGCAGGCGGTTACGCATGGTGCGTCTTCGCAGTGGCGGCATTGGATTGCGAAGGAGACGGGTTTGTTTACTTCGCGTCGGATTCTGGCTATGGGTTTGGGGTGTTCACTGTTGTAGGCTTTGACTATATCTTTTGATTTTGAATGTGCTGTGGTGCAGTAGACTTCGCATAGTCCGCAGCCCATGCAGGCTTCTTGTTTTGCGATTATTTTTTTCATACCTTAAACCTCTATTTTGTTGGGTTAGCGCGGACAAGTGAGCATTTGCACATGGAGTTCAACGTCACTTGTGCAAAGTACGCCCTTGCTTGTTGATGCTTGATTATCTTTTTTGATTAGTATTTTGCAGGTGTTTAACGGCATTTTATTGCCCTCTTTTTAGGAGCTAGCCCACCAAATAGCATGTATATTATATAACTTTGTTGTTAATCATTTATATGTAACTTAAGGAAATATGTAATCTAAATGAAACATTTATCAAAACGGTGAGTATATGGCAGAAAAAGACCTAGGATACAGACGCGTTCAATGCACAGGCAGGGGCTCATACATAATCTCGCTCCCAAAAGAATGGGTTGAAGACATAGGATTAGGCAGAGGCAGCGAAATCGCTTTCAACATCCAACCCGACTCCACCCTAACCTTGGTACCGCGAGTAATTATGGAGAAAGAGGGCAGAGAAAACGGTGCCAAACCCAAAGAATACTGCGTAACCGTCGACCCCAAAGAACCACTACAATCCACCCTACGCATGATCCGCGCGTTGTACACAATAGGCGCCGACATCATAAGAGTCCGTTTCAAAAGCATCCAAGACACTGCCAAATACAAAAACAACATAACAACCCTCGCACGCGACAATTTCTTGGGTTCAGAAGTAATCGATGAAACTCAATACGAAATCACACTTCAAATCCTAATCAAACACTCAGAATTCCCTATAGAAAAAGCCGTCAGACGCATGGCAATCGTCGCCCTTGCAGCAAACAGAGACGCCATCGCCGCCCTAAAAGATCGAAGCACAACCCTATTTGACAGCGTAATTAACGCCCACAACGACGTAAACCGGCTCGGTCTATACATCGTCCGCCAACTCAAACATGGCATAGAACGAAACCTCTACCGTGAACTGGGCTTTAAAACACCCAAAGAATTTCTTCTCTACCGCATAGCCGTAAACGATATAGAAAGCATAGCGCAAAACGCCATAAACATAATAAACCACCTCGGCGCACTCCAAAAACTAATCGACAGCGAAACCCTCTTCATAAAAGATCCCATAGACGAAGAAATCTACAACCAACTCGTATACTTTAGCACCCAAGCCCATCAACTCTACGATGATGCCATCAAAGCACTCTTCAAACGAGAGTACAAGGAAGCAGAAAGATTAATCTCCAAACGCGAAGCACTCTGCTCACTGGAAAACGAATTAATCATGCTAATGTCAAGCAAGAAACTGGACCCAAACATTGCCTCCGGACTTCGCTTAATCTTTGACAGCTCAAGACGCATAATGGACTACAGCAAAAACATGGCAGAACTAACCCTCAATCGAACTGTAGAAGAAATCTGTTCAACACTAACCTACAAATAACCTATTTTTTTAAAAAAATAGTAGTGCTCCGGCCGGGATTTGGACCCGGGTCGCCGACTCGAGAGGCCGGCATACTTGACCGGACTATACTACCGGAGCTCGGGAAAGATGGTTCTCTATTAGAAATAAATAGGTTTTGTAGCCTTGAATGCTAAACGATAAAAAGCAAATGGGTACCTTGCTGTTTATAGTTGTAGTAGCTTGGGGTGCCTTTTTTGACTGTGTCAGTTTGATAAGTTGACGAGATTTGTAGAAGGCAACACCTATTACGATGAAAGTTATGAGGGTGGGTAAATATGAGGGTAGTTCAAGGCCAAAGCTTTCCGCAAGCATGAATAAGCCAAGAAATCCAATTGAAGTCAAGGCACCGTTTTTGAGGTACTTGTATTTGCCAATAGTGTCAATACCTTTGATGGTTAGTTCTCTAACCACAAGGGCCCCAACGCCTAGACCTATGAGGATTAGCAGGAGATTTATGGTAAAGGCAAATGCTCCTACCACACCGTCAAAGCTGAATGTTGTATCTAACACTTCAAGATAAACAAATTTAGAAAGATCACTCAATCCATTTGCCCCTGTCGTCATATTACGTTCGCTTGACTCCGCTGTTTCCTTCAAGCCGTACAGTATGAAGAAGGTAGCACTTCCTATAGCCGCCGCAAGCATAACCATCGAGTTTGCACGTGCCAGATACATAATCACTGCAAGTGAGATGGCTGCAAAGGCAAAGAACCAAACGCCATGTTTCTCTTTAAGATATCTTTCGATGAAGAGGGGCTCTTTCTTTTCAAGAAATAGCCAATGCGAATATAAATACATTAGAAAAACGCCTCCGAACATTAATATTATTGGTTTTTGTAGTTCGATGGCTTTTGCCGCTATGTCGCTCTGTCCTGAGAATGCCAAGAATATGTCTGGCAAACTCATGTTAGGAACAGAAACCCAAACGATCAGTAAGGGCAACAAAAATCTAACAAGGAACACTGAGGATACGATGCCGATTAAGAGGAACCGTTTGCGCCAGATCAAGCCCATAGTTTTTAGAACGGAGGCGTTAACTACAGCATTGTCTACGCTGTTGACAACTTCAAACACTATCAGCCCAAGTACTATTGCAATTTCCTCAACTAAGGACAATTTCGAAATTACACCCAACTATGAACTGATGTGCAAAACCGTTTTAATAAACAAGCTCTTGGCTATTTGGCCATAAACTGAGAGATCTAAGATTTCAATATGTTCTTTTAAAAGAAGGTCCTATGTTCGCTACAGATTTGGATCTCCTATTAGAAATTCCTTGAAAAGCTTTAGAGAACCAGACAAATCTCAGGTGGTACGTCTATAGTTGGTTTTCAGGTCATTTACAACGCTAAAAACAGTCTAAAAATAATAGAAAGAGGTTTGAACCGTATTATGAGCTGATTCTTTTTATTATCCAAGTATGAGTAGCGGTTTTTTCCATGAAAACGGCGATTTTGTTTTCGCCCACCGTCATACACAGTACCTTAACGGTTTTGCCCTCTACCAAAACGCTTTTTATTTCTTCCATGTTGAATTGGTTTGCAATTTCGCTGCTTGACTCCGAGATTTGAGATGTTAAGATTGCGTAATCGATTATTTTGTCTTGTTCGGTTAAGTCGATTATGGCTGAGGTGTCGCTCCTTAGTATGTAACCGTTGATGCCGTTGAGTTTGCGTATTTCGGCTAAACTGGTCGATAGACTTGCGAATTCGGCGTTTTCGTCTCCGACTGAAATAATTGGTGCAGTGTCAGAAAGCTCTGGCGCGATTTCTACGTAAGTTTTTTGTTTCACAGTTATTCCTCGCTTATTCTATTACTGGCTTAACCATGACCAGGTTGCCTTTTTCAGTTTGCAGGGTTTGGAGGATTTTCTCCGGGATTTGGATTACGCCTTTGGAGTTGTTTTTTGCATCCTTTATGGCTTTGAATTTGCATGTGGTTTTTTTGCCGTCTAATGCTTCAATGTTGACCGTTGTAATTTGTTTGCCGTCGTAGATTTCGTTCCATTTCGCAATAACGTCGGCCTTGATTCGGACAGTGTCAGCGGCAACAAGTAGGCCTCCGATTTTTTCCACCATGAACTGGTTTATTGGTGTGGATGGAAGAATCGGTTCAATGGGTTCTTGCGGTTCACTGATGGGTTCGATGGTTGGTTCGGTGATAGATTCAGTCGTTGGTTCGGTGATAGATTCAGTCGTTGGTTCGGTGATAGATTCAGTCGTTGGTTCATCTTCAACTGGAAAAACCGTTTCTTCAGTCAGTTTCTCTTCAGGTTGGAGAACTTGCGGCACAGGTTTTTCTTTGGGCGAAGACACAATTTGGTCCACAAGCCGCACAACTGTTGGAATCAAAACATGAGTTAAAGACTTAATGATTTCTTGGTTTGCTGCCCGCGTGGAAACTGTTGCCAGAAAAAGGTTATCCATAGCTGAGATGTTTAGTTGGCTGTCGGCAGCTTGAATGGTCAGGTCTTCTATGCCGCCGATGCTTTGAGCCTGCGATGCTATGCTGCCGAAGTGTAGGATGAGTTTTCTGGTTTGGTCTTCGGTTGTGGCTTCTGTGTTGGCGATGGTTTCGCCGTTGTTGTTGAATATCAGGGCGTTGGTGGTTTCTGGGCTTATGACTTTGAATTCATCTAGAACCGTTTGAAGCGGGTTCGAGCAAGCCTCGGTCACTGTTTTGTCTCCTTTCTTAGGTCCTACGATATTTTGAATAGGATGCGTTCTGGGACGCCGTTATCTTCCACCACAAGGTACTTGAGGCCGTCAGTGTCGCCGAGTTGGTCAAGCCACTTAAGGGCTTCACGAGCCTTCTGCAAGACCAACAACCGTTCTTGGTGACTGCGGACCACGGATTCTATGGCCGTTAACTCATGGAAGGGGTTAGCATCCAAAACAATGTTTAGTGTTCCCACAGTGATTTCGCTTGCGTTCTCAGTTGGGGCTTTTTTGCCCGCCAACTTCATTACGACTTCGCGAACTTTTTTCGATTTTTCCGCCAAAGTGCGGATTTCATCGAGTTTTCGCAGGTACTCGCCCAAGACACTTTTGGTTTCGGACAGCTCTTTGTCTAAGTCTTCGGCTATTGCCTGGGCGGATGTGTATTCTTTGATTTGTGTTACCATGATTTTTCTACTCCTAGATTTATTTGTCAAGAAAATAAAGGAAGGAAAGTTAGGTGAAATTTCAATTCCACCTTACCCCCAAATTTATAGGTTATCTCAAGTATTGCTTATTGTGTGGTGCTTAAGAGCAGCGTATGGTCGCGGTGTAGGTTATTGTGTTACCTTTTGCAGTCATTATTTTTATATGATATTGTGCGGCGTCAGCTAAAAGCAGTTCCTGACATCAGAGCGACTGTGTAATCGTGACACGTACGGTACTGCCTTTAGCTAATGACGACAGCATCTCCTAAGACCCACCATCAGCATTATTGCGTTTGCATAGTGCGCACTGTTTCCATCAATAGTCTGAGATGAAATGTTACTGAAGAGATCCGGTATTCTGAATTGTGACACAGCTAAGCATCGCCAGGGCTATTAGTTTGATCAGCATAATTCAACATTTGTTACTTGTTACTTGTTCTGCGTTTCCCATAAGACCGATGGTCATCCCTCCCATCCATGCAGCAACGACAACGCTGACTGCGACGGTAACGGCGATTAAGATGATTGATGCGACTACGGGGCTTAGTGCTTTCGAGTTTTTCTTTATTTTTCTTATGATATGTGTTCATTTTCTTTTTTCCTTTTTTGGTCTTGTAATAGGTAATTGTCGTAAATGTTTCTTTTAAATATTACGTCTTACTACACAATATTAAAAATAAGTTGAACACAACTACAACACCCAACAAAAAAGCAAAAAATAAAAGAAAAGAACGGCTACAAGCCATCCACAAAAAACTAATCTTTAAGATCCAACTCGTCAAAAAACCCGAGAAGCATCTTGGCCACTTTTTCCCCAAGTTCAGTCTTAACATAGTACTTCTTGAGGGGGTCAATTCGTTCACTCTTAGCTAAACCCAGAGATTCGATTTCAATCATCCTGGCCCTAAAGGTGCCATCGCTGAGCGTCAAGTTGTTCTCGCGCATGAAATCTTTTGCATCCTTCCATTTGCCACGACCAACATGGAGCAGCAGTAGGCAGTCGATGGCATGGTCTTTCTCGAGCATCGATTTTATAGCAGCTATCTTTGGCTCTGTGAGCACATGCTTAATCTTATCTTCATCCACATTCTTCACCATTTTTTTAGTCTCCTTTCATTTTGATTGTTATTGGAAAAAGACGTCAAAGCATATAAACTATATTACGAAAGACGACACATATCTCCAGACGCCGATCTCCCAAATAAAATTAATTACAACATCACCTTAATAAATATGCAACCAAGCAATCGAAAAACAAATCAAGCACTAATAAAATTCAATGTAAAAATAGAATCACATGCACAATAATCTTTTAATTACCTAAAAGCCAAAAATTGGATGGCTATTAAATTGCATGATCTATTTGTTTTAGGGAAATGCTTAACAGAGCCAGAAATTGCTTACTTCCCTCATGGAAGTTAGAGATGTACCTTTGAACATCGACTATGAAGTTCCAACATGGAACCAAATCTACGACATGCTACTCTGCCAAGTCCAAAAAATCAGGCGACAAAACTACCGCCCAGACATCATCGTCGCAGTCGCGCGAGGCGGCACAGTGCCCGCCCGCATCCTAACCGACCTGCTGGAAACCCCTGCCCTCTGCTTCATCCAAATTGAATTCTACTCTGACATCCAAAAAACCCAACCCCAACCCACTCTAAAACAAATCCTAACCACACAAATAACAGGCAAAAAAACCCTCTTAGTCGACGACATCGCCGACACAGGAGAAAGCCTAAAACTCGCCCAAACCTACCTCCAACAGCAAGGCGCCCAACAAATCAAAACCGCCACCCTCTACCAGAAACTCCAAACCGCATTTATTCCAGACTTTTACGAAAAACTAACCACCAGTTGGGTAGTTTTTCCCTGGGATACAAAGGAAACTCTGCGGAAAATAATTCAAAGGCAGAAGAGTAAGCGAGCAGTAAATCAGGAAGTTACAAAACTCGTAAGAGCAGGCTTACCCAAACAACTATCCGAGAAACTTTTAAAGGAGATGCAGTGAGGGACCAAAATGCTTCAGTACATAAAAGAATATGACCAATACGTGGAAATAACAGGGTACAGAGGCGTAACGTTCGAGGTAGTAGAAGCCTTCCTAAAGAAAAATCGCAAACAAACAGGACAAGACCTAAACGTGCAATTCTTCGACTCTGATCACATCGCAACGCACCAGCATCTGTACTTTGCCGTCCTAAACGCGCTCCAAGCCTTTCAAAACAAAACCAACCACTCAAGAACCCCCGCCATGGAAACCATCCTCTACACCTCCGCCCAACGCCAAATACAAAAAGCCATAGAACGCTGCGGAATAAAGCCAAAAACAAAAAACATGGCCCTCACAATCATCGGCGAAGACCCAAAACAAATAGAAACCACCCTTGAAGCAGTAACCAAAAGCATCGGCAGCCCTCCCGACGGCACAGTTCTGGAAATGACAAAAACCAAAGCAACAAAAATCAAAAAAGCCTTCCAAATCACCAAGGAAGAATTAGCTACCGTAATGACTGACGGCGACCAAGACAAAGCAATCGTGAACTTGGTCATTGAGCGAGTTGCGCTGCTTTCAACTCAGTTTTAATTAAAGCATTTTTTCTTTAACAACCGCCAAGATATCACTGGGCTTTAACAAAGACAAACCAGTTAACGCACCCAAAACCTCGATAAGCAAGATTTTGTCAGGGTTCTCAAGGCTAACATTGTTTTTAATATCCCCCGCACCTGCCTCAATCAGGTCTTTTGTGTGGAGGGTAGTGAAGCGTTTTTCAACTGTAACACGGAAACTTTCATTCTCTCCCAGTTTGGCTGCTAATTCCGCAGTGGCTTTTTTGATTTCCGCCAGATCCGTCTGCACAACCTGCTGGATGGGCAGGATTCTTAGGGCGTAGCGGAACTCATAGGGGCGTTCTTTTAGGATGGCGTGGAATTTCTCTATGACCGCGACGGGGTCAAAGGCGGTTTTGGCTACGATTAAGCCGCGGATTTTTGTCTTAACAGCCTGCGCTTCTGCATCGCCCAGTTCTTCTTTGAGCAGATAGAGTATTTCGTTAATCATCGGACGCTCGTTTCCTCGGGCAGTGGTTGCTAAAAGGTTAAAGTCGTGTATCATTGCAGTTCTCTCAGGAAGGGAATGAACGTGAACTGTTATTTTTGTTTTCCCTATACAGGTTGGTGCTTTGGTTATTCTCAAAATTAGCGTTAAATTTCAACATAATAATGAGACTACTTTCAATCGATACGACCACCCATTAGGACTTTTGCCACCCTTTATCACGTTTCTGCAGAGCCTAAAAGAAGCCCGATTAGCCGAACGCCACAGACAACAGAAGGCGGGTTACGTCCAACACACCAGCCTGAGGAAAATCTTTACAACGACTCAAAGCCCTCAGAGTAATCGTTTATGCCATATTGAAGGGATTAATGAATGATAAACGTCTAATTGTAATTATAAGTAGGGACTACAGTTTTCCTAACCTGTCTTTTTCTTTAGCACTGCAGTGATGGTGCTTTTTTTGGGCGGGTGGTTTATTTAAAAATATCGTCATTGAACTGGACCTATTGGGTTGGGAAAATGTGTGCTTTGTTATGTTAATTAAACTAAAAAAGAAAATTAAAGAGGGGAAGTTTATTCTTCGCCCATGCCGCCCGGCATTCCGCCGCCTGGGCCACCTGGACCGCCTTTTGGCGCCTTTGAGGTTATGACGTCGTCGATGCGCAGTATCATAGCTGCTGATTCGGCTGCTGATTTGATTGCTTGTTCTTTGACAACAATTGGTTCAATTACTCCGTTTTCGATGCTGTTCTGGAGTTTGCCGGTGAACACGTTAATTCCCATATACTTGCCAGATTCTTTGTCGTGCACTTGCCTTAGTTCGACGAGTATGTCGATTGGCTCAAGTCCTGCGTTTTCTGCGAGTGTGCGTGGGATAACTTCAACTGCGTCTGCGAATGCTTCTACTGCGAGTTGTTCGCGTCCGCCGACTTTGGTTGCGTACTTGCGTAGTTCTTTAGCAATTTCGATTTCGACTGCTCCGCCGCCTGCAACGATGCTGTTGTTTTCTAAAACGTCTGAGACGACTGAAAGGGAGTCGGTTATTGCTCTTTCTGCTTCGTCGACAAGGCGTTCGAGTCCTGCGCGGATAAGGATTGCAACTGAGTGTGGGTCTTTGCATTTTTCGACGAAAATCATTTTGTCGTCCCCGATTTTGCGTTCGACGACTAAGCCTGCGCTGCCAAGATCTGCTTTCTTTAGGTCATCTAAGTCGCTGACTATTCTTCCGCCTGTGGCTCTTGCTAGTTTTTCCATGTCAGATTCTTTTACGCGGCGGGCTGCCATTATGCCTTCTTTGGATAAGAAGTGCTGTACCATGTCGTCGATGCCTTTTTGGCAGAAGATTACGTCTGCGCCTGAGGCTTTGATTTTTGTAACCATGTCTTGCATCATGTCGGTTTCTTGGTCGAGGAACGCTTTCATCTGTTTGGGGTCTTTGATGCGGATTTCAGCTGTGATCTCTGTTTTTTCGATTTCTAGGGCTGAATCTAATAGTGCAATCTTTGCGTTTTCCTTGGTTTTTGGCATGCTGGGGCTGACGACTTCTTTGTCGATGATTATGCCTTGGATAAGTTGAGTTTCAAGAAGGCTCTTGCCTGTTTTCTTGACGAGTTGGATGTTGTCTATGTCAGCGATTGTTTTGTCTGCGCGTTTCTCTGCGATTTGTTTGACTGCATCGATGGATATTTCTGCTAAGTGGTCTTTTGCTGAACCCACGGCTTTGCTGCTCATGGAGGTTAATGCAACTCTGAGGAGGGTCTTGCGGTCATTGATGTCTAGGGGCACGGCCATTTTTCCTATGGCTTCGATTGCCTTTACTGAGGCTTTGCGGTAGCCGCTGACCAATATTGTTGGGTGTATGTTTTGGTCGAGGAGTTCTTCGGCTTTTCTGAGTAATTCGCTTGCTAATACGACTGCAGATGTTGTTCCATCGCCAACCATGTCATCTTGGGTTTTTGCGATTTCAACCATCATTTTTGCTGCGGGGTGTTCAACGTCGATTTCTTTCAGGATGGCTGCGCCGTCGTTTGTAATTGTGATGTCGCCTAGGCTGTCGATAAGCATCTTGTCCATGCCTCGTGGACCCAAGGTTGTTTTTAGCACTTCACCGATTACTCGTGCTGCCATGATGTTGTTTCTTTGGGCTTCTTTACCTCTGCTTCTTGTTGTTCCTTCTTTAAGGATGAGGACTGGTTGTCCTGAACCCGTTGTTGTTAAATACGCCATATTATCATTCCCTACTTTACTAGAACTTGTTTAATTCGGAAATATGCAAAAAGTCAACGGAAATATAAACTTTTACCCTTAAAATCGCCCTGTCCTTATTTTTAACCCCCGATTTAAATGATAAAAACAAATACATGAGAAGCCTTGTAGGGAACAGAGCACGCTGGAAACAGCGCAAGCAGTAAATGCTCAACAACATGAAACAAAAAACAACCTAACGTTAACGCAGTAGAGAGCACAATTGAAACTACTGTCTTTTGGTTGTTTTGTATAGTGGGTTTTGATGGCGATTATCAGAAAAACAAAATCCAGTTACAGAAGGAAACTGATGCTCATCGTTAAAGTTTCTCGGGAGCCACCAAAAAACAGTTGCTCCATATAAGGAAAATAATGTGCCCTAAAGCGATATAAAATTGACAGTTAACTAAAATTAAGAAAAACAAGAAAATAAAAATTTAGTAGAAGTTACGGGCTTCTTTGCGTTTTTCCGCTTCTTCATAGAACCGGAGGACTTCATCGATGATTTCCACGTTAGAGAGCAACATGCGTCTGCAACAGTACCGTTTCAAGCCTAAGCTGTCCAGCACGTCGCTGGCATTCTCGCCTGTTTTGATTCGGCGTGTGAATTCGTCCCATCGGTCTCCTACGAGTTTGCCGCATGTGAAGCATCTTACGGGGATAATCATTTTGTTTTTTCTCCTTATCTGTAGCTTTTCTGTTCTTTGGACCGTGCGCCTGCTCCGCCGACTTTCTTTGTTTCTTTGGTTCTGCTGTCTCCGGCAACCATTGTGCGGTCATATTCGTTAAAGACGGTGCGTAGGTGGGTACTTTTTGTCCATTTTAGGAGTGCGTTTGATATTGCCATGCGTGCTGCTTCTGCTTGTCCCATGTAGCCTCCGCCGCTGGTTTTAACGTCCATGTCGAGTTGTTGCCAGACGTCGACGCCTGCCTGCAGGAGGGGTTCCATGATCTTTGCTTTTGCGATGTCGGGTTCGTAAATTTCAACTGGAGTTAGATTTATTCGTACTCTTCCAACGCCCTGTTTAACGATGGCGCGGGCGACTGCGGTTTTTCGTTTTCCACTTACAACTAAGACTTTTTTTGCGGGCATAATTATTCCATCCTGTTGAACCATCCGATTTCGGATGCCAATTCACCGAGGGTAAAGTGCGGCCCTTTGAGGTTTGCTGAATTGGCTTCTTCGAAGGTTATCATTTTTTGGTTTTTATATTCAATTGGTACGCCCATGAATACTTTGAGGCGTTTGTAGGCGTTTTTGCCTTTGGGCTGTTTATAGGGGACCATGCCGCGTACGGTTTTTCGTAGGAAACGGTCTGGTCGGCGGTAATGGAAGGGACCGCGCATTGGGGCGCCTACTTCGAGGAATTTGTGGGCTTCTGCTACTTTGCTTTTCTTTTTGCCTGAGAATATGGCTTTTTCTGCGTTTAGGATGATTACTTCTTCGCCGTTTAGTAGTCGTTTGGCGACTTTGCTGCACATGCGGCCTACGATTAAGCCTTCGGCGTTTACGAAGGTTATTGGGGATTGGGTTGTTGTTTCCATTTTGCTCACCGGATGATTTTTACGTTTGAGCCTTTGGGGTTTTTGGCCATTAGCTCTGGGATTGTGATGTATTTTGCTTTGGCAGCTTCAAGCTTTGCCTTTGCTTTATCTGAAACGTCGAATGACGCGACGGTTATAGTGTGGTCTATGCTGCCTGATGCTAAGAGTTTGCCTGGAACAATCACCACATCGGCTTTTTTAGTGTGTCTGTTGAGTTTGCTCAGGTTAACGGCTACGCGTTGGCTGCGTGGCTTTGCTAAGTGGTCGGCAATGTCTAGCCAGATGGCTGCTTGTTTTTCTCTGCTTTCTTTCTTTAGAAGCCCTATGAGCTCGATTAGTTGTGGGTTTGTGGTTTTGGTTTCTCTCATTGTTGTTCAGCCTTAATTTGTTCTTCAAACTCGTTTAGTTGTTTGCCTAACAGTTTAGTTGCCTCTCTTAGCACTCGTTCTGGAGGAAGCGCACCGGTAGACTCTACGTTCATTATGAAAGCGTTCTTTTCCCATTCAACCTTTAGTGGCGATGGTTTTTGTGGGCATACTTCTACGCAGTCCATGCAAAGGTTACAGGCTAAAAGGTCTCTTACATCGATTTTGTCGTCTTTTATGGTAAGGACTTTCTTTGGGCAGATATCTGCGCATTTTGAGCAGTCTTTGCATTTCTCGGTTGGAGTGGTGATTTTTGGGTAGTATTTGTATGCGCACATTGAGACTGGTTGCCATTTTGCGTGGGTTTTGCCTTTACCGAGCCTTGCGTAGGCTTCAAGTTTAAGTTTCTGGTTTTTTGCTAGTTTAACTATTGGGATTTTGTCTGAGACTGGAACTATTTCAGGATTTTCTGAGACTAATTCTCCCGAGTAGACTGTTCTTGTTCCGTCTCTTGCTTCAGCGTCTATGGTCAGGGTTACTCGGCAGGATGAACAGCCGAATTCGCTTTTGCACTCGCATTCTTCAGGAGTGTTGTATGCGTCTAAATCGGTCTTTAGTGGTGTGAGTCCCAGTCTGTGGGCGATTATTTCGTCCTGCAGGATTGAAGAGTTTTCGATCATGACAACTTCTTCGATTGCCATGCAAGAAACCTCAGCAAGTGCTATACGTCGTAGAGCGTTCATTAAGGGCACATCCGCTTCTCTTACCGCTATGCGGAGGTTGATATCATTTTTTTCAAGGACTTCTATTTTCACTTGCTAAGACTCTCCAATAAGTTATTTTCAATAAAGGGGGATGCTGCAGATTAAACTCTTCTGCCTCTTCTGCCACCAGGCCTTCTTGTTCCGTCATGGGGGATTGGTGTAACTTCTTCGATGCGTTCAATGCGGAAACCGAATCGGGCTAATGCTCGGATTGCTGCTTGAGCACCGGGTCCAGGTGTTCTTGGACCGGCGCCGCCTGGAGCTCGGACTTTAATGTGGACGGCTGTTATTCCTTTGTCACGTGCAATTTCGGCTGCGCCTGTGGATGCTCGCATGGCTGCGTAGGGTGAAGATTCCATGCGGTCGGCTTTGACGAACATTCCGCCTGTGGTGCGAGCGATGGTTTCTGCGCCTGAGATGTCAGTGATATGAATTAGGGTGTTGTTGTAGGAGCTGAAGATATGAACGATTGCCCATTTCTCATTTCGTTTGTTGTTGGGAGCGCTCAGAATCTGCCGCCTCCTCGTCCGCCTCTGCGGCCTCTGCTTGGTGGCCTAACTTCTACTTGTTTAGCCACAACTGTTAAACCAGCGCGTAATGCGTGTTCTTGGTTTGCTATTGCACTTTCGGGTGAGTAGATTATTTTTGCTTCAGCCTCTTTTGGCACTATATACCCAGGAATTGTTACTCTGCGACCATCGATTGTTATGTGTCCATGTGTAATTAGTTGTCGTGATTGGTAGACGGTTCTTGCTAAGCCTTTACGGAAGACGATTGTTTGTAGTCTGCGTTCCAAGATATCTTCGATGGTTAAGTCTAACACGTTATCTAGTACTGCTGTATCCTGCAGGATACCCTTCTTTTTGAGTTGGGCGAGCAATTCGTTTTCCATCTTTGCGCGTTCTTCAGTGGATTTACTTATTAGTGAACGGGCGATACCTCTGCTTTTGGATAGAGTGGTTTTGTGTCGCCAGAGTTCATGCTTGTTTCTTAAGCCAAATTGCCCCAAGAGTTTAAGCTCTTCTTGGAGAACGTCTTTGCGCCATCGGAAACGTGGAGTATCAAATTTCTTACGCTGTTTCTTCGGATCGCCCATGCTTATTTGCCCCCTTCAGTTCCTCCACCTGGCTTCTGCATCATAGTCTTCTTCTTAACGCCCAATGCTTTGCCTGCTCTTCCAGTGGTTTTTGTTCTTTGGCCACGTACTTTCAAGCTGTAAGCATGGCGGTATCCACGCCAAGACCTGATTTCTTTGGCTCCATCAATGTCAGTTTTAGTTTTAAAAATGAGGTCAGCACTCAAAATATGCTGGTCTTTTCCTGAGTCTGTATCTTTTCGGCGGTTAAACATCCAGCTCGGTATGCCATATTTTACTGGGTCCTTGATGACATCTTCTATTTTTGAGATATCTGATTCTGTTATAAATCCCACACGCAGGTCAGGGTTTACGCCTGACTTTTGTAGGACCGCGTTTGCGAGGGCTGCGCTTACGCCTCTAACTTGCGAAACCGCGTAAATAGTCTTTAGGGTACCTTGAACATCTGTACCCATTATACGAAGTATATAGCGATATTCCTGCTGTGACATGCTAAGTTTTCATCCGTTTTTTAACTTTAAAGCATATACGAAATATGACGGTATTTATTTAAACCTTCTCTTCTAAAAACGACCATCAATCGTAAACGAAAAATGCATGTTACTGAGCTATTACACTTAAAGGCGCTAACTCTTTCTTTAAATTATCAAAACTTTCTTGTATTCTATTGATTAACTCACTGTCTCTACTTACGTCAAGACCAGCATATTTTGCTTTATTATATTCACCACTGTATGTAATGACATCTTCAATCGAGTGTCTTTTCTCGTATAATTGTTTGATTTTTAAGGCTTCCAAGTCATTTTCATTGATAGATAGAACAGAATACATAATTGCACAGGCCGCTCCAAATTCCAAGCCGCTGGTGTCAACCCCATGTTTTTGAGCTAAATGGATTGTGCCCATTATACGTTCTCCACTTTGAAGTTTTCTGAGAGGATCTCTCCCAACCCTTGAACACTTGTCCTTAAAAGAAGCGCGGCACCGTTTAAGAAAATCTGAAGCTATAGAATTAATGTATTTTTTTGAAGCAGGATTTTCAATTAACAGTGCAGGCACAATTTCACCTTTAATTATGTATTCAGCAAGCTTCGATACTCTTGAATCACCCATACCTTGACCGATGGTTTTATACCCCAGAAGTGCAGAGTACCAAGCTATTATTGCATGTGTTCCATTTGAAAGTTTATTTTTTATTTCTTGCATCGATCTTATGTTGTCAACCGTCACCACCTGTCTTAATCGCTCCAAAAGGGGGCTTCCTTTGCTGGCGTAAATCGGCATTTCAGGTTCACTACTGAATAGGGTAACATTTAGCTTTGATAGTTGGTTAGCAAATTTGGTTACAGACGATACATAGTCAGCAACGTGAATTGTTTGGTAAATTGCTTGGTTTTCGTTTTTTGCGGATTTATGACGTTTAGGGGATTTGTTTTCTGAAAAATAGGCATGTGAAAACTCTAAAACTTCCTCCATTTTCCCAGAATATTCCAAGATACTTTTGTGCATTTTATATAATTCGTTCTGCAAGTTTGAAAGAATAACGTCATCAGGTATTTTTGAAACCATTCTATTGACAACTGTTTCTGTGAAAAATGTGCTTTCAACAATTTTTTTGGCTTTTTCTTCGCCAGCTAACTGGGCAATCACATTCTCAATATGATTTCTTACAAATTTAGCTGAATTAATCTTATTCATGACAATAAGCAACGTTAGGTCTTTACCGCCGCTCTCGTATCTTTCTATCAAGCCCTTAGCAATCATTTTCGCTTGAGACCTAATGGCGTATTCTGGAAGAGACAACCCTATTATTTGCGCTTTCTTATACATCTCGATTATCTGTTCTTCATCGTTCATATCAATAATTTTTACGTTTGAAATCGTTTGAAAGTACGCAAGACTCTCGTATTTCACATTATATTTTCCAAGCGCGTTTACCAGTTGACGTTTAAGGCTGTCGTTTGTAGCAGCGATTATTTTACGCGGTCTAGTATATCCGTCCCAATGAGAAAAAATTTGGGCAAGGTACCCACCGCCCATAGCACCAAACCCGTGTATTCCCACAACTGTGTAACCTACACTCTGTGGAAAATGCTCATTAAGGGTCGGTACTGGCATCTTTGGCATCTGCAGAATAAGCTCATCCAAAAAATCAGTCATTTTTTCGTAAGATCGATAAGCCAGCGCCTTAACTTCGGAATAGGGTTCTTTTATGTCCTTAATGAAAATCGGTATACCGCCTGCAGCGCTTGCAGATAGAAGACCGTTTTGTGAATCTTCAAAGATAAAGCAGTTGCTTGGTTCACAGTTTAGTTCGCTTGCTGCTTTAAGGAATATTTCGGGGTTAGGTTTTCCTTTTTCTACATCTTCGCCACATACTACTACGTCGAAGAATCTGAGTACCCGTGCGTTGAGCAAGTATTCTTCGGCGATTTCTCTTCGGCTTGATGTAGCTAAAGCGATAAGCACTCCATTTTTCTTGAATCGTTCAAGTAAGTTATATAGACCCCTCTTAATCGGCACCCCATTTTCTCGCACGTACCCTCTTTCCAACGCATCTGCGCGTTCTCTTATTTTTTTATACGGATAGTCATCACCATAACATTCTTTTGCAAGTTTTTCAGCAGTTACAGCGCTCACTCCAAGAGAATCGTAGAGGATTTGGTCTGAAATTTCTTGTCCAAAGATTTCCTTAGAAGCCTGTTTAAGCATCTTGAAACGCAGGCGTTCGGTATCAAACATCGTGCCATCCATGTCGAAAATGACAGCATCTAAGGTCTTGTTCTGAAAAATCATTCCTTGTTCCCCTTATTTTCTGTTATACTGTAAAGCTTTTCTTATAAGTTTTTTTACAGAAATTTGCGAAAATAGTCAAATTTTTACGTGAAAAAATGTGTGTTTATGCATAGTTTACTAAAATACGCCATCAACAGTGCATCCTTATGAAGAAAAAAGTTTTTAAGGGCGAATTGTTCTGCGAAACAATAGAAGGAAACCAATCCTTGAAAAATAACGTTTAAGAGGGATTCAGGTCTGTATCGAGTTTTCAAGGGCATTAAAATATCGAAAAGCAGTGCTCAGAAGAACCGTAGCCAACGAATTAAGCCTGCTCAACAACGTCCATAACGTTGACTGTTGAGGTTATCCATCGCAAGTAAGCGTTCAAAGTTGCCCGCAAGGCAACCGTGTCCTCTGCCTCAACATTTAACACGAGAAATAAGCCGTCCTCTTCAAGCTTTATGCTGGCGCGTTTGGTTGGTGGGGCGTTGGCTTCAGGCGTTAAAGCGCTAAGGATAGTGGAGATTTGTTTTTGTGATGCGAACTTTAGACGTATGTTAGCTTTTGTTTTGGCTGACATTTGAGGGTCCGTATGTTAACAGGATCTCCAAGGTAATAAACAGAAACTAAAAAATTAACAAAAATTAAAGAAGGAAAAGAAAGGTTTACTCAGTGGTTTCTTCTTCAGTTGCCGACTCAACAGCTGTGACAACTTGGGTGGTTTCTTCGACTGGCGCACCTTTAGCTGCACGTTTGGCCACAACACCCAGCTTCGTTATAGGTGTGTATGCTCCGCCTGCAAAAGTGTACTCGCATTTGCTGCATTTCCAGATACCGACGCTTTGGCGTTTAACGCGAGTAAAGCCGCATTGAGGGCATCTGTGGGGCTTCTTGAGTTCAGTGATTACTTTAATGTAGCGCTTTCTGACGGTGGAGCCGTAGCGGACTCCTAAACCTCGTGTTGGACCAACTTTCTTCATTTTGGGCAACTTTTATCTCACCAATCTAGTTTCTTGCGCAGTTCTGCTGCTTTGTCCAGAGCAATCTTTGAGGCTTCTAAAATCTGTTGCGGTGAGAAATAGCCTGACCCGCCCTTTTGTATGGCGCAGATGGTTCCGTCTTCTTTGGTTGCGAAGGTGATGCGTGAATCCATGACTTGCTCTTCTTCGGCTTGAGGGTCTATTATTAGGTGGTTGTTTATTTTGCCTGTGGTGACTGTTATAGGGTGGTTTTTTACGGGTAGTGGTGTGTAGCCTTGTTTGATTTTGAGTTCGCCGTCTTTGATTTCGTAGTTGGGCATCTTTGTGTTGAGAAGTGCAGCCATGGCAGCTAATGCGGCTGCGTCAATCAGGTTTCCATCATGGTTGAGCACGTAAACGTCGACGAAGACTACGAAGACTTTTTTGCCTGGTTCAATGCAGAGTTTTTCGTTGTCGATGCATTTGGATTCTCTGATGCCTCTGTCGACTACGCGGGCGAGTTCGATGCTGTTTTCGTCTGGTGGTCCTGGTTCAAAGTGTGGTGAAGCAACGGGAACGAGTTCTGCATTTACGGTTAAGACACCTTCGTTTGGTGTGTCTGGGAAGGGTTCGCCTAATCCTACTTTGACGCCGACGAGAATCTCTGTTTTGCCGAGGTAGACTCTTGCGGAGCCTTCAGCTTTCTCGATTAGGCCTTGTTCGATTTTGATTTCGCGGGTATCGAGTAAGCCTCTGTCGTCTAGGCGTTTGCCTTTCTCGATTAGTTGTTCGATTTGTCTTAGTCTAACTTTTGTTACAAGGGATGACATTATTCTTCAACCTCTTTAACGACCATGTATTTGGTCTTTAATGCTTCTTTTTGCATCTCGTAGATTTTCTTGCAGCCTTCCATCGCCATGTTCACGGCTTTTTCGAATTCTGCGGGCTCTAAGATTCCGTCCATTTGTAGCAATGTAATTGCGTTTAGGGCAGGCATGTATGCTACTGGAACGTCTGCGGCGCCGAGTTTGTCTTCTGCATCGTATAGGTCAAGGACAACTGTGTCGTCAACTTTTCCTGCTGCGCATCCTACGACTAAGTCGCGCATTGGAACGCCTGCGTCTGCGATGGCTAGTGCGGCTGCGGTGATGGCTGCGCATCTTGTTCCTCCGTCGGCTTGCAAGACTTCAACGAAGACGTCAACGCCTGTACGGGGGTATAGTTCAAGGAATAGGGCTGGTTCTAATGATTCTTTTATGACTTTTGAGAGTTCAACTTCTCTTCGTGATGGTGCAGGGGACTTTCGTTCCTGTACAGAGAAGGGTGCCATGTGGTAGCGAACTTTTAGAACCATGCGGTCAGCTTGCATGAGGTGTTTTGGGTGCACTTCTCTTGGACCGAATGCTGCGGCTAAAATCTTGTTTTTACCGTGTTCAATATAGGCTGATCCGTCGGCGTTTGAGAGTACGCCTACCTGAAGTTTTAAGGGGCGAAGTTCATCCGCTTTTCTACCGTCTAGTCGGATGCCTTTCTTGTCGATTAATTTATCGGGTTTTTCATTCAACTTTGTTTTCCTCCACTTTACCTATTTTCTTTTCTTTTAGCAACTGTGTTATGCGATCAGTAAGACCGCTTGTGTGGGATTCTGCTTCGATTTTTCGAATCACGCTTATGGCAAGTTCCTCTTCTTCTAAGGTTTTGCCTGTGACCAATATGACTCCGTTTAATCCGAGGATGATTTGGCAGTTGGTTTCTTGTTTAATCATGGAAATCATCGAGCCTTTGCGTCCGATGATCCTAGGAATCTTTGTCGGGGTCACTTGAAGGATTTGGCCTCGAGTAATCTTGCCCAAGCCGGGTTCGCCGACGGTTAGTTGAGGGTCGTGTGCTCGGTCGAAGGATGCTATTTTGGCAACGATTAAGTCGCCTGCGGTTAAGACTGCTGATAATTCGTCGTTTTGAGGCTTAAAGGGGCGGCTTAGCACGTCTGATGCACGCAGCATTGCTGTGTAGGGTGCTTTGATGTCGACGGTCCAGCCGTTGAATCCTACTTCAGTGACTGTTCCAATGACTATGTCACCCATTTTCGGCACGTAAAAAGCCCTAAGTGCAACAACGTTTACTTTTTTATTATCGCTGTCTACGAGTCCAATCCTTGAGGCATAAATCTTGCCTGCTTCCACATACGTGTTTTCGCCAGGTAAATAGTCGCCTTCAGCGAGCATTTCTCCAGGCGTAACAAGCTGTTTTTTTTCAAAGAATGTTGGCATAAAATCACCTATATCATTTTTTCCATTACTAAGAGATTATTTTTGCTTCTCCTGTTCCCTTGGTTGCGTCGCCAAGTTTGTTTATCAGCGAAGCATATGATCCTGCGGGTAATTCGAGTTCACCATACCATGAGCCGTCACCGCGCCATTCCTCCCGTTTGATGGTGCCCAAAGTTTTGACCGTGCCGTAGGCTCTGGCTGCGTATTGCGTGGGAATCTTTACTGCAACTGTGACCTGCTCAATTTTCAGCGGCAAGATTGGTCGGAGCAGTTTAACTATGTCTTTGGCTTGTTCCTCAATTGGTTTGTATGGATCAATTGGATAGTGAATTTGCTCCATTGCGTTTTCGATGCGTGCTGGCGGATGGGGCAGATTTGTTTTGGGATCTACTGCTTGATGAGAAATAAAGTCGATAACTTGCCTTTTTTTGTCTTCAACCATTCTGCGTCTTTGGTCGGTTGTCAGTTGCAGGGTTCCTTTTTTTAGGATTTCATCTGCAATCTTTAACGGGTCAGTTGTCTTGAAGGCTTTTTTCATAGCTTCTTCAGAAACTTTGGTGCCTTTGTTGGCATCTGCGAAAATCATTTCAGCGGCTAAAACCTCGGTTATTCCCGCGATTTTGCCGTTTCGGTAGTCGAGCGCTTTTTGGGGCTTAACTAATATTTCAAAATGTTCATTTTCTCTTGTTAAGCGTGCGACGGTGAACTTTTCGCTCATTAGTTTTTCACTTGCTTGAACCCAGCTCTTTGATATAACCTTCCACTGTGTTGTCGTTTAACATTTCCATTTTCTGTGTTGCTGCTGGGATGATTGCGATTTTTATTCTGGCGGGTAGTTGGCGTGCTTCGAGCGCTTTGACTAGGCATTTGACTGTAAGTTTTATGCTGTTGTCAAGGGTGAGGTCTTCTTTGTATTCTTCTTTTAGGATACCGAGAACTGTTTCTCTTCCTGCGCCAAGGGCAGTGGCTTTGTATCCACGGTAGGTTCCGCTTGGGTGGGTACCGAAGACGCGTGTTCCTGTTTTGTCGACTCCGCCGAAGATTATGGAGACTCCGAAGGGTCGGACACCTGCATGCTGCGTGTACATCTGCTGGATGTCACATATGCGTTTAGTTACGACTTCCACGTCTATGGGTTCGTCGTATGTTAGTTTGTTGCTTTGAGCATAGATTCTTGCTTGGTCAATTAGGATTCTTGCGTCGGAACTTAACCCGACAATGGCTGCGCCAATATGATCGTCTACTCGGAAGATTTTCCATGAGTACCCTGCTTCTTCAAGGGGTTCGATGTTTTCTTCTGAACCGAGAACTAGTCCTTCTGAAGATTGGATGCCTATAATGGTGGCTCCACGGTTCACTAATTCCATCGCGTATTCTACTTGGAAGAGTCGTCCATCAGGCGAGAAAACGGTAATGGCACGGTCATATGCTCCTGGTGCTGCAAATACAGACATAATGTTAACCTCACTTTACACTATACACTTTTTCACAGTCTCATATAATAACTACACTAAAAACCTTTCCTATAAAAGCAAAAGCTAAACCAATCATGGTTTAATAGTATTGGCAAGATTCAAACGGCAAAAGACATAAAGAAACATATTAAGCTATCCAGTTACCAGCGCAAATTCCGCCGACTTAGTGCCAAACGTTAAGCCGCTTCGCTGCCAAACCCAAGGTTTGATTATTAATGGTTGCTCGGATAGATGACAAATAACCAGACTAGTTGTTACAAAGTATTAGCGCATGTTACGGATTTTCTCTTTAAACCTGATGTTTGTCATTTTATACGCAAACTTAAAAGCAGACTAACCCCTCAAGCGCTAATAGAAGAGGACATGGATTGGCAGTCAACAGAATATTAACGGTCATACTTTGTTCTTTATTATGCATCAGTTTGGCAACAGCATTAACAAACTCTATCACTTTTGTCAAGGCACAATCGGTCGGTTGGCAAGCAGACTCAAATCTCACTAAGGGTTTGCCCCCACTTGGTTGGATAGGCGAGAACTGTCAATGCTTTGTATACAGCCTCAGGGGTGATGGTCAATGGAGCCTAATAATCGGTCGCGCTAATGGTTGGACCGTCAACCAATTCCCATTCACGGGGTATGATTGGGATGGGTCAAAATGGGTAAGCGATGACAGTATTGTTCAAGGATTATCCGCATACGCAAACGGAAATGATCCTACAGCTGGCTTCAATATAACTGGTGAGGGTACTTATGATATGATAATTGCTGGAAACGCCTACTCAGCAAGTTTAGAACCAATGGCTGGACGCGGCTGGATAGGATATTCCTGGCATGATTCACATTGGGTAGAGAATCCCAAGTTAATAGAAGGATTGCCAAACTTTAACGAGAACGGTGGTGGAGTTAACTTTGCAACCCTATCCTACAACCTTACTGGCAGCGGCAAATGGGATTTAGTTGCCGATAATTATGATAATAAGGGATACTTAGGTTTTGAGTGGAACGGAACAGGCTGGGGCACTCAAAATAATTTAGTCAACGGTTTACCTTTCAAAGAAGCATTTGGTCCAGATTGTACATTTCCTGTTCCTTGTGTTGCTCAAGGCTTCGAAGGGGGCACGGTTCTTTTTGTTGGGTTGGCAGGTGGAGTGCATGGTAGTCTGGAATGTTTTAAGTGGAATGGGGCTGGCTGGACTGCTGATGACTCGTATTCCTATGGGATTGATAATTTGTTGCCATGGCCAAACACGCCCACGATCGCTTACAATGTGACTGGTAACAATCAATGGGCTTTACTTATTGGCTCAGCCTCTGGCTTTGTCAATAGAACCGACTATTACAGTGGCTACTACTGGACAGGTAAAACCCCAGTCACAATCTCACCGCTTTCAAAAACGGTAAATTGGGGACAACCAGTAACTTACACAGCAACCGTAACGGGAAACACGGCACCCTATACCTATCAATGGTACGTAGATGACCGCTTAGAATACAGTGTCAATTCGTCTTCCAACACTAATTCTTGGACATATTCACCGACAGTTGACATGACTTCATTTGTCTACGTTAAAGTTACGGATACCAACGGGGTTGTTGCTGAATCAATAAAATCGACGTTAACTTCTACTTTAGCCGGCGGTGTGCTGCCAATTGGGGGATTGGGAACTGAACATTCGTCTATTCCCCAGCTTTCTGTTTACTGCAGAAGCTATACAATTGATGGTGTCTTCAAATTGGATATCACCGGTAACTTAACAGATGCAGGCGGGGGTTTAACAGATCAACCCGTAACGCTCTCGTTTAGTGCTGACGGCGGAGGCTCTTGGAGCCAAATCACTACAGTTAACACAGCTACCCTCGGAGACTTTATTGTAACTTGGATACCTTCAGTTACTGGTAATTGCCTCTTGAAAGCTGATTACCCAGGAAACACAACGTATCTACCAACCAGCACGATAGTCAACTTTGCAACAACCACTACTAATTTGCAGCCGACTCTTTTTGCCATTCAGACAAACTCTACCATTACAGCGTTCTCAGTCGATCCCACAAGCAAGCAATTGAGCTTTAGCGTTTCTGGACCAGAAGGATCAACTGGATACATCCAAGTATTTATTTCAAGAACCCTAATCACTGATGCTTCTGAGCTGCAAATTTTGCTTGATGGCGAACCCTTGAACATTGACTCTGCCTCTATAGGTGACGCTTGGCTTGTAGTTTGCACCTATCATCACAGTACACATTCGGTTTCAATAGACTTGGATTCAAACGTAACAGAAACGGCGTCATCCAATGAAATATTGAAATGGGTAACTCTGACATCTGTAACAACAATAGCTGCCGCAGTCATCATTGCCGTCACGGTAGTCTTTCGGAAAAGACGAAACAAAAGACTATCATTTAATGTATTATTCCACTCCGGTAGCAATCAAATGCCAACCGTTGATTGTTCTGCCACTGTGTAAACTGCTCTGCCGTCGTGGAGTTTTGGGTTTCCATAACCGTTCGCGGGCAATCGGCTTGTTGCCGTTTCTGCTCATCCAGCATTGCCGCGATTTGCTTTTAGAGGGCCCTCAGAAACTCCGACGTCTTTCAGAGCAAAATAAGCTGAAACTGTATAGAAGAGGATTCTGACTTTGTTAACCTGAAGATACTTGTCGATAAAATAGCGGGGGTTGGTTTAATCTACGCATCAAAAAGTTACTGCCCACCATCCAAGAGCAAAACAACCATGTTCAAGTGATCCTCAAGCAACAAAATTAGATCTTGGAGCGTAGCCACGATATTGCTACATCGTGTGTTTAATCAAGAGCATGCCTACAAGTGTTCCAGCTTTGGAACAACCCGTTGATTAACTGTTCCCTGAATAGAACTATAAGTTAACTTCGTTACTAATTATAACAGGAAGTCCTTGACTTTGATGAAAAAACCAACAAGCACTATCCTAATTCTGCTTTCACTTATAATTTTAGGGACTAATTGCCTTGAACCTGTTTGTGCGCAATCAACTAAACCCTCAGAACCAAAGTTTTCTATACAATTCCCAAATGACAGCTCAATACAGATAGTTATAGAAAATCAAGCATTCACTAGCAGTAGCTCTGTTAACTCAATAGTTTACTATTATAGAGTCAAAGACCATAACTCATACCAATGGATACGAATGGGTGATTATCAGCTTCAATCTGACTCACAAACTACTCTTATCACAATACCACCATACCCATGCGACCTTAGAGATTACCTTTTTCGTCCATCCATGAATAATCCTCTTAACAATAGTACTTTGCTCGATTTTCAAGTTCAAGCAATAACCGGTTACTATGCTATAACTCAAAAGCCAGGCTACATGCCAGGTATTCCACCTGTAGGACCTGGGGATGGTTATACAGAGATTACTTTTAATGATACAGAATCAAGCGACTGGAGCAACCCAATAACTGTTAACATAGTTGACAAAATTACGTTATCACCAAGTCAAATCTCGTCACTTAATCCAACACCCGGTCCGACTTCGTTCCAGTTTAATGTTTCAGTTGAAGACAAAACCTACCCGGTTATCGCTGATAGCAACTCAACCGTTACTGATTTAACGTTTAATCCTGCCACAAAAGAGCTAAACTTCAAAGCAAACGGACAAACTGGAACAACAGGGTACTGCAGGATCACTATCCCAGCTACCCTTGTAGAGGGAGAACTATCAATCTACAAAGATGAAACATTACTGGTAAAAGATGCAGATTACACTCAATCTAACGATGGAACAAACAATATTCTACAAATAAACTACAGTCACAGCACTCATAATTTCAAGATTGTTGGCACACAAGCAATCCCAGAGCTCCCCATCTTAGGAATCTTGCCTTTGTTTGTAATCATGTCCTTGATAACAACCAAAGTTCTAAGGAGAAGAATGTGACTAAGATGGACAAAATCAGGAAAGCTTTCACATTATTCCTAATCCTTATTATCGCTATGTTAAGTCTAACCTTCCTAACTGTTAAGGCAGATTCAAATCAGCCAATCACTTTCTCTTCGGGACTTACCCTATATTCACCAATAAATACAACATACAATTCTAACGTTGTAGAATGCAACGGTACGTTCAATTGGCCAAAGCCTTCCCAAGTCTCCTTAAATTACAGTATTGACGGCGAAGACCAAGGTGCCTTACTTTGGAGCCTTGATGTGAATTCCATTTCTATCCCAGAATATTCTACGATAGCTGGGTCATTTCAGTTACCCCAACTGCCAAATGGGCCACATCAATTAAGCGTTGGAATTGACGAAGAACTCTATAATAACACTGGTTCAGCGCACGAATTAATTAACCAAACCACTTGGGTTAATACAGTCTATTTTACAATAAGTGCAAATCAACCCACGCCAACCCCAACTCCTACTGTTCCAGAACTAACTTATTGCACACTTCCAAGTGTAGTCATTTTTGGAATCATAACCGCATTATCCTTAGTTTTCAAAAAAGTAGGTCATCCTTTTGAAGGTCAAGATGCGTGCGCCGATGGCGCTTAAAGGGTACCCACGTCTTTTGAGGTAGTTGGCAATTTAAAAGCGGACAAATCACTGCGGTTCTTTAGTTTCCTCAAAACTTTTAAATAAGTCAGCCAAGAGTAAGCCGTATGGGTACAATAATAGGTGCAGTTTTTCCTGTTTCTGAGGAGCATGCGAGACGAATATTTGATGAAAAACGAAACATTTTTGCGAAATATACAAAGATGATTTGTCTCAGCAAGAAATCAAAAATAGTTTTCTATGTTACTGGAGGTGGCGGCATAATTGGTGAAGGTACCGTAGAAAATACAGAGAAGCTTGAACCAGAACTTGCATGGAAAACTTATAGAGAACGACTCTTTCTTGATTTGAATGAATACGAGCAATACACTTTGCTATCGCCCATTAGCAAAAGAACGAGGACTTCCCCACAAATCACAATTTTTGTTTTGAATCAAATTAAAAAGTATAAGCAGAGCAGTCGTCCAAACTTTAGCGTCACACCTTCGGGGAAATATCTTACAAGAGAGGAATATCTTGAAGTTACGAGAACAAAACCCTGACTAGTTAGAATGGACTAACCTTCTTCCATTCTCTTGATAATTTTAGTAGTTTCCAAGCTCACGGTAACTACTTTTTGTATTAATTCAATAACATATCCTTTGTAGTCTTCAAAACTGTAATTGTTGAAGTTTTTACGAAGAGTCTCGCTCTTAGGAGTTTTCTCCTTATATTGGTCAAGAATCCATTCAACAGCTGTTCGGTTTCTAATTTTGTAAGCCCAAGTTTGTTTAGGTATGCCTTTCAAGGTAGTTATGTCATCTATTGCTATTTCACCCTTATTTCTGTTTGCCAAGAGTCTGGGTTTATTGTTTTGGATATTTTTTGTTTCTTTGTCAATTCTTTCAAGCGGATAGATAGGGGCGTTTTCAAAATCGATATGAAGGTTAATCAATTGTTGACCCCAATTTTCCCATTTCCAAAAGTCTTTCATAAGGGGAATTCTTGGCAATTGCCTTTTCAAGTCAGCATCGTATTTTTGACAGTACTTAGGCGAATGAAGAATTGCGTAAACATAATTAAAAATTGAGTCACTACTGATTTCATCGTCCTTGTATTGTTCTCTAAAAACTCTTATCGCCCATTCTGTAACGTTCTTGCTCCATTTTTTACCATTGTTAAAGAAATAAGGTACTGCCTGAGTGTTCTCAACGAGGTCTTTGCTAAAAAGACGATTTGATATAAGCACTGAGAAGGGCGTCGATGAACCAACACCTGAGAAACAAATTACCTTGTTATTTCTGTTTAAATCATCCCCGAAAATTTTGTAATGGTTTCTAGTCAGAAAGTCCGATAAATCTTTGTCGGAATAATACAATTTCTTAACATACGGGCGGTAGTTAAATTCAATTATCGATTTTCCGTCAAAATTAAGGCTAACTCTGCGAGGAATTTTATCCTTAAGCGCTCTGCTCCATTGAATATCATATTTTAGAGCATTGCCTAAATTCTCTGGTTTAACATCTCTCAATCGTTTGAGTTGCGAATTGTATGATTCTACAAAATATTGAATTTTGTCAGCAATGTTTGACTCGTCAAAATCAAAAACCCATTCATCCCTATTTGTAGATACTCCAATGGTGTAAAAAGTGAAAATTGACAAGTCATTATCTTTTTCAGGGACTAACGGAAGCAAATCATCAAAGTCATTATCCTGAATATTTAGCCAGTTCCCTTTCTTGTCGGGCGTTATATGAACAAACGGAACATTTTCAACTTTATTACTTGCAAACCATCTCAGCTTCTCTTCCCTTCGCTGCTCATCCTCTAATGCAAAATATTGAATCATGCAAGGTTTTTTTAACGACTCTTTGCGAACAAGAAACATTATAGCAATGCCTAATTGTATGCCAAAAACATTATGGACAGTGCCTGACAGTTTTGGGTTTTCACGAATATCACTTTTTGTATCAATGATATATTGCATAATCAAATTCATTTGCAATGTGCTTTCTAAAGCCATCATATGTATAGCTATCAATAAATGACCTGTTTGTTATGAAAGCGATAATTCCATTATTGCCAATTCGGTCAGATGCCCAACGATAGAACCTTGCATAAGGGTCATAAACTTTAGTTTTCGTTGCTCGGCTGTCTTTGACATAAGTTTCTTTTATTCTTTTATCTATAAACGGGTATTTACGGTTTGGATTATTTTCGTTAACCACGGATTGGTTAGCGTTGTAGGGGGGGTTACCTATTATCACTGAAATCTTTTTCTTATTTTGTCTTTTAATTCGCTCAATGTTTTCTTCTCCAATATTATACAAGCTCACCTGCTTGTTTTTGAAGTGAAAACCTGTATTGTCAAGCGTATCGACAAAGCAAATATTCTCAAACGGTTCATATTTTTGAGTTTTTTGCTTATAGGTAAATTCGATATTAAGATTGGCTATATAATAAGGAAGTATTTCAACTTCATTGCAATGAATCTCGTTTTTATACTTGTATTCTAAAGCCGCTGTTGGTATTTGTTCAATTAATTCAGTGATGAAAGTGCCTGTTCCCGTTGCGGGGTCAAGTATCTCGACGTTGGAATCGGATAATACTCTTCCGAAGTGTGTACAGAGAAGGTGGTCTGCAGTCCTAATCATAAACTGCACAATTTCATTAGGCGTGTATATGATGCCTAGGCGGTCAGCTGCTTTGGGGTTGTATGTCTTGTAAAATAATTCATATAGAAGTTTTAAGAATTTTTGCTTTTCATGATGGTCTTCAATATTTGAAGCTGCTGCCTTTATCGCAAGGTAGTAATGGTCAATAAGTCCTAAGGTATTTTTCTTTATTTTTCCAAAGAAGAACGTGTCTGAGACTTTTTCGAGTTCTTTGGCTATTGTGTTTTCTTTGTGAAATTGAGATTCATTAAAAATAGTAATGAAGATTTCTTCTGTGAGAATGTGCTGGATAAGCATTTCCCTAACATCTGAACAAGTGATTTTTGGATTAATCGTTAGTTGACAGAGTGCAAGCAGGTCATCCCTTGCTTTCTTAAAGACTGGATTCTTTTTCGCTTCAGAGTCAATTAATTCTCTGAGGGCGTCCAAGATAGGCGGCAAATCTTCTTTGAATTTTTCTATGGCTCTATGGAAGTCGGCAATCTCGGGGCGTTCGTAATCAACAAAGCGTTGGAGAATCTGGTCTAACTTAGCTGGGTCTTTCATTGAAACGCGATTTCTTTCAAAACCCTGCTGGATTAGTACAATAGTCTGTGAATCTTCGAAGATAATGTTTGAGGTCGGGTATCCTTTCCCAATCTTCTTTTCAATTTCTTTGTCTAAATCGTCATATTCATCTTTGCTTTCCCAATAGCCTACATCTAAGCGCAATGCATCTTTGACTGTTCCATCTGGTGTAACTGTATTTCCTTTTTTTGACTTGTAGTCAATTTCGGGTATCAACAAGAGATTTTTCGATTTGCAGTAATAATTAAGGAGATTCGCAAATTCTGAACGCAGAGACATTTCTCTCTTACTGCCGCTATACTGTTTGACCTTATCAACGGCGTTATAATATTCTTCAATTAGATGCATGGTCATCGGCATCAGACTGCTTGGCAATTATGTTGTGTTAGCTTTTAAGCTTTAACTTGAAACCGACTAAGACTTTGGCAAAATTTTTTAAAGAAGTCAACCAATTTTAGAGACGAATAGCTATGTTGAGTGAAAGAGAAGCAAGATGCCCAGAATGCGGCTCTCCATTGGTTGTTTCAGTTGAGAAAAATAAGCGAACGGGTAAATTACAAATAAGATTTTTCTGCGATGGAGATTATGATGATAAGTTCGATTTTGTCATACTTACGGAATTAAAAAACGAGGACTTAGATTCGCTCCTTCGAAAGAAGGGAAAGGTCGTATCGCAGTCTGTGGGCTTAAAGCTTCTTGATAGAAAAAGCGACCCTGAAATTGAACTGGCTTAACCCCGCATGGTGACTGATTCGTCATTGTAGAGTTGCTTTTTTCCCTTTGTTGTCTGAGAGAAGCATATTTGCATTTTCCAGCTTACGGTTGACATTGGCGTTGCAATTAAAGTATTAAATAGGTAGAACTGTGATACCAGCCTATTAGGTCTGATTGATGAGCGACGCTTCCAGCCCGCTTTCTGTTGTGGGCGTAATTTCAGAACCAGTAAAAGCTTTGATTGTTTCAATAAGAAAACACAGGGAAAAGGAGCTTATTCAAAGCAGGTTTGTGAACGCCTTGGAAAGCGAAGCTTCTGCTTACTTAGCGGCAATGAACAAAATGTCGGCGTATGGAAATGAGCGAATTACGCCTAAGCTCTTGGAAATAAAGTCAATTCCAACAAAGAGACAGATAACTGAGGTAATGATAATGGCATCGGAAATACCCTTGTTTTGTAAGGAACTCCTGATTGCCTTTATCAATTTAGCAAAGGCGTGTAGCGAAATCTCCGAAAATGAAGCCTTCATGAAATCACTTCAGCAAATCCCTGAGCAATTCGATTTCATCAAGCGAATGGCAGCCATTTATGTAAAAGACAATACGGCAGCCATAAACGGGGCATACTTTCGTTATTTCAAAATCTACGGAAAACCAGTCTCAAGTCTCGAGCTATATTCGCAGGAGTCCGCCAAAATCGAAGAAATCAGGAAATCACTGGTCTTAATCAAGAAGTGGGGAGCGTTGGCAAGGAAAAATAGAGTTCGTCTGAGCAGAAAAATTGGTTTGCGATTCCTTAGGAACTTAGAGACGCTTGGAAAGATAACGGTATGTGTGAAGATAGAAGCCTATAGCTATGTTGATTTGAATGATTATTTGCCTCCTGCTCTTGAGCCGCTACTATCTCTCGTTGATGGAATCCGCTATGGAATCAGCTAACTGTCAACAGAGCTATCGTTGGTTTTTCTAAAAGTTGGGTCTGGGGATTAAAATTTAATCTTTCTCTCTCTCTCGAACTCAAACTCTACGACTACGACTGACTAATTCTTTATCACTAACTAACACACACTCTTTCGTTAGCTCGTTAGTTCGTTCGTTAGTTAGCTCGTTCGCTCGCTAACAGACAAACAGACAAACAAAAGAAACTTGTCAACGAGTTTTTCTCTTGAAAATTGAGACTGCTAATGTCAATACCGCCATTATGATTGCTATGACAATGATGAAAGGAAACTCTGGAACTGAAGAAATAGGTGTTGGCAAAGGTGTTGACGTAAAAATAGATGCTTGACTCATTTGAGGAAAATGGTCTATGTTAGTCCCGTTTATAACGTAAGGTGTGTTTCCTATTCCCGAACTATCAACCATAGTAGCATTAGGGTATTTTGATTGGTAGTCACTCCAATAGTTGCCAACCTTGCCGTTATCCCAAGTGTTAACAGAATCCGAATCGACTTCTGCTCCATGGTCATTGTTTATGAAGTTATTATCATAGATAGAGTTGCTTGAAGAAGTTTCTAAAATAATCCCTGCACTATAATAGCCCCAACCATTCGAATTGTCGGTTAAGTAGTTCTGAACAATCGAGTTATGATGGCTTTCTGACAGTAATATGCCAAACATACCACTCTTAATAGTATTCCTGACAATCGTTACTGAACTGCTATTCTCAATCAAAATTCCACCGATCATTCCAAAGGGCGTGACGGCACTTGTTATAGTTGTATTTGTAATTTCTATATCAGATGTATCATTTAAGACAATAATAATTGACCCTGTGTTTGTAATTGATAAGTTTTGAACTGTAACGTTTGTCACTGAAAGCATGGAAATCTGTCCGTTAGTAAGAATATGACTGTCACCGTCAATTATTATGTTACTTTTTTGAACTGTAAATACAGTTGTGTCCATGTCACTTGTGAAAGTATAGATGTTACCTGTTTGCTTAATTAGAGGTGTTGAGGGACTTACGTTTCCATCTGCATTTATTATAAAAAAGCTTTGAGTTTGAGCGTTTGTAGGTTTAACTACCAGCAAGGTCAAACATGATGTAGCGATAATGAGAATTAGGAATAATACGAAAGTCTGGCTGATTCTACTCTTGCTTATTTTTTGCATTGTCTACCTTCATCTAAACAATTAACAGAGGCAACGGCTTATAGTTCTATTCAAAGAACAGACAAATAGTGGTTTGTTCCAAAATGGAACAGTCTTACAACAAAGTTTCTTGACTAACTCGACTTATATTGGATTTGACTGATTATTCTTGGTACCCATTCTTTCTTTTCGTTTCTCAGATACTTCGCAAACGACAGAGCCTCTTCGCTAATCAACGTATCAATCGTTTGTCTTTTTCCAACTTTAATTCGTTCAACGTTAACCATTCGGTCAAACAAGGCGTTCAAATCTTCAGCTAAACTGTCAGTCTCATACTCTTTCAAGTGAATTTTCTTACCCATCTTGAGGTGCATCATGAAATCTGTGACAAGAACAAAGTCTTTCTTTCTGAGTTTTTGACAGCGTTCAATCAGGAAGCCATCAATCAGATAGCGGTAGAGTTCTTGGAAATCGCATACTAAACTTGGTTTACCATGTTGGACGGAATGCAAGAATCCTAAATACGGTTCTAATTTTGCTTTCAATAATGCTTTGTGTACTCTGCACTCTAAAACGTAATAGGCAAAGTTGAAAACATTATTCAATCCATCATAAGCCTTGTATGTTTCTCTGCTTTCAGGTCTAATGCTTTCAGGGAAAAGTTGGAAAATCTTCGAGAAATAATCTTGTGCGCTTCTTCCTTCAATTCCTGTGAGTTTTTGCCTTGTCTGTTTCAAATTAGAAAATTCCAATCTTGTAATTTCGCTTAGGTAAAACGAGTTTTTAGAATAGTCGAGTCCATACTTTTTTAGAACAGCGATTTCTCCTTTGATTTTGGCAATGACAAACTGTTTAGCTATGTCGATGCATTTTTCTTCATCAAGAACTGCTTGATATTGGCTTAGTCTTGTTTCAACGTGAGAATCATCTTCAACATTTTTGAGCAAGGCTACAACTCGGTTTCTTCTTGTCACTATGTATGTGTCGATATTCCAGAGTGCAAGATCAACCAACGCGTCAACGCTGACGTAGGAACCGCTTTTGAGGACAGCTTCGCCTATTTCCTTTTTGAAATGTGGGTAGCGTTCTGTTTTTCCAGTTTTTTCTCTAACTTCAAAACATCCTTCAGCTCTACCAAGATAAGAACCATAGTTTGATAGTTCAACCTTCAAAGTTTTAGAACCCTGAACCATTAAGCATTCCTCTTTTCTACTTCTTTTATAAACCTGTTAAGAATATTCACATATCTGCTAGAGTTTTCTCTTTCTGCAATGAACTGCTTTCTAAGGTTTCTTAGCATGCCAACTTGTGACTGTCCAACATATTTTTCTTTTAATTTGGTAGCCTTTGCTTTAAGCACTGATTCTTTTTGAGTACTCTGTTTTTTTATTTGCTCAAGAAGAGCTTCTGCGAATGAGATATTGAATATTCTGTTAAAGTAATTTTCATCGAAGAATTTTGTGTTAATCTTATGCCTCATTCTTAAGAGTGTATCCGCAAAAATAATATCGATATGAGTTTCTGACAAAAATGAAGGAGGCAAATCTTCGTAACCTTTGCTTAACTCTTTTTCCATCGCCTTGATTAATTCGTCCTTTTGCAGGTCTCCGTCAATTATGAGAATCGCTAATCCTTTAGCTGATAATTCAGGTTTAGCGGTTCCTCTTGCATCTTGTTGCCCATTCTTTCTGGCACCACATCGCGACTTCAAGATGCCCTCTTTTTGCATTTTTTTTATGTGACGATAAACAGTTGCATAATTTGTCCCATTCAATGATTTTTCTAGGCTATACATGCTTTTTTTAGAGCTTAGAAGCGAAATGAGGATTTCTTTATCGATTCTATTCATTTTTTACGCCTTTTTGAATATATTCAATTCACGACATGAATATATTCATAAGATGTATATATGCTTTGTTACAAAGCTAAGTCTGTGAAAAAACATGAAAACAATCCATCAAACCTTCACAGATGAAGAGTTCGAAAAGTTACATTCTGCGAAGGGACAAAAAAGTTGGCATGACTTCGTTATGAAGTTAGCCAAAACAAAATACAATAGTTTTTTGCCTAAAAAGGAGAATAAAAAATGAATGAATACAGAAAACGCTCGGGTTCAACACTAAGGGAATACAACATTAACGTTGTTGTGGAAAAACTGAGACATGGCATGAACGAAACTGACGTATTAAATGAATTAGCAATGGCGTTCTGTCCCGATACAAGAATAGATTATTTGAACACAGCAAAAGAAAAATTGAAAATGGAAACTCAAAACTCGACCAAATCTGAATCCCCTAACAATATGGAACCTGAATCATCTGAATCATTCATGGAATACGCTAAGAAGCATCCGCACACAACAAGCACATGTAAAAATTGCGGTAAACCTACGCCTGAAAATACAACTTTCTGCTCTAAAGCATGCGTAGAACAATACAAAGCTAAAGCGGAGACTGACAAAACATGACGGTGTATTCAAGTTTACCCAAAATAGGAATTATAGATTTCTTAGCTAATATGAGCAAAAAGAGGTTCAATTTCAGAGTTACAACAAGCCGTTTTACATTCTTTGCAATGTTAAGCAGAAGCCAAAAAATAGAAGGCATGACAAGCAGAGTTTACGACGAAAACGGAAAACCAACTAACAAACATTATGTATTTTTTGATATTGAAGGTATATCTTTAGAAGAAGCTAAAAAAAAACTTAAAAAAATTCAAAAAAAATACGGCTTAAGCAATATTTACTTAACAACAGACAACAACGGCAAAACTTATCGAGGATGGTGCTGGAGCATTGTTACTTTTTCAACTTACCGTAAAATTCTCATTGACAGCGAGAACATTATAGACAATGGGTTTGATTTTTACACAAATAAAAGGAAAGAAGCCACTTTGAGACTTAGCCAAAAAGAAGGCAGACCTTTCCAAACTTGTACCGATGTTATTGAATCGTTTTTTGTTCCCTTTCCAACTGGGAAGATACGACGAATTATCTACTATACTGGATGCGAAAAGAAAGGTACAACACTTAATTTAGGAGTTGATTAGTACGGATAAATTTCCTGAGGCTTTTAGACGATTCAAGCAAGATGTTCCTACACGACAAATTAAGACTTTTAGACAGCTAACTTTAGCTTTCGGTTCTTGGGCTGGTGAAAAATGGAGAGGCACAAACAGACAGATGGATGCTTTGGCTGTTCAAGCAAAAAGATTAGGGATTCCACTTGAGGATTGCCGTATGAAACGGCAACAGGTTAGAGCTATATTTTGTAGGGCTTCGCGACAGACTGGAATTCAAGGGAGAGAGAAGTTTTCAAGAAGTTATAGTAATTTTCACCAGTGGCAAAGCAAGACTGCAAGAACAACAGCATACGAGAGAAGAATCATTAATTACATTAGGAATCATCCGAATGCAAGTTTAGCGGAGGCGCGAGGTCATAGAGCAAAGAGGTCTTAACAAGACCTCAATTTTTTTTGTGCAATATTTGGTCATCACAATTAGCAAAACTATTTGTATTTTTGCTGTTCATACATCAATAACATGGTTGAATTAAGAAACGATATCTTCATTAATTTAAAGGATAACACAAGGCAAACAACTATTGAAAAATATTATGTTGATGAAGCATTCGAAGCAATGGGACACTTATTTGACAACAAGGACAAATTCGTTGATTACCTGAACTCCATCAAGAACCCTGCTGATGCAGAGCTATTTGTCAGGATGAGTTCGTTTTACTTAATCGCTAAGAAATATGAAAAGTCTATTCCCGCTAAACTGATTATGATTATTTCTATTATTGAGAGAATATCTAACAAAAACAGAGATTTCATTACAATGGATAATTGGATAATTAATCAAGATAATAAAATTAGAGAGTATCTTTCTAAGTACGAAGAAGTTAGCATGGAGCAGTTCAAAGAAGTTTTTGAATTGCTCAGGGAAGATTACTTTAAAATTTTTGGTTCTCAAAGAAATTTTTTCGCCTTTTTTAAGACGGTTTCTTTAGATGACAAGATTAAAATCATAAAATCTTTTAAGACTCAAAGAGTAAAAATTGTTGAAGGCGTTTTTGCTAAGTATTTTGAGGAACGGCTTAAACCATTTACAACGATAGATGAATTTGAAATTGCAGAAAAAAGAAAACTTAAGCATGCACAAATGCCAGAATGTTACCACTGGAAATCATGTTATCTTGGCTATGGTCAGTGTTCTGATAAAATTAGTTGTTGGTTACATGATAATCCTGATGAGGTGGACTCGTATCTTAAGAAAACTATCAGATTAATTTATCAGATGAGAAGTAATTTTGTCCATAATGCTAAGTTATTCCTCTTGAATGAAAAAGACTCAATTTTTCTCGCCGATAGTATTGATGGTGATACCGTTTTTATAGAACTTACCGTAGAAGATTTTCAGGATATTTTCGAGAGAACATTTAAAAAGTATTTCCATACCTAATGCCAACCGCAACAAATCCCATCTTTCTGTCTGTTTGTTGTCCGAGCGAGCTAACGAGCTAACTAAAGCGAGCTAACGAACGAATGAGCTAACTAACGAGCGAGTGTGTGTTAGTTAGTGATAAAGGTCGTAATGGTAAGGTAGTCAGTCGTAGCGTGGTCGTCGCAGTCGTAGTTTGAGAAGTAGAGAGAGAGAAAGATTAAAATTTAATCCCATCAAATCTATCGTAATTTTTGCGACCATCTTTTCAGCTATTACGTCACCTATCGCCTAACTCGAAAGCGTCAAATCCATTAGAGTTCCCCCAATCAACTCTATTAGCTCCGTGAAAAGTGCGTCGAGCATTTCCAACATTATTCCTTGCTTTCTCAGCTTCTACCTCTATCAGCATCCTCTCTTTAAGAGCATCAGTCCTAATTCGTTCCCTTTCTCTGAGTTTTGCAAGTTCATCATTTTTCACCAACCTTGCAGGTTTTTCACTTACTTTTACTGGTTCATTTTGGGCTTGAGTTTTCCCTTTGAAAAAGCGTTGCGTCTCACAATTAGCGTAAATTGTAGGTTGAGCTTGGAAACAAGTCTCGCATGCTTTAGGATTATAAAGTCCTTTACTTCGTGGACAGAGGGGAATCTTGGTTTTTTGAGGAAGTTTCCATAAATGAATTTTACATTTATTACACTCTTCCTTAGCTACCAACAAACGATGCCGCCCATAAGATTCATAAACGCAATACAACTTTTTGTTTGAACCACAAAGGAGAAATTCGCAATCTGATTGAGAGTTTTCCTGTTTTTCATCATCTTGAGGAATCCCTCGATAGCGGTTGAAAATAACGTGTAAGCCCTCTTTTCGACTCATAAGAGAGTTTTCCTTAATAACTTGGTCAAGAAGTTCAAAATCGCTCGGATAAATGTCTGAGTTGAGTTTTACCGCTTTTTCGTTACCCATTTTTTTCACCTCAAAAAAAAGAAATGGGTTATTAGGCAACCTCAGCCATTACGGCTTCTTCTTGCGCGATTACTTTAAGGTCTACAGCTGTTTTGCTTTGGCTTATTAGCTCGTTGTATCGCTTCGCGTATAGAGGGTTCACAAATCGATGTATCCAATCCTTCCATGGTTCAAAAGTTTTTTCGCCTAAGATTACTGAGCGAAGTTTGTCACCTAAAGTTCCATGGTAGAAGTCGCGAATTGTTGTGGGGTCTGTTCCGCATTGCTCTGCACAGTCGTCTAAGCTCAAGCCATGAAGCCCTGCAAGGCTTACGAAAGTGTGTTTCATTGTTGTGTGTGTTGTTGTCATTTTTCCCTCGGTTAGCCATTGTTTCTTATAACCCTGTGTCCCTTTCAGGTTGTTGCTTACGGCTTTTAATCGATAGACATGCCCATTAGCTGAGACTTTTTCTCCTTTTGCAAGTTCCTGTCCCTTCTGCGCCGTCTTAAAGCGCCAGATTCCCGCTCGATAACCCGCGGCTTTGATACTACTGCTATAGCTCTCATAGTTGTGACTGTCTGATTCCCATCGTTTGAACCAAGCGCCCTTGATGTCAAAGTCGTCTACGTATCTTTTGAAAAATGCCATAGTTTCAGCAACGAAGTATCGTTTCACTTTGCCGCCTATCTTGGATTCCTCGACTTTTGGCTCAAACATCGCTATTGCGTTTAAATCCCAAAAGGGTTGGCAAAGATAGCCGTTTGGCGTTTTTTTACCCATATACAGTTGACTGCTAATTCTACCGCCGCCTTCAAAACCGAGCCTATGAAGAACTAGTGTGTCTACCTCGTTGATGTTTTCAACAAAGAGTTTGAGTTCGTTTTCTTGGAGGTAGTCGTCTTTTTTTCCGCCAATGTTTTTCTTTCCTGATGTATCCCACTCATCGCCCTCAAGGAACTGGAAATGTCTTTTTGATAGTGGTGAGTCTTCTATTTGCAATGCCACAAATTGCATTATGCATCTTAGTTTTGATAACGGGTCGAATTTGATTTTTCCCTGCTCGTTGTAGAAGTGCGCGTCTTTTTTGGCTTCCTGAAAATCTTCTAAGGAAAATAGTGCGGGGTCTTTTTGATTGAATTTTGCATAAAGGTATTTTCCCATTGCCTCGACCATTTTGCCTTGGTCTGACCATTCGCCTGTTATGCGGTTTTGGTAGTGTTTCGCCAAGTATCGGTGACATAGTGTTTTGTTGTATTCGGAGACTTTGGCGTTTGCAAGGGTTTTGGAGTTTGTTGGAGAGCCGTTTGGAAAATCCTCATAGATTAGGTACAGGAAGCTTCTTTTTGAGATGTTAAGGTAGTCTGCGTATTGCATACCGTTCTTTATGGTTACTTCAATGTCATGATGGAGTGGGCTTTGGTGGAATTCACCGCGAATTATTCCTTTAAAGGGTTTTAGTTTCCATGGGTTTGTTTTTGGGTTTGCTGGTTCTGGTTTATCTTTGATTAAGTGCTGAAACAATCGGTTGATATCGGCGTCTGTTGTTATTTCGCCTCGCCTTTGTTTTGGCGAAGCGAGTATTCTATTGCTCAAAGTTATTACTTTCTGAGGAATTGGATAGTGAAATAAGCCTCTACTAAAACAGGCTTACGGCACTTTTGCTATCCAATTCAGCCGCATTCGAGCTGTCCTCGGTTTTGGCTGACTCCGAATTTGTTGAGGTTGGGGTAGGGAAGACAGCGGGTCTTTGTTCCCTCAACTTGGCGAGTGCATCTGCACCAATTTTTGAAGCTAAGTAAGCTATTTGAAGAGGTGTTTGAACTGCCCGCATCTCATTGGCAATGGTGTATTCATTATAGCCTTTAGCGGTACGTGCTTTCTCAAGAATCCTATCAACTTCTTGGATTGCTTTTGATGGCTCAGTCAATTCTAATGCTTCGAATGTTCTGCGTCTATCCGCGTCGTCTTTCAGTTTTTGCCACATGTAGGTTACTTGGTAGGCGCTGTATCCACCAGCTTTATTGCCGAGCATGGTTTTCACAGTTGTCAAGTCTCTTTCAAAAAGGTAATTGCTCGTCGCTTGTATCATCCTATCAATGTCTGACGTGTTTCTGTATTTTGTAAGCAGGTCGGCTATTGATTCATCTATTAAAGAGGTCATAGTGACCGTCCTCTCGTTTGAAAGTTCTGAGAGGCTGTCAAGATTTAGTTTTAGAAGGTTAACGCTAGTTTTTTCACGTTTGCCTTCAATGCTTTTAATGTCGGATATTATATTAGCCATATTTTGCCCGACCAAGCGGTATGATAACAAAAAATACCTTATAAGTTTTGTGTTTTACTCAGAAATTAGCATTTTTATTGTAATAATTACAAAATTATTGTAATTTCTGAAATTTTTATCATTTCCCCTCACCACTAAAAATTAAAAAAGGGGTCATATTATTGTAATTTTTTCAAAGGCGTAGCAAACGGTTTATCACTAGTCCACTTTTTTTTGATTTGTAATCGAGAAATAAATTTAGTGCAAAAAGTAACCTCGTTTGAGTTAGTTACTGACAAGACAATTAATTACTTGCCATTTTTCACAATTATTCACAGGCACTCCTATGGAAAAAACCAGAACGAGTTGAAAACGGGTAAAAAATAAATCCCAATTCACCGCCTTAACTGTGTTTGCCCTGAGAAATAAGCCGTTTACAGTAAAAGCACTAAAATTAACTTTCTTGCTGGTTTTCGCATGGTGACACTGAGACCGTGCAATTAACACCATAAATCCATACTGAATAACACCATCAATAACACCATAAAATAGCAGTTAATCGGTTGTTGCACACTTCACCATACTTATTGCACACTTCTATTGCACACTTTCCCATGCTTTCACGGCTTTATTGCAAGTTCCAGAGTTTTCGTCGTTAGCAATTTTCCCCTTGCTTGCCTCTATGCTCTTGGTTGCAATGGCAACAAGACGATTCAAGCGCATATCAACTTAGTTTTAAACCGAGCAAGAGTAACCACAATAAATCCTAGATTTTTGGCTCGAGCCACTGCATGCTTTTGAACGTGTCTGCCTATCTTCATCTCGACACTATACTGCCATTGTTGGTCCTTCACCAAACACTAAGCCTGGGACAGTGGTACTTGCAAGAATGGTCCGTGTCTGCCCTCGGTGTTTCCTTATGGTTCCAGCTGGTGACTACGGTAATTTGGAGTCGGTGGAGAAGTTGTTGTTGTTGCTGCTGCTGCAACTGCATTCTGCACATGGGTTGCAACAACTACTCTTTCAAAGTTAAACTCCCTAAGCAGATTGACGAGCAGATTGACTCAGAAGTCTTTCAGATGGCGTGTTAATGTTGCTGTTTATTGTTTTGAATTGTTGAAGATTTGGCAACTTTATCCTTAGGTAGAACAAGGTGGTCATGAAAAAATTTGAACAAAAAAGAAGATTTTGGCTCAATTGATATTTATAGTCTGCAAACCATACTTGTGGCTGAGTTTTCCAGACGGGGAAAAGCATGACAGATCAGACAGCGGTGGAGACAGACAATGATTAAGTTACCCAGCCAAGTCGCCGAATACTTTCCCTACGATAGTGTAAGACCTCACCAAGACGAATTCATCAGTACAGTCTACAACGCCGTAGCCAACCGACGCTCCGTTCTAATTGAAGGTAGCAACGGCTTAGGAAAAACAATCAGCGCACTCGCCGCCGTCTTGCCAGTGGCTATCGAGAAAAAACTCAAAATCCTCTATGTCGCCCGCACTCACCGCCAGCACGACCGCGTGATAGAAGAATTGCGAGCAGTCTTCCGAAAGCACCAGATTTCAGGACTCTCCATTCGCGGGCGAAACGAAATGTGCCTAAACGTCTTCGCTGCAAGAGGTGCTTTCGACTCTAAGTCACTTATGGAAGTCTGCGAACTTCTCAAAGCCAAAAGCAGATGCCCCTACTACTCAAACGTTGAAGAACGCACCTACGATTACATGCAGCTTCAACAGCAAGTCGCAAGCCGCCCCTACATGGGCTCCGAAATCCAGCGAATCTGCAAGAAAAAAGAAGTCTGCCCCTACGAACTCGTAAAAGCAGGACTCTCAGACGTCCAAGTTATAGCGTTAAGCTACCTCTACGTCTTCGACCCCGTAATCCGCACAGCTTTCCTCAAGAACCTGGAAACGGAACTGCAAAAAATCATCCTCATCGTAGACGAAGCCCACAACTTACCAGAAACAGCCATCAGCATCTCAGGAAGCACACTCTCACTGTTCGTCATGAGGGCGGCGGAAACGGAAGCCAACCGCTTCGGCAACAAAAACATTGAAGAATTCGCCCATTTCTTCCGAACAGAAGTGGAAAAAATAACTGATAAAATAAGCCGCGAAGAAATAATCCCGGCAAAAAACATAATCGACATCATCCAAAAACAGGGAAACATTCCGCACCCCAGAGAATTCTTCGAACATATGCACGAAGCGGGCTCGGGCATCAAGAAAACTTTGCTGGCTGAGGGAAAGAACCCAAGATCGTATATTCATGCAATGAGTGAGTTTCTGCTAAAGTGGAATGACACTTTAGAGGATGATTCCTTCATCAACGTTGCAAGCCGATACTTCAACAAAGAAAACAACAAGACAGCAAAGCTGGAAATTGTGGCGCTTGACCCCTCAAAAGTGACACAGCCAGTTTTCTCATCAACCTACGCCAACGTGATTATGTCTGGAACGCTTCAACCGCTTGAAGCATTTGCGCGCATAACACACTTGCCTGAAAGCACAGTAAAGTTTGTTGCACCCTCGCCGTTTCCAAAAGAACATGTGTTCTCAGCGGTTTGCCTCGGAGTAACAACGTCGATGGATAAAAGAACCCCGCAAATGTACCAAACTATGGTTGAACGTATAAACGAAGTTGTAAACAGCACCCCAACCAACATAGGCGTCTTTGCAGCATCATTCCAAGTCCTAAACTCCCTGCTAGAGGAAGGCTTAGAAAACGCGCTCCTAAAACCCCTCTTCCACGAACGCAAAGGCATGACCTCGAAAGCTAACGAGAAAATGGTCCAAGATTTCAAAGCCTGCGGCGAAAAAGGCGGCGCAGTTTTCCTCGGTGTTCAGGGCGGCAGGACATCAGAGGGAGTGGATTTTCCAGGTAACCAGATGAACTCGGTGGTAGTTGTTGGTGTACCTTATGCCGAGCCAACACCCAGAATTAAAGCTCAAATCGAATACTACGACAAACGTTTTCCAGGATACGGACGCGAATACGGCTACGTTTTGCCCGCCATGAAAAAAGCCCAACAAGCCGCAGGCAGACCTATAAGAACGCTCGATGACCGAGGCGCCATAATATTCTTAGATTTCCGATTCGCAACAAACTACTGCAAAAACTTCCTTCCCAATTGGGTAACCAACGGAATGAAGGTGTTACCAGACAAAAAAGATGTCTTAGCAGTGGAAGTTAGCAATTTTTTTAGAGCTCAAGCCTCAACTTCTTGAAGTTTCTGGTTCACAACGACTTTTCCGATGACTATCTTTTTTGGTATAGCTGAAATTGAAGTTTGCACTTTGAGGGTTTTTCGAACCTGATTAATCTCACGCAGTACACCGATGCCTAAAAACCTGGTTCCTTTACCGTAGATGCCGAGGAGGATGCCTTTTTCTGGTTCTTGATTTTTTGGTAGGGCGCTTCTGGGCTCGATTGTGACTTGACTCTTAGGGACGCATAGCAGCTTTGCATTTTTGAGGTATCTTAGATAAGTCATTTCTCGGAGAACCTTTCGTTTTTCGGGCGGTCTCTGTTTGAGAGCGAAAGATGGTTCAACCACCATTACGGGGGTTTCTAATGCTGCAATCAAAGGTGCAAGTTCATCTTGCGTTTGAATTCCTACAATAACGTCAGGTTTTAGCGCCTTGACCAAGTCAGATTTGTATTTAGCCGCAACCTCACCACTAACTAAGCCATCGGTATTAATCAAGACAAAATCGACTTGGCTACGCAGGATTTCTGCTTCCATAGCAGCTAAGCCCTCAATCGTTTTAGACATAGCTGTCACGGGCGAGGTAACTCCAACAAAAAAAGCATTCTTCAGCTTCAAATTGTACAGTTGCGGTATGCGCTTAGAGGCAATTCCATAGCCAACAGTGGAAGATGGACCGATATCAGATTGACCCACGTCACCATCTAAAACCGCAACTCTGCATTTTCCATCAACCAACTTATTAAACAAGTAAGTGCACAAGCTGCTTTTGCCGCAGTCAGCAGCTCCCAAAATTAAGGCAACCACAGGACGTTTTTGCACAGCCGAAATGGCTTCGACAGGTTTATCCCAAGAAGACGGATTTGTGTTACCCGTAGTTTCAGCTAAACCTGAATTGGCGCCCAAGGAAACCTCAAATGTGGATTGTTCATTGATAAAAAAAGGCAGGCGCTTTCCTTCTCGAACGAGAACCCTCTGAGATTCTTTCAGGGGGTAGCCGAAAACTTCTGCCTTTCCTGAAACTAGCCTCACCGACGCTGGACCATCAACTAGCATGGTTTTATTGGCTTCTATTGTGTGCTGCAATTAGTTTTCTCCTTGGGGCAATTTTTCCAGTTCTTCCAGCTATGCGTGTGGCTGAGGAAATATGCCTGACTCCTCTGCTACGCTTGTTTTCTTTTAAAGGTTTGTTAGTTCCCGCCTCGCTCACAACTTCCAACACCACTTGAAGTGGCAAGCCATCATCCAGGTCTTCGAGCAGCTCCTTGTAAACTGGTACACCATTTCCAATCTTTAGGAAGACGCGGGTTACTGCAAGGTCAACGTTTTTGAGGACCTTAAGTATGCTGTCAATTACTTCTTTATTGCTAAAGCAGTTCCCTTCCTCAATAACTTTTCCATCAGCCAACCCAACCAACCCTACTGCAACTCCAGGGTCTACGCCGAACACTATTTGTTTGTAGGCGTTCTTGCCCAAAAGTAGCACCTTAACCTGTTCAACTAAACCGTCAAGCGCATCTTCGCCTTTGAAAACCAAGATTCTCTTGTGAACCATCAAGTCTTTTTCTTGTTCAGTCGTTATGACCAACATTATTTTGGCAGGTACTGATTCTCCAGGAACTAAACTGATGAAAGGAATGTTTTGTTCTTGTAATTTGTTGACTATGAGGAAGTAGGCTTTGCCTTGCACTGTGGCGACAGCAACTTTTTCTTTCATAAAGCAACCTTAAAGTATACGTTTAAGTGCAAAACACATTACTAGATTCAAGTTAATAATCCTTGACGTGTAGAGCATGGTTAAAATCCCGACAGGTAGCAAATGCATCGACACAAACATCGGCGGAGGTATCTCACCTGAAACGGTCACGTTGATTTACGGTGAGCCTGAAAGTGGAAAATCAACACTTGCCATGCAGTGCGCTGTCAACTGCGCCGTCCAAAACTTCAAGGTGCTTTTTGTTGACTGTGACAACACTTTCTATGCTAAGAGGCTATCTCAGGTTTCAGGCGACCGCTTCGATGAGGTTGCTGAACGAATAATTTTAGTTAAACCAAAGGATTTCTGTGAGCAAACAGCACTCGTGGACCAAATCCAAGACTACACAAGCAACGTCGGTTTAGTCATCATCGACACTTTCACCTCGCTCTACGGCGCTAAAGTCTGTGAATCATCCGGCAAAGCCAAAGCATTCGGCGTTAACCGCGAATTGAACAGGCAGTTGGCGATTTTGGCGCAGATCACAAAAATCCAGAAAATCCCAATTATAATAACAAGCCAAGTACGAAGCGTCTTCAACGACCAGAGCACAAGCGTTAGACCTGTCGCGACTAGGGTTTTGAAGTTCTGGGCAGACACTATAATCGCCCTAAAACCCACCCAGATTCCCCAAACAATCAAGGCCACGCTGGAGAAGGCACGGGAAATCCAAGCGGAAACAACATGTTATGTACAAATAGGAGAAAAGGGAATACAGGATACACAATTCCAATGACTAATGGTTGAACCCGATGGATATAGCTCTGCTGATAGTTGAAGTGATAAAGTTTATTTTCCCAGCCTACTGTGCCAACGCTACACCTGTGCTTGCTGGAGGTGGAACAAAGATGGATTTCGGCAGAAACTTTGCAGATGGCAAACGCATCTTTGGCAACAACAAAACTTTCCGAGGTTTCTTTTTCGGCTGGGGCGTCGGCATCGGTGTCGGGTTAGCAGAGGGCTTAGCTTTTGGTTTTCAAAGTTTTCCAGTTCTTTTCAGTTTGCTTATTCCTCTGGGTGCCCTTTTGGGCGATTTGACGGGTGCTTTCATAAAACGCAGAATCGACATCGCACCAGGCGGTTTACTACCTATCGTTGACCAAATCGACTTTGTTGTGGGCGCGGTTGTGTTTTCGCTACCTTTAGCATTGACGGGTTGGCAACTGGGAGTGACACCGTTCTGGCAGATAGCAATCACAGCATTATTGATTACTCCACCTATCCATTTGTTCACTAACTTCTTAGCCTACAAAATGAAGCTGAAGAAAAATCCATGGTAAAATTAAAACATAGCAAAAATTTAAAAATGAAGAAAAATTTAGCGGTAAAAAATTATTGTCCGCCACTTGCCTTGAAAGATATTGAGCCTTCCAAGAATATGTAAGATAACAGTAAGAACGTAACGCCTATGACTAACAGCATGTATGCTTGGCGTGGTTTATACGCGCTCTTTGTGCTCTGGTAAATAGCCAATAACCCAACGAAACCCAATGAATAGAGAATGACTGAAATTATAGTGTCTGAGATAAATTGATGGCTTATGTCGGGGTACAGGAAGTAAAAACGATTATTAACGTATGCTGAGGGTTGGTGAGCTGCGGCGTCGGGTCCGATGAGAGTATAGAGGCCTCCGCCGAAGAGAAAGATTGCATAGGCTAAACCCACAGTAGTAATTATGAATGCTGTAGGAGCGTTTGTGGTGATTTTGCGGAACCATCGGCTAAGCGAAAACGACATGGATGAAGAACTTTTCTTTAGTTTACTTGTCATCTTTGGTCTCATCCTCAATTAGGTACTTTGCTACATCTTTAGCCCATACTCCAGTTAATGAATTTTTCTGAATCTCCACCAAATACTCCATCCAAGAAAACTCAGAGGCAGCACTCCATACCTCGAATTTCTCAAGCACATTGACGTAAGCCTGCAAATGCAACTGGCAAAAACCATTCTTTTCTTCTTGCCTGCTACAAATTTTGCAAGTCACAGCTTAAGCGCTCCTTTGGTTGGGCAACTCGGACTTAGGCAAAGTTTCCAAGGTCGCCTACCCCGCAGATAAACGGCTATTACTGGTGAGCCACAGCTTTTGCAAACATTACTCAAGGGTTTAACCGTGCCAGTCTGCGGCAACGGAAAAGTAGTGTTGCATTTGCTTTCAAAATAATTCGTGCAACCCACGAAGCGTTTTCCAGTTTTTTTGGAGCGCAAAATCACCAGTTTCCCATCGCTGCATTTTGGGCATGAGCCGACGGTTCGTTCGTCGAGCCTATTTTTCTGGAGCGGTTGAGTTAGTTGGGCACCTATTTCTGCTTCTTTTTCCTTAAGCTCAGATGTGACTATTTTTAGGGTTTCAGTAGCATTTTGCAACACATTTTGTTTTGTTTCTTTTCCTTGCTGGATTGCCTCCATTTTTTCTTCGAGTGCTCGAGTCATTTCTGAAGAGACTATTGTTGGGCAGTATTTTGTGAGGACTTCGATGACTTCGAAGCCCAAGTCGCTGACCGAGAGATTGTCTGTTCCGCGCAGGTATTTGCGGTCGTAGAGTGTTTGGATAGTAGCTGCCCGAGTGGCTTTAGTGCCTATTTCTTCTCTTTCCATTTTCAACAGTAAGCTACGAGGGTTGTATCGAGCCGGCGGTTTAGTGAAATGGGCCCTTAAAACGACTCGTTTAACGGCGACTTTTTGCCCTTGAATCAGGGGCGGCAGCGAAGCCTCTTTTGAGTGCACGTAGGGTTTGTAAAATCGCATCCACCCGTCCATCAACGTTCGCACGGCATTTAGAATGAAAAAGTTCCCGTTGATGTTGATTTTCACGTTGATGCTTTGTTGAATTGCTGGTTCGCCGAAAACCGCTAAAAAGCGTTTAACAATCAAATCCAAGATGTTTCTTTCCGCGGAGTCAAGGGGTTTTTCAGGCAGATTCCCTGTGGGGTAGATGGCAGGGTGGGCGGGGTCATATTTTTTGCCCTCGTTAGGTTTCAAGGCAGGTTTGGAGAGGAGTTCAGCAGCGTGTTTAGCGTATACGGGTGCTTTTCCAAGTTTTTTGAGGATGTTTTTGTAGCCGATTGAGGGCGGAATCTTTTGGCTACTGGTTCTTGGGTAAGAAATCAAAGCATTCAGGTAAAGTCTTTGTGCGATACTTGAGGTACGCATGGGAGTGTACTTGAAGATGCGGTATGCTTCACTCTGTAGGGCGCCAAGGTCGAAGGGCACAGGGGGATTCTGCAAAAACTCTTTCACATCCACCGTTTCTATTTGACCTTCTTTTGTTTTGCACGAATCCTTTAATGCCATAGCTTGGGTTTTGTTTTCGAGGGTTTTTTGGTATTCAACGTCGAAATCGGAGTCGCCTATAGTTATTTTTGCGGTCAGAATCCAGTAGGGTGTGGGCACAAAGCAGTTTATGGTTTTTTCGCGGATTTCAACGAATCTCAACGTGGGTCCTTGCACTCTTCCCGTGCTAAGGGTCGCATATTTTCCGCTGCAGTTTTTTGCTGCGGTGGTTAGGGCTCGTGAAAGGTTTATGCCGTATAACCAATCAACTTCATGGCGGGTTAATCCTGCTTCGATTTGCGCAAAATCCAAAGTTGGCAACAGATGACTGTAGGATTCTTGGAGTTCTTCGCGGGTAAGGGTTGAGTACTTCATTCGTTTAGCCGACGCTTCTTTGTTGCCGCAGGCATACTTTAGGATGGTGTAGCCGATGATGCTGCCTTCAATATCAAAGTCGCAGGCATCCACAAATCCTTCTGCATCAACAGCAAGCTGCGCGATGACTTTTAACCAAACCCGAATCCTTGAGACTCCGCGCTCAGCCAGATACCTTGGAACCCACTGGTAATCTAACACTGGATAACCTCGTCCCTTCTGTTTGCTTGTAATTGTGTAAAGGTGTCCCAGCGCTGGAACTACTACTAAGTTGCAGTCTCGATATGCTTGGTAGTAGGGTACGCCGTTGCTGACCTTTTTTTGGGGTTTACCTTCAGCATCTAGCGCGGTTGCTATTCGGTTTGCCGCATCAGGTTTTTCAGTTATGATCAAAGTGTATTTTCCCACTACTCTTAGCCACACCTTAACAGTCCAAAGAGGATTTGCTGTTTAAAGGTTTACAGTAACATGTGATAAGCTGGGTTTTATAATTTTTTAGCAACCATTAAATATACCACATCTATGTAAATACTGGGGAATTTGGGTGCCACAACGAGTTATTTGCCACGGTTGCAACCACATTTTATATGAAGGCAAAGACCTAAAACCACCAGACGAAATTATTACGCTGCATGGTGGAAAATGCCCGAAATGTAACAGAAAACTATCATTGTTACCCATGGATGTGGAAGTTAAACCTTTAAACAAACGTTGAGAACAACTTTTATGCTTCAAAGAGTTACGACCTAGTTTATTATTCTCAGAGTTGTTTTTAATTCACACAACTTAATTGAGTGACTTATATGCTGCAAATTCTTATTTAGGGCAACTCTGTGCCACGGTTCACGTAACTTAAGGCTTGAAGTCATCCTGGGGGGTTTTGGAAAGCCATAAATAAATCACCCATGTGTAAAATAGTACAATTGCAATATACGTTTGGAAGAGAGATGTCTTAAATGGGCGAAGGAATTAAGGAAAGACTCGGTAGCTTATCAGTTTTTAGCAGGCTAAGACTTCAGGTAAGCCACAGTTCAATTATAGCTTTTGCAGCAATAATCATTATTCTGTTTGTTGCTTTTACAGTTCGTATTTTACCCCTACGCTGGGAAAACCTTACACAAGGAACTGCACTCCTAAACGAGTTTGACCCCTACTACCAATTCAGCATCACCCAACACATGGTACAACACGGTTTACTTTCACCCTACTGGCCAACCCACTGGGTAAACACGATGAAATGGTATCCAGACGGATTAGACATGTCCACTTCGCTACCAGCCTTACCCATGACAGCTGCGGTACTCTACCAAATTGTCTCATTCTTCGGCGCAAACATCGACTTAATGACATTCACCTCAATACTTCCAGCCGCCATAGCAGTTGTCTCCTGCCTCATTCTCTACTTCATCGGCAAAGACATGGGCGGAAAAACAGTTGGCTTATTCGCAGCGTTGTTCCTCGCGTTAGCGCCATCATTTTTACAGAGAAGCTCATTGGGATTCTTCGATACAGAAGTGCCCGGTGTTCTTGGATTGGTACTTTTCATATTCTTGTTCCTAAGGTCACTAGACGCCAACAGGTCCCTGCGCGGATCAATATTTTACTCTCTTGGTGCAGCGGCGGCTTTGGGTTATTTCATCGCAGGTTGGGGAGCAGCATACTACCTAATTGCCCTATCAGTCCTGTTCGTGTTTGTCCTAGTTCTACTAAAGAGATACACCCCAAGAATGCTGATTAACTACAGCATAACCTTCGGCTTAGCACTGTTTATCGGAACAAAAGTGCCCTACATCTCGCTTAGCTATCTGATTTCAGGTGCAGTCGTTCCAGTAGCCGCAGTGTTTATTGTGCTTGTAGTCGCAGAGATTCTGCGAAACAACGTATCCATAAAAACCAAACTGTCAATGGCGATCGGAACATTGATAGTGGTTGTAGGCGGAATTACTGTTTTAGCATTAACCGATAAACTTGGCGGAATAACTGGAAAATTCGTGACGGTATTAGATCCCTTCATCAGAGCTGCTTCGCCCCTCGTCGATTCAGTCGCAGAACAAAGAATCACGGCATGGGGAAACCTCTACCTTGAATTCGGCGTAGCCATACTATTCTTCCTATTAGGAATGTACTTTGTTCTGAGAAACCCCACTAACAGAAACATCTTCTTGCTCCTATTCGCAGTAACTGGACTCTACTTCGCAGCTTCAATGATTCGACTACTGGTCCTCTTCGCTCCAGCATTCGCCATAATAGCAGGCATCGGCATCATCAGCCTACTAAAGCCATTCTTCACCCTGCTGCAGGAAGCACCAAAAACTCTTGCCAAATCAAAGCGGAGAATGGCACGGGTAAGCAAGGAGTACAGCGGCGTTGCCGTATTCATCATCCTAATGATTATGGTAACGAACTTGGCGTTTTCGCCACAAACAGGCGGAATGCCAAGAGCAATAGAGCAAGCTTATGTACCAACAGCAATCAGCGCTTCAAGCCTTCCAGTAGGCGGAGCAAGCCTAACAGGACCAGTAACCGCATGGCGCGAGGCACTACAGTGGATGCAAACTAACGTTGGCTCAACTAATGCTGTTGTAATGTGGTGGGACTATGGAAACTGGTTAAGTGACCTTGGAAACGTAACTAGTTTAGCTGATAACACCACCACAAACGCCACCCAAATAGAGAACGTAGGGTTCATATTCATGGGCAACGAGAACCAATCGATGACAATGCTCAGCAGTTATGGCCAGTCACGTGTACAGTACATCGCCGTCTTTGAAGTCCTCGGAATATCTCAATCCAGCAGCGGATCTTCATCATACGTTGCGAGCCCAGCAGGATACGGAGACGAAGGCAAATGGGTATGGATGGCAAGAATCTCGGGACAAGCAAAAGACAGATTGATAAACGAAGGCTTCATGAATCCAGGAACAGCATGGACAGATGAAACTCAATTCGGCTCCAGCGACCCAACAACGGGCAGATGGCAATGGAACGATCAAGGCTTAAACTGCACCGTATTCGAACTGCTCAACTTCGCAGAAGTAGACTACTGCAACACAATTACCGCCGCTACAAACAACCAAATCACCGTTACCCCAGACCAAACAACCACCCTGCCAACCTACTTCCAAAAAGCATACTTCGCAGGCGAAAACATATCCCCAGGCCAATACGGCGGCTTAGTCCCCATAATTGCAATCTACAAGATTGACTGGGCATCATACGACGCACAGATGGGCATAACTCCGCCCTAAGCAGGAAGCGCTACAGTGTTCCCAAAGGTCCCAGACCAGCATAAAGTTGGCCGACCTTTAATCCCCAACGGTTTAGGCGTTCTTTTTGTCCTAACCACCACCGTTTACCTTTTTTCGATTTACTTCTCAAACAGAGTCTTCAATCTAGGCTTGGATACATCGGTTAGCGGCGTCTCTGCTGCTTTGACCTTGGCAGTTTGCGTACTTTTCGGTGGATTCATGGGACTTCTCGACGATTTTATGGATTTGAAGTGGCGTTACAAGGCTTTCATGCCCCTGATTGCGGCATTGCCTTTAATGTACTACGTGTTTGAAGGTTTACAGATTGGCGCCATCCGAACATCCATAGCGCTTCCTTTCGCTGGGTCTTTACATTTCGGCGCATATTACGTATTCCTCATTGTTCCGTTCATCGTCATGATTGTCACAAACACAGTTAACCAGCTTGGTGGCTTAAACGGGCTTGAAACCGTTTGTCCTGCCATAGTTATATTGGGCTTGATGGCTTTTTCCCCTTCTTACATCCTAATGGTTGGACCCCTATTCTTCTGGCTAATCTTGGCTTTCTTCAATGTGCGAGGCAAGATTTTCGTAGGCAACGCAGGCTCATTTGCTATCGGAATAACAATAGCTTCATTCGCTGTGATTTCAGACCTAAAAGTAGACTTGTTAATTTCCATCTTGCCATTCATCTTTAACTCATCAATCATCCTCCTCGCTGTATTCTTCACGAAGAAACGTGCAAAAGTCAAATTCGACGGAGTAAAACTCAGCTCCGACGCAAGAAAAAGTTTAGTTACAATAATCTGTTACCATCGCCCCTTAACCGAGAGACAGATTGTTCAAATAATTGCAGTTATAGTTGCCCTCTTCACATTGTTGGGGGCACTAATCCAGTTTTTTTAATAATTAAGCCCCAAGGAAACTTTCAAGCCTTGTTAACCCAATAATTTCCTCAAAATTCAAGCCCAAAGCATCCAAAACCTGGTCAAAGGTCGATTGTAAATACGCGATGTACTTGTCAACGTCTACTTCATTTCTTGAGGCTAACTCGACGGGTTTTACGCGGTCTTTGTTACTATTAACTTTAACAAAGCTAATGAGGTCGCCTGCGCGAAGTTCCTTTCCGCTTGCCTGCAAAATCTTGGCGGCTTTCACATGCTGCGGCGTCGTTTTGGTGTAACTCGCAACCTCATCGCCCAGCACAACGTGGAAGGCAAGGTCGCTCATTTCACCCCATTCTCGGCGTTTGAGGATGTTGTAGCGTTCGCGAACGATAGCAGCGATATCTTTTCTTGCTTTTTCGAAGTCTTCAGGATTCTTAACTTTTGCAAGCCGCTCTTTCATCTGGTTGAAGGCGTCTTTTATGAATATGGGGATGTGTTTTTTCTTGCCAGTTAACCCTTTAACGTCGACGGTGCCGTCCTCGAGAACTCCGAGGTAGTTCTTTTTGCGGGAACTAAACACTGCGTACCGGTAGGTTTTTTCCATGTCGATGCCCATGTTTAGCTCGTGTTCGGTGTAGCGGATGACTTCTTCAATTTGTTCTTTAGTGGGGTTTTTGAGGAAAAGGCTATCTGTGTCACCGTAGAGAACCTTGACGCCTACTGTTTCGGCATGCTTTAAGATTTGAGTGATGGAGTATCTTCCGATGGCTGCTGTTGCTTCTGCCACTGGTGGGCAATAGAGGTCAAAGCTGTCAGCTCCAAAAACTCCGTAACTGGCGTTCAAAATGACTTTAAGCGCACCCTGAGCGATACTGTACCAACTGCGCAACTCAGGCGGCAGGGTTTTATCTTTGGCGCGACTTTTGTACCATCGGACACGCAAATCGCGCAGGGAACCGATGAGAAGACTTTCGAGCGCTCGTTTTTCTGTGCAGACCCAATGTGGTGTATCAGGGATCATGTGTCCTTTACAATTAGGGTGGCTACAGCATATGGATTGGTACCCAAGATTCCAAACTTTAATGATAGAGGGGTACAGACTCGGAAAATCCATAACCGCTACGTTAAAGTGCACGCCGGGCGTCGGCTCAACTACGATGGCGCCCTTGTATTTTTTGCCCTTAATTACGGCGGTTGAGGTGGTTTTGCCTTTCTTAGTCAGGATATCTTCGGCGTTTGGGATAAGGTAGTTACGTTTGCGGTGTTCGCGGTGCATGAAGTTGCGTATCCAGCGGCTCACACCCTGTCGGCTAACGTCTTCCATGGGCATGCTGCTTATGCGGGCAAGGACCAGAATGAGTTTCATTGCAGAATCATTATCAAAACTTGTCAGCTTGTAGGTTATTTCTGAATCTCTCAGGCAATATGCTGCAAGTTCGCTGTAGTTGAGGTCGCCGAAGGCTTTTTCAAGGTGCATTTTTTGTGTGCCGATTAAGGCGGTGCCGACGTCGTCTAGACTGACGTCTTTGTAGCGGTTGCCGTATGCGTAGATTTGTACGCTGCGGTTGAAGAAGAACTTGTAGAGGTCAATGTGTACACCGTACCGAAGGAGGCAGACTCGCTTACCGATTTCTATTGGGATATCGCGTTTGCTAAAGCCCAAGTTTGCAGCCCGATGGGCTAGGTATCTGAGGTCAAAGTCGTCGCCGTTAAACGTTAAGATGAAGGGATAATCGTATAGGACATCGAAAACTTTTCTGAGTAACTCCTCTTCAGTTTCGCAGTACTCTACGTCGATGCCTGATGTCAAGGCGGCGTCGCCCCTTTGCATTCCTTCGCGCTTAAGAACAAGCACCTTTTTTTCTCCGTCGGAACTGTACACTGAGCATGCAATTACCGGGCAGGCACCTTCACGCGCGTCAGGAACTCTTGTGGAGAGAGGCGAGTAAACTTCTATGTCTATGGCTGCCCGACGGAACTTTGGGGCAGGGTACTCGAGAAGTTTAGCCCACATCTCAGCATAATCGCGTTCCTCGGCGCTGCATTCTTGGAAGAGGCTCTTGATCTTGTTGAGGTTCTCGGTTGCTTCTTCAAGCACTTTAGGCACAAGGTTGCCGTCCTTCACCTCATAGATCATGCCTGGCAAAAGTTTTTGGTCGTAGATGTAGGTTTGGTAGTATTTTATTTTTGATTCCCAAACTTTAGTGTCACTGTCATGAATTCCACATCCGAAAACCCGCGGGTAATCTTCAGGAATAATGTCTCTGATAGTGCCTGCTGGTCTTCCGCCAATGGCTAAAGGGTCTTTAGCTATGATTTTAGTTACTTTGACGTTTTCGTTCTTTAAAGGATCAAACTTTATTTCTTCCACAAAACTGTCAAAGCCCTCATGATTTACGATGCGACCGAATCTCTTCAAATCACCCGTAGACAAGTTGGTTAGACAATAAGGTTTGTGACCCGTGTTATCATACCAGAAATAAAGGTTTCCAGAGACAGGCTCATAGAGTTTAACCACCACCTTCTTTTGGCGCCCATCATAGAAGGCCGAGACAAAGTAGGAGGGAGGCAGGTTTGGCGGGGCGATTGGGGGGAACGGTTGTCTCGGTCTTTTTTTGGGCTCGATAACTTGAACTTCTTGCACTTCGCTTGGTGTGAGTTCGGCTGGCGCTTGCGCTTTAGCCTCCTCTGTAACAGGCGGCTTAGGTTGTTCGCTTATGCAGAAATCTAAGAGAGTACGCGCCATCCCCATTTAACCTTAGCCAACTATGGTACAGGGAGACTAAAATGTTTAGTGACTAAAATCTAACAAAATAACCCTTGAGGTTTCTACATCAAAAACAGTGACAAAAAGAAAAACTATGCATTGAGGAAGGTTTCATGCCTACTTCGAAGGTGGCTGTCTACTTCTTTTTTGGTGTCAAATATTTTTCCGCATTCAGAGCACATGTATTGCCCAGCACGGGTTTGCGGAGTGCTTCTGCGTTTGACGATTTCCTTCATTTTTCTCACTCTAATAAGAAATGGCGAAGGCCGCTTATGCTGGTGTGTGCGATAGTTTTGTTACGCACCTATTTCGTCTTCGTGTTGCTTTCCTTCCTCGATGAGTTTACGTACTCGTGGACCACCCTGTGCACCACCCAACCTTCCTTCCTCTTGACAGTCATCTTTCCTTTATTCGAGTCCGTGTTCTCGTTTCGATTTCGCCTTCTTGACAAAGACTGCACCCTTCCATAATTGATGGTTTATGGGATGGTCTAGCATGGATGAATTACTCATAAGGATATGTGGCTGTTAACATGCAGTAACATAGCTGCCAGGTTTGAATTCTTATTAAGTTCCCCGTGTTTTCATTGCTGTGAACCAGATTTGTTACGTGACGCTTGGACTGTTGCCCTAGAGACTCTCAGTTGGATAGAAATGCGCCGACTCAACGAGCGTTCAGCTTTGATGCGGACGGTAAAACAGCTAGGCATCAAGGACCCAAGCGCTATACGTTTTGCTTACGGGTTAGTGATTGAAACAGAAAGAAGAAAAAACCTCATAGACAAATTCATCAACGAAGTGGTTTCGCCCAAAAAAATCGGTGAGTACACCATGGGCCTACAGGCTTTTTTGCGACTCTACGTTTACCAGACGCGTGTCGTTAAAAACTGGGAAAGAATCAGCCTAAAAGAAGCCGAAAGTATCGCAAGCATGGGCAGAGCCATACTAGGCTGGCAAACCATGCGCGAGGTAGAAGGGATTTTGGGCTTTTTACTTACCAAACAGTTGGCGCCAATCATCCAAGCAGCAAGCGACGTAGAGAAGGTTAGCCTGCATACTTTCCATCCCCAGTGGCTTGTGGAGTACTGTTTTAAGCTCTTTGGAGAGAACGATGCCATCGCGTTCTTGAACGGTAGCATGACGCCGCCTCCCATCTACATCCGAGCCAACACCTTAGCCGCAATCGAAGAATCAACCCTGCAAAAACTCAAAGAAGAAGGGGTGGAACTGGAAAAAACCTCGTCGCTAAATTACACCTACAAGGTTTTATCATCCAAAAAACCGTTAAATGCTCTACCAAGCTACGCAGAAGGCTTATTCTATGTACAAGACAAAGCAAGCTGCTTTGCCACCCAAGCCGCCGCACCCAAACCCGGCAACACAGTGTTTGATGTTTGTGCTGCTCCAGGCGCCAAAACAACCTTCATAGCTCAACTAATGCAGAACCAAGGTGCAATTTACTCAGTCGATTTCTCGGCTAAACGCATGAAAACATGGATAAAAGAGACACGCCGCATGGGCGCCAAAATTGCGGAACCTTTAGTTGCGGATGCCCGACTCTCAGTGCCGCTGCTGGGTAAAGCGGACCTTCTGATTCTGGATCCGCCTTGCACCAGCACAGGTGTTTTTGCCAAGCAACCCTCGTCGAAGTGGCGTTTGAGCCCCAACTCGATTAGGAACATGTCGGAGCTTCAGTGGCAAATGATTAACAACGCTGCAGAAAAAGTCACCGCTGGCGGCATCTTAGCCTATTCAACCTGCAGCATAACCCTCGAAGAAAACGAAGGAATAATCGAGCGGTTCCTAAAAGAACACCCAGAATTCACTCTGATGGATATCGAACCCAAAATCGGTATGCCAGGACTAAATGGCTTAACCAAATGCCAACGCCTCTACCCACACATCCACCAATGCAACGGCTTCTTCATAGCAAAACTACAAAAAACAAGCTAAATATCAGTTGCCAGTTGTAACAAACTAAAAAACCTCCCTTGCTTATTTATCTATAAAGGTCTTTTTTTATGCAAAATCCTAAATTAATCATATTTATCGTCTCGCTTGCAGGCGCAGTGGGCGGAATCTACTTTACCGCAATAGCAAACCCACCTGAAGATTTCCCGAATTGGATAGGATTGTTTGCAATCCTTGGAGTAATAGCTGCAAACCTGATATTTCTAGTAATATACGAAATAGCAAAGACCACTGAGCCGCCCGAAAAAGCGTCAGAAATCGCTTAGAGTTCTTTGAGGGGTCTCTTTAATGAATAGTGGGTAAGTTATTTTTGTTCCTTCGATGTGAGCAAGTTCGTTGAGTTCGTGATTGATGGCGCTGTCTTTACTGATTATATGTTCGACTTTTACGTGGTGCACTACTAATGCGTCGGAGAGGAGGTTTCGGTGGCACCGCCAAGGCAGCGCTTCCGCACACATCAACACCAAACGGTTCTCCCTTGCCAACGCCACAATTTTCAGTAAATGAACGTTGAATTCTGGGGTCTGCATATAGTCGGCATAACCGCGAAAGCCGCTGTTTTTCCATGCGGTGTTGATAGAATCGTGTTTGGGGTGACGTAAGCCGCCGATTTCGGGCATATAGATGTATTTTACGCCATAGTGTTTGAGGGTGTCTGGCAGGGTTTCCTTGTTGAATTGCGGGTTGTGTCTACTGCGGGGAACCGATCGCACATCAACAAGCAAAGTTACGTCGTAGGCCTCAAGTAACTGGATGAATTCTTCGAGGGTTCGGGTTGAGTGCCCAATCGTTAGAACCACCGCTACTTCTGATGCTTTAGTCAAGTCGCTCAACCCTCAAACATATTATGTTCGGTAAAATATAAGAATCCAAGCTTCCTGCCAACTAAAGCCAGTCAGATTTTTCCCCAACCTATTAGGATCCTAATATCATATCATTGCAGAAACTATAGAGGGGATCTACTTCCCTAAAGAGGGTAGGTCGTATTAGCAGAAAACAAGCGCATTAGCAGGTTGAAAGCTGTACCGAAGAAATAGACATGACACAAACTCCGTAAACATCAAACCTTTGGTTTTGAGCAAATACATTAAATTTATTAGTGATAATACTCAGAGTATTGTTTATATTCAACTCTGAACAGTAATATCTAATGAGAGAGATGATAAGTATGAATATCTTGGAAGAGCCAACGATCAAGGAATGGCTTAACAGTTTTAGCAAGCGAAGTACTTACAATCAATACAGTAGTAGAATAAAGAAATTCTTTGATGACATAGGCAAAACTCCACAAGACATTCAAGCGATGAATGTTAAAGACCTTAAAAATCTGGTCCTACAATATCAATCAGATCAGCGTAAACAAGGATTAACCAATAACAGCATTCTCGGTGAAATTACAACAATTAGAAGCTATTTAATCTCAATAGAGAAGCCTTTAGCTTTTAGAAGAGGTCAATTACTTAATCTCGAAGCTGACAACAGTAGCCATGTTTTCACCAACGGAGACCTTAAGATGCTCTTTGAGGTTGGCAATACATTCGAGAAAGCTTTACTAGCTACTGCTGTTAGCGAAGGTTGGGAAATATCTGCATTCTTAGACCAAGACAGAGAGATTATACAAAACAGAATAGCTCATGCCAAACAGAATAATGAGAAGTTTATTTTCTTCACTAACACAAGACAAAAAACAGGAGTAGCGAGATTCTGTGTTCTTAACCCCTTAGCGATAGAGTGGTTAAGCAAATACTTGGAGACAAGGAAAGACAAGAGTGATAGATTATTCCCAATTACTCAAGATGGCGTACAAAAGATGCTTCAACGATTAGCTAAACAGTCAGGGCTAAAAACTACAGGGAACCTGAGATTTCACAATATTAGAAAGTGGCTCATGTCTCGATTAAGTAGATGTGGATTTAACGAGTTTCAAATTAAGTACTTAATGGGTAAAAGCATAGGGGTATCAGATGGCACTTACTTGCAGACGTTGCAGATAGAAATAGAAGAAAAGTATCCCAAGGTCTACAACGATTATCTTAACATCTATTTTCAAGGGACAGAAAGCAGCAAAGAACAGGTAAAGAAACTTAGTGAATTAGAATCTAAGTTTAATGACATGCAAAAGGAAATGGAAAAGAAGTATCTCCATGCCGATTTAGTTTCGTATGCCTTAATTTCCACATTTAAAAAACGGAAACTATTACCAGAAGATTTCAATGCAGAGGAATTTTTGTCTGAGTGGAAGCAACAAGAGGAAGAAGAACAATCACGACTTGACGAAGGGAATCAGTAGAATGGTAAACTTTGATAAGTTTAGTCTACTTTATAAGAAGAGGTCTAAAGAGCAGAAAGAAAAAGAGATCTCTGGGACATTCGAAACACCTAACAACATAACTGTTTTCGATCTTAGAAATGTGGAAGAAACTTTGACTCACGAAATAGAACACTCATTACTGTATGATCTAACAGTAAAAGTGGGATGTAATGAAAAAACAGCCAAGTTTGCTTATTTCTTTGTAAGTGACCCTTCCAATGGAGATCTAGACGCAATTAATGTTTCATTAGCCCTTGAAGGTGTACACTGGAAGAGAAGGCAGAAGATAATTAACACATTCAAAGTCTCACCTTTCAAGTTAGTATATTAGGATTATAACGTAACTGAAAAATCAGCTTCTATACTATTACTAGCACCTACTGTCCCTTCTCGTTTTGCTGATTGCTCTAAGGAACGGTGCTAGATTTTTATGCTAAAGGTAACTGTGGGAACTTCGACTTTACTACGACTTTATTCAATTACTATTCCATGCTAATTTTTGGAACCTTATAAAATGATGCAATTAAGGTTAAGATTTCTTCACAAGCAGTTCTTACTATTGGATTAGAGATTTTCAAAGGTGTTAAGCATTCATTTCCCACCTCATTATTCAAGGTTGATTATGGATAATTATCTATCTTGGTATTGATACTACCTAATATCGAGATAGCAGGTATTGAAATATAAACTTAGTATTCGTCAAAGTTTCCTCATGAATTCTTTGAAGAGTGCCCACACGAATTATTTCATTGTGAAGAGAATTATTGTTATTTTGCCAATACGAACCTGAATTAGCCTCATCTCTATGGAAAGTATGTATGCTGTGAAACCCTAAAACTAAGTTATCCATCGAATAACCTCGAAGCACCAGCACTATTTAAACGATTTAAACAATTGTTCAATAGTCATACATCTTAATCGCTATAGTACTATACATATGTTCACTTTTTTAAATATTCATTCGATATCCAAAAACAATGCTCAATCGAACAGTGACGAAAATCCTACTATATAAAATAATAATTATACTTCATTGTACTTGATTAATAAAAATAGTCCTTTAGAATAGTGATTTTATTTGCTATATGGTAAAAAGGGTACCCATCAAACTTGGGTTATATTATGAATTATTTCCCCTTACCCCAGAAGGTACCATACGCATCGGAGATATTTAGAATAATTTTCTCTCAGGGTTTTAACTAGTCCTTCCAACCAATAACTTGTTTGGGTTCTTCTTTTTTTTCAATAGGAATATCTTGATAGCCTATCTCTTCTAGCTCAACATGCTCGATCTCTAAGTATCTTAACATAAACTCTACATTGTGATAGTAAGAGTAAATCAATCGTTTCCTGAATGTTCTCTTGTCTCCTTTAGCTCTAAGTTCTCTCTCTAGTTTCTTCCAATGTCTTTTGTAGCCATTTAATTTACCAATATTGAGATAACTATTTTCATTCCAGTTAGTAATTTCCAATCCTATTACCACATAGATGTTTTCAGCTATCATGTCGATGTTCTCGGGATCTGAGATATCAAAGACTGTAACCTTGTACCCTAACATCTCAAGCCATTTCTTGATTTTGTTAACCCTGACCTCTGCCTTCCTCAAATTCTCAGTGGGGTATTCATTATCAGAAGCATAACCACTTCTCAAAATAAATAACCCCTAAAAGAGCTTCTTCTTACTATAGGACTATTATAATTAAATGGTATACACGTATGAATGATAAAATAATTCTTATTCAGTTTAGAAAAATATTGATAAACAGATTTACTAGATTTATGTTGTTCACACGATTTTAGGTTTAAACAATGATTTTTCATTTTAGACGACTCTTCTAATTCGACTCTAAGTAGCATGAAATCAATACAGGGTTGAGCTGGAGTCGAAGCAGCTTACCTGTAATGAATCAGACTAATTAGTTACTTATTATATATGAACTAGACCTATTAATAATGTTTTCGAAGTAGCGTACACGATGTTACATTATGGAAAACATATGGGATTTAGTACTAACTCGAAGAAACTCTTCGAAATATTGACCCTAATCCTTATTAACTACATACCTACCTAATATATTCCTATAAGAATATTCAGCTCATAAATTATTCACGTTGGAATATTAAATGATTGTTAACGAAGTAATAGAACCTGAGAAAATATCATGTAAATGTGGAAGTTCCCACATCATTAAGGCAGGAAAACAGATCACGAGGCAAGGAAAACGTCAAAGATTTCTTTGTTGCTGTTGTGGTCGCATAATTCTAGAGGAGCAATAATTATGGGTAGAAAAGCTCACTGGAAAGACGCTTCAGAAAAACAGTCAGCATATAGATCTAGAATAAAAGATAAAGCTGAAAAACTTAGACTGTTGAAACTTTCATTCGATGATTATCTCGATGAGCAGTTAAGCATAGAGGACTCAAAAAGACAAGACAGAAGTAAGTGTATTTGGGATGCCGAAATCGCTTATTCTGAAAAGCAAATCAAGATTAATTATTTAAAAGCGATAAACCATGAACCTTTAGATTTCGGTATGTCTTATGCAAGGTTTGTATACCTTAGCTCTAAAAATGCATGGATTTGCATAGGCGATAACTGCAATATTGTAAATTTTCGTTTTGAAGAAAAATGCATTGGTTGTGGGAGCAAGAATCATCATGCCTAAATGCGAAAGGTGCAACGAATTGTTCATTCCAAGTAAGCATGCTGGTAAAAATCAGAAATATTGCAGCTATGTATGTTGTTCTAAAATGTGCCATAAAATACAGAGGGCAAGAAAAGATGAATATCAAATTTCATGTGGGATTTAATTATGGGTGAGAAACCAGTAACCGAAATTGAAGAACTTTTCTTCGATAAAGAAATACTTGAAAATGAACGCAAAAGAATCAATCAGAAAGTGATGGATACTTATCTTGCAAGCATCGAGACAGCAATAGAGTCTATAGAGTTTTCAGCGAATTTGCTTGAAAAATCTCTCGGAATTATGAAGGTTAGGGCAGAACTTCAATTAGATGTGAATCAGCAAAAGAAAGTTCATTCAGCAATTAAATTGGTAGTCGATCACTTTAAAAAAATAATACATGATGCCGAATATACCACTCTTTACCTAACTGAAAATAACAGTCATGAATATACTCGGTGATTCCTAAAATGTTGGAAAGAAAACTTTGTGAAATATCTTTTGAGAGAAGGCTAACAAGAGGAGAAAAAATTATGGAAGAAATGAGATATGATTCCAGAGAGTCTCTTAATTTTAATGAAGTAATTAGTCAAAAAGGAAGAAAGTAAAATATGTCAAGTATAGAAAACAATAATCGAAGAGTAGAAATACAAAAAAGAATTGTTAGTTTAGCCGATAAACTGAATAGAGTAAAAGCCGATTTATATCAGGATACAAAAAAAGAGATTAAAGTATTAGAAGATGAACTCAAAAGTCTTCCACCAGTAACTTTGGAAGGTGGAAACGTCTATCTAAAAACCAAGATTTCTTATGCAAATGATAGGTACAAAGTTGTCAATTTCAAAGGAAAATTCCACTTCTATGATGATACAGAATGCCTTTCTTCTCAGGTAATCGTTGATGAAAATGGTAAACCATGCAAGGCTATAGTGAGTAGAATTAACTCTGAAACTCACGGAGAACTTGTAAACATTGTTTATAATCTAAAGATCGATGCCGAGGAGCCAAAAGCACCTGTGGGTAAACCTATCAGATTAAAATTTGGTAGACCAGATGATTGGAAATGTCCTCTCTGCTTATTTGAAAACCCAGTTGAATATGATGCTTGTTTTGGATGCAGACATCCAAGACCAGAAAACTTGGCAATAAAACTGTAATTGATAATTTGTGATTACTTAAGGTGGTGATTGTTTTGGATAAAGCTATTATTGCAATAGGTAAGGATACTCAAGCAAAATTAAATGATCTAAAGACTAACAAAGCAGAGCACTATGATGTAGTTATTCAAAGACTACTCAAAAAATAAGTCAAGTTTCTTTTGTTTAATTGGATGGAGTATTAGGGTTCTCTTAACTCACCTTTGTGCTTCCATCCCAAAATAAATCTAATTTTTAGACAAGTTCTCTTATCTTCTTTTTATGTGACAAACAGTATATGAAGAATCAATAAACCTTAAATGAATGTTTGATGGTTTTTCTTATTGTTTGCCCGATGAAGGGTTTCCCCTTCTACCCGTCCCCTATCTCTCTAAAAGAACCCTGAGAGCAGACTGCTCACAGACATTTTCTTTTCTTATTGTTTCTTAAGGCTTGAAAATAACTAAGTATTTTCTTTCTTTATCCTCTTCAAGCTTTAAGCCATGTTTTTTAGCAAACATTTCTATTTCTTTATTATAATCACATTTAATCTGAATCTGGTAATCATCAAGTTTTCTCAGTGAGACATGAATATATGTTGGCTCTACAAGATTGTTAGCCACTAATTCTTTTAGCATCGACATAGCTTCTAGCCGATTCAAGTGTAAATTCCCCCTAAACCGAGTTAACGCTATTATAGGATTTAACATTTCTTAAAAATGAACTATTAAGATTCAGCGTTGAACATAAAAGCAAGAGAGCAAAATATTCACGGAAAACGCAATAATATTCTTAAGCAAGTTAGTAATCTAAGGAAGATTATAGCGGTGTTATAATTGGTTCAATGTGAAAACTCTTTAGGTAAAGAGCAGTGCGATGGCGAACTGATATTTGACCGACAGATAAAAATGTACAAGTGCCCAAAGTGCGAATATCTTTATGACATAGAATGGTATGAACGTTTGTTAGACCAACATTTCGAAATTTAAGTTCAGACACTTTGCATTCCATCGAGGAAAAGCTAAGAGAATCTTCTTTCCTCTCTTTTTTTGAAAAAATCGGTTAATGAGAACTAAAGCAAAAAAAACTTATGATAGAGCATTGATTGCTTCATTTATAATCGCTATAACTTTATCAACGGTGTGAACAAAAACAACTGCTTCAAAAGTGTCGAGCATAATGTATCCTCTTGGGTCATCTTTATTATTAATATTCAATTCCTTGATATGCACATATGCCTTGTTTAGAGATGCAAGACTCTTAGGTTTTAGCGATGAAGCAAGTTCAACCTTCAAACAATCATAAGCATCACAAACAAAAGGAAAATTATTAGTTGAAACCGTGTATATATCTCCCTCTTTTTTAGCATTTAATAGGCTATCCTTGACGACTTTAAGTTCATTACTTACCGCTTTCTTAGCTTGTCGTTTACGATTTCGACTTTTAATAAAATCGGTAAGTTGTGAGAGTGTAAATCCTACTACGACACCAACAATAGCTCCAACAATTGCAAATATTGAGGTTAGAGGTATCTCACTCATGTCTATTACATGCTCTTCAATCATCGGTTTTATCTTTAATATCTTTGGGAGAAGAAGGATATGGCAAAAAAGCGGAAGAGAGAGAAAGCAAAAATCTAATAGCTGGATTACCTGAATATAGAAAACGGTTGTGATAATTATGGAAAACAAAGAAGTTTATAAAGGCAAGATTATTGAGACGGAAACTTTAGCAGGTAAAACTCTTTATCTTGATATGCCCCGTAAAGCTGAAGATGATGCTTTTCCCTTATTTGGTGCATTTGGTACTCTGACTATGGACAAAATATTCAAGCCATATCTAGGAAAAGATATTAGCATAACAATTGAAAAGAAAGAAGGAAAAGTACACGATATTATTATCCAAGAGGAACAAAAATGAGCTCAAGGGAAGAAACTAAACAATTATTAACGGATGAAGAAATTCATATGAAATACATAAGATTTTAAGAAGTCGAATAGAAAAAGCGATTGAGAACAAGTTCAATGGAATCCCTTTGCGTAATGATGAGGGAATATTCTATATTGCCCAAAGTCAAATAGCGAATCCATCTCAGGTAATTAATGATATTGTCAATTACCTAATAGACGAGCTATCCGAGAAAGCCATCTTATTGAATGACCCAGAGCCAATAAAACGACAGAGTAAGCCTAAAGTTGGATATTCAGGACAAGTATTCTAATAATTCAAATCTTTCAGACGATGGCAAAACTTAAAACCTCATTGAGTAGAAATAGCTTAAGCATGGCTAATGAAAAACAAAAAGATGTGGTTGTCGATAGCGAGATAGAGATACAAAGAGTCCAGGCTTTAATGAGCTATTTTCAAACAAGGGTGAACATATCTTATTCGATTCGTTACGGTTTTATCGTTGGATATCTTATTTTTCTTGCAACTTTATTTTTTCAGGGAACAATATATTCACAATTAATTAATTTAAAAGCTAGTTCCGAATTAGCAAGTATTCTAAATCTTTTTATTTTTATGATATTGGCTTATACCCTTGTTTATTTTATGAAGCCTAGAATAATACAGCTAAATGCGCAGAGAGATAACTGCCTAAAAATAGTTGATGAATTATTTCAAAAAATAAATCAAGGCATTCCGATACCTTCTTTGATAGAATTAAAAGAATGCCAATATCCAGCTCAAAACAACAAATAATGAAAACTATTAGTTTCTTAGTCTTTGAAGACTACAAGAACATGGAAACAAGGGAAACTACGGTTAAAAATAATCTTGAAGTATCTACGACTTTTTCTGGATTTAGAAATTTAGCATCAAATATCAATAATTCACCATTAAATTGGTCGACAGCTTTATCAGCATTCCAAGTATTATTTCATATACTGAATGTTCCAATAAATGATGGTGGCGAGGATTTGAATCCTACAGCCACTATGGAACATTAACATAAAATGTTACTCTAACCTAGTAACAAAAAACTAACTAACATGATTTTTAAGAACTAAAAACTCGTATGCTTACAATTTTTTATGTCAGGTACAAGCTAGACTCAGCCCCGAACGTCACGGTTTGAAGCGTAAAATAAATCAAAATCAGAAATTAGATTTCCCCCACAATAATCATTTCCAGCATAACACGGAGTAAACCTATGTTTTGGAATTAAAGGCAAACTGCTAGTTAGTTGCTAGGTAGTGACATACAGAAATGGTATAAAGCATACTGCGAACATCGAAGCACTCTCCATGTATTAATAAAGAGAAAACTTAGCCATTTACTACATTGAAATTTGAAGCTGTATTCACAAAGATAACTCTTAAATCTGCATAGCATAGAAATAGACTAAACATGAGAGAGAACCAACCCATCAAGAAATTAAGTTCCTCAAAATTCTGAGGAAAATGAATACCAAATAGGTTTCTGGATAAAGGGATTATCTACACCAGAAGAAAAAATAGTTTTTAATGATGCGCTTATTGTTAAAGGAGAACCTAAGAAAGCAGTAACTAAAATATTTTTTAAAACTACAAATAAAAATACTAAAGATAAATTTGAAATCAAAGAGAAGAAAATTCTAGGGAATATTTTTCAGATATATGGATTAGTCTCCAATAGTAGTATTGAAGTGCCATCAGGTTATTGCGCTTCTCCAATTACAAAGGATATTCCATTTGGAACCATGAAGTTTACGTTTATTACTTCTGAAGATATACCTGATGAAAAAAGGAAACAAAGAAACAAGTCATTTATTGAAAAGGCAGTTATAAAATATTACGCTTTAAGCAGTATCTTTGAAAACAAAGATAGAGTATTCTTGAGAAATTCTATTGATTATTATAACCGTTCTTTAAAAGACGATAGATTGGAAGAAAAGCTAATCGATCTTATGATTGCTCTAGAATCTTTAGTTTCTAACAATGAGAAAGATGAATTAGCCTTGAGATATTCGCTTAGAATTGCATTTCTTGTAAGCGTTGGAAATGAGACTAATCGCCCAGAAATTTTCAAGATGGTTAAAACACTATATGATAAACGAAGCAAAATCGTTCATGGAGAGAGTGAAGTGAAATTGGATTTTACTGAAGTATATGCATTCCAAGAAATAATTAATCGCGCTATACGAAGGCTCATCTACATTAAACAGTCAAAAGATGATTTCTATAAACTATTAGATCAAGCAATTTATGATCAAAGTAAAAAACAAGTTTTTGATGAAGTGGTCAAAGAAGCTATTAGGCAATGGTAAAAACTCGCTAGTTAGTTCCTAGGTAGTGATATGTATAGTAGTGCTATGGGCAGTACTTCGAGGCATCGAAGCATCAATCCACGTATAGATAAATGGGAAACTTTGCTTATTTCAGCATAGATTTGAGATTACTTTCACAGAGCATAAACGCTTTAAGCAAACGATAGACTAAGAATGAGGTTGAGTAAGGCATGTCTCTAATCGATGCATTAACTATCTCTGTGGCTGTAGCCAGTGGAATAATTATACCAGTAGCTTTAGCGTATAGACCAGAGGACATTCCCTTTAAACTCATAAGGCACGATAGCTCAGTGGACAAACCCATTAAGAGCAAAACAGCCATTGAAGTTTCTCACCCAGATAAAGCCATAACAAAATGTAGGGTACTCTACAAAGGGCATGCGCTTTTGTGTGATGAAAGTAATCAGCTATACGTCACTGTTTTAGCTCAGGGATCAGCACTTTTCCGTATCCCATTAAACTTAGAGGATAATGAAGCAAAGATTATAGTGAAAAATGGAAGGCATGTTTTAAGAAAAGAAAAACTGAAAAACTTAGAGAAAATAGTGGAGCCGATAAAACCAGAGCCTAAGAAACCAAAGATCGGAAGATCACCATATCAAGGGATTGTATTTTAAACTGATCTATCTTTGGTCCCTAATCTAAATTAAAAAACTAGATGTGGGCATTTTGAGTGTATTTTTCCAATATTCAAATACATACCTGAAACGATCATTTTACTGCCTCACACTCAATTCCGAGTATATAAGAACATAGACTTTAAGCAAGAAAAAACTACAGTTAGCTATCAAGTTGAAAGAGAGAGTATTTATTAGCAACAGGTTAGTATTTTGCTTAATTAAACAGTATAATTAGTCAATGAGTAGTAAAGATTTCAATACTGAGGTTCTTACTACTTATTAATTAAACCCATACTGCATAAGGTAAAGGCGAACAACTGTGTCCATAGCAACCAAACTAAAAACCTTCAAGACTCTCGAACTGGCATCCTTAGCCTTCTTTGCCCTCTCAGGCTTAATCCTGCTGGTTTCACTACCCCTTACAAGTTATCCACCGCACCTTGCCTTCTTGGGAATCCTAAGCTTGATAACCGCTTACTGCCTCTTCACCAAACGGGCGTGGGCACCCTGGTTAGTCGCCATCCTGTTAATCACCAACACCGCATTTTCGCTAGACATCCTGATTTCAGCGGGCTTTAGCAACATTCTTGTTGGGTTAAGTATGATAGCTTACGCTGTTTTAACATGGATAGTTACGGCTTATCTGCTACTGAAAAGATAAGCTAAGTTTTAGCGACGGCCCCCCGAAAGAGCACGACCGCTACTTCTTGGTCCGAATCTACGAACTGCTCGTTTTCAGCTATCTCCACAAACCCATCAGCGTTAGCTAAAGTGGTAATTGCACCTGAAGCCCCAACCTCCAGAGGCTGCGCAATTAAGCGGCATTCTTTATCAAACTCTAAACGCACCATCACAAAGGTTCGCCTGCCCTTGGCACTAAACATTCGCAACCCGGCAAACGCCCTAACCACCTTCATGGCGCCTGCAGGTCTACCTGCTAACCTTTGAATCAGTGGTCTTGCAAGCAAATAGAAAATCAGCAAAGCCGACGTAGGGTGACCAGGCAACGAAAACACTGGTTTGCCGTCGACGAATCCGACGGTTGTGGGTTTGCCAGGCTTCACCGCTATACCATAAACAACGATGCCGGGCTTGCCAAGCGAATCCACAATTTGGGGAGTATAGTCGCGGGGACCAACTGAGACTCCGCCCGAGGTAATCAGCATATCCGCTGAAGCTACCGCCGTGTGCAAAGCTTTAGCCAATGCGGCTTTGTCGTCGGGGACCACGCCGAAGTAGACGGGTTTTCCGCCGCTTTCGATGACGGCGGTGCTTATGCTGTAGGCGTTGATGTCGTAGATTTTTCCTGGCGGCAAAGGTTTGCCAGGCTCCGTGACTTCCCCACCAGTTGACAACACCGCGACTATCGGGATTTTCAGAACTTTAACTTGAGTCAAGCCCAAAGCGGCTAAAACCCCAATTTCAGAAGAACCCAAAACCTGCCCCTTCTTTAGCACCACGGAGCCCTTCTTGAGGTCTGAGCCCTTCTTCATAACATTCTCGTTTGCCGTAACCGCGCCAAAAACCTGCAAATCTGCATCTTCCCGCTCAGTATCCTCCACCATGACCACCGCGTCTGCACCCTCAGGAATCGGAGCACCAGTAGCGATTTCAACCGCCTCACCCTTAGCCACTTTAACGTTGGGTTGCTCACCAGCAATGACGGCGCCAGAAATCTTGAGGATTACAGGCTGGTTTTCGTCTGCTCCAAACGTATCCCCAGCTCTCACGGCGTAGCCATCCACGGTTGAACGGTTAAACGGCGGAATATCCAGCAACGAAACCACATCCTCACTTAGCACGCGGTTGTAAGCTTCCAAAAGCACCGCCTCTTCTTCACCCAAAAAAACCGGCTTAAACTCCTCATCTATCTTTCTTTTGGCTTCATCAAAAGTCATGAGTTTTCTAAACATCGTTTGTTTCCCCTAAACTGCCGAACATTTGCACAATTACAGCTTCGCCTTCCAATATGCCCTCGCGGTTTTCAGGAACAACCACGTAACCGTTGCTCTGCGTCATTGTGGAAATAGAACCCGACCCCTTCGCACTGACTGGTTCAGCAACCAACTCACCATTTTTCATAGCAACCCGAACACGGACGTAGGTTTTTCTTCCCAAAACACTCGTAATTCTTCTCGCCAAAACTGCTTTAACGATTGGTCTTGGCTCGGTTTGGCTCATTCCAAGCATCTTGCAGATTAGGGGTCTACCGAAGACTTCAAAGCCGATAACAGCAGCCACAGGATTGCCCGACAAAATCAAAACAGGCTTACTCTCCAACACGCCGACAGCAGTAGGCATCGCAGGACGCAACGCAACGCCATGAATGACGACGCCTGGTTTCCCAAGCCCATCTACCACATCGGGCACCAAGTCAAATCCACCAACACTTGTTCCACCCGTGGTGATGACAATATCATGGTTTTCGAGACCATTCTGGATTTTTTGGGAGATCTCGTCGGTGTTGTCTTTGGCTATTCCAAGGTCAGTTGTTTGGGCACCAAGTTCATTGCACATGGCCGATACCATGGTTTTGTTTGAATCGTAAATTTGATTTTTCGCACGTTCTGTGCCGACTTCAGCTATTTCGTTGCCTGTTGCTATGATGGCGATTTTGGGTTTTTCTGCGACTTTTAACTGGGTGTGTCCCAGTGCTGCAGCTAAACCTAAATGGTATGGGTTTAAGCGCGTACCCCCTTTAACAATGAGGTTGCCCTCTTTGATGTCTTCACCTACCTTGGAAACGTTGGTCCAAGGTGCAAGTTGACTCCAAACCTCCAATTGCTCATCTATCTTCTGTGTTTTTTCAATCATAACAACTACATCTGCACCGTCAGGGATTGGATGTCCAGTCCAAATTTGCTTGGCTTGTCCAAAGTTAATCTGGTCTGCTTGAGTTAGTTGAAGAATTACTGGCTTAGATTGGGAAGCACCCATTAAATCGGCTGATTTTACAGCATAGCCATCCATGGCCGACTTGTCAAAGCGCGGCAATGCCTCTTGAGCCGTAAGGTCTTCGGTTAAGACGCGTCCGAGTGCGTCCTGCAGACTTACCAGAGTTTCTTTGGGTTTGCCAATCTGCAGGACACTAAACCAAGTTTGTAGGGCTTGGTCAGTTAATGTTAGTTTTTGGAATCCTTTGAGTTTCACCAAAACGGTTCCCTTAACAAAGCACTAGCGAATTAACGTAAAAAAACATATCGAACCAAAAACACCGTAAACATCAGGTTTTAGAAAAGCCCATTACGTGGAGCCTTCAGCAGTTGTTTTCTTCACTTTCTAAAAAGAATTAACCAGAAGTTGTGGGTCCAACAACTGTCGCTGAACTTTCAGTCAAGGATAAAAGCCAAGCTGAAACCACCAAGCAAGCGGCAGAAATGATGAAGGTGATATAGAACCCCAAGTAGAATGAAAGGAACCCCGACAAGAATGAACCCATCATCGCTGCTGCACCAGCCAAAGCGCTGTAGACGCCTAAGGATGAACCGTTACGTCTTGGACTAAGTGAATTAAAAACCATGGTGTTTGATGCGGTATAGTAAATTGAATAAGCAATGCCTGAAGCTAAGGGATAAAAAATTAAAACTGGAAGTAAAAACCAAAACCCAGTTAAAAAGTAGGCAAAGACACCCATCATTCCGTATGCACCAGCTCGGAGTACTAATCCCCAAATGGCGCTTTTAACAGGCGACTTTTTCTCAGTGTACGGTCCAGCAAACTTAAAAGAAATTATCTGCACAACCATTCCCAGCATTATGACCGAAAAAATCAGCAAGTTAGAAATCCCAATGGCATCCAAAGCGGGTACCAATGAAGTGTTGAAGATCCCCGAAGATAAGAAAAAGGCAAAAATGGCGAGGTAAAGCAGGGCAGTGTGCCGGATAAGTTCATGCCGAAGGCTTCTAAATAAGCGCTCAAAATCGTTTGGATGCGGAATTTTCAAAAACAAGTAGGGAGATTGCCGGAGTCTGTGGAAGAAACCTTGCTTGTGCATAACTAAAACTTGGCGTTCGAAAACAATTTGTGGTTCTTTAATCAGAAATGTTGCTAGCCCGGCTGAAATCAACGATGAAACAGCTAAAGGAATTACCAAAAAGTCCAGAGGAATGTAAAATGACCAGACCATGCCCAAGAGTAAGCCAAGTGTTTGTCCGACACTGGATATCATAGAAAACTTGGCAAACGCTGAAGCCCACTTAGGTTTCTGCTCAGTCTCCATAACCAGCAAGTTAAGCGGCGTAGTTGAAGCTGTGGTCGCGAAAGAAAATAGTGCATACAGAAAAGAAAGCCAATAGCCTGTTCTTGCAAACAAAAACAACGCGAGAAGTAAGGGTGTTACCAGAAAACTAGCCAGAATCAGGGGGCGGCGTTGCTGGAAACGGTCCGTTACAAAGCCCCAGAATAATGCTGCAGGAACACTTACAGCGTTAAACAAGGTCAATGCTAGTCCGACTTCCACGACGGTTCCGTTGAAATTCAAGATTAGCAGTTGAACCAGAGTGCTTACGGGTCCCAGTGCGATGTTAAAGGGTAGAACCGAGTTTACCCACGCTGACCTGCTCCCACCCTTGGAAGTCCCAGAATTCAAGGTCAAATGAAAGATGTACCCTCCACAAAGAATAGGACAACTTGCTCAGTAGCTAAGACTAAATCTGAACTCATGAACAGAAACACATCTAAACAACGTAAAAAGAATTATCATCCTAATGACATTATTTTCGCATAATCAACAATTGTAGTAGGTAACCTATAGAACAGAAAGGGAATGTAGCGAACAACGAAAAAAATTATTTTTTAGCTGCTTCGCTGGTCATTTTCTTGAGGAATTCTTTTATCCCATCAGGCTGACCGTAAACAACCAGGCGCCCATCTTTTTGGGGATTAACTGCGAGGTTTTGTGTCTTGGCCATTTGCAGTATTCGGTCAGTTGGCAGAGTCTGGATTGGTTCCACGCGGACCCATTTTTGGTCTCTGGGAACACCCGTGACAAATTTGTTTTCTGATTCTTCTTCGCAGATTCCAGCATTGGCTTCCTCCAGACGCCTAAGCCATGCGTCAACTTTTTCTACCCCAAAAATTTTTTGAGCTTCCGTCACTAGGAAAGCCTCCACATTTGCGGACAATTCTTCAGCTTTTTCGAGAGCGTCGCCAACGCCTATGGCTTGAGTGCAATGGAGTTTTATCATGGATTTTGCTGACCTCAAATCCCCCAGAATATTTTCTGGGACAACTACGCCTTGTTTCTTTAGGTCGATAGTCATTTCTTCAAGAAGTTTCCAATATGCCATGTTATGACCCATAACTGATACCTAAAGTATGTTAGGCTTTTTCGTTATTAAGGATTTTATTAGGGGTTATTGGAAAGGAATAAATCAGCTCAGTGATTTGTAATATTTGGCGAAGTCACTTTGCCGGCAGGAACTTAGTTTTTGGGATTTTGAGGAATTGTAGATGAAAGTAAAAATTGTCAAGTCTGAGGGTTTGGCCCACAACAGTTACTTTTTAGTTGACCGGGATGAAGCGGTTGTTATTGACCCACGTCGTGATTGTGAAATTTACACGCAGCTTGCCAAAGAAGAATGCGCAAAAATAAGGTATATCCTTGAAACCCACAGAAATGAGGATTATGTGGTGGGTTCGTTTGAGCTGCAGAATATGACGGAAGCAGAAATCGGACACAGCCACAAATTGCCGTTCAAGTATGGAGAACACAACTTGGCGGACGGCGACAGCTTAAACGTGGGCAACCTCACAATCAAAGCTCTATTCACGCCGGGGCACACAAACGAATCCCTAAGCTACCCTATTTATGTACCCGGAAACAGTGAAGCTCTGATGGTTTTTATTGGTGACACTCTCTTTGCTGGCTCTGTGGGACGAACCGACCTCTACGGCAAAACAGTCCAGCCCGCACAAGCCGAAAAACTATACAGCAGCCTACACGAAAAACTACTCCCACTCGGCGATCACGTTCTCGTTTACCCCTCGCATGGAGCGGGTAGCGTTTGCGGTCATGGTATAGGTGGGATGGAGCCAACCACGTTGGGTTATGAGAAGAAAACCAATCCCTACCTGCAGCTGAGCGAGGAAAATTTCATCAAAAAAGTGTCCGCCGAAGAGTTGGTTGTGCCTCGCTACTTCAAGAAGATGGAAGAATTCAACTTGAACGGTCCACCGCTACTAAGCGAGCTATCTTACCCCAAACCGCTCTCGCTGCTTGAGTTTGAGGAAGAAATGCATGAACAAAACATTGTATGTATGGACACACGTTTGCCCTACGCTTTTGCAGGGTCCCACATTCCTGATTCACTTAGTATGTGGCTTGGCGGAACCAGCGTCTACCCCGGGTGGCTCCTTGACACCAACCAATACATCATCTTTATCCATGAACGCCCGAGCGACATAGATATTGTAGCTCCGAGGTTAAGGCGACTAGGGTTTGATAACATGTGTGGGTACCTTTGCGGTGGTATGAACGAGTGGCAGGAAGCAGGTAAACCCATCAGCAGTTTCGGCACAATGTCGGCGACGGAGCTCAAGGAGAAGTTGGGCAAAAACGAGGTTTTGCTTTTGGACGTGAGGGACCCGCCAGAATGGACAGAAGACGGTTACACTAAAGAAGCGACCAGAATCTTTTTTGCTGATTTACCAGAAAAGACAGATTCTCTGCCAAAAAACAAACCGATTGCAGTGACTTGCTCTGTGGGCAACCGCTCCAGCATCGGCGCAAGCATACTTGAGAGAAAAGGCTTCCAGAACATTAGTAATGTCCTTGGCGGAATGACTGCTTGGAATAACCTTGGCTATCCACTAAAGAATGAACTTTAGCTTTCTTCTTTGGTTTTTAGGGTTTTAGCAATTCTTTTAGAGGCTTCTTTGGGTTCCAAGAGTTCCTTCAAAAGGTTGTATTGGCGTTGGTAGATGTGGCAGTTTTTTGAATGGAAAATTAACTTTCCGGTTTTCAGTGATAGGTTGCCGCGTTCGTTTATTTCGTTTACGAAAGCTTCATTGAAAATTTGGAGCCCTGCAATGTTGGCTGGCAAACCGCCGTAGGCGTCCCAGCTGCGGAAGTAGCATGTTAGGTGCATATGGTTGTCGAGAATTTCCGTGTCGATTAGGCTTAAGCAGGGCGGTTCGCTTTTTTTGTGGTTTTCATCGAATTTTTTTATGTCACTTGGAAGCCTGATAACCATTGTAACTTGTCGGTCTCTTTGTTCTTCGACGTATCTTTTTATGGCTTCCTCAACCTGGTTAACAGGGTGATTTAGCCTGCTGCCGTAGGTATAGGTTTCATCCTCTTGCTTTTCCCCGCACCACAAATATTCCAACGCGTAACCCTGAACATACTTAAAATCGCATGGTGCTTTATCGCTTACAAGCGGTCGATTCGCAGGGTTTGTTATTTCGATTGTAAGATTCAGCTTTCTGGTTTCAGTCTCTTCTGAGCCAAAACCCACACGAAAAACATCGCCGTCTTTCCATATGCTGCTTAATGTTTTGAACCATGCGTCAGGGCAATCGAAGGCTGAAATCTTCACGTGTTTTATTCAAATCTTCCCCGAATAATGTTACGTGTGTTCATAGTTTAATTGTTTTTGTATAAGCCCTCAATAGACTGCTTTGCGCTGTCTGGCTACTGCTACTAAATAGAATAATGTGGCAAGTTTAATCAACCAGGCTGACCTCAAAGGATAGCGAAGAAAGGAGGGGCTACTTAAAGCAAGTAACCCTCCACAAGAAGGAAGAAATCTTGAGCGACATTATACCTAGAATAATTATTTGTGCACAAACTAAAGTTCAGAACGAACTAAAAGAGAGGGAGTCATTTGACGAAACCTCTGCGGCTGATGCTGAAGAAGCAAGATAAACTTTAAGGTAATATTGGATTTAATGGAGAGGAACCGTTTAATCAGCAGAACCCTGTGAAGACAAAGTCTTCATAACGCGGAAAGGTCGAGAAAAATCAGTTGAGAACCCAAAATCCTAAATGTCAAAGACGCTGCTTGGAAAAATTTAATAAAACTGTTACAGAAATTTGACCAGAACTTGTTTTAAAATTAAATAAAGAAAAGAAAGGTTGGGATGCTTAGTAGGGCATTCCGCCCATACCGCCCATTCCACCCATGCCTCCCATACCGCCCATTCCTCCTGGGGGCATTGGGGGCATCTTGCTGCCGCCTTTGATGCTGATTAAGTCGTCGATTTTCAGTATCATGTTGGTTGCTTCGGTTGCAGATTTTATGACTTGCTGTTTAACGCGGAGTGGTTCAATAACCATTTTGTCGCACATGTTTACAATTTTTCCTGTGGTTACGTCGATGCCGAAGGTTTCGCTCTTTGGCTTCTCATGTTGAGCGCGTAGAGCGACCATTATGTCTATTGGGTCTAAGCCTGCGTTCTCGGCGAGTGTTAGCGGAATTTCTTCGATTGCGTCTGCGAATGCTTCGACCGCGAGTTGTTCACGTCCGCCGACTTTCACTGCGAAAGCTCGTAGGTTTTTTGAGAGTTCTGCTTCGGGTGCGCCGCCGCCTGCAACGATTTTTCCATCTTCAATAGCGTTGCGTACTACGCAGAGCCCGTCGTGTAGGCTACGTTCTGCTTCGTCGATGACGTGGTTGGATGCTCCTCTGATAACGATGGTTACTGCTTTGGGGTTTTTGCAGTCGCGGATGTAGATTAGTTTGTCATCGCCGATTTTGACTTCTTCCACGCGTTTAGCCTTGCCAAGAGAGTCAGGGGTCAAGTCTTTTACGCTTGCACCGATGCTGCCGCCTGTGGCACGGGAGAGTTTTTCCATGTCGCTACTGCTGACGCTCTTAACTGCTAAAACACCTGCTTTACCCAAAAAGTGTAGTACCATGTCGTCGATGCCTTTCTCGCAGAAAATAACGTTTGCGCCTGACTTAGTAATGGAGGTAACCATGTCTTTTAGCATACGTTCTTCTTCGTCGAGGAACATCTTCATCTGGTCGGGGCTTTCAATGTTGATTTTTGCGTCAAACTCTGTCTTTTCAATTTCAAGTTTAGCGTTTAACAGGGCGATTTTTGCTCCATCGACAAGTTTGGGCATGCCTGAACTTGCAACTTCCTTGTCTAAGACCATTCCTTTAACGAGTTCTGTTTCATCTAGACTCTGACCGTGCTTCTTAACGACCTTGATTAGGTCGATGTCCGCAACATATTTTTTGTCAACTTTTTCAGAGACCTGTTTTACAGCGTCTACGATTATTTTTGCAAAGTGGTCTTCTGCTACGTTGATGCTTTTGCTTGAGATGGATGTTATTGCTACTTCCCGAAGTGTTTTTTCGTCTTCAAACGAGATGGGAATTGCGATTTTATCTAAAATTTCCTGCGCTTTCTCAGAGGCTTTCTTGTAACCCTCGATTATGACTGTTGGGTGTACGTTTTTGTCAAGTAAGCTTTCTGCTTTTGCAAGTAGTTCTCCGGCTAAGATTACTGCGGTTGTAGTGCCGTCGCCTACTTCGTTGTCTTGGGCTTTTGCTACTTCAACGAGCATCTTTGCCGCTGGATGCTGAACATCAAGCTCTTTCATGATGGTTGCGCCGTCGTTAGTTATGGCGACATCACCCATGCTGCTGACGAGCATTTTATCCATGCCGCATGGACCAAGCGTTGACTTTACAGCTTCAGCCACCATCTTTGCAGCCATGATGTTGTTTTTTTGTGCTTCGCGGCCACTTGAGCGGCCTGTACCTTCTTTTAATACTAGAACTGGAATATTTCCTCCACCTTGAGACATATTTTTTCACCAAATATTTCCTGTTTGAATTATTAGAGATTCTAAACGGAACAATCAGACATTTAGATATAAATTTTTCTCAGAGCTCAAGCCATAAATCGACCAAACAGCAACATCAGAACCACAAAAACAGGGTTAGCTTTCTGTTTCACCCTTTTCGCGCCTCATTCTATTGGTTGTTGCAGCGGCGATGCGTTCAGCATCTTCTTCAGATGCGCCCCGCGCAAGCTCAGATTCCTTGATATATTCATACTGCCGTTTTCTCGCATCACTTTCAACGCCTCTCGGAGGCAAACAATCACCACCTAAAAGTATATTTTTTAAAAAAAATCTGAGATTTCACCTGCCATTTGTCGGCAGATTCAGCACACCATCTGCACACTCGAGCACATTCCTTCATGAATTCTTCTTCGAACCTTTCGCAAGTGTCAGAAAACATTCATCACAAATGTCAGCGGTTATTTCGCATGTCTGCGGATAGTAGGGTGAGTTTCTTAGCATAAAATCCGCGTTTGTGTTGCATATTTTGGCGCCCAAAGAAGATTATGAGCGCTTCGGCAAAGTCCCCAACGAAGTTTTTAGCTGTGGCAACGTGGGTTTTGGCGACCGACGCTTCGTGTATTATGGCGGACCGGACAACGATTCCTGTGCTGCCACGATAAGCATGGATAATGCTCTCTCGCTAATACAACGATAAACTATTCTGCCTTGACTATGTGGTAGCCTGAAGCTTTGCGCAACCTGTTCATTACAGCCAAACCAAGCCCCTCAGAAGAGACGCCCTCCGCGATTATAACATCAACGTTTTCAGCATCAACTTCCCGCAGGAGGCGAAAAAGGTTTTGGGCAACAGTTGCCAAGTTGGAGCGGCTACCCAGAGATTTGACAACGCCTGCTCGGTAGGAATTTTGGGTTTCGTCTGTGGCGAGGATACCTACTTTTTCGCCTTTAAGCCTGTATGATTCGGCTAATTCCTTGACTTTAGCTTTGACTGCTTGAACTTTTCCTTCGACAAGGATTACCTCGGCCTTGGGCGCATAATGTTTATGCTTCATACCGGGCGACCGAATCTCCTTTAGCGACAACTCCTGTTCGGTTTCTACAAAGGCATGAAGTTTCAGGTCGTCGAGGACCTTTTTTAAAGCTTCAAATGGTGTACCCCCGGGGCGTAGAAGCATGGGAGGGTCAACGCTTAGGTCAACGACGGTGGATTCTACGCCTATGTTTGTTGAACCACCGTCGAGGATAGCGTCGATTCTGCCGTTTAGGTCTTCAAAAACGTGTTGGGCAGCGGTTGGGCTGGGTTTGCCTGCGAGGTTTGCACTTGGAGCCGCGATGGGTCGACAGCTTTGCCTGATTAGCTCCAAGGCAACTTTGTGCTGTGGCATTCGGATAGCGATGGTTTCTAAACCTGCAACTGTGACATTTGGAACAATTTTTGAGTGCTTGAAAACCAAGGTTAATGGTCCGGGCCAAAACCTATCCATCAGCACCCGAGCCTTTGCAGAAACCTGTTCAACTAACCTGAAGACTTCCGTGGGATCTGCAACATGGACAATTGGCGGATTATCCAAAGGACGCATCTTAGCCTCAAACAAAGCCAACACCGCCTCAGGGTTTAGTGCGTCAGCGCCTAAACCATAAACCGTCTCGGTTGGAAATGCCACCAACCCGCCACGCTGAATAATTTCTGCTGTCGTCTGAATTTTTGTTGCATCTGGGTTTTCTGGGTCAACTTTTAGACAAAGGGTTTTCATTTGGGTTGCCTTTTAAGTTCAAGTACAATTGAGGTTTCAACCTGCCGCGAGGGAATATTCCAGTATTTCCTTAGCAGCTTATTTGTTTCTTGCCTCGAAAGCAACATAAACCCATGTTTTTCGTAGAATTTTATTGCCCATGGCGCGGTTTCCCATGTGCCAACCAGAATTCGTTCATTTTTTGCTAAGGGTAGGAGGTGGGTTAGAAGTTTTTCTCCGATGCCCTTGCGCTGGTAACTTGTAAGGGTGTAGGCATGCCTGATAAGGGTAACGTCGTTGACGGGTTGGATTCCCATCACTGCAATCAAAAGGTTGTTTTCTGTGTAACCATAAAAGTGGACGCCACTATGGATTTCTTCTTTGAGTTCTTGGGGGGGCATGTAGGGTTCTTTCCATCTGTCTGCGGGAATTTTTCCTCTGTAGGCGATGGCGGCATCGTTAACTACCGTCAAGATAGCCTTGAAGTCATCGTCCGTTAGTTTGAGAATCATTTAGCGCCACTTGATGTTGATGTTAGATTGCTGTGGGCTCTTTTTGGCTCTCACTCTTAATCAACTTGTCAATCAAATGCATAAAGAACGCTTGAGCATGCATTTCATTAACCGTCTCGACGTAAACGGAGACCATGGCGATTTTGCCCTTCTTAGAGGCCACATACTCAGCGAACATTCGCGCAGAAATCATGTTCTTGTCGCCCAAAAGCACAGAGGAAGTAACTGAGCCTAAGAGGTCTTTGGGTTTTGGAACTGCAATTGCCAAGGTGCCTAGTTTGTCTTCTTTTTCGCTAAGCATAATCATGACAGAGTTTTTTGCTTCCACATATACTGCTAGAAAATTGATGCCTTGTTGTTCAACTTCTTCTTTTATGACTTTGGCACGTTCCACTTGAACTTCGCCCCTATGTGTGCTTAGTGTTTTTGGTGCTTAAAAAGACTTCATAGCTGCCAACATCAAGCCAAATGATGAATTCACAATGTTTTCCCATTCATTCTATTTGGAAGCGATTTGGGACAATGCTTAAGGATGGATAAAACCATATTGTATAGGAAGGTTTGAGAGCATGAGTAGCTCTAATTGGGTTAGGAAATTTTTGGTTCCAGCCTTCCTGATAGCGATTTTAGCAGTCTCCATGTTAGCTGTTTACATGTCAAGTTCTAAAACAAGCGCTGCCAAAATTGACCCAAACGCCTACGTCGGTGTTGCTTTTGGAGGAAACACCACAGACGAAGCCGAAGCACTAATCGACAAAGTGCAGACTTACACGAACCTGTTTATCTTGGACGTTGGCAGAAACCCCATAAGTGAAAACCAATCCAAAGTTGAGGAGATCTGTGATTATGCGGTTGCTCGCAACTTAAGTGTGATTGTTAATGTGGGAATCAAAGACCAAAGCAACAGTTCTTCGTGGGGTTGGTTTTGGGATCAACCTTCACTTGACGCCATAAAGCAGCATTGGACCGATATGTGGGGAAACAAGTTCTTGGGTATCTACTACAACGATGAACCGGGCGGGGTTCAACTTGACGCTTCTTGGCGACGATTCTACGAATCCGTTGGAGACAACCTAACAAAAGTCGACTTCCCCGCTGCAAAATCGCTTGAGGAAATCCGCCTAAAACTGCTCGAGTACATCCAAAACGGAACCAGACCAACACCAGACGACTACGACTTAGAAGCCAACTTCTTCATACAACAAGTTATCATGGGAGACCCCGGAATCCAAAACCTCACCGCCGCAAACATCACGTCGTTCACCTCGGATTACGGCTTGTACTGGTGGGATTATATGGGCGGATACAACGTTATGCTTGCCGAGCTTGGCTGGAACGCCAGCGTAGCTGAGCAGATAGATTTAGTTAAAGGCGCAGCAAGGCTGCAGGATAAAGATTGGGGCACCATGATTACTTGGAAGTATGATACGCCACCATATCTTGACAGCGGAGAACAAATCTACAACCAAATGCTTGAGTCCTACCAGGCAGGAGCAAAATACATAGCCATATTCAACTACCCCTACAACGGAAGCGCCTATGGGACCCTGACCGATGACCAATTCAATGCGATGCAACAGTTTTGGAAAGACATAACGACCAAGTCATTTGAGGATTTTAGTGCCCCAGATGCCGCTTTGGTGTTGCCTAAAAACTTCGGTTGGGGGCTGCGTAACCCAAACGATACCATATGGGGCTTCTGGACAACCGACAACCGAACCTTACAAGTTGCCACAGTTACCAGCATGTTGCTAAGCTACTACGGCACCCAACTCGACATAGTATACAACGACCCCCTTTTCCCAACAGCTCATGCTGACTACCAACACATCTACTACTGGAACTCAACAGGTCCCTAAGCAACCCTAACCATTTTGCAACTTAGTGCTGCTGATTATGATGGCGGATTCCACAGCCTGAATGCAACCTTAAATAAACTTACAATAAATCAACACAAGCAGGATAATCTGTTGGTTGTTGTATAGGGAGCTTTCGGCTACAACTACCAAAGAAAAATACCATTGTTTTGGCTTGGAAATGCTTAATTAAGAGCTTATCTTATTGCTGGTACGGAAGGTATAAAATTTGAGTGACGATATTTCAAAGTTACCGCCTAACGTTCAAGAAAGGCTCTTAAGGCTCCAACAGCTTCAGCAGACTCTGCAGTCGATTTTGGCGCAAAAACAGCAGGTTGAAATGGAGAAAACCGAAGTTGACCAAACAATCGCTGAACTGCAGAAAACCGCTGACGACGCAGTCATCTACAAGGCAATAGGCTCCTTGCTGGTTAAGGCAGAAAAAGCCAAAGTTAACGAGGAACTAGCAGAGCGCAAATCACTACTAGACACCCGAGGCACTGTTATGGCAAGACAAGAAGAGCGCATACGCAGCCAAGTTAAAGAAGCGCAAACCAAGCTACAAGAAGACCTAAGCCCCGTCTCTGGTCAACCCCTATCATAGAGGTGAATGCTTGTGGTTGAGCTCGGATTTCCAGAGCTAACCACCGAGCAAATCGAACTTTTATGTCAAACAGCCGAAGCAGCCGCCAGAAAATATGTGTTATCCAAGGTTTCCCAAAAAAATGTTGACCATTTAGACATTAGCGTGGAAGCCGACGGATCCAAACCCGTAAACGTAACAGTTGAAATCAACCTTATCTTAGCCTCCCAAACAAAAGACGTTGACGCCGATACATTGGTTAAGGAAGCTGTTGATGTTGCACATAAAGCAATTGAAAACTTTTTGAGAAAGATAAAATGAGCTTCAAAGAACTAATACAGGCTTTAGAGCAGCATCAGGCATCGTTTGTTCTACTTCTTTGTCATCGAAGTGCAGATGCTGATGCGATTTGTTCAGCTTATGCGTTACAGGGATTGTTGAAGCGGTTTTTGCCGGATGTGGTTGTTGAGATTGGGTGTCCGCAGGGTGTTAACAAACCGGCTAAGCAACTGTTTGAACACTTGCCCATAACCGTGAACCTTAAACCCAACATCGACTCGGCAGAGGTCATCGTTCTCCTAGATATGAACACCGTTGAGCAGCTTGATGAAGTTGCGGATATTATAAAAAAGTCGCCTGCTCCAAAAATAATCATCGACCACCACGCACCAAGCCCAGAAACCATGCAAATCTGCAAAGTCTGCATGGTGGATGAGAAGGCAGCTGCAAACTGCGAATTGATCTATCGGCTATTCAGTCAAGCCGGAGTTGAACCTAACCTCAACGAAGCAAAAGCGTTGTTTGTCGGCATCGCATTTGATACACGTCATTTTGCGTTAGCTAATTCGCCGACATTTGAGATTCTTGCCAAATTGGTTGCAACGGGGATAGATCCCCAACCAACGTTGGCGTTGTTTGCCATGCCCATCGACCCTTCAGAGCGTATGGCTAAGTTGAAGGCTTGCAAGAGAGCAAAAATCGTAAAGGTTGAAGGGTGGATTATTGCGCTTTCGCATGTAAGTGCCTACCAGGCGCCTGCTGCCAAATCCTTGGTGGATTTGGGTGCGCATATGTCGGCAGTTGCAGGCAAAAAAAACGGAAAAGTTGAGTTGAGCCTGCGTTGTACGCGTCAGTTTAATGAGCTGGCAGGTGTCCATTTGGGAGTGGATATTGCTGCGCCGCTGGGGGAGTTCTTGGGCGGTGTGGGCGGAGGCCACGCAATGGCTTCGGGCGTGAGCGGCAAAGGTGAGATCAATGATGCCCTCAAACAATGCCTCGTGCTTCTGAAACAGAAAATAGCCAAAAATGCGTAGCTACGCTTAAATGAACAAACTCTAACGCTTAAGATAGCAGGCATAAAAAATGGCCATAATTGAAACAAAAAACCTCACCTACTCCTATCCGGGAGCGCCGAAACCGTCGATTGTGGATGTGTCGATTAAGGTGGAGAAGGGCGAGTTTGTTTTAATTACAGGTCCAAGCGGCTGCGGAAAAACAACGTTGTGCCGAACCTTTAATGGGCTCGTGCCGCATTTTTATCAGGGCGAGTTAAAAGGCGAAATCTCCGTTGCCGGAATCGATACGCTCACTCATCACACTTACGAAATGGCAAAACACGTCGGTCTAGTATTCCAGAACCCCGAAAACCAACTCTTCGCACTATCCATCGAAAAAGACGTCGCGTTCGGCTTGGAAAACGTTGGCGTGCCTAGAGAAGAAATGCGCAGAAAAGTCGATTGGGCACTAAACCAAACAGGCATCTATGACATACGCGAGCGTTCACCCCACGAAATCTCGGGAGGACAGCAGCAGCGCGTAGCAATTGCATCTGTGCTAGCAATGGAGCCTGACGTTATCGTACTAGATGAGCCAACTTCTTTTCTTGATCCCCTGAGTGCCGAGAAAATTTTTGAAGTCATCCACAAATTAAACAAGGAACAAGGAATCACCGTCATTCTTGTAGAGCACCGTTTGGACCTAACAGCCAAGTACGCTAACCACCTTATTGTTATGGAAGAAGGAAAAGTCCGTTTCGAAGGCGACCCACGACAAATCCTCAGCAGTGAAGAAACACGCTTAATCGGTGTGGGAATCCCAAAAGCCACGCTACTGTACCAGATGCTCAAAAAAGAAGGCTTAAGTCTGGGAGACAAAACGCCGCTGTCTTCTGAGGAATTAGCGGATCAACTGTTGGAGGCACTTAAGCCGCAATGATTGAAGCCCAAGACATACGCTACGCCTACTCCAACAAAGTTGAAGCCCTAAAAGGTGTCTCATTAACCATAAAAGACGGCGAATTCGTTGCCATAATGGGACAGAACGGCGCAGGAAAATCCACCCTCGTCAAACACTTCAATGGGCTCCTAAAACCCTCACAAGGCAAAGTCCTCGTTGACGGCGTAGAAACCACAAAGTCAAGCGTAGCAGCCCTGTCCCGAAACGTCGGCTTCGTCTTCCAGAACCCCGACCACCAACTCTTCAGCGAAACCGTCGAAGAAGAAATCGGGTTTGCCCTCAAAAACTTCGGTTTCACCCCAGAAGTCATCGAGCAGCGAGTCGTTTGGGCATTGAACCTTCTATCGCTAACACAGTACCGTAAAACATCCCCTTTCCTGCTTAGCGGCGGAGAACGTAAACGTGTGGCATTGGCTTCTGTTCTGGCTTGGGATCCGCAAATGTTGGTTCTGGATGAACCTACCATCGGGCAGGACCATGAGCAGAAAGAGAAGTTGCGCCAATTCATTTTGCAGATGCAAACCCAGAAAAAAACAGTGGTAACCGTCACCCATGATGTGGAGTTTGTGGCGGAATGCAATCCCCGAGTCATATTAATGAAGGAAGGAAAAATCGTTGCCGACGGGGAAGGAAAAAAAATCCTCACCGACCCCGCGCTACTGGAGTTGTCATCTATTGTTCTTCCGCAAATCGCGCAGGTCTTCACGAAGCTGTCGTCTTTGGGTTTCCCAAAAGATGTCATTGACATTTACGAAGCCAAACAAATCATCTTAAAATCAAAGGAGAGACAGGTCTGAAATGAGCGTTTTTGACGGCTTAAGGTTCAGAAAAGTCTCCTCGCCCATCCACAACTTAGACCCTAGAATAAAATTCGTCTATGTTATAGCCATCTTTGTGGCGGCGATCATTTTTTCTCAGATTATTCCATTGCTGATTTTGTTCTTCATGCAGGTTCCCTTTGTTCTGTTGGCACGTGTTCAACGGCAGTGGCTGCGGTCGTTGCGTGGAGCGGCGTTTTTGGCGTTCTTTATTTTCGTGGTTAACGTGGGAACGACCTTTTTCACTTCAGGCTACCACATATATGCTTTCAACATTGAAAATGCGGCGGCGATGACTCTGAGGTTTGTCGTGCTTGTCGAATCGTTCTCGGTTTTCTTCTTAACCACTTCACCCGACCACTTAGGCTTAGCCCTAGAGGAATCACGCGTTCCATACGAATTCGCCTTCGCATTCACAACCGCCGTCAGATTTGTCCCCGTTCTCGCCGAGGAAGCCCAAACAATCATGGATGCCCAAAAAGCCCGAGGATTGGAACTAGAAAAGGGCGGCTTGCTCAAACGAATCAGAAACTATGTGCCCGTGCTTATCCCGTTGATTGTCAGCGCCATACGGAGAAGCCTTGAGTTGGCTGAGGCAATGGAATCCCGGGCTTGGGGTGCAACAAAAAAACGCACCAACCTCTATTTGCTCAAACTACACAGAGGAGACTACGGTTTAGTTGCAATTACCGTCGGAATATTAATTGTTTCCATTTACATCCGCTTGTTCTTTTTTAGTTTCATTCCAACCATAGCAAGTTTGCTTTAGAAATGACCGCTCAGAGTACAATCAAAGCACTGCAACTTTTAAAAGAGAAAACAACCAGAAACTAACAAGCAGAGAAAATCAAATGTCTGAGCACACCCGTTTTGGTCCAGCAGGCGTTCCGCCAATGTTTAGGTTAATGGGCGCAACCACATCTGACGTCCCCAAGCTCTTGCATGAAGAGGGACTGGATGCTTTTGAATACCAAGCCTCAAGGTGGGGACCAAAACCACAAATAAACCCCGATGACGCCAGAAAACTGGGTGAAGAAGCCAGAAAAAACGACGTTAAACTCAGCATGCATGGTTCCTATTTTGTTAATTTGTCCGGCAAGAAAGAGGTTGTGGAAGCAAGCAAACGTCGCTTAATAGCCTGCGCAACCGCCGCGGATTGGATGGGCGCGTACGTCGTGGTTTTCCACACAGGCTTCTATGGAAAATTCGAAAAAGACTACGCATTCAAAACCTGTCTAACTGCCCTAAAAGAACTTAGAACAGAAATGAAAAGGTTGGACTTAAAGGTGAAGCTTGGACCAGAAACGATGGGTAGAAAATTCCAAGTCGGCACCCTAGAAGAAATCCTCAAAATAAATCAAGAAGTTGAAGGCACACAACTCGTCATTGATTGGGGACATCTCCATGCCCTGCACTTGGGAACACTAAAAAAAGTGGAAGATTTCCGGGCAATAGCCGAGAAAGTTGAGCAAGAACTCGGAACTGATGCCCTCAAAAACATGCATTGTCATTTCTCAAAAATCGAGTTCAGCAGTCAAGGGGAAAAGCGTCACCACACTCTCGACGAAGAAAGGTATGGACCAGAATTCCACATGCTAGCCGAGGTGATCGTGGATTTTGGGTTGCATCCGACGATGATTTGTGAGTCACCAATCCTTGATGTTGATGCAAGAAAGATGAAAGCTACACTCAACGAGGTTTTGGAAAGCAAGCAACAGAACCCTCAATCATAGCTGCCAATGGCCTATTTGGATTCTAATAGGGGTCTACGTTGAAACATTTAGAGGAGGTCAGTATTGACAAAATGGTTCGATTGGCAAATTGAAAGTTGATATTCATTTTTGAGATAACAATCTTTCCGCAAGCTGGAGTTCTGACACCGTGTTTATGTTCACGGCCAATTCCTCGTTGTTCATGAGGAATATGTCTTGGTCGAGCCATTCGTCACCATACCGTTTGTGTCCGTCGATAACGTTGATCCCTACTGGAACGACGTCTTTGTTGTCGGCTTTGAATGAGTATTCGATACACATACCCAACTTTGCTTTGGTTTCAAGCGGAACCGCAACGGTTAGGGCAGGTTTGCCGCATTGCTCGTAACGTTCCACGACGGCATCTATCATTTTGCCCGTCACCAAGGGTAAGTCAGCTGCGACCGCTAAGAAAACGCCTAGCTTGAGCGTTTGAACGGCGTAGCCCATGTCGGAAACATAGTCTTTGCCCGGAGTTTCAAGATATTTGACCCTGAGATGTTTCATGAGTTGGGTTGTATTGGGTGTACAACTGGATGTTGCAACGATTACTGAATCGATTTTTTTGGCTTGCTTGAGCGCAGCGAGCACGTATTCAATGACGTGTTTGCCGCAAACCTTTATGAGCGGTTTTTCCTCGGCGATTTTCATGCGAGTTCCTTTGCCGCCAGCCATAACAAGCGCAACTATCATCAAATCACCGCCAACAAAACAATAACACAAACCATCCGCGTCAACTCGTTAGTAGCACCAAAAACGTCCCCTGTAACTCCGTTGAAGTGCTTGTGGGCAACCCCAACCATAACTAAACCAGTTATTACTGCTGATAGAATGGTAAAGACACCTGCCCAACCCAGCAGTGGAAAAGCAATCAACACTGAAAGCACCAACGCTAAAACCAAACGCATTTTACCTATACTTCCATGCATAGCTTCAAGAAACGATGAGTTCATGCCTTGATGGACGGATTTGCCTGCCCAAGCAGCTACCACCATTGACAGCTTTGCACACAACTCAACAACAATTAAAGCGGGAAAAATCAGGGGAACCGCGAAATTCAAAATAAATATGTGCCTTCCGAGTTCAGCGAAAGCAAACGCCGTAATTAGGTAAGTCATTACGGATAAGCCGATGGCTCCTGCACCCGTTAACTGGTCATGCATGACCTCAATTTTATGTTCAGATGATCCATGCACCATGACGCCGTCACCGAAATCCAAAAGCCCGTCTGTATGATGTAGCCCAGTCATTAACAATAACAGAGCCAAAGCCAAAGCGCCGACCACAAGACCTGGCAAAAACTCAAGAACCACCCAGCTGAACGAACCTGCCAACAAACCGAGAAAAGCGCCGAGTAATGGGAAAGCCCACATGTTTCGGGCGCAGTCAGTAAGCAGGTCTTTGTCCATAGCAACTGGAAAAACGGTTAAGAAGGATAGGAGGTTCTTTAGTTCTTTAACAGCCAAGCGCGTGTCACTTTATGCCCATCAGTAGAGCATAGTTACGCTCTATTTCCTTAAGAAGTATATCCTTGGTGATTGCGCTGCCTGTCTTGGCCATCGCTGCGATTGATGCACCGCCAGCGCCAACACCTTCCTTGACCAAGCCTGTTTCGTAGATTTGAAGGCCTGGATACTTTGAGGGACCAAAATCCAAGTCGGCTGCTAAAACTGGCACTTCACAGAACTGTTTTGCGATGCCACAGATGTCTGAGTTCTTGTCTTTTACAACCCACCTTGTGGTGCCAACAGCTACGTTACAGAGCGATTTGGGAGCCAAAGCGCTAATTATTGCTAAAACCGCGGTCATCTGGGTGCCGCCAGCCATCAGAACAGGTCCCTGTCTTGCGCCGCCTATGACTAATCCAGCCATCGCCGCCATCATGGGGTCGCCAACACAGGAAACTGCTTTTAGAGGGTTGTTTTTTAGGCTGCCGAATTTTTCTTTTGCCGCCTTCAAACCTGCCTCAACCACTTCTGCCTTGAGGCTATGGGGGTTTTGGGGCAGGGTGCTGCTGACTTTTCCCTGCGCATCCACACCTAACGCTGAGAGAACGCCAAGCGCAGTTGTAGTTCCGCCTGGAATACTCTCGCCGATAACCAAATAATCAGACGCTTTCGCGAGTTGTTCGCCTAAAATCTTAGCGCGCTCCACGACTTCTTCGACGTTGTCAACTGAGTCGCCGCTTCGGATGTCTCTGCCGGAGCTGCCGCCTAAATCCACATAAGGAATCTGCGGCTTAACCTTCACACCTCCATTAACCACCAACACTGGGATGTCACCTAAATGCAACGCCGACATCGTGATTAAGCCAGGTGTCGGAATCCCATCAGGGGTAATTGGGACACCTGCTATAGATTTGCATTTACCAAGCAAAAGCAGCTCCGCATCTGCAGGAGGCGTAAAATCTGTAAAATCCGGGTTCATCCCGGCGGCAGATAAACCGGGGATTTTCGCCGTTTCTGTAGTTGCAATGGTGCAGAGGAATAGGGGTTTTTTGCCTTCGATTTCGTCTAAAAAGGCTTTTGCTTTAAGTTCATTATTCGCAATCAGGACATCCATATAGTTTCCCTTTACTTGGGCACAACTTTGAATTCCTTAATCTCTAAGTACCCAAAGCCGCCGTCAAGCTTAAGTCTCTGTGATTCAACAATTTCAACCTTTTTCTTGAAACCTGGCCCATCAGTTATGACTGTATGATATTCACCGCCTTCTCCGCAAGCATCTACATTGCCAAGTTTTAGGATATCGTCGTAGAATTGCCTATCGAGTACGCGTCCAAGCCAATCCACGCCAAGCAGTTCCAATTTGGTGCGGACTACAGTGGCTTTGAAGCCTGTTTTGAGGTAGTCGAGATAGATTTGTTTTGTGTCGCCCATCCACAGTGGCTTGACGGGTGTTAAGCCAACTTCTTTGCAGATGCGTCCAAGCCAACCTTCTTCATGCCCAGCGACTTCATAGATGTCGCCAGTAACTAAGCCTTCCGCGCCTCGGGACTTGCACTCATAGAGCACGGCTTTGAAGTCGTTCTCGTAGGTCTGGGGGGATGTGGGTTTTTTTATCAGGGGAATCCCGATAGCTTCAGCTTGTGCGTCTAGGATGCCTGAGGGTATCATATGGAAGTTTGATTTGGTTTCGCTCATCATCATAGTTAACAGGTTGATTACTTGGTGGCCTTGCTGGGTGGCCAGGTAGAATGCGTAGGCGCTGTCTTTGCCCCCACTCCATGAAGCAATAACTTTCATCTTAAATTTTCCTCCTATGTATCTTCACCGTTATCCGTTATTTGGGTTACGGGTTCAGGTGAAAGATGAAACTACATATTTATTGTAAACACACTTGTATAAATAACTGAGCTTTTACTATGCAAACAGCCACTTAACTTCCTTTTCGATAAAAGTTTGATTGGAATAACCCAAGTTTTATTGATGTTCAGCAAATCACCATGCAGAGCATTTGGTAGTCAATGCACCCTTTTCCATGAGAGCAAGTGTAAACCACTCCGCACAACCCTTAAAACAGACTGCGTCTCTAAAAAATGAGGTTAAAACCCATGACAAACCAAACCTCACCAATGTTAACTTACCTCGAAGGCAAAGGCATCACCCTAAAAAGCCTCATCGACAGCGCCCTCGAAATGTATGTTCCCCACCCGGGCGTAGAAAACTTTGAAAAAGCAACACAAATGCTCAAAGAAGAATTCCTCGATATACTCACAGACGTCAACGTTAACACGCTCATTGTTGCCGCTTTCCATGCTCAGGAAGAAGCTGAGAACGGTCGGATTCCAGGCTTAACGAAGGAGAGGTTTTTGGGCAGACCCGGATTGGTTGCAGATGAACTCATCGGCATAGCCATAGCAACATACATCGGAGGTTCCAAGGGTATGTTTGAGTTTGTACGGTTTGATCAAACAAAACCAGGCATCCTAAAGGAGTTGCCGCCGCTCACTAATGATGCAATCGGCGCGTTGGTAGCGGGTGCATCCTCGAATGTCTATACCAGAGCCCTGAAAAGTGCAGGCCTTCCACCGTAGAGACCATTTTTTTCTCTTGACCGTGCAAGTCCCAGTTTCAGCAGCGCTTGCAATGGGTTTACCATAAGATTATAATACTATGTCGATTGAGGAACTACTTGTTGGGCTTCCATGGTTCAAACTCAGCTCTGCATTGTTACACACACTTTTCTGCCGCATGTAGGCGGGATAGAGAAGGTGGTTAATGAACAAAGCAAGCGGCTGCGAACAAAAAACTTTGAGCCCACGGTAGTTACTAACAGGATAGGCACTCCCAAAAACTACAAGGTTGACGGGGTACCCGTCGAATGCTATGAATCCCTCAACACTGGCTTTAGGCTGGGAATTCCATATTCGATTCCAACTATTGCAAGTTTTCCAACTTTTATTAAAACAGTAAACAAGAGCAAAATAATCCACGCACACGGACACCCCTACCTAACCTCGCTCATCGCGGGTAAACTTGCCAAAATTTACGCTAAACCCTTGGTTTTAACCCAGCATAACACCTTCATCGAGTACAACAACATGTTTGACACAGTCGAAAACTTGAACGACTTCACCGTTGGAAAACAAAACCTAAAAAACGCCGACAAAATAATCGCCATCAGCAACGCTACAAAAGAGTATGTTCTAAGGCTAGGTGCAAAACCAAAGAAGATAAGAGTTGTCTACAACGGTGTTGATTTGGTTAGGTTTCGACCCATAGCGGGAAAACGTGAGGAAATGCAAAAAAAACTCGGAATCCCCAAAAACGCCATCGTCGTGTTGACTGTGCGACGGTTGGTTTACAAGAACGGTATTGACACATTAATCGACAGTGCGAACATTGTGATTAAAAAGAATCGGCGGATTGTGTTTTTGGCTGTTGGGAAAGGTCCTGATTCGGACGATGTCAAGTTGAGGATACAGCAGTTGGGGATTGACGGAAACTTCAAGCTCGCAGGCTTTGTCAGTGATGAGGATTTGCCGTTCTACTACAACGCGGCGGACTTGTTTGTGTTGCCTTCTAAGTCGGGTGAAGGGTTGCCTTTGGTCGCGATGGAAGCCATGGCATGTGGGCTACCGGTTGTCGCTACAGATGTGGGGGGAATACGAGAAGTGTTGATAAATGATTACGGAAAACTGGTGCCGCCCAACCAGCCAGAGCTGCTTGCAAGGGCAATTTTGGATTTTGCAGCGCTTGATTTTTCTTCACGCAAAAAAGACCTCCGTGCTATGATGGAAGAAAAGTTTAGTTGGGACACAAATGTTGCGAGACTTGTGGAAATATACGAAGAACTTATTTAACCATGTAACGGAAACATATTAGCCTTTGAAATGGAAGTTAACTGATGACGTCAAAAGTTGAAATGGTTTCGGTGGTAATTCCAACACTCAATGAAGCAGGAAACATTCAGGAAGCAATAGAAACCATCCAAAGCGACCTTACCTATCCTAAAGAAATCATAGTTGTGGACGGTAATTCTACGGACGGGACCAAAGAAATCGTTCAGTCCCTGGGCTATTGCAGGCTTATCGTGGAGCCTCGCCGCGGGTACGGTTTAGCTTTGATGACTGGGATGAAGAACGCTAAGGGTAACATCATCATAATGGTGGATGGAGACGGCACATACGAGTTTCGTCACATGAATCGCTTAATAGATGCCATGCTTGAAAAAAACGCTGACATGGTTTTAGCCACCCGCATGTACGACCCCAACAAAGCCATGGGACTCATGAACTTTATCGGCAACAAAGTAATCACAACCTTCTACGATTTCTTCTTTAGCCAATTCCTCAGCGACACCCAATCAGGTTTCCGAGCTATATCCCATGAAGCCATCAACAAGGTGGAACTCAAAGCATACGACATGGCTTACGCAACAGAGATGCTTATCCAATTCGCCAAGGAAGGCTACAGCATGATTGAGGTTCCCACAACCTACAAAACCCGTAAGTATGGGAAACCTAAACTGAGAAGATTTAAGTCTGGAATAGAGATATTTAGCACTATGTTTAGAGGATTTCTGGATGCGGATACGTTTAGAAAGTGCCAGGAGAATTGGAAGCAAAATCGGGTTAAATGAAGAAAAAGGCTATGCAGTCGCCATTTTTCTTGCTTTAATCATCGTTTCCGCGACAGTCTTAGGCTACTATTTTGTGCTAAGGCCACAGGCTGCACCCTACAATACCATCTATCTGTTGGACGCTGACAAAAAAGCTGTGGATTATCCGCAAACTTTAGTAGCGAACCAAAACAGTACTTTTAGCGTATATGTCGATGTAGAAAACCACATGACTACAACCGCAAGCTATCAAGTGCAAGTAAAAATTGCACAGAACCTCTCCACTTTCCCAGTGGATAATCAACCCATTCAAATCATAGAAACAGGCAATGTTAACAACAACGGAAAACCAATAGAAAAAACAGCAACTATCACAATAAACACGCTTGGAAGCTACTCTGTGGTCTTTGAACTCTGGCAACATAAAGACGGCACCCTCGAGTTCACTCAAGACTACTGCGTTCTAAACATTCAAGTGATAAGCTAATTTTGCTTGCCTAATCTTTAAAACCCTAATAAGGTAGCTGTAGTTTTTTCGGAGATATGGGCATGTTAAGTCTTTTTCATAAAAGAATTAGGATGGCTTTTTGTGTCTTTGCGCATAAGCTTTCTCGATGGCTACTCGGTGGACGTTGTTATAGGCGCAGAACGGAATAATCTTGAGGTCTGGCGTAATATAATGAACGACGCATCGGCGGACGCGGTTAACGTCGAAATTATAGGAATCCATGAATGCCATGCAACCCAACAAGAAGATTCTTCTTCGGATTTTGCCCAGCGACTGGTAAGAAGGCGCAAGATGCATACGCATAATTGACTTCATCAGAGTTGGCATGCCAACTTCTTTGGTAACCAGTAACATATCCATTGAAAGCATTGAAGCCATAAACAGCGATGAGAGAAGAGACATTTTGCCCTTAGATTCAGCTGTTTCGGCGGTTTTGCGGATGCTGTTGAAGAAGCGGTCAAAGTTTACGAAGCGGTTGATTGGGAACATTTTGCCGCTCTTGGAAACGTACACCCAGTTGACGATTCCGCATTGGGGACTGCAGGAGAAGAGGGGCCAGGGTTTCTGCATAAACTTACGCATGATTTTAATCGGCGAAGTCATCACGGACATGGGATATAGGTCAGTGGCTTTTACTTCACCGTTTGTTTGTTTTTCCACATCTTCGGCAAAGCTCCATTCGCGGAAGTTTTCTCGGAATGGGTTCTCGGTTGCTCTGCCCGTGAAGGCGATGGGTTGGAAGATTAAGCCGCGAACGATGTCAGTGTTTTTGGCGGCGAAATGTATCATGTCGCCGACTTCTGTGTCGTTGAGGCTTTTCATGAGGGTATTGACAAGGATGATTTCCATGTCGTATTTGCGGCAAACATCGATTGCTTTGAGTTTCATATCTAAGAGTTCTCGTCCTCTAACTTTGCGGTTGAACTCTTCATGGAAACTGTCGAAGGACAAGTAAACGATGTTTAAGCCGCTGTCTTTGAGCCTCTTTGCTAAACCTGGTGTGTCAACGAGATGTGTCCCATTGGTTGCCAGAATAGTCATGAACTTTAATTGATGAGCAGCCGCGATGATTTCTGGCATGTCCTCGCGTTCAAGGGGTTCGCCGCCCGAGAAAAGAATTGCAGGAGGTTTGGGGTTTGCTTTGGCTGCGAACTCTAGCATTTTTATGAGGGCTTCTTTGGTGGGTTCATAGTCTGCTTCTTGATTTGGAAAAGTGCTAAAGCAAACGGCACATTTGAAGTTACAGCGCTTAGTTACGTCGATTACGCCGATGACTGTGCCAGATGCGTGTTTGTCGCAGGTTTCACATTTGTAGGGGCACCCTTCGGGGTTTTTGGGTGCAGTTAAGTCGCCAAGGTATTGGAACTGGTCGTACTTTTGCATGTGGTTGTAGATTGGTACGCTTTGCCAGTGGGTAGCATGGAATTCGCCGTGTTCAGGGCACTGCTTGCTTATTTGGATTTTACCGTTGGACTGGGCTAGTTGGGCGTCGATTTTCTTTTGGCATTCAGGGCAGATGCTTTTGGTTTCGCTCATATTAACCATCCAAGGACAGCCTCAACGATGAGTGCAAGCGGCAACAGCATCATTGACATCGTTACCAAGCGTTCATACTTGCGTATATCTGCTATGGTTGAACTTGAAACGAATAACCGTATGGACGAGTAAATTAGCAGTACGCTCCAGAGTAGAATTAGCGGCAAGTAATAAAGTGTGAAATGCCCGGTGAATAAGGGAAGAGCAGGCAATGGCGCAAGCAATCCTGTGAGAAAGAAGAATATGCCACCAATTTTCGCTGCGCTAATCGCGCCGATTTTTTGGGGCAGTGTTGGGTAACCGACTTTTGAGTCGCCCTCCATGCTTAAAACGTCGCGGAGAACGTTGCCTCCTATGGTTCCGAGCGCGATTGGGTAGAGACTCAGGGAAACTAGAGTTATTGTGCCTGAAACGGTTGCTTGACCAAATATGAAAGCTGTACCAGTCAAGATGCCCATCAACAGGTTAGCTGCAAACCCTGACTTGCGTTTCACCATGTAAGAGTAAACCAAAAGCAGAAAGGAGTCCACAGCGATTATGGCAAAACTCAACCAATTTATGAAAGCTGCCAAAAGCAAGCCTGATGCAAAGAGTGCACTGGTAACTGCAATGACTTGCTTCAATGTGAGGGCGCCTGATGGAATAGGTCGTTTGGGTTTGATGATTGCATCGCTTTCGCGGTCAAAATAATCATTTATGGCAAACCCTGCGGACGCGATTAACGCCATAGAAAAGAAGGTCAATAACTCCACAATCCCAAAGCCCAGACTGCCTATTGTGGTTTGTATGCTTGAAAAGTTGCCTTTTAGGATGGCGAATGCCGTTAGCACTGCCAAACCGCCGGTCATTAGCCAGTAGGGAAGCCGCAGCAGAGCAACTAAGGCTCTAGCTGACCTGGCAGAACTCATTGCTTAATTTTCCTGTCAGCGATGACTTCTTTGATGCTGTCTTCTAGGGTGACTTTGGGGGTCCAGCCGAGTTCTTTTTTGGCTTTGGATATGTCAAACCAAATTTTTGTTACGTCTCCCTGCCATGAGACTCCTGTGGTTGTCACCACGGTTTTGTCTTGGAGATTAAGGATGGTGAGTATCAATTTGGCTAATTCGATTATAGAAGTTGTTTTGCCAAGCCCCAAGTTGTAGACTTCGCTGTTAACATAATCCTCTGAACCCACCTTAACTAATGCCGCAACCACATCGGACACATGCACAAAATCGCGGCATTGCTGACCGGTACCGATGATTTCAAGTTTGTTAGGGTTATTTGCTAGTTTATCAAGAAAGTCGTGGATCACGCCATGACATCGCAGTCCGTAAACGTTGGCAAACCGAGTAATCACGATATCTAAGCCGTATTGTTCACGGTACATTTGGCAGTATTCTTCGCCCACCACTTTGGATAAGCCGTAACATGAGAAAGGGTGAAAACCATATGATTCGGGAGTTGGAAACATGGTTGGATTTCCGTAAACTGCTGCGCTTGAGGCGAACACTACTTTTGCGTCATCTTTGCGGGCTTTTTCCAAAACACACAGCGTTCCCTTAGCGTTGGTCTCAAAATCAACAAGAGGGTTCTCCATAGAGTAACCGACGACAACTTGCGCAGCCAAATGATAGATTAAATCGCTCTTTGGTAGACTGCAGAGGGTTTTGAGGTCCAGTATGTCGCCCTTTACGAAGTTGGCTTTGTGCACATCCTCAACATTTTTCATCAGGCCGCTTGAGAGGTTATCATAAATCGTTAAATCATCAGTTAACTGAGACAGTTTACTGCAAAGGTGATAGCCTATAAAGCCTGCTCCACCAGTAACGAACACTTTTTTCCCTTTCAAATCAGCCATCCAAATCACGACAAAGCCTATATTCCCTATTGGTAAGGTTGTAGGTATATGTCGCCTGTGAAAACTATAAAAACTTTTAGGGATTTGCTATCTTTCCTCACCATCATTCCAGTTGGAGGAAAAGAAGATTTCATTTTCACGACGGCAGAGAACGTTTGGCTTTTTCCGTTGCTGGGCGGATTTATTGGTTTACTTGCTGGATTGTATTTTGTGGGTTCAAGCTTAATTGTGGGTTTTCTTTTAGATTTAATTCGAAGGGGGGTTGCTTTGCCAGTTGGGGTTTTCGCAACTTTGCTTCCTGCAGCCATGACGATAGCTTTCCTCAGCGTTATAACGGGACTTCAGCATTTCGACGGATTAATCGATTTAGGCAATGCCGTTGGCTTGCGGAATGTGCATGACCGCAAGATGGTAGCACACGCTTGGACAGTTACCTATTCCGGAGCTGTTTTAGCTTTGGTTGTCGAGTTTACTGCTTTCATAGGGCTATCTCTCGTTTTTAATCCATGGCTTGCCTTTGCTGCAGTATTGGCAGCTGAAGTGGCAGCCAAATTGTCGATGGTTACGATTGTTTGGGTGGGCAAACCCAGCCACAAGGGGCTTGGCTCGATTTTCTTGGCAAAAGCCAAAAGGAACCTCAACGCAGTCGCCTACTTGATTGCGGTTCTGGTTGTTTTCCCTGTTTTCACTCTTATCGGTAATCCCCTTTTAGGGTTGGCGGGAGTGGGCATAGTTTTGGTCAGCATTCCGGTGGCGTTTGTTATGAGAAAAGTGTCGAATAACGTTTTTGGGGGAGTTTCGGGAGACATGATTGGAGCAACCAACGAAGTTGCTAGAGCAGTGACGCTGGTTTTGTTTGCGGTGGTGCTGTTGCTGACATGAAGGTTCCCGCAGTGATTATGGCTGGCGGCAAAGGCTCACGAATGGGTTTGCCTGCTGAGAAGCCGCTGCTGCCGTTTTTGGGTAAGCCGCTGATTGACTGGGTGACAGAAGCAATCTTGGAAGCAAAAAAGGTTTCCGAGTTCTATGTCATAACCAGCTCTAACACGCCGAACACAGAAAAGCACTGCCAAAACATAGGCTGGAAAATCCTGCACACAGACGCAAAAGGCTACCACAACGACCTAAAACAAGCCGTTTCGATGGCAAATTTGACTGGACCAATCCTAACTATACCCTCAGATATTCCAGCCATAACCGGAAAAGTCCTCGACAAAATCATCGCCTCATTCGAGGTTTGTGGAAAAGATTTTTTGGCAGTTTTCGTTCCCCTCAAATCGCGGCAGGACTTGGGGCTGTCGATTTCCTCCACCGACGAATACAAGGGCGTTTGGTACGCGGTTTCAGGAATCAACATCATAAACGGCACAAAAATCCTGTGTGAAGGCAAAATCGAAACCAGTGCAATCATTACCGAGGAAACTGAGGTTCTGCTAAACATCAACACAACCAAAGACTTGGAAATAGCAGAGAAAATTCTGAGTGAAAAAAGAAAGATTTAGTGTTACCCATAAGAAGTTAGTTGCAGGTCCGCCGCTACGAATACTCTGTTATCTGACTCGACTGGTGCAAGAACGATAGTGGTCGAAATGTTGATTCTTCACTGTATCTCCGCTTGAGACACCAAAAACCCAAAGCGTATTGTTCTCAGTCAAAAAAACTGATTCTTTATTTACAGTTAATCCTGCTTGGCTTTGGGTTGAAGTAACGTTGTCCTGGATTTGACGTCTCCAGACAACTTCGCAGGTAGCTAAATCTAGACTCACAATTGTGGCTTTGAATTGGCCTTGTTGGATAACTCCAAAGCTCCAATATATGCGCTGGTTTTCTGGGTCAACCTGAATGGGATATGTTGTAAGGTCGGAGCTGGTTTGGTTGAGGACGCTTTGGGTATCAACCTTGGTCATACAGGATACTTTGCCGCTTATCAGGCTAAGCCCATAAAAGTTGCCGTCTGAGGCACCGAAAAGCAAGACACCTTGGCAGATGGTCGGGGAATATACAGTAGCACCGATGTCTTTGCTCCAAAGACTTTCGCCTGAGGTTTGGTTGAGGCTCAGGATTTGGGTACCACTTTCTAGGATGACTTGTCCTTGGTAGTTGCCAACAACACTTGGAATGCCGTTTGAAATGTTAATTGCACTTTTACTTTGCCAAAAAATAGTTCCGTTATCTGTGATTAATTTGAAAATATCGGGGCTCGACAGGTTGCCGCCTAAAGCATAAACTGAGTTGCCTTCAAACGGGTCGCCTCCCAACACACGTCCACTTGCCTGCCAAGTGTTCAAATCAGTTATGTTGCCAAAACTTGTCGTTTCCTCAAAAGCTTCACCTTGCCAGAGGAGCTCGCCACTGGAGGCGTTGTGGGCAGTAACCTCTCGACCAGGACCATCCTCTATGATGGAATATACAATGTCGTTCTGAACAACAATGTCGTCAGGAGCCCTTTTTGAGTACAGCGAATTGCCCAGCCACCCCATAAAATTCCATTGAAATTGACCCGTTTCCTCATCTAAACAGCTAACCGAAGCTAACTCGGAACCGCCATAAACTCTGCCGTTAGACACCGTGAGTCCTGAATCGAAATAACCATCTACACTGCCATTCCATACGGGAACGCCAGTTTGGGAGTCATAGCAATTTACGTTACCTGAAATATCCATAGTGAAGACATTTCCGTCGTCAACCGCTAATGAAGTAGCGAAGTTTTGGATGTTGCGTTGCCAAGCAACCCCAGACCCTTCAGAGTTTAGGATACTGTTTTTGTAAACTATCAACAAGGAAACTGCTATAACTGCAATTAAGCCTACGACCACAATCAGCAGGGTGTGTCTTTTCAATTTCTTCCCTTAAAGCGGCTGTAAGATAACCGATCATATATGCTTTTGCAAGTTTAGCTAATTCTTTCAATATCTTGCGTTTTTGCGGCAGTTCAAGTCTGGATTGCGATTAGAGAAATATTTAACATACTCACGCATCCAATTAACTACCAAGACCACTTGGAGTAATCTGCATGAGCATCCTCAGCCGCGACAGCTTTTGGAACGCAGTCATCTCTCTGCCTATGACTAAGAAGATGCTCCAGATATCGCTCAAAAAATGTAGCAGATGCGGCAGAACGGTGCTTGAGGCAGCGCTGGACGATTACGCGGGAAAAACAGACCTTCGATGCAGTAAGTGCAGTGGACTGTACTCGCAGGTTATCGGTTTCTGGATAGAGTTTCTACGTAGGGGACTTGGTTTTAAGCGGGTTAAGGTCGAGAAGCTCTTATCTGACCGTTACGCTAGAACAGCCGTAGTGAATTTGGCGCGTTCGTTTGCGTATTTCGGCATCAAAAAACCCATGTCGCTCTCAGCGCCGTTTCTGGTGGTTTGGGATTTCACTCACAAATGCAACCTATCCTGCAAACACTGTTACAGCAACAGTGGCCCAGTCAACGAGGAAGAATTAACCACAGAACAAGCCCTCGCAGTCGTAGACCAAATGGCTGAAGTCGGTGTGACTGCATTGGCGTTCAGCGGAGGCGAACCCTTAACCCGAAAAGACTTCTTCCAAGTTGCACGCTACGCCTCTGACCGCGGGCTCTACGTGTCTGTTGCTTCAAACGGCACGCTGCTATCAAAAGAGAACGTTCAGAAGCTCAAAGAAGCCAAAGTCAACTACATAGATGTGAGCATCGACGGTGCATCTGCTAAGACACACGACGACTTCCGAGGCGTCCCCGGCACCTTCGATAAGGCGGTAGCGGGTCTCAAAAACTGTGTCGAAGCAGACCTGTGCGTTTGCATCGCGACAACAGTTGGTAAAAACAACATGACGGAGCTGCCCGCCATCATAGATTTAGCTGAAGAAATACATGCTGAAAGGTTTACTTACTTCAATTTTATCCCGACCGGACGCGGCAAAGCCCACATTGACCAAGACCTGTCCCCAAAGGAGAGGGAGGAAGTGATGCGTTACCTTTTGAACCGTATGTCGGCTGGATGCAAAACCACCATCCTTGCAACAGCGCCGCAGCTAGCCCGTGTAGCTCTCCAGTGCCAAGGCATTTCGGGCACAGGTGAAGTAACCCTGTCCATGGCACATATGCAAACAGTCAAAGTAACCAAAAAAGCCGTGCCATTGGGCGACTTTATCGGCGGATGCGGCGCAGGCAGACTCTACTGTTCACTATCTCCTCAGGGCGACGTTCACCCATGCGTTTTCCTGCCCGTAAAAGTTGGCAACCTGAAAACTGGAAAGTTCCAGGACATTTGGTTAAACGCTTCGCTCTTCAATGCTTTTCGAAACCGGGCTAACCTGAAGGGGTCATGTGGAAAATGCGATTACAAGTTCATCTGCGGCGGCTGCAGGGCACGTTCAGCAGCATACCATAATGGTGATATGCTCAACGGAGACCCAGGCTGCCTTCAAGGAGTGAAAGGTGCAAAAAATGCCTAACTCTACAACGAAAAACGTTAAGATTTTTCGAGCCCAAGAGGACGTAAGCAACATCATAAAAGAGGCAGTCGCCAACTCAGGGTTAAGTGGAAAAAAAAGGATTTTTATCAAACCCAACCTCAGCCACCCCGAATACTTGCCCGGCGTCGTGACAAACCCCAAGTTGATGCAGCAACTTGTGGGATTACTGCGAGACGCCAACAGTGAAGTAATCGTTGGCGAATCCAACGGCTTCAACTACCCGTGCTGGACTGCATTTGACAAGACAGGCACTCAAGCAGCTGTCAAAGCGGCAGGCGGCACCGTCATCAACCTCTCAGAAGATAAAGTGGTTGAAGTAAAGTTTCAGGGCAACACACCATTGAAACGGCTGTTTCTCCCCAAAACCATCCTCGACGCCGATGCGGTCGTCGATTTGCCCCTTATGAAAACCCATGAGTTCATGGCTTACAGCGGCGCCATCAAAAATCTCTTTGGCTGTGTACCCAGCAACAAACGCATCTACCTACACCCATACCTCCCTGAAGTCTTCTATCGACTCTACACGCTCTTTAAGCCAGGGCTAACGATTATGGACGCGCGAACAGGCATCGAGGGCAACGGACCCACCAAAGGCAAACCCGTCAAAATGGGATTAATGCTCACAGGCAATGACGCACTAGCCGTGGACATTATCGCTGCTAAAGTGATGATACTGAATTGGAAAGAAACCTACCTCAAATACATCACCCAAAAAACTGGCTTGCTTGAAGAAGACATCAAGGTTGAGGGACTACAAGTGAATGAGGTGGAGCACAAGTTTGAGCCCCCACGCATCGACTTGCCCGTAAAAGCCCAAATGATGATCTACCAGCACGAATACCTAACAAAAGCGCTTTTCTGCTCCCTAGATATCGTTAGGCTGTTCCAGAAAGTAACCATGGCGTACCGTGGCGAAAGCACACAGATCGGCTAGCGCAATGCTTCATCATAGACTTCCATAGCATCCTTGACGACTATGCGCCAATCATAGTTCTCCACGATTGTCTTCCGTGCCAGTTCACCCATCTCCCGGGCGAATGCAGGATGCTCAAGCAGGTACAATATTTTTTCGCCAAACATTTTGGGATTGAAGGGCTCTACCAAAAACCCATTCTTGCCGCTCTCAATCGTTTCGGAAATACCGCCTACCGTAGTTGTGACCACTGGTAAGCCCGTTGAGAGCGCTTCTAAAACAGCGAAGGGATGGTGCTCATAAAAGGTGGAGAACGCGAAGGCGTCTGCGGCTTGGTAGAGCAGGGGCAGTTTCTTGTCTGGGTAGTAGCCTGTAAAAACGATGTTGTTTTTGACGCCAAGTTTGTCTGCGTGGGCAATGAGTTTGTGCATTTCGTCGCTTTGCCCCTTCCCCGAGATGATGAATTTGGCGTTTGGAAAACGTTTAACGACGGCAGGCATGCTTTCGATGAGTGCGAATAAGCCCTTGCGTGCGTAGAGTCTGCCGACGGAGACTATGGCTAAGTCTTCGGGGTTAAACCCGAGTTCCGCTTTGACTTTGCGTTTGTCAGGGGCTGGTTTAAACTTGTTTATGTCCACGCCGTTGTGGATGACCCGTATCTTGTTTTCGGGAATCTTGTAGTAGTTTGTGAGCTCCCACTTTGTGAAGTGGCTGACCGCGATGATTTTCCTTGCTCGCTTGAGCATGCCTTCCTCGAAGAACCGCAAAAACCAGTTGAAACTAACCAGAAACTTTTCGTTGGCGTTTAAGCGGCTGTAGGGTTCGCCGCGGATGGCTTCGGCTTCGCCTTTCCATGTGGAATGGACAGTGCATACGAGGGCTTTGCCAAAGTTAGGTGGCACTGCAAAGTTGGGGGTTAGGGGGAGTTGGGGATGGCTGATGTCGACGTTGGCTGTTTCTTTGACCCTTTGGAGTTTGCGGTTGCTGTTGGCTGCAAGGATGAAGGATTTGATGATGGGCATTTTTGGGATTTTCAGAAAAGACACGTCGAGCTGTGGGCTAACGTGGATGTCTTGGGCTTGATTTGAACCTGTGACGACGTAGATTTTGTAGCCGTTTTTCAGGAGTTCGTTGCTGAGGTAGTAAACGTAGGCGCCCGTTCCGCCAGACAGCGGCCAGTATTCAGGTGAGATAAAGCAGACTTTATGCGACATTTACTTGTTCCTCCCTGATAGATATTTTGCTGTAGTTATAACTGCGCCGACAAACCAAGCTGCCGACCTCACGAAATAGAGCACGAATAAGCGCATAGCTGTCGAGTCATGGAACTTTACAGATAGGTTCACTGCTGAATAAACAAAGTAAACAACCATAGCCAACAAAATTAACCCTGAAACAACCCACAGCAACCTAAGCAATGGAACGATTCCCAAAAGGAACGACACGATAACTGCCAAAATGAGCACGGGCTGGACATTCATTCCAACATCCGTAATTTCATCGCCCCGCGCTAGGCGTCCGTGTTTGAAGTAGAGTTTAAGAGTATTCTTGCCGTACTGCAACTGCTGCCGATAATATGCCTTCAAAGTTGGGCGGTTAAAATGATAGCAGACAGCGCTGGGTTCATAGGCGATTCTGTAGCCTTTGGCACTTATTCTATATCCAAGGTCGGTGTCGTATTGGCTGGGAAGTTTCTCATCCCATCCGCCTACCTCCTCGATTACAGATTTTTTTAGGAGCAGGTTCATGGTTGCTATTCGTCCAGTGTATTTGCCTATGCGTCGGTAGCGGTTTTTTAGTTCATACCCGATGCTTCTTGCCCACGGATTCTTGTTATTCCATGTCTCTATGCTGCCGCTGACACCTGCCACATGAGGGTCCGCAAGGTTTGGCGAAAGTTTGGTTAGCCATTCAACCTCAACCTTGGCGTCTGCATCTATGAATCCCAAAACGGGGTAAACTGCGATTTTCATGGCGTAGTTGTAGGCTGCAGGAGCGTTGAGGCGGATGGAAACAACTTTTATTGGAAATTTCTCTGCGATTTTGACTGTGGCGTCGTTGCTACCGCCGTCCATAACGATGACTTCAAAACTGTCGCTAGGATAATTTTGAGCCAAGATAGATTTGAGGCATTCTTCGATGGTGTCTTGGCTGTTGTAAGCTGCAACTATAATTGAAAACTTGAGGAGTGAGTTGTCAGCCATTGTTTACCCCTTCATGTAAGCTAAGATTATTGATAGGAGAATTTTGGAGCCGTCCATCATTGGGTCTACGCCTGAGTGTCCATAAGTGCGTTGTTCAAAACTAATCGGTACCTCGGCGACTCGGAAGCCTTCTTTGGCGGTTTTTACGAGCATTTCGGATTCGATCTCGTATCCGCCTGACTTTAGTTTTTGTTTGCTTAGGATTTGGCGTTTCATGGCGCGGTAGCCTGATTGGGAATCGGTTATGGTTGTGCCTGTTAGGAGTTCGATGAGGAAGTTGAAGATTCGTACGCCAAACGCGTTGAGTTTTCGTGCTGCCACGTTTTTCTGGTTCAGGTATCTTGAGCCGATGACCATGTCGACCCTGTCGGCTAATACTGGTGTGAGCACACGGGCGAGTTCTTCGGGGCGGTGGGAAGCGTCGGAGTCAATCGTGATTATTATGTCGCCTTTAGCTTTAGCGAACCCAGCCCGAAGTGCGTAGCCTTTACCGCAATGCTCCTTTAACGTTAAAAGCCTGCAACCGTGTTTTTTAGCCACTTCAAGCGAGCGGTCGCGAGAATGGTCATCAACAACGATTATCTCATATGGCAAGCCGATTTGCTGCATAGCCATTTTGGTGCGGTCGATAATGTTGCCTATGGTTAATTCCTCGTTGTACACGGGAATTATGACAGAAAGCAGCATTTCCCTTGGGCTCATTTTATTTAAGAAGCCAATGGAAGAGCTTATAAAGTTTGGCTACCCCAACCTTGTAAGCAATTGAAGGGCAGTTTGAACCTAAAATGGAAACCAAATCCAAACTTAAAGTTGAAGGGGACCGAAAGGTCTGGTTTTCCATGTGGTTTCTGGGAGCAGTTGTCACTTTTGGCGTCGCATTCTTTCCCATGTTTTATCGTTTAGTCGAGGGCAGAAACAGACATTTTCAAAATGAGGCTGAGTTTGAGGAGCACATTGAGGCTTACTCAAAAAGGAAAAGCAAGGAGCCGCCAACAAAAACTGAGCAGTTTAAAGCTATGAATTCGAAGGCATGGGCAGCCAGCATTATCATTGTGGTGCCCATTTTTGTTATCGTCTATTTGCTGTCCAGAGATTTAGCAGTTCATGAACGCAACCAAGATGCTTTTCTTGCATCCGCCCTGCCAGAACGAGTTTTTATGCCACAGACAATACCTATAAAAACTTACATTTTGATAACTGTTATCACCTTGGGCGTTGGGGTCATCTACTGGCTCTACAAGGTGGTTAACTTGTATAACGCTCACTTTAAAGCGCATCTGCAGGTGGAGAAAGAAATGATTCGGCTGATGGAGGAAAAAAAAGTTGTCGAGCACATGTAAAAAACGCAGGTTCGTTAGCCACGGCGGAGACATTTGGGGCTTTAGCAGAAAATACAACCTTCCCCTCGAAGAAGTGCTTGAGTTCAGCGGACCAATAAACTACCTTGGACCACCCCAAAAAGCCTTAGAGGCAGTAAAGCAGTATGCAAAGTTAATCCGTTATTATCCTGACCCAAACCCTGTCGAATTCAAAGAGGAAATAGCAAAGTACGTCGGCAACGGCATTAACGAAGAAAATATCCTCTTGGGCAACGGCTCAATTGAGCTAATTTATATGATAACTGAGATTCTGCCGCGCGGTCACAAAGCAGTAATCCCTATACCTTCATTCTCAGAATATGAGAAGGCAACCCTGCGTGTGAGCGGCGAACCCATCTTTGTCCAGTTACCAGAAGACTTTTCTCTTGACTTAGACAAAATCAAGAAGGCAGTTACCGACGACACAAAAATCATGTGTCTTTGCAACCCCCATAGCCCTTCAGGTACACTCTACAGCAAAAAAGAACTCTTAGACCTTGTGGAGTTCTGCAACAAAAAAGACATCATCTTCAGCATAGATGAGAACTATATTGAATTTGCCAACCAGAGCTTGGCCAACACTTTGGCTGGCAGGGTTAAAGACTATGAGAACCTTTTTGTGATTCGTTCTGTCACCAAGTTCTATGGCATGGCAGGCATCCGCTTCGGATACGCTATGGCTGCGGGAAACCTAATCGATAAGTTGAAGACTATGCGACTTCCATGGAGCATCAACGGATTAGCATGCCAAGTAACAGTGGCAGCCATAAACGACACCGAATTCATACAGAACACTAAAGAAACAATCTCTAAGAACCGTCAAGAGCTCACTCAAAACCTCGGTCAAATCCCAGGTCTACACGTTTACCCATCAGTTACGAACTTTTTGCTTGTAAAAATAAAGAACCACAAAATCACATCCACCATGCTAAAGGAACTTTTAGCTAAAGAACGCATCTTAATCCGAGACTGTTGCACGTTCATGGGCATGGACGACAGCTACTTCCGAATCACAGTTCGCTCAGCAAAAGACAACCAACAACTCGTACAAAAAATAAAACAAATATTGAGTAACGCCCCCTAACATTTCGTTTGTCTTTTTCTGATAATAGGGTGAGAGCCTCATCACTTTTGTAGACTATTATGATCTTAATAATGGTTCTATGCAGAACTATAGAGGATCCACTTCCTATAAGAAGGGTAAAGTCAAATTGGCTGAAAACTAACTCATTAGCATATCGAAAATACCCTGAAAATGAGGCAATTTTGGCAAGAACATCAAGAACCAGAGATAAACTCTCAGCAGTCCCCTGTTCCGTTAAAGCTATAAAGTGCGCAAACATCAAAAGGAAACAACAACTTGCTCAGAGGCAAAACCGTGCCCAAGAAATCTCGACCAAAAAATTCTAAGCCCAAGTCCGAAAACAAAACAGTCCTGCTCATGACCACGGCGCCCCCTGAAAATGGTGCATGGTATCTCGGAAAACGGTTGCCTCCAATCGGCTTAATGTACGTTGCAGCTGCCCTTGAAAAAGCAGGTTTCCAAGTTAGCATGCTTGACAACTACCTTATGAAAAAGTCGCTTGAGGAAGTCAAACAGTTAGTTACGAGCACAAACCCGGGAATTGTCGGAATTACTTGCGGTTCAGCCACTTATCGGCGATGCATAGAAACCGCTAGAGCTATCAAAGAAGCTCTGCCGACCTGTAAGATTGTTGTGGGCGGCTGGCATGCGTCTTATGTACCTGATAGTTTACTTGAGACCCCAGAGATTGACTACGTCGTTATGGGTGAAGGTGAGAGGGCAGTTACGGAGCTTGCCAAATGCATCGTAGGCGACAATGAAGCAGTCGCAATCACAATACCTGGCGTAGCATGTAGACGAGCAGGAGCAAACATCAAAAATCCACCCACATTCATAGAAAACATGGATGAGATTCCATATCCTGCAAGGCACCTTTTGCCGCTCGAACTCTATGACCGCACCATTGAATACTTGGATGCCAAACCCGCCGACGTCATGAGCATCGCCCGAGGATGCGTATTCCATTGTGGCTTCTGCGAAACCCGCAAGCTGTGGGGAAACATATGCCGAGGTTTCAGCCCACAAAGAGTCATCGGCGAAATCAAAGACCTACAGAAAAAATACGGCACAAAAGGCATCTACTTCATCAACGACAACTTTACCCTCAGAAAAAAAGAAGCCACCGAACTCTGCAATCTCATGATTGAAAACAAGCTGGATTTGGAATGGGTCTGCGACACCCGCGTGGACCTTGTTAACGATGATCTTCTAGCGTTGATGAGTAAGGCCGGATGCAAAACTATCTGGTTTGGCGTCGAATCGGGTTCACAGAAAGTCTTAAACCGCATAGGAAGAGACACAACACTTGCACAAATTGAAACTGCGTTTAAGCTCTGCCGCAAAAATAACATAAAAACCGCATGCTCATTCATGCTGGGCGTCCCCGATGAAACATTAGAGGACATGGAGGCCTCACTAAAGTTCGCGAAGAAACTGAACCCAGACTGGTGCATATTCAACGTCTTCATCGCCAACCCAGACAGCAAGCTGTACCAGGAAGTTTTAGATTCTAAAAAATATGATCAGCTGGACGAGTTTTTGCTTAGTGTAAAAACCGACGAGTACGACTTCAAGTCGCTTATGGCGGTTCAGCGGCGGTTCTTTAAAGAGTTCAACATGACGTCTAAACAAATCCTTAAACGTGTTCGACGTGAAGGTCCTCTAAACTTTGCTAAACGCAGACTTCTAGGCGGAACACGCAAAAGCACTGGTGTAGCTTAAAGGGGAACTGTCTTGCTGAAGCGAAGGCTGGGCAGAACAAACCTGCAGGTCTCTCAAGTTGGTTTTGGCGGAACATGGATATCTGAACTCAGCCTGCCTGAAGCTGTTAAGGTAGTTAGAAGAGCTTTTGATTTAGGCATCAACTATTTTGACACCGCAAAACTTGATGGCGACAGTGAAGAAAAAATCGGTTTAGCCCTCCAAGAAGTTAGAGACAAATGCATAATTGCCACCAAGACAGGTTCACGAACAAAAAGAGAATCCCTCGAAGACTTCAAAAGCAGCCTAAACAGACTCAAAACAGACAGACTAGACATCATTCAGCTTCACGGAATAGACGACGAAAAAACCCTTGCCAAAGCCATCGGAGAGGATGGTTCACTGCAAACCTGCAAAGAAGCACGAAAACAGGGGCTGGTGGATTTTATCGGTATTACGGGGCATAAGCCAAGGATTCTGGTTAAGGCAGTTTTGAGCGGCGAATTTGATACAGTGCTTGTTCCCTTAAACGTTGTAACCCGCCAGGCGCTTGAGGAGTTGGTGCCAGCCGCGAAAGCGCATGATGTTGGGATTGTGATTATGAAGCCGCTTTCAGCTAAAACCTCCACCTTAATCACCTGCCTTTACCAACCGTCGCTTTCGCTGGTTTCTGATGAACCAGAACTCAAAGCCCTGCTGGGTAATGATGCCAATGAGATGGTTAACAACGCCTTAAGATACGTTCTGTCGCAGGATGTGGCCACTGTGATTCCCGGGTTAAAATCAGTCAGTGAAGTTGAAACCGCAGCTAAAGCAGGCGAACAATACACAGAATTAACACCCAAAGAAAAAGAACATTTCAGCTTTAGCCTTGGAACAAGCTACTGTCGAGAATGCGGACAATGCCGCCCCTGCCCCCAAAACCTCAACATCGCGGCAATTCTGCGATTTCATACGCTCTATGAAGCTTATGGTTTGAAGGGTTGGGCTAAAAAACTCTACAATAGCTTAGAAGTTAAAGCTGACAAATGCACCATATGTGGCGAATGCGAAGTGACATGTCCCTATCAGTTACCTATTGTAAAGATGCTAGAAAAAGCAAAACGAGATTTTCAATAGCTTTTGGCAACTATTTTTTTGCTATCCAATAACTCATTTCAGGTCTGCATAAAAGCCTGTAAATCGGAAATAGCGGGTTTGGAATCCATGTGGCATGCGGGTAGTAATCTGTCCGTTTAGAATATTCAAAGCCTTCTTCTTTGAAGACCTTTGCTATGGCGTGGTGGTTTAGGGCGTGTTCTTTTTTGTGCCAGTAATCTGAGAGGGTGTAGTCGATTGTGGGAACTCGTAAGCCTATGAGTTGGAAGTATAGGCTGTTTATGATGGGGCTTGAGTGAAAGTATATGCCTTTAACGAGGCTGGCAAGGCTGCTGTGCTCGTTTCCCCAGTAATAGGGCGAGGCTTCATGGTCAATGTACATTACGCCGCCCTTCTTTAGGAACCTAGAAAGAGTTTGGAGCGCGGTGAGGTAATCGGGCAAGTGGTGTAGCACCGAATAGAAGGTTACTAAGTCAAATTTGCCCTCGCTAAAACCCAAGTCCTCAATAGGTGAGTTAAGCACGGTTAACTTTTCTGGTATGCAAGCGTGGTATTTCTTTTTTAGAATGGTGCACATTTCAGGAGAAATATCCGTCGCAGTTACAGTGTAACCCATCTGCAACAGCTTACCCGTTAAGTTGCCAGTGCCTGCTCCAACGTCCAGCGCGTTTTTTTGGTTGTTTGTGATTTGTGAGTCGATGTTTCTTAGTTTGGCAGTGATTCTTTTTTGTTCTTGCCGGGCATAGACTTCGGGGTGGAGCATTTCGTAGTATTTTGCTTCGAAGCGGTGGACTGTGATGTTGGCTTGGTGAATTTGTTCTTTTAGTGTTGGAGTGTCGGGCATTTGTTTGGCGCCTCGCTTGGCGGGTGCTTTGAAGGTTATGGTGTTTTCGAATTAATATACAGTTTGAAAAGTAATGCTTAAAAATTGAACAAAAAAATAAAAGGGGAAGGATTTTGTTCCTTGATTGTTTATGGTCGTTTCCTGAGAACCAATATTATGACTGCGCCTATGATAGCGACGAAAACGAATAGGCCCGCGATTGCTGGAACAAAGTATTGATCAGACATCGTTGGCGCCGAAGTAGGTACTGGCGAAGCAGTTGGATGCTCATCCATCACGTTGAATGCAGTTGTTGCTGATGATGGCCAGTAAGCGTTGGTGCCCGCAAAAGTCGAAACGACATTGTACGTACCAGAAATGTCAGGCGTCCACACAAGGCTGTATGCTCCAGTGTAGTCAGTTGTAGCAGTACCAATGCTTCGATAGTTCCCGTTAGAGTCCACAACGTTCACTGCGACGTCAACGCCCGCAAAGTTGCTTGGAAGAGGCTTCTGCTGATAAACATACCCCATCCAGTCCTTCATAATCGAGTCAGCCGCAACAGGAACACCATAGGGGAAGTCTGCTGCCTGCTGAGCTTGCTTTGTGCCTGCAGAGATATCCAAGACCGTACCGCGAATCACAACTGGCTGGCCGGAAGCGGCTGCCAAGTCAGGTGCCGAAACCGTCAGAGCGCTGGGGCCTCTGCCTATGCTGTAGATGTTGTTGTCAAGACCGTTCATGCATGTTAAGTAGCCGTCTGCAACAGCCCAAGCACTACCGGGGCTAGACCACTCACTGGGATAACCAGAAAGCTGCCAAATCAACTCACCAGTAGTCGCGTTAAGAGCAGTATACGTACAGCCCTTGTAGAGCGGATTAGGTATCGTGTGCTCATTAGTCGCCAAATAGATCACACCGCCAGCAATCGACTGAATAAACGTCGGATAATGCCCATACGAAAGAGACAAGCCAGCATTAGTACTGTTGCCCTCACCATCATTACCCCAAGTCCACTTCAATTGTCCAGTTACAATATCGTAGGCATAGCATGTACCAGAAAATCCACTGGTATAGAGGTTGCCGTAAGCAGGAACACTAAGCATAGTATTGCCAACACCATAGTAGTCAAAGTCAGATTGACGCGGAGTCGTGTACAAAAGACTGCCAGTATCCAAACTGTACGCTACCCAATTGAGTGTTTCCTCATAGTTAAAGTAGAAGACACGGTTCTGGAAGTCAGTTGCTCCATTCGCATAAGTAATGTTGCCTGGTACGGGATCATATGTCTTCATCCAAAGAATCGAACCAACAGCTCCGCGAGATGCGTTGAGGTTGACAGTGAACATCGTGTAAGGATTTTGTATGCCGCCGTTGCTGTTTCCTTTGAAGCCAACAGGCAGGGAGCCGTTTCTGCAAAGCATCACATCGCCATAGCTAGCTGCAACTATTGTAGCTGGGTTTGTTCCTGCAGGTGGTGTTGTTAGTAGTCCTGTGGTTGTACTGTATGTTGGCGCTAAAGGCATAGTGTTGAGCCATGGCAATGAATAGTTCCAGTCATAAGTAGTAATTCCCTGACCTGCAACACCTATTCCTCCCCGTTGTCCGCCAATAGTGCTGATGTTGATTGGTATGTTTGCGTTGACCGTTATCGTTGAGCCGTATGGTACTGAGGCGGGGGTTCCGTTTGGATTAGTGGCTGAAGCTGGTACATTCGGGTTAATTGGAATATTTGAGATTATGACACCATTGCTTGCGTTGATGACTGATGGGTTGAAACTTCCGCCACCTGTGTATGGGTTAACATCGTATTGCCACAGTTTACTTGAATTCCACTCAGATAGATACCATTGTGGGTTTGCATTTGTGCCTGCGTTGCTAATTACATATCTAATTTGCTCGCCCGTGGGACCTGCTACTGCGGTTCCTGTGGGAACATTGGTTACATTGAACATTGGTTCTCCTGTATATGCGTCAAAAGCTCTTGCAAAGTTGGTTGTAAATAGTATTGGTGGGAAAGTTCCATGCTGGTCACCGTTCCAAAGGTTGTATATGTAGCCAAATGATAGCGGGGGTACATCACTTCGGGACCACAATACCTGTCCTGTTCGGAGGTCAACTGCAGTTTCTGGTCCGCTGTTTGGTGCTGTGAAGGATTTTGTTTCTGTGTAGAAGAGGACTCCGCTGATAATTATTGGATTGCTGAATCTTGGTTCGTATGAACTACCCTCAAAATACTGGACTCCTTGAACCGCACCACTGGGGTTTGTGCCTCCTTCAACGAAGGGATTGCCGCCTACTACTCCTCCAAATTGAAGCGGTCTTGTCCACATAATGTGAGAAGTCAAAGGTCCAACACCATCGGGCACGTAGAGTCTGTTGCTGGTGTAGCCGCTTAGAACTGGTGACCCTGAGCCTAGCCAGTTGGATGAGATTATCCACCAGTCTGTGCCTTCACCGTAAATTGGGTGTGTCCAGTAACTGGTTGGAAGCGGTGAACTGCCTAAAGCTGCAGGTATTGGATCTTGCTGCACAGTAAGCGTTGTGGATGCAGAGCTGCCTAAATAGGAGTCGCCGATCAGAATCGATTTTTCGTAACCGTTGCCATTCTCGCCATAGACTTGTCCGGGATAAGTGAAGTTGAAGGTGTAGGTGCCGACTTGATCTGGAGCGAATTTAGTAAATTGCGATGATGTAGTGTCTGTTACAACGGCAAAAGTCTGATGTGTAACTGCCCCGTCAGGTGCAGTAATGTCAAGCTGATAGTTGTGGAATCTATAGAAGTTTGCCGTCAATGCTGCGCTAGCTGTAGAGGCATTTGTGCCTATGACCGCAGTTGCTCCACCTGCAACTCCATAAACAGCGTCGAGCCACATGTAAACGTGTACTTCTTGGCCGACACCTACTGGGTCAGGTGCAGCAACAATATAGGCGTATGTTGGAATATTCCATCCAGGTGTGTGCGCGTCAGCAGTTGGTATTAGTGTAATTGAAGCTGCCATTGAAATTGCCAGAATCAAAGCGATAGAAATTGCCAAAGTTTTATCTACATTTTGCATTTTATTTTTTCTCCTTATTCTGTGCTTGTCAGGTTTCAATGAATTTGCTTAAATATTTTTCCGATATCCATGCGTTTATCTCTAAGAAAAACATTAATATCGATTTATTGCAGTAGTGCGAAACGCTTTAACGAGTCATTTGAAATGGGCTTTCAATTCTCAAGTACTCACTAAAAAACTGTTTTAAACAATTAGAAGTGTGACAAATTAACGCATTATTAGCTATAAAATAAAATAATAAAAAGGGAAGTGGTTTATCCACTTGCTTGGTTTATGGGTGTTTTCTGAGCATCAGCATAGCTAGTACAACGCCGACTATCACTATTGCGACGATTATACCAACTATTCCTGGCAGAATGTATGTGTCAGCCATTGATGGCGCTGCGGTTGGTGCAGGTGATGCGGTTGGGTGTGCTTCCATCACGTTAAATGATGTCATCATTGATGATGGCCAGTATGCGTTGGTGCCTGCAAAAGTTGCAATAACTGTGTAGTCGCCAGCGATGTCAGGTGTCCAGGTTAGGCTGTAGGTACCGCTCGAAGTGGTCATTGCTGTTCCGATGATTCGTTGGTTGCCGTTTGAGTCGATTACGCTGATTGTCACTGGAACTCCGGAAAAGTTGGTTGGAAGTGGCATTTGCTGGTACACATAGCCCATCCAATCGGTCATGCTTGCATCAGATGCAACTGGAACTCCGTTGGGGAAGTCTGCTGCTTGTTGGCTTTGCTGTGTGCCTGCAGAGATGTCGGTTACTGTTCCACGTATCACAACTGGCTGTCCAGATGCTGCTGACAGGTCTGGTGCGGTAACAGTTAGTTGGCTTGGTCCTCGGCCCACGCTGTAGACTTGTTGGTCGTAGCCGTTCATCATCGTTAAGTAGCCGTCTGAGGTTGCCCATTCAGTTCCAGCGGTTGCCCACTCGCTGGGGTAGTCTGAGAGCTTCCATATTTCTTCTCCTGTGGTTGCGTTAAGAGCGGTTACCATTGCTCCTTTGTAGATTGGGTTAGGCACTGTGTGTTCATTGGTGGCTTCGTATATTACTCCGTTGGAGATTGATTGTATCTGGGTTGGGTAGTTGCCGTAGAAGACGTTAAAGCCTGCGTTGGTGCTGTTGCCTTCGCCGCCGTTTCCGTATGTCCAGTCTAGATTACCAGTTAAAACGTTGTAGGCGTAGGTTATGCCTGAGAACGAAGCGACGTAGAGGTGTCCGTATGCGATGACGCCGAGAAGGGTTGGTTGTCCTGGGTTACCATAGTAGTCGAAAGGTGCTTGGGATGCGGTTGGACCCCATAGTTTTTCTCCGGTATCTAAACTGTATCCTACCCACTGCATAGTTTCCTGATAGCTGAAGGTGAAGACACGATTCACGAAGTCAGTTGGTTCTGCTACTACTGAGACGTTGCCTGCTGGCGGATCATATGTCTTTGTCCAGAGTACCGTACCGACTTCGCCTTTAGATGCGTTGAGGTTGACCGCGAAGTATGTATAGGGGGACTGGCGTGTGCCTGTTCCGGTTGCTGCGAAGCCTGTTGGTAGGAAGCCGCTTCTGCAAAGCATTACATCATTATAGTTGATTGCTATGATGGAGGGTGCTGGACTCATGGTGTTAGCCCAATCCATTGACTTGTTCCAGTCGTAAGTGGTGATTGCTTGAGCATACTTACCTGTCAATCCGAGGGTTTCGTCGGTAATGGGTATGCTTGCATTGACAATCAGTGTGGATCCATATGGGGTAAAGATGGTTGATGGAATACTTCCGGGTGGTAGTGTGCCAGTTACACCTGTGATTGGAAGAGGTAGCTGTTGGATTAGAGCTCCGTTGCTTGCATTGATGATTGAGGGTGATAGACTACCGCCGCCTGTGTATGGGTTAACGTCGTAAAGCCAAAGTTTGGATGAGTTCCACTCAGACAAATAATAAGCTGGATGTGCCGCAGTGCCTGTGTTTACCAAGTTATACTTTAACAGTTCACCGCTTGGACCCATAACTGTAGTACCTCCGGGAACAGCAGTTACGTTGAATAGCGGAAGGCCAGTGTTTGCATCGTACAAATTCCAATTGCCTGATACAACTGCAACTAATATTGCTGGGTAGACTCCGTGTTGGTCAGGGTCCCAAAGGTTGTATAGGTAGCCAAATGACAATTGAGGTATGTTTTGGTTGCTCCAAATTTCTTTTCCTGTGCGAAGGTCAATAGCCACTGTTGGACCAGTTGAGCTGCCACCCATGATTGGAGATCCTGTGAATGATGCAGTTTCAGTGTAGTAGAGTATTCCCTGGATTATTATCGGATAGTAGAATCTTGGTGCATACGATGAGCCTTCGAAGTATCCCACTCCGTAAGCATCTGAGTTAGGATCTGAGCCGCCTGCTTGGAACTGGTTTCCTCCGACAGCGCCTCCGAACTGGAGCGGTCTTGTCCACATAACGTGAGAGGTTAGAGGTCCTATTGCATCTTGATGGTACATATTAGCTTGTCCACCACTGCTACTCCAGCCTCCTACTGCGGGTGAACCATAACCTAACCAGTTGGATGAGATTGTCCACCAGTCGGTATTCTCGCCGTAGATTGGGCGTGCCCAATAAGCGGTTGGAAGTGGATTACTGGTTTTAGCTGCGGGTATTGGATCCTGCTGGACGGTAAGTGTTGTCTGTGCAGAACTTGGTAGATAGGTGTCGTTAACTAGCAATGATTTTTCGTAGCCGTTACCGTTGGCACCATAGACCTGGCCTGGAAAACTGAATTGTAGGGTGTACGTACCGAGTTGGTCAGGAGTCATTATGACGTATTGTGATGATGTTGTATCTGAAATTATGGGGAAAATCTGTGTTGTAACTGATCCGTCAGGTTTTATTATGGTAAAATTATAATTGTGGAATCGATAGCTGTTTGCAAGCAAACCTGCACTGGCAGTAGAACCATTAGTTGGATTGGCTGCAACTGTTCCGCCTGCTGCACCGTAAACGCAGTCAAGCCACATGTAGACATGAGCTGATTGGCCAACACCTATAGGGTCAGGCGCTGCAACAATGTAGGCGTATGTTGGAATATTCCATGGAACGTTATCTGGAGAAGCTAATCCTGGACCGTGTGCATAAACATCGGGCATAAGAATCATTGAGGATAACATTGAAATTGACAAAATCAAAGCGATTAAAATAGCCATAGTTTTATTTACATTTTGCATTTTTTTCTTTCTCCTTATTTCTGTAACCAAAATCCATGCCGGAGTTAACTTATAAACATATCTTATATCGAAATTCAACCCATAAATTTGGGGTGAAACATCGCCAAGAAAGTTCAGGAGTGGCTTCATTTTTTGTTTCAATTTTGCTGTTTTCCGTTATTTGGGGTGTTTTTGCATTTTGTGCGAAACGTTTAAGCATTAAGCACTACCTTTTTGAAGAACAAATAGTGACTAGACATGAAGCCCCAGGTAACCTTGGTTAATCCTGCTGCGCCAGTTGGTGCTGCAATGCACATGCCCTTTGCACTCTTGGGCTTAGGCTATTTAGCTGCAATCTTAGAGAAAAACCACTACCAAGTCGACGTAATCGATTGCCAACTTCTAAAGTTCTCTTTGGATGATTTCAGGAGCGAGATTAGCAAGCGTCAACCAAACATCGTCGGGGTGACATCGTCTACCCTCACCTATCAATCAGCACTTAAACTGGTAAAGATAGCAAAAGAGATTTGCCCAAACTGCATAACTGTTGCTGGCGGTCCGCATGTTACGTTCTGGGATGACAAAGCACTCGAAGAATGTCCAGAACTAGACATTGTTGTTAGAAGAGAAGGAGAGAACACGATGCTGGAGCTGGTGCAGAAAATCGAGGCAGAAAAAAGTTACGATGACGTTTTGGGCACTACCGTGAGAAAAGACGGTAAAATCGTAAAAAACCCAGATAGACCTTACATCGAGGACTTGGACAGTTTACCCTTTCCAGCACGCCATCTCTGGCCCATGGAGCGTCTTCGAGAATACGAAGACATTCTCTATTTGGCGGCAAGCAGAGGCTGTGTGTACTGGTGTGAATTCTGTACAACCGTACGGATGCATGGGCGAAAATACCGTATGCGAAGCCCCCAAAACGTGGTGGACGAGTTAGAATTTCTGCATAAGACTTATGGAGTGAAAAAATTCACTTTCTGCGACGACGCGTTTACGGTGGACCAGCCTAGAACTGAAGTACTTTGCAACGAAATTCTGCAACGCGGTTTAAAGATTGAATGGAACTGTGGAACGCGCGTAGACATGATAACCAAAGAGCTACTAGCGAAGATGAAAGATGCTGGATGCATCTCCGTTTGGTTTGGTGTTGAGTCGGGCACTCAGCAGGTTTTGGATGCGATGAAAAAAGGAATCTCTCCTGAACTAACGATTAAGGTTTTGGGGTGGGTTCGAGAGCTTGGTTTGAAGCCTGTTCCAAACGTTATTCTTGGTTTCCCAGGAGAGACAAAGAAGACCGCGTGGAAAACCATCAAATTCGTTGAAAAAATTGCGCCTGACGATGTGGGCTTCTATAATGTTGCTACCCCCTTTCCAGGCACACCAATGTATGACATGGTTAAGGAGAAGGGATGGCTTAGAGTAACCGATTTTGACATGTACGACACTACGCACCCGATTTTTGAAACCCCTCAGCTTAGCATGAAAGAGTTGGGTAAGCTCCGGGAAGGGGCATTCCACCATTATTATCTGCGTAGGGCATTCTTTTTCAGCAAGAAAAGAAGGTTCAAGGTATCTACTGCCATGATTGTGGCTGCCAACGTCATTGCTGATATTAAGTTAAAGCTGAGAAGAAAATAGTTTCAGGTATTAAGTGGAGCTAATACTGGTTTTTTTATTTTTTAAAACTTGAAAATCTTGTTTTTAGATATTGACAAAAAAATAAAGGGGGATTAGATTTTTTCCCTTGGTGGTTGCATCATCGTTTTCGAACCATCATCATTAGGATTGCTCCTATGATGATTATTACGATGATTATGGCTATTGCTGAAGCCAAGATGTATGTGTCAGTGTTTGTTCCTGGCGGCGCTGCTGTCGGTGCTACTGTTGGATGGGCTTCGGAAACTGCGAAAGAAGTCTCAGACCATGATGGATAGTAGCCGTTGGTACCGTGGAAAGTTGCTACGACTGTGAAGTCACCTGATATGTCAGGTACCCAGGAGAGGGTGAACATTCCTGAAGCATCTGTAGTTGCGGTGCCTATGTTTCTTGTGTTACCGTTTGAGTCTGTGACATCTATTGTTACTTGAACACCAGTGAAGTCGGTTGGCATCGGTTGCTGCTGGTAGACATATTCCATCCATCCTTTCATGCTTGCGTCAGAGGCAACTGGTACTCCGTTGGGGAATTGACCAGCTTGCTGTGTTTGAGTTGTTCCAGCAGATTTGTCCACGACTGTTCCTCGTATGACTACTGCTGCTCCAGAGTCTGCTGCAGTGTTTGGTGCTGTAACTGTTAGTTGGGTTGGTCCTTTACCGACGACGTAGATTTGGTTGTCGTAGCCGTTTAACCATGTGTTGTAGCCGTCTGCCATTGCATAACTCATGGCTGAGAACTCGCCTGTGTATCCTGAAATTGTCCAGATTTCAGTTCCGTCAGTTGCATTAATTGCGCGTTCTAATGCGCCTTTGTAGATGGGTGTGTTGATTGTGTGTTCGGAAGCGACGAGGTATAGGACTCCGTTGCCGACTGCGTTTATGAATGTTGGGTAGTCGCCGAAAGGTGTGTTGGGGCCGCTGTTTGTGCTGTTGCCTGCGCCGCCGTTGCCGTATGTCCAGTCTAGAACGCCGGTTTGTACGTTATAGGCATACATTATTCCTGCGTATCCCATGCTGTAGAGGTGGCCATAGGCGATTTGTCCTTGGATTAGCGGAGTGATTGGGTTGCCATAGTAGTCTAGCCCTGCTTGGGATGGAGTTGGACCCCAGAGTTTGTCGCCTGTGTATAGGTTGTATCCTACCCACTGCATTGTTTGCTGGTAGCCTTCAGTGAAGACGCCCGATGTTGCATCAACGGGGCCTAATATGACTGTTAGGTTTCCTGCTGGTGCTTGAACTGTTTTGGTCCACATCAAGGAACCCACTGCGCCTCTTGAAGCGTTAAGGTTGAGAGCAAAGTATGTGTAAGGGGCATTGCTGATGACGCTGTTTAATGCGCTAGTTTGAGTGTTGGGTAGAGTTCCACTCTGGCACAGTATCATGTTGCCAAAGAAAGCTGCGATTTGGGTGAAAGTGCTTGGTATGCCGGTTGGTAATGAGACGCTCCAGTCATAGGTTTGGCTTGCATTTCCATTGACTGTGTTGAAATAGCTGGTTGTAGATGCAGGACCGAACGGACTTGCAGGAGTTGTTACGTTAAAGTTGGTCGTGGCAGCTTGTGGTACACCTCCTCCAACCAGTATGTTCCAATTCCATAGGCCAGATGAGTTCCATTCAGATAATAGCCCGTTTGAAATGACGTATTTGATGGTTTCACCGTTTGGACCCATTGATATGGGACCACCGCTTGGAATGTTAGTTACGTTGAATAGGTAAGTTCCTGTGTATGCGTCGTATGCTTGAGCAAAGTTGCTTGTGAACAAAATTGGCTGCATAACTCCTTTTTGGTTAGGTTGCTGACTATCATAGATGTAACCGAACGATAGCGCTCCAGCGGGTATAGCGTTGTTTTGCCAAAGTACATTTCCAGTTTGTAGATCAACTGCGTAAGTCGGACCACCCTGTCCACTTGAATAGCCTAGTGGTGCCTGGTAGTAGAGTATTCCATCCATTATTATCGGGTTGTCGTATCGTTGAACGTACGCAGAACCCTCGAAGTAACTGTCTCCTTGAATAGCAAAGTTGTTACCTCCGACGATTCCACCCTGTTGAATCGGCTTAGTCCACATAATGTGCTGAGTCAGAGAACCAATGGCATCGCCTGGATTTCTGTTGAGTGCTCCACCGCTAAATATACTGTTTGCTCCAAAGGCACCGATGGCTCCAGATCCGGCTGAAGGTTGAACAGGCGAACCTGAACCTAGCCAGTTCGAGGAAACGGTGAACCAGTTAGAGTTGTAACCGTATATGGGGCGTGTCCAATATTCTGTGGGGAGCGGTGTAGTTGGATAGTAAGGTACTGAGTTTTGCTGTACTGTGAGTGTTGTTTGTGCACTGCTAGGAAGATAGGTGTCGTTAACGTATTGTTCAGGTGTCGGTGGACCAAACAAGCCCGGTACAACAGTATCATGGCTGTATTCGTTGAATGCTTGTCCGGGGAATGTAAAGTTGAGAGTGTATTCACCGATTTGGTCTGGAGTGAAGGAATAGGTTTGTGCTGATGTGGGGTCATTTACAATGGCAAAGTTTTGGTGTGTAACTGTTCCGTCGGGCGCGGTAATGGTGAGTTGGTAGTTGTGGAATCGGTAATCGTTTCCTAAACCAGCTGCGGGGGAAAATAGGTTGGTCAACCACATGATAACTAGCACTTGTTGACCTTGACCGGTTGGGTCAGGTGCCACGTTTATGTAAGCGTATGTTGGAAGGTCTGCAGGAGGATCATGTGCACTTGCTGTTGGTAACAGCATTAATGATGGTACCATTGCGATTGTCATAAGGATAGCAATCAAAATAGCTGCGGTTTTATTTTTTACAAAATCCATTTTTTTATTCTCCTTAAAATTTATACAGAAAATCTGTTACTATTTACGTTAGTAATCGAAGTATTTTAACATTTTTCTTTTTTGCAGCTATAAAATACAATATTTGCAATTATTCAAAGACTTACGTATAAAACCTTTCTAAGAAAGCTTTATTACCAAAATTTAAATTGATGCCTCACCATATATTCAATATTAAAGGGTTCCATGTTGGCTTCAGCAAAAATCGACGAAATCGATGCAAAAATACTAAAAATGTTGCTAATTGAGTCCCGCACTAGTTACACCGACATTGCCAATGAATGCAAAATCACAGTTGGAGCCGTTCGAATGCGCTACAAACGTCTTTGGAAAGAGGGCATAATCAACGGCGAAGTCACGCTTGTTAACCCGCACTGTCTTGGTTATCGGCATATCATTGATTTAGGCATCGTAACAAATAACGGATGTGAAAAAGACATCGCGGAATACTTAGAGAGCAAACCCTACGTCTCTGAAGTTATTGCTCATTTTGGCAAATATAATTTTTATGGAAAAGTTGCTCTACGTGACTTAAACAAGCTCTCAGAGATAATTGAAGATTTAGAGTCAAACCATAAAATCAAACGGGTAGATCCACTAATCTGGTGTGAGGCAGTCAACATTGAGTACCCCCAAAACTTAGTTATAAAACCCTTAGAACACTGTCAAATCCACGGAAAAAAAAGACCAGAATTAACGAATATGGACCAGAATCCCATAGAAATCGATGAAACAGATAGAAAGATAGCCATGATTCTTTCAAGAAAATCTCGCACACCCTTTAGCCAGATTGCCAGTCAATTGGATATTTCCACAAAAACTGTGATTCAAAGATACAGAAAACTCCGTGAGAATTTGTTAACGCTTTCAACCATAACTCTTGACTTAAACAAGATCGGATATGGGGCGTTGGCAAATCTCTACGTGAAGGTCTCTAATAGAAGCAAACTGACAGAAATTTACCACCAACTGCTTCATATACCCAACGTCATTGTCATTATTAGACTCATTGGTCAATACGACTTGTATATTGGTGTTGTTCTTGAAGACTTCGATCATTTGTTCCAAGTGACGAAGCTAATAAGCGGGATTGAAGGTTTAGAAACACCTGACATCTACATAACCCCAATGGCGCCGTCGTGGCCACTAAACTTGTTCCCTTCCCTGCTTGAGAATGGAGAAATGCCAAAATACTGGACCAACGAATCCGCTGAGAAGCAAAATAAAATTGATTAAAAATTTTACAGTGCCTCTTAATGTCTTGGTTTTTTTCTAAAGCGCAGAGCTTGAGCTAGAAAAATCGCTGCAGAAACGACCGTTACCACCGTTAGCAGCCAGAACGACTCCTCAATTGGGGAGCCTAAGAGCAGATGAGGAATCAAAACGGCGATTTCAGCAACCAACACACCCAAGAAAATAAACCCGAAAACGGCGAAGCTTGGGATAAGAGTTCTTCCAACCCACACATACCCTCTCATACCGACCTTTTCTTTAACAAAATAGTTGCCGTAGTCATCTTTGGCTATAAGACCCAAATCAATCAGTCTCTGAAGGTTGCGGTAGGCGACACTTGGGCTGCTGAGTTTGACTCCACGCATCAAATCGCGGGGTCCAACGGGCTTTCCAACCTTGACGAGAAACACATAACTGTCGAACAACGTTGAATTTAATTCTTCGTTAGCCACCAAGCCAGCATCAACCCTAACCAAATAGAAGAACCCATCTTAAAAACCAAGCCTTCTTAAGTCCAATTTCTTCTTTATTGTTTTTTAAACTAAAAAAGGGGAAAGATGTTTTTTGTTTGTTTTTTTATGGGTGTTTCCTTAAGATTAACACCGTAGCTACTGCTATTGCAACGACTATTGCGATAGTAGCAGCTGCTGTGTACATCATCAGGTCTGTGGTTGTTGCTGTATTTGATATAGGTGGTGCCGTTGGTGCTGTTGTTGCCGATGGCTCACTGGCATAGAAGTATGTCTGAGCGCTAGATCCGTAGTATGATTGGGTGCCTGCAAAATTGGCTAATACAGTGTAGTCGCCTGAGATGTCTGGTGTCCAAGTGAAAGCGTATGTGCCGCTTGTATCGGTTGTAGTGGTGCCGATTTGCCTAGTGTTGCCGTTGGAGTCAGTTACACTTATGGTGACGGGTACTCCTGTCGCGTTGGTTGGCTTTGGCTGCTGCATGTAAACGTATTCCATCCATGCGCTTTGGCTGACGTCAGAAACTGCTGGCAGTCCGTTGGGGAAGTTTGCTGCGACTGCTTCTTGTTTTGAGCCTCCGGAGATGTCGGTGACGGTGCCTGTTATGGTTACTGGTGTTTGGGTTGTTACGTAACTTTGAGTTACAGAAACAGTTGTTGCGCTTGGTCCCATGCCGTAGGCGTATATCTGGTTGTCGTATGCGTTTATAACTGTCATGACGCCATAAGCGATTGCAGGTATGCTGTTAACGTCAAAGGCGTTTATGCTCCAGACAAGCTCGCCAGTCGTGCAGTTAATTGCCAGTTGCTGCGCGCCAAGGAATAATGGGGGACTGTATTCGTGTCCTTCTTCTAGGAATAGGACTCCGTCAGCGACTCCCCCGATTGAGAAGGTCCATATTGGCCATATTCCGTAGGGACTGTTGGTGCCGCTGGGACCTTGGAGGGTGGTTGTGTTGGTGTACCAGTTTATGTTTCCTGTTAGCATGTTGATTGACCATATGTCTCCGCCAAAGCCAGCAAGATACAATGTTCCATTAGCAAGTGTACTCATGTAACCGCCTATGCTATCATAAGGATCAACAGGTGAAAGCACATCCTTCCAAAGTAAGTCGCCTGTTTGCACATTGTAACCGTAGAGTGTAGAATCCTCGTATGACATTTCACCGTAGACTCCATATCCGTCGCATTCACCAACCACTCTTGAATAGGGTGCGTAGGTACGATTCTCTATCCATAATTGTTGTCCAGTGTCTGCGCTGTAGCCAGCTTCAATTTGCCATCCGGGCTGGAACAGACCGCCTGAAGAACCCCCAGAAGTCATCACTACCACTCCACTGTTGATATCTTGCGCTGTAGTTATTGGACCTGCTGCGCCAATTGAGAAACCTGAAGGCAAAGGGTTGCCTGAGTAGTTTGTAGCCAAGGGTGCTCTCCACGTAATTCCATTAGAAAACGGTATCACGCCTAGTTGTGGAGGTCTCCATTGCCATCCCGAGGCGGTCGATCCCCAAGCGCTTGACATTATGCATGTCGTTGAATTCCACATGTTTAGTGTCGGACCCGTACTAACATCTACAACGGGTGAGGGCCCGATGTTGTTGTTTAGGTAGCCCACGATTTGTTGTTTTCCAGCTGTTTGGTTGATATAGTAACCAATTAAGTTTCCACTCTGGTCAGTCATCAATGCTTGTGATGTGCCGTTGACGATGCTTAGAATGTAGGTTCCGGTTTCAGCGTCAAACATGTTTAATGTGGTTCCAGTCGAGACGATTCCTGCAGGGGTTCCGGTGGTCCATATGTATGCGAGGCCACCGTACTGGTTTGGCGATACATAGTCGAGTATTTGTCCGCAAAGGATTGTTGTAGATAAGCCAGTTGAGGTTAGGGCAGTTTGCATTGGTGAGCCGCCGCCGTAGTTCGCGCTGTTATCAGTCCATACTGTTTGTCCCGTGTATAGGTCTACACAAATTAAGCCTGCAGGGGTAGTTGAACTTCCGGGGTAGACATTATAGTAGAGATAGCCGTTGATTATGACTGGCGCAAATTTTTTCTCGTATTGTGCAGTTGAGTAATAATTGCCGTAGGTTGTTGTTCCGCCAAAGTCTCCGCCTAGTACTCCTCCGAATGCTTCAGGTTTTGTCCACAGAATGTGAGCTGACTTTGGTGCTGTGGTGTAAGGATTAAAGTTTGAAGTGGTGTTGTACTTGCCAGCGCCGCCAAGGTTTAGAGATGCCCCACCTATCGCGTACCAATTGTGAACATTCATGGCGTTTATAGGAGTTTGCCAGTAACTTGTCGGAAGCGGAGCTACTGAAACTCCTCCCACGGGTTCCTGCTGCACTGTAAGCGTTGCTGGACTGCTAGTGCTGGGTTCATAGTAATCGCCTATGAATGGGCTGGTTTGTCCTCTAGCTAGATTGTCACCTGCTAATGTTTGTCCTCCAAAGATTGTAGTAAAAGTGTAGGTTCCGAGTTGTGTGGGCGTGTAGGGGGTGTATGTTCCGCCGGTGTCGTCGCTTGTGAAGGGTCCCATTGTTTTGGTGGTTTGGTCTGGCAGTATGATTTTCAGGGTTATATTTTGCCATCTATCTCCGTACGGACCGTTGGCTGTTGGTGGTGGTTGTCCGAGCCACATGCCGATGTTGACTGTTTGGCCTATTCCGACTGGGTTTGTTCCTACGTTGCAGAAAGCATAGGTAGGTATGTTGTATTGTGGATTGTGTGCGTTTGCGTTTGGTATTAGTGTTGTTGAAGCTCCAATGGAAATTGTTAAAATCGCCGCAATCAAAATAGCTATTAATTTATTTTTTGGCTTCTGCATTTCTATTTCTCCTAAATTTTAATGGGACAAGAACTTGTTTTGATAAAAATGTCCTCGCTCCATGGTTCGACTATTCATATGGGGTGACTTTATAAAATTATGGGAAGTCCCCCCTGACGACAAAACCCTTGACAAAACTAACAGATTAACTTGAACAAAGTAACACAAACACAAGAAAAGAGCTTACAATGAAGCGCTAACTAAAAGAGCGCAGTTTCTATAAAAAGACAAGTCAATTCAATTGACCGTAATCGATATTAACTGTTTACAGGAAGTATCTCAAAAAGCAACGTTTGGGTAACCTTGGAGCTAAACCTCGTAAACGCGCTAGTCTCAATCGTTATTCTAGTGTTGGCTATACTGTTAGATTTGGTTTTGGGGGACCCATCCCCTAACAACCCTGAAAGGTGGGTTTTCAAGCTGCACCCGACCGTGTTGATGGGCAATTTTACTAGAAAAATTGAGCCCGCCTTTAAGAACCCGGATGCTAAAATGGAAAAGTTTCTCGGTGTCCTTTTGGGTTTAGCGGTTATTGCCGCGTTTAGTCTTCCGGTTTTCTTTGGTTTGTGGGCAATCTACACGTACGTACCGTTCTACATCAACATAGTCGTATACGGTTTCATCGCCGTAATCCTAGTTAAAATGACCATATGCATAAAACTGGAGACCGCCTGGGCCAAAGCCGCGGCCAAAGCCATTGATGAAAGCAACTTGCCCGAAGCAAAAAAATACAGCCACTTCTCAAGACGCGAATCCAAAGACCTCAACGGCTCCCAGATGGGCAGCGCAGTCATCGAATCCATGTCAGAGAACCTCATCGACTTCAAACTCTCGCCCATGATGTCTTTTGCTCTCTTTGGGGTCACCGGAGCCATGGCTTTTCGAGCTATAAACACCCTCGACGGCATGGTGGGCTTCAAAACAAAGGAACACATAAACACGGGCTGGTTTAGCGCCAACCTCGACAATTTTGTGAACTACATTCCCACAAGGCTTACGGCGCTGCTTATGATTGTGGCAGCGGCTATTTTGCGCATGGATGCGGGGAACGCTTGGAGAATGGCGCGTCGAGACCACAAAAAAACGCCCAGTCGCAACCATGGTTGGCCGATGGCGGCAGTGGCAGGTGCTCTTCGAATTCAACTGGAAAAGCCTGGGCAGTATATTCTTGGCGATTCACAGGAGCCAGTGACGGGAGACAAGATTCTGGGTGCCCTAAAGATTCGGGATGTCACGATTGTTCTTTGGGGACTTATCTGCGTCGGAGTCATCATTTTGGTGCGGTTGTTCTGGTTTATGCCCATTTAGTGCAAAGTTTTAATCACACAGATGCGGATTCACAGTTAGAAGTGCCTGCGCAATGCGTGTTTGCCTCATCAACCCACCCAGAATTCAGCCCAAAGCCTGGGGAAAACCCAACGTTTTCCCACCCATCGTCCTAGCATCCGTTGCCGCTGTATTGGAGAAAAAGCACACTGTAAGCATTATTGATGCGCCAACAGAGGGCTGGCGTAACCTTGCGGAGCTGGATGAATCCAAGTACCGCGTGGGCTTGAGCTCTGAAACCATCGCTGAACGTGTTAAGAAGTGGAGTCCTGAGGCGGTTGTGGTTGAGATTCCATTTTCGGGTTGGTCAAGAACCGCTTTTGACGTAGTCCGCGCAGTAAAAGCCGTTGATAGCAAAATTTCTGTTGTACTGATGGGTCAGCATCCCACGGCTCGACCCAAAGCGTGCCTCTCAGAATCCGGGGTGGATTTTGTGGTTGTCGGGGAACCAGAAAGCACAGTTTCCGAACTCGTCGACACTCTTGCACGGGGAAAACAGGATTTCAGGAATGTAGATGGTTTAGGCTTCAATGAAAACGGGAAAGCCATACTTACGGGGAAACGCGCTTTCATTGAGGATTTAGATTCATTGCCCTTTCCAGCAAGACACCTTCTGCCTATGAACGTTTACAACGAAGCGGTCAAGGAGAACCCGCTGCGGGGCGAAATAAGCAAGCCCTGGACCATCGTTACCACCACCCGAGGCTGTCCCTACAGTTGCGTCTTCTGCTCGGTCTGTATCCTTTGGGGCAGAACATGGCGGGCGAGGAGCCCAAAAAACGTAGTCGACGAACTCGAACATGTCGTCAAGACCTACGGCGTGAAGCAGGTTGATTTCTACGACGAAAACATGACCCTGGATAAGAAGCGGATGGCGGAGATTTGTGACTTAATCGTTGAGCGCCGCTTGCGAATCGAGTGGTTTACGCCTAACGGTGTCCGTGCAGATACGCTTGATGAGGAGTTGTTGCGGAAGATGAAGCAGGCTGGCTGCAAAAAAATTCGTGTCGCCCCGGAATCCGGCGTGCAACGCATCGTCAATGATGTTATTGGCAAGAACTTGGATTTGAAGAAGGTGGAGCAGGCGGTGGTTTTATGCAAAAAAGTCGGCATTAAGGTGGGTTGCTTTTTTGTGTTGGGCATGATTGGGGAAACCAAAGCAGACATCGAAGAAACGATAAAGTTCGCATACAAACTTCGCAGTCTCGGCGCTGACAGTCTAATCTTTAGCATTGCCATGCCGCTGTATGGAACAGCCCTCTACGAGCAGGCTAAAGAAGGTGGGTATTTGCGGGAAGGCTTCTGCGATTACGCTCTGGCTGCAACGGAGCCTCTCATTGAAACCCCTGAGTTCACAGCCCAAGACCTGCAGGAACTTTGCATTAGGGCGAACATGGCAAACCCAACGTTTACCAGAGCCAAAATTTTGAGGGCGGCGAAGAATCCGAGGAAAACATTAAAGATTTTACGGAAAATGCTCTAAACCCAAATCTTGCCGTTCGCGCAAGTTTTATAATAACCGTTCGGGTTCCTATTAAGGTATGAATTCTGTTTTTGTCAGGTTAATACTTGTTGTGAAGGTTTTCGCTCAGCTGCTATTTCTATTTGGTTTGCTAGCTTGGCTTGACGGCGCAATTATACAGGTAACCCATCCTGATTGGTTGCCTTTGCAACTTTCACATCTAACGCCTTGGATTAGAACCGACACCTTCACCATCCTAATGTTTATGGTAAGCGCGGTGGGGTTCTTTGTTTGGAGAGTAATAGTTGAAGTTATGAAGGCGAACCAAAAAAAGGATTAATTAATTTTTTAATGTCCAGATAAGCGCATATTCTTGTGTAATGTCCAGTCGTCTATGCATTGGCGATTTGTGGGAGGACTGAGGTGTATGGTTTGGGTTTTGTTTGATTGTTGTTGCAACTGTTGTTGTGGAATTGGGTTGCAGCAACAACAACTTCTACGGCTTTGCCATTGATCTAACCCTCGACGGTGTTTGAGCGATTAGAAGCGAGTGAGTCATTTCCGAGTCTTGAAGGAGAGAGTTTCGTGTTTTAGAAAGAATGGTTGGAGATCGATCGTGGGGCAATTGAGATTTCGCAACCATGCGTTCAAAACATCTTTATTTTGCCGTCAATGATTGTCATTTCAACTTTTATATCCTTAATTTTTCCTGGCTCGTTCGTATTTGGGTCAGCGGACAGAACAGTTAAGTCAGCTAGTTTACCCTCTTCAATCGCCCCCTTAACATCTTCCTCACAGGAGCAAAATGCGGCATCCAGTGTGTACATCCTCAAGGCTTCCTCGACGGTTAGCTGCTGCTCAGGAAAGCTCTTTCGGGTAATTGCGTCTTGGATACCAAGCAAAGGATTTAGGGGTTCCATGGGGCAGTCGGAGCCGCCAGCAACCTTTATGCCCGCGTTTAGCAGGGTTTTGATGGGATGCAGCCAACTCGCCCGTTCAGCTCCCAGATGCTTCAGGGCTGACCACACCTCAAACTCTGTAGGAACCATCCTGGGCTGAACCGAAACGACCACATCCTGCGCTTTGAGACGGCTGACTAGGTGCCTGTTTAGAACCGCGGCTTGCTCGATGCGGAACCTGACTTTTTTGGGTGATTGTTCGATTGCTGTGAGTGTCGCGTCTATTGCTTTGTCGCCCATGGCATGTATGACAGGCTGAAGACCCAACTCCAGAACCTGCGATACCAAAACCGCCAACTCTTTCTCGGTGCAGTTCATTTTGCCCTGGTTGTCTGGGTCGTCACTGTAGGGCTGCATGAGCGCTGCTGTTTTTGAGTCGAGGTATCCGTCGACAAAGATTATGGCGCCGCCCAACCGCATCCTCAAATTGTCAGATGACCTAAAGTTGCCTGCAGCTTTTAGGAACTCGCAGGGAACAATCACGTTAACTCTGATCGGAAATTTCCCCTGCTCATGCAGTGCTTGAATTAATGGGAGTTCTTGCTCGGAGAGGATTATCCAGTCCACACTGGTTATGCCTGCCTCCAAGATTTTTTGGCAAGCCACCGCTGCCGCATCCGTTAGCTCCTCCAGAGTCGGTTCTGCAACTGCCTGCCAAATCAGGTTGGTAGCGCTGTCCCGAAAAATCCCTGTGAGTTCGCCTGCGGCGGTTTTGTCTATAGTGCCGCCGTTGGGAGTGGAGGTTTGGATGGTTACTTGGGCTATGGATAGTGCTTTGCTATTTGCCGCACAGATGAATGCGGCTCCATGGTACAGGATTACTGGGTTGTCTGGTGCAGCTGCGTCGAGGTCGCCAAGAGTTAGGAGGCGTTTTTCTTTGAGATGGTTTTCGTTCCAGCCGCGTCCGACAATCCATTTGCCCGAAGATGTTTGCTTTGCTTTCTCTTTCAGGAGGCTCTGCAGCTCCGCGATTGATTGGGCAGAGGAGAGGTCAAGCCACATCAGGCATCTACCAAAGTCTGCCACATGAATGTGAGTGTCGATTAAGCCGGGAACCATTGTTTTTCCTTTGAGGCTGATGACTTTGGTTTCTTTTCCGATTAACTGGTCTATTTCTTGGTTTGTGCCCACTTTGAGGATTCGGTTTTGTTTGATGGCGACTGCTTGGGCAAGGGGCTGACGCGGGTTCATGGTCTTAATGTTCGCATCGATGAATGCTGTGTCTGCTAGCAAGGCGCTACAAATCCAGGAGGTTTTAGTTACTTGTGGCTATTGGACGCTAAACATAAAACCCTTCCGTTTTCCAGCAGCACTTTAAGGGAGGCGTGGTTTTGGGGTTATCTGCAAAACACATAATAGTTTCCGCAGCCGTTTTTCATTTCAAGCTGGGGAAACAAGTGAAAGCTCACGTAGTCCTTGCAAATCCACCGTACCCAGATGATGTGCCGCAAGCCGTCTTTATTCCACTGGGCATCAGTTACTTGGCGGCGGTGCTTGAAGAGAAGGGGTACAGGGTGGATGTGGTCGATTGTCAGGTTAATCGGCCAAGCCAAGCGGAGATGGAGAACAAGTTCAGAAGCCTCAACCCCGACATAATCGGCGTCACCGCGGCAACCGTTACGTATTTTCCAGCCCTCAAGATTCTCAAAGCAGCCAAAGCTGCGCTTCCCAACTGCGTTACAATGATTGGCGGACCCCACGTCACAGTTCTGGATGAACGCACCTTCACCGACAGCCCAGACGTAGACATCGTCGTCCGCGGCGAAGGAGAGCAGACGATGCTGGAGCTCGCAAGCCTGGTGTCGGAGGGTAAACTGGATAACCTCAGCCAAGTTTTAGGTATAACTTTCAAGAAGAACGGCAAAGTCACTACCACAACCGACCGCCCCTTCATACAAGACATTGATTCCCTGCCTCGTCCAGCCCACCACCACTTCGACATGACTCGTTATAGAATCAACGGCAAAAACTACATGCCCATCATAACCAGCCGAGGCTGCCCTTTTAACTGCGCATTCTGTCTAGCGTCGAAGATGTGCGGCAGCGGCTTTAGAGCGCGAAGCCCAAGCAAAGTGGTCGATGAACTCGAATGGCTAAAGGACACGTTTGGAGCTGAAGCATTTGCCTTCTACGACGACACATTCACCCATGACATAAACAGGGCTATAGCAATCTGCGACGAGATGCAGAAGAGAGGGTTTTTGCTTCCATGGGATAGCCGAACAAGAGTAGACAGAATCTCAGAAGAGCTCTTGGCGAAGCTTAGAACCACAAACTGCCAGCTCATCCACTTCGGCGTTGAATCCGGCAGCCAACAACTCCTAAACATTATGCGCAAAGGCACCACCGTGGAGCAAAACGCCAAAGCCATAAAGATGGTCAAAGAGGCAGGTATCCTTGTAGCGATTTCGCTGGTTATCGGTTACCCAGGCGAAACACCCGAGATGCTCCAGCAAACTGTAGATTTTATCCGCAAAACCAAACCTGATTATGTTTACATGTGTGAAGCAGTTCCCTACCCAGGCACCGAACTAGCCGATTACGTTCGGAAACTCGGGTTGCCAATGAGCGAAGACTGGAACCGTTACCACGAGCAGATGCAGGTCTTTGAGAACAAACTGTTGCCGCTGCCAAAGCTTGAGGCAACCAAAAAAGCCGTCTACGACAGCGTCTTCACCCCTACCTATTACCTCCGGATGCGGCGGCGGGGAGACTTCCACAGCCAAATCATGGCGCGCATGGCACTAAACCACCTCGTCTGGAAATACCGCTTCACCAGATGGGCGTTTAGGCAGCTGGGTAAGTTTAGACACGTAAAGAAGAGCCCAGGTGGACATAGCACACCAAGCAAAGACCAGCAGAGCTGAGTCAGATTGTATAACGCTTATATGCTGGCATGTTTATCCCTCATCAAACAGTTTCAGACGGGACTTTGGATGTTGATTTAGCATGAAGGTTATTGTTCACTGGAGTGGAGGAAAAGACTGCTGCACCGCCCTGCACAAAGTAGTCGAGCAGGGACATGAAGTTGCTTCTCTCGTCACCTATATCTACATGGAACCCTACGTTTTTCATAGCCTCAAAGTCATAGAACAACAAGTCAAAGCGCTGGGCATGCCTCACCAATTCGTCAAAATAACTGACAATCGCTATGACGACATAATGGGAACCCTTGAACGGCTCCATAAAGAAGAAGGCGCAAAAGCAATCGTGACAGGCGACATTGACAACGTTCACCACCGACGCGTATGGAAAGACGCATGCAAAAAACTCGGCGTAGAACTCATGATGCCTCTTTGGGACCGCCCCCTCAACATAATTCCTGGCAATCGTCGCCGCAAACGAATCATGGAAATGGAACAGAACACAGGAGTAAAAGCGATTCTCAGCTGCATCGACCAAAGATACTTTACCCCAGAGTGGCTGGGACGCCAGATTGACCGCAAATGCATCGAAGACATGCAGCCTCTTGTGGGTCCAGCGGGCAAAGGCATTGACGTGTCAGGCGAACCAGGAGAATACCACTCCACAACCCTCGACGCACCACTATACAAGCAACGCGTCGAATTAACCAAATACACCAAAAAGAGCAAAGTCGTCGATTTCGGAGGCTCCCCATTCCGCGAAGGCGACTTCCTCTACATGGATATCGAAGAGGCAATTCTCAAACCCAAAGAAGAAAAATCATTTACCTAGAAAAGCACAATATAGAATTCAAATCCAAATACCCTTTTTTGGACATTAATGAGAACAGGAACAGCATTTTCTGGAAAAAGTTTTGTTTTTCTTCTTTCAAAAAATGCCCACGTTAACCTTTGCGGGGATTGCTCAACAAGAGAAGAAGAAGCGCCCCTGAAGCAACCTTCTTCTTCGCTTCAATGTCTTCAAGGTTGAAAGAACAACAACACGCGAATTTTTTCAACTGTTGTTGTTCTCCCATCAAGTAAATGTCCCTATTAACTGGAAGAAGAAGAAATGCCGAATTTTTTCAATATTCTTCTTCTTTCAACTTCAATTCAAGCCAAAGAACAAGAGCAAAATTTTTCTAAACAAAAACCTGTTGTTGTCCCAAAGCATTCTGCCAATAAGTTGCAGCTAAAACAAGTTGGAGTTCTATAGCAATGTTGATAAGGCAACCCTACGCCTAAAACATACAGCTGGAGTTGAACCAAACGTCCCAACAAAAACAAGTCGTCGGCAACTTAACCTTAAACATCGTTTGGCTCTGCGGAGGAAAAACCGCCGACATAACTCCAGCACCCCAACTAAAGTTTAGCATGGATCAGGCTTGCGAGAAAATTAAGAAGCAGAAGATGAAGGTTCGGGTGAAGGCTCCGATGCTTCTGATTTTTGATTATATGAAGATGGAGGTAAGCCTCTTTGATGGGGGGCGTATGTTGATAAAGAATGTGACGAACAGCAAGCTGCCTATTGATGCGTTTGTAGAAGTTTGTAGAGCCATAGAAGTGCCGATATAAAAAATCGATTTTTCTAACGACGGAAAATTATTTTGGCACTTTTCTTAGCTGCACTTGCCAACCCTTCCTGCCTAATAACACGAACCAACTTTGACGCCGACGACTTCTGAAAGCTCTTTTGGTATTCTCTTTGGATTTTGACGAGCATTTCATAGTCGAAGTCTTTGGTTTTAACTCTTGCCAAGTAGTTGTCCATTTGGTCATAGAGATGCTCTTTTATTACTTCATCGTAGAGTTCGCTGCCTGGGCAAGCGATGTAGATGTTGAACATGCAAACGTCAGCTTCTAAGCGCTTTGCGTAGTTGAAGGTGGATTGCATATCCTCAACTGTTTCACCTGGGATACCTAGCATAAAGGAGGTGGCGGTTTTGATTCCGACTTGGCGGCACAAATCGAAGGTGCGTTCGACTTCTTGCAGGTCGATGTTTTTGCCGAGTTTCTGCTGAATCCGCGGCGACCCCGATTCGGTACCGAAAAAGATGGTTTGGCACCCCGCAGACTTCATTTCCATTAGCAGTTCTTTGTTGACTAGGTCTGCTCGGGTTTCGCAGGTCCATTTGATGTCGAGTTTATTTTCTTTGATTAGGCGACAGAGTTCGGAGGCGCGGTTTTTGTTTATGGTAAAGTTGTCGCCGACAAAGTAAATGCCCTTAGTGCCATAATTCTCCATCATGTGTTTGATTTCATCTATTACTCGTTGCGGGGAGAAGGCACGACAGGCGGTTCCCCAAAGCTCGCGGGTTTCGCAGTAGGCACATTGGTATGGGCAGCCTCGAAGGACGCTCATGGTGTCGACGGGTTTGACGTCTATGTAGGGGAGGACGCGGTCGTACATTTTCATGGGAAGCATGTGGCGTGCGGGGAAGGGAACAGTGTCTAAATCAGTGATAAATTCGGGGGCGGTTTGGGCTATTTCGCCGTTGATTTTCAAGGCTACTCCCGGAATCTTGGCTATAACGCTGTCGGTCTCGCCTTTGAGGATGCTTGCGGCAAGTTTGACAATCGCCGTTTCCCCCTCGCCAATAACCACATAATCAATCTCGTTATGCTGGAGCATGGTTTCAGGCATGTATGAAGGATGTGGACCGCCCACCACCACCTTGCATGTTGGACACGCTTCTTTGGTTGCCTTAGCAGTCTCGATGCATCGACTGTAAGTTAAGCTACTGCAGGTTATGCCGACAATTTTGGGTTGGCGCTTTTTAATTTCCGCTTTCACTTCTTCGATGGGGCGCTCAATGAGATAATTGTCGTAAATCTCAACTTGGTAACCGCTCTTCTCCAGAGCCGCTGCAACGTATGCTAAGCCCAGTGGGGGAAGCTTTCCCGCCATGCCCCAGGGCGATTTTTCTGGGGGAGCGGTGGTCAAAAGTAGAATCAATTTTGCTTCTCCTGATGGCGACTCTATTTTGTGGGGCTGCTTATTTTAGCCATGAGCGCTCTTCGAAAGTGTGCCATTATGAGCCGAGTTGCGCCCAGTCCCCACATTTTTCCCTTCTTAAACATACCGATTGCGCTGATGAAGTACCTGGGACTGAGGTAGAAGCTTTGGAAGGCTTCTTCGCGTATCTGACTAAGCTCCTGCATGGTCATATTGGCGATTTCGAAGGTTGGGGTAGCGGTGTCGTACTTGTCAAAGTCAGTTATTCTTAGTGAACCGTTGGCTTTGACTTCTTCGTACATGGGTGTGCCTGGATAGGGCGTGGCAATATAGAAGCCGACATCGTTAGGATTAAGCTCCTTCACAAATCGAATAGTTTCCCAAGCCGTGTCTTTGGTTTCACCTGGAAAACCCAAAATCACACCAGCAACCGTCATCAACCCTGCTTCTTTTGCCCACTTAAAGGCACGTCTTGTCTGTGTAAGCGAGAAGCCCTTACCCATACTTGTTAACTGTTTCAAAGAACCCGATTCCACACCAAACCAGACCGCGATGCAGCCCGCTTCACGCATCTTGACAAGGAGTTCTTTGCTGACCATATCCACGCGGGTTTCGCAGTCCCATTTGATTTTGAGTCCTCGGCAGTGAATTTCGTCGCAGATTTCCGCCGTTCGAGCTTGATCCACTGTAAAGGCATCGTCGTAGAAGGTGAATTGGTTGGCGCGGTAGTTTTTGTGGAGGTATTCCAGTTCGTCGACAACGTTTGTGGGTGTGCGCATGCGGTATCTTCTGCCAAACATTCTCACAGCCGTACAGAAGTTGCACCAGAACACACAGCCCCTGCTGGTCATAACTGGGTAGGGGATGGTTCCGTATTTTCGGAGTTCACCCAGCTTTTCCCAAAGGTGCAGAGCGGGAAATGGGAGGCTGTCGAGATCTTCTAGAAAAGCTCTGTCCGCGTTCCTAACTATTTCACTGCCTTTCCTGCAAGTGGCACCCTCAAGGTCAAAAAGTGGTTGGTGGTTTTCGACTCTTTGCGCAAGCTCCAACATTGTTTCTTCGCCCTCTCTTCTTATAACGATGTCTAAGGAGGGTTCTTCTTGCAGTGCCTTGTCATCCCAGAACGTAACATGCGGACCGCCAATAGCGGTTATGCAGTTTGGCAAGGCTTCTTTGGCGGCTTTTACAATTTTGAGGGCAGACTTGTATGTGAGTGTTGTGCATGTGACGCCGACTATGTCGGGTTTTGATTTAGCAATTTCCTCTTTGAACTGTTGGTGACTGATTTTTTGGGCTTGACAATCAATCACTTTAACTTCAAAATGATTCTTGAACAATACCGCACCTAGGTATCCTATGCCTAAAGGCATGAAGGGTGGATGCTGATGTGAACCTGCAGGGTAGGGCGGATTGACAAGAGTTATGCGAGTTTTCATGGTCTTCCCCGAAACACGTAGAGGTTATGTCTTGGGGTTCATTTACTTTATGCAAAAGCAGGGATTTTTCAAGATGACAATTCTTCCTGCAACGGGAAGGTTGAAAAACAGAATAGGCTATCGCGGGGCTTGTTTTGGCTGCAAGGAGCATTCTTTGATGTCCATGTAGAGCCAGTTGCGTTTCCAATTCTTTGCTTTTTCTTTCTTCTTTTTGGTTTTGTACTTGCCGATTACGATGGATTCCTTGAACAGCGGCGCTTCAACTACGGTACTGTGGTATCCTTGTCCATCTTCGCTAGATACATCAATACCTTTTGAGTCGGTAAATTCTTTGAGTTCCTTGATGGATTCGGGGTCAAGCTTTCGCCCCAACCATTCTTCACCAAAAAAGTTTGTGTTGACACAGTTTAGGACAGGTCTCAAGCCAGTGCCAACGACTTCTTTGAGCACATCGTATGTGTCGCCTTCGTTGGGCATTAAAAAAGCAAGTCCCAGCTGTTTAGCCATACTCTCATAGTAGCTTGAGTGAACTATTGCGCATCCTGCTCCAGCGATATCGCCTGTAACAATGCCCTCGATGCCCTGCGACTGTTTCAGTTTGGTCAAGGCACCAAGTATGTCTTCGTAGGCTTTCTTTATCCTAACAACCTTAAGTGGGACTCCAAGGGTTTTGGATTGAAGCTCCATAACATCGAAACTGTGAAAAACGTAAGGTCTCTGATATTCAAAGCTGAGAAGGCAGGCAACTTGATGCCCCTGCGCTATGACTTTGTGGTAAGCTAAACAGCATTCTTTGCCCCCACTCCAATGAACAACAACCTTCATTTCAATCTCTCTTTCAGTCTGGAAAAGTCACGTGAAAGAACTATAAACCTTTTTGTTAACATTAACTCGGCTCTCTTTCTCTCAGCTAACGAAAAAACTACGTTTAAGAAGTTGTTTTTGCAGGCAAATCCTTGTTTTCTGCACGGTTTTTGCGCCTCAGGTGTCCAAATACAGCAATTGAAGCAACCAAAGCAATTACTAAGACAAAAATCAACACCAACAGAAGCGATCTAAACGAAGCGTTATCTGATGGAGCCGTTGAAGGTGATGTGGAAGCTTGGTTTGTGATTTGGTTGGAGAAGCAGTAAACGTTCCAGTCGTTGCAGCCGATGTATAGTCTGCCGTTGGCTATTGATGGTGAGGACCAGCTGCTGGAGGGCAAAATGGCAGTTGCAATCTTTGTCCCGTTGCTGGTGGTGTCTAGAACGAATACGTCGCGTTGGCTGGTTGCAAGGTAGATTTTGCCGTCAGCATAAGATGGCGAAGTATACAATTCGTCTCCGGTGAAGACACTCCAGAGCATGTTGCCGTTTGATGCATTGAGGCAGGCTATGTTGAATTTGTCTATGATGTAGAGGTTACCGTTAACGTAAATGGGCGATGAAACGATGAATTCAATTGCTTCTTTGTCTATGAATTGCCAGACGATATTGCCTGTCTGTTCGTTTATGGCGTAGTAGGCTCCCCAGTTGGAGGATGCGAAAACCATGCCTGCTGCAACAGATGGTGAACCCAAAAGTTCAGTGCCGCCCACGAATGAAATTTGGTAGGGAAGAGTTTGTTTCCAAATTATGGCGCCTGTGTCGGCGTTCAGCTTGTAGAGCGCGCCTGAGGTTGGTTCTTGCGAGGTAAAGAAGACGCTGCCGTCAGCAACTGCCGGAGAGGATTCTATTGGTCCTTCGGTGTGGGTCTTCCAAACTATGTCGCCAGTGTTTGCATCGAGTGCATACAAGTTGCCGTCTAATGAACCAATGTAGACTTTTCCGCCTGCAACGGCGGGGGAAGATTTAAGCACCAAATCCCCAAACGTGAATGGTAAACTGCTGTTGACGAAGGTTTTCGAGATAAGCGACCCAGTGTAAGCATCAAGCGAATAAACGTAGCCGTCTTCGCTTCCTACAAAGACTTGTCCATCAGCTACAGCAGGCGAAGAAATTATGGGACCGTCGGTGGCGTATTTCCAAATCAGGCTGCCGCTCCATGCGCCAATTGCATAGATGTTTTTGTCCTGTGAACCAACGTAGACTATGCCATCTGCTACGCTTGGCGAAGAGATAACGGAACCGTTAGTTGGAAATTTCCATGCTAAAGAAAGGTTCGAAGGACCCACCTGAGCCGTTGATGAATGGGCTGAGTCAGAACGCCACATACTCCAGTTGCTGACATCAATCGAGTTGGCTCCTATTGCCCACAGTTCGCTGTCTGTTGTGTATTCCGTTCCTGAGGTTGTATCTACGGCGGTTGTTACGCTACCGGGAATTATATACAAGTTGCCGTATGCAACGATTGCAGATTCCCTTGGAGCTAAAGCTTCGATTGGAAGAGTCCATAGGACCTGCCCAGTGTAAGCGTTCAAACAAGCAAACTCCGAATAAGTCTTGTAATTGGTCACATACTGAGCTAGTTCGCCCGTAGTCACGTAGATTTTGCCATCTGCCACCGTGGGCATTCCAGGCCAGATCAGGGTTTCATCGGGTCCCTTGTACTTCCAAACTGGAACACCTGTATCGACGTTAACGGCGTAGAGGTACCCGTCTTTGTTCATTTCGTAAACCATTCCATACGCTACAGCCGGACCAGTTGTGAAGTACCCATCGGTACCTGGCGTATAAGTCCAAAGAATTTGGCCATCCGTAGAGTTGAAACAGTACATCGTATTGTCGTCTGTTCCTCCAATGAAGTATCTGCCGTTTGAGAAGGCACCGTTGAAGATCATTGGTCCATGTGTCAGGGTTGTCCAAATTATTGAGCCAGTCGATGCATTGAGAGCCAACTGCTGGTTCATAAAAGAGCCAGTGAACACCATGCCATCACCATAAGTTATTCCAATCCCGGTTATGCCGCCGCCGGGGATGTAAGTTTGCCAAGCCAAAGTCGGCGGCTGAGAGGGATCAGAAAAGTCCCAAGCCAAAATGTATGAATTAACTTTGGTATAGAACAGTTTTTCGGCTGGACTGTACACGGCTGAATTGAAGATGCCTGTGTCAGAGCTGAAAGTTGGGCTTGTCCACAGAAGCTGTCCTGTTTTAATGTCAAGGCAACTGCTTTCAACTACTAAGTGTGAGTCATCGATTTTGTAGGCAATTGGCCAGGTCTTATTCATCGGAATAGGAGTTTTCCAAACGGTGTTGCCGGCTTGATCGAGCGCGACCATTGATGTGTTGGTGCCTACAAAAATCATGCCATCAAACGCTGTAATGTAGGGCTGTATGCCGGGTATGCTGGCTTTCCAGAGGATGTTTGGCGTACTTGGGGCTGGTCCAGCTGAGAAACGAGTAAAAGAGGCGTCCCCTTGAGATTGAGTCCACTCATACTGATTCAATATGCCGTTGGATGTTGTGTTAGCGTTAACTTGGGCATTTACAGAGTTTGCCTGAAATGAGATTGAAGCGAAAAGTGAGGAGGTAATCAACAATGCCAAAACAACTAAAGCGGCGACTTTTTTGAAAATGTCATGTGCCCCCGAGAATGATGTGTAAGGTTTGTTTCACTATAAACTTTGCGGAACCCCCAAAAATCACTCAATTAACGAGAAATATGCAGAGAACACAGAAAAAACGAAAAACACCTAAACCGCACAATCTTTTTTAAGACGAAAAGAGCCCTTAAGTAAAACAATGAATTACCAGGGAACACAAGGGTGGTTTTAATTTGACAAATAAGAAAGGTCCTTTACTTATGACTTCTTGGCGAGCAACAGGCGCCTGCAACGCCCGGTGCCTTTACTGCAACGTTGACGCGACAGGTAAGCATGCTCCAAGAGAAATGACAACCCAAGAAGCATTCCATCTGGTTGATGAAGTTAGTGATTTTGGCGTTAGGTGGTTTGGCATAAAAGGCGGGGAACCCTTAACACGTCCCGACATCTTTGAAATTGTCACATATGCCAAAAACAAAGGTCTAAACGTTTGCTTACTCACAAACGGAGTCTTTGTTGACGGATCAATTTACGATAATTTGGTGAAAAATCAGGTTTGGACATCCGTTAGCATCGATGGACCAGAAGAAATCAACGACCAACTACGCGGAAAAGGCTCCTACAAAAAAGCCCTCGCCGCCATCGAAAAATTATCAAAGGGTAAGATCCTCAACGGCTTAGCCTGCGCCATAACAACCATAAACTACCAGCACCTCGACCATGTTGCAGAGTTAGCTGACAAATACCACGCTAACTTTGTCTGGTACAACCACTTAGTGCCCAGCGGACGAGCAAAGGCAACCATGGATTTAACACCCACACCAGAACAGTACGAATGGGTGCTCAACCACATCTGGGATATAACACAAAAGTACAGGGGCAAATTTGAGGTTCACGTTCACTGCCCACACTTTGCGCGGGTAGTGAAGCAGAGAATCCCCGAAAAAGAGTTTAACGAATGGTACGAAAAAGAATTCCACGGCAAATGCACCTACTTCGCATTCGGCGGCTACCTCAGCGTAACCGAAAACGGCGACTTAATCCCATGCTTCTACACCGACCTGCAACCCTCCGAGCCCATGATGCTAGGCAACATTCGCAACAAAAGCTTAACCACAGCGTGGGAAGAAATCAAAGCCTCAAAATACTACAACAAATTCCAAGACCGAAACATCCTCAAAGGCAAATGCGGAGTCTGCGAATACAAAGACATCTGCGGCGGATGTAGAAACCGAGCATTCGCATACACAGGCGACATCACAGAGTCCGACCCTGCATGCGCCTATATACCGGAGAGTCTCCGCAAAAAGTAACAGTTGCAGGTATAGTGATGAGTGTAATTAAAACAAAAGTAGCATTGGTAACCACTCCACTCTTGCAGAAACGGGGTAACCACCCGCTTTTTCCACCCTTGGGCCTAGCGTATATGGCAGCTGTTTTAGAGCAGAACGGTTTTGAAGTAAAAATATTCGATTGCCCGGCATGCGAACTCGACCATGATAAACTCAAAGCCGAATTATCCAACTATCAACCCACGATGGTCGGCATCGGCTCCATGACACCTACAATTGAGTCAGCACTCAAATCTGCCCGCGTAACAAAAGAAGCCTGCCCAGACGCCAAGGTTTTGATGGGTGGACCCCATGCAACTTTTGCTGGCGAAGAAATCCTCGCATCCGAAAAAGCTGTAGATATAATTGTGAGGGGAGAGGGTGAGGAGACAATCGTAGAATTAGCCAAACAACTCCCTGTAGGCGACATCGGAGGTATAACCTTCCGAAAGGATAACCAAATAATCCAAACAGCGAACAGACCCTACATCCAAGACCTCGACGCACTTCCGTTGCCTGCCTACAAGCTTCTTCCAATGGACAAATACAACATAACAGGAAGAAACCTGCTTTCAGTAATAAGTAGCAGAGGATGCCCCTACCAATGTCCCTTCTGCGTAGCTTCACAAATGTTCGGTGCTCCTTTCAGGGCAAGAAATCCCAAGAACGTTCTTGACGAAATGGAGTGGTTAAGAGATGAGTACGGTGCGGAAGGCATAGCTTTCCAAGATGACACATTAACTTTTAACAGGGCAAGGGCAATTGAAATCTGCGACGGCATGATAGAGAGAAAAATGAAGCTGCCATGGGGCTGCGGAACCAGAGCAGACGCAGTTACCAAAGAACTCGTTGCAAAGATGAGTAAAGCGCATTGCGATGAAATGATGTTTGGTGTAGAGTCAGGTTGCCAGAGGATGCGCGATGTGCTGAAAAAGAAAGTTACAAACGCACAGTGCGAAAACGCCATTAAATGGACCAAAGAAGCAGGAATCTTCGTAACGGTATCAGTCATTTTGGGATATCCAGGTGAAACCAAAGAGACTCTGCAGGAAAGCCTGGATTTTGTCCGCCGAGTAGAGCCTGACGATGTATGGCTTTGCCACGCGACACCTTTCCCCGGAACTGAACTTCGCGAGTTAGTGAAGAGCTGCGGGTGGAAGATGTCGGAGAACTGGGAACTCTACAACACAATGAACCCCATCTTTGAAGACCCATCATTCCCAGCTAAAGACATCGCAGAAATCAGAAAGAACTTCTACAACAAATTCTACAGCTCAAAATATGTTATGCGGCAAGCTGTGAAAGGCTATTTGAAAGGCAACTTGTACAGCAAAATAATGACCAGAACAGGAGCTAACTACATGCTCTGGCGAGCAATGGCCCGCCTTAAACTAATGTAAACGGTAAAAAATGAGTTTCACAGATTTTTAAAGCAAGATAACCCGGAATTTTCTGCTAACCTTGCGTTTAGAAAACAAATAAAAAAAAGGAAAAGTTGGTTTTTTCCCTTACGTGGGTTTAAGGTCTTTTTCGTTGCATCAGTATTGAAACAGCGCCGACTATGATGATTACGACGATAATTGCGATTGCTGAGCCCAGAACGTATGAGTCAGTCATTGATGTAGAAGGAGGTGTAGGTGTAGTGGTTGCAGCTGGCGCGTTCATTACATAGAAAGCGGTTTGTGAGGATGATCCCCAGTAACCATTGTTGCCGTTGAAAGAAGCGATAACTGTGTAATTCCCAGCGATGTCAGGTGTCCAGGCAAGACTGTATAGTCCGCTTGAAGTAGTTGTTGTTGTGCCTATGTTCCGGGAGTTTCCATTAGAGTCCACGACATCTATTGACACTGGAACGCCTGTGAAGTTGGTGGGCATTGGTTGCTGTTGATAGACATAGCTCATCCATTGGCTTGTGCTTGCGTCAGATGCAGCTGGAACGCCATTTGGGAAGTCAGCTGCTTGCTGGTTTTGTTTTGTTCCTGCCGAAATGTCAATCACTGTACCCTGTATGAACACGGTATTTCCTTGTGGGATAACGTTGTTTTGGACTGAAACAGTTGTGTCTGTCGGACCTCGTCCAACGCAGTATATTTGGTTGTCGTATTGATTATAGAATGTTGCATCTCCGTCAGCGATAGCTATGGGTTGCATTGAGGTGCCTAATCCTGAGGCAGACCAAGATGAGAGTGTCCAGATTTCTTGTCCAGTGGTAGCGTTGAGCACGCGCATCTGGTTGCCGTAGTATAGTGGTGTGTTTGGTGAGTGTTCGCCTGCATAGGTGAATACCATTCCGTCGGCAAATGCTGTGAGGTGGATTGGATAAAGTCCCCATGGTGTGTCTGCGCCGCTGTTTGTGGTGTTTCCTTCTCCGCCGTTACCGTAAGTCCATAGAAGAGTGCCATTTAGCATCGAATAGGAATAGACTATACCGCCGTACCCTGCTACGTAGTAATTGCCGTAAGCTGGCAGTCCTTCTCTGGAACTGTAGTATTGGAATCCTGTTTGAGCAATTGTACTTGGACCCCAAACTAGGTCTCCGGTTGCAAGGCTGTAAGCAAGTCGCTGGCCAGTTTCTTGGTATGTCATGGCAAACTCGTTTGTAACTGGATCTATTGGTTGCGTTGGTAACATTTCGGTGAGGTTTCCTGGTGGTGCTGGGTAATTCTTAATCCATAGTAGATTGCCTTCTGAGCCTGGTGCATCGCTTAGAGCCCACATTGTCCATGGGTTTGAGTTCGGGTTAGATTCTGCAATGAGCGCAATGTTGCTGCTAGTGCCTAATATTGTCTGCCCAGGGATGATACCGACGATGTGTGGAGGTGCTAGGTTAAGTGTAGTAATTGCTGAGGGGTAACTTCCATCCAAGTTTGATGAGATTGTCACGTTGTATGAATATGCATAGCTTTTGCTTGCATCGATAGAGAACCCTGAACCAACTGGCACGAAGTCTATACCTGGAGCAGGCGCTCCGGGTGCACCATTGTCTGGAGCTGTGATTGCTGCAGTATCATTCCATAAAGCTAACCAGCCACTTTGAGCATTGACGTCATAGTTGAATACGTATATCAATATGTCACCTGCGTTGTCATAAACTTGAGTGCCGCGAGGAACGTTCGTCAAATTAAATAGGAACTGCTGAGTGAATGCGTTATAAGCCATCCATGTAGAGCCAGAAACCTGCCAAAGTATCGCTCCGGGGATTCCGTGCTGGTTGGGTATTTGTATGTCAGCGATTTGTGCCATGCTTGGATAGAGAGTTGTACTTGACCACAATGTTTGGCCAGTCGTCAAATCTACCGCCATCTCTGGTCCACCTGATCCGGCCTCCCCATTGGGTTCTCGGTAGTAAAGTACACCTTGTAGAATTATTGGATTGTTAAACCTAACATTGTATGACATTCCCTGATAATAAGTAGCTAAGTCATCAGTTGCTTCAGCTGTATCGCCAGGTTGACTTACAGTTCCGCCTGCTAAGCCACCAAACTCGAGCGGTTTTGTCCATAGTATGTGTGCACTTGTGGGTGCCACACCGTTTGCTTGAATATAGTTAGATTCTGCAGCTCCGCCTAGCCAGTTTGATCCAACAGCATACATGCCTTGGTTTTGTCCGTATATTGGTCTAGTCCAGTATGCAGTGGGTAGTGCAGAGTTAACATTTGTCGGTATTGGCTGTTCCTGCACGGTAAAAGTCATGGATGCATTGCTGGGCAGATAGATGTCACCGTTAGTTGCGGGCAACCCTACCTGGAGTGCTACTGGACCTGGACCATTGTATACTTGTCCGCCGTAGCTGAAAGATACTGTATAGGTTCCAACTTGGTCAGGAGTGAAGGCAAAGTATTGTGATGATGTTGTATCACTAACTGTTGGGAATGACTGCGTTACTTTCGTTCCGTCGGGTTGTGTTATAATAAAGGTGTAGTTTTCAGCTCTGATGTTATTTTCAAGAAGTGCTCCTGATATTACTTGATTAATCCAGCCGAATATGAGCATTTGTTGACCAACACCAACTGGGTTGGGTGAAGCAGCGACAAACGCGTATGTGGTGATTTGCCAGGGTGGTGTATGTGCGGTGGCGTTGGGTAATAGTGTCATCGAAGCCGCCATTGATATTGTGAGAAGAATCGCAATAGTGATAGTTGCTGTTTTGTTTAAAGCAATTTTCATAATTTTTTCTCCTTTTATTGATACTTGTGTTAAACTATAACGCTGTTATAGTGAATAATATAAACTTTACTTTGATTTTCTTTTTTCAGCACTATTAGAACTTAGAGCAGTAGTTTAGTGTGCGTTTGTGAGCGTTAGGCGTTGGTTTAAGTATTTGTCACAAGTGGTACCTCAGACAGATTTGCCAAAAATGAAATTGGTTTTCAATTCAAGAAAGGTTAAAGGTTTGCTGAGGCTCTGGAACGAATTGGAGAAGAGCGAAATGCAAAACGCTCCTCACGAAACTATGGTCAAGTATCGTGAATTTTAACCAGAGCCTACTCAGCCCGCATTTTTTCCAGTACTTTAGAGACTAAAAAAGGGGAAAGATTGTTTTTGTTTGTTTTTTGTTCGATTACTTATGGTCGCTTTCGCAGCATCATCATAATCAATGCGCCGATTATAACCAGCACAACGATAATCGCTGCAATACCGATCGCAAAGTCAGTAGTCGTAGCATAGTTGCCTGTCGATGATGCAGGAGCCGAAGTCGAAGCCACCACGTCACTAGCATAGAAATGAGTCTGAGCCGAAGAACCATAGTAGCCACCTGAACCAGCAAACGTCGCAATCAAAGTATAATCACCCGCAATATCAGGAGTCCAAGTAAAACCGTACGCACCCGAAGCATCAGTAGTAGTAGAACCAATAGATCGATAGTTACCATTAGAGTCAACAACACTAAGAGTAACAGAAACACCGACCTCGTTGTGCGGATCCGGCTGCTGCATATACACCGTCTCCATAAACGCGCTCATACTAGCATCAGAAACCACCGGCAACCCATTGGGATAGTTCGCTGCAACCGCTTCTTGCCTTGCACCCGCAGAAACATCCGTCACAGTACCCGTAATAGTAATCGGAGTAGCAGTAGAAACGCCTACCTGAGGAGCACTAACAGTAGTAGCACTCGGACCCTGCCCATAAGCGTAGATCTGGTTGTCATAAGCATTCAAATTCGTCATAATACCATACGCAAGCTCCGGATTGCTGTTGACATTAAACGAATCAATCGCCCACACAAGATCACCAGTCGTACAGTTAATCGCCAATTGCTGAGAACCGATGAACAGAGGAGGCGAATACTCATGTCCCTCACCAAGGAACATCAATCCACCACCACCGCCGATGCCAGTCTGCACCCAAATAGGCCAAACACCATACGGTGTATTACCGCCAGCTTCACCAGTAATCTTTGTAGTGTTCGTGTACCAGTTAACAGAGCCATCCGCCATCGACAAAGACCAGATGTCGCCGCCAAAGCCAAAGATATAGAAGTTCCCACCGTAGATGTTGCCCTTAATGCCGCCCACAGTATCATAAGCATTTATATCCGCACCATTATCGCCCTTAAGAGTCGTTTGCCAAACTAGATTGCCTGTAGTGACACTGAAAGCAGAAACCTCACCAGTCTCTTTGATGATGGTTGTGAAAACTCCATCGGCAACGTTGCCATAGTTGTCTAAGTTAACTGCAGTGTAAGGCGTAAAAGCGATCTCCTTAACGAATAGCTGTTGTCCAGTGTTTATGTCAAAGCCAGTAAACCAGTCAGAGCCTGTTTGGAAGTAGTTTGTAAGCCCTGCGTTATTTAGCGAGTAAAGAATTGCGACACCGCTGTTAACGCCCATAATTGTCCAACTTGTCGGTTGACCCGTAGGTAGCTGATAAGCAGCCATTATTCCGTATTTGTAGTCGATAACGGCGTTTTGTGTAGGTCTCCAATTCCAGCCTGAACCCGATGTAGATGGCCAGCCCACGCCAAGCATAATGGCCTGTGTCGAATTCCAAACCTCAAGCAAACCGTTGCCCGCAGTGTTGGTAACTTTTGTGGGTTCTGGTCCGATGACTGGTTGAATTTGTCCGTAGATCGTTTGTGTGCCGACAGTAGTGTTTGTGTAGTATTGAATAAGGTTGCCAGATGCATCCACAGTATTTCCATACGAAAAGCCCGTACCGTTAACAATGCTAAGAATATACTTACCAGTCATAGCATCAAACATGTTTAGGCTAGTTCCGCGCGAGTATATTCCGTCAAGGGTTCCTTGAGTCCATAGGTATGCAACTCCGCCGTATTGGTTGGGTGACACATAATCAAGCACTTGGCCACATTCCAGAGGTGTAACTTGACCATTTGATGTGAGAGCAGTTTGCGCTGGTGAACCTCCACCATAGTTGGTTGAGTCGTCGACCCATATTGTTTGTCCAGTGTATAAGTCAACGCAGACGTTGGCAGTAGGGTTAGCTGAGCTGCCTGGGATTTGAGTGTAGTAGAGGTAGCCGTTGATGACAATCGGATTATACTTCCGTTCGTACTGAGCAGTCGAATAATAGTTGCCGTAAGTCGTCGTTCCGCCTGCATCACCGCCGATGACACCGCCAAAAGTAATGGGCCTTGTCCAAATGATGTGAGACGTAAGCGGCGCAGTAGAGTAGGGATTGAAGTTTGTGGTTGTGTTGTAGTTGGAGGCGCCTTTACCTGCGCTGTAGCCGATGTAGAGGCCAAGATAAGGACCGCCGATAGCGTACCAGTTGTAAACGTTCATCGCATTGATCGGAGTCTGCCAATAACTAGTTGGAAGCGGAGTACCCGGAATAGACGGCACAGGTTCTTGCTGAACAGTTAAAGTTGCAACATCGCTTATAGCTGGTAGAATAGTGTCGTTGATGTAGCTTGGGTTGCTAATGCCAGTCAAGCCGTATTGACCACCGTTTAATGTCTGTCCTGGATAAGTCATCTGGAATTGGTATTCACCCAATTGGTCAGGTGTATAGTGTGTGCTTGTTCCACCAGTATCATCAGATGTGAATGGACCCAATGTCTCGTTTGTTCCATCAGGCTTAATGACATGAACCGTGAATGGACCAAACCTGTCACCATAGATAGTGCCAGCAGTCATTGGCGGTGCATTTAGCCAAAAGCCAACAGTAACAGTCTGACCCAGCCCAGCAGGATTAGGTGCAACATTAACGAACGCAAACAGTTGAATGTCAAACGGTGGAGTATGTGCATTAGTGTTTGGCAGTAGAGCCATTGAAGCTCCCAAAGAAATTATCAAAAGTGCTGCAATCGAAATAGCTGTAGTTTTACTTTTTAGATTAAACATTTTTTTCTTTTCTCCTTTATTCTGTAACTTACTCCATGGGTTCAAACTCTGTTAAGCGTTTGTAACAAGTGGTCCTTCTGAAAAATTTCTTGATAGATTTTACTCCAAAAATTAAAGCGAGAAAAGTTTGATAACAAAAGTAGGCGGCACGTTTGCTGAGGCTCTTGGTGGGTGATTAAGGAGAGAAAAAGAGAATGCAAACTCTTTCTTCACGACTATAGCTATTTCGTGAATTTAATCCGAGCGTTCTCAGCCCTCCGCCAGATCTACAACTTTTTTGCCTATGCAAACTAAAAAAGGGGAAAGTGGATTTTGAGTCATATCTTTACACTATGGTTTTTTCCTAAGCAGTAGTACGCCAACGATGGCTATTGCAATGATTATAGCGGTTACTCCGGCAGCCATGTACATCATAAGATCATTAGTTGTCGCTAAACCCAACATCGTGTCTGCGGACGCAGCTGTTGATGATGATGCTACTGGATCAACTGCGAAAGCGGCTTCTGAATAAGACGAATAGTAAGACTCAGAGCCTGGGAATGTTGCGATAACTGTGTATTTGCCTTCAATATCGGGAGTCCACTGGAAGCTAAATGTGCCGGTGGCATCACTCGTGGCTGTACCGATGTTGCGATAGTTGCCGTTTGAATCAATTACATCGATTGAAACTGGAACCCCAGTTGTGTTGCTGGGACGTGGCTGCTGCATGTAAACGTACTCCATAAAGGCTTGTTGGCTTGCTTCAGAAACACATGGAAGACCGTTTGGGAAGCGCGCAGCTGATACTTCTTGTGATGCACCTGCAGAGATATCCATAACTGTGCCAGCGATAACTATCGAACTGCCTAAATTAATTGCCGCTTGAGGCGCAGTGACTTTTGTAACGGTTGGTCCTTTGCCCCATGCGTATAGCTGGTTGTCGTAAGCATTCAGCGTTGTCATGATGCCGTCTGAGATGGCTGGTGCGCTTGTAACGTCAAAAGCAGTTATGCTCCAAACAACAGAGCCGTCGGTGAGATTTAGCGCCATCTGTTGTGCGTGGTGGAATAAGGGTGGGCTATACATGTGGCCTACAGGAACAAACAGCTTGCCGTCTGCAACTGTTCCTACACTGAAAGTCCAAAACGGCCACGTACCATAAGGAGACTCATAACCACTTGATGGCGCGTGATATTCCCAGTTAAAAGTCCCAGTTGCCATGTCGATAGAATAAGCATCTCCTCCATAAGTCCATGTTAGCAATGTGCCGTTAGGACCTGGACAGTAACGTTGGCCAAGTGAAGTGAAAGGATTAACGTTCGGCATTGGTTTTGGTCCCCAGATCTTGTCTCCCGTGGTAAGGCTGTAGCCTGTTGCTGTTAATGCGGCAGAATCAAATTCGACCCAAACGCCGTACCCCATAGTTTCAGCGCCGAAAAGAACCCTGGAATTTTCAACTTCTGTATGGTTCTTTGGGCCCCAAAGTAGGTGTCCGTCGACTGCACTGTAGCCTGCTACAACATACCATCCGCCTTGGAAGTAGGCAGATTGACCACTTGCATACGATAGAAGTACTACGCCGCCGTTGATTCCGTTAAGGCTCAAAGATATAGGATTGCCGTCGATCTGTGTTGCGATTGGTGCGGACCATTCTATTCCATTTTGGAATGCGATCACACCGTCTTGGGGAGGCCTCCATTGCCACCCGTTCGGGTCACCGTTACCGTTTACGCCTCGCATGATTGCCCTAGGTAGAGTTCCACACAGTGAGCGATCGCTGACCCCCACTTGAATTAACATAGTAGCCTATCAAACCGCCGTAGTCATCAAGTTGAATCGAGTTCAAGCCAGTACCGTTGACAATGCTAAGGATATATTTACCCGTCATAGCGTCATACATGCTGTAGGTTGTTCCAGTAGAAACAACTCCAGTTACCGAGCCTGTAGCCCACAGGTATGCTCGTGCGCCGTATTCGTTAGGTGTTAAATAATCCATTATTTGACCGCATTTTAGAATCGTCGTGTAGTCTTGTGTCCATATTGTCTCTCCAGTGTGCAAGTTAACTGCTGCCCAGCCTGCTGGATTAGCAGTAGAACCAGGATACATAGTGTAGTAGAGCATACCGTTCATGATTATTGGTGCGAACTTTGGCTGATATTGCGATGTTGACCAGAAGTTGCTTTGTTGATCACTGCCGAATTCTCCTCCGACTGTGCCGCCGAAAGCTATAGGCTTTGTCCACATGATGTGGGGACTGTTAGGCGCAGTTGTATAGGGTGCATAGCTTCCTTGTGCATTGTACTGTCCTGTGTTTGCAAATGTCGACACTCCAAGACCAAGCCAGTTGCCGCCTATGGCGTACCATAAATCGTTGTTCTGGGCGTAGATTGGGCGAGTCCAGTATTCGGATGGAAGCGGAATTACAGGTGCATAGCTTATTGGTTCTTGCTGAACGGGCAGGGTAAATAAGTTGCTCTTGCTAGGTTCATAATAGTCGCCTACGAACGGGTTAGTCGATGGTAGTCCATTAGCTGTATTTAACCCTAATAATGTGTTGCCGCCAAAGACCATCTGGAAAGTGTAATTGCCAACTGATGTAGGTGTGTAGGTGGTGTGTGATCCTCCCGTGTCATCGGATGAGAATGGACCTAGTGTTTCAGTGGTTCCGTCTGGATGTGTCACTACAACAGTCATGTCTGTCCATCTGTCACCAGAGGCCATAGCTGCTGTTGGTGGCGGTACTTGAAGCCAGAAATTGACGTTAACCTGTTGACCAACACCTATAGGAGAAGGCGCAATATTTATGAAACAGTAGGTTGGAAGTGACCATGATGGATCATGTGCACTAGCGCTTGGCAGTAATGTTATTGAAGCTCCCATTGAAACTGTCAGGATTGCTGCAATCAAAATAGCCACAGTTTTATTTTTTATTTTCAGCATTTTTTATTTTTCCTTTTTCTTCTGTAATTATAGTATTGGTCTTTAGTTTGTTTAAAAAACGTTGTAACAAGTTGTACTTATGACAAACTTTCAATAAAATATTTTTTCATTAAATAAATAATTATGATAAAAATAAATCATAAATAATGCTTGTTGTTTGCTGGGGTTCCAGAATTGTGGAAGGAAAGAAAAATGCAAAAACGGGCTAAATCAATCAATTTATAGGAGAATCCCTTCTGGAACCCTTTCAGCCAAGCCCAAACTTCATTCCCCAATTAATATACCTCTCAAACTATTTTTAAAAATGTGTAATCAGTACGCCTTCAGACAAAAAATGCCTTGGTTTCAGGAAAAATTCTTAAATCATCTCGATAAAAGTTAAATGAGAAAAATGACACAAACCGAAGAAGAATCGATTGAAATATTCACAAGTTTAGGACTTACATATGTGCAAGCAAAACTGTATTTAGCCATTGTCAGACTTGGGAGCATCGGCGGCGACGTTAAAAAAATTTCTCGCGAATCAAGTGTGGTTCGACAAGACATCTACAGAGTTTTACCCAGTCTACAAAAACTCGGATTAACCGAAAAAATAATCTCTAAACCAACAAGCTACAGGGCAATTCCCCTAGAAAAAGGATTTTCCACACTCCTAAACAAAAAAACCAGTGAATATTCTGATCTCAAGAAAAAGGCAAAGACAGTTTTTGACAAAGTTGCTTTATGCGCCACTAAAGGTGATGCTGATGAAGACCCGCAGTTTGTAATAACTTCAGAGAGAGAACTTTTCCTAAGAAAAGTCAAAGAAGACATTGAAGAAACAAAGTCCTGCATCCGGGTGATATACTCAAAAGAAAGAATGAGCATAATTGCGTTTCACACAGGAGATCAACTTGAAAAAGCCATGGCAAGGGGTATTAAAATTCAGGCTCTCACAGACAAATCACAAGAGAATACACTGGACAGAAACATCCAAATGCTCAAGAAAAACCCAGCCTTTGAGCTCAGATTTGTCGAAGAGGTTACTGTCGGTTTAATAATTTTCGATTATAAAGAAGTTAACCTTCGTATGGCAAAAACCATAGTTCCGAGTCTATGGACAAATAACCGAAACGTTGCGAAACTAGCGGATATGTATTTTGAGAATCTCTGGAAAAAAGCCCCAACAGAATAAAACGCAAAAAAAATACTCCTCAATATTCCATGTGTTTAGTAAAGAAGTGCCTCTTTCGTGTTTTTTTGGTTTATGGGCGATTTTACGGAAACTTTATTATGTATTCGAACGGTTTTTAGAACACCTCAATGAGGAACCTTGGATGACAGAAACCTCTGAAGCCTATGGAACAAGAGAAAATTGGCCACCTTACACTTACAGGGATTACCCCGGCATAAAACCAGAAGCCTACGAAGCCTTCATGAAATTCCTGAACACAGAGAACACTTCAGGCAGACTGATGGAACTGCAACCATGGGTTTCCGTTTGCGATTCGAAATGCGCATTCTGTTATTTCCCAACCACAGCATCAAGCAAAGTGCAGATTGAACCCTACCTTGACCTCCTCAAAAAAGAACTTGCCATGTACGCCAAAACCAAATATGTTAAAACCAGCGTGTTTGACGAAATTGTTTTGGGCGGCGGAACTCCCAGCGTGCTTAGCGCTGAACAAATTATTGATTTAATCGATTTCTGCAAAGCTAACTTTAACACTAGTAAAGAATACTTTATCAAAGTCACTGGTTCCTCAAAGACGCTGGCGATTCCAAAAATCGACAAGTTGGCAGAGTACGGTGTCTACCAGATGGACATGGGCGCACAAACCTTCGACGACAAACTACGCAAAGCGTTGTGCTTGCCCGATAGCGCCATTGATGTCGAGAGAGCAATAAAGCATGCTAGAAAACTTGGGTTAGTGGTCTGCGTTGACTTAATGTATAATTTGCCCGGGCAAACAATGGAAAGCTGGGTTGACACGCTCAAGAAAACCATCGAGTTGGATGCAGAAGTTGACGCTTACTCGTTACATGTAGATCCAGGAACTATTTTAGAGAAAATGATTAAAAACGGCACCTCCCCACCACAAGGCGACGCCGAGAACGAGAAACAAATGTTCATAACCGCACACAAAATGCTCACCGATGCAGGCTATAAAGCAGTGGGTCATGACCGCTATAGCCGCGTTGAATGGCATATGCGTGAAAACTGCCTTAACGGCTGGCCATGGGGAGGCATCTTAACCACTGGTGCAGGCTGCTTTATGGGTTACCTGCAGAAATTCTCATATTCCAACATCGAAAACATCAACGAGTACATGGATACAGTGAAGTTGGGTAAACTGCCCATCTGCAGACTATCCGAATCAACAACTGAAGACATGATGCGCAGAACTATGACAAGACTCTACCTCCGACTGCCAGTCAGCAAAAAAGAGTTCATGGAGAAATTCAACACCACTCCCGAGCAAGTGTTTCCAAAGCAACTGCAGAAACTTAAAGAGCAAGGGTTAATCGAGATTGATGACAAAGAAATTCGCCTAACAAAGAAGGGCGAACTTTGGAAAGGCAACATTGCTTGGGAATTCGCACCCAACCATGCTTAATTTTTTCCATTAAGCTTTCAGTTGATTTTTTTTATCTGTCGAGAATGAGCCTGTTTTTAATTTTAGTCTAATTAATTAAAAGAAAAATAAAGGAAGGGAAAGGTTGTTTCCCTATTGGTTTTAGGCGTGTTTTTTAACCGTTGACCAGACAACTATGGCTGCGAGGACGATGATTGCAACGATCATGACAACAGAGAGCGGTAGGAAGTATAGGTCTGCGTTCGATTGTGGTACTGCTGTGGTTGGCGCGGGAGTAATGTCTGGTGCTGCCATTACGTTGAATGCAGTTTCGGATGATGATTGCCAATAAGAGTTCGAGCCTGCGAATGTAGCGATTACTGTGTAGGTTCCTGGGACGTCTGGAGTGTATGCTTTTGCGAACATTCCGTTTGCGTCGGTTGTGGTGGTTCCGATGACGAAAGAGTTACCGTTCGGGTCGATGGTTGTTAAGGTCACTGTTACGCCTGTTACGTTTGTTGGGCATGGTCCTTGTTGGTAGACGTATTGCATCCATCCAGTCTGACTTGCGTCTGAGACTGCTGGAACGCCATTTGGAAAGTCTGCTGCTTGTTGTTTTTGTGTTGTGCCGGCTGAAATGTCCATTACTGAGCCCTGTATGAGTACGTTGTTTCCTTGTGGAATGACGTTGGTTTGGATGTTGACGTTGGTGTTGCTTGGTCCTTTGCCTACGACGTATACTTGTCCGTCATATGCGTTAGCGAATGCCATGTAGCCGTCAGCGATAGCGATGGGTGCCATGGATGTGCCAAGTCCTGAAGCTGACCAATCTGGAAGTGCCCAGAGTTCTTGTCCAGTGAAGGAGTCTATAGCGCGTGCCATGTATCCTCTGTATAATGGTGTGTTGGGGGAGTGCTCTCCTGACATTGTGTATACTATGCCGTCTGCAAATCCTGCAATGTGAGTTGGGTAATTGCCCCATGCAGTGTTGTCGCCGGTAGCTGTGCTGTTTGCACCTACACCGTTGCCGTAAGTCCACAGTAGGGTGCCGTTTGACATTGAGTAGCAGTAGACAACTCCGCCGTAGCCGCTAACGTAGAGGTTTCCGTATGCGGGCAAACCTTCGCGTGAGCTGTAGTATTGGAATCCGTTTTGAGCGCGGTCACTTGGACCCCAAACTAGTTTTCCATCGGCGAGGCTGTAGGCGAGTCGTTGACCAGTTTCAAAGTATGTCATTGTCCATTCGCGTGTTACTGGATCGATTGGTTGTAAGGCTAACATTTCGGTCTGGTTGTTTTCGGGTGCTGCGTATCTTTGAATCCATGAAAGTTGTCCTTGACTGCCGTCTTTGGCACTTAAAGCCCACATTGTCCATGGGTTGCTGTTTGGTCTAGGTGCTGAAGTTAAGCTAACACTACTGCTGCTGCCAAGTATTATATCGCCTGGGATGACGCCGACGATGCTTGGGTTTGCGGTGCCTGTTAAATCGTCTGTGATGGTGACGTTCCATGAGTAGGAAGCAGGTGTGCTTTCGTTAACGAATACACCTAAGTTGGAATTGATAGCAAATCCAGTGTTAGTTGGCCATGCGTATTGACCTGCAGCGACTGATCCAGAGTGTCCAGGATTGCTTGTTATAACTAGAGTTGAATTCCAAAGAGCTAACCAGCCTTGTTTTAGGTTAGTGTTGTAGCTGAATACGTATCGGTCGATTTCACCGTTGTTCAGGTAAACTTCAGTGCCTGAAGGAACGTTTGTAAGGTTGAATAGGAAAGTTCCGTCAAATGCGTTATAGCCCATCCATGTTGAGCCAGAAGTCTGCCATAGTATGCCTCCGACCATTCCGTGCTGGTTTGGTGACTGGAAATCAATCAGTTGTGCTTTTGAGGGGTTAAGTGTGCTGCTTGTCCAAAGTGTTTGTCCAGTTGTTAGGTCCACTGCATTAAGGACTCCGCCAGATCCAGCTTCGCTCAAAGGTGATTGGTAGTAGAGGATTCCGCTTAAGATCATTGGATTGTTGAATCGTGTGTTGTATGAGAAACCGGAGTAGAAAGTTGCCGCTGTATCGTTCACTTGAGCTGTGTTGCCAGCCTGAGTTACGACGCCACCGGTTAAACCGCCTAGTTCGAGGGGTTTGGTCCACAATACGTGTGCACTTCTTGGTGCTGCACCGTTTTGTTGCCAATAGTTAGCTGTAGCTGCTCCGCCAAGCCAGTTTGACCCGATAGAATCCCACAGAATGTTCATGCCGTTTATTGGTCGTGTCCAGAATGCGCTTGGAAGTGGATTTTCAGTGAATGTTGGCACTGGGTCTTGTTGCACTGTAAAGGTTGTTGTGAAATTGCTTGGTGTGTAGTAGTCACCTTGGTAGGCTCCGCCGAAGTCATATACTTGTCCTGGAAAGCTGAAAAACAGTGTGTATGTTCCAACTTGGTCGGGTGTGAAGGCATAATATTGTGATGATGTTGGGTCGCTAACAACTGGAAAACTTTGGGTTACAACTGTTCCATCTGGTTTTGTGATAGTGAACTGGTAGTCGTGGAATCGAATGTTGTTGGTAAGATCTACACCGTTTATGGTGTTGTCAAGCCAACCGAAGATAAGCATCTGTTGACCTACACCAATTGGGTTAGGCGTAGCTGCAGCATATGCGTAGGTAGTGATTATCCATGCAGGCGTATGGGCACTAGCGTTTGGTATAAGTATCGTTGAAGCTCCTATAGAAATTGTTAAGAATACTGCAATCAAAATGGCCAAAGCTTTTGTTTTAAGATTTTGCATTTAGTTCTCTCTCCTTAATTCGGTAGCAAGGCAAACAAGCAATAACCTTATAAGACTTATGGAAAACTTGTCTCTGATTACAAGTTAGAAGTTTAAAATTAGAATTTTTGCATCGGTTTATTCCCAACTGGAATTTAAATGGGAACATAGGCACCCGGCTAATTTCTTCAACAAAATAATGCCCGACGCTAAAAAGACAGCATAATTGAAAAAGTTCTCTATGACCTATGGATTAATTCTGAAATGCAAAGCAGACATAGTACAATTAAAGAACTGCAGCATTTTTTTGCAAAAATTAAGGTTTATAAATAAAAAAAGAAAAGAGATTGGGAATTTAATGGTGCTTCATCGGTTGAATGCCATACCACGTCATTACTTTGCCTAGTATTGGCACTATCACACCTAAGGCAATGCCGGGCACAAAGTTAGTTACGACTGCCAACACTGGGTCCTGCGCCCAAGAGTCTTGAGCCATCTGTCTTGCGGGTGCAAGCGAGATAGTGTAGTTCATGTAAGCTTTGAGTACTGCAACTATCACTGAAGCAGTGAATCCTGCACCAATCATTCGTTTGAAGTTGGTTGAGCCGTTGTTGAGTGCGCCAGCCATGTAGCCGATTATAACACCGTAGACAATCCAGTAGAGCATGCTGATGTCGCCAAAGAAGTTGTAAGAAGTTACACCTGCACTTGCATAAATTCCGTTATATTGACCTGCTTGAGCTACATAATAGAGGCCGCCCATTATGAAGCCCGCTGCTCCGCCTGCCCACTTATTCCATAAAAGGCCCAAAACCAGCGGGATACCGAGAATAATCATTTCAGCAAAGCCGTTAACGAGTATGACAGCAATAGTGTTCGTTGCACCTATAACATGGTATGTTCCGCCAACGTTGACGTAGACTGCGAGGACATAGATGAGTAAAAACAGGATTAATGGTATAATTATGCCTGCGAAGATGTCTGCTAGTTTAAATTTGTTTTCTTCCATTTTTTATCCCTTTTAAATTATTTACGGTGCGAGTTGTTAATAAATTTAATGCTTACAAGCTTGCCATACAAACTAAAATTCTACAAATAAATAACAATAAATTACTTACCCTAACAAAGGGACAAAGAAAAAATAAAGAGAGAGGAGGTTTTTAGGCGCGTTTTTATCTTGCCATTTTTATGTTGCTGGCTAGCGGCAGTCTTGATGGACAGACATAAGAGCATGTTCCACATGCGATGCAGTCCTTGGACCAAAGTTTCTCGGCCTTAGCAAAGTCGCCTTTTATGACAGCGTTGTAGATTGCCACTGGTTGTAGACGTGCTGGGCATGCGCTTACACATCTGCCACAGTGGATGCATGCGGTGGTTTTCTGATCTTTCTTAGCTTTGCTTTTCGCGAAGTAGATTATGCTTGAGGTGCGTTTTGTTATTGGAGCGTCGATGGTTTGTAGTGCTACACCCATCATGACTCCACCGACCACGACTGAGCCTAAGTCAGATACGTTAACGTTGTTTGCGGTAAGGATACTGCTGATCGGGGTACCGATTTTAACCATGAGATTTTTGGGTTTTGCAACATCACCGTTGAGGGTTGTAACTCTGGATATGAGCGGTTCGCCTTCGAAGACTGCGTTTGCGATGGCGTTTATTGTTGAGACGTTTTGTACTATGGTGCCCATTTCGTAGCTGCGTTTGCCTGAGGGTGTTTCGTAGCCTAAGATTGCTTTTTGTAGCATACCTGCGTCTCCCTGCTGGTAGGTCAGGTGTTTTGCGACGACTTCGGTGTCGGGTTCTTTGGCGAATGCTGCTTGAAGTTTAGGTATAGCTTCAACTTTGCTGTCTTTGGTTACGACGACAACTTTGGGGTTTCCGAGAATTTTGCGTATGACTCTTACTCCGCGGACCAAGTTGTCAGTTTTCTCGATCATTAAGCGTTCGTCTGCTGTATCGTATGGTTCGCCTTCTGAACCGTTGACGATGAGGTACTTGATTTTTTTGTCTTTAGGAATGGCTAGTTTGACACTGGTTGGGAAGCCTGCACCACCTAAACCGATGATGCCTGCTTCGCGGATTATTTTCAGAAGTTCCTCAGTTGATGTGTCTTTTAGTTCTGATTCAGAGATGGATGAGATGCTTTTGTCTTTGGTTTTTTTTCCGTCGTTTTCGATGAAGATAGCTTCGGTGGGTGCTTCAAAACAGCTGTTGTAGGCGTTTTCGATTTTGATGACTTTTCCACAGATTGAGCTGTGAACCGGTGCGCTTATGCGTTCTTTAGCGTCTGCAATTTTCTGGCCGATGATTACAGTGTCGCCAACAGAAACAAGGGGAGTGTTTGTTGCTCCGCTTTGTTGGTTGGTTAGCATAACTGCTATTTTGGGGTCTGGAAAGATTTCAATCGGTGTTTTTCTTGCGATGTCTTTTACTTCTTTTATAGCAACTAAATTTGCCATTTTGTTCATCTCCCAAAGGCTTTGTTGATACGTACACGATCAATAAGTGGTACTGTTAGGTTCATGATTAACAGTGCTAGCAATGAACCGCCGAAGAAGCCCATAAATGTTTGTATCAGAATGGTCAAAATTGCGAGGCCAACGCCGAAGATGATTTGTCCCACTCCGCTAAACGGCGTGGTTGCCGGATCAGTTGCCATGAAGAACGCCATGAATATTGAACTGCCGATGAATAGCTCGAAGAATAATCTTGTAGTCAAGTCTGCGTCCCCGAATATGAATGAGAAAATCAAAGATAACACTGCGATTGCGATGAGGTAGCTGGCGGTAATTCTCCATTTGAAGTATTTGCGTCCAATTGCAAAGAGCGCGATGCCTGCGACGATAACTGCGATACTGCTTGCTCCGCCGACCCATCCGTGGTATTTTGCCAGAAACATTACTGATTCTATGCTAGCTGGAGATTGAGCGGTGGGCAAGCCATAGCAGGCTTGTAGGTAGCTGCCAAATGTGGCGCCACCGTTTCCATTCACGATGGAAGTTGCGCCGATTCCAGCTGTTAGTGCGGGAACTTGCAGAAGTCCGGTTTTTAGGTGGAATGCAGTTATGAGGGTTGTTGGTAGTGAAGGAAGCAGTACGAGGAATTTGGCTGCTGCTGCGGGGTTAACTAGTTTTCTGCCTGCGAGGCTCATGACTTTTTTGAAGACAACAAGGCCTAAGAGCGAGATAATGGCGATGTAATAGAATGCAAGAGGTGCTTCAACGGGTACTCCGGTTTCCAAACCCACTGCCATTGATGGGAAACCTAGAGTAAAACAGTTGATGACGATTAAACCGAAGACTGCTGCGGACCACGTGTTAACTTCACTGTCAGCGGTAAATTTGCCGATTCCAAAGTCCATTAAGACAGCTAAGCCGACAGCGATGAGTGCTCCTATGGCAACTGTCTCTCCAAGGTTCCATCCGGATGGAGTTGTGACTTGTGACCATAAAGCTGCTGAAACAATGGTTACTGCGAGGATAGCGAAGAATGTGTACTGCATCATACGATTCTTAGTCATTGTACCGTGTATGTGTGGTGCTGATTTTACGACTAGTTCATTTGAGGATTCGTTACTCATTTTTTTTACCTTCTCAAATAAAGAGGTATCTCTAAGCGCTGTCTTATTAAACTTTTTCAGTAACATGCAGTAGAAGTCAAAGAGGGATAGTCTAAACTTTAGAACACAAGATTTTCATCCCAATGTTGATTGTTAAAATGGTAAAAAGCTGCTAGAGTTAAGCAAAGCTAATACACCTAAAAAAGCAAGTACCAATGGTCGAGGCAAAAAATTGAGGGATGCGAACACTGATGAGCTTGAAGGCACCACATTAATAGTGTACTTGTACGCCGTAAAAAAGGGCAAGCCCGTTGGTCCCAGAGATGTCATGAAGAGTGTCAATCTCAGCAGCCCCAGCGTTGCCTACAGGCACTTGCAGAAACTCGACGACTCAGGCTACATACAGAAGAACGAGTACGGTGAATACACCGTCAAACGAAAAGCGCACATTGGAGGACACGTTTGGCTTGGACACCGCCTTTACCCAAAGATGTGGCTCTACGCACTGCTCTTTTTAGTAATCTTAATCGTTGAACTTTTTGTTTTAATAATACATTTTCGTGTGGAAACAAATGAATTCAAAGTTTTTTTCCTGTTGTTAACACTCATTACTGGTTTGGCGCTTGCGGTTTTTGCGGTTGAAGGGTATCTGCAGAAACGGCGAAAAATCGGCGGCTCAACCGAATAGATCCGTTGACTTGGTTCGTTTCTGCGGGTTTTTCAAAATATTGGAAAAGCTGTTTCTTAGGGGAAGTTTTATATCGATACACGGATTTTATCTTGACTTGATTTAAATGAATCCAATCACAGCCCCGTTGTTTATGGTTGTTTGGCGATGCACCCGCAACTGTGTGGGCAGTTGCACATATTGTAGTTACATCAAAGAATACGCCAAAGACCAAGAGCTAAACACCGCACAAGCTAAACATATGGTCGATGAAATGGCGGAGTTCGGCTCACAATGGTTTGGAATCAGCGGCGGAGAACCCTTGGTTCGACCTGACATATGGGAAATCATCGAGTATGCAGAGAAAAAGCATAACATGAAAGTCAGTTTAATCACGAGCGGCTATGCGTGGGATGAGGAACGCTTTGATAAACTGCGTAAGTATGAAGTTCACACTGCCATCAGCATTGATGGCGAAAAAGAAACAAACGACTTAATTAGGCGAAAGGGCGGCTATGACAAAGCCTTGAATGCCATGAAGAAACTCAGTGAAGTCGGGTTGCTTGACTGCCTCGTAACAACCATGACTAAACACAACATCCACCAGATGGCTCATCCAGCGGCGCTGGCGGAAGAATACAAAGCCCGCATGCTCGTCTACCACAACCTCGTGCCCGTTGGAAGAGCAGGCGAACACATGGAGGATATAGCCCCAACACCCGACCAGTATGAGACAGCGTTCAACGAAATCTACGATATCCAACGCAAACTCTACGGCAAAGTCAAAATCAACGTTTACTCACCCTTCTACGCACGCATTGTGCGCCAAAAGAACCCTGCGGACTTCTGGCAATGGTACAACGAAGGCTACCTCGGAAAATGCACCATCGGCGGCAACTACATCGGCATCACAGAAAACGGCGATTACCGAAGTTGTGGCTTCCACGAAGGCTACCGCGTCGGCAACGTTAAAGACAAGAAATTACGCACAGCATGGGAAGAACTACAGAAGAGCGAATTACACCTTAAACTTCGCGACAAAAACAACCTCAAAGGAAGATGCGGAGTCTGTGAGTACAGAGAAATATGCGGCGGATGCAGAACACGAGCAGAATTCTACACGGGCGACCTCTTCGAATCAGACCCAGCATGCAACTACATACCTAAAGTGCTAAGAGAAGACCCTAAATTGCTTGAAGAAATGCGCAAAAATCCATTCGGCAGAAAACAATAGACGCAAATTTTTTCTTTCTTTTCCCTTTAATTCAGCTTTTTCAATATTCATTTTATGAACATATAGAGTCCTTCATTGCAGAAACGATAGAGGGTAGTCAAACGTTAAGGCAGGTAAGTCGGCGTTAGTTTCTTTTTCAAGACGAAAACATGCACCAAAACTTAGTAATTGACTACAAAATAGAAAAAATAAATAATAAAAAGAAGACTATGCTTTTTTGGCTTTTTCCAGCTCTTTTTTGAGCAATTCAGCCTTGTCAGTCTTTTCCCAGGGTAAATCTATGTCTTCCCTTCCAAAGTGGCCGAAGCAAGCTGTTTGCTTGTAGATTGGTCTTAGCAGGTTTAGTTGGTCGATGATTACTTTGGGTCGCATGTCAAAGTATTTTAGCACTAATTCCATGATTTTTTCGTCAGAAAGTTTGCCTGTTTCGTAAGTGTTTACCAACACCGATATGGGTTGGGCAACGCCGATAGCATAGGAAATTTGGATTTCACATTGATCGGCTAAGCCTGAGGCAACGACGTTTTTGGCGATGTATCTTGCCATGTAGCATCCTGAACGGTCAACTTTTGAGGGATCTTTGCCGCTGAAGCATCCGCCGCCGTGGCTTCCAACTCCGCCGTAGGTGTCAACGATGATTTTTCTTCCTGTTAAGCCTGAGTCTGCTAAGGTTCCACCGATAACGAATCTGCCTGTGCCGTTGATGACGTATTTTATGTCTTCAGCTATCAGGTTTGCTGGAATAACGTTTTTAATAACTTTTTCAACAATTTCTTTCTTTAAGGTTGCATCGTCACATGTTCCGTTGTTTTGCGCGGCGATAACCACAGTTTTTACGCATTTTGGCTTACCTTGCTCATATTCGATTGTAACCTGAGATTTGCAGTCGGGGCGCAGATAGGGCATGAGTTTTGTTTTTCTGCATTCAGCTAAACGTTTAACCAACTTTTGGGCTAGCATAATGGGCAGTGGCATGAGCTCTTTTGTCTCGTTGGTTGCGTAGCCAAAAACCATGCCTTGGTCTCCGGCACCCTGTTCATGACCTTTAGATTCAGTTACCCCCATGGAAATGTCTGGGGATTGCTCAGTTAAGGAAACCAAAACACCGCATGTTTCCCAGTCTAAACCGTCTTTTGCGTTGTCAAAACCAATTTCTTTGAGTGTTTGGCGGACAATCTTGGGGATGTTTACGTATGAGCAGGTAGTGATTTGACCGGTAATCACAACTGTTCCCTGCATTACGAGGGTTTCGCAGTCAACGCGTGCTTTCGGGTCGTGGGTAAATATTGCGTCTAAAACACTGTCAGATATTTGGTCTGCAACTTTGTCTGGGTGACCTTCTCCAACTGACTCGGATGTGAATAAATATTTTCCGTTTTTTTTCATTGGAATCTCTCTTTTCCGTTCAATCGTATGATAGGCATAGTAACCTCCCGTTTTTCTTAAAAGGCTTTCGACAAAGCAGGCATCTAATCAACAAACAATTGGTGGGGAATTTGGCTTGCAGAAGCCATTTTAACCCAAAACAACACAACAACAAATGGAAAACATGAAAAAAATAGTTTCAAGCCAGAATGCACCAAAACCCATCGGGTCCTACAGTCAAGCAGTTCAAGCAGGCAATTTTCTGTTTGTTTCAGGTCAACTGGCTATTGACCCCAAAGATGGCAAACTCTTCGCCGAAAACATCACGCTGCAAACACACCAAGTTATGGAGAACCTAAAAGCTATATTGGAATCAGCAGGTTACAGCCTAAAAGATGTTATGCAATCCACAGTATACCTCTCTACAATGGAGTTGTTTGAGGAGTTCAACCGAGAATACGGCAAATACTTTGAGAGCGACTTCCCAGCACGCGCAACAGTCGCCGCAAAACTCAAAGCAGGCGCACTCGTCGAGGTTTCTGTCGTCGCCTACAAAGACTAAGCCTACCGCTTTGATAAATTATAAAAACCCAGCCGTCGCTTAACATAGGTAGTGCAAAACATGGCGGCCTCCCTAAAAAAGTTCATGCAGCAAATCGCTGGAAAAAAAGCCCCTGGACCATCAACCACTTTCACCATATTTCATGTTTTTTTTGCGTTGGAGCTTTTGGCGCAGAAGCCGTTGGGCAGAAACAAGCTAGCGGAAAAACTCAACGTGGGGGATGGGGCAGTGCGCACAATAATTAGCAGGCTTAAAGATACAGAATTAATAGAAACTTCAAAAGAAGGCTGCAACTTAACAAAAAAAGGTGCGGAGGTTTGGGGAAAAATTGAAGAAATCTTCCCAAAGCGAGTCCAAATCCCCCGCTCTGACTTGGCGGAATCCGAGTTTAATTTTGCTTTCTTAGTCAAGAAGAGCGGGCAGAAGGTAAAGTCTGGGATTGACCAACGTGACGCAGCTATTATCGCGGGGGCACGTAAAGCGTTGGTTATTGTTTTTAGGGGTGGGCATTTATGTATCGAATCTGTAAGTGACTGCATTGAGCAGCAATATCCCAAGGCAGCAAGACAGATTCTTAAGGAACTTGCACCTCAGGAAGACGACGTGATTATCGTTGCCGGAGCCGACTCCGCTTTGAAGGCTAAGAGGGGAGCATTTGCTGCAAGTTGGTCATTGATTGCCGTTTAAGTGGTGTATTTTTCTCCTTCGTTGAGAATTCGTTCGAGCAAAGTGTTCACGTTTACCATGCCCTCGTTTGATTTTGAAGAAACAGGCATCAAGAGGAACTGTAAGCCCAGTTTGTTGATGGCTTGCATCATGTTTCGGCTGAAGAGGCGTTTTGTTCCCTCCAGTCTTTGCTCAATCGCATCTTCCAAAGCATTGGTATTTGCAGACCAATTTGCAATTGCCTGCACATCTTTTTTGGGGATTAAATCGCTTTTTGAAAGCAAATGTACCTGCGGCTGGAAAAATCTGTTGTAAACTGCCGCAGCCAAGAACATGTTTGAAACGTAGTTTAATGGGTTAACGGAGAAGACAGCATCGAAGAGGTAGATGAGCGCTTTTGGCTCTTTGGTCAATTCGTTAACGATGTATGGTCCGCTTGCGCGGAATGCGAAAAGCTCCATTTGACCAGGCGTGTCCACAAGGACTATGTCAGCGTGGGCTTCTTCGATGTCTCGGGTCAAGTTTTCGATCTCATCCGCAATTAAATCCGCCGCCATAATTAGGGCGCCGTTGGGACCCAAACCATACTTCTCCATTATATCGCCCACATCCACGTAGTTACGTACGTCAACGTCGGGTTGATAGGGCAACTTTAACGCTCCAGGATCCAAGTTTACGACTGCAACGTCTTGCTTGGACATTTTGAGCCATTCCGCAAACGCGGCTGTGAACAATGATTTGCCAGAACCGGCAGTTCCAATGATAAATGCTAAGGGCATGGTCTATCTCCAATGTACGTGTGACATCGTTAGAAATAATAACCTTTCTACTGATTGTAGAAGAGAAATAGTTTCTTAATTGAAAGAGAAGATTAAGTTAGGTTTATGGGGGGAGGCGCCCTTTCTACTGGTTGAGCGGTTAGTTGGGTCAGGTCTGGTTTTTTACGACGTGCTTTGATTGCCACCAACACAAACACAACCACAACAAACACCAAAGTGACAATTAAGGCAATAATAAAAAGCGGCAAGACAATGACGTTTGCTTGAGTGCTCGTTGCACCATTATACTGCCTATTGCCCAACCAGCTGGCTTGGATGGGTACTGAACCATCCGTTGCAGGCGACCAAACATATTGGAACCGACCGTCCGCTTGGGTTAGTACGGTAGCTATTGTTGCCCAACTGTTACTGTTAATTTTGGCTTGCAGTGTAACGTTCTCGTTGGCTGTAGGTGGGAGGATTTGGCCGTTGATGGTTATGTTGCTGGACCCAAGCATAATGGATGGAGAAACTTGCAGTATTATTGTACTATGGTCGAGTTCCCGCAGACTTGCAGAAACTTGATCAATGGATGACTGCCCCATTTTCTCAAGTGTCACTACCTGGGATGAGACGTTTTGGTATTCAGAAGGGGTTTCGCCGACTCGCCAGCCATCTCTCCACTGGCTGCCCGTGCATTCTGCGATGTAGTAGGAAACGTTTTGGACATTAACGCTAAAAACCTGAACTCTGGCCTCATTTGGAAAACTGCCAAGGTCTACTCCAATTTCCATATGCTGCTGGGCTTTATAAAATAGTAGAACAACTGGGATTCCGCCTGCTTCCAGAATCGAAGCTGCAATGTAAGCGAAAAGGTCGCAGTCGCCGTAGCCATCAACCAAGGTTTCAATGGGGTATCTGCCAGGTATAACTTCTTGGTAGGTTATTTGGTGTACAAGCATCAGAACGCCGTTGGTGAAGTCTTCGGTGTTGTTGTAAATCTGCCAAAGTTTGTCGGCTATAGGTTTGAGGGCGTAGGGAGTTACAAATTTCGTAAAATCTGAATCCGAATATGTAGCATGACTCTGCATCACATAGTACTGGTAGAGAACTTGGGGAATCGTGACGTTCAACTCGTAGGTTACATCGCGCTCAGGTCGATTCAAAAGCAAAAACGACGACGTGTAACCCTGAGTTTCATCCTGTGTGCCCCCAAAAGGCACTAAAGATAAGATGAAAACAACGGTAACTGCAAAGCAAACTGCCCTCAGGTAATTACTTTTCATTGGAACCGATAACCAACTATGCTTTTTTGGAATGGTGAATTTTGCTTAAATGTTTATTCCCAAATCAACCTTCAAGCCCAAAAATGACTACTCCACCATTTTCCTCAATCAAAACGGCAAGCTGCTTTGCTGCTTTAAGAAGCTGCTCAGAGGGGTTCTGTTCTTGGCTCGCAATTATTGTTAAATGAAGTTCAAGGTGAGGTTTATTTTCGGTTCGAATCGGATGCGACTTTACATAAACACCATCGTTATCAGTCATTGCTTTGTCTATTAAAGGGGCTAAACGCGACTCAAAGATGTTGTCTACAAAGATACTTCGCTCACAAAATACTTCTGTACCCACGGCTTGCCTAATCAGCGGCACTATTGTTTCAGTAAATATGGCTTCCATCTCAACAGGCACGCCGGGCAGGGCAAACAACACCGTTTTCTCAACATCAACACGCACCCCCGGCGCTGTCCCAATAGGGTTGTTAACGACCCTGGTTTTCTTTGGCAATGTAGCCATTTTGACTGTTGGCGGCGTCAACTCGATTTCAGTAGTGAGACCCCGTTTCTTGGCATATTCTATGCATTTTTGCTTAACCGTGGCGAGGGCTTTGTGGTTTATTTCTAATTCGCGGTTTAATGCTTTGGCGATGCCTTGGAGGGTTTTGTCGTCAAAAGTCGGTCCTAACCCGCCGGTGGTTACTATGAACTGGGGTTTTCGGGCTATGGCTTCGTTGATTGTGTTGGCGATTTCTTGGACGGTATCTTGGATTACGGTTACGCGTTTGACGTTTGCGCCGATTTGGGTGGCTTGTTTGGCGAGATAGTGTGCGTTTGTGTCTTTTATTTTGCCGATGAGTAGCTCGTTGCCGATGCATACGATTTCGATGTCTACAGTCATGGTTGTTCCTTTTCGGTTGTTCGAGTTAATGTGTTTTCTTTTATACGGTTTGCTCGGTTACTTAGCTGTTTTGCTCGATAAATTAAACCCGAAATGTTTTTATTTGCATGTCGCTAACTGCAAGCCAAAAGGAGAAACAAAACATGAACAAACTCGTACAGAAGCGATTCCAAGCAATCCTAATAATAATATCACTAGCCATGCTCGCCACCTCGGCTTCCTTAAGCATTATACCACAGGTTAACGCTCAAGAAGCAACTGTTCTAAGTGTGAACGGAGCGACAGGAACCCAACAAAACTATACCCTGACCCAACTAGAAGCCCTCCCAAGCGTAAACAATTACGGTGGATTCTATCAGCCAAACCAAAATCAAATCAACAGCGGTCTTTGGACGGGTGTTTCTCTGCTTTATCTCGGCGATCAGGTTGGCGGCATAACCACAACCAGCACTATAACAGTCAGCGGCCAAGGCATAAACAACTTTACCTATGACCAAGTAAACAACGGCATAAACCTCAACCAACAATACAAAACATACAACAACCAAACAGGGACAGAGCAAAATCAAACTCAACCCGTAACCATCATACTCGCATATCAAGTTAACGGCACCAACTTGCCCAGCAGCTCACTGCCTGCCCCAAGACTCGTAATAGTTGGTCCAGAAGGCTTGCTTATGATTGGTTCAGGCGGAAAAAGCATCACACAAGTCAACGTTACAACGCCTGCGCCAGTTCCAACTCCGACACCAACCCCCACTCCAACTCCAACCCCTTCGCCCGCTCCAACACAGGTTCCAACGATAGCGCCAACCACATCACCAAGCCTATCACCTACCCCAACCGAACAACCGACCGTTTCACCCACAACTACAAACAGCCCATCACCAAAAACAACCAACCCAAGTTCAAGTGAATGGCCAATCACCTACACCATAATAATCGCCGCAGTCGTCATCTCAATAATAATCGTTGCCGCAGCAATCTTGCTCAAACGAAAATAACCGGGTTATGCAAACTATTTTCCTTAATTAAAACTACTCACAATTTCTTTTTTTATCTTCATCTTTTCGACGCGGAAACTGAACATGACGTATCCTACCCAAAATAATGCCAGAAATTACTCCACCAGCACCCCCGAAAATCAAGTGAGAAGCACCAGCAACGCCTATACCTACCAGAATAATGTTTGCGTTTGCAACTATCGCGCCTGTTATCGAATAGTTAACCACCATCTTGACAAAGCTGCCAAAGGCACCCAAAATAAAACCAACAAAAATGTTAGTCAAATGACCCCTAAACGCCAACGCCAAAATATCCATAGTCAAACCCATAGCAGTGTACTCGAAAACTTTAAGAGGACCTGTATCAGCCATTCCAACAAAACCTATCAACAAACCCGAAAGCACGCCAATGTAGGTACCCGCACCGAATTTGCGTGTTAACCCAATCCCTATGATAAAGGGAATAACCCAGAAAATTGCTGTATGCCCCGGCAGCTGGATTGGAGTTCTAAAATAGGCCTTGAATACGTAAACAAGCGCCGCCATAAGCGAAAGGAAGGAGACCTCGTATACCAGAAAATACTTTTTCCGTTTAAAACCGCGCATCAATCTAGCACGCTCGATTTGAGGTTTAACTGGAACCCGTCGCCTATTGCACCGTTCACCGCAACTAAGAGAATAAAGTCATCTTGCACTCGGTCGCCTGAAAAATCTACAAAGAACGTTCCTGTTGCATTACCAGTGCTGGTGACTTGTCCTGTGGGAACTTTGGGGTCGGTTGTTATGTGGATGGTGTTTAGACCGCCGCCTGCTTTCTCAAACTTCATAAAATACGTGTTGTTTCCAAAATCGTTGAAGGCTGCGCCAGCTTGATTTGCAACCTTAACGTAAACATGGCTATAGTCATTTAGGACTTCTGTTCCAGCCAAGGTGCTTGCGGTCTCAGGGTTAGCTGTTACATAATAACCGCTTGCCCCACTGCCTTCCACACGATTAGTCCAAGAGATACCACCGTTTGAACGAATGTACCCATACACGTGAAACGCGGCAACTCCATTTAACCCCGTAAAAGAGTAATCCACCTGCACCCGTGGAAAAGTCGAGTTCAAATTCGAAGTTGCATTCAAATCAACAAACATTAGGAAAAATCCATCGCCACCATTAACGTCCCCTCCTGGAACAATAGGCATCTTAAATGCGTAGGGTCCCCATGTTTGTGGACCATAAACAAAGTTCTGTGCTGAGAAGGTTTCATCCAACTGGTAATTGCCATGCATTAAGCTTGCTTCCCTGTTCAGGTACACCCATTGGATGGCAAAGACAACTCCTACCAAAAGAGCAAAAACTGCAAATGCCGCTACCAACTTGTACTTGAACTGCAAACTATGCCCTCTTCAACGCCAACATACAACCTTCACTTTTCTCTACAAACAAGACGGCTTTTCCATGTATGAATGAGGGGGTTGCGTTTTTCGGAATTCTCACGTTTCCCTCGTTTACTTCGTCGCCTTGTAGGGTTAGGATTTGGTCGATGCCAGAATCAATAATCTCTGACACGGACCGGAGACCAGCCAGTTCCCTGTTTTTGCCTTTCAAGAGAAACCTGCCGTCGTTACCCAGAGACGCTAAGCCTATACCCGCTACTGCGCCGATAATACCCCCGTTGGTGCCGCCTAAACCTTCAACACGAATGCTGCAGTTACCTGCGACGCTGAGGGCTCTTTGTTGAGTAACAATCATGTTTTTTACGTCTTGACCAAAAGCTACTGCCGCCGATTTGACTTGCTCGGTTGATGAGATGGCTAATCCTGGGTCGCTTCCCTCGATGAAGTCTGCAAACATTAGCCGTTTGGAGGTCGAGAAAATATCTTCCATGGCTGATTGCGACGCTTTAGCATGAATAACTGCGCAGCTATTGTGGGAAGTGAAGGGTATATCGGGGTGAACGAAAAGTTGGTGACGCGTGACACCGAAAATTTCATACTTGAGTGCAAGTTCGGCAGCTATGGTTCTGGCGAGCCGTCCTGTTCCTCTTGAACCCAACATGTCTGTGTCGTCTATCCCAACGTAAATCATATTTGGTCTCCGATGAAACGTTATGCGTAATAAAGCACATCGAACTAACTCTAATTAAAGTTTCTGAAACTTCTCATCAGAAATAATTTGCCATCAAATTTGGATCCCAATATCCAACCCTTGCACTGCACCGACAGATGGAGTGGACTTGTGAACCTATTTGGAGCCTAATTGAGGTTTTATGGAGAAACCTGAGAGGGGTAGGTCGTATTCGCGAAAAACAAAGGCAATAACATTGAAAATCGGTACTTTAGACAAGAAAACCAACTCTCTAAGAGAAGATCAGTCTATAACAAACAGCGTCAAAGCTAACGAAAAAGGCTCGTCAACCTTTTTAGTCAACTTATTTTTTGCTTAGATACCACTTAAGGTATTCTTTTCTGCGGTTCTGTCTAACCTCGTCCTCAGTTTCATCAGCAGGCCTGTTCTTGTCATGCAAGTCATTGAGTTCTTGCCCCGTACAGGATAATCCGCAGCTTTTGCAGACATAGTGCTTGGTCAACGAGATATATTGTATTTCTCCACCGCACTCTGGACAGTAATTTACCATTTCTCAATTCTCTTTTACGGTTTATTAGTAATTCGTTTCTTGGAAGATATTAGTCTTCGCATGAATTTCCAAATTTTTTAGCCAAAAAAATAGTTATTTTAAACGTGAGTGTACATTTTGTCGTTGCTGTATTTTCCTGTGGTCATTTCCTGTTCGATTTCTTTTAAGAGTAAAATGCGTTTGAAAGTGGGCGGGTGTGTCGCAAAGAGGCTGTTCATTTGAATCCAGGTGGATTTGGATTCTTTCTCCATAGCCAACTCCAACTCGCGTTCATCCAAAACGCCGTCATGGTCCAAGTCGTACTCGTTTTTGTTTTCCATTATTCTTTGGACTTCCTGCTTTGCCATCGCAGGGTCTTCGATGTAGAATGCTCGCGCACCTTCGGGAGCTTTGGGTGAAATGGATAATCCGTAGGTGATTTTTGCTAACGCACTTTCTAGCTCATGGGGCGAGCCTGTAACGTAGGCTGAGTAGGCGTCAGCGTAGTGTTCTCGGAGCCTGCTAAGCCGCATAACAATCAGAAACGTAACTATGTAAACTATAAAAGCAATTACGCCGATGGCAATGATAACTGCGCCCGAGTTATCTTTGTTATTTCTTCTTCCGCCACTGAAAGCGCCTGCATACAAGGTTACTTGTGCAATGTAGTAAGCAATTAGCGGCAATGCTGAGAGCACCGTCATGACAATGTAGTCTTTGTGCTTAATGTGTCCTAGCTCATGGGCGATGACGCCTTTGATTTCAGCTTCATTCAACTGCTTTAGGAGCCCTTCGTGGACGGCTAATGTTGCGCTGCTGGATGTCCTACCAAAAGTGAATGCATTTGGTGTGTTGTTTGGAACTGTGGCAAGCCGGGGCATGGGAATGCCGCTTTTATCCGCTAACTCTTTAACAGTTGATTCAAGCCAAGGGTTCTCACCAAGCTTAAGATAATTCAAATGTGTTGTTGCAGCAACAATCGCTGGACCCACCGCATACTGGAACAGAATGAAGAGCGCAGAACCGCCTAAAGCAATCAACACCCCTGTAAAAACATCTAACTGCAAAAAATAAACAATCACAAAAACAAGTAAGCCAAATATGAAGGCTGAGAGGAAGATGGAGGTTGCCATTGCGAACTTGAGTTGGGATAGACTAGCCAAGCACTTTGCCTCGGGTTGTTTTTCACAAGTATTACATTAGAGAATTAAGTCTTTCCCAAAATTAAAGAAAAATTCAAAAAATAAAGGAAATTTTAGATGGGGTAAGCTCCGCAGGTCTTGCAGAACTGAATTTTGGTTTTGATGTAGCTGTGGCACTTGGGGCACTGCACGGCGCCTTCAACTTTTGGGAAAACGTCTTTTGGTTTGCCGAATTTCTCGCGGAAGACTTCGTAGTAGAGGAGCTGTTCTTTGTCTTGGATTTCTACGTCGTCTGCAGCTTTTATGGCTGTTTTCTTCTCGTTGAATTCTTTGTCTGTTATCATGTCGTTGAAGTATGTACGCAGTGTTTCTGTTCCGGTACCTGCTTCGAGCGGTGCTTTGGGTCTCCAGATGATGTCTTTTGGTATAACGTCTTCGTAGGCTTTTCGAAGAATCCATTTGCTGTATTTTACGCCGTTGTACATGTTAATCTTGTATTTGATGGGTAGAGCCATGGCCCATTTCATGAATTCTGGGTCTCGGTAGGGCGCTTTGATTTGCATTCCAAGAGATACTGCCATGGGGAACGATGAGAAACCCATTTCTGCCCACATTTCCTGTTGTTTCACAGCGAACTGTTCTTCTGTTAGGTGGAATTGCCATGGGTAACCGAATAGCTCGTCTAATGCGTCGCCTGTGAAAACGGTTTTAATTCCTTTGGGTTTTAGCAGGGTTAAGCCGATGTAGACGGGGAGGCTGTTTCTGATTTCCATTGGGTCGTATTTTTTGAGTGCTTCGACGACTTTGGGGAAAAATTTCATTACGTCTTCTTTGCCGAATTGGTAGGTTTCGTGTTTTAGGTGGAGGAGTTCAACCATTTTTTTTACGTATTCGGTGTCTTTAGGCTGTCCATGTTTGAAGGCTAAGGTGAGGCATGGAATGTCGGGTTTGTATTTTACTGCTTCGTAGGCGATTATTTGGGTGTCAGTTCCAGCAGAGAAGAGGAACCCCTCTGCCATGTTTCTTTGGACACAGTCATTAACTAGTTTTTTGACATCGGGCAAGAGCTTGTTAACATCTGATTCGTTAAGTGTCATTTCTATCCCTCGCATTACAGTGTTTGTCGTTCAGGCAGTATTTAAGTTTATCCGTATGCATATAAAAGCTGATAAAAAATAAACATCTGTGTTGAAAATAAAACCAACATTGAACAATCGACCACTGTACACCCTTTTTGATACATTTACATATCAACCAACTATGTTTAAATGCTCAAAAACAAAACTCAATACATCAAAAAGAGGCACACATCCATGATAGTCAGCCTACTCCACATGGAAATACGCACCACACTACAAGACAACCTAAACGCAGCACAAACCGCCATCCAAAAAGCTGCAAAACAAAAACCATCCCTAATCGCACTGCCAGAATACTTCACGGTTGAAAATTGCATGGCAGACTTCACCAACGCCAAAAAAATAAGCCAAGAAACCTGCACAAAAACACTCCAGTTCCTACAAGAAATCTCAGAAGAAATCGGAGATATCTACCTCCTCGGCGGTTCAGTGCTCGAAGAAGATAACGGAAAATACTATAACACCAGCACCCTTTGGAGAAACGGTCAACTCTTAGCAAAGTACAAAAAGATAAACCCGATAAAGGCTGAAATCGAGGCAGGCGTCTCTAAAGGAACTCAGCCGCTTGTAGTGGAAACGGATTTAGGTAAACTTGGAATGATCGTGTGCGCTGACACCTTTGACCCACCGCTTGTCAAAAAAATCGCTGATTTAGGTGCAGAAATTGTTACCCTGCCAGTTGCAGCTATGGGAACTCACCCAACCGTTAAAGGTCACCCATTAACCGAAGGTATTGCAAGGGATTACGGTTTGTTTATACTAAAAGTTGGGAACGTCTGCTCAAACATGAGGGGAGGAAGAAGCGCCATTATTGCGCCATGGGGGATACTGGGAGAGGTTTCGGATGCACCAGAAGATTCGGTTCTAACCGCAGACTTAGACATGAAACGATTAAGAGAGTACAGGCGAAAACTCAGTAAAGCTTAGCCCAGCAATCAACGATTCGGCTCATTTCCTCAAACTCATACTTTGAGAGCCATTCTCTGAAGTCACTGTTCTGGATAGCAAACTTGGCGATTTGTCTTGCATTTTCAGAATCGTGCACAAGCAGCAGCACGGCATCGAGTTTGTGACGTGAAATGTAAGCCACCGTTTTTAGCAGCGCGTCGAGTTTTTCGTCTGTAGGCATTTCAGCGCTGAGCTCCACAACAACGGGCTTCTTTAGCGTAGCAACGAAGTCTCGAACTATCGTATCAACCCAATAATTAGTAAAATAATCCCTTGACGAGAGGGGCACATGGAAATAATCCACTAAATCAGCAATAGCGTTAAAATCTAAGCCAAACCGCTCCTTAGCTAATACGGGATCAGGATACATTTCAACCGCGAAAGTTCCTTTCGTGTGGGTTTTGGCTTCTTTCAGGAAAGCAGTTACGGTTTGAGCTCTCCATTCAGTCCAATCCAATCTACTCTTTTTCCGTTGCTCTGTACATCTGCGGCAGGTACAGTATTCTTGGTCGGCGAAGTGGTAGAGGTTGAGTGTTACGCCGATGATGTCTTGTTTTGATAGGCTGTCTAGGTAATCGAAGACTCTGGCGCGGTATCCGGGGTGGGTTGGGCAGACAAAGTCAAAAGCTAAATTTGATTTCCTGTTGCGCCTCAACGCTGGACCAGAATTGGAAACGGAGACAATGCTTGGGTCTTCTCGGATTGCTTTGGCGTCGCAGAAGACGGTAACGTCGTTTTGCATTCCTTTTGCTGCTGGAAAAGCTTGGCCGTCAGCCCATTTTGAGTAGTAAACGTGGAGGTCATAGCCTTCGACGTGTTCGGGTTTGTATGTGACTAAGCCTATTTTCATGCCCAATACCTTTGCTCGCAACAAATATATTGTTGGCGCTTAATTAATTGTTGATTCAAATGGACAAACATAAATCCCCAATCACAATCGACACAGCTAAGTGCCCACCCTGCACGGGTCAGGTTTGTATTGGTGTTTGTCCACAGGGCGCCTTAGAAGAGGGCAAAAACCGCAAACCCCAAGTCATCGCACTTGTTCAATGCACTAAATGTGGAATATGCGTGAACCTATGTCCAACTAAAGCCATCACTATAAATGATAGTAAACCCCAAAAATAATTGTCGCGGGGAACAGGTTTGGAACAGGTTGACCTTGCAAATGGCGTGAAATTTATCTTAAAAGAAAATGTAATAGCCGTTTTTTGTGATAGTACTTTAAAGACAGTTAGCTCAGCAATCTATAATGGCGGGAGCAATCAGGTAAAAGCTGTCCTCAATGTAGGGGTGCCGGAAGGATACAGTGACCTCTCCTTGCACCTTGACCCGCTCGAACTTATCAATTCATCTGCGGCAAAGCTTGGATTAACCAAGGATTACCTCGCCATGGTTACAGCCGCGAAAGTTAAAAATTACAGTTTGGTCTCCAATAAAAGTGACAACTTCTCAGTCTTTGTTGCTGCTACCGCGGGTTGCTCACATGGGGAATCCTCTGGCGAGGAAATGGATGTCCAGGAAATCGTCGGCACAATAAACATCATTGTCCTAATCGACGGAAACCCAACAGAAAGCTGCATGGTAGCCGCATTAATCACTGCAACTGAAGCCAAGTCGGCGGTGCTCAGGGATTTTGACGTTAGAAGTCGCTATACCGGCGACTCAGCCACGGGCTCGATAACGGACAGTGTCGCCGTTGCTTCAACGGGCAGGGGCAAAACAGTAACTTTGGCTGGTCCAGCATCCAAGTTGGGCAAACTCGTAGGATACTGCGCAAGATACGCTGTCACTGAAGCTTTGCTAAAGCAGGAACCGATTTGGGCTTGCCGAACAGTGTTGGACAGGCTCAAGGAGAGGCATTTGCCGCTTGAAAAGTTGGCTACTGAAGTCTCCAAAGTTGAAGGCTTAACTGTTAGCGCCGAGGGTTTAGCTGAAATCCTCAAGAAGAAGCCGTTGGGCGGCGTATGGCTTTTAGCGGCTGCAAAGATGGACGATGACTACAAAAAAAACCTGCTCCCGAAAGATTTACCCGACTGGGAAACAGCAAGCAAAGTCTTCTGCGAAGAGGAATGCCATTACCTAATAAACAAAAAGGAAGTTGACCTTCCACCATTCACAAAGGCCGCATTAACCAAGATTGTTAAAGATTCTCATATGAAAGCGTAGATGAGTTTACCTACCAAGATGAAGACATAGTCGCAGACATTTACAAAATAATGCATGGTTCGAACCAAAAATGGTCAGATATTGCATTAAGCAAAATCTTCACTTAACCCTTCTTTTCTTTTTTGCGGATTTACCAAATTATCTTCCTAAAGGTGGGTGGATGCAAAACCTCATAAAGTTAGGCTTTCCTAGAGATTGATTGGTTATTTATGATGAAAGCAGTTGGGGTAATTACAGCGCTGCTGATTCTCATCAGCTTATTGTGTAGTATGCAATCCATTCAAATTACTAAAGCTGAGTTCAGCTTGTCTCCCAAGTTTACATTGGAGTCGCCTCAGAATAATACTGTCGTTCGTGTGGGACAGACAGCACAAACATAAGTCTGACGTTAGCAACTGTTTTTGTGTATGACTACTGCAGCATTGATCAGCCAATTATTATAGACAAACCCTATGGAAAGATTCCATTAGACTTAACAATAATTTCAGAAAAGCCCTAGCATACAATAACTCTGACAAGACGTATCAGTGCAATATACAATTACATAACCTAACAAATGGTCAACACCACGTAAACCTATACTATGCCTCTTATGATTCCATTATTCCAAATTGGAGACATATTTCGCCAATAAAAACAATTGTTTTCTCCATTGACATCTTAGTTACTTCTAACCCCAAACCAACGCCTTCAATGCCAGAGTTTCCAGCCGTATTAACCGTAACATTTCTGATTATGGTTGGGTTGATTGTTTTACTGTCATTCAGAAGGCTGAAAGATTAGCATAAGCAGAATAGGTAAAAGCTTTGCTTTCTAGCATTCGTTAAAATTTTTGTCCATTTCGACAATGCATGTTGCAAGGTGTAAATTGAGATCCTTTTCTTGTGTTTAAAGAAAAAAACAATGATGCGACCCCAAGAGATATCTGCATTAAAAAATCGTTGATCCCACACTAAAACAGACGCAGAGAAACGTTGCTATAGCAAAATGCAGCTTCTTTCTCAACCAGCCTTGTGGAGCCTAAAAACCGCCACATCCACACCAAGACCAAAAAACCAGAAATCGCACAAACAACAACATTACTGCAAAGACTTATAACCCGCTATTCCAATTCCATACAAAAAGAATCAAATAATGGTGTATTAAACTTGAAATTCGGCACGTTCCTTTATCAACCAGAGCCTGTTGAAGGCGTCGATTACAACTTTTACCGTCAAAAATCCGAATCCGGAATCGTTGGAAAAGTCAACCCCAAAATGTACACCAACATCGCGGTATTCGGCGACAATAACATGGCTGCAAAACGGCCAGACTGGGTCTCTGTTAGCTCATTTGGTCCAGCGCTACGTACAAACAAACGCTTCAACCTTCGCTGGGACGTTGTATGCATGACTAATCCAGAAGCCAGAGAATACAACCTCAAAATCATCGCTGAAAGCGCCAAACAAACCCCAGGAATCAGCATCAGCAGCCAACATTTTGCAGACCAAGGTTTCTGTACATGCCCAAGATGCATCGAACATCAACGTAAAAGCGGTTTAAGCTGGGTAGAATGGCGGGCAAAAACAGTCACTGACTTCCTCGCAGAGGTAAAAGAAATTGTTAGCGGAAAACCGCTCTTCGTCAACCTCCTTCCAGATCCCCTATTGGGTAAAGTCCGCTTTGGCTATGACTTCGAAGCTCTGGCACAATATACCGACTACTTTGTCATACCTATGTTCAGCAAGTCTTATCCAACTCCATGGTACTGGGAAACAATCGCACGTGGATTCAAAAGCCAACTAAAGAAACCAATGTATGTAAACTTCTATGTACGAGGTCCAAACGAAACTTGGGACACCGTTGCAACAACAAAGCAGATTATGACCGTAGCCACCCGTGTTGCAAGACAAGGAGTCGATGGCATCATTTTCTTAGCAGAGAAAGCAGAATACATACAAAAGTTCCAGAAAGAAGCCGCCGCAGACAAAGAAACACGAGAGTTCCTAAAGGACCACGGCGGTGACGATGTCTTAGAACTATTCAGCCGTTGGGAAACACTCTACAAATAGTTTTCCTTCTTCTAATTTTTTATTTTGTCTATACCTTTAAGTTAAAGTTGCTCGTTTTCTTTATTGATTTCGAAACTATACAAATAATTTTTTAGAATGGATTGCCCTCAAGGCGTGAAGAATAAATGAAGACAATTAAAGGTTGGAAGAAACTATGCCATGAATGCGGTTACTTTAACGATAGTTCAGGTCAAACTGTTCTTGTTTCACAGAAAGAATTCAGCAGAAACTACCATGTACGATTATTCGAGTCTGGGCAAGCGAAGAAAAATGAAGGCAAAACAATTTCACCTGAATATACCGCTAAGTCTAAAGCTGACGCGTTCGCTGAGGACTGGATGCAGAAACACCCAAACGGGTTGACTTAATCATTCGTTTTCGCTGCGCCAAATGCTAAAGAAAAATTGATTCCAACAGTACGAGTTTAATTTGTACATGCAGTTTATACATTCGGTTCGCTCTAAACATTTTTGTCTTAGTCTACTCAAACCAGCAACCATCCCATAATGGAAATCAGCTGCATGTTTACTTGATTACATAGTTTTGCCCTTTGTCCATATTTGAAAAGGATTGGTTACTCAGGAGGATAATCCAAAGACAAAGGAAACTTGTCGCTAGATAAAATGCTACAACGCTAATAAAGGAAATAAAGAAAGATGAAAAATAAGTCTGATTTTTGAGAAAATTAGGCTGCTGCCTTGATCTGTGCGTCTATTTTTCTTTGGCGTTTCTGCAGCAGTTTTCGTTTGTTTGCCTTAGGGTTTGGTTTTACTCTGTAGACTTTGCCATGGGTATTCTGGTAGTACTTCTTTCCTTTGCCCTTTAGTTTGGTCTTTTTATTCAAGCGTCTAGTCCCTCCTTGGCTCTTCAACAAGGTTTGTCCTATTACATTACATCGTTGCTATTTAGGGTGCCTATAAACAAGAAGCCTACTGAATACATATAGACAGTTTAACCCATGGTTTTGCTTAGAAAGCTTTATTGGTTTATAAGCATGGAGACATCTTATAATTAAAGAACTTGTGAAAGACCCGTTTTTGCAAGAGTATTAACTGAGAAGGCTAGAAATGTTATGTATACTTATGAAAAACTTGTTCAAGAAAAATTTAAATGCCGAATATGCTCATCGAGTTTTCAGACTCCCGACGAATTACGTAACCATAGAATGGTTGCCCACAAAGGACACATGCTTGCGTTCAAACAATAGGTGAAAATGAATTTTGCTCGGGAAACCGACAGATTTCAAATGCCTTCGATTCCTCTAAAAAGGCAAATACCAACAACAATCATTTCCCAATAGTTCTGCATAACTGACCGTGCGCAGTTTTCAGGAAAACTACTGTTGCGGGGGTTAAAACCGGTTGATTTTTTTGATATTTCTGGATTTTCTCCTTAAACCATGATTTTTGATGTTTGGAGTTTTATTTAGAAAACTATATAATCCATCTTAACGTACAACCACTCACTCAAGGGCGACTCATAGTTGAAGGTTACTCTCGTCAATCCACCCTACCCACCCAACGTCCACTCCCACCCACCATTCATTCCATTAGGACTAGCATACTTGGGTGCAGTTGCAGAGAAAATTGGCCACCAAGTCGTAATTATCGATTGTCAAGCAGAAAAATTGACTTATGAATCATTCCGCGACCGCATCGCACAGACGCCCTCAGATATAATCGGAGTAACCGCAACAACTTTGCTTTACAAGTCCGCTATGAATCTTATCAATGTTGCTAAGCAGACTCAACCCCAAGCAGTCACAATACTCGGGGGGTCCCATGGAACTTTCTGGGATGAAAACGCCCTCAACGAATACCCAAGCCTAGACATGGTAGTGCGAAGAGAAGGTGAACAAACATTCGTTGAACTTCTCGATAAACTCAGTAACCAAAGCAGCCTAAGCAATGTTTTAGGCATCACCTATAGAAACGGAGAAAAAATCGTCCGCAACGCAGACAGACCTTTCCTCGAAGACTTAGACGCACTGCCTTTTCCAGCTCATCACCTGCTCCCCCTTGATAACCTAAAGCATAACGGCAAAATCCTGTTCCCCATTATCAGCAGTCGGGGATGCGTCTTTTGGTGTGACTTCTGCAGCACCGTACGCATGTTTGGCAGAGGCTATCGCATGCGTAGCCCGACAAACGTTGTAGACGAAATGCAACTTGTCCACGACAAATACGGCATTGATCAAATCACGTTTTATGATGACGCATTTACAGTTGACCGCAACAGAGTGTTAAAGATCTGCGAGGAACTTCACAATAGAAAGATAGATATGACATGGGATTGCGGCACCCGCGTGGACATGGTTGACCGAGAACTGCTCAAGACCATGCATAATGCAGGCTGCATCGCTGTCTGGCTCGGAGTAGAATCAGGCTCAGAAGCCATCCTTGGTGCGATGAACAAAAAGATTAAGTTGGAGCAGACACGCTTAGCCTACAAAACCGCTCACGATGTTGGATTAATGACGATTGCTAATGTGGTTTTAGGTTTTCCAGGCGAAACCGAGCAAACTGCTAAAGCAACTATCCGCTTCGTCAAGGAACTTAACCCCGACGATGTCGGCTTCTACATTGCCACACCCTATCCAGGCACACCCATGTACGAAGAAGTCAAAGCCAACGGTTGGCTTCGAGTTACAGACTTTGACAAGTACGATACTGCTGGACCAACATTTGAGACCCCACAGTTAAGTATGGAAAAACTTGCTGAAATCCGCTACAAAGCCTACCAGCAATTCTATCTTCGACCCGGGTACGTGATCAAGATGATGCGTAGAGGCGGAGTCTACGGAAGAGCTGCAGTGAAAACCTCAGGCGCTTATCTGTTGCGGGCTCTGCACCTGAAGTACTGGTAACTCTTTTCTTTTTCTTATAAACGCGCTTGCCGTGAAAACCAGCACTAGCACGCTAAGTGAAACAGTTATTGAAACGAAATTAATTCCGATGGGTGAGAGCCCCAAGAATAAGCCGACCAGCCCGTCCAGTCCAAAGCTTAATGCCACTGATAAAGTGATTTTTTCAACTATGTCAAGCTTGTTTTTGCCCAAAAATAAGGTGTTAACTAAACAATAACCAGGCAGAAAAGCGATGAAAACAAAAGCAAAAACATAACGCGGAACCAAATAGAAGGTAAGTTCTGAATTATTTGGAACAAGATAAGTCACTACTAATGTTAAAACTGTAAACGCGACAATTATTTCAAGCCATTTTAGAGGTTTCAGTTTTTTTAGCACTCACTTCTAAATTTAAAAAAAATAAAAAATAAGGGAAGAATGTTTACATGAACATCTTATAGATTGGATGTGACTCTTCAAGGGGTCTTGTTCCAAGGTCGCCTGCTGCTGATGCGATGTATGTGTCTGTGACTGCGACTGCTGGGAATACCCATTCAGCTTGTTCTGCTGGTCCAATCATAAGCCAGTTTGCGCCTGCCACTTGCATGATTGCGTTTGTTGCGGTTCTGCAGCCTGGACGGAATTCTTTAGCGACGTTTGCTTTGACCCAACCCATGGTTGTAACAACGTTGCCGCTGCCTAAGCCGACTGGATGACCATACTTCTCTTTCATGACAGGTATAGTTCTGACGGCTGTTCCCATGTCTGGTTCGAACGCTGGAATGGCTGTGTCGATTAGTGGTTTTGTGATACCGCCTTTATCTGCTAATGCGAGGGCTTCAACGATAACGTTCATTTTACCTTCCATAGTTGTGTCTTTTGGATCGTCAGCAAGCACTATGGACATTTTGATGCCACTGTCTTTGAGGTTTGCTAGTTCAACATCGGTTACGCCTTTGTAAACGGAGTTGTAGAGGCATCTATCTGAAAGACCCATCTTTTTGGCTAATGTTGCTGCTGCCATACGGGTCTTTGGACTCATTGCGTCGAGCATGAGTGGTGCGTCAGTGTGTTGTGGTACGAAGTCAATGTATTTTTCGAATGCAGCTTCTGTTGTGCCGACAATGTCGAGAGCGAATTTGACACCGGTTATGTCGCTTTGGGTTTGGCATGTGTTGATGATTTGTTCTGCTACTTTAGCATCAAAAATTCCTTTGTTTGCATCGGTAACCATTTTTTGACCTAGCCAAAAGATGGAACCGATCAGGAAGGTTGGATTTTCTCCTGGTTGACCACCGATTTTTGCCCCAGCGAGATCATATATTTTTTGTTCGGTATTGAACTTAAAGGACAAGTTTTTTCCACTTCGAATGGATTTATTTCTTCAGTGCTTTCTTTGCTAGCTCGGGAGCTTCTTCTTTGTTCTTGCCGAAGAGTGCGCCCATTGCATCAGCATCTTCTTTTTTGACTGCAGCGCCGCCCATGATTATTCCGACTTTGTCTTTGAGACCTGCAGCTTTGAGCAGTTCGTCGAGTTTTGCAAGGTTGTTTTTTGCTGGAACTGTGTTGACTGAAATTGCTATTAAGTTTGCATTGTTTTCTCTTGCTTTGTCAATGAAGACTTGTGGTGCAACGCTCTTTCCAACATCGATAGTTTTGAATCCTGCGCGTTTTAGAGACCGCCTAACTGCTTCTTTCGCAGTGTCATGCATGTCTGGTTCAATGTTTCCGATAACAACTATGCCGATTGGATTCGCTGGTTCTGGAGGCTCTTTTTCCATCATAGATTTAAGCCAAGACATTTAAACACCTTTTTTTCCTTTTTTAATACTCTGGGCTTTTTATACTCGAAATTCATATTTAACCTTTTACCAACAATTTCAGGGTAAGCTTATCAGGCGGGAAAGTAAATACTCAAAGCTAATCGAACATATTTGTTGCTTCTGTTAATCGTTACTTTCTCGTTCATCTACCGAATGCTTCTCATGTTTTGGAGCAGTTTTCCTTCCGGCGCTGACATTGGCTTGCATAATAGTGTAATTTACTCCATTACTGGTTCAGGAAACACGAATTTTATGTATAACGCATATCAGATAGGCGGTGGCATATCACTTACTTTTCCAGGATACCACATCTTCGCTTCCTGCATCGTCCTCATGACTGGACTTCCAGAGTACGTAGCTCAAGCAGCCATAGTGGCTTTGTTCTCATCATTAATCGTTCTATGCGCATTCTTGGTAACCAAGAGCATATGGTCAACGTCAGCCGCCTTCATCATAGCATTCTTGGTGGCTATTTCACGCTTTGATATAGAAATGCTCCTCTGGGGCGGATACCCAAACGTCATAACTTTAATGTTGATTCCATTAACCTTCTATTTGTTCTTACAAAAAGACCGCTTTTCCCTGACTCCTTTTCTTGTTTCAACTTCTATTTTGGCAGGCACAATATTTTTAACGCATTCCTTGAGCGCAGGCATTTTCGTTGGTGTAACATTTCTAACTGTTCTTTTCATACTCATTTCACCCCAAAAATTCGGTACCCAAAGAAAAACGGGTCTCTACTTGTTACTGCCTATAGTTGGTGGAGTTATCCTTGTTCTGCCTTTTCTGATTCAGGCTATACCTACCTATTTGAGCGATAACTCTTCAGCTCCAGGTGTTCCAGGGGTACAAGACATCAACTCTGCAATACTTTCAACTAGAATACTTCCTTTAGAGTTTGTTTTACCTCTCTTCGCCATAATTATCGCCTACGTGTTATTCTCCAAAACATACAAAGGACGATTTCTCAGTCTTCCGGTTCTTCTTCTTTCCGTTTGGCTTTTTGTTCCCCTATTTTTAACCCAAGGCTACCTGTTCGGGTTCATCATCGATTACAACCGATTCCTATACTTCATCATTCTACCAGTTTTGATTTTTATTGCGGTGTTAATTGACCACGGCGCAGGATTCTTCGCAGGAATAGCTGACTTTTACCGTTCACTGCCAGTCAAAATGAATAAAACAAAGCAAATCACTGACAAAAAAATCGTATGGCTCTCCGCTCACTTAACGCACAAGACGGTATATGCAGGATTTATCCTGTTTTTCTTGTTGTTTTCATTTCTTTTTATCCCAATCTTTATGACCCCCTCCCAAAATGTCGGTGAAACAATCCAAAACTTCTACCAAGTCATGAATAATCCCGGTTGGGAGGCAATCCAGTGGGCAAAACAGAATACGCCAACCAACTCTGTGTTTGTTTCTGACGCACTCTACGGCTGGTGGTTTTCAGGTTTCGCACAACGGCCGACGTTGAGCGCTGTTGACCCACAATACTTGACCAGCGCCCGAGAAGTAGACCCTGCAATAAACGCCACTAATCTTCTTGACACAGATTATTTGTTGGATAATGGGTTGGTTCAGGTTCGAGAGGATGGAGGATACCTTGCCAGACACAACCCAGAAATCTTAGCAACACTCAACTGGACATACTTCCCCTACTCGTTCTTCACATTTGACAGTGACGATGTCCAAATCTTCTATACAGTAAGTGGAAACATGACGTCGGTAATGTTGGATCAGCTTACCGTAAAACAGATGCAGATGCAAAAGGTAACTGAAGAAAATAACACCACGCTCCAAGCCGCTGTCACCATAGTAAGAGGCAACGATTACTTCAACTATACCCAAATAACCACAGTTTACAAGGGAGTACAGTTTGTTAACCTGACGACAACAATAGATACCACAAGTCCAGGCGTTTCTTTAAACTTGCTTCTTATGAACGTAGAAAGTAAAGGTTACCAAATTTCCTACCCCGACATCCGCACAGTCTGCATGATCGATGAAGGCGTAAAAGCTTTTGGCCAACTAATCTTTGCGGTTAATCAACCGGCAGTCAATGTGCAAACGGTCTCGCCGCGCCTAATTGACTTACAGTATAACTTGGGGGGCAAGTCTCAAGTGCAACTGCAAATTTCGGCAAGTGCATACTCAGTCACCGATGACCTGCAATACTACAAGGACCCAACAACTGTAAGCAACCACTTTGCCCCAATGATCGCGGATAACTTGAACGCAAATCAAAAACCATCCGACACTCTGTTCAAACAAACCTTTGATTACCTAGCAGAAATACGAAACCACTCGGTATCCTACATTGCCTGTCGTGTTCCTGAAATGTATCCGAAATTTCTATGGGACCCAGCATTTAGCCTTGTATTTATTAACGCAGAAGTTGCAATCTTTATGGTAAATGGGAACCTCAATCAAAACGGGTGAGCATGATCTTCTCGATAAGCGCTATGTCTAAAGAGAAAAAAATTGAAATAGCCTTCATCACTATTTTCTCAGTTCTTATCTTCGCCATCTTCTACACCGTTGTATCCATGAACGGTGTAGTCTTAGGAAATGACCCAGCGGTACACTTAGAAAAAGCTCAAATTTTCTTAAACACCGGAAAAATTCCGTTGGCGAACTTGGGTTGGACACCACCACTCTACGAGATTGTGCTCGCAATGTTCATTTCTCTAACAGGGGCAACCGACATTGGACAACTGATATTCCTAGTTAAATTCTTAGCTGCAATAGTAGATTGGCTACTGTTCTTCTCGGTGTACTTGATTGCCAGCAAATTTTTTAGCAAAAGAGTGGGAATGGTTGCTTCCGTTCTGCTGCTGATGTGTTTTCCCATTTATGAAGCCAACCAATTTGGCGGATACACCACTGTTCTAGCTTTGGCGTTTATACTCTTGGTGTTTCTTTATACACCGTTAGCAATAGAGCGGTTTGGTTATCTGGTAGTTACTTTTTTTGTTGCTTTCGGGGTTGTTTTGTCCCATCAGCTTGCCGCGTTCCTTGCAGTCTTTATTATGCCGCCTGTGCTGATTTTCATGTTAATCAAGGGAAAAGGGGCGTACCTTAAAGTCGTCATGGCACTGATTTTAGGCGGAGGAATAGCATTTTTCCTCTATTATTTCCAAGCCATGATTGGGTACCTTGACCTCGTTATCGAGTACGTATTTTTCGCTGTAAAAACCTACGCCTACCAGATTCCAGCGGCAAGTTTTAACGCTTTTATTAATAATTTTGGCTTCATCCTCTTCTTTGCCTTAGCTGGCATGTTCGTTTCATACTTCGTCTTAAAAAAACAAAAGAAAATGATTTTCTACTTAACATTGATGCTTAGTTTCTTTGTTCCGTTTTTCTTTGCTGAATCGTACCTTTTTGGTTTTTACATGCCCTTCGGCTGGTTTATCTACTATTTGACGCCTGTAATGGCAATTCTGGCAGCAGTCTCTACTGTTTTCTTAGCCGAAAAGTCCCACACATTCTATATTAAAAATAGACAAATGTTCAGAAAAAATTGGTTAAAGATAACTACCGTCGCCATAATAATATTGGTATCTATCATGCTTGTTTACCGCTCCGACATAGTTTACGGAAAAATCATGGAAGCCAGTGTTTACTATTCAACCACAGATGTAAAAGCCTACGATGCAGGTGTGTGGCTCAACGCAAACTACCCTGGAAACAGCACCGTCATCGCAACGGAGACACCGGGCTTTTGGTTCCAAGAGTTTTCAGGTAAAAACGTTATAGCACAAACTGACCCAACCGTGCAGAGAAACGAAATTGCCGAATCAGTACTGAGTTTATCCTATGAAATTGAACATCCACAAACCCTCATCAGGGCTTACGAAGCAGGAGGCGACATCTCCGAAGAAACCTACATCTCCATAGACCAGGTTTGGAACAGGGTTTCTTACTTCTCGGAAAGCGGCGCCTTCCTCTCATACACCGTAAACGGAACCAACTACAAACAAATCCCGCTCGCAAATCTAACCAAGCAAATAGTTTTCGACGAACAAAGTTCTCCAAAAAAAATAGAGCTCACTTACTCTAACAATTACTTAGCATTAACAAAAACAACAGTAGTCGAAAACACCAGTTATCCCCTAGACGTTTCTTGGACGGTGACATCGCTAAAGAGCGAAGTCTTCAACGCAACACTATACTTGAGCACTTTCTTTGATCTCAAATACGACTTCGAAAAAGCCCAAATCCCCGGGCTTCTAGATTGGGTTAACCCATGGGATGCGCCTCAACCCATAAAAACCGTCGATGGAAAAGAATGGGCAGTCGCAAGCTTTGTAAGCGCAAACTTGAAGGACAATTACATAGGAGTCTACGACGACAAAGACAGCATAGCTTTCGCGTTCAAGTTTAATGATTTGCCCGTATGGGGAAACATCGGTGCTTTGGGAAACAGGCAGATTGATGCAGTCAGGTTCCAGTACCAATTCAACGACCTAAATGTCAACCAATCCGATTCGCGCTCATACCAGGTTCTTACTTTGTCAAAAAACACTTTCCCAGCACTTCAGCCAGACGCATTAATAGGGTTGTTTAAATTAAAAACAGCTGAATTCACCGTGTCAGCAAGAGACTACACGGATTACATCAAAGAAAACAACATAGGCTTCATCGTCTACGACCGAAACCACTTAGACACCAAAATGAGCCACAGCAAACTCTTACAACTGATCTACTCAAACGACCGATACGTCATCTTCAAAATCCTAAAGTAATAGCCATAATGAAATTTCGAGTTGTCCTCCCTCTACTGGTTTCTGAAATGAGTTTCTCCCTATATAGGCAATAGCGCAATGATTGGATATTTAGTATCCAAATAAGCTTTAACACATCTGTAGAGCAGATGTTAGTTGAAAGCGTTTCTTCTCAAAACATTTAAAGGTATTAGCGCTAACAGGTTAATCGTGGAGCAGACAATTTGAAGTTTACAAAACACAGTTTGGTAATCGTTTGCGTTTTTGCATTTTTGTTGAGTGCGAAGCCAGCTTTAGGCTGGAGCAACGGCGGCTACTCAGACAATCCAGCGCAGCAAGACTATGGAACGCACGACTGGATTGCACAGCACGCTTTGCAGATTTGGCTGTTTTTGGGCACGTTTGCTTCGTTATCAGGAACTGAGTTACCCAATAAATTCATCAAAACAACACTGACCTAAGGGCTAATAATGATATGTTACTGTTGGAAATCAACTACAGACAAAAAGATTCCATGAAATAGTTAATCTGCAACAATGCTGAAACATTTTTTTGGATGTTAGATATGCAAAAAGAAAAGAGCATGTCTAAAGAATACTCTTTAGGTGTGCATTGTGCTTTCCGCGTTTATTATAGTCCCTGTTCCAGCGTATTCTCAGTATTTGATTTGCCCAAAATGCAGATCCCAAGTAGCTTTCATGTCTAACTACTGTGATTTCTGCGGTGAACCCCTAAAAACAAAAATTTTTCTGAAAATTTGTCCAAAATGTAAAACCAGAATGCCAGTTGTAACAAATTTTTGCGCAGAATGTGGACAAAAACAAGATACGCCACCCTTGGACGAAACGGCAAAACTTTGCCAGCAAACATAGAAGAGTAAGCTGCATCCAAGAAAAGTCGCGATTTCTTTGAATTACAAGCAAGAAACTTAAATATTATAGATGATAATCAAAACGCGGATGACTCTTACTCAAACTATTCAGCAGATTCTAAACATTAACGCAGGTACAGCCGAAATCTTAGCCTCAATAATCTTATTGACGATTGTTGCCTGCGTCGGTTTGGGAATTTATCTTGTTTTCAACAGGTACTTTTGTAAGTGGACACAAAAAACTGCAACAACATTAGATGACGACGTTCTTGCTGCTGTTAAAATCATTATAATCGTAATGATCGTGGTAATTGGCATTGAATACGCACTTAACCCACTCTCTTTACTTCAGCCTTACAAAAGCACATTAAACGGAGTCTTTACTGTTCTTGAAATCTTCTTAGGCGCGTTTGCCGTTACGCGGGTCTCAAACATAGTGGCAGACTGGTACACAAGCAAAACTGCGCTCATAGCTGGAAAAAACAGCCGCCACCTACTGTTCATCTTAAAGAAAATCATACAAATAATAGTCTACATCAGCGCTTTCCTCATTATACTCTACGTATTTAAAGTTGACCTTACAGGTGCAGTGGTTGGCTTAGGAGTCGGAGGCATCGCCATAGCATTCGCCTTACAGAGCACTTTAAGCGATTTCTTTAGCGCTTTCTCAATCTACTTTGATAGGCCCTTCGAAATAGACGACTTCATCGTAGTGGGAGACTACAGCGGAACAGTAAAAAACATCGGCGTCAGATCCACAAGGATCAAGCTTCTCCAAGGCGAAGAACTCGTTATATCTAACAAGGAATTAACCGCGGGTACCGTGCGGAACTTTAGAAAACTGGAGAAGAGACGCGTAACATTCAATATTGGAGTAACCTACGACACATCCGTTGTAAAACTCAGAAAAATCCCCGGAATAATCACGTATATTATTAATAACATGGATTCAACAACGTTTGACCGAGTAAACTTTACTGAGTTCGGAGATTTCAGCTTAAAATTCCTCGTAATCTACTACGTAAACTCAGCGGATTGGGGAAAATATTTGGATTTGCAGGAGAAAATCAACTTTGCCATTAAAGAAGCGTTTGAACGTGAAGACATAGAGATGGCGTTCCCAACCAGCACAGTCTATGTAAAAAAAGATTAATCCAAAAAAGGATTTAGTTTTTTTTTATTTGAAGGCGCTGGCGATTCTCTGACAAGCCTCAGCGATGCGTTCTTTGGGCTGCGTGAAAGTTATTCTTGCGTATCCTTCGCCATATGTTCCAAAGCCGACTCCCGGTGTCACAGCCACACCAGCATCCAGCAGCTTACTTGTGAACTGCATTGAATCGCCTTTGCAGTTTACCCAAACATAGAATGTTGCTTTGGGCTTATCGCATTGATAACCAATTTTGCAGAGTGTGTCAACGAGTAGGTCACGGCGTTCTTGGAGGGTTTGGTTGTTTTTCTTTAGGAATTCAGGAGCTTCCGCACTCTTGTAGGCTTCTAAAGCTTTGATAGCGACTTTCTGTGTGTAGACTGGGGGTCCCGAGTCGATCTGAGATTTAACTATAGCTAAGCCTGCCACGAGCTTCTTGTTTCCGACGGCGAAGCCGATGCGGTCGCCCGTCATGTTGAAAGTCTTGGAAAGCGAATTAAACTCAACAGCTACATCCATAGCTCCATCAATCTCCAATATACTCGGAGCACGGTACCCGTCATAGGTAATTTCTGAGTACGCGTTGTCGTAGCAGAGCATAATGTTGTTGTCTTTTGCGAAGTCGACTGCTTCTTTTAGGAATTTCTTGTCGACCGTTGCGGCGGTGGGGTTGTTTGGGTAGTTGATAAACATCATCTTGGCTTTCTCTGTATCGATTGCTTCGAAGTTGGGTTGGAAATTGTTCTCTTCCAGAAGCGGAATAGGCAACGCTACGCCGTCACAAAGGATGGTACTTCCATTTGCATACACCGGGTAGGCAGGGTTAGGCACCAATACGCGGTCGCCTGGATTTATGAATGCGCGGGCGATGTTTGCTATTCCTTCTTTTGAGCCTAATAGTGCAACCACTTGGTCCTGTTGTAAGTCAACGTTGAAGCGTTTTTTGTACCATCCGACCACGCCTTCGCGGAAGTCAGGTTCGCCTTGGCTAAAGGAGTAGTTGTGGTTCTTTATGTTGGATGCTTCTTGTTTGAGGGATTCGATGACGAATGGAGGGGGAGGAAGGTCTGGATCTCCGATGCTAAGTGAAATAAGGTCGATGCCTTGTGCCTTCTTTTCCTTTATAATTTTTTCTATTTCAGCAAACAGGTAAGGAGGTAAGCGTTTTATTCGATTTGCATATTCAAACGTCATATCTCATGGCTCCTTGAATAGAGTTCCTTGGTAAACTTTTTCGGCGGCACCACTTAGAAAAAGGGATTTGCCGACTTCAACTTGGAGATCTCCACCAAGCACGTGAACTGTAACTTTGTTGCCGACTTTTCCAAGCTTGTTTGCCGCAGCCACAGCCGCACAGGTACCAGTTCCGCACGCAAGGGTTTCTCCGCATCCGCGTTCCCAAACCCGAACCTTCAATTCACTCCGGTTTAGAACCTGGACAAAGCCAACGTTGGCTCGTTTTGGGAAAGCCTGATTGTTTTCAACTATTGGTCCGACGAAGTCTAGTGGAAATTCATCGATATTTTCCACGAAGATAATGCAGTGCGGGTTGCCCATGGAGAGGCAGGTTATTTTGTAGAGTTCGCCGTCAACTTTTAAATCCTCGTTAATGCATGTGCCTTTGCCTAGCATTGGAAGTGAAGCTCTTTCCCAGTTCGGCGCACCCATATCGACCTTGACTGTTAAAATTTCATTATCTTTGATTGTTAACCAAACATTCTTAATTCCCGAGAGCGTCTCGACGGCAAACTCGGTTTTCTCGACGATGCCGTTTTCGTAACAGTACTTGGAAAAGCAACGTATGCCGTTTCCGCACATCTCTGCTTCACTGCCATCAGCGTTGAAAATCCGCATCTTCGAATCAGCAATTTTTGATGAGGAAACGATCAACAGCCCATCAGCCCCAACTGAGAAGCGCCTTTCACAAAGCTTTTTAGCCAAAGCTGAAGCATCGCTAATTTTCTGCTCTCTGTTATCAACCACGATGTAGTCGTTGCCTAAACCGTGCATCTTCCAAAAGCGCATCAAGGTCCACCTTGTATCCGTTGACTAGCCATCAAATCGTTCAGCTCCTCACGCCTGCGAACCAAAACATCCTTGCCCTGTCTAATCATAACTTCCGCCGCTCGAGGTCGCGAGTTGTACTGAGAACTCATGCTAAAACCGTAGGCGCCAGCGTTGAGAACTGCCAGCAAATTGCCTTCCTCAACAAGCGGTAACTTCCGGTCTTTGGCTAAGGCATCGCCTGACTCGCAGATCGGACCTACTACATCGTAGGTTTCCTTGTCGGCTTTTGCCAGCTTGTTGGTAACTAAGATTGGATGATAGGATCCATACATTGTTGGCCGCACCAGCGTGTTGAAGCCTGCGTCTACGCCGACAAATTTCTTGGATGGAGTCTGCTTTACAGTGTTAACGCCTGTTAGCAGTATGCTTGCGTCACAAACCAGGTACCTGCCCGGTTCCACACATAGAAACGGCTTACCTAAACCATACTCCTTGACCTTTGTTTTGAAGGGGGAAACGATTTTGCTGGAAAATTCGGCAAGGTCGAGGTCTTTGTCTTCTGGCTTGTATGGAATTCCCAGTCCTCCTCCAATGTCGATGAATTCGAATTCGACGCCTACCTCCTCATGTACTCGCTTAGCTATGCTTAAAAGTTTTTCAACGGCTAAAGCGTACGGCTCAACGCCTAGGATACCTGACCCAATGTGCATGTGGATGCCGAAACGTTCGACTCTGGCACGCTTGGCAATAGCATAAGCTTGAATTACTTCTTCTTCCCAAAGTCCAAATTTTGATTCGGGACCTGCTGTTATGCAGTGGTTGTGGTGTCCTGCACCAACTTCGGGGTTGACTCGCACAGATACGACTGGTGGCACAGTAATCTTGAGTAATCTGTCTAGTTCTGATTGTGAATCCACGTTGATGGTAATATTTGCGCCGGCGAGGAACTTTAATTCGTCGTCTCGCACGCTGGTTCCAGTGAACAGTATGCGGTCGGGCGTGAATCCGCTGCTTAAGCCCATGAATACTTCTCCTGGACTAACAGTGTCTAGGTAGGCGCCTTCTGACTGCAGAATCCTAAGAATGGTCAGGTTGCTGTTGGCTTTGCAGGCATAGTAGACGCGGAGATGCTTGTAGCTGCTGATTAGGGCGTTGTGGAGACGGTTGTAGTTGTCTCTTATTCGTTTCTCGCTCAGCACATAAAGTGGGGTATCGTATTTTTTTGCTAAATCCTCAACGGAGAAACCGTCGAAGAAGAGGTTGCCTTTTCGGTCTTCTAAGGGTTCACGAAGCGTTCTCTTAACCATCCACACACACCAAACTCTACCAGTTATCGTTTGAGCGGCATTTAAGCTAAACCGTTAGCCACATACAACTCTGCGCTAAGTATACCACCGCCTGCAGCGCCCCGAACTGTATTGTGCCCAAGGCACATGTACTTGAAAGTCATGATTGGGTCTTTGCGGATTCTGCCGACGACAACACTTTGTCCGTTGCCCGTGTCTCTGTCGTAGCGCGGTTGAGGGCGATTCTTTTCGTGGCGAACAACGATTGGTTGGGCTGGCGCAGATGGCAACTTGAGAAGTTGCGGTGCACCCTTGAAATCTTCAAAGGCTGCCTCAATTTGCTCAATCGAGGGTTCTTGGTCTAGCTTTACGAATATGGATTCTAAGTGGCCATCTTTAACGTGTACGCGGTTGCAGCTGGCGCTAATCTGGAAATCGGCGTTCTGGATAACTCCACGGTTGTATGTTCCAAGAATTTTCAGGGCCTCGGTCTCCATCTTGTCTTCTTCGCCTGAGATGAAGGGAACAACGTTGTCGATGATGTCAAGGGAGGCTACTCCCGGATAACCTGCTCCGCTGAGGGCTTGCATCGTAGTAACCATTACTTGTCTTAAGCCGAACTGCATGAGAGGCTTTAGCGTAATTGCCATTTGGATGGTGCTGCAGTTTGGGTCAGTGGAAACAAAGCCCTTCCAACCTCGAAGGTTCTGCTGGACCTTGACTAACTCAGCATGGTCAGGGTTAATTTCGGGAATAATAAGTGGAACATCTTTGTCCATTCTGTGAGCACTTGCCTTACTAAACACTGGATACAGTGCTGCGAATTCTGCTTCAATTGGACCAGCCAAATCTCCAGGCATAGAAGAGAACACCAGGTCCACATCTCCAGCCTTTTCGACTGATGCCACGTCAGCGTTAACAACGGGCATTTCAGCGATTTCTTTAGGCAGATTCGACTCCATCAGCCAGTTGCAGGCATCCCTGTATTTTTTGCCTGCTGACCGCTCTGAAGCGGCAAGCACCTCAATCTTGAACCATGGGTGACCGTGCAGGAGTTGAATGTACCGTTGTCCAACGGCTCCAGTTGCGCCTAAGATGGCGACCTTACGTTTATTCGACATTGGTTGTTTCTTCCTTTGCTCTTTTCACTCTGTTCTTTCTCGATAAAAAAGTTAATGGTTTTGCTGGTTAAGTTAAGCCTAAAACATCAGCCATACTGTAGACTTTAGGCTGGTTTTGCTTGCTTAACCATTCAGCAGCATAAACGGCGCCCTGTGCTAACACGTTCCTTGAGAAGGCTGTATGCTCGATTCGCAGCATCTCGTTTGGTCCTGCAACGATCAAGTTGTGGATTCCAGCTACACCCCCCGCACGTAAAGCGGTAACTTCGAGTTCGTCAGATTGGCGTGGGCTTATACCTTCTCGGCCATACACTATTTTCGTGTAGCCCCGAATATTTGCAACGATTTCTCCCAGTTTCTTGGCGGTTCCGCTTGGGGCATCCTTCTTTCCTGTGTGGTGTATTTCATTTATGCTGAAATCATAACCTTGTGGAAACGCTTTGAGCTCTTCGGTTAGTTTGAAGAGGATGTTTACGCCTACGCTGTAGTTTGGCGAGAACACTGCTGGAACTTTTCCCGACATTGCAGAGACTATTTGTCGATTTTGTACTGGAGTAAAGCCTGTGGTTCCTAAGATAATGCGTTTTCCAAGGTTTGCAACGATTGGAATGTTGATGACTTCCGCCACAGGCATTGTGAAGCTCAAATAGACGTCGGCGTCTTTGGCGGCTTCGTTTAACCTGTCGGAAGCGAGGATTTTTGTGTCGGAATTAGCGATGTTTAGTTCACGCAGGCTTTTTCCGATGGCTGGTGCGTTTGGTGCCTCTATGGCGCCAACGATCTGGTGTCCCTTTGCGGTGGCTTCAGCTATGATGGCGTTGCCCATTCTGCCTGCGGCACCGGCTACGCAGAGCTTAAGCATACGTTAATCCCTCAAGGTACTTCTCGCTGTAAAGACGATCTTTCAGGTCAACGTTAAAGTGCTTTGCAATTGGTTCTAGAACCTGCGGGTTTGCCTCGTAGACCTTGCGTGCATTAGCTAAGACAATTTCTAAGCCGTTGTGTGTCATCTTGCCTAACGGTTGCCTGCAGGGTCCAGCTGGCAGGCCCAACACATTCATGAGGGTCTTGCATGCGAGCGGGTTTCGGGCTTTACACAAGACTTGACCGTATGGCGTTTGCTCTTGGGTCTTTACGGTGACTATGTCGAAGAGCGGTTGGAGGGCTTGAGCGATTACGCTTGCAGCTTCCTCGTTGCCATCTAGGCAATAATGCACCATGTCAGACATGGCGCGGGGTGCAATGTTGGACATGACAGATATGACGCCGTTTGCCTTAATGTCGGGTGAAACCATCATTGTGTACGTCTTTTCATCGTCACCGCTTAAAATAGCAAAGTCATCTCCGCAAAGGCTGCGAGTTAACTCTGCATTCTTGAGGTCGCCTGTGGCTTCCTTTACACAGCTGACGTTTGGATACTGGTGGTGCAGAACGGCGAGGTCAGGGGGAAACAGTTGTGTGCCTGTTCTGCCTGGGATTATGTATGGAATGACTTGGATTTCTGGGAACTGCTTTGCTATGGGTTCGATGTATTCGCGGCGGATCTCCAGCGAGCTGGGTCCATTGTAGTAGGGGTCAACAAGCAATACGGCTTCGACACCTGCGTCGTGGGCGTGTGCGGTGCCTTCGATGGCTTCCTGTGTTGAATTGCTGCCTGTGCCCGCGATTGTTATACACCGTTTGCCTGAGTCTTCATTCACCATCTCGATAACTTTGCTGTGCTCCTCCCAAGACAGGGTTGGGCTTTCGCCGGTTGTACCGACGGCTAGCAGGCCTTTGACGCCGTTTTTTATTTGGAAATCTACTAATTGCTGTAATCCTTCGTAATCGACTTGGCGATTACGGTTCATGGGAGTTATTAAGGCTGTGTAGCAACCACTGAATGTCACCATTTTTTATTCCTCTTGAAGTGGGGAATATTGGTGGACAGATTATTTAAGCGTTACGTTTTACAGATAATTTTTACTAAAAACGTAAATACAATGAATTAAATAACGTAAACCACTCTCCAATTAACATTTTTCAGAGACAACCAACGGCTCAACATGATAAGCTGTGAAAAGCCCATCACAAACCCCATAAATCCTCCTAAAGTACTCAACCGCATCCTCAAGCTCTAACGCCGAGGGAATAATTGACTTAAAATTATCCAAACGCAAAATATCCAAAAGCGATCCACACTCAATCTTCACAATTTTCATTCGCAATATACGTGGACCAGATTGAAAAACAGCTATTTCGCCAGGCTTAGGGGACCCTTTTCGGACATCGATTATTTTTTGACCGTTCATTAGCCAATCGAATACTTCTTTCTTTGCAAGGAACCATGGCAAATTGAATACCTATGCCTCATTGCCTTGGATACAAGATAAGTTTTCGGTTGAAAAGCGAATACAGAATTTAATATAAAATAGGAAAAAATGGGTTGGAAAACGTAGAAGATTGTTTGCTGGTTTACCCTTTGCCTTTTTCTTCTTTACCGAAGTACTTAGTCCACTTTAGTTTGCGTGCGTCGCGTTTGAATGCTAAACTGCTTTTCTTGCATTTGCTGGAATCGAACCAAAGGATTGAACCGTCGTTTTTAACGTACATCATGCCTGTGCCAGCTGGGAAATCAGCACCACAGAACGAACATTTTCTAGGTTTTGGCATGATAATTTCTCCAGGTTATTTTTACCGAGTTATTTTCTTTGCTTCTCTTTCTGTTTCTCGCAGCATCAGAATATCTTGTGCTCTTACTGGTCCTTTAACGTTGCGTGTAATGATTCGACCTTTATCTTTGCCTTCCATGATGCGGACGCGGACTTGTGTGATTTCGCCTGTTACGCCTGTGCGACCTATGACTTGTATGACTTCCGACGGAACTAGTTCTTCAGCTGCTTCTTTACTCATTACTGAGTTCCTCGTTTAACCTGATCAATTCTGGTAACGATTTCTTTGAGTAATCCTGCTGCCTCTCCTTCTCTTATGATGCATGCTGCTGCACATGGCACGTCGATACCGATAGATTTGCCGAGTTGTTCTTTGCTTGGTACGAATACGTATGGAATTTTTCTTTCGTCACAAAGTAGTGGCAGGTGCGCTATTACTTCTGGCGGGTCAACATCTTCAGCTATAACGACAAGTTTTGCTTGTGAGCGCTCAACTGCTTTTGTTGCCTCGTTTGTTCCTTTCCTAACAGATCCTGATTTTGAAGCAATCGTTAGGGCTTCATAGGCTGCATCTACGATTTCTTTTGGGACTTCATATTTTACATAGAATGGTTTTGACATATTAGCCTCACCCTTTTAAGGCACAGTCTTATCCACACTTCATGTTTAATAATCTTTCGACTGCAAAAGTGAATACTTGTTCTTTTGGCTTATAAATCACTTAGAAAACTTTATATAAACTGTTACGGGTCAATACATGGTTTTCGAGAGGGGAATTGCGTTTGCAAAGATTGGGCAAGGTTTCAAATGTAACTCCATCGCGAAACATGGTGGTAAAGGCAGAAAATCCCCCGAAAATGGGTTTTGAAGTTGTCGATGAAAATTTAAACGTTGTCGGTAAAGTTTTTGACATTATCGGTCCCGTCTCAGCACCTTATGCCGTAGTTAAAACAAGCATCAGGGAACCTGAGAAACTCGTGAATAAACCAGTGTACTTGCTTCTCTCGAAAACAAAACGGAGCAAGAGATAATATGAGTAGAGCTAGCAAGTTAACTGAACCCGTAAATCAAGATCAAGCAGCACCAAAAGCAGAGCCAACCAAAGTTCAAGTGTGCCCCGAATGCGGTAGCACACGGCTCATGCGTGACTATGAATGCGCCGAAATAGTGTGCATGGACTGCGGTTTCGTCGTAGCAGCAAAGATTGCTGACAGAGGACCAGAATGGAGAGCTTTTGATGATGAGCAAAGATCAAAGAGAACCCGTGTTGGAGCACCCTTAACATACACCATACATGATAAAGGGTTATCAACAACTATCGATTGGCATGACAGAGACATCTACGGCAAAAGTCTCTCACCAGGCCAGAAAGCCCAAGTTTACCGCCTTCGGAAATGGCAGCGGCGCATCAGGGTTTCAGATGCAACAGAACGCAACTTGGCTTTTGCACTCTCAGAAATCACAAAGATTTCAAACAACCTAAACCTTCCAAAGAACATCCTTGAAACAGCCTCAGTAATTTACCGCAAAGCAGTAAAAGAACGTTTAATCCGAGGCAGATCAATCCAAGGAGTTACCTCAGCGGCTCTATATTTGGCGTGTAGACAATGTGGTTTACCCCGAACCCTCGACGAAATCGCACTATCATCAGGAGTTAACAAAAAAGAAGTTGGACGAAGCTACCGTTTCCTAATCAGAGAACTAAACTACTCCATCCCGCCACTGAGACCAAGCCAATACATCACAAAGTTCTCCAACCAACTTACCATGCAGGGAAAAGTTGAGGAGATAGCACACAAAATCTTAGCCGCAGCAAAAGAACTTAAACTCACCTCAGGCAGAGGACCAACAGGTATAGCAGCCGCAGCAAGCTACGTTGCATCCGTCTTAACTGGCGAGCGCAAGACACAAAGGGAAATCGCCGAGATTGCACAGGTAACGGAAGTTACAATACGCAACAGGTACAAAGAACTCGCCGAGCGCTTAATGTTCCAAATAAGCATCTAAACACCCACATTTTCTTTTTCATTTCTAAGGTCTATCCATGACTGATTGCGATGCAAAGAAGTCAAGCAGACCCAAAATGGAAAAGACAATTGCTAAACTAAAAGAAATCCACATAGAGCTTAGACAAAACCGCGACAGATTACACCAGAAAATAGAAGTGCTCGACTCAAAGTCAGAGTTGTAAAGCACCATTGAAGATTTAAAGATAGATGCGGAGATGAGAGCCAGCGTTCTTGAAGTTGAGGTGAAAAGATTCCGGGAAGACCTTGAGTCAATCAGGGAGTTTTAGGTTTAAATTTGGACAAATGTAATTCAGGCAATTATTAATCTTGGATAAGCAATTTTTTTAAGTGTGCAAGTTGCTTATGCTAACCTATGCCCTATAAATTCACTTTCGACCTCTCAAAGGTCCCGCGGTTCTTCTTTACTGAAATTGCTTTGATTAGTTACCAGAAGGGCATGCATAAAAGCTTCCTAACCACACTCAACGATTTGATCCTAAAGTTTAGGATTCAAGAAGCAACTGGACTCAACCTTTCAGACGCGGTTGCTTTGCTCCAGGATCTGATTGATTTACAAGCCATAAACAGCATGGAAAGAGGCAGGTTCTTACAGACCAAGAAGAGAGCGATTTTCCTACCGCACTGCTCTCGAAAATACATGGATAATCGCTGTAAAGCAACATTCAACCCAGATATTCCAAGCTACACCTGTGCGAATTGCTCGGATGATTGTATGGTGAACAAGGCGGACCAGTATGCCAGAAAGAAGGGCTACGATGTTTACTTGTTGCCGGGCGGCTCCTGCATACCGAAGATACTTAAAAACAGCCATTACGAAGGCATCGTTGGCGTGGCATGTGGGGAAGAAATGAAAATTATGGGTCCACTTCTCAGCGGCATGAACGTTACCGGGCAAGGCATACCACTGATAAAGAATGGTTGTGCAAGCACCGTTTTCAACATGGAAACCCTAAAAAAAGTGCTCTAACCGCTTTACCTTGCTAATTGCTAGTTTAAGCGTGTAGCAAAGCTTACCATACTAAACCTTACCAAGAGAGTACTTTTCTAATATTCATGCCAGAGAAAAAAGCAACTGCAAAAAAGATTGCTAAAAATCGTTTAAAACTGGCGAGTAATGCCCTCAATTCGGCTGCATGCCAGTTCTGCAAGGAAAAAGGTGAAAGAACCGCGCATACCATTGTCGAAAAAAGACGTTTCCACCCTGCAGAACGTACAACTCCGTTAAATGGGTATTAGTAATGGCTGCATAGCCGATGCTTACTGATTTCATGCTTTAGTTGTGATATTAAGAGCTAAAAGTTCATTCAGCACATTTGATTCTTGGATAAAGGATAACACTAAGGAAAGGCTTGATTTTAAAAAAGCAAAGTAAAGAAAAGTAAACTGGTTACTTTACTATTTCTCGTTTCTTCCAGCGCAGGTTCTTGCCCTTGCACTTTCGGCATTTCAGCGCGGTTGAAGCATTACGTGAGCCACAGTCTCGACAGATTTTCATGTACAGGCGATGTTCTTGCGCAATTGCCTTTTTAACTGGATCTAATATTGGCATTTTATTGTTTACCTTCCATTTTGGCTAACTCTTTGATGGTTAAGTATCAAATATACCTTTTGTCTAAACTTACACATATTGCACAGAATACAAAAGTGGCCTACTTGATTACTTCAATAGTAACGTATGATCGAGTGTCTTCGATTCCGTCGATGCTGTAGAGTTTCTTTAATATTTCATCGAGGTTCTCACGCTCAACGATAATCAACGCGTCAACTTCGCCTGCGATGCGAAAAGCCCTCGAAACCGCGAGTTCTCGGATTTGCTCATATACTTGGATGCGTTTGATGGGTGAAACTTTGAGAAGTATGAAGGCGGGTGTTGTGGACACGCCCAGGGCTGTTAAGCCTTTTTCCGTGACGTCGATGAAGCCTCTTCCTGTCCGAATGTAGCCACGGTTTTTTAGTTTGCGTAGGTGTACGTTTAAGGCTTGTCTACTGACGCCTAATTGGCTGGATAGTTCGTCTTGTTTTGCTCTCAGGGTGTAGGTGTTTGTGGATTTGCCTTTTTCATATAGGGTTTTTAAAAGTTGGATTGAACGTTTAGTTAATGGCTCCAAATTGGTCACTTTAGTGGTGTTTTGTTAAGTTAAACCTTTACAATAGTTGCAATACTTCCTTAAGAATCTGACTCTCAAAACTCTATTTCGAAGCTCATTAACCATCATAAAATTTTCTTTTAACCCAATTTCGTTTGTGCTTTTAGAAGGACCTAAAGGGTAAGGCCATATTGAGGGCTTCACTATCCATTAACATGCTAAAAAAGGTGTTAATAACTAAGGGCCTTTTAGCTTAGGGCGTTAATCTGACTCTATCTCGTGGATAGAGAGTTACTTCACGGATGTTCTTGTTGCCAGTTAAAATCATTGTCAACCGCTCAAGTCCCAAACCCCATCCCGCATGTGGTGGCATACCGTAGTCATAGGCTTGCAAATGACTCTTGAACGATTCGGGGTTGAGCCCCTTCTCCTGAAGCCTCCGAATCAACTGGTCTTTTTGGGCTATTCGAGTTCCACCCGACACTAATTCGATGTAGCGCCACATCAAATCAAACCCTTCGCAAAGTTCAGGCTTGTCTTCCCGCGGTTTAATGTAAAAGGCTTTTGCATGTGTTGGCCAATCTGTAATGAAGTAGAAGTATGGATAGAGTTTGCCTAGGACCCTAAAAGCCTCCGTCGGGATGTCTTCCCCCCATGGAATCATTACATCCTGCTTCTTCAAGTCCTCAAGGACTTGGTCGTAGGTTAAGCGCTTGAACGGGATGTCTGGAACCTCAAACTTGTACCCAAGCACCGACAACTTGCTGACACAGTTCTCTTTAACAACCATAAACGCATGGCGTATGACTTGTTCGAGGAGCGCCATAACATCAGTGGCGTTGGCAAAAGCTGCTTCGACGTCGACTGAAGTGAATTCGCTCAGGTGTCTTCGGGTGTGGGATTCTTCAGCACGGAAGAACGGCCCAACCTCGAACACTTTTTCAAAGCTCAATGTTAATTCTTCTTTGTAGAGTTGTGGGCTCTGTGCAAGGTAGGCTTTTTGCCCAAAATAGTCGACGCTGAAGAGTTCTGCCCCGCCTTCAGTTGCAGAAGCGATGATGCGTGGAGTATGAACTTCCAAAAAGCCCTTTTCAAACAGGAAGCTGCGCACTGCTTGAAGTGCTGTATGCTGGACCTTAAAGGTGGCTAGGCTTCGCTCTTGTGTGAGATCGAGTGGTCTTGCGTCTAAACGGGATTCGATGAGGGCCGGAGTCTTGCCGGTAATGTCTATTGGCAGTTGCTCTGTAGCTACGTTAAAAATTTTTATCGCATTGGGGATGACTTCTATGCCTCGGGGTGTCATTTTGGTTTTTTTGACGTTTCCCTTTACGCCGAGGCTGAACCTTTTCTGAAGAAGGTCAGACTTTGCTAAAACTTCAGGTTGGATTCGTTTTTTGGGGATGGTTAACTGGAGGGTTCCTTCGCGGTCCTGCATTATAATGAAGCGGATTCCGCCAAGATCACGAATGTCTTGAACCCAACCAAAAAGAGTAACTTCCTGACCGTCAAGTTCAGATGTCACTTGGCATGTATAGTGAGTTCTAATCCAGTCGTCGATTGAGTCCAAATTCATGCTTTTTCGCAACCTTAATCTGCAATTTCAACGCGTAAAGACATTTTACGTACTTTACTGGCAATTTCCTTCAAAGCTTTAAGGTCAAAGGGTAGCTGCGCGCCACGTTTCCTCTTAAGAATTACCCGTGTTTCGGTGGTTCCATCCGGAAGCCAGATAGTGTTGATGGTTAAGATGCTGAAGGGTACGAAGAGGTCTTCGAGGAATTTGCGGTCGTCAACTCCATATTCGAGTACGCGGACGTTTTTGCCTGTTTCGTCTCCGAGGGTTTTGACGATTTTGCCGCCGTAACCTAAAAGTTTAGGGACATCTCCATGTCCGACGAGGATGGCCAAGGTTTTTTCAACCTCAACTGCCTTGTAGAAGCAGACGTTTTGCAGGGAAGGATATTTTTCTTCCATAGAGAGCAGTAGGCGAGCTACTTTCAGGTCTATGTCGCTGATTTCGCCAGCTTTGACTTTGGCCGAACATTTTTGGCATAGTATGCCGCTTTTTAGGCAGAAACTGCATAGTTCTGTTTTCATTTGGTGTCGTTTTTCCTGCAAAGAAGGAGTTTAGCTAAAGTTCCATGATTTATCTCATCAGCGTTATTTCTATGGTGCTGACGTTGGTTGCGGTGTTGCCGTCTTCTTGGTCTTGCGGTAGGAATTGGTCAGTTCCGATGCTGATGCTTTTTATTTTGGCATCTGGCAGAAATCGGTGTCTAACTACTTCGGCGACGTCGATTGCCCGGCTGATTGATCGTCCGCGTGCTTTGATACTGACTTCTTTTGCTCCGCCGTGAAAAAATGTAATGCAGGCGAGGACATAGTTCATTATTGGCTTTTTGCCTATTAAGACTGCGCTGATGTCTTCTGTCACGGTTCCGCTACACTCCTAGTTTACTTTTAAGTGGCTTGACTTATGCTTTTTTTCAAAATAAATACATTGTGGTGTTTAGTTTGTGTTATCGCTGAGGTGAAATTCGGCAGGTTTCCGAAATTAACGATGATTTTTTACATATTAATAACTGATAAAAAAAATCAATACGACCGCCCCCTTAACCGTTCCAAACATCATTTTAACGATTGGAATGCCAATTACTGACCTGCCTCTCTATCGGTTCAGCATAGAGAATCTAATAGGATCCAAATATTCTAAACTACTTTGGGGAATCCAGCTAAACAAGGTAAAAAAATAAATTACAATGCTTTGCGAATTCTTAGACGTTATTTCTGGATTGTTTGAAGAGTTCTGCAATATATCCGTTGACGGTTTTTTCGTGGTTTTTCGCGATTCTTTTTACAGCGTCATTTATTCCTGTGGAGTATTGCACAGCTTTTTTTGGTTTCTCCGACATTAAACTGGACATTCCGACATTCAAAGCCATCTGTCTTAGCACAAGCTTCCGCCGTGTGTCGGTTTTATTCTCGATCTTCAAATCAACAGGCAAACTCATCGCAAACGCTGCCAAATCAAAGGAGCCAAAAGGCACTCGCAACTCGACATCGTGGAAACTGGTGATTTTTAAGTCACGCTCAAGGTTTCTCTCATGAATCCTGACAACATCATCAAACATTGTTTTCCTTACTTTTTCGTTTCCATCCTTGCAGAATTCGTTAACGTAGCGTTGGTAGCCGCCGAACAATTCATCCGCGCCCTGCCCAGCCAACATCACCTTAAAACCTGCCTCAGCCGCCTTCTCTGAAACCCAATAAAACGGCACTCCAATACTTGCCTTAACTGGGTCAGGTTCCTCGATTAGCTCAACAACTTTAGGCAAAGTTTTTTCCACGTCAGAATCCTTAAACAAATCCACCTGCAAGGGCAAATTCAACGCCTCTGCAGCTTCGATGGCATCTTCGGTTTCCTCTTGATTCTCTAAACTCACATGAAACAGGTTAACTTTTATTCCGCATTTGTTTGCCAAAAAAGCCACTAAACTACTGTCCAACCCTCCTGAAAACGCGACCGCAACTTCCTTTAAGCCGAGCACTCGCCGCTTAATTGACCCTGTGAGTAGAACTTGGAGCTGTTTGGCGGCTTCATCCATTGTTATGGGTTTGGGTTCTGTGGGAGATAGGGTTTTGATTAGTTTGAATTTGAAGCCTTCTTTGTTAACGAAAGCAAGGTTGCCGGGAGAAAAAGAGAGCGGGTTTTCTATTCCGAGTTTCCAGAGGGCTTTTCGGTTTGTGGCAAAAGCGGCCACGTCTCTGTTTTCGCCAAAGTAGAGAGGTTGAACTCCGATTGGGTCTCTTCCTGCGGCAACCCAGCCTTCTTTTAGCATAAGGAACATGTAGACTCCATCTGCTTGCTCCATCAAGGTTTGCAAAGTAGCTTCACAGTGAAGCGGTTCCTTGGCAATCTGTTCCGTAACAGCGTTTTTTGGGACTGACGAATACACTCTGCCTTCGAATAAAAGCGAGGTATCATCCAACTGCAAATGTTCATAGTCATTTGACGATTTGGGTTTTGAGGTAACGTAGCCTGCGACGGTTGATGATTTTAAGCCCTGTTTTCTTATGATTTCAACGTTTTTCTCAAACAGGCTTTTCTTTGGTGTAATTAACCCAAAACGCGGTGGCGCGAAAACATCCAACGAGTTTAACAAGTTAAGTACCCTTTCAACTGCGCTATCGCCGTTTTTATCTAAAACTGCAAGTGTAACTTTCATGCCTCATCAACCCAACGCTACTTGCATTGTGTTAGTGCATTGGTAAAACATTAATCTTTAATCTGCATAACCTTAGCTTTGAGGTTACAAATACTTGCCTATCCTGCCAATCGATACTGGTCGTTATGGAACGCCAGACATTCTCAAGATTTTTGAAGAAGAAACCCGCGTCCAGAAGCTGCTCGATGTTGAAGCTGCTTTAGCTTTAGCGCATGCTGAAGTAGGAAACATATCAAGGAAGGATGCTGAAAAAATCGCTTCCATGGCTTCTACAAAATATGTTAAGGTTGAGCGTGTGAAGGCTATTGAGAAGGAGATTAAGCACGACATTGCCTCGCTGGTCCGTGCATTATCAGAGGTTTGTGGGTCAAGTGGCGCCTACGTCCACCTTGGGGCAACAAGCTACGACATAGTGGATACAGCCAACGCATTACAACTCAAAGACGCTTTAAATGTAATTGAGAAAAAACTTTGCGATTTCAAAGTTGTCTTGCAAAAGCAAGCGCTCCAGCATAAAAACACAGCCATGATTGGCAGAACCCACGGGCAACATGCCTTACCCATTACTTTGGGCTTCAAGTTTGCAGTCTGGGGATACGAAATCAACAGGCACATAGAGCGCTTAGAAGAGTGCAAGAAACGGGTTTTAGTTGGAAAAGTGAGCGGTGCCGTGGGCACACAGGCTGGTTTAGGCGAGCATGCGGAGCAGATTCAGGAGCTTGTTATGAAAAGGCTGGGTTTACAGGCGGCTGAAATTTCCACACAAATCGTTCAGAGAGACCGCTACGCTGAACTTGTTTGCATTTATGCATCAATTGCTTCTTCGCTGGAGAATTTCGCAACCGAAATCCGTGAATTACAACGCCCCGAAATTAGCGAGCTCTTCGAATCTTTTGAAGCTAAAAAACAGGTCGGCAGCTCCACAATGCCACACAAGCAAAACCCCGAGACTTGCGAGCGAGTATGCGGTTTGGCTCGAATTGTCCGAAGCCTCAGCACTCCCGCATTGGAGGATATGGTTACGTGGCATGAACGCGACTTAACCCAGTCCTCAGCTGAACGGTTCATTCTTCCAGAGTCAAACATACTGCTCGATTACATCCTTACCCTAATGTGCAACATTATTGCTAGCCTGCGTGTTGACAGCGAACGGATGCTGCAGAACCTCTCGTTGACTCAGGGACGTGCAATGTCGGAGCCAGTAATGATGGCGCTGACCAAGAAGGGCGTTAACAGGCAGGAAGCCCATGAAATGCTCAGAAAACTAACCATCCAAAGCGCACTGGAGAAGAAGGAGTTCAAGCAAATACTCATGGAAGACAAGTTCATCGGCGGCAAACTGAGTGAAAAAGAAATCGACCTAGCAATAAACCCAAAAAACTATTTGGGCACTGCGGTTAAACAGGCAGAGAGGTTCGCGAAGAGCGTTTAGAAATCAAACAAGCCTTTCTGCGCCGCCTCATCTGACGCCGCCGCGGCCTTATCCAAGTTTTCCCACTCATCCTTCTTGACATAGCCGCCGACTTGCTCCTTGATTTTCTTGGCAAGCCTTGGCCCAACAGAAGGCAGGTTGGTTAGTTCTTCGGTGGAGGCGTGTTTGAGGTCTGGGATTGTTTGGTATCCCGCGTTGAATATTATGCGTCCGCGGACTCTACCGACGCCTTCCAGCGCCACAATGGGTAATAGTTCGCGTTTTATACCTTTAGAAACCCGCTCGACCAGTTCATGGCTTAGAGTGGAAACCTCTTTGTTTTTGGCAACACAGGGCGTTAATTCGTCTGTGGCGTGCAAAAGCCACTTGGCAGTCTCGATTGTTCGGTAGAGGTCGCCTGGCTGAACATTGAAGCGTTCAATGATTTTTTCTTCCGGCAACTCTTCAATCCAATTGTTCATAACCATAGCGGTTTTGATTTCGCCTAAAAACTCGGCGTAGCCGATGTGGTCGCTCCACTGGTCAGGCGGTTCCATGAATAATTCTTGTTTGTGGTCTTCAGTTTGGACAGCTAACTTGTCCATTTCCCGCTGGTAGGGCCTCATTATTGGACCCATATCGGGTGTATGGGAGACCAAATGGAGCAGACTGAACTCTGTTAAAAGGGGCGGTTTACTCTGCAGCGCATCCCTGATGATTACTCCTGAGAGAGGGTCAATGTAGAGTTCGCTTATACGCTTACCAAATTTAGTGGCAAGGATATGGTCACCTACAACAAGAATCATTTCTTCCTCATGCAGGAAACGCAGGATTTTGTCGATTATGGTTTTGATGGCTTTCACATCGAATTGGTAGGCGTAGAAAGTTTTACCAAAAAACTCGTAGATGCCCCGCTCAGTGTCAGCAAAGCCTGAGGCAATCGTTGAGAGCACATGGGTGCGGATGATTCTCTCCACAGCTAGGCGAGACCAGATTTTCTCTGTTTTTGCTAACACATAGTTTTCCATGAGGAAGTCGGCTTCGTCAGCGGTTTTTGCGATAAGTACTGATTCGCCGAATTTGTCGTATTTTGGTCTTCCAGCTCTGCCAGCCATTTGCTTGTAGTCCAAGACGCTTATGGGGTAGTTGCCTAGCCCAGCTTCAAAACGCCTGTAGTCTTGGATGATGACTGTTCTTGCAGGAAGGTTAACGCCCCAAGCCAACGTTGGAGTCGCGGTTAAAACCTTGATTTTTCGCTCTTTAAACGCGTCTTCGATTATTTTACGATGAGCCCCTGACAACCCAGCGTGGTGATAGGCTGTGGCGCAGCGAACCAACTCAGCAAGCTCATCGCTCATTCCAGTGCGTTCACCAACATCGAGGATTTTCTTTGCTTCTGCTTCGAGAACGTTCCTTGTTTTTTCTTCCAATGATTGTTTAACCAGTTTTGAGCCCGATTTAGGATAGAGTGCCTTGTCCATGTGGGTTGCAACAGTTTTAGCCGCTGAAACGGCGTTACGTCTTGTGGAAGCAAAAATCAGGGCTTGCCCCCCGCTCTTGAGCGTGTCCAAAACCATGTTTATAACGGTTAGGCGGGTTTCCTGCTCCACTTTCCTTGAAGAGCCATCCTTGTACTGCACTTCGGCTTGGAGTATGACGCCCTCTTTTAGATTAATGGGGCGCCATTCCGTGACGATGTATTTTGCGTTGAGCCACCCTGCGATTTCATCAACGTTATTGATGGTAGCGCTTAGGGCTAAAATTTGGATGTGGAGGTTAACCTGCAAGAGTCTTGCGAGCACAATTTCGAGGGTTGGTCCACGTTCAGCCTCGTTTAAGAGGTGAACTTCGTCGGCAACTACCAGAGAGATGGTGTCCATCCATTTGGCGCGGTGCCGCAAAAGAGAATCCGCCTTCTCATTAGTTGTAACGATGACGTCGTAGCGTTCAAGCCAATTGTCCGCGCTGTCAAAGTCTCCTGTACTTATGCCCACAGAAACCTTGCTACCATCCGCTTTCCTGATAGAAGTGTATTTTTTGAAATCCTCAAATTTCTCACTCGCCAACGCACGAAGCGGAGAGAGGTAGATAACTTTTCCATGGTTATCAAGAATATGTTTTAGGGCGCAAAGCTCTGCGATCAAGGTTTTGCCTGAAGCCGTGGGACTAGCCAGAACTATGTTTTGTCCGTCCAGCACTCCCGCCCGTATGGTATCTTCTTGAGGTGGAAACAACTCCGCAATCCCCAAGCCAAGCAGGACTTCTTTGACGGGTTCTGGAACGGGCAACTCTGCAATCTTCACGGTATTCGCCATAAATTCGGGTTATTTGAATACTATGGGTTTGGGCGAGTTATTAGAGTTTTATTGTGTAGCGATGATTTTTTCGCCTGTTGAGTCGTGCTCTACGCAAAAAAGTTGACCGACTTTTTAAAAAAAAGAAGAGTAAGATAGCTCTTCTTTGTCTTAGGCAGTTTGGTCTTTGATTGCTGCGAAAACTGCGCTGCTCATTATGCAGTCTATGCCGTTCATGCAACCCTGCTTGGTCTCGTATACTTCGCTAACTGCAACTACTTCACCGTTTGCCGCTTTGAAACGCCAGTAAAATTTCCCATTTATAGTATTTCTTATTTCAAACATTGCAGCTATGTCGTGTCACCATGCGTTTATTTTCTGAAGTGCTATTAATATTTAATTTAATTCAGGGTGTTCTGTTTTATCCATTGATAATGTTTTAAACACAAATCTTTACATTCCAATACCATTGACTGATATTTCTCCGCTTTAACTTTGAATTACGAAAACTGCGTTTACCAAGGAGTTACTTCGTGGCTAGGTTTTTTTACTTGAACTGGATACTAGCAAGGTAGAACTAGTTATATGTCCCAAAAAATTAGGTGGATACTGTTATGGTTGAAAACGTGAAAGAGCTCCTCAAACTGCATGAGGGTATTACGCATGAAGTTTACTTAGACAATGAAAACAGCTGCGTTGTTCCCCAAGAAGTAGTAGAGGCAATGCTGCCATACTTCAACAAGACTGCATACGGCAACCCCACGCTTACACACAAGCCCGGCTGGGAAGCATTCGAAGTCATAATGAATTGTTTTCAAAAAATCAGCAAGTACATAGGCGCAAAAATGCTCGAAGAAATCACATTTACACCCAGCGAAACCGAAGCCAACAACTTAGCAATCATGGGCTCATGCTTTGCACACAAAAGTAAGGGCAAAAAAATTGTAATTTCAGAAATCGAACCAATCAATGTGCTTCAGGTTGCCGAAATGATGGGGAAATTCGGTTTCTCAACTACCAAAATCCCCGTAGACCACGAAGGCTTCATCAACCTTGAAAGACTAAAAGAAGCCATCGACAACGAAACCTTACTTGTCAGTATATCAACTGTAAACAACGAGCTTGGAACAATCCAACCGATTAAAGAAGCTGTTGACATCGTTAAAGCCAAAAACCCCCAAACCCTATTCCACACCGACGCTTCCGACGCGTACGGCAGAATACCCTTAAACGTGCAAGACCTAAAAGTTGACTTAGCCACAGTGAGCAGCTACAAGATTCAAGGTCCAAGAGGAATGGGCGCTATGTACCTGAGAGATGGCGTAAACATGGAACGCATCCTCGAAGGACAAATCGGAACCCAAAAACTCTGGCCCGGAGTCGAAAACACCCCGTTAATTGTTGGCTTCACCAAAGCCTCCGAACTTGCTTTTGAGAACTTCGAAGCGAACACCGCCAAGATGCGTATGCTCCGCGACAAACTCGCAGATGGCATATTTGCTGAACTAAATGACCTTCGGTTTAACGGTCCAAAAGGCGACAAACGCTCACCCGACAACGCAAACATCAGCATTCTTAGGGCGGAAGGAGAAGCATTAACAATTGAACTCAGCCTCAAAGGCGTCTATGTTTCCAGCGGAAGCGCATGCAGCAGAAGACTCTTGCAGCCCAGCCACGTTCTTATCGCCATCGGACGTATATTCGAGGAAGCCCACGGCAGCATACTCATGAAAGTTACCCGCAACCAAACAGAAGAAGATATAGCTTACGTTCTTAGTGTTTTACCTACAGCTGTCAACCGTATTAGAGGGATAGTTGGCTCAACAGGAGTGCACTAGATATGTCACGCATACCCTTACCATACAACCCAAAAGTCATGGACTTATTCCAACACCCCAAGAACCTTGGAAAAATGGAAGATGCAACCGTCGTCGCAGTCGCAGGTAACCCTGCATGTGGAGACATGATAACCTTCTATTTAAAAATCGATGAAATAAAACAAGTAATCATAAAATCAAGTTTTGAAAGCTACGGATGCGCCGCAAACATAGCCACATCAAGCATAGTCACTGAAATGATAAAAGGCTTAACACTTGAAAACGCATGGAACGACATAACCTGGAAAAGAGTCACTGAAGAAATCGGCGGATTACCAAGCGTCAAATTCCACTGCGGGGTTCTCGCTGTCGGTGCGTTGAAAAGAGCGATAAGACAGTATTTTACCCAAAAAAATGTCGAGCCGCCAAGCTGGTTGCCAAAAGAACACACCTTTGAAGAAAAGCAGGCGTTAGAAGAAGAAGAACTGGCAAAAACGCTCTCTAAGAGGCTAAAACCTGAGGCAGAAAAAAAATCATAGATATGCAGGTAATCAGGCAAGACTTCCCTATTTTAAACCGCAAAGTGAACGGCAACCCCCTAATCTACTTTGACAACGCCGCAACTACCCAGAAACCCCGCCAAGTCATAGACGCAGTAACAGATTTCTACGAAAACCACAACGGCAACGTCCACCGCGCCGTCCACTCCCTATCACTGGAAGCAACCGACCTCTACGAGAAGGCACGGGAAAGAATCGCTAAATTCATCGACGCAAAACAACCCAGTGAAGTTATTTTTGTCAGGGGCACAACCGAAGCCATCAACTTGGTTGCATATTCCTGGGGACTAAACATCCTAAGCAAAGGTGACGAGGTTTTGGTTTCTTTGATGGAGCACCACAGCAACATTGTTCCATGGGAAATAACTGCCAAACTGAAAGGCTTCACTATCAAGTACGCCAAAATCAACCCTGATGGCACATTAGATTATGATGATTTTGAAAGTAAACTTTGCAGCAAAACAAAGATTGCCTGTCTAAGCCACGTTTCAAACGTCACAGGCGTAATCAATGATGTTAAACGCATAGGCAAAGTAGCCCATGACAACGGTGCTTTAATGCTGGTTGACGGCGCCCAGTCGGTTCCACACATGAAGGTTGATGTTCAAGACTTAAACATGGATTTTCTCGCTTTTTCAGGGCACAAAATGCTCGGTCCAACAGGCATCGGAGTTTTTTACGGCAAGAAGGAAGTTCTGGAAAAGATGCCGCCTTTTCAAGGAGGCGGCGAAATGATTAAAGAAGTTGAGTTTAGCAAAGATCAGGGTGGCTGCTCTGTTTCGTGGAATGAGTTGCCCTGGAAGTTTGAGGCAGGTACGCCTAACATTGCTGGAGCGGTTGGTTTGGGCACCGCAGTTGAGTACCTTGAGAAGGTAGGCATGGACAATGTTTTATCTCATGAAAAAGACCTAACAGAGTACGTCGTTGAGAGGATGAAGGAATGTGGCAAAACCACAGTATATGGTCCAAGCAACCTTTCCAAGAAATTAGGAATCATACCTTTCAGCGTTAAAGGCTTATCTTCCCATGATGTGGCGTTATTCTTTGACAATTATGGCGTTATGATGCGTAGCGGTTACCACTGTGCACAGCCGCTGCATCAAGTTTTCAAGCTGGAATCTTCCGCGCGGGTAAGCTTCTACATCTACAATACAAAAGATGAAGTTGACCGTTTCGTAGAAATCCTAAAGGAGTTTGAGCAGTTCTAATGGCAACTATCGACGATTATGTGGCTCGAGTCGAAGGAACCTGCGGTGCAGAAAAAGACGTAATAGTAGTCTTCAAGTACGAGAAGAGGGACGAAGCCATCGCTAACATCCTGAAAAAAGCCACCCTAAAAAACAAGATTGTGGGGATAATTTTTGAGTTAACATACCAAGACTTCTCTTTTCGGGTCTACTCGAGTGGAAAAGCGATATTTCGAAGCATAAAGAACCGAGAAGAACTAAACAAACTCTTAGCTGACCTGTTGCTTTAGATGCCAGCTATCGTGCAAACCTATTTTAGCTCACGCAAAGAGTTACTCATGAATAGGTAGGTATGAGCTTAGCGTGCGTAAAGTCGGAGTCTTAAGAGGCCCAAACCTAAACCCATATGAAGGACAATACTTCGAGAAACTAACCAAATATGGGTTTCAACCAATAGGCATAACCACACATGACAAAGAGAAGCACCTACCAGAAATCACTTTTCCGATAAGAGCGGGACACAACCTACAAACCTTAACTAAAGGCAAACTGAAGCCAATTTTTTCTTTGTTCGGCAGAGCTACGAAATACAACTTTGAATCCTGGAATCTTCGCGTCATCGGGTTGAATAAACTCGTTAAAGACCTTGACATAATACATTCCGCCGACATTTGGTACCCCTTCACTTACCAAGCTGTAAAAACAGGCAAACCCACCATAGCAACAGAATGGGAAAACATACCCTTCAACGTTAAGGGCAAACCCTATCTAAAAATCCAAGAATACAACCGCCAACACGTAACCCACATCATCGCCATCACAAAGAAAGCCAAAGAAGCACTCTTAACCGAGGAAGTTAACCCTGAACGGATTTCAGTGATTCCTGCTGGAATAAACTGTGACAGGTTTAAACCAACAGCAAAGACAACGACCAACAGGTTTGGCGTATCTGACAATTCAACAAAAATTCTTTTTGTTGGACGGCTCACTCCTGAAAAAGGAATATTTGACCTGCTGAACGCCTTTTCCTTAATGATAAAGAAACATCAAAACATCGAACTCTTAGTTGCAGGCTCAGGCACCCAAAAGATGCAGAGGCAAATCACGAAACTTGCTGAAAGCTTAAAAATCCAAAACAAAGTAAAGTTTTTCGGCAGCATAGGCTACTCAGAAATGGCAGAAATTCACAATTTAGCCGACATTTTCTGTTTACCAAGCGTGGAAACCGACTTCTGGGCTGAACAATTCGGCTATGCCCTTGTGGAAGCTATGGCCTGTGAAAAACCAGTAGTCTCAACCATCACGGGGTCAATTCCTGAAATTGTTAAGGACGGCGTTACCGGCATTTTGGTTGAACAAAAAAACCCTGTGGCACTTCAGTTGGCACTTGAAGAGCTGTTGCTTGACAAGAAAGAAAGAGAACAGTTGGGCAGGAATGGGCGCGCATGGGTTCTTGAGGCTTTTGAGGCAAACAAAATTGCCAAGCAGCTTGCAAGCCTTTATGAACGATTGATTTAAATTGAAAGCCGTAATTTTCTCCCATAAAGGAACCGCTGCTGGCGCTTTGTCATTATGCCTTTGATGTCAAGGATGTTGGGAGCCCAAGCCCGTATGAAAAAGGAAAGCCTCTTTGAAGCATCCATCCTAAGTGTGATGGTCAACCCTCCTTGTACGTGTCGCCCAACGAAACATGCTATTAATGCTGGAATTTCAAATCTTAGAATGCGTTTCAAGATATCTTTGAGTTGGTAGTTGAGAAGGTAGAATCGGATGGCGCTTTTTCTGAAGATAAACGCTTTTTTAGAGCCCAATTTCGCTGTATCGATTCCGCAGTGGTGGATAAGGGTTGGTTCAGGGGTGTACACTATTTTGTATCCATACAATCTTGCTCTTACACACCAGTCGCTGTCTTCACAATAAATGGGCGAAAAACCTTCGTCTAAGAGCCCAATTTCACGTATAACCTTTGATTTAATCAGCAAAACAGCGCCCGTGACGTAATCAACAAACTCGACCTTATCATACTGCCCCATATCTTTATCGCGTTCACCTCGGTGATAGGCACCACGCAGCTTAATGACTCCACCGACATGCTGTATCCGCCCGTCTCCGTAAAGCAGTTTGCAGCCCACAACACCCACCTTGCGGTCAGACTCCAAAACAGCAGTAAGAGTCTCGAGCCATTTGCTGTCGGTAATTTCGATGTCGTTGTTTAGGAGCAAAACCTGTTTTGCACCGTTTGCAAGGGCAATTTGAATGCCTTGATTGTTTGCGATGGAGAAACCCATGTTAGCTTTGTTTCTTAATAATTGAACTTGGGGAAAGTTTTCTTGCAGCATCTCGATTGACCCGTCGGTGCTAGCGTTGTCTACGAGAACTACTCGGCAGTTCTGGCTTTTGGTGTTGGCAAAGAGCGTTGTGAGGCACTTACGCAAAATTTCCTTGCCATTCCAATTAATGACGACGACATAGGTAAGTGGATATGCCAACAGGACTCCTCAACATTGAGTATGGCTTTGTTGATTTAACCTCTTTGCTATAACTCAATAAAATGATTCTCAAGTGAGAAGTCTGGTGCAGCTATAGCAATCTTAAAAATCTTAAAATAAAAAGTATAAGGCGTTTTAGATTAGTTTTTCTTTCCACACTTGAGGTGCCTTCTTGGTTATCTCCAACGGCAGTCTATAGGTTGGCTCCTGTGGACCGACCTCTTTTGCCCACTTAGCCATTATCTTGATACCTTCACGCAACAAAGTTGAGGTTTTGTAGTTGAGTAACTTTTCAGATTTTTCAGCAGTGCAGAAGGCGTATTTTACCTCTCCAGGTCTTTCATCCTGATAAATGGGTTTTATTTTGCTATCCATGGCGTTTAGGACAACTTGGCATGCTTCGTTTACTGATGTAACCTCTTTGCTTCCTACATTAATAATCTGTCCGTTAGCTTTGTTATTCAACCCTGCATTTGCAATTGCGGGAGCTACGTCACCGATGTAGGAAAAAGCTCTTTCTTGCTTGCCGTCTCCAAAAATGTAGGGTTCTTTTCCTTTCATTATTCTATTTATCCAAATCCCCAAAACATTCCTGAAAGGATCAGAGATATTTTGTCTGGGTCCATAAACATTATGGGGTCTTAAAATTGCATAGTCAAAATTATAAGTATGTGCGAAAATCTTAAGCATGCTTTCACAATAAGCCTTGCCGCATCCATAGGGGTCCTCCGGCAGAGGGATCATATCTTCATTGAAGGGTGGTTGTTGACTTCCGTAGACGGCCATTGAAGAGGTAAAAACGAATTTTTGGACATTGTTGTTTACTGCAGCAACCAACAAGTTATTCATGGGTGTTATGTTGATGTCGTTAATTTCGATCGGTGAAAATATTGATTGCCCCTCAGCTGCGTAAGCAGCTAAATGGAAAACTGTATCGAATTTTTCGTCGCCAAAAATTCTGTTGACTTTTTGGTGATCTCTAAGGTCAGCCTTGATAAATTTGCTTTTCGTATTAACGTTAGATTTGAAGCCACCGCTTAGATCATCAACAGATACAACGTTATGACCTCTATCAACCAGTTCGTCAACAAGCCATGAACCTATGAAACCTGCTCCACCAGTCACAAGCATCTTTTTGTGTTCGACCACGTTAATCAACCTTGAATTCGTTTATCTTGAAGGGTCTAATATTATTAACTATATTGTCCGATGTACGGCGCTATTTTTGGTTTAAGCTTCGACACGATCAAATAAAATATTGACAGAATGCCGTACCAGTTTTCGAACTTCATTTCTGGGAATGATTAAATGGTATTTTCTACCTCCTACGTAACCTTAGCTGTACCTTGTTTCTGCTTATCCAATTAAAAACAGGAATAAGCGGACCCTTGAGGAACTGTGGCAAGGCATCTTTGAAGTCCCGATGTAAACCTAAACGTATAGCAAGTTTACCCTTGGAGGTTATGGGTACATAGTAGCGGGCTATGGAGTATTTTGTAAAACCGTTGCTTTCCTTGAACTTATCAAGTGAGGGGTGATTGCCTATTCGTCCATACATTAGCCACTTATTACCGTTGGCTGCACAAACTTCCACCGCCTTGGCTAGAAGTGCATTGTTTAGAGATTTATCCCAGTGTTTCTGCAACGACAGAATCTGTGAGATTATGGCTATGTTGTCTCCGTAGATAATTTGGATGAATCCAACAAGTTCTTCCCCCAGATAGGCGCCGATAAAAGTGGATTTTTTAGCTAATTGCATGTTGTCGGTGACCGATTTGATTGATTCACCAAAATGAGAGAAGGCTCTACCCTGGCGAATAGGGGTTTCATTGTAGATTTTCCATATACCCTCAACTAGCTGCGGGTTAAGTTCGACGGCCTTCACTTTTACGCCGCTCTTCTCGGCCCGGCGAACCATGTTACGTGTTTTTTTCCCCACCGCGTTAAACCAAGCGTCAAAAGTAGTTATTTCCATCAAACCCACATTGTCATCGGTTCTTATCCAGCTTTTTGGCGGGTTAGCGAGGGGGCAACACCAAGTTCTTTCAAGGAAAGTGTAGATATCGACTCCTTCTTCACCTAAATTTTTAACGAACCCCTCAGTAGCAATCACATCTTTCTCATATTCCTGATTGTTTTTTGCTATTCGGAAAAAAAGCTTTTTCCTTATTCGAAGTGCATCAAGCGTCTTAGTCCACATCCAAAATTAATTTTAATGCCTCATAGAAAGGTCCCCGGCGGTTCTTTTCACCCTTCTTAAAAAGCCATTCAGGATGAATCGATATGACGGTACCTTGATGAATCCAGATTTCTGCTTCTTTTTTCACCGAGTCCAATCCCGCTTCATAGACCCGCCTATCTAAACCTGTTGTCGTAAACTCATGGAAGGATTTAACTGGAAAATCGATAGGAACACTCGCCTGTTTTTGGCCTATTTTACGTCTCCATAGCAGCTGCGCAAGTAGGTTTGAAGTGCCATGGAAAGTGTAGTATTGTATTGCCCGTCCTGTTTCTTTCTCGAGCGTTTTCCATTCCTTGAGTGCATTGTTAGCGATATGCAAACCAACTTCATGGCGCTCGGGACCAAGTAGTTCAAGAAGTTTTTTGTCTGGGATTGTGTATGGAGTGAAGAACCAGTATGCCATGATTTTTCTAGGTGACGCATTAATCATTTGAGCGATAATACGAGCGTTTCTAAGGTAACTTTTACCTTTGTTTGTTTTGATGCCTAACACTACATAGAGAAAACTTTTAGCTCTTGACGAGGGATAAGGATAATCCACGTCAATTCTAAGTTTAATTGTTGGTTGCTCGCTCACTATAGAGGTCTCCGCTTCACAATTGGCGCTGTTTTGCGTTTGGCATTCTTATTTCTTGCTTCTTTTATGAAAACTTATCTGTTTAACCATAGGGCGCAAAATCGGGACCTCAAAGTTTTCGAATCCTTTCGTACAGTTCGTCTCGAACGTAGTATTGCTTGGTTTTTGGGTTAGCGATGAATTCTTGAATAATTGAAGGATGCTGTTTTCTATCCACAAAGCCGTATGGTTCAGGGTAGCGGTATCTAAGCTTGTATTGTATGTCCATCAAAAATTCGGAGGCTAACTTCCAAAACTCGGGGTCGTCTTCACGAGACTCTAATGTATCGAATAATTCTTGGAATTTTGACATCGTGAAGTATTCCGCGTGCCGCTTGGCTTTTTTTAGGAAACTCTCTGGGAAGAGCGCCCAGTACCGATAGACAGGTTTAGGCAGGTAGATTGCTCTGGAAAGGTGGTCGTGACAGTTATTAGCATAAACTAGTTCTATGCCTTTGTCTAAATAGTTGGATAGTCGTTTAGGGTTCAAGAGTGCTTTAAGTTTTTTCTTTCTCAGATATTTCTTGTCTAGACCCAGTCTCCAAGCATCCTCTATTGCTATTACTTCGGTAAGATTTTTTGAGAAGCGGAACCGGAATTCATCGTTAAGTTTGCGGTTATTCAGCAACTGCACGAAGGGAAAACTGAACGTATTAACGGTTGGATAAATGATTGGTAGTGCCTTGATATAGGCGACGGCTATTTCAGGAATTATTTCGTTGGCTTGAACCGAAAATACATACTCGTATTGGCACCTGTTGCGTACCTCGTTGGTGACGTCGGCTAGTACAGTCATGTTTTTTTTCTCAGGCCATCGATAACGATAAATCTTAACTTTGGGGTTCACCGTAACGATTTTTTCTAGAATTTCGTAAGTTCCATCTGTCGAGTAACCATCTGAAACTAAAAATTCATCGCATGCAGGTAAGGCAGAAGCGATTGCTTCAACGAAGGGATAACCTTGCTCTAGAACGTTCTTAACTATCATGAACCCTGAAATCATACAAACAAATTGGCTAAAGTTGTTTAATAATACTTGCGGCGATTTAATGCTCTAAAACTAATTAATTCTAATAATCTAATGTATCTTCTTTAACTTCCTCTTACATGAGGCGTACAGTGTCTCAAAAGTAGTTGGGCGTCGGTATCTCTCTGGCTGCCATTGAATGGTGCTTGCATTAACTAGTTTGAACTGATTTTCATCAAAAAGAATATACCACCCCCACTTTATGCGTGGTGAATTTTTGAGCAATTCTAGGTTTGAAGCAGAAATGTCATCTTTTTGGTCGCGGTCTCGACGAGGTTTGAGTGGTATACAAACTGAACAAAGTTGGCAAAAAGTCGAAATTTGTTTTTGGAAAGCAGAGATGGGTTTATTCCACCATCTAGATTCTCTATAGGTAAGCCGAGATTGTATCCCAGAACCATATCGAAGGCACCCATAACTTCGCAGCGATAACATCCCTTTGGCGTAATGCTTGGACTCCATTGATCAGCGAGCCAGCATGAGCTTATCAACCTATCGCGGGTTGCCTCATCCTTTACAAGGTCTTTACTTGTACATAGGATTGGCTGGTGAACAACTGTTTCTGAATGAGGATTATAATAGACAACGCCGTAATTTTCCCTTATGAGCTCTTCTTTTCCAAAGAAATTCGATTTCCATATTCCTCTTTGTTCTTTCTTTTGAATTTTTGATACAAAGTACTCTGTGAATTCTTTGATTTGAGGATGCAGAGATGTATTTCCGCCTATTAACCCTATAACTTATGGTCAGTCCTCAAGTGAATCCACTGCTTTCTTAAAAAAATCAAGTTCCATATCCCATGTCGGAACATACGAAATAAGATGCGTGCAGTTCAAACATCTATTTTCACAACGATTAGATGTCTATTTGGATACACCAGGTATCTCTAGCATCTTTCAAGAGATGATCTTCGATTTGTTTTACCTTTTGTTAATTGGGAGGGTTTAGTGGTGAAACAATTGTTGTTCGACCGTATATATTTAACCTTTAATGTCGATTTTTTCAGGAAGATTAAAGACGTAACAATTCAAGTTAAAGTTCTAAAAAATACAAAACTTGCTAATTCATCGTAAGCTCAAATCATGAATAATTCGTTATCAGGAATCGATCGCCGATGGCTAGGCATTTATGTAACTCAGGTAATAGTTTGAAGTTCAGACCAAACCTGTTCTCGGAAGGTTTGAGGCGTTAGCATCGAAATCTTCCGCCATAGTTGTTCACGTTTGGGCCCCCAGTCGGTGTCTTCATCGACGGGTTGCAGGTACCTCTTGATTTTTTCTTTCAAGTCATCATAGTTGTTCCATCGGAACTCTTCAGGGATAAACTCTTTCATGCCACCACTGTTATGGACAATAGTGACGCATCCGCTTGCTAAGCCTTCAACGGGAGCTATGCCAAAGTGTTCTCCTTCCATCAGGTGAACGTAGATTCGGGAATCATGCAGAACATTAAGCAGTTCGGGCCCGGGCAAGTTGGTTTTAAGTTTATAGTTCGGTGGAAGATCCGCTGAGAAATTATTGAACCATGCTTGTTCTGCATCGATTAATCCACCTACGCTTACAAACTCGTAGGCTGGCAAATCCATTGCCAACTTTTTCATTATTTCATGTCTTTTAACTGGAATAAAACGAGCCACATAGATTACCCGTTTACTGCGTTTTTCCAATGGCTTATCAGACCAAAATTTGTCAAGGTTAACTGGAGGATAGACTACGATGGGATTTTTTACGCCATGTGTTTTCCAGTAGTGTTCTATGGCTTCTTTGGTGTAGTTGCTATTGCAGAACACCAAATCCAACTTATCTATACCCTGCTCTACCCAATGCTTAAACAGCCACAGATACAGTTTCCTTTTAAGCCCTGACTTAGCATAGTCGAAGTGTATTTCTGGAAAGTGAACATAAGCGATGTTTTTTTTGGCTTTATCGAGAAAGACAGGTTCAAACGGAGAGGAAGATTGCGTCGAAAACAAGTAATCATAGTTTAACTGGGCGCGGTATTTTTTTAGCAGCTTGACGAAGTTGCGGTGTCTTTTGTAAATTGTAAAAGGAGGCTTAACTTCAATGCGTTTACCCATCGAGTGAACGACAACTTCCTTTGGAAATTCTTCTCCAACAATGTCTCGGTACCTACCAGCGTCAAAATCAAACGTTAGCAATTCGACTTTTTGCCCATGACCAACTAGAGTTTTAATTACGCCATGGCAGACACGTTCGCCGCCGCCGTAAATGTCGAGGTATGGGTGAACTACAAGGAAGGTTGCCAACTCAATTATGCCTCAGGTCAGTGTGAGTTACATTTCCCTCTTGGAGTTTAAGAAGTTTGCCTGAGCACCTAAAGAAGCAAAATATATACGCCTGCATAGAAAGTGAGTAGTGGATGACAGTTTTGGTGACAAAAAGAAAATGGCACCCCAAGAAAAGAAGTTAAAAGTCGTTTTTGCTGACCCCCCGTTTGGTCGGGAATCGAAAGGGGAAGCCGTAACAGAGTCGCCGAACCTTGGAATCCTCTACATCATCGGCTACGCCAAGCCACGACTGCCCAACGTAGAATTCACTTATCTTGAACCATTCCTTTCCATGGAGGAACATCTCGAAAAAGTCAAGGAAATCAAGCCTGACGTTTACGCCATATCCTTCACTACCCCGAGAAGAGAGCTGTCCTTTGAAACGATATCAAAAGTCAAAGCGTTAGGGCTCGACATGCTTATGGTTGCAGGCGGCGCCCACCCAACCATTGACCCGCAAGATGTCCTCAAAAACACCCCAATCGAAGTATGCATCCTAGGAGAGGGCGAAGAAACCACTACTGAATTACTCAGAAAAAACCAAGCCAAAGAACCCATAACAGACATCGTAGGAACAGTCAACAAGCAGAAAAACAACGGCGTAAGACCACTTCTAAAGAACATCGATTTCTTCCCTGAATGGGACCTAATAGACTTCGAAAACTATGACATAGCAGTGAGCAAAAAGAAACGCATGGCATATCTTCTTCCAATACGCGGTTGCCCCAACAACTGCACATACTGCTCAAACCCAGTGTGGAAACTTGAAAAGCCCTGGGTAAGACAGCGCTCACCCAAAAACATCGCTGAAGAAATCAACTATCTCTACGGCAGAGGCATCCGAGAAATCTACCTGCGCTCCGACACTTTCAACGTTGATATTAAATGGTGCTTGGAAGTCTGCAACGAAATCCAAAAACTCAACCTCAAGGGAATGTCTTTCCAGTGTAACCTGCGGGCGGACAAGTTAAACGATGAATTAGCCCAGAAGCTAAGTGACATCCATGTTTGGCTGGTTCACATTGGCCTTGAATCCGCCAACGACCGCGTGCTTAAAGGAATCGGCAAAAATGCGACACAAGCCGACAACTTACGAACTCTTGAGCTGCTGAGGAAGTACCACATTAAGGTCTACGGTTTCTTGATGCTCTATAACGCTTGGGAAATAAACGACAAACTCGAATATGAAACACCCGAAGAGGTCAAAAACACATTAGAATTTGCCAGAAAATGCCTAAGCGAGAACCTAATTGAGTACATTTCATGGTCCATAACCAACCCCATCATCGGCTCTAAACTTTACGAAATCGCCAAAAAGTTTGGCATAGCCAGTTATAACGTTAAAATCGGCAACTGCATGCGCCTCCCAGACATAAGCGAACAGCAAATGGTTGAACACGTCAAGCAGGGCATGATTCTGCAACTGCTAAACGGAATCCAGAAGGGCATGATTACAAAGAAGAATAAGCGGGCGTCGCAGAAAGCGGCTAAAATCTTAAAAATGTAATTTTTTTATCCAAATTGCGTTTTGGAAGATGCGATAAACTATTTAACTTAAGTGAGAACATTATGCCCTATGCCTTCCTGCTCCGACAATGACATGAAAGTCGATTTTGTGGTGCCCTCAAGAGATGAGTCGAACCCAACGCTTATGCAGCAACTCAAGCATATGCCGTGCGCAGGGCAAATCATAAATACACATGAAAAACCGCTCAGTACCGCTCGCAAAAATGGGGTTCTGCAGGCTAACACCGAGTGGGTGGCGATGGTGGATGACGACATGCTTTTGCCTGATAACTGGCTTCAACTGGTAACCCGAGCCATTACTCCCAAGGTCGGCGCTATTGGCACGGTTGCAGTTCACAAGAACAAGCATGTTTCAGCATACGAACGTGTTGTGGGAACAGTTTATAACCTGAGCGAATTAGATACCAATCCACATATCAACAACATCATAATACGCCGTAAACTTATGGAAGACTACAATCCGCCCAAGTTATTTTTTGGGGAGGACCAGTACTTTAAACGCTATGTGCAGAAAACAGGTTACACTTGGAAAGTTCTGCCGTTTCTGGGCGCGACTCATTTGGGTACATCAAAAAACTATGTCACAATCGGCATATCCTATAGGCGATATGGGCACTTTAAGTTATATCAACTAACCAGACGGGTTGTAGCAAGGTTCATTTTTACGCCATACGCAGCGCTCATAAACTTGAGCTTCAAAACCCTCCAATACCTAACAAAGATAAACGTGGAATTTATCGCTGGCTGGGCAAAAGAGTTAGTTATAGAAAGGAAGTAGACAATTCTACCAACCGTTTTATATTCTAAAAGTAATTCATTGCAGAAACTATAGAGGGGGTAGGTTGGTAGGTTGGCATTGAATGAAAACAGCAAGCATCATGGTTTTTAAGTGCTTTTTTCAGCGAATTCAAGTGTGAATTTGGTTCCTTTATTCTCTTCGCTTTCGAACAATATGTTGCCTTTTAATGATTCCACGAGCCGTTTAACGACTGCTAAGCCTAAACCTTGACCTTTGGATTTTGTTGTGAAGAGGGGTGTGAACATTTTGGTTTTAACATGTTCTGGAATACCTACCCCCGTGTCTTCCACGGTCACGATGGTTGTATCATTTTTCTTGTAAGCTTTGATAGTTAGTTTGCCTTCGTTTGGCATTGCTTGAACTGCGTTAGTCATCAAATTCGCTAGTATTCGTCGTAGGTATGCAATATCGGTCATGATTGGTTTTGCGTTATCTTTAACATCAGTTATGACTTGGATGCGTCTTGGAACGTTAATTGTTAAAAGTGTGCCCTCGATAAGCTCTGTTAGGTTTACAATTTGCAGGTTAGGTTTTAGAGGGCGAGTATAATCTTGCAAGTCACTAACTATCTTGTTGATATAGTTGAGGTTTTCAGTTACTGATTCTACACTTTCAAAGATGGCTTGTTTGCTATCGCCATCTTTCATAGTTTTTACTTCTTCAGTTATAAGGTACATGTCACTGGTTATCGCTTGGAGAGGATTACGGATATCGTGACCAACCATTCCTGCTGTTTGCCCGATAGCTGCCATACGCTCAGCATCCTTAAGCTGCTGTGCTCGCTGGTTGGCAAGTTCTTCCATCTGATTCGCATATTCCTCCAACAAGATAGCGTTTTCTTCAAGTTTAATCTGCGCTTTAATGCGCGCTTCTTCAGCAATCTTTAACTCGTCAATATCCACGGTATAAATCCGTATTTGCTGGGTTTCAGGCACATGATAAAATTGTACATGGTACCAGTGATCAGCAACCTTCACTTCTTTGCCGAGGTTGTGTTTTGTTTTATCTTCAAAGTATTCGACGGTTTCTTGCCAGTTAGATAAGAAGGGATGATCGATTCCTAAAACTTCAAGGTCGGGGAAGAAAAGTTTTGTTGCAGGGTTAGCATATGTTATGTTTCCGTTAAAATCGACTTCAAAAACGGGGTTAGGGTTAAGGGTTGGAAATGAAGCCAGGCGCGAGATTTCCTTTTCTGCCCTCTTCCGCTCAGTTAGATCTACGTTTGATTCAAGGATGCTCTGTATTTCCTCATGTTCGGTTTCTTCGGCAAGCCACCAACTTTGAACAGTTACATCTTGTCCGTCTTTGGTTTTATGCACTAACTCCCCTGACCAATGTTTGGTAGCGTTTAGTTCTGAAAGGATATTTTGGATATGATGCGGAAACTTTGTGTCAAAGAGTTGATGAGTCGTTTTGCCGATAGCTTCATCTTTTGTCCACCCATAAAGTTTTTCTGCGCCCTTACTCCAAAAAGTGATGGTACCATCGAGTTTTCTAACGATTATTGCATCGGGAGTGAGGTCGATTAGTGCAGCTTGACGCTGGATTGCAGCCTCGGTTTTTTTGCGTTCGGTAATGTCTCGATCCACAGAAACATAACCTATGGGTTTGTTCATTTCGTTTCGCAGAAGGATCACGTGTGCTTCAACGTTGCGGAATCTGCCGTCTTTGGTTTGTCTGACAGATTCTGTTTCTACATGAGTGTCAGTGGACAGCTTATAAACCAATTTTTCCCGTGTAGTATTAGCGTAAACTCCCTTGAGTAAGTCGGCACCAGATTTTCCTAATGCTTCTTCTGCTTTGAAGCCATAAAGATGTTCGGCTGCCCTGTTCCAGAAAGTAACTTTCTGATTAAGGTCATAACCGATTATTGCATCGTTGGCGTTTTCAATCATGAAAGCTTGTTGAGCTATTTTTTCTTGGACCTTTTTACGTTCGGTAATATCCCGAAACACGAGAACCACACCGGTGATTTTGCCGTCTTTATTCCTAATGGGCGCTCCACTGTCATCGATTGGGACCTCGGTACAGTCCTTGCGTATCAAAACGGTATGGTTAGCTAAACCAACGATAATTCCTTTCTCAAGAACCTTTACAACTGGGTTTTCGACTTCTTGACGAGTATTTTCGTTAATAATATTGAAGATTCTTTTTAGGGGTTGTTGTTTTGCCTCGCTGAGGTTCCAGCCGGTTAATTTTTCTGCAACAATGTTCAAGAAAGTAACCTTGCCTTCCATATCGGTGGCGATTACTGCATCTCCGATGCTAGAGAGGGTAGTTGACCAACGCTGTTCAGATTGTCTAAGTGCCTCTTCAACAGTCTTACGACGAGTTATATCCACTAAAGTTGTTAGGATATGGTCTTCTCCTTGAAGACTAATTTTTTCAACAGAAATAATCGTTGGAACCAACTTTCCAGTTTTAGTTCTAAAGGTCATTTCTAAATTGCGTATGCCATTTTCTTTTCTAAAAATCTCTAAAAATTCTCTCCAACCATTCTTGCTGGAATAGATGTTAAGCTCGCTTGAAGTGTGACCAATCACTTCATCGCGTTTGTATTCGAACATTTTCAAGAAGGTCTCGTTCGCATCAATGTAACGCCCATCCACTAGGCGCGTAATAATTACTGCAGCTGGGCTTTTATTGAAAGCTTTGAAGAAACGTTCCTCGCTTTGGCGTAGGGCGTCCTCGGCTTTCTTGCGTTCTGTTACATCCTCAAAAAGCGCCACGAAGTAGCCTTTTTCGGGGCAGTAAGCAGAAATTTTGTACCATTTCTGAAGGGGCTCAGCATAATTTTCGAAAATAATAGATTCACATGTAAGGGCAACTTTTCCGTAAGTTCCTATCCAATCTGCCGGGTCGTTTTCTATGCCTTTGAGGACTTCAGTTACTTTTTTGCCGATGATTTGTTCTTTTTTTAGTCCAGTCATTTTTTCGAAGGCATCGTTAACTTCTAAAAAAACGTAGTCAACTGCCTTTCCATCTTTGTCCAAAACGATTTTGTGGTAAGCAAAAGCATCCATCATTCGATCAAAGAACATGTTGAACTGTTTGCGGTCGGTGCCAATTGCTTTTCCCCAAGCTCTTTCAAAAATGTCGTTAGACAAGTCTCATCCCTTGATTGTATTAGAAAGTCTCATTGTTGCGATATAAAAATACTTCAGTTCATTTGATTCTTGTTTTTTTGGCTATAACTCAGCAACCGTGCCGAAGCTATAATGGCAACCTATACCTATGTTTTTAAGGTCAGTTTTTGTATTTTCTGGCGATTCTGGATAATTCTTAAATCGTTAAACTGTATTCACAAACAAGGTAAGGTGTAAAAATTGGCACAACAACCAAGTTATAAAACAGTTTTCGTTTTCCTAGACACAGACAAATATTGCAGTCCATTCGACATGCTCGTAGCCATAGACGCATTCCCAGACTCCATGATATTCAAATACGAAAACGTCACAGGCGAAGACGCACCAAAAATCGTATTCGACCTACTGTTCCCACGAGGACCGGAAGGAGCAAAACACACCAAAGTCTTCATCAACGGCAGCAACTTTGAAATGGTAGAAAAAGTCGTCGAAGCAACACAGAAAGCCATGAAGTCAGCTCCATGGGGAAACAGCATCATCGTTGACCCACGAGGCGGATACTCAACGGCCGCAGCCGCAGTGGCAAAAACCTTCGGAGCAGCAATGGAGAAGGGCTTTGGATCCTTAGAGGGCAAAAAAGTTGCAGTTTTAGCAGGCACAGGACCAGTCGGGCAGACCGCGGCAAGAATCTATGCTGCAGAAAAAGCCAACGTAACGATCACAAGTCGCTCACTTGCAAAAGGTCAAGTCGTCGCAGACAAGATTAACCAAGAATGCGGCGCAAAAAGAGTCACAGTTGTGGAAGTCACAAAACCTGAACAAACAGTCAAAGCAATCGAGGGCGCAGAAATTGTTCTCTCAGCAGGCGCAGGCGGAATCCAACTGCTATCAGCAGCAGATCTAAACGCGAGCCCCACATGCAAAATCGTAGCAGACATAAATGCTATTAAACCACTGGGTGTTGAAGGTTTAGCTCCAAACGACGACGGAAAAGAACTCAAAGCGGGCGTTTACGGCATAGGTGCATTAGCCATCGGCAAACTAAAAATCAAGACCGAAACAGAAATGATTAAACGCGCAACCGCCGAGCCATCAGGACTCTTTGACTACGCAATCGCATACACTATCGCTAAAGACCAAATTCTAAAGAAACTAGCAAAAGCAGCTGCCAAATAAGCAGCTAAATTTTATCTTTTCTTTTGAACAATAAAGAGTGCGGTTGCCGGGATTTGAACCCGAGTGTTCAGCTTGGGAAGCTTACACGGTGAACCAGCTACTGGAAACACCTTGATGTCCTACCGAACTAGACTACAACCGCAAATGTCACCTGCGAAGTCGCGGTAGCTATTGCATAGGGATGGTTCATTTGATATAGAAACTTTGCTATCAACTTACATGATGGATTGCTATGTTACTTTATGATCCTGTCAACGTCTATACTAAACCCGTTGTTGGTGAGTTCTCGGATGAGGGAAAGTTTCCAGCTGTCTCGGTCATCAAAGGGAGTAGTTTTTAGGCCTTCAAAATAGGGAACTTCAAAACCATTGCACTCCCTAAAGAAAATAAGAACCTTGTCCTTGCCAAGCTTTCCTGACAGAAAACCAAGTTGAAAAACTACTTTCTGCTTGGGGCTCAGCTTGCGTTTTGTGGGTGCCTCATCTTTACCATAAACATAATCGTCTGGCGAGAGCAAAACCAAAGCAAAGCCTACGTCCGCATAGTCTTTAAAGTGTTCAACGATTTTTCTTCCCTGACTGGGCTCTTCACACAATACGACAGGCACAAGCCCTATCCTTGTCAAAGCCCAAGTGATAGCCTTCTTCATCTCGTCGTCTTCACCTGAAACAACAAAAATTCTGCGGCTCATGCCGCTCATGTCAGATACAACGGATTGGGTGGGTTCTGTATTTTTTTGGGATGTGTACAAAAATTTTTCTGTACAGAGGTATGTGCCTTTTATTTTAGATTTAAGAAGGTTTTCGAGGAGGTATTTTTTGTCTTTTGCCGCGACGAGTTTTTCTTGGTTTGGTAGGGTTAGTTTGTCGGCTGTTTGGTAGGACCAGAAGAGGACGGCTTGGGTGACTTTGATGGGGTTTAGAAGTCTTCCCATGAACCAGAATGGTTGGCCTGCAGTAAAGGGTGTGGCAAAGGTGCGTACAAGTTCTTCTTGGGTCACGTTGAAACGGATACCGGATTTTTCGGATTCAGCGTATTCTATGTATATGTGGTATTTGGGCGCTTGCACATTAATCAGAGTTAAAAACTCAGAATAGCACAAAAACTTTGCCTTGCCAAACAATATTAGATTAGGATTTTCAGGTTTGCAAACAAAATCGTTATGAGACAGCAGCCTACACATTTAGCGTGCAGGAGAAAATGCCATGCTCAAAAACTACACTTATGATGATGCAGGGGTAAACCGCAAACAACGTGTTGAATCCAAAAAGCAGCTAAAAAAACTCCAAGAAACTTACAAGCACAGCCAATTTAGCGGCGTAATGCATCTGCCTTATGGAAACATATTTCCCATATCCGAAAACACGTTTTTGGACATGGTCATCGAGGGCGTGGGCACTAAAGTCCTCGTTGCAGAATTAGCACAAAAATATGACACTATAGGCATCGACGCTGTTGCCATGGCAGTCAACGATGTTATCCGTTCAGGCGCCAAACCCCTTGCGATAGCGGATAATATTCATGCGCAAGAAAGTAGACCTGAACTTGTGAACGCTTGGCTTAAAGGAATCATTCAAGGCGCAAACGAATCTGAGTGCCCGGTCACTGGTGGCGAAACAGGTGATGTGGCAGAAATAATAAGTGGCATAGCTGAAAACGCTGGGTTCGACATGGTTGTGTCCTCGGTGGGCATGGTTAAGAGGCAAGAAATCATAACGGGTGAGGACATCAAAGCGGACGACCCTATCATCGGTTTGGCCAGCAGTGGCGTTCACAGCAATGGCCTAACGTTGGTTAGGAAGGTTCTATTCAAGCAATGGGGGGGAAAATACGAATCGACGGACATTCCGGAGGGTTTGGATAGGGAAGTGGCTCTTGAAGTGCTTGAGCCCACAAAAATCTATGTTAAACCGCTCTTGAAACTCGCTCGAGAAGTAGAAGTTAAGGCGGCAGTTCACGTAACAGGCGACGCTTATATGAAATTTAACAACCTAGCCAACTATTCGCCGGGCATAGGCTTTGAATTTAACAATTTTAAGCCTAAACCAATCTTTGGCTTAATACAGAAGACTGCAGCTGAACTGGGATTTACCATAACTGATGAGGAGATGTTTAAAACCTTCAACATGGGCTGGGGCTTTGGCATCATAGTGGACAAAACAGACATCGACAAAGCTATGAAAACCCTTGATAAGGACAGCCTGAACCCAGAGATAATAGGGAAAGTTACGGGTAAAGAAAGAGTTGTGGAAATAGAACACAAGAATAAACGTATGATTTTAACGTAAAGTATTGCGTTTTTCTTGACGAAAGCGTTTAAATCCAAAGTGATTAATTTAAAGACTTATGAAATACGCTGCAAAAATTGAGGTCAGCCTCAAACCCGGACACAGCAACCCGGAAGGCGAAACTACTGCACGTTTACTTATGGAACTCGGCTATAAGGTCCAAGCGGTGGACGTCAGCAAAGTCTACACCGTACACCTCGACGCCTCAACGCTAAGTGAAGCTAAAACTAAGGCGGAAGAAATGAGCAAACGCCTATTGGCAAATCCAACCAAAGACAACTACACTATAAACGTCGTTGAAGAAAAATGAACCCAGACCTCTACACTCAACGCAAAAACAGCTTAGTTTATGAAGTCCCTACGGCAAAAGCCACAGAAAAACAACTCGCCGAAGTCAACAATGAACTAGCTTTAGGCTTTAGCAGTCAAGAACTCAAAGAAATTCAGGCTTATTTTAAAACAGAAAAGCGCAACCCAACCGACGTCGAACTCCAAACCATCGCTCAAACATGGAGTGAACACTGCTGCCACAAGACCTTCAAGGGCAAAATCCAACTCGACGACAAAGAAATCGACAGCCTCTTCAAAACCTACATCGCCAAAGCCACCAAACAAATCAAGTCGCCATGGTGTGTCAGCGTGTTTGAGGACAACGCGGGCATCATCAAGTTTGATAAGGGGTACGGCATAGCAGCAAAGGTGGAAACTCATAATCACCCCTCAGCGGTGGAGCCTTTTGGTGGAGCGGCAACGGGTGTCGGCGGTGTAATCCGCGACATTTTGGGCGTTTGGGCTGACCCAATCGCGTGCACTGACGTTTTGGGGTTTGGTCCATTAGATTATGATTACAAGAAGCTTCCTCCAGGCGTTAAGCATCCAAAATACGTTTACATGGGTGTAACCGCGGGCATCAGCGCCTACGGCAACAACATGGGCATCCCAACAGTAAACGGCGCCATATACTTCGATGACTCCTACACAGGCAACGTCATCGTCTACTGTGGCTGCATAGGACTCCTACCTCTAAACAGGTACGCAAAACACGCCAAAATCGGAGACATCGTCGTTTTGGCAGGAGGCAAAACAGGACGTGATGGTATCCACGGGGTAACCTTCGCATCCGCAGAGCTCACCGAGAAATCGGAGGAAATCTCGCGACCAGCCGTCCAAATCGCCGACCCAATCGAAGAAGAAAAAGTCAAACGCGCCATAGTAGAAATTCGGGACCTTCAACTTGCCTCTGCTGTCACCGACATCGGCGGAGGAGGCTTATCATCAGCTGTCGGCGAAACAGCCGAACGGTTCAACTGTGGAGTCACCGCGGACTTGGCAAAGGTGCCCTTGAAGTATCAGGGCTTGACGCCATGGGAAATCTACCTCTCCGAATCCCAAGAACGCATGTTAATCACCGTGCCCCCAGAGAATTTGGAGCGAGTTTTGGCTGTTTTTGAAAAAGAAGACGTTATTGCAACAGCCATCGGAACCTTAACCACCGAGAGAAAGCTCAAACTTACTTACCATGAAGAGGTTGTCAGCGACATAGACATGACTTTCCTCTTCAACCCCTGCACCAGCAGCAAAGCTGCAACCATCGAAAAACCAAACCTCACCGAACCAGAATTTCCCGAACCGACAAACCTCACCGAAAACCTGCTGCAACTTCTCGCAACCCCAAACATCGCCAGCAAAGAAGCCATCATACGCACATATGACCACGAAGTGAAAGGCAACACCACCCTCAAACCCCTGCAGGGCGAGTATGCTGGACCAAACGACGCAGCCGTGCTAAAACCGCTGGATGACTCGCTGAAGTGCTTGACGATTTCTTGTGGCATGAACCCCAACTATGGGAAGATTGACGCGTATTGGATGGCGGCTTCAGCAATCGATGAAGCAATCCGCAATAACATCGCTGTTGGGGGAAGGAGAATTTCACTTTTAGATAATTTCACTTGGGGCAACCCAGAGAAGACCGAGCGGCTAGGCTTATTAGTTCGCGCCTGTCAAGCATGCTACGACTTCGCGGTGGCATTTAAGGCGCCGTTCATTTCAGGAAAGGACAGCCTCTACAACGAGTCGCCGTTGGGACCCGTAACTCCGACATTGCTGATTACCGCGGTTGGGGTAATTCCTAACATCCAATCCACCACTTCCATGGACCTCAAATCTGCAGGCAACTATCTCTACCTCATCGGAGAAACATTCAACGAACTTGGGGGCTCCGAATATTACAAACTCAAAGGCTACCTTGGTGCGAGCGTGCCCAAAGTGAGGGGTGCAAAAGCCAAACGCACCTTCAAAGTCGTAACCAAAGCCATCGACGAAGGCTTAGTCAAGTCATGTCATGACCTCTCGGAAGGCGGCTTGGCAGTAGCTGCGGCTGAGATGGCGTTTGCAGGAGGCTACGGCTTAGAACTTGATCTTCGCAAAGTGCCAGGCAAAGAACTAACCCGAAACGATTTTGCGTTGTTCTCCGAATCCAACAGCCGTTTCCTAATCGAAGTGTCGGAACAGGACAGGGGACTCTTTGAGGAATTGATGTGGGGGAAGAGTTGTGTCCAGATTGGCAATGTGACCAAAGAACAGAAGCTTGCTGTTAAGGGCTTAAATGGAAAAACCGTGATTGACGCATCACTTGAGACGCTTAGGCGCAGTTGGAAGAAAACTCTCAGCCCTGAGGAGGAATCACAATGAACACTGAAGAAATCAAAGTTTGCGTAATGCGTGTCGGCGGAACCAACTGCGATGCTGAAACCCAACGTGCGTTCCAAGAGTTGGGCGTTCAGGCGGAAGTAGTTCATGTTAACGAGTTAATCAAACGCCGCAACCTGCTGGATTATTCGGCGCTGGTTTTTCCAGGCGGCTTCTCCTTTGGAGACTACGTGCGTTCAGGCGTTATATTTGCACGGCACCTATCCACTAACTTAGCTAAAGAAATGGAAACCTTCATCGATGAAGGCAGACCAATTCTGGGAATTTGCAACGGCTTCCAGATCCTTGTCGAGTACGGTTTGCTTCCAGGCTTCAAAGGCATGAGCACCTACCCCGAAGCAACATTAACCACCAATGAACCTACAGGCTTCAAATGCCAATGGACCTACCTTAAACAAGAAAACAAAGGCAAATGCCTATTCACAACCAAAATCCCAGCTGGAAAAGTCATCAATTTACCCATCGCCCATGGCGAAGGCAGACTTCTGTTCCCCAAAGAACAAGAACAGGCGTATCTAATGAAGCTGATTGATGAGGACATGTTGGTTTTCCGTTATTGCACAAAAGAAGGCCAAGTAGCCGACGGCAAGTACCCAACCAACCCCAATGGCTCATTTTATGATATTGCTGGCATCTGCAACAAAGAAGGAAACATATTCGGTTTGATGCCCCACCCCGAGAGGGCAATGTTCTGGTGGCAACAACCCGACTGGACACACCAACAGCAAATGCTCCAATACGGCGATGGAAAACTAATCTTCCAAAGCATTATTGATAAACTAACCAAGAAATGCTAAGTCCTTGGCATACGGTAATCCCGCGCGGGCTCCCATAGTTATGACGCTTCTGGAAGCTACAAAATTGCCCAACTGCCCGCACTCATATAGGCTTTTTTCGTGGATTAAACCGTAGAGGAAGCCAGCGCAGAAAGCATCTCCCGCTCCGGTTGTATCGACTACTTTTACTTTGAAGGATTCCACAGTTAGTCTTTCTTGGCCGTCTGTAACATAGCAGCCTTTGCCGCCAAGTTTCACCGCTACAATTTTGACCCCCATAGCAATCATATAGTCGGCACCTTTGCGGTAGTCTTCTTCGCCAGTTAATTGTTCAAGTTCGACGGCGTTTGGCATAAAAACATATGAATTTCGAATTATCGGTTCAATTATCGCAAAGCCTTTCTGTGCATACAATGAGCCTGGATCAAAACTGATTTTCACGCCGTCAGGCAAGGCGCTTAAGAGCTTTTTTTGTGCACGAAAAGATTTCTCACCCACAAAAGAAGACAGGTGCAGAAATTTAGTTTGAGAAACGTATTCCCATTTTATTTCTCTGGGCTCGACTTGGTCGTTGACGCCTGAGTTTATGTAGAGGGCTCTTGCACCTTTTCGGTCTACAAAACCCATCACCGAACCGCTCCTGCCTTTGGTTGCCTCAACTATGCCGTTGGTATCGACGCCTTCGGTTTTGAAGCAGTCGAGTTGCATTTTTCCTTCTCTGTCGTTGGCGACTTTTCCTATAAAGCCCACTTTACAGCCGAGCCTAGCCAACCCAACAATCGCGTTGGCGGCGGAGCCTCCGCAGGCTTCCTTGTAATCTTCGATGAAGCTTTCTTCTTCTGCAGTTGCAAGCTTGTCTACTTTAAAGAGCATATCAACGTTGAGTGCTCCAAACCCTATAACATCAAATTTTGTCATACAAACAACTCTTTTAATGGGATTTTGTGTTCACCTAGTTTGCCGCCATAGTTGCCAGCAGAAACCTTCACAATGCCATCTATGTCTAAAATGGCTTTGATTCCTGTTTTGGTGGCTTCTTTAACAGCGTCTAAAGAAATACCGTCGAAAACGATTTCGGCGATGTATCCGACGCCTTCTGGAACCTTAGATTCATTGCCTAATCGGGATTTAAGCGAGGGACAATAAAGGTAGTTTGTTGTGGGACCTATTTTAGGAAAATGTGTTTCTGGCTTGGACCCAGCTGAACAAATGTCAAAGGTTGTTACCACGCCATGCACCTTGTGAATTGCCCGTAATGCTTTGGCGCCCGCCTCGTTAAGTGCTTGCTTTGATGTACACATTATCCAAAAGTTGCCGCCCATAACACCCTTAGCGTAACCCAGATAGCGTTCAATGACGAAGTCTGGAACCATCAACGGCACAACAATGACGTCTCTACCAAACCTTTTTTCAACCCATTCATACCCATCGCCGCAGTGCCCCACGCTCTCCATCATGTCTAGTTTGCCCTCAGCTCTCGGTAAAGCATCGAAAACGGCGGTGAAGGGTTTAACGAGTATGTCTTGGCGAATACGGTAAGAGAGTTCTGTTTCGAATTTTTTTAGTGATTCGGCAAAGCTTTTTTTTGGGTTGATTTCTCCCCAGAACTGCAAGATGGCGCCCACCCGTTTGTCTGGGGTTTCGTTTGGGGTTAAGTATTTTTCAACTCCGCCCTCAGTTCTGCCAATGACAACGGATGGCGTTGCGGTGGAGTCTTCGGCTGCCTTACGGAGGGTCTGCTCATCGTCGGCAGTAACGATTACTCGACAATAAATCCCCGTAAACGCTTCAGCGTAGGTATCTTCAATTTGTGCTTTACCCATTTAACCAAGTCTCCCGACAGCTACTCCGCGAACCTTCTTCCTAAACGCACTGCTCTCTTTTATGAGTAATTCCATATTTTTGGCTGTAACTATTTGAACTTTGAGCAAGGAATCAGAGTTTGTTGGAGAGAATTGTTTTAGCAGAGTCTCGGCAACATTGTTTTTCTTGAGGGATTCATAGTTCCATGAGCCAAGGGCTTTTAGGGTTTGTTCTTTTCCTAACTTGCAGAACAAGTCAGCTATTGCGGCGGTGACAAGGTTACTTTCAGATAGAACAGCCACTTCAGCTTCCCTCACTGCATAATTGTTACCGTTAAAAGATACAGTTAAGCCTCCGTTGTCTCGAACCAGTTTGAAGGCTTCCACATCAGTTATGCTGTCGCCCATATACATCACATCACCCATTTCTAAACCTAAGCGTTCCACTACATCTTGAATGGCTTCAGCTTTCTGTTCCCCACCAACGGTTACAACATCCGTGAGGAACTTGCCCACGAACATCTTGGGAATTAAGCTCCAGAAAATCTCATCCAGTCGCTGAATTATGGCTTGGTCGCGGCTTGAAAAATCCTCAATGGTTTTTGCATTTGAGGGAATTTCTATTAAGGGCATTTGTGCGATTTCTTGCGCTATCTCTCTCAGGTGCTCTTTCTCTTGGGGGGTTATGGGGCATTTGTCGAGTCTTACTTTGGTACAGTAGGTGTTTTTGTATGGGAAATCGACTGCTCTGCAGAAGGCTTTTATGTAGTGTTCGTAGCTGGTGCTGACGATGAAAGAGTCAGCTATGGCTTGCACATGGTGGAGTGTGGCTTGGCTGTTGGCGATTAGAACGATGTTTTTGGCTGAGAAGTCTTCAATTTGGCTGTCAGTCATGCTATAGGCTTTGAAGAAGGGCAAAATCAACTTGAGCGTGCTGCCCGCGGAGTAACCAGGTTTCTTAAACGTATCTGCCAGTACATCATCGTAGAGGCTTATGTTTGTGAAGAATTTGTCTCCGTTTGGAATAAAGTTCTCTGCCAATTCGAAGGCGTTATCGTTTTTGGATATGGGCCCTTCGCAGTCGGAGACGAAGACACGTTTCAAGACTTGCGCCTCAACTGATCCATATGGTTGATGCTTTTTTGGATGTGTTGTTTTGAGGCAACGTCGGTGCGGTTCCAAAGTGCACCGCCTGTTATGGCTTTGGCGGCTTCTTGGCTGATTTGGCGGGCTTCTTCGATGCTGTCGCCGATTCCGAGGATGCCGATGGCACGGGATTTGAGGGCATAGTTTTTGCCGTCGCGTAGTTCAATTGAGCCGGGGTAGAGGCGGATTTTGTCACCGTATTTTTTGGCTAACGCCTGTGCTTTTGTGAGGTCAACGGGTGTGTTGATTGTGGATTTGTCAACTTTGTTTGGGAACGTGTCGGCGTAACTGCCGTAGTCTGCGGGAACTTTGTATGTTAAAACTGTCGCCGACTTCTCCATCATGACACCAGTTAGGTTGCCGTTCACCATGTTTAAGCAGACATCTACAAAGTCGTCTTTAACGATTGGAAGAAGGTTCATTATTTCTGGATCACCGGGGCGGCTGTTGATTTCGAGGATTTTAATGCCTTTGCCAGTATGCATAAACGCAAGGTATAATGGGACGCCTCGGAGAGCTGAGTCATCGCTGATTTTTGCTCTCCAACCCGCGAAAACCTTGTTGGCTAACGCAAGCTCCTGTTCCCGCTCTGCAGCGGTCAAAAACGGCAACCAATCAACAACATCCTTGTAAGAACCCATGCCCCCCGTGTTTGGACCATGGTCGTCGTCAAAAGCGCGTTTGTAATCGCGCGTGTCTGGAAGAGGAATGAAATGTTTGCCGTCGCAGAAGCCCATGCAGCTGGATTCTTCACCGTCGATTTTTTCTTCTATAAGAACCGAGCCATACTTGAAGTTGGACAAGAAATGTTCAAACAGCTGTTCACGGTTTGCAAAGTGGTCGCCCCAGACACCAACACCTTTTCCTAAGGCAGGCTTATCTGGTTTAACGACGGCTTGGTTGTTAAGTTCATCGAGCCATTGGTAAACAGCCTTCTGAACATCCTTGCCCTTGTAATCAGCGGGATGGAAAATCTTGAAGCGTGGGTTTGCTTCTGGAGCAATCTCGTCAAAGAGCACTCGTTGAGCAATCTTGCTCTCTTCAATAGCATACTCTTTAGTAGGACAAATTACAGGTATGCCCGTTTGTTTCTCGATTAGGTCGCGTAAGCCCTCGATTATGGGTTTTTCAGAGCCAACCATGACAAAGTCGAGTTTGTCTTTGTTTTCTTGGGCAAATTTGCAGATTTCATTGATATCGAGATTTGGAATTACTTTGTGTTTTGTGGCTTTTTCAGCGTTGAAAGGGTTGCATTGTTTGTCGGCGACGTAGAGGTCCACGTGGTATCTTCTGCTTCTTAGAAGGGCATCTGCCATGGCGACTTCTCTTGCGCCGTAAGAAACCAGTAGCACACCTATCTTTTCCATCGAGACACACCGTTAAGTGACTAATCAGTGATGCAACACTTTATAGCGGTTACGGCTGAACTTCTTCAGATTCGTAAATTCTGTTTTTCTCCTCGTAGCCCTCAAGGAAACGTTTTTTCATGACATCCGCCATTTTCTGCGCGCAAGACGTGGGGTATTTGCCAGTGACGCAGGCTGAGCAAAGTTGATTTTCTGTTTGCCCTGTGGCGTGAATCAAGCCTTCCAGCGATTGGTAGCATACTGCGTCTGCGCCAATGATTTTTGCGATTTCTTCAGGATTATTTCTGGAGCCGACAAGTTGCCCATATGTTGACATGTCGATGCCGTAGAAGCAGGGTCCGATGATACGTGGGAAAGTGACGAAGAGATATACTTTTTTGGCGCCTGCCTTGCGGAGCTTTTCTATAATGACCTTGGTTGTGTCGCCTCGAACGACGCTGTCTTCGGTTATTATGACTCGTTTGCCGGCAACTTTACTGCCTAATATGTTGATTTTTTTGTCGATAGTTGAGTAGCGTTCGTTGTTTAGCAGTATGAACGCGCGTTCGGTTACATAGCGGTGGCGTCTTGATGCACGTTCCCACCGTAAACCCGACTCTTCATGAACGCCCATGGCGGGGTCGTCGCCTGTTTCAGGCACTGACATAATGAGGTCGCTGTCCTTGACGATTTCGGGGAATTCTTTGACGAGGTTTCTGCCGAAGGCTTCACGGATTTCGTAGACATATTTGTCGTCAAAACGTGAGTCGGGCCTTGCAAAATAAGCATATTCAAAACAGCAGAAGGCTTCACGGGGTTTCTCTATGAGTTGGGTGCGTTTGAAGCCGTTTTCTGAAACCGTCACGAGTTCGCCAGGTTTTAACTCGAAATCTCTAACAAAACTGTTCATATCTAAGCTTACGGTTTCAGAGGAAAATGCAAAAGTTTTACTTTCAGGATCATGTCCAGCACAAAGTGGTTTTATGCCGTGTGAGTCCTTGAAGGCAAAAAATTGCCCATCGCCTGTTATGCCAGTTACGGAGAAGGCCCCATCTAAGCTTTCCATGACTGTTCGGGCTGCTGCTTCCAAGGTTTTACCTTGCTTTAACCCTAAAAGCATTTTGTGGCAAACGATGTCGGAGTCGCAGTTGTAGAGGAAATCCGAAAAGTTTTGATTTATTTCTTTTTTGAGCGGCAACGTGTTAACGATGTTGCCGTTAAAGGAGAGTGCAAGTTTTATTCCATCGGTGGAACCGACGACGGGTTGCGTGCCGTCAATTATGGAGACGTCGTCGCATTTGCCTGAAGTTGTGTACCTTACGTTGCCGATACCTATGGATCCGGGCAGACGTTTGAACCATTCGTTTATGACGTTTGTTTTTAGTCTTGGAACTAAATCCAAGGCTTTGTGGGTGAAAAACTCGTTATTGTTGCTTGTGAGGAAACCGTGTGACTGGTGTCCGCGGTGGTTTTGTGCGCGTAGTCCCCAGTAAACATATGGAAAAACTGGTTGTTTTTCATAATTTATTACGCCAAAGATACCGCAGCCTATTTTCAGTCCCTTCTAGCAGTAAATGCTCATGTATTGAAAGAAGGGGTTTATACGCTTTTAGTACAAATTTAAGTATAAACCATGGGTTTTTTGACATAATACAGATTAGCAGAAAAGGAGATGCAAAAATATAAGTCTAAAAATAAATAAACGAACTATGGTTTTTGCATGTGCTCGAGCATGCCAAAGGTGTTGCCTTCAGGGTCAAGCGCCAGCGCCCACCAACCTAAGCCAGGAATCTCCATCTTTTGTTGGACAATTTTGCCGCCAACGCCTCAACTTTTTTGCTGCACTCTTCCAAAGACTCCAGAAATATAGTTTATCGGTTTAGCCATCTCGGAAATCGAAGCGTCCTTTTTCTCGTATAATCCACCATTAACACCGGGTCGCGTCGGCATCATGGTTTTCTCATCCACGGGAACCGTTCCCACAAGATAATAGGTCGTCGGTCCAGGATACTTATTCATCTTCCACCAAACAAATCCATATAAAATTTCCTCAATTTCTCAATATCATCTGCGGGTATTTCAAAATGCACAATTGTATGATCCACCAAAAATCACCAATTCCGTGTAATTTAATGATCTATAAAAGAATTACTTAATGATGAAAGTTAAAAATCAAAACAAAATAAGAAGAGGGATGGCTTACGGTTGCCATTTCTCTATGAGATACTTGGGTATCTCGCTGCTGTCGCGTGGTCCAACTTGGACTTTCCAGCCGCTGAGTTCTTCGATTTCGCCACTGATGCGTGAGGCTTTGCCTGGGATAATGATTTTGCGGTGTTTGACTTTGCTTTCTACTCCGCTGGCTTTGATTGCTTCTGCAACTTTTTCGGCTGTGAGTTTGCGTCCTGCAACTCCGCTGTCAATGGCTGAACCTTCGGTTTCGACGACGATTAGGTAGGCATTGAGTTTGTTGGCTTCGATGTCTGAGGCAACTGTGTAGTAGGTTAGGGCAAAGTTTGATGTGAAGAGAACTGGTGAGTTTTCGTCTGGGGTGCCGTAGACTTTGAGGCCTGGTGCAACTGCAACTGGTTTGCGTGGGTCAGTGTAGATGTTTTGGCGTAGTACGGTTGCTGGGAGCAGTGCCCATCCGTCGTTGCCGTGCATTACTAGTACGTCTGCGTAGCGGACAATTAGCATCGATGCAACGTATGCTTCGCGCCATTTGATAAGGTCGTCTGCTGTGTCGCCCTTGTCTACCCAAGCGACCATGGGGACACCGAGTAATGGGAAGCCTGCGAGTTCTTCGCCGCCTTTAGTTGTTGCTCGACGTAACATTGTAAAGTTGTTTATTGTGTCGGGCAACCCTTCGTTTATGAAGGTGCCTGGGTCAAGGACAATGTCAGATACACCGTATGCCAGCAGGGTTTTTGCGAGCGAAACCAACGTGCTCAGGTCGTTTGGTGCAGATGCAACGATTGGGCAGTTGTACATCAATGCTAGTTCTGCCATGTCTTTCCAGTTGCTTGCGGTTGCTGCATAGAGCAGTGGGCGTGCTTTTGGTGCTGCCATTAAGCCTGCTTCAGCAATTGAGGGGTTTAAGGTGCACAAGATCATTGGTAATTGGGTTGTTTCTGAGACTTTCTTAACGCATGCTTTGAATTTGTCAGCGTCTTGGGATGTGCATCTGATTGCTATCATGTCGAGTTTTAGGGTGTTGCCGATGTATTCGAAGGTAAAGTTGTCTGTTTTTTGTACCCGTGAAACGATTTCTTGCTCGTTCATCTCGTCGGTTACGTCGATTGCGATGGCTGTTGGGTTCTTGTAAGTGAATTCGTGGCGGTACATTACGAGTTTGCCGCCGATTTTCTTTGCTTTGTCGCCAGCTCCAACAATGATTTCTTTGACTGCCGGTTTTAGGAGTTCCTTTAGTATGGCGTAGGATTTTGCATTTTCCGGTTTCAGGAGTGGTTTGCAACTGTCGAGTTCCATTTCGCGGTTGACAATCTTGGTGGCAAATGCCATGCAGTTGTCGACGCCGCATTCTTTGCAGTTGATTTTTGGCAAGGATTTGTAAATGGTTATGGGGCTGAGTTCTTTTAATCCGCCTTTTTTCTTTTCTGCCATTTGTGTCATGTCTCCTTAAGCTTTTACGTTAACCCAGTTTGCGTATTTTGCTGGGTCTGCTTTTTTGCCGCTTGTCAAGTAGTTTGTGACATCTTTTAGTGTTTTGACGGCTGCGGGATGCATCATCATGAATAGGTCAACGCCTGCAAGCAACAGGGTTATGGCTGTTGTTACTTCCCAGAGCGGACCTCTGAGTTCGCGTGGTTCCCATTCAGCGCCCATTTTGAGCCATGCTTCTCTTGCTGCCCAAGCGTTGGTTGTGCCAGACGACATTGGGTGTGCAAGCTCTGAATCGCCCATCAAGCCGCCCATTCTTGCGCGTTCCATGTTTGTGAATGCATAGTCTAATCCGTAGCCTAAGGCTGCGGTTGTCAAGTCCATAACGATGTCTTCTCTTGCGACGTAGTCGTAGAGGCGTCTGTTGAGTTCGCGTGCTAAGTTAAGGTCCATTGGTGTGAATGAGAGGATTGCGTGACCTGCTTTTTTGATGAATTTTGCACATTTTTCTACGTCCATGTCTCGTGTTACTGAGCTGATTAGGAAGCGTTCGCCTGGGAATTGAGCGCATACTTCTTCGAAGACTGCTGTGTCTTTAACTGGGTCTCCGCATCCACCGATGACTAGGGGTACGTCTACTGCTTGTAGGACTTTCTCGATTGTTTTACATGCGTCTTTTGGCGTTGCATCTTTGAGAAGTGGGTCAACGCTGATTAGGTGCATTGTAACCATGTCTGCGCCGAATTTTTCGACTGCAAGTTTTGCCCATGCGGCTGGGTCGCCGACGACGTCTTTTACGTGCATCTTAACGGCCTTTGACAGAGGGATTTCCATGTCGAAAACGTCTAATGTAACGACTGGTTTGTGGGGCATAGGGTTCTCAAAAGTGTAGAAGGCAGGAGAGACTTCTCCGCCGATGGTTAGTGATCTTCCGCGTGTGCCGCCTTCGCTTTTTGTTGCACCGAGTTTTACTTCAGTGATTTTGTTTGGGTAGGTTTCGATTGGTGGTAGGAAAGCTGCTTGCAACATGCTGAGGGGTTTGCCGCCTGCGATTGCTGCTGGAAGCTTTATCTTGGGCATCAATTGACCTGCTGCGCCTGCTTCAAAGAGGATTTCCAGTTCTTTAACATCCATCTGGAAGTCTTCTATCTCGATTTGCTGGAATTTTGCGAGAGCTTCCATTAGCTCATCGCTTAGCTGTAGCCCTTCAGCGTCTTTCTTTTTGTCTGTGTCGTGGTGAGTCGTTGGAATCACCGTTTGTCTTTGTTGTCTTTGACGGTTTGGATGATGACTTTGTTTGCGTAGATCTTTGCGTCTTTAAGGATGATCTTAAATCCGCCTGCCATGATGGGCAGTGATCCGGCTGTTGCCACTGGCATCATGGTGCCTGCTGCTTCTTCGTTAACTGTTATGGTTTGAGCTTCTTGGGCTGGTGCTGCTTCTGCTTCCCATCTTGCGACGACTGGGTGGTTCTTTGCCTTTAGGAACGCTTTGAGTTCATCAACGTTCTTTGCATCTTCTTCTGTAGCGATTTTGTCAACGATATCTTTAGGTATGAAGTCTTTGACTTTTTCTTTGACTTCTTTAGGTACCCAAACGATGCGGTTCCATCCACCGTCTGCTGCGAAGAATTTCGAGCTTCGCATGTATTCGATGGACATTCCGTGGAATCCGTCAATTTGCCGTCCGCCTGCCGCTGAGTCTGCTAAGGTGCTGAAGGGCAATCCGTTTACGGCTGCGCCTTTAAAGTTTCTTTGCACAACGCCTAATCCGTCAACTTCTGGGATGTAGAAGGTTACTGCTTCGAAGCATCCGCATGAAGTGTGTGGGTGGTCAAAGGCTGTGTATAGCCAGACTTGGTTGACTTCGCCCATGCTGCGTTTCTTGGCTGCTTCGTTAACTCCGCTGAATTCGCCTTTCTCTGCGTTAATTATTTCGCCTCTTGGAATTGCGAAGACTGGACCTTTCGGGTCTATACTTGCTGAGGCTTTGCCATCAAACCAGCTGATTGCGCCGCAGTTGCTGTATCTTTGTGGTGTGATAACACAGACGTGGCTTGGTGCGAATGATTGGCAGAGTGCACATCCGTAGAATGTGTCGACTTCTGAGTCTTTGAGGCCTCTGGCTTTTGCGTCGCGTGATTCGTATGCTTGGATTGCTTCAGGAGTCATTTCGTCTAGTTTTGCTGGGTCGGTTACGAAGGTAATTTGTACTTTCTCAATGATGGGCAATTCGCTCTTGAAGAGTCGGTAGAGAACTTTGCCGATTGAGTCAAAGCTGTTTAAGCCTTTTTGGAAGGATTTCTTGCCTATGCGTATCCAAATGTCATAGCGCTGGTTTAAGTGCATGAAGCCTTCGATGTAGTTTAGGTAGCCGTGGATGCGTCTTTCAATGACACCTTCAAGGCCTGCGTCGAGTTTTGCGCCTGCAGCTTCAACGAGTATTCCGAATGGGTATGCGCCGCCTTCTTTCATGTCTTTTAGGTCTGGACCGATGATGGTGATTTTTCCATCGTCGATTTCATTCATGGGTTTTACTTTTGCGAGTTCAAATTTTTGTTTGACTGTGGGTCCGCCGAGTTCTACTTGCATGTCGTTTCTTCGGATACGTTCTCCTTCGTAGATTACGCCAACTTCAACAGGGATATCTTTAAACATTGACATTTTCAATTTCCTCCATTTTCAAATTTTGAGGTCATTACTTTGAGGTTTGCAGCCCACTCTTCGAGGGTTGCGTTTGGGAAAGACCAGCTTGCATGCGGATGGAATAGGTTGTCGAGGGTCATTGTTTTTAGATCTTGTGCAAAGTGTTTGAATCCTGAGAGCATCAACGATTCCATGTAGTAGGGTAACCCGACCAAAAGAATTAGGTCAGGGTGCCCTTTGCCGTCGAGTCCTTGCCAAGCGGGGTCAACAATTCTTTGCCCAATGTCCATTGCACCCATGAAGCTTGCTGGTTGATATCCTCGCTTGAGGAATTCACCAACCATATGGGCTGTAGCCACTACTGGTACTTTGGAGGCGTTAGCGAAATCAATCATGTAATCGATCAGCTGTTTGCCTTCCATGTACCTTTCAGTGGCGTTGCTTCCCACTATGAGAAGGGGGCGTTGGGCTTTTTTGATCATTGCTACTGCTATCTCGGGTTTAGTTATGGGGTTTGCTTTTTTGGTGGCAGCTATTTCTGCACATTGCCATGGTTCACAGGACATGTCGTATTACTCCTTCACTTTACGGACCATTCTTTGAAGTAAGGTTGGGTCCGGAATTATGGTTTCTTTCCAATTTTTCGCTTCCAATATCTTGGCAAACTCGTCTTTCATTGTCATGGGGACATCAGACATTGTTCTTACGAATAGGTGCAAATCGTTTGGCATAACTCCTAGGTAGCGTTTACTTAAGTCGACGTAATGACTTAGTTTTATGCTGCGTCCTTTCCACGTATCGTTGGGTCTGATGCAGAGTTTTGCGATTGCAACCATACATTCTTCCTTGGTCTCTATCGCGTTGAAGAGGTGTTCTGGTGCTGGTCCAACATTTACTTTGTCGCCTGTGCGTGCATCGTAAACTTCCCAACCTTCGGGTTTGTCTTCTCTTCCCATGAGCATACGGCGATACTTTACACCATGTGGTCCAACGAGAACTGGAACGCCTAGACTCCAAAAGCCTGATGCGATTGAAGCTGCTTTCTGTGAGTATGCGCCCCAAGCTAAGCCGACTGCGCCAAGACGATTGTGGATGTAATCTGCGATTTCTTCATAGTTGCCTCTGAGGTTACGTTTGGCAAAGATATTTGCTACTTTGATGGCTGCCCCTGCGATGTGTGCATTTGCAACGCATGAACCGACGTTAAGGACTCCTCCTGCTTCGAATCCACCGGGGAATTCTTCGTACAATGTTTTGCCTTCGCTATTACGGTAGCTGCCTGCTGACATGGCTGAGCAGCCAGATGTTACCACTATGTATCTTCTGCTGGCGAATTCTCTGCATATATCGTAGACATCTTTGCCGCCGTGTGGATAGTTTGCGCAACCCACCACTGCAACTATACCTGGGATTTCTCCAAGGACGATTGGGCTACCGACATTGCGTATTTCGATGTCTTGAACTGCACCTCTGCCTGCTCGGCATAGGTTTGATTCTGCCTGCATGAATTTTTCGCCGGCTTTAACGATGTAGCTGTGTATTTGTAGTTTAATTGGGCAAGCTTCTTCGCATCGTCCGCATCCAATACATTCTTCGTATAGGTCAGTTAATGGTTCCATGTTGCCTTCTGCAGCTGCTTTGAGTGCATGTGGGATTCTGAGGTCTTGTGGGCAGCTTCTTTGGCAAAGGTTGCATTGTCTGCAGGTTTTGGCGAATTGTTTAATTTCTTCGACGCTTGGTAGGGCATGTTGTTTCTTGCGCAGTGGAGCCATCTTTACTGCTGTTTTTACTGCGACTTCGCCGACTTTTTCTGGGTCAAGAATCAGTACACCAGCTACTTTACCGCTAACGAGGTCAGCGACGATTTCGTCTGCTGGGTCGTTTGTGCGGTTCTTGAAACCCATGCAGTTCTTTTCTGATGCTGCGATTACTGGAGCGCGAACTTTTTGTGCTTCGTCGTAGCAGTCTGTGCGAACGCATTGTTCATCTAAGACTACCACATCTGCGTATCCGCCGCGTATGAATTTTAGTTGCCACGAGATTGGACCAACAATTTTTGCTCTATCGTAGTATCGTGTGTTGTCGAATGCTGTGCAGCATAAGCCTACGACTTCCATTTTGTCGTCAAGCTTGCTGTCTCTCATATAATCGATAATTCCAACTGAGGGGATAACGTTGTGGCCAATGCACATAATAACCGGTTTTGTTGTGTCGACAGATCCGATACCCATTTTGATGAGTGGTGCTTCGGGGTCAGCTTTGGGGAAGCCTAAAGTTGAGATTTGAGCTATATCTGCGACTTCCATGCCCACTTGGTCGATTCTTCCTGCGTGGAGAGCTTTTGATTCAAAGTCTAAGTTGCTTCCTTCTTGACCTGTGTGTGCTGCTGAAAGTAAGTGTGTGATCTGGGTTTCGCAATAGGTCAAGACTTCATCCAAGTCGCCCAAGTTTTCAGGTTTTATTCCAGTAACTAGCCTGGTTACAGGTGCTTCAACTTTGACGTTTAAACCGCCTACGTCAAGGGCGAACCTGCGACCGTATTTTTCAATTAAGTGATCAACAACATGACGGGCATGACCTGTATGGGTTGCCGCTCCAATACTGCAAGCAATAAGTACAATACGTGATGACTGGGCAGCGATGTCTAAGCCACATGCGCCGCGTTTCCCAGCGGTCAAGTCACATTTTCCGTATGTGCAAAGACAACAAAGGTCGCAGTCGGGCATGTAGAAGGGGGGATACTTTTTGAGTAGCTTCATGTCCCAGTCGCGAAGAGCGCTGATGGAGGGCATTGGAGTTGGACCCATTGGTTCAGTCCAGTTATCGTTGACAACTTTGCCAATGGATAATTCAAGATTTTTAATAAGACCACTATTGGTCTTCATTTCGTCTATTTTTACATGGACGTTTTTACTTGTCAAAGTGTAAACCTCTGTAAAGGTTTATGACTATGCTGCATTACAGACCTTTTAAACCTTTCCAGATTTCTTAGGCAAAAGTCACGGTGCAGTCATAGATATGCAAGATTTCCTAAAAATTGTGTAAAAGTCTGGGGATTATAAGTAACTCAAGGATTGGAGGATCTTCTTCACTGAAAGATAGGCGTTGTTGTCCTTTGGAAGCTCCAAAAGGTTCTTTCCATCCAAAACAAACTCGTCTAACTGGTCGTCGGCGCTGATTTTGCCCAAATATTTGAATTTTAAGTCATCTTCAGCCTGCTTTCCCAGTTCGGCTGGAAATCGGTAGCCACCCACAATGTAAAAGTTTTCGAATTGCATGTCAACTTCTTTAGCAATTTTGTAAGCACGTCTGACATGGTCTTTGGATTTCTTGGAATGGTCCAATATGTCAAATACGTCATTAACATTGGAAGTTATCCGTCTGTTGAGGTTTTCCAGCCCCGCTGGGGAATCTATGAGCACATACTTGTAGGTTTTTGTCAGGGATTCTAAGGCGCCTTTTAATGCAGAGTTTGGCATACAGTAACATCCTTCAACCCATTTTGTGCCCACAGCCATAAAATCGAAACTATTGCTTTCGTAGAGCCCGTTTTCCCAGATACGGCTTTCAATGCGTTGTGTTGGGGGAACGCCGACTGTGGTACCGCCGCCTTTGATAAAGGTGCTCACTATCAGGTCGGCTATGGTCGATTTGCCAGCTTCTTTAAGGTCTACTCCAAGCATCTCCGCCAAGTTCTGGTCTGGATCAGCATCAACCAACAGAATTGGAGACTGATTAGACTCAATGAAGGCTTTTGCCATAAGAGCAGTGAAACTGGATTTCCCTGTTCCACCGCGACCAATCGTAACCAAAGTTTTCATGTAGACAAGCCTCAAATTTATATTGTTTTCTTAAGCAAATCCTCGCATATATTGTCTACGGTTTCAAACATAGTCATTTGCTTGTTTTTGCTGCAGTTTCAGCCGGAGTTTTGGTTAAAACCAGAGTAAGCAGGGACAACCCGTCTCCAATAGTTTTCTCATCTTCGTTACCATATAACGTTTTAAATGTTGATTCGATTTGCGTCTTCGGATAAGCCACAATTATAGTCTCATCCGCTTTATCCTTTTGTAAAATAACAATCTATGAATATTCATAATTCTTAACCTAATGTAATCACTTGGTTTTCATCAACAGTCATTTTTCCAAACGCGACCTGCCAGCGTATTCTGCTGTCAATTGTTCCATGAAAAATCAGGAATTTAAGGTACAGATCAGAAATTCGATTTCTTGCAATTCTACTTTTTATTCTTCGTTCAAATGACGGCTAAAATCATACTCGAACCTTTCCACTAGTTCTGCGAGGCTCTTAGTTATCTCTTTTACTCTTTGCCTCACCTGTTCCTTGATCTGCGAAGGATCCGCAATGCTGTAAACGTGATAGTATCCCCCGCCCTTTAACGTTCGAGATTGTTTGTGTACTAGTCCTGCGCTTACAAGCTTTGCGAGGCATCGGTGGGTTGAACTTCGGTCCCTTTCCACTGCTTCGGCGATCTGGTCCAGGGTAGCATGTTCTCTTTTGGCAACTTCGTAGAATACGGCGAGGTCTACTGATTTCAAGTTATAGAGACAGCCGAGTAAGTCTGTGCAGGTGGCGCCTTTTCTTGTCAGGAGGTGGATGCTATCCATGATGGATCTACTGGTTTAGTTGGTTTTCTGAGATATAAGTATTGCACGGTGTTGAGTATTGCATGATTTTGACAAAACACCACAAAACATATAACATGTAAGGACACATATAAATCCATAAGCAAAAGGATGTGTAATGTATGTCTTGGCTAAAAGCAATGAGAGAAAAAGAGCCATCTGAACCCACAAATCCCCTCGGAACCATTATCATAGGCAACCTCCGCCCTGACATGATGGACACGCCCAAGGAAATGGTCAGAAAATCGCTCAAACTCGCGCAGTTTAAAACAATAGACCTCGGAAGAGATGTCCCTCCAGCAAACTTTTCCGCGAAAGCTAAAGAAGCAAACGCTGACATCATTGCAGTCTCAGTAAACCTTACCCCTGCCAAAGAAAACTTGGCCACGTTAATGTCCGCAATTGAAGCAGAGGGATTGAAAGGCAGAATCACAGTTATGATCGGCGGCGCAGCAGTAAAGAAGGAGGATGCCGATAAAATCGGGGTGATGTTTGGTAAGACGAGAGAAGAAGCAGTGGGGCTTGCCAAAAGAATTATGGCAGAAAAACAAGCTGGAAAAACAGTCGTAAATGCAATTCAGACCTAAATTCAAATTAAAAACGACATTTAAACACCGCCCCATTTTGGGGGTTTAGCCATATTTTTTTGAAGCCTGCAGAAAGCGAGGCAAAAAATGGTGAAAATAAACAGTGTTCAACCAGTTAACACTCAGGTTCCATACTACAAGCAGCATTATGATCTCACTTGTGGTCCCGCTTCATTGATGATGGCGATGAAATATTTTGATAAACACCTACCTCTTACAAAGTGTTTAGAAATTGACATATGGAGGGAGGGAAACATGGTAGAAGTGTACGGGACAAGTAGGTTCGGTTTGGCTTATTCGGCTGCTATTCGCGGCTTCCATGTAAGAGTTACGAGTCGCACTGGTAGAATCGATTTTGTTGACAGGCTTATTCCGCCTCTTAAAGACCTCAATACATACATGCTTAAACTTCATTTTTACGAGAGGCGAGAGCGATGCAGAAAACTTGTTGAAGAAAGAAAGGAGCCAATATCAAGTCGAACCATCTACAACACTCTTCTCTCAAACTATGTCCCACTTATAATTACAAGCATATTATTCTGCAAAGGAGAGAACCTGCCTCATTGGATTGTCGTAAATGCCATGGACAACAACTTCCTTTACTTTAACAACCCTCTGTATGTAAATCCACAAAAGAAAAAGTTCAAGCTGTCAACTTTTGAGAAGGTTATCGGTTACCGCGGTGACCAATACATGGTTGAAATTTGGAAGTAAATCTAAATGAGCATTATTGCGTTTTCTTAATTAAAAGCTCACAGATGCTATCTATAGATTTGACTGCGTTGATTTCCTTGTTTTTGAGTGGGGTTTCACCCAGCATGTCAGCATCAATTACTTTTTGGTCCCAAGGCACAAAAGCAAGTATTGCTATCCCATTTCTATCTGCAAAGTCTTGAATAGCTTGTTTTTGGGTGTCATTCATGACACGATTGCCAACCAGAAATAGCTGTTTCATTCCTGCGGCTGATGCCATGTCATGGATGTGTTTGGCGATTTCCAACGATTTAAGATTCGAGTCAGCAACAATTAAAAGTGCATCCACTTGTCTTGCGGTGCCTCGGCCGATATGCTCTACACCTGCTTCAAGGTCTAAAACAACGGCTTCATTCCGCTCAACAACTAGGTGCCTTAGTAACGCACGGATGACTGCATTTGGGGCGCACATGCAACCTGCCTCCATAGCCTGCACCGTACCCATAACAATCAAGTTTGGGCCTAAAGGAGTAGCCATAGAGTAATCTTTAACGATATCATCCACGGTAAAATTCAAGTTGTAAACCCCTCCATAACCAGTACTCGTTTTAGAGTCTACCAATGGCTTATTCTCAGTGATGGGCACTATTTTGCGGGTTTCCTCAGCCGACAAGCCCAAAGTCAAGCCCAAATTTGGAGAAGAATCAGCGTCAATCGCTATAGTTTTTAAGCCTCGCTCAACAAAACCGCTCGCTAGGCCTCCAGCAATCAAGGTCTTGCCGACGCCGCCTTTACCAGAAACAGCAACCTTCATACAAATCACAAACTAAAAATAATTTATTTCTCTGACTAATTTATGTTTTCTCTTAAACTAATAACAAAATATCTGTTCGGGAGATATCCTCTAATTAGAGTATCTATCTCCCGCCAATTCTTTGAGTAACATGATTCATAACCAATGTAATAATGCACGACGCACTTTACCGAACCATTAGACAATAAATATACATTGGATAGGAAAGAGCGCTTATTTCTCACGCAATACTTTAGGTATGTAGGCGCATCTTGGGTCTGAACCCAAAATATCTCCCGTATAGAATAGTGCTGCTGATCGACATCCCCCACAGAGGTCTTTGTATTCGCAAACGCCGCATTTGCCCTTGATGTTGGTTTTGTCTTTGACTTGGTTGAAGAACTCGCTGCTTTGCATGTCTGCCCAAATCTGCTTGATGGGTTTGTTTTTGATGTTTCCTACTCGGTAGACGTCATTGTAGCTGCAGGGGATAGCATCGCCGTTTTCTGCGATGCTCATGAACTTGCCAAAGAAACACCTGCCCAAGAAGAAACCATTGTACCATTTGTCAAAGTCTGGCATGCCGCGTTCTTTGGCGACTCGAGCGTAGAAGGGGATGTAGACGTTGACTGCGGGCTTGCCGTCGTATTCTTCTGCAAGGCAGTAGAGTTTGTTGCATGCCCACTCGTACTGGGCGGGGGTGAGGTCGGCTTTAAGGCAGGCCGGGTCACTACTATAAGGAATCATGCCATGGAAAACCACCCAGCGGGCACCATACTTTCTCGCCAAATCCAGCACGTGCCTCATGTCCTTCTCGTTTGCATTGGTGGTTTCGCCAGCGTTCGCAAAAGTGTAAACAAGCACGTTCAACAATTTCTCTTCGGAAAGCCGCTTTATGAGCGAAACTGACGCAGAATAAGCACCCTTTCCACGGATAGCATCGTCAGTTACCTCTGCACCATCGATGCTGACAGATATTCTAGTTTGGTTTTTAACAATTTTTTGGAAGGCCTGTTCATCTAACATGCGCCCATCGGTGATTATGCTTGTGTTCAACCCCTTTTCCGTAGCGTAATCGAGCACTTCAAAGAGGTCTTTACGCAAAAAAGGCTGCCCACCCGTAATCCCAAAGAAAGTTGCTCCGAAATCCTCCACTTGATCAACGATTTTTTTGGCATCTTCAGTATTTACTTCTTCTGCAGCACCTTTCTTGCCCGCTGATGTGCAGTGGACGCAGTCGCTATCGCATTCAAAAGTGCATCTCCAAGGAACAATAAACACTGGACCTTTACCTTTCAAACCTCAACCTTCCGTAGCTCTCAACGAGGTATCCAAACTAAATATTCTATTTAACACTTCACATTTCGCCACCAAATTTTTTCATCCTACCGTTACAACCGATAGAGGTTCCCAACACTGTTCCACACAAAGGCCTCAGGTAGGGCTTGGGATATGGCAAGCATTGCACGCCAGCCTGTACAATGAGAAGGCACAATCAAGCGAGGACTCAGCTTAACTAGTTCGGTTAGGGTTGGCGCGATTTTATCCTCAAAACTTTTTCCTGCCAAATGGAACCCGCCCATAACCGCATAAACCGCCTCTACACCGGTGATTTGCTTTGCGTAGTTTAGGGTGTTGATTATGCCTGCATGGGCACATCCTGAAAGCACTACCAATCCCTTGCCCTTAACGTTCAATACGATGGCGCGGTCGTCCCGAATCAGCGGGTCAGGCTGCCAAACTCCGTTGACTAAGGTTTTGTGTTGAGTTAAGCCTCTCTCGAAGGGGGTCTTTCGGGGTATCTCGCCTGTTACACAAACTTGTTCATTGGCAGCTAGAAAAGCCTGCTTAGTAAGAATTACTTGAGTTGACTTTAATTGCGTTTGAACGGGGAAGTCTGGGTACTTTCGAATTGTTCCACCTCGCGAAGCAGTTCCACGAGCCTTAAACATGTCTTCATGAAGTATCAAGGGCAATTCCATTTTTCCAATCGCTTGAACAACTGACAATAGCCCGCCGAAGTGGTCGTAGTGTCCATGGGATAAAACAACAAATTCAACTTCACTAAGGTCTAACCCCATTATCTTTGAATTATCGATAATTACTCGGGGACTGCCGCCCGTATCAAAAAGTAGACTTTCTGATTTTCCCTTGTTAAAGACCCTGACTAGCATTGAGAAACCATGCTCGGCAATCGGCAACTCAGAATGCCCAGTTCGCGCTTTGATCCATTGCCAATACGATTGAACTTCCCTTCGACTCACCGTTGACAGGAAATCGATTGAGTTATCAACCAGACTAATTACTTCTACTTTGTCAACCTCTCGAAGCTCAAGAGCAACATCAGGTGGTTCCATTTTATATTCCCAACTTATTAGAGAGTACCTTTATAATTTTTCTTAGTTGGACAACCAACACATTTTTGGGTTTCAAACCGATTACAGGGATCGCACTCTACTTTGCAAGGTGTTACCTTTCTCTCTTCTTGGGCAAGATTCTCTCTTATTTGAAGAAATGGTGAAAAATAGGTTTCACTTATGGGGTAGAATTCTGAGCGACGAATTCCTTTGCTACACCTTAAAGAACATTTTTCCATAGATATACTCTCAAGGGTTTCTTTTGTTTCGGCAACAACAAGCGCGATTAAGTTGTAGCCACCCATAGTCTTGAATATCTGAATCACTCGGGGGCATTCCTCGAATCGATCCAAAACAGCCTGCATCGCCTCTGCACTTTCCATTTCTAGCATCACTATTGCTGGGTGAAGTTTGAGAACGTTTGGATTAATTAGAGCAGATATTTTTATTGTTCCGTTTTTTATGAGTCTTTCGACTCTTTTCTTGGTTCCCATGCTTGTGAATCCTGTGATCTTTGACAATTCTTCAAGGGTTGTTCTTCCGTCTGCTTGAAGTTGAGTGATTATTTTTTTGTCAACTGTGTCCAAATTAGACGCCTGTTTATTTTATAAACATAAACTATTAATATTGTTTAGCTATTAAACGTTTTCTAAAAGCCTCAAATAAGCGTTAACCAAACGTGATGAAAATGAGCAAAATCCAAACAAATAGGTATACATGTTTTCCTCTGAATCCGTAGGAGAGGGCCACCCAGATAAGGTTGCAGATCAAGTATCGGACAGCGTTGTTGATGCAATTGTTACCAAGGATCCTAAAGCCATAGTGGATTGTGAAACATTGTTCATGCAGGGCAATGTCACACTCACAGGTCAAATCACAACTTCTTGTTACGTATCGATACCAAGCGTTGTCAGAAAGACGCTGAAGGAAATAGGCTTTGATAATGCCAAGGATGGTTTGGACTGAGAAACCCGCGGTGTTCTTACATCTTTTAGAGCAGTCTCCAGACATTGCCATGGGCGTGAATGAAGGCAATGGACATGAGCAGGGTGCTGGAGATCAAGGTATGGTATTCGGTTATGCCTCGAACGAGACAGAAGAATTGATGCCCCTGCCTATCGTGCTGGCGCACAAACTTGTTGCAATACTCTCAGAATGCCGTAAAAAAGAAATATTGCCCTATTTGCGACCGATGGCAAATCTCAGGTAACGGTTGAGTATCTTAATGGAAAGCCAAGGCGGGTGGATGATGTCGTGATTGCTACTCAGCACACTCCAGAAATTGATGCAGCTAAGATGCGCGAAGACGTCATAAACCAGGTGATAAAGAAAGTCATATCTGCCAACCTGCTGGATTCAGAGACAAAGTACATAGTTAACGGGACAGAAAGATTTGTGGTCGGTGGAACACTGGCTGACTCTGGCTTAACAGGGCGAAAAATCATCGTTGACACTTACGGTGGCGTCGGAAGGCATGGCGACGGGTGTTTCTCTGGAAAGGACCCTTTAAAAGTAGATCGAAGTGGCGCTTACAGGGCAAGGTACATCGCCAAAAACATTGTTGCTACATGCTTGGCAGATCAATGTGAGGTCCAAATATGTTACGCGTTAGGCGTTGCTCAACCAGTCTCAGTGATGGTGAGCACGTTTGGCACGGGCAAGATTCCTGAAGAGAAAATACTTGAGTTAGTAAAGAAGCATTTTGACATGCGCCCAAAAGCAATCATAGATCATTTGAATCTTCGAAGACCGATATACAGGAAAATTGCTGTGTTTGGGCACTTTGGAATTGAAGACACAGACTTTACCTGGGAACGAATCGACAATGTAGAAATATTTAAAAGAAATCTGGAAACCGCCAGTTGCTAATAAAAAGGGCCATCTAAATATGCAGGTAGCCGTTGAGGTTTTATCCTCAAAGAGGGGGATAGATTCAATGACCGTATTTCGTTTATTTTATAAACGAAATCTATTAGTATAGTTTATTTATTATAATATTATCGCGCATTGCATACGAGGTGGGCCTCATGAGAAAGTTAAGGTTAAGTAGTATTGATTCTCGTAATGGTGAAATGCATTTTATTCTGGAGGAATTTCAATCTTCTGAATATTCTGAGTACTTCAAAGATTTTGATTTAGCTGAAATCAAGAGAATTTTAAGAAAAGAAGCAACTAAGCCACTTGCTTTATTTCGTGAAGAATAGAATTCGCGCAGAGATTGAGGAGGAAGATTGATATAATGCCGAAGGTTGGGGTTGACTGGAAAAAGTGCAATGGATGTGGGACATGCGTTGATGCCTGTCCTATTTTGGTCTTCGAGCTTCAAGACATTCCAGATTATCCGGACTCAAAGAAATCTGTTCCCGTCAGAGCAGACGACTGTATTCTGTGCATGACCTGCGTGACCTCATGTCCTACTGGCGCAATAGCAGTGGAGGAATAGGACATTATGTCCGCCGTGAACAAACTTTCAAAGTAGGCGCGTTAAACTATGTGGGGTTGAGTGTATAGTAAAGAACAGTAATGAAGCAAAAAATCCATTGCGTATTGCACCTCATGCCCAAGGGTTTCATTTCTACAGAGCCGTTGGCTGTTGTATTGGCGTAACTTGTTGCAGCTTGGAGAAACTTGCTAAGACCATTAATGAAGTGTGTTCTGAAGTAATTCGTTTTCACTTTGAGCATGGCGATTTCCAGAATTGGATAAGAAATGTCCTAGGCGATGCTGAATTTGGCTCAAAGTATAGACGAGATAAAGATGTGTTCGCGCCAACTCTCAGCCGAACGCTGCAGGGAAGAACTTACGGAAAGATTACGCATTCGCATTTTTCAGTTGGAAACAAATGAAGTTCCTCCTTTCTTTGGGGGCGGAGAAGAAAATAACCCCCATAAGTCCGTGTGGGCTAACAGAGTAAGTGAGGTCGAAGACGGTGTGATTGAGGCAGGAAATCAAGCAGTTGAAAAATATGAAAGACGACCAAAAGAAGGCGTGATGTTTATTGGCAGCGCCCATTTTAGAATTGAGGTTGGAATGAATTGACAAAAACAGACGATGTTTTACTTGAATTAAAAACGGCTTTTGTTGCGTTCCTGAATAGTTTTTTTCCCTTTGAATATAAAAACAAAACCTACCGTTTAGTCAACATTTATGTGGCATCACCTTGGATTAGATGCGATATATGCAGAAACTATCCGATACAGGATATTTCGGTAATAAGAAACAGTGATGGTCAAGAAATGCGTTTGGGAAACAAATGCATAGACCTAATAACAAATCGCAAAGTGTCTGAATGGTTTAAGGAATTCAAGATAAAACGCGACAATGTAACTTTGAACCGAAGATACATCGACGGTCTCGCTTCAATATTGGCCGCTTGCGGAAGAAGTGAACGTTCATTCCAGATACCAGCAAATGACATCGAAAAGTTGCAAAAGGCGTTAGAGCAGATGTGCAACGGGTTCAATCCCACTAGAGAACAAGAGCAACTAGCTGAATACTACATAAACATGAGTAGTTCCATTTAGCGGTGTGCCTTAAAAACAGAAACAGCAAAATAGAATTAACCTAGCTATTAATCAAACTCAATTTGCCTGGTTGGAACAAATGATTTGTAAACTGTTTGTTTTTCGGCATGCTGAAACGTTTGATAACAGTCACGGGGTATTCTCGGGCTGGCGTGACTCAGAACTAACTATGAAGGGGCTTTTGCAGGCGCAGGAAATCTGAACAACTCAAACGATACCGAATTGATTATGCTTTTACCTCGCATTTGAAGCGCGCCCGAAAAACCCTTGAAATCGTTCTCCAAGGTCGCCGGTCAGTTCCAGTTTTCACGGACGACCGGCTCATCGAACGTTGCTATGGCTTGCTCCAAGGTAAACATAAAAGAAAAATGGATCATGAAAATCCTGATTGGTACGCTCAGATTCATCGAGGCTATGGTTTAGCTCCGCCCTAGGGGAGAGCTTGGAGATGGTTGAAAAACGGGTAATTCCGTTTCTAGAGCAGCTCAGAGAATGGCTCAATCAAACCCCAGGTAATGTGGCGATCTCTTGCCAAAATAATTCTATTTGTCCTTTCAGAAGGGTTTTTGAAAACTTGAGCATTGCCCAGATGTGCAAACTTGAGAGTCCACAGAATCGTGCAATAATCTACGAGATCCAGCAGGAACATTCGGGCATTGAAAGCCCAAGAGCTAGGGCAACCAAACTAAACTGGAAGAGTATTGTGATTCCACGAAAAGTGAAATTGGCAACAGATGCTCTAAACCTGTTAAAGATTTATTACTAATAACACGTGTTCGAGACCTGACACATTTGTTTGTTTTCTAAACAAAAAGTATTAATGTTATTTATCTAATAAACTATATCCGTATTAGACGGTGAAAAATTGACAAATATAACGAAGCAGGTAAACGTCACCGAGGAATGCGGCGGAAAATGCGGTTCATGCTCAACATCTGATGGTTGCAACGATCAAAGAAAGCAACAGTATGAACAAGAACAGAAACTAAAATTGAGCCTGGGCAAAATTAAGTATAAAATAGCAGTTATCAGCGGCAAGGGTGGCGTTGGCAAGAGCACCGTAACTGCGAATCTGGCCATGGCTTTCGCAATGAATGGACACAAAGATGCAGTCGGTGTTCTCGACGCTGATATTCATGGTCCGTGTATTCCAAAAATGTTAGGTCTCAAAGGACAAACGTTGATAGGTGGTCCCGGTGGAATGTTGTTTCCAGTTGTTGGCAAACTGGGAATAAAAGTTGTCTCAATGGATTTTCTATTACCAAACGACGAAGCGCCAGTTATTTGGCGTGGTCCACTGAAAATGAGAGTTATTCAGCAATTCTTATCTGATGTAACGTGGGGTGACCTTGACTATTTGCTAGTGGATCTTCCGCCTGGAACTGGCGATGAACCGCTAAGCGTTATGCAGTTGATACCGAATCTGGATGGCGTTGTTATAGTTACGATGCCGTCAGAGGTGTCTGAAGCGGTTGTTAAGAAATCTGTTTCGTTCGCTAAGCAAGTTGGCGTTCCTGTAATTGGCGTAATTGAGAACATGAGTGGGTTTATCTGTCCTGAATGCGGAGCCAAAGTGGATGTTTTCAAAGCCGGTGGCGGAAAAAGAATAGCTGAAAATATGACTATTCCTTATCTGGGTTCTATACCTTTAGATCCCAAGATTTGTAATGACTCTGATAGTGGATTATCTTTTATAGTTGAAAACAGAACTTCGCCTGCAACTAAAGCTTTCTTGGAAATTGTCAAGAAGATTGATCAATTCTTAGAAAATACAGATCCTAATCATGAGGAGATAAAAAAATGAAAATATGTGTTAGTGCAACAGGCAGCAATTTGGAAGCACAGTTAGACCCTCGCTTCGGCAGATGCCTCTACCTTATAGTTGTGGATTCTGAAACAATGCAGTTTGAAGCCATTCCAAACATGGCCGCAGGCGCAACAGGCGGAGCAGGAATTCAAGCAGCTCAAGTCATAGCCGACAAGGGTGTCAAGGTGGTTATAACCGGAAATGTTGGACCCAACGCCTTCGGGGCGTTATCAACTGCTGGCATAGAAATTGTGACCGGAGCCTCTGGGGTCGTCAAAGAAGTGGTCGAGAAGTTCAAGAAAGGCGAGTTAGGAAAAACTGGCGTGCCTACCGTTGGCGGACATTTCGGAGAAGGCAGAAGACAAAGGGGAGGTATATGGAAGCTTTGACCACCCTAAACCAAGAATCCACTAAATCAGGTTTACTCGCAAAGGAGGTGAATAGTTGACAGACAAAGTAATAGTTCCTACAGAAGATCAACAAGGCTTGAACGCTCGAATAGCCGAGCACTTTGGAAGAGCACCCTACTACACAATTATTGAACTTGAAGAAAATGGAGAAGTATCAAACGTCAAAACTGTTCCAAACGTTGGCGAACACGCAGGCGGGACGGGACTGTCTCACGATAACATTCTGGAGCACAAACCAACAGCACTCATCGTCTATGGTATGGGACCTAAAGGATTGACATCTTTCCAAGACGCAGGAGTTGCAGTTTTGAAAGCAAACGCAGATACAGTTAGCGAAGTCATCTCGGCGTACAAAAACGATTCACTCATAGAGCTTACAGAAGGCTGTGAAAATGCACACCACAAAGATGAACACCACACGCATGAACACCATCATTGACAAAAAGGCAAATTAGTGTGAAAAAAATGTTGAGATACCTCTCAGAAGAAGAATTGAGGCTGATGCTAGAGTCAGCTACTCTAAGAAAGCTATCTTTCAATTTTTTCTTAATTAAATTCAGGCGGATAAGTAAATGATTGTGTCTGTTGCTAGTGGAAAAGGTGGAACGGGAAAAACATCGGTAGCGGTAAACATGGCTCTTTCAGTAGGCAACATCCAACTTTTGGACTGCGACGTTGAGGAACCTAACGCATATCTGCTATTACACCCAGAAATCAATAAAAAGGAACCAGTTCACACTTCAATTCCAAAAGTAGATAGAGAACTTTGCAATACATGCGGCGAATGCACAAAATTCTGCCAGTTCAACGCTATATTTGTCGCTTCTGAGAAAATTCTTGTTTTCCCAGAGCTTTGTCACAGCTGCGGCGGATGCGCTATGATCTGCCCAAAAAAAGCGATCACGTGGGAAAAGCACAAAATCGGTACGCTAAACTTTGGCGCCAATGACGGAGTAGACCTTGTTTATGGGGAGCTTGACGTAAGCAAGCCTCTGGCGGTTCCAGTCATAAAAGCGGTTAAAAAACAGATTAAAGAGACCCAAAATGTAATCCTTGATTGCCCACCTGGAACCTCCTGTCCATTTGTGGAAACTGTAAGTGATAGCGACTTCTGTTTGTTGGTAACGGAACCTACTCCTTTTGGTTTGCACGACTTGAAGATAGCAGTTGAGGTCTTGCGCAAAGTCGGGGTTCCTTTAGGTGTTGTCGTTAACCGTGCAGGCATAGGCGACAAAAAAGTGTATGAATACTGCACCAAAGAGAACATTCCTATTCTACTGGAAATTCCATATGAAAGAAGAATAGCTGAACTCTACTCTAAAGGGGTTCCATTTAGCTTGGAAATGCCTGAATGGGCAGAAAAATTTCAAACACTCTACAATGAAGTCGAGGAGTTGGTCAGAGAATGAAGCAGTTAACAATTTTAAGTGGAAAGGGTGGTACAGGCAAAACATCGATAACTGCTTCTTTTGCAGTCCTAGCGAAAAACGCCGTGGTTGCAGACTGCGATGTGGATGCTCCTGACCTACACATGTTATTGCACCCTGAAATAAAAAAAGCCCAGGAGTTCATAGGCTCAAAATTAGCGGTTATTGACAAAACAAAATGTATCAAATGTGGTTCATGCCGAGAAAAATGCAATTTTGGCGCAATAAACAGCGATTTAGAAATTGTCGCTATTTCATGTGAGGGATGTGGTGTCTGCAAAGTAGCTTGCCCAGTTGAAGCCATAACTTTGGCTCCTAGAGTTTCAGGGAAAGCCTTTATTTCAAAGACTAAATACGGTTCCATGTCACACGCCCTGCTTAATCCAGGTGAATCCAATTCAGGAAAACTCGTAACTTTAGTTCGGCAAAACGCTAAAATATTAGCTGAAAAAGAAAAACATGACCTAATCATTATCGACGGCTCGCCTGGAATCGGTTGCCCTGTAATAGCTTCCATAACAGGAGTAGATGCAGCATTAGTAGTTACAGAGCCGACAATGTCAGGAATCCATGACCTTGAAAGAGTCCTAAAATTGCTGGATCACTTCAATGTCTTTGGGTTTGTTTGCATAAATATGTATGACATAAATGTAGGCAATACAAAAAAGATTTTGAGCTTCTGCAAAGAAAACAAAACAGAAGTTGTTGGCTGCATTCCCTTTAGCCCTGAAGTTACTCAGGCAATGGTTAATGGGAAAACAATTGTTGAATACGCTCCTAAGGGTGGGGTATCGGAAGAAATAAAGAACATGTGGAACAAAATGAGACAATTTTTAAGTGTTGAAAACTATGATACCTAAATTTTTTTTTCTGACAAAGGGTGTCGGCAAACACAGAGACCAGTTGCAGTCTTTTGAGCTTGCGTTAAGAGATGCAGGCATCCAGTATTGCAACCTTGTGAATGTTTCAAGCATAGTTCCCGCAGGATGCAAAATGATTTCGCGTGAACTAGGTTTAAAGATGTTGCAGCCCGGAGAAATCACCTATGTGGTTCTGGATAGAAACTCTGCTATGGAACCACATAGATTGCTTGCATCTTCTATCGGTGTCGCCATCCCGTCGGAGAAAAACCAGTACGGCTATCTCAGTGAACACCACTCCTTTGGGCAAACGGATGAAGCTGCAGGGGAGTATGCAGAAGACCTAGCCGCTACTATGTTAGCTACTACTATGGGTATCCAGTTTGACCCTGAAACAGCATGGGATGAGCGTAAACAACTTTTCAAAACCACGGGGCTAATTATAAAGACAGCCAATATAACACAGTCAGCTACTGGAGACAAGAATGGTTTATGGACAACTACTGTGGCAGCCGCTGTTTTTGTATCCATGAAATAATAGCCCATGTAAAGCTTTCTGTCGCCAAAATGGAGTTGGAGCCTGACTAATTTGCCTAATCCAATGCCCCTAGCTTTTGGTCCTGTTCCATCCAGACGTTTGGGTAAAAGCCTAGGAATAAATAACATTCGACCAAAAGTGTGCAACTATTCATGCCTCTACTGTCAACTAGGAAAAACCAGCAAGAATTTTGTTGAACGCCAAGTTTTCTACCAGCCATGCGACATTGCGAAAGAAGTCCAGCGAAAAGTTGCCAATGCCGCCAAGCGGAATGAGCAAATTGATTATCTTACTTTTGTATCGGATGGAGAGCCCACTCTAGATGTTAACATAGGTGAAGAAATATCGTTTCTAAGGCGAATGGGTATTCCTATAGCTGTCTTAACTAACGCTTCTGTGCTTTGGTCTAACGATGTTAGGCAAGATTTGCTAAAGTCTGATTATGTTTCTTTAAAGGTAGATGCTGTCAGCAACGCTTTGTGGAGAAAGATTGACAGACCCCATAAAGACTTAGAAGTAAGTTCGATTCTGACGGGCATCCAAGATTTTGCAGAGGCATTTAAGGGAACGATTGTAACTGAAACTATGCTTCTAGATGATATCGATTACAGAAACGAATTTGAAGGAATAGCAATTTTTTTGGCAAGTTTGAAAAAACTAAATAGAGCATATATTGCGGTTCCGACTAGACCGCCATCAGAGACTTGGGTTAAACCTGCCCGAGAAAAGGTTGTAAATGTTGCCTTTCAGGTTTTTTCCGAAAAGCTTGGAGTCGACAGGGTTGAGTGCTTGATTGGTTATGAGGGGAATGCGTTTGCTTTTACTGGGGATGTTGAAGAAGATTTGTTGAGCATGATGGCTGTGCATCCTATGCGTGAGGAAGCGGTCAAGGAGTTCTTGGTTAAAGCAAATTCTAACTGGCAAATTATTGAGAAACTTTTGACTGCCGATAAACTTGTAGAGTTGATGTATATAGGAAACAGGTACTATATGCAAAAACTGGCTTAGGATTGATGACATGTGAAAGTGCATCTTGAATGTATTCCTTGCTTGTTAAGGCAGGCGTTAGAGGCAACAAAACTAAGTTCTACTTATTTAGCCACACAGGAGCGTGCTCTTAGAGAAGTAATGGATTATCTTTCGAATGTGCAATGGGATAATGCTACGCCTGAGCTTGCCACATGCATGCATAGGCTTATTAAAAGAGTTACAGGGAACGCTGATCCGTATAACCTGTTAAAGGAGAAATACAATTGTACTGCTTTGGGGCTTTATCCAAAACTTGCAGCTTTTGTTGAAGCTTCGGAAGATCCGTTATTAACTGCGGCTAAGTTAGCGATTGCTGGCAACATAATAGATTTTGGTCCAAAAATGGAGATCAACTTAGAAAAAGGCATTGCGGAAGTATTAAGAAGTGACCTTGCAATAAACGATGTGGATAAACTGAAAGAGTCACTTCTTGGATCTAAGGTGGTGTTGTATCTTGCTGATAATGCAGGAGAATCAGTTTTTGATACTACAGGAATTGCTGTTCAAGATGCTGTAACAGCTAAACTTGTCTACACGAAAGCTTTGCAGAAAAAGCGTGGCTCATTCATAAAAATGTAGATTACTATTAAAAAAAATAAAGGGAACTAACATGTTAAATTCCTTGCTAATTAACCCTTGGGGGAACAGAAGAAACCGATGTCTACGTCATTTTCAAAAGCTGTTTTTATTGGTCAATGTGAATGATGATAATGTTGCTCGTGGTTTTTTATGTGGTCTTCGAGTTTGTCAATGTGTTCTTTCAAATCCTTTATCTCTGATTTGACTTCATCAACTTCACTCATTTTAACGCCGAATAAGTTCGAGATGCTTCCAATATAAGAAAGTTTTCTTTCTTGTTATGCCCTTAAGGAAATAGAGGAAAGAATTGATAGTCTGTAGGGATTAAGGGTTCTATGGTTCAACTTACCTCAACTAGATGATTTTACATGTACATAGGGCAAATGTACTCGCCTTTTTCTAAATACTCCAAAGCTTTCGCTTCCTCAATCTGCCGTTTACGCTCCTTTTCTTCTGCAAGCCTGATGGTATCACATTTTTCTGCTATCAAAGCTTTAATGGCTTCTTTATTATTTTTTAGATCAAAATGTTTTTTCAGTAGTTCGAGATTTTCAAAGTCAGCTTCTTCAAAATCTATCATTTCTACTAGCTTTCCGCCCTCTTGCGAGAATTTATCTTTAAGCGCTTTTTTCACCTCCTCACTTCTGAAGATAAAAAGGCGTGACTAAGGACGCCTTTCTAAGTATCCGTACACGGTCTCGCTATCAATGGAATAATATTGGTGAAAAGATTGTAAAGGATTGTTCTGGCAAGAAATCCAAATCTTTTTCGAGATGATAGCCCGCTTCACCCATTTCTCTCATTATCGTTTCTTTAGGAACGGAATGCCCAAAAAGCCTATGAAAACTCAAACCTTCGCTGCCTCTATACTCGACAATCGCGATCCTCCCATCCGTTTTCAACACGGTTCCCAATCGCTTGAAATAGTCCACCCTGTTCGGAAGGTGATGGCATACATTACGCATGAACACCAAATCCACAGCCTTTTCAGGCAGAATCGGGTTGTCACGCTTGGCGAGAACAGTTTCAATGTTAGTTAATCCTTTTTCTTTCGCATTCTTCTTTACGAATTCTAAAAAGTCCAGATTCGTATCAACAGCAAATACGTGCCCTTCTAGTGCCACAGTTTCAGCAAAGCTTAAGGTGAAGTAACCTCCGCCGGATCCAATGTCAGCGACCACTTGTCCTACCTTCAGTTCTAAAGCGTGCACTATTTCATCTGGTTCGTTCTTGGGGTCAGAAGCCTTTTTGTTAAACATCTCTGCCTTATGGTTTCTTTTCGTTTTACTTTTCAATAGTTCTGAGTGTTGCTCGTTCTCTTTGAGTAAACCGAAAAAAGAAGGGAAATTAGTTGTACTCCGCTGGAGTTTCATTGAATAGCTCCTTTCCCAGTTTTAGAGAGGGCGTATTTTTCCTGTGTTTCCTCAACGAGCCCCGCGTTCTTAAGTTCCCTCAAACCGCTTCTCACCCGAAACAAAGGTTGACCCGTTTTGTTAGAAATCCCTTCAGGAGATAACGTTCCTTCTTTTAGCGATTTCAGCACTGCCATTCCGCTTGCTGTCGGCTTTCCATCAGACGACACACAGGGCATGCTCTCAACCCTCAGGGAGTTGTTTCTTGCACAGGTACCAGTCTTTGCACTCGTAGCCTTCTTTGAGCCTCTGCTCTGCATCCTCAAGGGTGGTTGGCGCTGGAACGACAACAGGATCACCTGGTTTCCAGTTTGCTGGGGTGGCTACCTTGTACTTGTCGGTTGTCTGCAGGGCGTCTACCAACCTCAGGATTTCGTTCATGTTTCTGCCCGTAGTTAGTGGATAGTAAAGCATGGCGCGTATCTTACTTTCCGGGTCAATTATAAAGACACATCGAACTGTTTCGGTTTTGCTCTGTTCAGGATGTATCATTCCATACTTCTTGGCAACTTCCTTATTCAAATCGGCAATGATGGGAAAAGGTATTTTGACACCCATTTTTTCCTCACAGTTTCTTATCCAAGCAATATGAGAAGAAACACTATCGACGCTTAAACCCAAGAGTTCGACATTTCGCCTCTTTAGTTCATCGTATATTTCGGAGAAAGCCATGAATTCCGTTGTGCAAACGGGTGTGAAATCTGCTGGATGAGAAAAAAGAATCAGCCACGTACCTTTGTAGTCTGATAATCGTAATGTACCCTGAGTTGTGGGTGCTTCAAAATCTGGCGCGTTTTGACCTAATACTGGGAAACAAGTTTGCTCTGTTTGAACTTCAGTCATTTATTTTCACCTTCAACAAACAGAATCATCAAGTGACAATAACATAATAAACAAACAATACTAATACTTGTCGTTTATAAAATAAACGAATTATACAAATAAAACAAAGATCGCGCATCGCGAATGCTTTCAGCAAAGAGACTGGACGCATTTGAAGGTTCTCAGATAATCATTTCCTCAAACCGTGTTTTCCTACAGCAGTCTTTTTTCCGAGCGCTCGCGCCCAATATGAGTTAAATAGGGCTTTTATTGTAGCAGAATTGAATTGAACAATATTTTGTTGATATGTCTGGGAGCGTGAAAGGAGCACAATTTCATTCGTCTAAAACCCGCCTGAAAGAAAAAATTCGTTTACTCTCATTAAAAACAAAAGTATGTTAAGCTCATGTTTGCTCGATTTTTTGGATAACCAGTGCCTTCTCAGGACATCTTTCCACGAGCTTCTTAACGTAATTCAAGTTATCTGAAAACTCTCCCATAATCGAGCATTCCTTTGAAGACTTGTTTGAACTTGGCTTTAGCTCACGCGCCAAGAGTTGTGCATGGATTGGGCAACGACCGATCGATGTACCGCAGTCGAGGCATCTATCTTTGTTTACGATTACCCTGTACTTAGTCATATGGGCAACTCACCTCTTTTTATTCTATTCCAACCTGAATCTTGTTTGTTTTTTCGCCTACCCTTTGCTGTTTCGTTAAGTTCTTTAATGGTTTATTCTCTCTTTGAGCACTCGTTTTGACGCTTTGCAGCGATCTCTCTTGCAATGGTTTGCCACTCATTGATGAATCATCCAGTTTTTATCTCTTTTTCCAAAATCTCCAAATTTTTTTCGATTAAATTGCAACGTTTGTTTAAGATTAATACCTACCGCTCGTAAGTGTCTCTGCCTCGTCTTCTTTTTAAACTCGCTTCCTGCTTTGCTTCAGTTGGAAAGCGGCAACATGTTATTTTGTTCCGTTAGTGTTTTGAACGTTTTTGCGTGGAGTGGACGTAACTAAGTAAATTGGTTTTCCTTCGCTGAGAGCTTGCGCTGTCTTTCTTCTTGCACTTTGAACAAGTCTCCAAATGGTTCCTCTCGAGATGCTCATTCTTTGTCCAGCCTCTTCCTGTGACAAACCCTCCATATCCACCAGCCTGAAGGCTTCAACTTCCGCAAACTCAATGAAAACTGGTTCCAAATTCCCTGAGGGATTAGGCATAAAGCTGGTTATGGACGGAATAGTCCCTAAGGTAACTGGCTTTGGAAATCTCCCTCTTCCACCACATCGATGTCTTCCTCGCCACATGACAGGTTTTCTCCTCCTCAAGATTGTTTGTCTTTTGCTTATTACGTTAATGGGTTCTCTGTCTCTTCGAGAACCCACTCAAATGCTTGCTTCGATGCTTTTTTAGCGATGATTTCAAACTCGGTGAATGGACCGGCGTTTAACATCTCATCTTGAAGGTGCTTTAAACATTTTCTGATTTCTTGCTCTGTTTTCATGTTTGGCACATTTCAACATTTTTTATATTCTGTTCATTTAAATCTTATGTTGAACAGAACTTTTATATATTTCCGTGCATTATCACACAATTGATTGTGTGCATAAACACAAAAATAACCTGAAAGAGGTGAAATAAAAAATGGGATATCGAAGAAGAGCATATTTTGATCAATGGCCCGGTAGAGGTCCCTTCAGCCACTTGCCCCCATGGCAAAGACCCGGACGCATGTACGGCGGCAGAGGCTATGGCAGAGGATATGGCAGAGGCTGGGGCGCTGATCCGCAAGCATGTGCAAGGTTTCCAAGTCTCCCAAGAGGGTGGTGGGCAGACCCCGCATACGCATATCAGCTTCCAACACCGAATCCACAAGATGAAATAGCAGCGCTAGAAGATTCCAAAAAGGAACTCGGAGAAGAGAAAACCAGCATAGAGCAAGAAATCAACGACATAGAAATGCAACTAAAAACACTAAAATCAAAGCTTGACCCAGAGAAAAAACAACCTGAAGGACAGTAAGTATCGTCAACTATAATTAATCGAAATACTTTCCAACATTTCAAGGCTGCGAAAAAAATAAGCGGAGACAAAGAAAATGTTGTCAAAAATTCCAATAAACTTTGAAAGAATAACGAAAGAAGACTTGGACAAAGAAATACTCAGAGTAGTAATCATAGCCGAGTTGGATGCAGTAAACCTTTACGAACAGATGTCAGCGTTAACTGAAAATAAACACATTAAGACCGTCCTGCTGGATATAGTTGGGGAAGAAAAGACACATGTTGGAGAATTCCAAGCGCTTCTACTAGCAAATGATGAGCAGCAGGAAAAAGAATTGGCTGAAGGCAAAAAAGAAGTTGAAGAACTAACTAGTAAAATTGGTGCAAGACGGTAATTTCAAGCAGAATTCTCCCCTTTTTTAGATAACAATTAAGCTTCAACGCTTGAAGTTATTAGATAGTAGAGCTGCCATCTTAATAAAAATGTAAGTCTAGTTGGGCAAGTAAATAAGCGGATATTTATGAAAACTTGAGATTTTCAAAGATGAACGAAAAAAGAACACCTCTTAAAAAAGGAGAAGAAGCAGCGAGGCTTTCAACTATTATTCTTTTAGCTCTCGGTATTTTGAAAGGAATCACTTCCATTGCAAGTGGTAGCGTTGCCCTCCTGGCGGGCACAATCGATTCTTTCTCGGATGTTTTCTCATCAATAGCGGTGTGGGCTGGACTCAACGTTGCAAAGAGAAAACCGACCGAAAGATTTCCGTACGGATACTATAAGGCAGAAACTTTTGCGTTGTTCGCCGTGTCTTTGATAATCGTGGCATCCAGCGTTTTGATCATGTTCGAGTCTTTTCAAAAGTTTTTTGAGGTCTACGTTATCTCATTTTCAGACTTAGCGCTTGCTGTATCAGCTGTATCAGCAATTGTCTATTATTTGCTTGCCAAATACAAAGCGAGGGTGGGAGGTCAAGTTGGTTCGCAAGCTTTGATCAGCGAAGGCTTGCATTCTATGATAGATGTTTATACTTCTCTGTTGGTTTTTGTCGGGGTTTTTCTGGCAGTGTTAGGGTATCCCGCCGGTGAAGCCCTAATTGGCTTCGTAATTGGTTTGTATGTAATGATAAGAGGATTATTATATGGAAAAGATGCAGCACTGGTTTTGATGGATGTTTCACCTAGTCCGCAAAGAGTTAAGGAAATGAAGGAAATAGCAGAGGCTGTTAATGGAGTTAGAGGAACCCATGATGTCAGGTTGCGAAAATCCGGACCAGTTTTCTTTGGTGAGATGCACGTGGAGTTGAAGGAGGGGCTTTCTCTGGAAAAAGCTCACGTTATATCGGAGGAAGTAGAAACCAGAATTAAGGAACGTTTCAAAGACTTGGAATTGATCACTGTTCATGTGGGGCTCGCGCATAGGAAAAAAACAAGGATTGCTATTCCTATAGTTGAAAACAAGGGCTTAGAATCATCAGTTAGTCTTCATTTTGGAAGTGCACCTTATTTTGCCTTTATAGATGTTGAAGAAGGGCAAATAGTGGGTTCCTATGTTAAGGCGAATGAGGGAGCAAAATTGTCTCACAAGAAGGGTATACAAGCTGCTAACCTCTTGATTGAAGAAAATGTTACTGCTGTGCTAGCGGGAGGTATCGGAGAAGGCCCATTCCACATACTAGGAGACAACTTAATACAGATTTATTCTATCTCCAAATCTGTAAAAATAATAGAAACGGTTAACCTCCTAAATACAGCCTTGTTAAAAAGAATGACTTCACCGACTGAAGAGCATGGCGAGGATAAAATTGAATGACTCATCAATTCCTTTTTATCCCAAAGAAAGAAACAATTAATATTACTCTTCCTCAAATTGGCTGTTACTTTTTTCAATATCTGGTTTATGCAACCTATTCTTCCAACATTATTAATGTTGATATAGATCGCACTTGATTTGCAGTTCTTATTTTTTGTATTACTACATCTTTTAATTTAGTGCGCTGTCTTGCCTCGATATTGGATGTTGAAGTAGGTTGTAGGTTCGCTATGATTCAAGAGATCATAATATTGCAGATTTATTAGGGGTTGTAGTTGGAGGGTTACAGTCACACGTAGTTATATTATCGTGCGCGTTAATTCAACTATAAGACGTGATATTTTATGGTACATTGTCATGATATGAAATTAGGTCAGGTTTATGTTTGTGAAGAATGTGGACTTGAACTGAAGGTTGCTAAGAGCTGTACTGTGGACTGTAATCATCCCAAGGGAGTATCTTGTACTGTTTGCACTCATGTCTGCTGCAACAAAGATATGAAATTAAAAGCGTAGTTAAGAGGTGGTATTATGTGTGAGGATGTTCCGAAGAAAGATGGCTCTGGAAAAGGTGTAGGGCAGCCTGGAAAAGGTTGCGATGGGAAGCCGCGAAAGAGAAAAGGAAGGAATCAATAAAGTTAGCGCGCCGCTTCATCCCTAAATTAGGTATTAAAGTACGTTGGTGACACTGCTTTTTCATGTTTGCCAATGTTTTGAAATGCCTCTCTAATTGGAACTAAACAAAGAATGCTCTGCACAGAGCGTAAAACGCAACTTGCATCAAACCTCTCACCTTGTTGTTAGCCATGCTGAACTGAGTCTTCAGAAAACTGTTCACCGCCTCAATAAGTGGTCTTTTATGATACTCCAACTTCTGCTCATCAGACCCATAAGTCCTAAACTTCTTATCCACTCGCAAAAGACCCTCAACGCCTTTCATTTGATTCGCAGGATAAGGAATAGTTGCCTTCTCCACAGCAGCTCTAAGCTTAGAATCGCTATATTGACTATCCGCGACTACACTTCTAACCTTAGCTTTGCACCGTTTAAGAATTTTCTTGGCTTTGTCAAGTATAGTCAAGGAATGTTTCTTCTCATTTTGGTTTGCAGAAGCAAAGACACTTGAAAGAGGAATCATAGTTTTGTGGTCAATCGACAGATGCAGCTTATAGCCCAACGCAAAGGATCATCCGGGTCGGCCAACTCTGGCGTCAGCATCCGAATAGCCGGTTTGGTTATCTGTTGGGTGACGTATGCTCCAAGCTTTTATGAAGGAAGCATCCAACACAAAATCAACCTCACCGCTTTGTTGCTCTCTCAGGAGTTTGGCCACTTTGCTGTCTATTATTCTGTTGAGGCTTTCTTCGCCGACGCATTTGGAGAATCTGCTTAGAACGCTTCGTGTGTAGCCTTTTTGGTTATCTTTGATTGGGCAGAGCTTTCTGATTCTTTGGTCAGTTTAGGATGCGGATCATTTCTCTTAGGCTTCGTACTGCTTTCATGCCCATGATTAGGAACGCTCGAAAGAGGCCAAGTGGGTTTCTGGGTGGTCTTCCTGGACCAGAAATGTGGAAGCATCTGGTTAGGGTGGACAAAGCTTAAGTCAACGTTTTTAAAGAAAGTTTCAAGGGTCTCGTGTTCATCCTGTCTCGCAGGGATTCACCTCCCATGTGTAGATTGGTTCTCAAGATACAAGACCCCATGTCTAGTAATATACGTTTCAATTTAGGGACAAGCCAGCGCGCTTAATCACTGTTTATTTTACAAACGTTTATTTTATAAACGAAATGTATTAGTATTGTTTGTTTATTATAATATTATCGCGCGCTGAGTTCGAGGTGTGCATTATGAGAAAGGCAAGTATAAATAGAATGGATTCTCGCAATGGCGAAACACATTTCATTCTGGAGGAATTTCAGCCTTCCGAATATTCTGAGCACACTAAAGATTTTGATTTAGCTGAAATCAAGAAAATTTCAAGCAAAGAGGCATCCAAGCCACTTGCTTTAGTTCGTGAAGAGTAAACTTCATCGAGTTGAAGGAGATTGAAGTAATGGCGAAAGTTAATGTTGATTGGAAAAAGTGCAATGGATGTGGGACATGTGTAGATGCCTGTCCTGTTTTGGTCTTTGAGCTTCAAGACCTTGCGGATTATTCAGATTCAAAGAAATCCGTTCCCGTCAGAGCAGACGACTGTATTCAATGTATGACCTGCACGACATCATGTCCTACTGGCGCAATAATAGTGGAGGAATAGGAAATTATGTCTGCTGTGAACAAGCCTCAAAGTAAGCGAGCTAAACCACATGGTCGGGTCGAGCATACTGTCAATAGCAACAGTAATGAAGCCAGAAAGCCATTGCGCGTTGTTCCTCATAACCAAGGTTTTCATTTCTACAAAGCCATTGACTGTTGTATCGGAGTAACTAGTTGCAGCTTGGAGGAACTTGCTGAAGCTGTTAATGAAGTATGTTCTGAAGCTATTATTTTTCATTTTGAGCGTGGCGATTTTCAGAATTGGATAAGGGACATAATAGGCGACGCTGAATTGGCTCAAAGTATAGATGAATTAAAGACGTGTTCGCGCCAACTCTCGGCAGAAGCCTGTAGGCAAGAAATTGCAGAGAGATTACGCATTCACATTTTTCAATTAGAAACTAAAGAAAGTTCTCCCTTCTTTGGTGAACGAAGAAGAGAACAAGCCAACTAATCCATCCAAGCTTGCTAGAGAAGAGAGCTTGTATTCCAATACCAGATGAGGACATATAATGACCGCAAAAGGCGTTAGAGTTGGTGCGCGATGAGGTCAATTCCACTATAGAGCAAGAGTAACCATCTGAATATTGCGTAAACCTAAAAACTCGTGGTTAAGTACGACAATCTGAACGGGAGGGGTTTGAATCGGAATTAACCTTCTCTTAGCCATCGAACCTTCGACAGGCAAAAAGCGCATCAACAAGTTCTCAAGTTGGTGATCCGACATGATTAATGTAAAAGTGAGTAGTTTGGAGGACTATCTTTCCTTTATTTACAAGACAAAAGCCAGAATTTCATTTATGGGTGAGCTCGGGCGAGAAGATTGAAAAAAGCCACAAGGAGGAGTTGAAAACTTTTGGATACGGCGCCCCTTATTTAATCGAATTCAGCTTGAATGGAGAAACGAAACGTGTTGTCTTAGAGACTGTGCGACCCGGCGGTTTCGGTCATGACCACTTTTCAGACCGCGCTCAAATAGCATTATGGCAGCATTCTGCATTCAACAAGCTCCCAAAACACGTTCACTCCATTGATGTTGGACACTGATGGGTCAATCAAATCTTTGGGAAACTGCTACGAGTATTTTATTTATCACCAAATTGGTCGAAGGAAAACCATACTCTAAAGATTTTGAGAATATAAGAAAACAAGAGAGCCTGACACAATTGGATAAAGATAGATGCGAAGTTCTCTCAAACTATCTCACCAATGTACATTCTACAAAAAAGGACGCTACTGAACTTTACATAAGGCGCACACGCAACTTAGTAGGACATGGGGAATGCATAGTGGGTTTATGCGACAGTTACCCTTCTGGATTAAAATACATAGATGAAAAAGACTTGTGCAGCATGGAAAAGAAATGCGTTGAATGGAGATGGAAAACAAAAAGATATTCTCACAGATGTTCACAAGTTCACAGCGATTTCCACCCGTGAAATATTCTATTCAGAAAAGGTAACGAGTTCACTGTTCTAGACCATAGTCGAGGCGAATATGGAGAGCCAGCAGACGATTTAAGTGCCATGAGCATCAACTACATTTTATATTCCTTGCTAACGTATGGTAAGCTGGACGGACAATTCAAAACACTATTTGACCTATTTTGGAGCACATATTTAGACAAAACAGGTGACATGGAAGTGTTAAGCATAATACAACCCTTCTATGTCTGGAGAGGTTTAGTGCTTGCTTCCCCAATTTGGTATCCCAAACTCAACCTCAACGTACGCATCAAAATTCTTAACTTCGTGAGAAACATGCTGGAAATTGATACATTCAACTACAAAGACGTGAACTCTTACATTAAGGAGGAGGAAATTTTTGGAAAAACCTATTGGCTGGTGTGTATGGCTAACAGGTCTCCCTGGAAGTGGAAAATCTGTCATTTCTCAAGCTTTACTTGACAAATTAAGAGAAATTGGAGTTCACGCCCAAATTGTTTCCTCAGATACTTTGCGCAAATCAATTACCCCTTATCCAACATACACAAATGAAGAACGCAACATTGTTTATGCAACCATAGCGTTTATAACTAAACTTCTAACCCAAAACAGCATTAACGTGATCATAGATGCTACAGCTAACCGTCGACTATACCGCGATATGGCTAGAAAAGAAATCAGCCGCTTCATTGAAGCCTACATTCGATGTCCATTGGAAATCTGTATGAAGAGAGAAGCAAAACGAGGAAAGACTTTCGATTCGCCTAAGAACATCTATGAAAAGGCCCTTATTGGAAAAAGCAGAACTGTGCCAGGTATTGGAACCCCCTACGAAGAACCTTTGCACCCCGATTCAATTGTGAATTCCGACAAGTTAAATCCCAATCAATGCGCCCAAAAGATTATGGAAGAAATTATGAAAAAGTTTAGCTAATTCACACCCATCTTGTTTGCAACTCAAAAACGATTGATGAGAACTTACCTGATGGTGGCGCATATTTAGTTAATAACTTTAATTAGGCAAAAGATGCTTTAGGTTTTGCTCTACCTGCAGTGGGGCGTACCATTTTTATGCGCCCTCTTTAATTGCTTTCTCAGCAATATACGCAAAGTCACCAAGACCTAACGCTTTGAGCTTCTCAGTTGTAGGCACTCCGTCGACATTCCAACCTCTAACAGAGTAATAATCGTCCAAACCAAGTTGAAATTCTTCCTCGCCAACATACATACCCTTAGCAGGTCCCTCATCAGGCACTGGAAAATTCATTATCTTCCAAGGCAAGGTATCGAATTTACGTGTGCCTTTACCTTCACGAATGTTGAAAAGCCTTGCAAGGTTCTCTATACGCTCACCGCTTTTTGTCATTTCTTCCGGAGTCAAAGATAAGCCTGTGGCTAATGTGTAATAGTTTGCCAAATCCTTCCACCCATCGTAGTATGTGCCTCTGCTAAACTTGCAAACGATAAGTGAGTCAATGATGTTGTACATGTTTCCTTCGTCCGCAATCATTTTGCCCCTGCCTTTCTCAATCTTAAAACGGTTAACTTTACCTTTAACATCAGGCGAATAAGCACCGTTGCGCAGGTGGCAGGCACCACGGAACGAAACACTAAAGCCAAGTGCAGCAGTCTTCAACGTGCGTAAGTCATAGCCTGGTAATTCTAAGCCTTTAATATGGCAAGCGTACTTGTAAGCGTCACCGCCGATCAATTCAGCTGCTTTCGCAACTCCTTCAGCAAGGATGTTACCAAGCCAACCTTCCCGTTTGCCAATCTTATGGATTACAGCGATTAATGCTTCAGCATTTCCAAAACGAAGGTCAATACCATCAGTTTGCTCCTTTGTAATTATGCCATGCTCATAAAGATCCATTGCAAATGCAACGACGACACCGATTGAGATGCCGTCCATGCCGTACTCGTTAACTATTCGCATAGCTTCAATGATAGCGTCTAATCGGTCAATACCGCATAATGGTCCCATGCTCCAGAGACACTCGAACTCCAATCGTGAAGTTGAACCCTTGTAAGGTCCTTCTGGAACAACTGCAATGTGGTCACACCGCATACCGCAAGTTGCACAGCCAATAATTTTCTTCACATAATGCTCGTTTAAGTTTTCACCACTGACTTTGTCTGCTCCCTCAAAACGGGAATTAGTAAAGTTTCTTGTAGCTAACGCAAAAAGAGAATTAAGAACAAGAACATTCTCGGGGGTCCCCAAAGTTTTGTATTTCTTGGTTGCTGGGCCCTCCATGCGTTCAAAAATCATTTTGATAAATTCTTTGAACCCTTCAAGATTTGCGACGTTAACGTCGTGTGTTCCCCGGACAGCAACTGCCTTAAGGTTTTTGGATCCCATGACTGCGCCCATACCGCTTCTTCCAATAGCACGAAACTCGTCATTTATGATTGCTGCAAACCTGCAAAGTTTTTCGCCAGCTTCACCGATAGCAGAAACTCTAATGTAAAAGTCGCCTAGTTCATCTCGGATCTTATTATCAGTATCGTTAACTGTTGCGCCTTTCAAGTACTCAGCATCTCTAATCTCAACTTTGTCGTCGTCTATCCAAACGTAAGATAATTTTGGTGCTTTACCCTTGATGATAACTGCGTCGTACCCTGCACGTTTAAGGTCAGGACCGAAAAAGCCATGTGCTTTGCCTTCGCCAACTCCTCCAGTAGCAGGTGACTTTGAAACGACAGCGTACCCGTTTCCAGCTGTTGGACCCATAGTACCGCTGAGTGGACCAGCGCAGTAAATCAATGGAGTATCTGGGTCAAAAGAGTCTGTGTCTGGTTTTGAATTGCCCATGAGCAGGCGGATGCCTAATCCTATTCCGCCGATGTACTGTTTAGCCAAATCTTCACTTAATGGCTCTGTTTTTGTTTCTCTAGTTGCGAGGTTAACGTGTAAGATTTTTCCTGCATAAGAAAACACGCTTTTTCCCTTCAATTAATACTATTCAACCGAATACTATTAACTTAATGGATTATTCATTAAAAAAACATATTTAACTTCGGCATATTTTTCAATACCCAGCTCAAATAAATAACCATCCAAGTAATCTTCAAAATAGTCATTCAGATATTAGAAAAAGAGGTTAAAAGATCGCAAAAAGTGTTCGAGCGAATGTGTAATGGATTCAACCTCACTATTAAGCAAGTGCAACTATCTGAATGCTGCACAAGCTTGAGCTATTCTATTGATGCTCTCTTTATAAAACAAACCTGAGCACAAAAGTAGCATAGCCGTAATCGTAACCGCTGATTAGAGAGATGTCGCGACCATATAAGAACAAGCAGATAACACGAATTTTTACTGCATACTCAACAAATTAAATTTTGCTTTGAACTTGAAGGAAGTCAATAAACACGTTCAAATTGTGCAAACTCGATATTTTTAATTTAGCAAGTTGCGAAACATCAATATGGTTATCTGACAATCTTTTCTTAATTGCGACTCGAAAGTTGGTAGGTTGAGATTGATGATCTGCAAGTTGTTTATTTTTAGGCATGCTGAAACATTTGACAACAAACGCGGGTTATTCTCGGGTTGGCGTGATTCAGGACTTACTTTGAAGGGGCTTTCGCAGGCACAGGAAATCGCTGAACAACTCAAGCGATACCAAATTGATTATGCCTTTACCTCACATTTGAAGCGAGCCAGAAGAACCCTTGAAATTGTGCTCCAAAGTCACCCCTCGGCTCCAGTTTTCGTCGACGATCGACTCATTGAACGTTGCTACGGCTTGCTTCAAGGCAAAGACAAGAAAAAAATAGAAAAAGAAAATCCAGACTATTATGCTCAGATTCACCGAGGCTATGGTTTAGCTCCCCCGGAGGGAGAGAGTTTGAAAATGGTTGAAAAACGGGTAAGTTCATTTCTGGAAGAACTCACAGAGTGGCTGAAGCAAAACCCGGGCAACGTGGCTATTTCTTGCCATAATAATTCAGTTCGTCCTTTTAGGAGGATTTTTGAAAACCTGAGTATATCCCAGATGTGCAAGCTTGAGAGTCCACAGGATCGGTCATCGGTTTGCAACCTTGAATTAGGTAATTGGAGTATGGTTTGCCCAAAACAAAAAGCGTTAAAAGAATATTGGAAAGGCGTGTTAATTTCGAAACGCATAAAACTTGCAACAGACTCTCATAACCCATTAAAGAAATATTATTAGTTTCAAGCAAAATAAATTAAAAAGATTTTACAGATCGAACTTGCTCTTCCCCCAAAAAAACCAGTCAAGCAAATAAACTTCTCTATCATGACCACCGATGAAACAGAGTGATTTTTTAGTTTTTCTCTGTTTCTCCCCAAAAATCCATGGCAAAGCTAGTTAGTTCCCAGTGCAGTCTCTTTTTTCTGTGATATGCCTCTTAAGCTTGGGAACATCCGTGAAAAGTCTTTTAGGAATATTTGGTTCAACTTGGAGGTCTTTAAGGTTTTGCGTGACTTCGACCAGCTGAAATTGAAATGTGGATTATGCGAATATCGTGATGTATCCGGGGGATGTCGTGCTCGGCAAGGTAAGCATGACTTCAGTATCACCTCAAACTACTCTTAGCCTTAACCAACATAGATTTTCGGTCTTTTGGCTGAATGGATAAAATCAGGTTAACTGAGGAGTCTATTTTTTTGTTCAATTCATTCAGAACATGCAAGTATGTAGTTTTGTAGCTAAGCGCTTAAGTTGAGACGCGCAGTTTTATCATTGTTGTAGTTTACCTGCACCAACATAAGCTTAATGCTAAGTCAAGCTCTTTGGTGTTCAGGTAATTTTTATGGGAAAAAAAGGTCGATCGATAGTTGAAGTCGATATAAACAAACTTCTTGAGTTGTTAAACAAGGCATATGCTGACGAGTGGATTGCGTACTACGCTTACAAATGGGCTGCAAAAGTCGCTAGCGGAATCATTTCGCCCCATGTATCGCAACTAGCTGGCAAAATTGCTGATGAAGAAAAAGAACACGCTGACGAGTTAGCAGAGCGCATTCTAGAGTTAGGCGGAACTTTGCCATTTGGAATCGAGAAATTATATGACATGGCAAATTGCAAGGCGGTTAACTATCCGAAGGATATGAAAGATCTCAAAGGAATCCTGGAAGCTCTCGTGGAGGCTGAAGGCTGCGCCATAGACGTCTACAATAAAATAGTGAAATTTCTAGGCCCCTGCTATAACACAGATGTCAAAACCTTCCACCTAATCCACCATATCCTAGGCGAAGAAATAAAACATGAAGAAGAATTCACAAACCTTCTCTAAGTGAATCTAAATCGACGAATAAAACAACTTCATCCATGGTTCCCTCTTTTTGTAATACGCACAGGGTTGAATAAGAGAAGGGTGTTCAAGAAAAATCCGTAGCGCGCTTGATAGGAGAGATAAGAAATGGCCACAAAAATGATAACTATAGATCCGATCGCTCGTTTGGAGAGTCATGGAATGGGAACAGGAAGCGTGGAGAAAAGTGGAGCGAATAAACAAATTGAACCGAGTTGAACTAAACAAACTTAGAACATCTTTTGGGTTTAGCAGAATTGGAGGTGAGGCAATTAGACAGATAGAGTAGTAATTCCTACGGAAAATCAGAGTGGTTTGGACGCTCGTTTAGCTGAGCATTTTGGAAGAGCCCCCTACTATGCAGTTGTTGACTTTGACGAAAAAGGTGAAGTTACAGAAGTTAAGACTTCCAAATGTTAGCGAGCACTCTGGTGGAACTGGGTATGCACATGATCAAATTTTGGTGGAGTTGAAGCCAAACGCAATCATGCAAGTGGCAGGCGCAAACTGGCTTATGATTGGACCAGCAGAACAAGCTGAATGGGTATTCCCAGCAGTCGCAGTCACAGACACATACATCGCATCAGCAGCAGGCGACCTTGGAACAAGACCCCTCGAAGAATCTCATCCAATCTACAAAGCCTTCCTTTAAATTGCAAAGCATCACCCTCTTTTAGTTCTGTCTGAACACGATAAATTAGGACATCAACATCTCGAATTCAATTGTGCGGATAGTTCCTTGAGAAGCTCCGAACCAAAAAACCAGCAACCCTGAATACCGTCAAATGAACCCATATGTTCCAAGCAGACTTCAAAACATTAACTTACTCAACCCTTTTTGTTTGTTTTCCCAACGAAAACTATTAATATAGTTTAGTATATAAACTATAAATCAAACATATTCGTAAAAGGAAAAAATGAGGTAAAAAGAATGACAAAAAGAATAGTAATTCCAACTGAAGATAAGTCCGGTTTAGAGGCACATTTAGCTCAACATTTCGGAAGAGCTCCATACTACACAATTGTAGAATTGGATGAGAAAAACAACAACCTGGGGATAAGAACAGAAGTGAACAAAGGCGAACACGTTGGGGGCACTGGACATCCGCATGAACATCTCTTAGCCTTAAAGCCGAACATTTTTGTGGTGCATGGCATGGGACCCGGATGCTTAAGCAGCCTTCAAGACGCAGGCATAAATGTCCTCAAGGCCACTGGAACGACTGTAAAACAAATAGTTGAGAGCTTCAAAGAGGGCAAATTAAACTCCTTAGAAGGTGCTTGTGAACATGCACACCACCATGAGCATTAGCCATAAATCTTAAGCCAAGCATAGAGAAAGAATATAGGGGAAAAGATATGCCAAAAGTAAAAGCAAAAGCAACTTGGGTTGAAAATGTCCGGTCAATAGCAGATAACCAAAGGACACATAGCGTTGTATGTGACCTAGCCACACCAGCCGGCGGAACAGATAGCGGACCCACAGCACTCGAGCTCAGCCTTATGGCTTTAGCAGATTGCGGAGTCACTATTTTCGCTGACGTATGCAAAAAAAGCGACATAATACTAAGCAAAGTTGAAGTGACTGTTGAAGCGGATAAATCTCCAGATTCGCCAATGATAAGTGGCGTAACGATGAAAGTCAACGTTATCTCTAAAGCACGAAAAGAGCTTGTGGAAGCTGCTTGGAGAAGAACTGAAGCAAACTGTCCAGTACTGTTTATTTTCAAAGAGCCAACACCCGTCAAGGTTGAGTTTGAAGGAAAAATCGAATAATCCAGCTGAATAAGTCAGCTATCGAGCATGAAAAATGAAAAGAGCATTAATAGTCTACTGGTCAAAAACAGGTAACACTGAAAAAGTAGCTAAAGCCATAAAACAAGGCTTGGAAACAAAGGATATACAAGTTAACCTACAGAAGGCTGAAGAAGCGGAAAAAATTGACTATTTCGACTATGACCTTGTTTGCATTGGTTCACCATCTTACTCGTGGCATCCACCAGAGCCGATGACAAATTTTCTAAAGAAAAAGTTTGCTGAATACCGTCAACAGGGCAAAATTAAACCTTCATCCCCAAAAGTTCCAGGTAAGAAAGCTCTGGTTTTTGTCACTTATTCTGGACCGCACACAGGAATTGACGAAGCTACGCCAGTGGGCAAGGATATACGGCAGTACTTCGAGCATATAGGCTTTAGCGTCATCGACGAATGGTACATCCTAAGCGAATTTCATGGCTCATTAGAAAATAGCACAAAAGGCAGAATGGGTGACGTAAGAGGAAAACCCACCGCTGAAGAACTACAAAAGATCATGCAGGACTCAAAGCAGTTAGCTATTTTTCTTTAATTTTTTTTATCAAGATTGAAGTATAACAGATATAATCACACTTTGGCGAAGTCTATAAATTTCTCTTATAAGTTTCGGCACTCGTGACGAACTCAGCTAATAAAATGATTTTAAAACCAAACTTCCTGCCAATCAGTTGCGCCTCTTTCTTTATGAACAGCAAGTACGTGAAGCGAAGTTCTGCGCAAAGAAAACGCAATTGGCAGCTCACAAGAATAGGCACACAATGACGTTTGCTGGAGCACCGCGTTAACTGTTTATGCAGCGGTCCCCAAAACTGTTCCAGCGTTATATCTAGATAAAAAAAGTTATCAAGCGTATAACCACCACTGAAAACCCAACCCTAACCCAAAATGCATTAACATCTGCAACCCAAAAAACTAACATATCGTCATGCACAATAGTGAGAAATAACCAGTCAACTCACTTCTTTAAGCACCCAAATACACAAGCTAACACAGAAACACAACTCAAACCACAACCAGAGAAATATTGTCTATAAAACCAGTCACTTCCACACAAAAACAAAACTAACATTTTACTTACACAACCAAAAAACACCAAGCTTTATTTCCCGAAAACCATCTAAACCTAGTAATAACTTGGTTGGACTCTTGAAATGTCGGATGCTCAAGCAGAAAAAACACAAAACTACAAAGCCCAAGACGAAGCAAATGTAGAGCAACAGTTTTTGGAGGGTAAGAAAGATGAAGACCTTGGGGTCTACTGTGATTTGTTTTCAGCCAAAAGCAAAATCGAGGGGCAGGATGGCGGTGTGGTTTCGGCGTTGTTGATTAAGGGTTTTGAGGAAGGCCTGTTTGATGCGGCCATAGTTGTTCGCCGTGGGGAAGGTTACAGCGCAGAAGCGGTAGTGGCTACTAACCCAACCGAAGTGTTGTCGGCAAAAGGGACCAAATACCTCAAGATAAACGTCACAAAAAAACTTCGCGAACTCATAAGCCAAGGAAAAAAAAGAATAGCCATCGTTTGCACCCCATGCGAAGCTAAAGCAGCAAGAAAAATACAGCAAACTCTCAAGGGAGTATGCGAGATCACGATTATTGGGTTATTCTGTTTTGAAGCCTTTAACAGCGCTAAAATAAGAGAGGAAATAAAGAATCGGTTGGGAGTAGATTTGGATAGAGCCCAGAAAACCCAAGTTAGTCAAGGAAAATTCACGGCGTTTGTCGATGGAAAAGAGTACAGTTGCAAGGTAAAAGACTTAGATTGTGCCGCTGAAAAAGTGTGCCATTACTGCAACGACTTCACAGCACAGTTCGCTGACATCTCTGTGGGTTCCGTGGGTAGCCAGAGGGGTTACTCAACGGTAATAGTTAGGTCAGAGGCAGGGGAAAAACTGGCAAAAAACCTAGATGTCGCCAAGGTAGCAACTGAGAGCGAAGAAATCGTTAGATTATCAAAACTTAAGCGGAAACGCGCCGAAAAAAGCCTAGCAGCAACAAACAAAACAAAATAGCACCTGTTTTCCAGACGACTCCCGACATATGCAAAAGCCTTTTAAACCCCAAACTCCTCACCTCTTTCACCTGAGATGAAATCTCCATGAAAATACTAAATGAATTTGTGCCAACACGTAAATTCTTAAAGCTTGCCGACGAACTCAAAGACCTAGTCGATGGATGGAACGTCACTGACAGCGCAGCAGGTTTCCCAGCACCAAGCGGCGTAGTTGTAAGCTGTTTACTCAAGTATAAGTACCCAGAAAAATATGTCTGTCCAATCTTCATTCTACACTATAAAGGCCCAGTTGAAGTAGGCGGATTAGCTTTAGCATCTGACATAATCGGATTAGACGGCTTGGCAGTAACCATGGGCGATAAACCCAAGTTTGGCGAACCCATAAAGATGCTGCCCTCATCCGAAGCTGCTAGAGACTTTATACGTACCAACTTGAAGACCAAGAACCTCAAACTCGGCTGCCTATTGACCGCAAGACGCTCAATCGAAGAAACACTTGAACGAGTACGCGAGCCATGGGATTTCGTGTACTTCATGCGACTACAGGACTCATCGTTCGATGCACTCAAAGCAGTATCTGCAGAATGCAAGAAACTAAACAAGCCACTCTTCGCATACTTCCTAGTTGGAACAGACAAAAACGTTGAAACCGTCAAAATGATTGGGTGGCCAACCGCTGCAACCATGGATACAGTTGAAGAGAAAGCATCGCAACTTGTCGGGTTAGTCGACGGCATAATCGCAACATGTGCTGGTGACGCTGAAGGCGACAAACTGATGCTGCAGAAACTGCAGAAATTCCGAAGTTAAACAGCTAAATCAACGAGAACTTTACAGTCTCCAAATAGTTCAAACCTACCTAATCTTTTCATTTTTTTGTTTCTAAAAATTTTCCGAGATAAATTTAAGTTCTACTCTTAATAGCCTCCTCTAAGAAGAGGAAAAAAGCGTGAATCCTATTCAAGTATTCGCTGTAGAAAATCTACCACTAATAAAAAAAGGAGACAACTTAGGCAAACTTATGGTTGAAGCAACCAAAAAACAGAACCACCCAATCCAACCAAACGACGTCATTGTGGTTACTCATGTGGTTGTTTCGAAAGCTGAAGGAAACGTAGTAAACCTAGATGAGGTTAAGCCCTCAGAAAAAGCCAAAGAAATAGCCCAAAAAACCAACAAAGACCCCGCCTTAGTCGAAGTTATATTGCAAGAGACCAAAGATATCGTTCGGGTGGGCCAAAGCAGCATCATCACCGAAACCGTCAGCGGCATAATCTGCGCCAACGCGGGGGTGGACCGTTCCAACGTTTCAGGCGATAGAAACGTTGTTCCCCTCCCCAAAAACCCAAACGCCTCCGCAGAGGCCATTAGGAAAGAAATTAAACGTTTAACGGGAACTGATGTTGCAGTTATTGTTTCTGACACTCACGGTCGACCTTTTAGGTTGGGCGAAATAAACGTAGCCATTGGCGTGGCAGGGTTCAAGCCCATAAGGGATAGACGAGGAGAAAAGGATCTATTCGGCTACGTTCTTAGAATAAAGCAAACGGCCATCGCAGATGAACTGGCTTCAGCGGCTGAACTTGTTATCGGGCAAGCCAACGAGGGCATCCCAGCTGCCATCATACGAGGCTATAAATATCAAACCGACGAGAACGCATCAGCAACATCGCTTACAAGGGCCAAAGAAAGAGACCTATTCAGATAAGAAGATAACCAAACGTTCAATAAGTCAACTGTGTAAGATAGCTGAAATCAACAGGCGGAAACGATGGAGACAAAAACACCTAAAGATTTCTTCGAAAATGACTTGCCGACAAGGTTTAAGCCTGAAAAAGCAGCAAGCATCGACGTGATTGCGCAGGTAAACATAACGGGAATTGAAGGAGGCAACTGGACAGTTATTATAAAAGAGCAGAAACTTCATGTAAGCGAAGGAACCCATCCGTCGCCCACTCTCACTTTGAAGATGAATGAGAATGATTTCTTGGACATGGTTAATGGTAAATTAAGTTCTGAAAAAGCCTTCTTCACGGGGAGAGTACATTTTAAAGGCGATATCCGTGTGGCACTTAAACTAAGGGATGCCGGCTTTTTATAAGCCGAGTTTTTTAGCCACTTTGATAGGCAAATCTTCTTCGGCGACTTTGAAAGTTTGGGGCTCATCGATTTTCATAAGCTCCCGCAGCTCATCTGCAGTCAACTCTTTGATTAGTTGCATGATTTCTTTTTTGGCAATCTCAAAATGGTCGTTGAAAGCTGCTTTGTTCTTGTACAATTCGCCTGCATAAGCGCAGATTCCCGATTTTTTCAAAAAATACTGAACCTTTTTAGTCTTAAAGTTGATGTCGAAGGTGATTGGCCCTGCCCTGCACGTTTCAGGCTTAACTGCGTGCACCATGCATCTTTTGGTTTCTTTGCTGTTAAACTTGCAGAGAAGCGTTTCATCTACTGAGGGGTATGAATATTTTTCGTTAGTAAAAGGTTCTTCAACTTTGATTTTCTGCTGGTCCAGGAATTCTTTTAATATTTTTTTGCGGCTTTCGCTGAGCGGTGGTTTGGCATCTTGGCAGCAGATAATTTTGCATTCGCTACAGACATCGTAGGAGTAGGTTTTTCCTTTGTTGTCATCGGGCATCTGGCGTCACCTGTTTTTTAGGAGAATATTTCATTATTTGAGAGGCACTTAATAAGCGTTGAATAAACATCTATTATTGCTTGATGGAAATCTGTTTTCTGTGCCCGCCTCAAAATGTTTGTGCGGATGAGTTCTGAGAGACTACCGTCTTCTATGCGCTTTTTAAGTGTCGGCAGGTACTTTTTCTCGTCTTTATCAGCATGTTCTAGTGCTAAGTTGAAGTAGTGTTGGCATACTTGCCTCGCGGTTTTGCCATGGGGACTTGAGACTTCTGCGTTCAACCCGTCCTTAATTACAGCATTAAAATCCTTAACTAAAAGCTCATGGGGCAGAAGCTCAACGTTCGACGCAATTAATCCTCGGAGGGCTGCCCGCACAAAACAAGCCAAAGCCACATCTGCCTTAACACATTCCTGTTCATCCATAACGCGCAATTCAACTGCGCAGCGGTCGAAACGGAAAATTACACCTCTTGAATTAACCCATTCCCGATTCAACAAAGTTTTGTCTGCACCTTTATCTGCTAAATCCCTCGAATACCGTCCGATAACGTCTTGCTTGTACTGGCTCAGCGAGGTTACATATTCAGGGATGACATCGCCCGTTACTGAAGGTACTTCCTTCTGGTTAACTTTGTAGAAATGGAGACGGTTATCAACGTCAGGTCCCATTTTGTTTTCGAAAATGGGAGAGGAAGCCGCGATTGCGGGCAGATAAGCGCAGAGGTTAGCGAGTTGATTGTGAGTTTGGATGGCGTCGACTTCTTTTTGGTAGGGCAAGTTTAGGTGAAAGCTTTGGATGTTTAGCCATCCGTGCTGATTTAGGTTGAAGATTTTGCCGTATTCACGGTAGATTTTTTTGTGGTAGTGGGGCCACACTGCTGTGTCTTGGAGGTTAAACTGGGGGTGCATGCCTGTTCCAAGGAGCATGGCGCCGTGTTTTTGTACGATTTGGTTAAGCGTTATGACTGCGTTTTGCATTGTTTCTTCGAATTCAGTGGGCGTTTTAAAGGGTTGGTTGGCTTTAATCTCCATTACATGCAATTGCATTTCTTTGCCAAAAGAAAATTTTGTTAGTTCTATGAAGTTTATGATTTTTCCGCAGTAATCCTTGATGATTTTGTCGCTGATTGGCAACACATGCAGATCTTCACCTACAAGCGAGTATTCATGTTCTGGCCCGAGCACTTCTAGGGGTTCGTACGTTGTTTTTGCCTCTTTTCTTATTCAGCGTTAATTTAAGATGCTAGTTATTTGTATAGTTAATTTTAAATATAACTATCGAATAACGCCTTCTCAATTACCTGGTGTCACATGAGTGTTAATCGTTTCAAACATCGATTTTAGAGATGATTTGAACGCGTTAAAACCTTCACAGTTCCTCGAATCAACGATAAAAGACACCACCATCAACATCAACAACGACTACCGCTACCTAAAAACAGGCTACTACGTTTCTTTGCACGCAGAAATTTTAGGCAACAACGTTATACCGTCCTGTGAGAACATTATCGATTCCAGCCGAACCCCGATACTTTTATTGCGTGCGAAACTAGCAAAAATTCCAACATTGCCATTCTTGGTCACGGATTCTGTAAAGAAAATCATGGCTGAACTAAACTTACCCGTGGTAGTTTTTGCCGTTAACCCCTTCATCTATGAGGGCTACCAAGTGGCTAAAAACAAGAGTGCCCTGTACCGGGCGTTGAAGAGTTTAGGAATGAACTACAAATTCACGGTTTGCGCTCAACCCCTCACGGGGGAGATGTTCACAGTCAAATCGTTTTTTGGCAAATGCGAACAGAAAGATGAACAAATCCAAGCTATCACAGAAAAGGTTTTTGAACTCTTCAAAATTCCAATCTGTAAAGTGCATGTTCAAAAAACAGAGGGAAAAGCTTTCCTGTGTGGTCTTGAACCTTTGAAAGAAAACAACCTGTCACAGAGTAATTTAGAATTAATCTCCAAGGAGATTATGCTGATTTCTCAGCAGGGTGAACACTTAAGTGTCTAAGATTGCATGTTTTGTTGAAAAATATAATTTTACCGACCTTCGAGAGGAAGCCGCCCTGCAAAACTTTAAACAAGCAGCAGAGCGGTCTGGCCAACAATTCAGTTTCCTGTTCCGCGAACACATTGATGAAATCCCCAACTACGACGCCGTGTTCATTCGCGCAACCACCGACCCACTTTTTACAGCATATATCGTGTCCAAAACAGCATGGGAACTAGGCTTAAAAGTCGTCGACGACCCAGAATCCATCACAATCTGCGGAAACAAAATCCACCAATACGCACTCTTCGAAAAATACAACGTCCCCCACATACCCACAGTATTTTTAAGCAAAGATGATTTGCACCGCAAAAAAATCAACGAAATCTTTGACGAACTAGGCAAGCCCGTCGTTATAAAAGCACCCTATACAAGCTTCTCGCGTTACGTTGAAAAGGCTGCATGCGAAACCAGCTTCCGCGATGTCGCAAAACGCTTCTTCAAAAAATCCGACGTTCTAGCTATCCAAAAGTTCACTCCAACAGCCTTTGACTGGCGCGTGGGCGTTCTGAACAACGATATCTTGTATGTTTGCAAGTACATGATTCCCAAAGGCAAATGGAAACACGGCGCTAAACTCCGCGGCAAACCAACCGTGGTTTGGGGCAGAACCGTAAGTTCTCAGAAACGGGACATGCCTGATAGGCTCAAAGAAGTTGCGCTTAAATCTTGCAGCGTTGTAGGCAAGGGACTCTATGGTGTTGACATAAAAGAAGTCAACGGCGACTACGTGGTCGTGGAAGTCAACGATAACCCAAGCATCTACGCAGGCTACGAAGACTCAGGCGACAACGATATTTACCAACGCATTATCAACTACCTAGCCGAATAGCTCATGGCGCTTCGACATGTATTTATTCCCATTTTCGCTATCAACTTGTCGTTGAGTGATAAGTATGCATAAAGAAGCAGCTCATAAGGTTCCTGTGAAAGATTATGATTTTGCCAAAGACCTCTCAGTGGATGAGCTTGTTTTGCAGATGGAAGCAGCATGGGGCTTCACCGCCGGCAAACTCGCTGTCGGTGTCAACATCTTGCAAGACATGATTAACAGCAAAGGCTGTATCAAATTCCTCTCCTTCCCAGCCGATATCTGCGCAACAGGCACCCGAGGAGTAATTCGCGAACTCGTAAAACGCAAACTCGTAGACATAATCATAACAACTTGCGGCACCCTCGACCATGATGTGGCACGCTGCTGGAAAGACTACTACAGAGGCAGCTTCATCATGAACGACACAAAACTCCACCAAGAAGGCCTAAACCGCCTCGGCAACGTCCTGGTTCCCAACGACAGCTACGGCATAATTATCGAACAAAAAATTATTCCAATGCTCGAAGCCCTCTACAAAGAAGGCAAAAAAGAACTCTCTACCACCGAACTCTGCCGCGAAATCGGATTACGATGCTGCGACGAAACTTCAATTCTTTATTGGGCAGCCAAAAACAACATCCCAGTCTTCATTCCAGGAATCACTGATGGCTCAGTTGGCTACCAACTTTGGTTTTTTAGCCAAGACCACAAAGACTTCCGCATTAACCTGCTAAAAGACGAAGGCGACCTCAACAACATTGTCTTCGACGCCAAAAAATCTGGTGCCCTCATCGTCGGCGGCGGCATCAGCAAACACCACACGATTTGGTGGAACCAATTCAAAGACGGCTTAGACTACGTCATTTATATCACGACGGCAGACGAATGGGATGGAAGCCTCAGCGGCGCACGCCCCCGAGAAGCAGTATCATGGGGAAAAATCAACGAAAAAGCCAAACGCATCATGATCGAAGGCGACGCAACAGTGGTTATGCCGATAATGACAAGTTCGCTTTTAACGCGACTAAATAAGAAGAAAAAATAAAAAAATTAAAATTTGGGCGTTTATTGTACGCCTTTGAATAGCCAGCTCATGTCTGGCCCTTTCCGTTTTTCTGGTACGCGCTCAGCGAGTGCATGGCAAATTAGTGGCAGTGCGATGGTTGCGTCGCAGTAGCAGACTGCTCTTGTTCCAGTTTGGCTGTTGATTTTGCCCCAGCTAATCGCTTCTTCCAATGTGCAGCCGGATAAGCCGCCCCATTGTGGTGAGTCGGTTGTGATTTGGATGGCGTATTTGTGAGGGTAGTAGTATTCCTGTAGGCTCTTGCGTAAACCACCTTTTCGTCCTGCTACGCCTTTGTCTTCAGTCATGGGTGAAACAGATATGGCGATGAGTTGGGTTAGGTCTTTTGGTACGCCACCGCCGATGTAGACTACGCCGACTTCTTTGGTTTTGGTTCCGATGCTGACGAACTGGTCGAATTCTTTGACGCTGTCGATGTGGACATTGTGTCCTTGGTTTTTGGCTAAGAGAAAGGTTTCGCCGTATGCGCTGTCAACCATGGCTGGGCTGAAGATTGGGACGCCGTTGGCTGCTGCAATCGCAGAGATGGCGGGGATGTTTTTCTTGCCGAGGTATTTGCCGAGGAGGTAGAGGAATTCTGCTGAAGTGTAATTGTAGTCTTGCTTGCAGGTCATGACAAAGTCGGTGACGACTTCTTCCATCTTGCGGTAGTCGGTTTCTTTGCCATAAACATCGTAATAACGGTTAACATCGTCTTGGAGCAGTTGCTCATCGTTTGCCATGTGGTTACCTTGATAGTATCCAAAGCCCATTGCGTCAACGATGTCTTCACTAACATTTGCGCCAGTGGAAACCAACACATCGATGAAACGATTTTCCATAAGCCAGTTGATGATTGTCCACTGCCCCGCAGTACTCATGGAACCTGCAAAGCCCATGGCGATGACTGTGTCTTTTGAATTAATCATGTTTTCCCAGACATCAACGGCTTCGCCGAGCTTGCGTCCTTGATATGCGGTTTTGCCCATTTCTTTTAGGAGTTGTGAGATTGGTTTTTGTTTTGTAACTTTGATTGGTTCAAGTTTCTTTTGGAAGTATGAATCACTCATTAAAGTGCACCTCGATGTAGATTATTTGACTGATATTTGAAATTTGTTATTGCTACTGCGGCTAACGGGGTATGTAGGGAACATTTAGGTCTTAATTTTTTGCCATACGCTTCTCTTGATGAAGATGAACGAGGTTACGCTGGTGATGAAGAGAGTGCCGATTAACATCAAGTTGGCGAAGGTTACGAACTGCGGATTACTGTAAATAGAGAGGATGATGGCAACAAAGACGTAAAAGGAAACAGCCCCACAGATGACCTGTACTACCGATATAATTCGGGATCCTTGCCCAACCTTCGCCTTGAGCCTGTTAAGCGACGACTCCACACTTTTGGAGACATCTGGTAGGTCATCTAGGAGCAGTGTTAAGCCGCCTAAGAGGAAGAATCTGCCGATGTTAACTTGGAGGCTGGTGTCGTTGACCAGAAAGATGTTGAGCAGGTTTACCGGTGTAAAGAAGGCAACGTAGATGGCTGAGAAGATTAAGACCAAGATGCCATAGAAGTAGTGGTGGAACAGGAACCTACCTGTATGGAGCGAGCGCCCGAGTTCTGCGCTGGGGAAGATGTTGATAACGGCGGCTACGATCGCTACCCACAAGAGATTGCCGCTGACAAGGTAGGGTGAGAATGGGTACCAGTTATGGTAGTACCAGTAGAAGCCGCCTAAGATGCCGACGGTGCAGCCAATGGTTAATAGCGCATTGAAGACGAGGGAGACACTGAAGATTTTTTTGGTTATTACCCATAACTTGCCCATGAGTAGGTCTCTTTAGGTTTAGACGACATTATATCTAAAAAATCTACCGAAAACAAAAAGGAAACAAAGTTTTGCCTGTGCATTAAACTATTTGGAGCCTATAGTGGTTGCATACAGAAACAATAAAGGGGTAGGTTTCTGTTGGCGATTTTCGCTTTCAATAGCTGATTTAAAAGAACTACGTGTCTACATTTTTTCGGGCGAAATCACACCAATGAGGTTTAAGGCGTTATGTATCACAGTTTTTATGGCTTGGGTTAGAGCGATGCGTGCGTCGCTGAGTTCTTGCGATCCAGCCTTTATCACGGGGTAGGCGTTGTAGAAGGTGTTGAATTTGTCGGCTAAGACGTTGGTGTAGTCGGCTATCATGTTGGGTTTATAGTATTCTGTGGCTTCGATGAACATGTCGGGGAAACCCGCTAAATTGAGGATGAGTTCACGTTCAAGTTTCTCACTTAGCAAGTCGTAGGCTGGTTTTTCTGGTTCACGAGCCGCTTTGCGCAGGATGCTGCAGGCTCTTGCATGAGTATACTGAACGTAGGGGGCGCTGTTGGTTTCGAAGTTCAGCACTCGTTCCCAAGTGAACACCACAGTTTTGGAAGAATCCACATCCACAAGCGCATAACGCACGGCTCCCAACCCGACGAAGTCGGCGATTTCGCGTTTTTCCTCCTCCGAGAGCAGAGGGGACCGCTTCGAAACCTCTTCGTAAGCCCGTTGGACCGCTTCGCTTAAGACCTCGTCGAACGTGATGTAGTGCCCCCGTCTACTGCTCATCTTGTAACCCGGCAAAGTAACCAAGTTGTAGGCAAAGTGAACCAAATTCTCGGCGTATTCGGGGTATCCCATTGCATAGACAGCAATTTTTAGCTGCAACTGGGCCAGAGACTGTTCCATGCCGATTACGTTAATGACTTTTTGGGCTTGCTTGAACTTCCAGAGGGTGTAGGCTATGTCGCGAGTGGTGTAGAGAGTTGTGCCGTCAGCACGTCCTAGAGTCAACGGGGGGACCTCGTTGTTTGGGCTTAAACCTAACTTGGCTTTCAACCCTAAAGTCTGCACAACTTTTTCCGCATCAAACTCCAACACACCCTTCTCGCTGTAAACAAACGGTGTGGTCTTGAGCTGTGCCATAACATCATTAACTTGCGTACTCCAGACAAAATCGCTCTCCCAATCCCACGAATCATACGTAACACCAACACGCTTCATGGTTTCCCTAAAACCCTCAAGACACAAATCGCTGACTTCGCGGACAAGTTGCTTTGCGTTGGGTTCACCGTTCTCGTAGGCGCAGTTTAGGATTTTAATTTCTTCTTCTGGATTTTCGTCTTGGTTAATTTTTGCCGTTAACGCTTCAAAGAGGACAGGGTATTTTCCTTTGAGTTCAACTGCAATTGACATCCACTCATCAATTTCCTTGTTCGCTTTAACCAAATCTTCAGAGGACTTGGCAGTAATTGCGTTTTCGCGGGCTTTTTTGAGCCGGTTAATCTCGACTATGCAGCTGGTAACTGTGTAGATTTTGCCCACGAAAAGGTCGGCTTTCTCGGTGGGTTTTGGTCTGCCCAACTTTGCATACCCGTACGCGACAACCGACGATTGCCGTCCAACATCGTCAATATAATAATGTCGTGAAACTTCGTGTCCCCTGTACTGGAGAATCCGAGCTAATGCATCGCCCAACATGGGGTTTCTGGCTTGACCAATATGAATAGGATGCAGCGGGTTAACGCTGGTGTGCTCAACAATGATTTTTTTAGGCTGGTCAGTTTTTACAGACCCATATTCGAACCCTAACTCTTTAATCGACTGCAAGGTTAATGCAGAGAATTTAGCAAAGTCAACATGGAAGTTTATATATCCCGAACCTGCCGTAGCAACCTTTTCTATGAGGTTGAAATTGGATTTGTCCACTGCAGCAACAAGTTGCTCAGCTAAATCCAGCGGTTTCTGACCAAGTTTCTTTGCCAACTCAAAGCACAGCGATGAGGCTAGTTGTCCGTATTCGATGTTTGGCGTTTTGTTTAGTGTGATTACTGGTTGATTTATCTCTGGCAAAGCTTTGTTTAGCGCTTTTGCCAGTGCAGTTTGGCATTCTTGGCGGAATTGGTCGAATGGATTTTGTGAGACCATTAGCTTTTTCTCCGATTGCATAAGTTAATGCATACTTTGGTTAGTTATGTTTTTTAAATGTGAAAGCGCACTTATGTGTCTAATGGATGTAGCACCGATGAAAACAAAAATAGTCTATTCAGAAAAATGTTTAGGCTATGGTACCTGGCACATTGAAGGGCCCCAGCGGGTAAAAGGGGCGCACGACATTTTGCAGAAGAAGGGTTATGGATTTGTTGAACCAACGCCAGCAAACGACGATGATCTTTTATCGGTTCACGATGCTGATTACCTCTTTAACGTGAAAAAAGGCTTAGTTGAAGATTCAGACACACCGGCATACGCAAACATCTATGAGTTCGCAAGACTCTCAGTAGGCGGCGCAATCTTAGCCAGTAAAATCAATGGTTTTTCGCTCATGCGTCCTCCCGGTCACCATGTTGGCAGAAGCGGGGCAGCACTGGGCGTTTATACACGGGGATTCTGTTACTTAAATAACATCGCTATAGCCGTAAAAGAGTCGGGGAAACGTACATTAATCCTAGATATCGATGGCCACCACGGAAACGGCACGCAAGAAATTTTCCAAGGCGATGAAAAAGTCGTTTATTTGTCGCTTCATCAATCACCCAATTATCCTGGAACGGGTCATTTCACTGAGGATAACTGCATAAATTTTGCGTTATCAGGCAATCTGGGAGGAAAAAGATATCTTGAAACCCTCGATAGAGCGTTGAGTATGGTGGATTTGTCAAAGTTTGAGGCGGTTGCTGTATCCGCGGGTTTTGATACTCATGATGGAGATTTAGCAACTTTGGGCTTAGTCGAACAGGATTACTTTGAGATTGGCAAAAGAGTTGCGTTCCTCAAGAAACCAGCGTTCTTTGTTCTTGAAGGCGGTTACGTAGGTGAAAAGGTAGGTTTGGATATTGATAGTCTTTTGAGGGGATATGAAAAGAACTGTTAGGGAAAAAGGTTTATTTTTGTTTTTTTGCGTTTGCCTTTTTATTTAGTTCTTGCAGTTTTTCTGTGATTTTTTCGGATCGTTTTTCGGCGATGGCTAAGAGTGGTTTCCAATCTTTACTCTTGATGCAGAGAGCTAGTTTTTCTGTTTGAGCAGGTAGGAGGGCTAATGCATCGTTGAAGCGTTTTTCAGCTGCTTCATCAGATTCTACGATTTCTAAGGCTTCTTCTGGGCAAGCTTCGACACATTTTGGTTCGCCGTCACAAAGGTTGCATGCGATGGCTTTTCCTGTGTCGGCGTGGATGGTGATTCCGCCGTGGTCGCAGGCTTGAACACACCAGTCGCAGCCTTTACATTTGGATTCATTGATGATTAGTAATCCTGTGCTTTCTGATTGACTTAGCGCGCGCTCAGGGCATGCTTTTACACATTTAGCGTCGTTGCATCCTCGACAGGTTAAAGCAAAATTGAAGACAGGCGCCATGCGGACTACTCGAATTCTGGACCTCAGGGGGTTCCATACACCTTCGCCCTTCTCTACTGTGCAAGCATACTCACAGATACCGCATCCAATGCATTTGCCTGGGTCAACTGAAACGAATTTTCTCTGTTGAGTTTTAGCAGACATGGTTACCAAACCTTTTTGGTGTTAAAGTATCACTGCACACATTGGCTTTTAACCGTTACTTAAAAAAAACGTCAATCCCATGAAAAAACCATCGACCACCACAGGTATTCCCTGTTAATCGGAAGAAGTCTGATGTTCCCTATGCTAAGGCTTAAGGTTGAAAAGAGACCTAAGAATGAAAGATTTATTTTGGTTGAGATGGAGGACTCCAGGGCGTTTCAGAATGCAGTTTGCCGCCAGTTGCCCAGTTTTCTCTTGGTATTTCAACAATCATAACGGTGGTGGCTTGACTTGGAATGCCCATTTCCACAAAGACCTGGGTTATTCCTTCAACGACTTTTTTCTTGTTTTCAGGAGACATTCCTGCCCAGACAGAAACTTGCACATTCGGCACATAAATCACCAATTGCTAAAAGACACCGTGGCAAATTAATTTTTTCTAAAAGGCTTGGTTGGTGCGGGTGGCTGGATTGTTAATGTGCCTTTATGGTTTTTTTCTTTTTGTGTGGGTGTGGTGGAATAATAAATGCACACTACACTTGGGGCTTTGGAAATGGTTGCTTTTTTAGTTTAGGCTTGTTAGCTAATTCGGTTTTTGTTTGGGAAGAGAGTTTGCCCACACAACTCAACATGGAACCTATGCAGAGTAGTGTGGGTGTGAGTGTGCAGTATGTTGGGGAACTCTACGTCTTGTTTTCGGCTGTAGGTTTAGAGCAAGAAGCGCTTAATTGGGAGAATCGGGTTTGCTGCTTAAGGGCGCTGATTGAGCGTTACAGAAAAAAGCTATAGCATTACTGATTTAGCAACATACATCCAAACGCAAATCAAACCCTAAAATACTAAAATAATAGTGGACCCGATGGGATATGCCTAATTATTTAAGCGAATCCCTTTATTTTTTCTTAACTACAAAAAGAGTGCGGAGGGTGGGACATCAACCCTATTTTACCGGTAAAACTCCCAAAATATGCCTTACATTCGAGCGGTAAATCCCGGTAAGCATAGCCGCACAACGGCATACCAAAAAAAGATTAACCGAAGTTCCATGGAAGAAAAGGTCAAGAAACGATTATTTGGAAAAAAAAGCCAAATTTGGAAATGGCGCGGGATGTTAGGTTTACAAGTATTGTTTGCAGGACCGTTTCAGTTTTTGAAACGGTTGTATCGGAGTGTCCCTTAACTTCAGGTTTCACAAATACAATTTGTGAGGCGAAAAAATAATGAACCAAAAAATAAAAGGTGCCTTCATCATAGGAATAGTTCTATTTTCAGCAGTAGCTTCAATGTGTCTTCTCCCCACTTCCGCTGCCGTTAACGATGATGCTGACCAAACACGCGGCAGAACACAAGATCAAATCCAAGATAAAGACTGCTTACAAGACAAAGATTGCAGTTTTGATTGCGCAAGAGACCAAGACCAGCTACGTACTAGGCTACAGATTAGAGATTGATGAATGAAAAGCCTTAAGCTATAAAACAAAAATATCCTCATTTTTTTTAATCCCAAAAAGCAGCTAATCTGAAAAAACAATCTGTAACCTTTAACACCTGTATCTTATCGGCCAATTTTGATGGGTGAATTGAGCGTTTCGGGTTTTGAAATGCTCATTTCAAAGTGTCCCTTAACTGGAGGAATAATCAATACTATTGTCGGTGATTTGAAATGCTCAAGAAAACAAAAGTAGCCGCAATAGCAATACTAGCGTCAATTATATTGGCAACAACTCCAGCAATGCTCTTAGCACAAGGACAGGTTCAAACTGCCCCTGCACAACAGATAGTGACACTCGCTGAAAGAGCAGCACAACAAGTCCAAAACCTAATCGACATGATAAACGCGAACGAGGACGCGCTTGCACAAATCGACACCGTTGGCCTCGCAGATGAATTCGATGCGAACGTGACGTTGTACGAGATTGATGGCTTGAAAAAATTGGCAGATGTGCAGGAAGCGCTGACCAACGCTAAGTACGAGGACGCAGTGGATTCTGCGGTTGAAGCTTTGAGTATTTTCAGAGAGGTTTACAGTTCAATACATGTTATCATGAAAGCAGCAGACCTGCAAAGAGATGACTTGATTGAGAATCAAGGACTGCTTGAAGCCATAGCACGCGAACAACAAAGGATCGATCGCCTCAGAGAAATTCTTTCGGTGGATGCGCTACAAGACATCTTTGACACCCTTGATGCCACTACAGGACTGTTAAGTGAGGCTAAGACATTAGTGCTTGATGGTGATGTAGATGCGGCGAAGTCCACGTTTCTTAAAGCCAAAGAAAACATATCAGAAGTCTACGATTACTTGAAGGAGCAGGCTGTGGATTCCAACACTTGGCGACTCTACAACTACTGTGAACAAGCGCAAGAAAGAATCCGTGAAAGATTCAGATACGGCCAAGATCAAGGTGTCGACTTCACAAGTGTGCTGCAATCTTACGGTTACCAAACTGAAAGCCAATTTATGGAAGCCCTCCAGAACCGTACTCAAACAGCCCAAGGCGAACAAAACTTTAGCAATGCCATGCAAGATTGCGACGAAGTCAGCCAAATGGTTCAACAAATGGAGCAAACGCTTAACCAAGAAATCTATAGACAGCGAGGACAGAATAGCTCTGGGTTCGGCGGCAGTGGCTCCGTCTCTGGCAATGGCGGCAGCGGCTCTGGCTATGGTGGTAGTGGCGGCGGTCTATAAGAATAAAAGGGAAAAATCGTTTCCCAAATTCTCTTTTTTGTTTTTATTTCTTGAGTTGAACCCGGTTTTCAAGACCGATGCGCTTTATTTCAACAAGTTCCAGTCCTTCAAGGCGTCTGACGAGTCTCCAAAGGCTTGTCCTGGGCATGTCTGGAAACCGCTCGCGTATTTCAGCCTCGAAGGCTTTGCCGTCTTTTTCAGCCAAGAACTCGATTACGGCTATGTCTTCCTTCACTAAATCAGGATGTCGCCTCAGTATCTTTTTGACGTTAATTGTTTTTTTTCGCCTAACCACAAATATCATAATGAGAATAGCTACTGCGACTACGATTGCTGTAGCGATCAAATATTCGATTGGAATCGCCCATGCTCCGTTGTTCTGGACTTCCAGCTCCAATGGCACTATATAGCTAAGTTCCCATTGACCTTGATGCAGAGCCAAGGATAATTCCTCGCCAGCTGTGTCTATTGTAGTTGGCACTTGATTTAGGTATACGATTGTTGAGTTCTTAGGCAATGAGACTGTTAGGTTATAGGGATGATTCAGGATTAGAGTCCATACATCTGCTTCTTTATTCGTAAGTGCGATAGTATCATATTCAACCGAGACGCGAGAGGCCCCTAAAGTGAAGACAGTAAGATTTACTATGTTTTGCTCGTAGTCTACAGCCAGTTGATTTTCGTCAAGAACCATCAGGTTTTCAACAGATGAAGATAGAAGAGGCAAGACTACTTCAGGAAGCAGACTATCTACGATTAGAGTTTGTGTGACGTGAGTTAGCCCGTCTCTATAAACTTTGATTGTCATGGTTTCGACTTCGAACGAGAACTCAGCTACAGCTGAACTGAATGTCGATAAAAGGAAAAACGTAAACAGGGCTATGGCGCTGATTCGCAGACAGTAGAGTTTCATGCGATTTCACATTATATTTGTTTATCTTAGTTAAGATTTTTGTGTATCCTGAATACAGTTCGAGTGCGTTGGCAAGTTTGAGATAAGCCAGAATTGACATGTGTCCACTGTGGAAGGTTGAAACGCTGAAACACAGATAGGGGTGTTCCAATTTTTGAAACGCTTATTTCAAAATATCCCTTAAGTTAGACGTCAATATATATTGTATCTCGTGATTAACGATGAAAACAAGAAGAATAACTAGAAACAAACTCGGCGCCTTCATCATGGCCTTAATGATCGTTGCATATATTGTACCTCTGTGTGCAGCCGTCGGTGGTTCTGGGGAAACTTCGGGCGATGGCAAATACCCAGAAGTACCCGGTGCCCCTGACAATGCAGTGCAATACAACAAAACCGACACTACACCCGTAGCCGAAATGGCGCAAGTTGCTGTCGGAGAACCCGCACTATTTCAATATAGAAATATGACTATGCTGATGAATTGCTCAAAGAACTGCGAGGTAATCTTCTCTGCAGACCCAGACGTAACACCCAAGATCTTAGGGCTATCCGTGGAACCCAATCAGACAATGACACTTACTATGAACATGTACGGCTCTCCGCTTCAAGGCGAACAGGTTATGGAGCGAACTTTGAATTTCTACTTAGGAATAGAGCCAAACGCTGAATTACAGTTAACGGCGCAGATAAAATTACACATCAACCAGACAGGGCTAAGTCAAGAGCTAAACAGAGAAGTTAACGCCTCAAGACTCACATGGATGTATTGGAACACGACACAAGCACAATGGGTGCATGTTGAAAGCGTCATTGACCAAAACGGTTACCTAGTATGCAACACTGACCACTTCTCAACCTGGACCGTAGCAGAACTCGCAGATACAACAGAACCCTTAACCGATACGACCCAGAGTGGAATGCCAGTCGAATACCTCTACATAGGAACTGCAGTAATCGCCATAGTCGTGGTCGTAGCCGGAGTATTCGCGTTCAAGAAACATAAATGACCGCAAACAAGTAACTCTCTCCTTTTTCCTTTTTTTATTTATCCATTTACCCTCGCGTCATAGTTAATCCAGCCATTTTTGTAAGGGCATAGAATGCGATTCTCGCTGTGACAGAACCATTTTCCTGTGAAGTAAACCAGCATAACTTCAACAACAATAAACACGAACGCTACTTAGTCACCGCTTAACAGAACAGTATTAACTTAAGCCCAAACACACCAGCAAACCAAGCAACAAGAAGAGAAATTGCTTAACCGCTAACTTTAGGTTAAATTACTCCCATTTTCCGCTACTTTACGTAAACTCTATCTGAACAACTCGGCAATCCACGCACAAGATCCTGAGAATCTTAGAAACTGGACTTTCATGGGTATCTTTGGTGTAGTGACGAGTTTCCTTCTTACACGCAGGACCCACGAACCGCCCTGCAAAGTGCGCATCAGCTTGATTCAATAAAATTGCTCTCGCCATTCTATTAAAAGTACGAGGGTTCAAATCAGTCCACTGCCTAATTGCCAAAATAACACACGCTAAAACCTCAAACAAGTGAAGTAGTTTTGGCTCTCACCAAAATTAAGTGGATTCGAACCAAAAATGGTTTAGGTCTCTACCGGGTTTAGCCCTCAGCGGGTATTAGCCCAAATAAATGAGTCTGTTCCTTAAATCAAAAACAAGCAATTAACCCAAATTGAAGAATAATGAAGAGAGCTCAGCAAAGAGGCAAACATTTTTGCCGGTAAACTTTTGTTCAATTTTTAGCTTTCTCACATAAAACTATAAATTGAGTTTATTTTGTCAAATTAAGCTTAAAATAAGCTTGAATTTTGGTGCGGAGGGTGGGATTTGAA
>CAVTBV010000013.1:0-503704 GCA_963733095.1 Candidatus Bathyarchaeota archaeon
CTCAAAGTTGTTGACGTGCGAAGTTCAAACAGCGGCTCCGTTCGACATTTGATGGATGTGGGCGAAGACCAAAGGCTCAAAGTTCCCAAAGAACTCGCCGCCAAAAACCGCAGCGTGGAAGGCAAATCAGCAGTGTGGCTGGAAAGCGAGGGCTGCGGAGTATGCAACACAATTTTGGCTCATGACGCTTTTTTGGTGTCGGGCAAAAGCATGCAAGGCAACATAATAACCTACAGTTTCATGGTGCCGACCGCTGACGCCTACAGAGGCATATTATTCTGGTTGGAAAGAGCTTTTCATGAAGTAAAAATCCTCAAAGTCGGCAAGTTAGATCAGCAAATAGGCGTTTTAACCGAGAATCAAGAGAGAATTTTTTGGTTGGCACTCAAAAGCGGCTTTTTTGATTATCCGCGGCAGATTGGTATGGCGGAGTTGGCGGCTAAGTTGGACGTACTAGGTGCGGCAACGCTCTCTGAGATTATGAGACGGGGAACGCGGAGGCTGCTGGAGCATTATTTTAAGCGTGAAATATAGTGACAAAACCGAAACAAAGTAGAAATCTACTGCACGCTCACGGACTACATTACCGGTTTTATGGGAAAAATCAGGGTTTAGCCTTTTTGTCTAATATAAATTTTCAAAAATGACTGATGCTATAGTAATTGTTATGGAGGTTTAATAGCTTATTTCCAGCGGATTCTTCACGTGTCTTTAGTTTCTCTTCCAAAAGAACGAGCAGTTCCTGAGGTTTCACTGGCTTGACCAAATAAGCATCTGCGCCTTCATCGAGCGCTTTAACACCCGTTTCAAGGGATGGAAAACCAGTAATCATGATTTTAACTGTGTGTTGGAGTTGTTTTTTGAGTTTTGCAAGTAAATCAGTACCATCCATATCTGGAAGCCTAATGTCTACCAGCCGTATAGGTCGTAGTCGGCAGCGTTTTCAGCTTTTTCTATTGCTTCTTTGCCTGTTTCTGCTGTTTCAATTTCATAACCGCTCTTTTGCAGAATACGCGTGAAGGTTCGCAGAATCGATTTATCGTCGTCAACGACGGGTTGTTTTTTGCAATCTGTGCCACTTCTAACATTCCCTCTTAATTATAATTTTGGCTTTTCTTAAACCTTGCGCGGTCATAATAAGCCCCAAATCTTTGAGTTATCAAGCCAACTTGATGATTGGTTTGATTCAACAAAGACTTCTTGCCCTTTACCATGGACAATCCTGACGATATTTTTTTGCCTGGATTAATAAACGCTATCCCACTTGATAAATTCAAAACGAAATGTTAACAATAAAGTTATAACTCCAGGCAAAAAGAAGATGAATTCAGTATAACCGGTTTTGAGCGCATGGTATCTGCACCTATTTCTTACACAATAGACACCGAAGTTCCATCCGCATACTATGAGAAGCTATTTGACTTCATTTATACGCAGTACCTTGTTCCGCAAAAACAACAATTAAAAACCTATTTAGGGAAGCTAGTCCGGGTAGCAACAAAATCTCATACGTTGTTCTCGATGCGCAAGGAAGACAAACTATAAGCGTTGAAGTGACAGGTAAAGACACCGTAAACGCTAACATAACACCCTTAAAGTCGATATTTAGAGGTAACCCTCAAAGAAGCAAGACAAGATGTTCTCATCGCAACTGAGCTGTTTGAGGAAAAGGCCCGTAAAGCGACATGGTATTTTGCGTGGCGAGAAGGCGAAGAAATTCTACCTGAAAAAGTAAAGCTTCATGAAAAAAGCTTCAACCGCCTTTTCTTGGAAGCCCAAGTTTTATTAACCTTCGTATTTATTGGGCTTCAACTGGGTTGCTGCGTTATTTCTGTTAGCATTTTACCCAAGCTACTTCTGGCTTGTCCCAATAATTTTGATTGTTTCACAATTAGTATTTGTTTTCTACTCAAACAAGATAGTTGCCCAGTCAGGTGATCGACGATTCCCCAAGGAAAACCCCTACATGCGATTCTTCGAATATCAGCCTGCAGTCGGGTCTTTCGGCACGTTAGATGGCTCTCAACAAATTTCGCCCGAACAGCTGGTAGATTTAAAGAAAGAAGTCTATAAGAAATAACCGCCAAACACGGCGCAATCGACTGCCAAGAAGCAGAAAAAATTTTTGCCGCCAAATACGATGTATCATGCAGACTCGGCAGTCTATCAGCCAAAAAAATCAACGTCTACGAACTGGTAAAGAAAGTTGCCGACCGTTTCGGGTACAAAGTACCTAAAATCGTGATTTCGAACACGATCGTTCCCAACGCAGCAGCTTCGGGTCCCAGCCCCAGCCGAGGCATAGTTTTGATAACTACTGGATTGCTTGTTCAATTAGAGGAGCCTGAGGTCATAAGCGTTTTAGGGCATGAATTTCGGCATCTTTCAGGCAGAGACCCTTAATCCTGTTTGGGCTGTTGAGCGCAGAGTTCCTGTTTCGGTTCTATGTATTGCTAGGTTTTTCCCTTCATATTCACTTCTCTGCTGTTCTTCATCTACTTCTTCGCAGTTATGACCCTAATATTCTTCATAGCGAAATTCTTTGAAGCCCGCGCAGACTTGACGTCGGCTATAATGATGGGGCAACCTAAGGTGATGGCTAGGTCGCTTGAGAAAATTGGGTTCCACAGACTTTTGTTTGAGCGAACGCCGAGTTTTCGTTTGCAGGAGTGGGTTGGCTTAGATTCGCACCCGCCGATTTACTTTAGAGTGGAACGTTTAGAGAATCTTGGAGATGAGAAGATTAAACATCCACTGGTTCAGTCGATTAAGGATGTGGTTAGAGGTTTTGCCGCTACCCTAAAAAGCTAAAATCTTCCCCGTTTGCAACCAAGTCCACCTTTCCGCATTTTGGTTTTTTGTCGATAAAGCCAAACTAAGACTAATCCCTGATGAAGCTAAAACAACTTAGTAAGAAGCAACATTATTCATTGCTGGGATTGATGGTGTTGAGGAAGGTGAAGTCGTCGGGGTGCAGATGGTGGCAAAGAATAAGCAGGGTTGCCTATCACGAAATTCCTCTCATTATCTAACCCGTAGTAGTAATGCAGAGTTGTTTGTTAAGCACGACTGCGCAACTACTGATCTCTGGGCTTGTTTTGTGTCCACAGTATTCAGCCAATCATAGAATCGCGCATGGTATTCGGTCTGAGCATACTCCATATTGTAAGAATAATTATGAGTTGAAAAACCAATAAAAGAAATACCATTCGTCTATCCAAATAAAAAAGTGTCTTCCTTAAATAAGGACACTGAAATCGTATCAATTATTGTCTTGCGGGATTGTCTTATTTTTTAGATTCATTATTTCTTAGAGTTTGGCAAATCTTAATCAGCGAACTAATTCTATGTCTGCTTACCCAAACCAGTCCTGACAACAAAAACGCGTACCCAAAATACTGGACACTCATGAGGAGGCTAGTTACGCCGATTGGAGCATCATTAAAAAGTGAATAGCCCAAGTTAACATGAGGTTCTACTTTGAAAAGCAAATAATTCCACGTGGAAAATAAATGCACATAATTCATGTTATAACTTATTGCTGCCCCCACCAATATGAAGCATGCTAAAGCAACGAAAAAATAGGGTATCTTGTTTAGTTTCTTTTTTCCCTTGTTTAAATTAATAAGTGAAATGTTTTTGGTTATCAATGATGCAGCTAACAAACTGAAGAATGGTAGTGATTGATAATCATATTTTATTGCGTTTTGATAAGGAGATTTAAGGTCTAAACTTGCCCCCAAAAAAGTGTTAACGCCAATAACACAAATAATAGCGGCTAAAAAGATAGCGTCAAAAACTAAAAACTTGTGAAATAAGCGTCTTTGAATCACGCACATGATTAACGATAAGATTGCTGCATCAATAAAAAACCATCCTAAACCATAGCTTACCAGAAAATTGCCAACAAAAAAATATGACGGAACAATGTTGCTGGGTTCATTGATTATAAAATCAGTATGAACAAAAATGGAGAACAGTCCCAATCCAGTAATTGTTTGATACCATAAATAAGAAACCAGTAACACAGGCAAGAAAAATGCCGCCAACCAGCTTACGATACGCATAATGTTTTTTGGTCTATAATAGAAGAAGAGGGCTAATAATGGGACAAGAACAAAGATCGCATACAATTTTGTATTAAATGCAGCCGCAAAAATAATCCCAGCAGCAAAAAAAAGTTTGAATGAATCCCTGCGAACAGCAATTATTCCTACGAACAAAGCTAATAGACTGAAGAATAAACACTGCACATCTATTAGGAATGTTCTGGAGAGGACAAGGTGCCATGGGCTAAAAGCGAATAGAGCCGCCGCGAAAAAGCCCGTTGTCTTGTCATACAGAGTCTTCCCAATTCCATAAACTAAGGCAACGCATCCAAGCCCAAACAAAGTAACCAAGAATGTACCATTGTAAATTGATGAACCGAAAACTTTGAAGAAAACTGCTATAATGTAAAAGCCTAACGGAGGCTGGTTAATTAAGCACAAACCGTTCGCATAGGGCAAACCATATTTCATTACTCCCGACACAGCATCGTATTCCCATGCTGTATCGCCGTTGTAGTAGGGTCCTATTGAAATAGCAACGAGCATGAACCCGATTAAAATGCTTAACAAGGGGTAATTTTCGATAAAGAATTTTTTTAGACTATCCACTTTTACAGGTTTTTCTACAGTTCTGTTCTTTTGTAGTATTCGGGTAGTTGATGCTCTGTTTTCCAAAGCTATTTACTATCCTTAAAACACCATTTATTGGTCTTTGAACATAAGGTTTTTCTATGATAAGGGTTTAAAAAAGTTGCAAATCAAAGAAACAGTATTTTAAACAGGTTTCAACCGACTATGTTCTTCAGGTAAGGTAACCTCTTTAATGGGGCGATTATGGCGAGGCAGATGAGTAGGGTAACTACAGTTATTAATGGAATTTCTATTATTGGATTGATTGTTGTTACGCTTATTTTAAAGCCCAAGTACCCTTTTTGGAGAGACTCCAAGACTATCACGTGGAAAAGGTAGATCGGCAAAGTATTTTCACTAATACTTTTGAGGACTTTGCTGCCGCGGGGAAATTTAGTTTCTACAGTTTGGTTGGGGATGGCGGCTAAGATAAGGAACAACGTGACTGAAGCGATTATAACACTAAAGCTTGATGCGTCAAGGAAGAATTGACTGTAATTTTCTCCTAATGTGCCAACCAGGAAATATGTTCCCATTATCGTCCAAACGGTGCTTAATGTTAAGCCTATGTAAAGAATTGACGGTCGAAAACGCAGCTTAGCTACGTAAGCTCCCAAGACAAAGTAGCCGATTAAACCAATCAATAGAAAAACACTGTCTCTAAACCACACAGCCTGTGGGCTAATGTTTGCGTATAGAATAAGCAGAGAAACTATACCTGTGCCAACAAACCAAATGAGCAGAAAATACCGTATGATCCGCCAATCAGCATGAGCCACGACCACCCGCAAAATAGGCGTGACAAGGTATAAGCCGATCAAAATGTACACGTACCAAAAATGAACATACGGTCCCGCAAGCACACCCTGGAGGATGGAAACTGTTGTTAGGGCTTGTCCCTTAACCGTAAAGTCCCATGCAAAGAATATTGCGCCCCAAAACAGGACCGGTATCCCAATTCTGTTCCAACGTTTCTTAAAGAAAACCCGCAGTGGCTCATCAGCTTTGTTCGGCTGGAGCAGTAGGGCACCAGTTAACATGATGAACAATGGTACGGCTGTTCTTGATATCGAATCGTAAACGTTTGATGTCCACCAGAGTTGCACACCCTCAGGCGACATAAAATTCAAGGTTGGGTTGGGCTCGATTGCGGCATGAAGTAAAATAACAAGAATTATGGCTACTGTACGGATAAGGTCAACGGGAAGAGTAGTGCCCTGGGTCTTTGGGTACATTTCGATCCCTTAAGTTTTATACTGTGTGTTTTGCTATTAACGATTTGCATTTACGCTAAAAAAAACGTTAGTTTGCATGGAAAAGCAGTTTTGCAAAAAAAATTAACTTACGTTGAAATAATAATCATTTGGGGAACCATCTGGCAACGTTATTGCGTCATATACGTTGGAAGCAATGAGTGATGCACCATCAGGGTTTGGATGCACCCCATCCATAAAATATTCTGAGTGGTTACCAAAAACATCGTACATGTTAACTGTAGGCAAATCTAATTGGTTTGCAACATTGTCAACATGCGGTATCACCGAATTAACAAGGTATGTATTGTTGTAACTTGAGGTAGTGCTGAAAATCGGCGGTGACTCAACAATCCAGATTAGCTGATTACCCTCAAGATTTTCAAAAGAGGTGACCAACTGGATATAGTCAGATTCAAAATTGTCTTCGCTGTGAGCGATTTCTGGGTTAGCATCATTTGTTCCAAGCATTATTACAACTATGTCGGGATCGAAGTTTTCTGCGTTCTTGAATGCGGTCTGGTTCATGTAAGGTATAGTGGAATTTTGTGACACAGTGGATCCGCAGACGCCAAAATTACCCACCGTATAGTTAGAGCCAAGTAGCATTTGAAGTTTGTAGGGATATCCGCTTCCCTGAGTTATACTGTCTCCCACACAAGCAACACGTACTGGTGTACCTAAAACAAGAGGTGTCGTTGCTACGCAGTATGCGGCAAGACCAGCTGACAGAATCATCACGGAAATTACGATTGCTGATACCGTTGTTTTCAGATCCATACCATTTGCCTCGACCATTCAGCGTTTGACACTTACGCAATTGAAATATTGGTTTCTATTGGAAGATTCGAATGCTAAGGTTTTAACCAGAATAGAGGCTCATCCAATATAAAATTTTAGGTAGAAATAGCCTGTTCGTCTTCATCCACGGTGACAATAAATTCGAGTTCGGGCTCCTTCACGATAATGGCACTTCTTCTTTTTATGAGGCTTGCCTTTAGCATTAACGAGCCGCTTATCATAGCTCCTAAACCACCCAAGATACACATGTAACGAGTGTAGCCTCCAAAAAGTGGGTGAACTCCCTCTGACCACCCAAATAGGGCAAACTCTAAGGCTGAGGTACCTACAATTAACGCTAAAGCTCCAACTGTAATTTTGTTTTTAAGATGTTCGATTATTTTAGGCGTTGCATTGCACCTTCTAGGCGGATATTGTTTAGGTGCACATTAAGTGTGGCATGGGTAAACGGTTTATGAAATCAAGGTTCATATTTGAAATATTTTTTCGAAAAAACTTGTTCACCCCACATGTTAATAGTCTGAAAATCAGCTAATGCAGACCTATCCATCTATCGTTTCTGCATAAAACTACTATTAGGTTCCAAATAAAAAATTTCAAACTGTCGCAGAAAAAGAAAGAGCACTATCTTACTTTTCTCTTTATTTTGCTTCCATCGTCAAATGTAAGAACCCTCTGTGCAGGGTTTACTTTTGGAGCGACTTTTTCAACAATTTTCTTTTCAGTTTTATTCGTGTTTAACAAGCTATCCGTTAGACAAGAGATTCGACTTAAAACTTTGGTGGCTAATAAAATACTAATCGCTGCATTTTAATCACTAGAGTTTATCCATGCTTACTTTTAGAGGTGGTTTGCAACTTCCTTTGTTGGTGTTGTTATTCAATTTTACTATGTCTGTACCTCAAGATAGCGGCGAAGCCTCCTAAGGCTGTGAGCTTGGCTTTTTCCGTCGACTCTGTCGATATCACCTCAACCCTTGCGTCTGTCTGCGAAGCCAAATCCTCCAGAACATCAATTATGTCCTTCTCCTCCACTTCATAATCAACCGCATTGCACCTCGAACATGGACTCGAAATCATATCCCGCGTTGCTTGAACCTTCTGCTCGTTATGCAAAATTTTCGACTTTGATAATCTGCATTTTTTGCACAATAGAACAACTTGAATCATTTCTGTAGTGTCCGCCACTAATGCAACTTCCACTTCACCATTCTTAAGAGCCGCCAAAACCACATCTAAACCGTAAGTAGCTAAATTGTCTTGTTTGCCCAGATAAGTCAAAAGCCGTTGCACAATCAATCTTTCCTCAGGTGCACACATGTTCTTGATGGTCTCGGATGATTTGTCAAGAACCTCTTTCACTCCTTCTTTGTCGGCGGATTGTGTATCAACCGTGCTAACTAGGGCATTTTGGAGTTCATAATGAAGATAATCACCCTTTAGAAAATCCTCTTTGGTTAGCCCCGGTCCCCCAACTGTCAACGCCGTAACTTTGTGTTTTTCAAGAAACGCTTTTGCAGAATGCTCTGCAACTCGGTGGAAATAGTTTGTGAGCGCCATATCGCGTTCTCTTTCATACCTTCGTTGGCTTGACCCGCCCTTTCCAGACTTGCCATGAATCCCCGAAGTAATATTCTCAAGAATTTCAAGGCGTTCACCATTGAGAACCCCAAAGCTTGCCTCCTTTGAATCCAAAACAATTACCCCAACAACTTTTTGGTTTCTCAGCATTTCTCTTATAGGCTCTAACCGAAAATGGTTGTCAACTTCGTAGAGGTATGCGGTAATCGGTTCTGGTGGAGCGAGCTCTTCAACGTATAAAACTTCGTTTTCCGAGTTGTTAGGAGCGAAAGTCCCAGCAAATAAGGCAATTCCATTCTCAGGGATTTGATTCTGTAGTTTCAGTCGTTGGATAATATTCTTGAGAGCATCTTGCAGATGGTCTCTGATGTTCCTTGCGTTCTCGTACTTTGAGGTTGCCTCTTCGGATTCATCCTTTAGGTTTGCAACTACTTTGTCCAGCGATGAGTCTCGTGGTATGTAGAGCGAGATAAACTCCATGCCCTTGCCCTCTTTGTCGGATAACCATGCCACGAGCTTTCTTAGTTTGTGCTGCTTCACTGAATTTGTGGTTGCCATCTGACATCCATGAAAATGTGTTGAAACCAAATTCGACACCTTAACGTTCAGTTACGGGGAATACTAATTTATAGAGTTTCTCAATAAGGGTATTTGTTTGGCAAGAGGAAATATTTTGATGAAGAGAACAAAGATAATATGCACTATGGGTCCTGCTTGTTCTTCAAAGCAAGCTATCAAAAAAATGTTTCATGCAGGCATGAACGGTGCAAGGATAAACACTGCCTATGGAAATCTTGCCCAATATCAAACTGTTATAGAAACGGTGCGGGAAATTGCCGAAATCCCCATCCTTATTGACATTAAAGGGCCCGAAATCAGAATCAAAGCATCACAAAGAAAAATCTTGCAAAAAGGCGACACCTTGGAAGTGGGGTTTGACGGCGAAGCTGTCTGTTTCAATCACGATTTTTACGATAAAATGCAGGTTAATGATGAAATCTACATTGACAACGGAAAAATCAGAACCCGCGTAGTTGAAAAGAAAGACCGAAAACTTTTGCTTCTAACCCTAACCAACGGTGTGGTAGAGGATGGAAAAGGAGTCAACGTTCCCAATAAGTCCCTTGCAGTTCCAACTTTTCCTGAAAAAGACCTTGAAATCATAAAGTTTGCAAAAAAACACGACGTCGAATACGTTGCCCTTTCATTTACAAGAAATGCACAGGATGTAAGAAACCTCTCTGAAACCAACAGCTTTAAGGGAGGAATAATCGCAAAGATCGAGAATTCTGAAGGCGTGCAGAATGTCGAAGAAATTTTGGATGCTTCCAGTGGGTTAATGGTTGCAAGGGGCGACTTAGGTGTTGAGATTGAACCTGAAAGAGTGCCTTTAGTTCAGAAATCACTCATCAAATTGTGTAATCAAAAGGGTAAGCTCGTCGTTACGGCGACAGAGATGCTTGAATCTATGATTAATCAACCTAACCCAACTAGAGCTGAGGTAAGCGATGTTGCAAATGCCATACTTGACGGCTCAGATGCAATAATGCTTTCAGGCGAAACAGCGGTCGGTCAATATCCATTGGGTGCTGTTGAGATGATGACGCGTATTGCAAATGAAACAGAGAAGGCGGTCAAGAGCAACGTTGAAGACACATCCTTCATCAACATTTCTGACACTGTAAGCCGAGCAATCCAGAGGATAAGCCAAAGCATGCCGGTTCACAAAGTTATTCCCCTAACACGCTCAGGATACACAGCCCGAATGATAGCCCGCTTCAAGATTGCCCAACCCATAATCGCGGTCACACCGGAAATTAAAGTTAAAAAACAATTAGAACTTGCATTCGGCGTTTATCCTGTTCTGTTTGATTATTACGAAGAAAAAGACCGAGTATCAGCCGTAGCAAACAAACTTCGCGAAATGCATCTGGTAAATGATGAAGAAACAGTATTGTTTACTTCCGCGATGAGAACCACGATGAAGCATGCAAGCAACTCGATTGAGATTCATAAAATAAAAGAATTAAGAAAGTTTTCGTAGGGACGATTGTAAGCATGACTTTCCTGAATTAAATACCGATTTTTCCAATTGTTTAAGGGTGGACCTGTAATTCGTAAATCTGCACTTGACCTAATTACATCGCCCGCCAAAACTCCACGCCCTCCACTGTAGGTTGGAATGTCTGATTCCAAGCCAATTTCCATGGAGAAATACACAATCTTGTCACCTTCAATAAAATTGTCGTGCAATATTCGCTGTCAAAATAGTATGTTGCCCAAGAAATTCACATTTAAACTCTGTTTTCTGTGGGTCTAATGGCATTCCACAAACTAGGTCTTTAGTCGAAATAAAATCAGAAGCCTCGCGGTATCTGCATACGCTTTCAGCAATAATTAGTTTTATCTTGCCTTAAAAACAATCTGAGCAATCTATGCAACCTTTTGCACTAAGCAAACTTCAAAATAGTTAATAGTCATCAAAACATAAACTATTAGATGTAGCAAAGCCGCGTTTTAACCGCTTGTAGTTTGACGTAGCGTTAACAGGAGACTCATTAGTTTTAGAAGGTTGAGACATTATGGTTAAGAAAACTTACTCAATCACTGAGCAGTTAGATTTGCACGATGTTGTTGATTGTGTCAAGGGTCATCTGGAGAGAGCAGGATACGATGTTACCGCTTTGCATAATTATGGAAATGGGGTTACGATAAGGGCGGTAAAAGATAAACAAAGCTTCGTTGTTGAGGCTGTTGGGGGACGCGGAGAAATTTCTAGTGCAACAGGGGAAGAGGCGCTCTTGTATGCGGTTGGCGAAGTCGTGCGAAGGATGAAAGAGCGGGCAGCGTGGACTTTTTATGGAATTGCCTTTCCAAGGAGCTATTTGAAATTTTTGAAAGATTTCGAGGTGGGTGGAATTCGGTTGTTGGATTTTCATTTTTTTATCGTTGAGAATGTATGGTCTTTATACCATCTTGATGCAAAAGCGGCAATCGCGCTTATTGAAGATCTTAATGCGGACAAGCCTGAAAGGCTAATAGATTTAGATATAGATTTCAAGGATTATGATTTTAACGTATGAAGAAATATTTTTTTACCATAGTGGTGCTTTTCGGCTGATTTCTCAGACCCACCTTACCGTCATTAAGTCGTTTATTTTTTATTGCCTGTGGTTCTTTTTTTTCTTTGTGTGGGTGTGGGGCTCTAATGTTTGCACACTTCACTGTGGGCTTTGGAAACGTTTGCTTTTTTGGTTTAGGCTTGTTGACTTGTGTGGTTTTAGTGTGGGAAGAGCGTTTGCTTACACACCTCAACATAGAACCCATGCAGAGAAGTGTGGACGTGAGAGTACAAGCATGTAAGCAACTGATTTTAGTAACATAAATCCAAACTCAAATCAAGCCCTAAATACTAAAATAATAGCGGACCCGATGGGATGCACTTAAATTTACGATTATTCAGGCTTGAATATTTCTGGGCGGGGGATAATAGCCCCAATTTACCAGTAAAAAAATTGTTAATGATGATACAAAGGGGTTGCAAAAAAACTGGGCAAATCTACGTCTAATTTGAAAACTCTTTTAATTGTCGCAAGTTCTTCGTTTGTCAAAGCCTCAACAACCCTAAGAAAATACTTGTTTCGTTGAAAACTCAAAACTATTCATCATTATAACCTATGATCCTTCTGATACAATAATAAGTGATCTAAAATGTATTGCTGCCATCCTTTAGTGTAACCAGCAAACTGATAAAGAAACCACTGTAGAGAGTTGTTTCACTTTCTGACGCGGAGTCTATGATTAATGACTAAGAAATCTGAAGTGAAGTCATAACCCGCCGCGTCTAAATTGACAAAACTTAATAATGATTACAACTTCCATAATTTAGAAAAAATAATAATTCTATGGCGGTTTAAGGTCTACCCTTGTCAAAGAATTCTCTTACAACTATTGGCATAAGATTATGTGTTGTTAGCATTGCTATGCTATTTATAGGAATCGTGGCAATACATCCACATAATGTAATTGAAACCGAAATTGATGAATCGATTATTCTGGCAGCTGTATTTTTCTTGGTAGTTGGATTAATAGCGATTTTAAGGGACAGAACAAAACGCAAATGACTTTTCAGAACGCTTTTAGACTTTCGCATCATCCTGTGACTGTTAAATCAGATGGGAATTTTTCCTATGACGTTTTTCTTAAGTTTCACCCATAAATCTTTTCTGTTATAGAACATTGGAGTAATTACGTATTCTAGTTTGTAGTACACATAATCTAATTCTACTGAGGCGCGGGCAGCAAGAGAACCTTGTATTTCGTAGTTTAATCCTATCGCTCATCCTGTAACGCCTTCTATCCACCATCCATCTAAAATTTGCCACCCACATAAGGCTGCTTCTATTCCGCTTGTTCCTGAGGCTTCTTGGGTTGATAATGAAGTATTTAGCCAAATATCTACGCCTGCTATAGTTTTGGCTGCTGTCGCCATGTCATAGTTTTCTAAATACTAAATTTTTTATCGCTTCAGGTTAAGTTTTCTTGATTGTGAGATTCTTTGAATGCTGATCGTGTGCTTCATCAGACTCGATTCTAATCTTAAAATCCAAGACTTTGTCAAACATTTGCTTTATCTTCTCTTCCACCTCAGTAGCTATTTGGTCCGCCTCCCTAACGAGCATTTCACTGGAAACAACAACATGCATATCTCCGGTCATGTATGGTCCCAACCTTCTCACGCGAATGCTGTGCACTTCCTTGACGCCTTTAACATTTTTCGCTATTTCTCCAATTGCACCAACGAAATCTCCACAGCTGCACGCATCCACTAGAACCAAAGAGGATTCTTTAAATATCGAATATGCGCCAACAAAAATGGCGCCTGATATCAATATTCCCGCAACTGAGTCTGCATGTAAGATTCCAAAATACCTACTAAGGACAACACCAATAAAAACTGCGATCGAGGTAAGTACATCCAGAGTGCTGCCTAGGCCGCCAACCCTGAGGGCTGTTGAACCCAACTTTTTTGCCGACTTGTTAATCCATGCAGATACTACCAAAACCACTATTGCTGATGCTGCGGCAACGAATATGGCTGTTTCAGCGTTTGCGACTGTCCTTTGTGCTACCCAAGCGTTGTATGCTTCAAAGAGAACGAAACCTCCAAAAACTGCTAAAACAAAGGCTGCAATGAAACTTCCAAGAGCCTCTATTCGATAGTAGCCAAAGTGAAAGGTTCCGTCAGGAGACCGCCCTGAAAGTCTTATGCCGATCCATATAATTAAGAAAATCAAGGATGTAGCGATAGATTGAATTCCGTCTGCTAATAGCGCAACGCTGGTGGAGAATAATGCAGCTACCACTTCAACCACGCCCACGGCTAAGATTATGAAGAAAGCTGTTTGAGCAATTACCCCGCCTTTCTTTAGATCTTGTGATGACAACGGCGTCAACCTTGTGAGCAATTATTAAGGAAGATCTTAGTTAGAGTGATTATTTAATTCACCTGTAATAACAGATGAAAGAAACATAGCTGCAAACGCTGCTAATAACTTCAAGTTGTTTTGGCTCCCACCAAAGTTAATTGGATACGAACCAAGAATGGTTCAGGTCTCTACCGAGCCTATCCCTGAAACGTATGAGCCACTGTGTTCTCAATGTATCTTTAGCTTTTTTCTGGTTTTGAGTTAAAATTTCTGTAAATGTGGGATATGCATAATACATTAAGCGAGTCCTAATTTTTTCTTGGGAAACACTGATGGCGGGCTCACTGGGATGCGTTCAAACTATTAAGCGAATCCAATACAATCAAAGGATAAACCGACGTAGTAAGGCCACTGGGATTTGAACCATAGGACAAGTGGAGATGTCACCCGAACACTTCATTATTAGTTAGACTTTTGAAGTTAATGATATACCAACATTGTTAATGTGTTTATTGAATAAAAGTCTTTCACTCGCTTGCGCTGAGTTAACTTATTTAGCTAAAGTTTCTTGTCCATCCATTATTGTCAGCGATAGTTGGCAATATTGACTCAATAACATAGTGCAGAGGGACATTATCAGATTCGGCATATTGGTATTCAGCTGTTGTTAACCCTGTTGATTCATTGAATGAGGTGTTTACAGGTAAATGTTGTATTAAATATGCTCCAGCTAAGGCACCCATGTCAGAATCAATATATTGTTGAGGAATTTCCCAGAATGAATCGATGAACTGAACGTAATTTTCGCTCCATGTTTTACTCGAATCATAATGTTTTGAGAATATGTCGGTCATGCTCTGACTTAGCCATGTTACGTTGTTGATATATTCAGGTTTTAGATGCCATTCGTACACAACTTTGGTTGGGGTTGCTGTGGGAGTTGGTGTAGTATAAGAAATTGGTGTTGGTGTTGGCATTTGTGTTGGTGTTGGTGACTGATTAGGCGTTTTATGGTTAAGTTGGTTAATTTCTTGTTGCAAGTAACTAAAGCCAACTACCATACTCACTATGATAACCAACAAAATAGCAATTATTATTGGGATAATCTTGTTGTTCATTGTATTCAAGATAATAGGCTATATTTGAATTAAAAAACTTGTCCGTAAAAGTCTTTTGACTAAGCTCAGTCAAGTTTTCTTGACTAAGTTAGCTGAAGGATAATGTTTGATTGAATTATATTTTTTCCAGGTTTCCTTAGCGCTTGCTCAATCTATGTTTCGGAGCATAATCAAGACGATTGAAGAACCAGTTGGTCACCCTCAAGTTTCCAGAAACGTTGGCGACCAGAAGCCAACCGCTTCAATCTTTTCAGAGGAACACTACCCACATGATAGCCACCTTGACTTCCCTTTTTAGAAACTCTCAAAATTACCTTCAATTAACACGACTCCAAAACAAGCCACTCGCCATCCAAAGACCAAGCCAACTTACGACCAGAAGCTACCTGTTTCAATTTTTTCATAGGAACACTACAAATTCGAGAACCATTCTCAGTGGTAGTTACTTTCAATAAGACCTTCAAATAAAGCTATCCTCATCAAACTACCTATCCCATTTCCTTAATTTATGCTTTATTATATTCTATTATTGTCCATATTCCATGCAGAGTTTTGTGTATTAATATCAAGTGAAGGTGGGTGGCACGACGACGTTAACACCACCTTTCTTGCAGAAAGGTGGCGCCAAAGATGATTAACCGCGCGGTCTTGTTAGTCCGCTCGGTTGTTTTGTTGTGTTGCCCTACTGGGTGAGGGCAACGCAGTCAAGAACCGCATTGTTATTTTTTTTGGTTTTGCGTTGAGATACTGTGGCGACATAAACCCAAGCCCTGTTGGGTTTCGGTCGTTTCAGCCGACGCGAAAGGTTTATTGTCGCCAATGACAGAGGGACGCATATCAGCCCCGCATTGTGTTAGTCATTTGACTCCATTTGAATGTGACTAAAACGCGTTTTACAAAATCCTCAACTATTCCTTTCATTGCAAAAGCTTAAGGCGCATTCATGACAAACGCTTAGAACATGATAACCATAACGGAACAGCTTTGGAGCGATGTAAAGCAATCGACAATAAGGGGAGTTATGAAACTCTTGGATGCTTCGCAAATGCTTTTACTAAATAATGGAAATAAGGAGGTCTGTGCAGGTTTGTACAGTTACGCTGTCGAAGAATACGGAAAATACCTCAGACTGACTGATTGTCTAAAGGTGCAAAATGGTGTTGAACTTGATTATTATGATATCTTTAGAGAAAGACGCCATGAAAAGAAGTTTAGAAGAGCCATCGATGACCTAAAGAGCAAGGACGCTTGGGAATGCACCATTTTAGCAAAGGGTCTCTTTGATCCTGCTATATTTGACCCTAAAATTTTTGATACCAGACCTCCTGTTGTTGTGGATTTCAATGCACGAATGGGGGTTTTCTATTGCGATTTGGATGATTCAAAACAGAGTTTAAGGGCTATTCCAGAGGTAGATATTGTACTTTTAGAAAAAGCGATAATAAAGCTTAGAGAAATTCTGTTACCTCTAATCTCTTAATTGGACTGCGATTGTTTGATATAGCCTGATTTTAGCTTCTCCGCATCTTTTTTGAATTGTTTTACAAACTCTGGGTTGTTCGCTAACTTGTTAGCTACTTGTTCCATTATGCTGTCAGCCATTTCCCTGTAACTCTCGGAATTTGCTATTTGCTTAATCATGTTGCTTAAAGCCTCAAGCTCATTTTTAACGTCCTCAAGTTCTTTGCCTTTCTCGTCAAGTTGCCTCTTTATCTTTTGATTTTCCTCAGAAATCACATCAGTAATTGTTCTCTGGTCAGTTAAGTCACTCTGAAGTCTTTTTATAGCGTTTTTTAGAGGCTCAATTTTCTCAATATCGAGTTTTGGCTGTTCTGTAATGCTCAAGAATGTTTTTAGTTGGATAAATTTCTGCCTCAGATTTACAGTTGTCAAATATGTGTCGTCTGATTGTGCTATGGCTTTTCCGCAAAGCTTCTTTCCCGCCGTTAAGCCAATTCCGCTATCGATTGATGCAGAGAGGAACATTTTTCTAAAACAGTGAAATGAAACGCACTTGCCGTTAAGGTTAATCTTTGCTTTTTCTGTTAAACGCTGTAAGAGCTTGTTTAGCCATTCGTCAGAGATGCTTCTATTTCCATTAGAGGGGAAAAGGTATGGGTTGCCGTTTTTGCGTTCTAAAGTTGGCAAATAGATTTTGAGAAGGTCAACTGTTTCTTTGCTTAGAAAACCGTACGCTAAGACGCCCTCTTTTACGGTCATAGTTTCGAAGGCTATCGGCGGTTCTTGGTCTAATAATGGTAAATCGGATTTTTTTAGCGCAATAAAATCGCCTATCCTTAAACCCAAATCCGTTGCCATGATCAAAATTACTCTTTCCCTCAGGTCAGCTACTTCAAACATTTTACGGACATATTCAATCGTTAGAGGGAAATTCTTGGTTGTTTTAACCGTCTTTCCTATTTTGCTTCCGTTTCTAAAGCGTATTGGCATTTCATAATATCTGAAAAGTTGCCTAATTCCTAAGGTTTGAACTCTTGCTGTGTTGATGCTTCCTTGAGTTAGAAGTTGACTATGGAATTTTTCTATTTCTTTTTCAAAGTGTGAAGCTCTGTTTCGATATTCAATCAGGTTTTCTCCTGCTTGTTGGGTTAGGTCTTCTTTTCTAAGCTCAAGGATTTGTTCTGCGGTCTTTCCGTACCATTCACAGAACTTTTTAAGTCCATGTCTGTAACATTTTCTTGTTTTTGGGTTTGATATTGACTCAAGGAAGACTTGACTACTCAATTCCATTCATCCACACTCCATATATTTTGTGTGGTATATCAAACTACCTCAAAAGCCAACTAATAGTAAAGTGTACACCCGCAAAACCCCTTTTTAGTGCAGTCTTAACAGTTCTTATCTCTAAACGGCTACAACTGACTATCCTCTTTTTATCTAGCTTCTGCGTCCGCAATTAATGTTAAATATTGAATAAGACGAGATACAAACAGGTGCTTGTTTGTGGAAATGTCGATACCTTTCTCTTTCATGACTTGAACTACTATGGGTTAACTTTGTCGGCCGGTTTATTACCCGCACTTGATGCAGTGATTCTATCTTTTCCATATTTGTTAGCAAAGGCTTCTGCTATTTGACTTCTGCCAGCGTTTTCGACACACACGAATAGAACTTTCTTTATGACAATCAACTCTTGGTTCGTTTTACTGGATAGGTCTTTCTTAGACCACGAATTAATTCTTGAGTCTGCTTTTTAGATTGATGTTTTATGGCGCCAGCAGGGCAAATTGAATCGCATCCAGAACACAATAACACACAGTTGGTTGGAGTCTTTACTATGGGGCGTTTCTTTCCGTTCTTCTCTTCAAAATCAAATGTTCTAAAGGTGCAGTATTCAACGCATTTTCCGCAGTTTACGCATTTTTCATAATCAATTGTTGGGTACCAAGGTACTTTACTTCGAGGGATTCCGTGCCAAGTTTCTTCCGACATTTTAAAGTCACTTTGAAGGCGCGAGTTCTTATATTTTGTTACAATTGACCCGCTATTTAATCTGATTGGTAGGAAAAAATGATAATTATCGTTAGAGACATAAGTTCAGATTTTTCTGAAAAATCAGCAAAGTTTAAATGTTGAGAAAGTTAATGCCATAATCAAGGTAATTTGTATGAGTAGTTGTATTGGTGATACCTGCAGAATTGATGCAGTAATATCGATGGATGCGAAAGGACAAATTGTTCTTCCGAAGGATTTGCGTGAAAAGGCAAACTTCAAGCCAAACGACAAAATAGCTGTAGTAGCTTGCGAAAAAGACGGTAAAGTATGCTGCATTATGATGTTGAAAGCTGAAAGACTACAGGGTGCCTTAACCAAAACGCTCGGTCCATTGCTCAAAGGAGTAACTAAACAGGAGAGTTAATTTATGAAAGAAGAAAAAGTTAAGAAACTTGTTAGAAATCGTTATGCAAAAGTTGCTAAAACCAAAGGTTCTTGCTGTGCTTCAAATGTCAGCTGCTGCTCAGCTCCGACAAACGACCAAGTTAGCAAAATGATTGGTTACAGCGAAGAAGAGATGAACGCTGTTCCAGAAGGTGCCAATCTCGGATTAGGCTGTGGCAATCCGACAGCTTTAGCATCTTTGAAAAAAGGCGAGAGAGTTCTGGATTTGGGTTCAGGTGCAGGCTTTGACTGCTTTTTGGCAGCTAAGAAAGTAGGAAAGCTTGGGAAAGTCATCGGCGTAGACATGACTCCTGAAATGCTTGACAAAGCAAGAGCTAACTCCAAAAAAGGCAAATACACAAATGTCGAGTTCAGGCTCGGAGAAATTGAAAACCTTCCTGTCGCAGACAATTCAGTCGACGTTATAATATCAAACTGCGTAATCAACCTCGCCCCAAACAAGAAACGAGTATTCGAAGAAGCGTTCAGAGTTCTTGCCCCAAAAGGTCGATTGATGGTTTCGGACATTGTCCTCCTGAAAGAGTTGCCTGAGTCTATTCAAAATAATGTTGAAGCCTATGCTGGATGCATCTCTGGAGCAGAACTAAAAGACAAATACCTTGAACTAATCCAAAAAGCAGGATTCAAAGAAGTAAAAGTTATAGACGAAAAAACTTACCCGCTTGAATACATCATAAGTGAATCCACATTGAAAGATGCAATCAAAATGGCAAACATGACCGAAGAAGAGGTAAAGGAAGCAGCCAACACTGTGGTAAGCGTAAAAGTATCTGCAGTGAAAACGGCATAAACCCATCAAAAAAGACGGAACACATAGGAGATAAAAGCTTCACCCCTGCAGTTTTCAGATTGTGGTTGCTTCGAACCCTCTGTGAATGGAGAAATCACCCGCATCACCCCATTTTTCTTAAAATCTGTGCTTTATGAAGAAGCAGAAAAAGGAAATATTTGGACAAACATACGTAAACGCTTGCTTGAAAAGTAGTTTTAGGTCAAGGAAGGGCTTTTGCCGAGTATATTGTTCCAAAAAGGAGAACAGAATTATCACTTCACAGCTGAGAAAGCAAAGGTGTTATTTTATCTATTATTGAATGAAAGAACAAGGTGAACGTCTAAAGGGGTTCAGGAATGCCTATTTAAATCTTGATACGAAAGATTTCGTAGGCAAGACCCATTTGTTATACAAATGAAGCGAGAGCCACAATTAGCGATGATTAGCAAAACTTATGATTTGCCCGCTCAATATTTAATTGTCTAATTCATGGAAAACTATAAACTTAAATCTAAATTGCATAGAAATAGTCTAATCATGGCAACGTCAAAACAAGAAAACCTAAAAACTGAAGATTCACTTCAAAATGCAGTAAATAAACTTGCAATAATACTCAAAATTATTTTTGAAGATAACCAAGACATCTTCTTAAAAAAACCAGAAGAAGTTAGTGTGAAAGACCTAAACAATTTGTCAGGCTCATTTGTTTCACTTTCAACACAATTTCAAGAAGTTATCGAAGAATGGTTTGAATCTACGCCAGAAGGATTTGATGTTTTTAAAAGGTCGGAAGAACTGGAAGACCAGATTGACATTCAAGTATCCGAGGCTGATAAACTGGATTTTGAGCAAATAAGAAAAATCACCAATAGACTGAATAGAATTAACGATGCTATAGAAAGTTTAGAGAGAGTATCGGTTTATCTTAAATATTATGAAGATTTGTGCAAACAAAAAGGTCTTACGATGGATGCTAACTTGTCAGAACTTTTTAGAGTTTTTGGTATTGAGGAATTTATCAAAATCCTGAGAATTGAGGCAAAGAAACATCGGAAACAAATAGAGAGAAATAATTTGTACAATAATCTGTACAATCAAGCTAAATTGAACACAAAGACATTGAAAATAGCTTATGCAGCCTTGGGAATCTCTGTTTTGTCCGCTATACTTGCTGTGTTGGGTTTGCTCTTGAAGTAAAAAATATTTTTGTAAAAGTAATGCGCTACGGTAAATGGGGATGCAAATCAACTCCGCTATTTTCTAAATATTAGCTTTCGTGTTTAGATGAGTTATCAAGCTAATTGTATTAAACTACGTTTATGACGTCGAAAGTTAAGTTTGTCAAGCTTTTCGCTTTGATTTTATTTTAGATTTTCAGCTTCTCAGCGAAGGCTTCAGCATGTTTGAGGTCTTCTTCATTAGGTCTTCCTTTGTTTAATCCACCAAAATACTTGAGAAATTTGTTAGTGTTGAAACCTGCACAACTAAACTCGTTCGCAATCGTGTAGCCTTTGGATTGGACAGTTGTCTTTAAGGACGTGTCTCTGACCGCCTTATGAAGTGATTGGGTATTTAAAATTATGCGTCTATTTGACAAATGTTCATTTTCTGAGCGCGCGCTGGCGAAACCTTAAATAGAAAATAAGCCGATAGGCGCTAACATAGAGAAAGGGCTCAAAATGAAGGTTTACGAAAAGTACGCGTGGGTGATATTACTAGCTGTAGGGCTGTTATGGTTGGTGGTTGGAATCGTTGCTGTGTTCCAGCCAGAAGGAATATTTGAGGGGGACGCCCAATCTGTCACAAACATGCCGTGGAGTGAGCTCAAGGCTTCGAGCCCTGAGGCTTCCAACTTTGTCATCTTCGTCTATGGGCAAATGGGTCTGCTCAAGATAAGTTGGTCATTGTTCATATTAGCCATAACTCTAACGGGTTATCGTAGGGGAGAAAAATGGGCTTGGTACATAATGTTATTAGCTCCTATCCTGCTGGTGAGCGATGCAGTTTTCAGCGCCGTCTTCATCGGCGACATCAACCAATTACTAGATTTTATTCCAATTACAACCATAACGATGCTTGGGCTACTTGTGCCCTACAGGATATTCTTCCCAAAGAAACCATCGAAGGTGCAACAATGAACATAAAACTGGTACTGAGTGCAGCGCTTGCATTTGTTGCGTACTTTTTAGGCATTATAGCTGATGCGAACCATAATACGGACAGCGTGGTTTATCCCGCCGCATGTTTTTCCAAAATATTCCTCTTCTTAGTCGCCATTCCACTTGCAAACTCGGCCGGTAAAAGCATCAGAAAACAGTTAGGCACAACGGGGATTCCAGGTTTAAGATTCACAAGTTGGATCCTATACGGAGTTGCAATAGTTCATTTTGCCTTTTTCTTTATGTGGCCCACTATTGCAAGCGGAAATACCCAGCTCCCAGACGGGCAAATAACGGTTGATGCAACGATCTTTCTTATGGCGTCGATGTTTATGATTGCAGACGCCCGGAATTCGCAAAAAAACAAAATTGGAGTGTAATCTTGAAAATGAAAGCAGCCATTTACGAGAAATATGGATCACCCGAGGTATTGAGCCTCAAAGAAATGGAAAAACCAGTTCCTAAAGACAATGAAGTACTGATAAAAATCCGCGCCACAACTGTAGCAGCTGGAGATATACGGATGCGAGGCTTCAAAGTTCCAACGAAATTCTGGCTCCCTATGCGATTAGCTTTAGGTTTAACAGGACCAAAAAATAAAGTCCTTGGGATGGAAGTATCTGGGACAGTCGAGACAATTGGCAAAGGTGTAGAAAAATTTAGGGTTGGTGATGAAGTCTTGGCTGCAACCGGATTTGGTGGGGGATATGCCGAGTATATTTGTCTTCCAGAGAAAGACGTTGTGGGAAGAGTAGTTATCGAGGTCGCAAAGAAACCGCCAAATTTGACTTTTGAGGAAGCTGCTGCTGTTCCCATTGGCGCAATGACTGCGCTGGCTTTTCTTAGGAAAGCAAAGGTCAAGAACGGGAGTAAAGTTCTTGTTTATGGAGCTTCGGGAAGCGTTGGCACTTACACGGTTCAGCTTGCTAAATATTTCGGGGCAGAAGTTACCGGTGTATGTAGTGCTTCAAATTTGGAGTTAGTCAAATCTTTAGGGGCGGATGTTGTGATTGATTACGCCAAAGAAGATTTCGCCAAAAATGGTCAGAGGTATGACTTGGTTTTTGACGCTGTAGGCAAAATTTCGCGTTCAAAGGCGAAGGGATCGCTGACAGAAAACGGCGTTTTTCTTTCCACTTGGGGGTCCGGAGGCATGGAGCCAAATGATTTATCAACACTTAGCGGTCTAATTGAAGCTGGCAAATTAAAAGCAGTCATCGATAAAACGTACCCCTTGGAGCAGATTGTCGAAGCCCATCGCTACGTAGAAGCTGGGCACAAGAAGGGAAACGTCGTCATAACTTTGCAGCATAGCTTGCCCGCTTAGTTGAATGATTGGCGAAATAGTCAACTAAGAGGCGGTTCAGATACTCTCCCCAAACAGGGAGCGCCTCCAAAAGTTAAATTACGTTTTGCGCCAAAGATACCCAGCTAAAGCTATTATGACAAGTTTCCATGCTGACCAGATTAGCCAGGCATACGTTTGGTTCAAAAATAACCCCCAGAGCAAGCACACGATTCACTACCGAAACGGCAATAACCAGAGGCGGTGCCCACTTTAATTTACTTAACAACCCAAAGACAGAAACAGCGTAAACCACTGCGTAGCCCAAAAGAATGGCGCTTGTTATCATAACGGCGCCATTTTTCCCCGCAAAACTTGCAATCAAACCACCGTATACTGACAACTCTCCTAAGGAAGGGTCCCACAGAAAAAACGCCGCAGCTAAAACGTCCCCCGCAATATTGAGTATGACCAGAACTATCAGAATTTTGGTAATTAGGTTAGCATGCGATAGCTTTGAAGTTTTGGCGGTCATAGCTTTCTTTTACGTCTTTTTTCCTTATTTAACACTTGTCTCCGAACACGCGCATCTCATCATAAAAACAAGATATCTCCTGATACGCCGCGCTTTTTTTGCCCGGGTGGCAAGTATAAGGGAGTTGAAAACTGCGTTGCTGTCTCTTTAATTTGAACGGTTAGAAGCTTTATGTTCAAAATAACCCATTTCACCATCAGCACCAAAGCTCCTCAGGTTTTGTTTGGCTAAAATAAACTATAAAGTGAAAAAGTATTTTTCGGGGTGGCTTAATCCCCGCTTGTAGCCTTTGTATTAAGCTTGGATTGGTTTTCTGTTGGTCGTCTTTTGGATAGCTTCGGCAACGATGAATAAGCCAACGAGTAGGATCACTGTCGGAATGAATGGCATTGCAAATCCCGCGATTCCGGCACCGCTTAAAGCGAATGCAAGCATACCTATGAAGAGACTGAATTTGCTAATGGCGATTTTCCCGGTTTTTCTGGCAATATTTAGAGAAATTAAAATGATTCCAACGCCCAGAGCTACGTAAATTCCAGTGTCCATCTGATAGTAAGTTGATGTTATCCATCCGACTCCAAGCAGAATAATAAATACGCCCCATGCTATTGTGTCCAATACTTTGTTTGTTATCGAGTTAGCATTCATTTTTTTCACCTCCGTTACTCACTTTCTCTTGCCGTTGATGACTACACCCACATGAATTTGAGGATCCTTCCTCAACTTCGATTTCTGCTATGCCCGATGCAAATCTGTCTATTTGTGTCATTGCGGTTTTTCGGACAAGCTTTGAGACTCCGATTGCTTCCGCGATTTCTTTTTTGTTAGCTCCGCCATCGAGAGCTTTTTTGATTATGTTTCTCAGGCAGGGTTGGCAGTTTGCGTTAAAAGCTGCTCCAACTGCAATCAGCAACTTTGTTTTAGTTTCCATATCAGTCCTTCCATCTTGTTCTTCTACTTCTTTATTGGGAGTAGAAAAATATATAAGATTTTTCTGACATCTACTTCTCAGAAGGCAGGAGAACACAATTTATGAAAGATGAAGTAGTTGCCCGAGACCGAATAGTCTTAAGCCTAAAGAATCTAGCCTTATCGACGTATGAAGCGGAGGTCTATGCAGCACTACTGGCTCATCCAACAATGACCGCAGGTGCACTGTGTAAAGAAACAGGAATTTCCGACACCAAGATTTACTATGCACTTGATGGACTCTCAGAGAAGGGAATGCTGATCGTTCGCAACGCTAACCCTAAAATCTACAAACCAGTTCCACCTAAGGAAGCAATCGCAAATTTAAAGCGGCGACTAACCGAAAAGCTAACCGATGAGTTAAAAGAAGCAGACGTTTTAGTCGATATGCTATCACCAATCTATGAAAGCGCCGAAAAACCGGAAGAGTTGGAAGTAGGCTACATCATAAGTGGAAAAAACAACATCACAAACAGAATGAAAACCTTGATTGGAAATGCCAGAAAAGAAATAACATTATTCGTCGCGTATCCTGAGCTCTTCAAAGAACTGAGCGCATCGCTTCGCGAAGCCCAAGAGAAACGCAGGATTAAACTGAATATCGCGATGACGGAAGAGATGCTTAAAACAGAAAACATCAAAGGTCTTGGCGACACACGCCAATTATGTTGCTCGGTGACTTTGCTAATATCTGATTTGAAAACGCTTGTCACGGTGTCTGATTGGGCTTTTTCCGAAACTGCTATGCTCTCGCAAGACCAAAACCTAATTCGAGTAGCAAGAGACTATTACGAGAACTCCATGTGTTATGCACCTTAAATGCTCACGGATGAAGCCAACCTGAATATCTCTTGACCACTTTTACTACAGCATTAAATTAATATATCAAAATTGATCATAAGGAAAATACATGTTATCAAATCAGGAGCTTTTTCAAAAGGCAGTTGCATACTTTGCTAGCGGTTACAACTGCACCCAAAGCGTGCTCTTAACGTTATGCGGACACATTGCGCCAGAAGTGAAGAGTGAGTTGGTTCCAAAAATAGGGAGCGGATTTGGCGGCGGCATTGGATTATGCGGGTGTGTTTGCGGGTCGTTAACTGGCAGCATTATGGCTGTTGGAATCAAATATGGATCTAACGATGCAGGAGAAGAAAAAAACCTCATGGCCTACGCTAAGGCTAACGCACTTTACCATCTGTTTGAGAAGCAACACGGATCCGTTTTGTGTCGTGAACTAGTCAAATACGACCTATCCAAACCTGAAGAGGTAGCCAAAGCAAGACAAGCAGGAGTTTTTGAAAAAGTATGTGTCAACTTTGTTAAAACTGCTGTTGAAGATTATCTCGAAATAGAAAACAAATAATCAAACTATCGTGGCACCTATAAAGTGACATCTTGAATTTGGTTAGTGCTTGTCTGATTGGCGTAAACTCTCTGATCCGTACAGCTTTTTGTATAGATAGCCAATAGCTACTCCAACAAAGAGAAACCTTGGAACATTAAGTATTGTGCCAAAGAGGAAATAATAAAGGGCATCACTCGTCCCAAAACTTGAAGGGGCTTCCAGTAGAATTGCACCAATGACTAGGGCAATAATGCTTAGTATTAAGGATTGTAGAATTGGATTTTTTGTCGGAATCTTGTCAAAGAAACGAACCAAGACAAAGCTAATTAAAAATCCGATAATCATGCCAGCAGGCAAAGAACCGACCCAGACCGTTTCCGCGCTCCACCGTGCAGCTCTATAATCCACTGTGATGGGAAACAGGGAAGTTGCGATGGAAACTGCCCAGAAGGCTAATCCACCCACGACCGCCAGTACTACTATCTTTCTCCAGACATCTTTTGATTGAGTCATCTTTTTTCTCCCTCTTTACTTAATTTAGTCAGTCTTTTTCGGTTCCTTAACAGCCATAATCAAAAGCCACGCAGTAAGAGAAATTTCCGCAATGAAGCTAATTGCATTTCCTGGATAAGCTAATATTTTGTAGTCGGGGAGAAGGAAGCCCTGTAAGAACCAGCTCATGTTGCCGAAGAAATCAAGGATCAGCAGTAGACCTAAGAATTTGGGAAGGGAGCGCGATTTGTAAACTAAGTATCCAAGGGGAAGTAGCCAAGCGCTGAAAAATATCTGGGCGATTAGAAAGCCATTTGTGTATAAATTGAGCGAGGACATTGCCATGGCTTGCAGTTGGCCTGTTTGAAATACGCTTAAGTAGTTAGCTCCGCTCAAGAACTGAAGGGCGGCAAATAGATTTAGCGCATTAAGGCACTCTACCGCGACACCGCCCAAGTTTAGTACCAAGAGCAACAAAGCCAGGTTTTTGTTAACCGGTTTTAACAACACATATAGTGCCCATGCCGTTAAAACAAAAAACACTGCAGATACTAGCTCGGTCACAAAACCGAAACGGAAAAACAATTCAGAACCCATAATATTATTGGCTGTGGCCGCTGCATCTCCGGATACAATAATATTTCCGCGAACATACGAGGCTAAGACAGTAGTTAAAATGAAAATGAGATAAAACAATCCCGCCATTCTTGCGGTTTTACGTGGCGATAAATCTGCGACTGGGTTTGTTGTCGTAAAGATTCTCCGTATGCTTTCATTCCTCTATATGGTGCTAATAAATTTTTCTAAGCTAGCAATCGCAAGGCAGACGAACCTGGCAGACCCGCCTTCTTCCAAGGTTGCTTTGTCAGGCTCTGTTATTATGTCTTACAGTTATGACGACATTTCCCTTTTGTGTCCCGCTTAAACATATCGATGAGCCTTGGCTATCTGTTCCAGCGGATAGTATCTGTCTATGACCGGCTTAATTTTTCCCGTTTCTAGCAGTTCATTGAGCAAATTATTCCTTCAATACTGAACTTGGGGAGTTCGCCAACGAAACCCTCGATTAACACTTTGTCATCGCCATCGCTAGGTATGGCGAGGCGTTTGACAAAATTCTTTGAAGCTAATTCTACCGAGAACATATGACCAGAGTTTTTCTGTGGGTTTGTCATTTCAATTCCTCGCATACTTCTCCATGAACCTTCATCTTTACCCCTCTTTCTCTTCAAGTTAGCGCCTATCAGCTTGTTTTCTTTATAAAGTTTGTCATAGACGTAGCAACGCTTGCCATAGACTTAGCCATCATGATTTGCGATTCTCAAATCTTCTTCTATTAAAGACGGTTACCAATTCGGTTTAGTGGCAAAATCATTGTATACTGTACCTCTTACACACCCAAACTTCACACATAAATCTTGAACAATCTCAGTGGATGATAAGCTGCTTCCCTCTTGCTTTAGCAATTCTAAGCTTCTTGGTCACATTTTCTAAGGTTTTTGTAATTTGACTCATACAAGTTTTCAAAATTATAACTTGATACATAATTGCATGAAAAAAGATAAAAAAAGAGAATGGTATTTTTCTATTTTGTTTACTTTGAATTCTTTGTTTGCCGTCGACTAACAAATATGGCTAGACCAGCGATTGCTGCAACGCCAGCTACAAGAACTATAATGCATGTGCGGTCGTCAGATTGTGCTTGAGTTGCAACAAGATTCGGGTTATCTGATTCACTATTTGCAGAATCATATAAGGTTGAATCATCGGCGGAAGCTGTACTGTTGTCTTGGGGTCTATCTAAGAGTGGATTGTCATCTGTTGTTGCGGTACTGTTATCTTGGGCAGTATACAAGGTTGGGTTTTCATTAATTATTTCACTGTCGGCGTCGGTTGGTGTTTGATTTGGGATTCGAGTTGAGTCAAGTTCAGCACTTGCACTTGAGATTGCCGTTGCAGATAACAAAAATAAGGTCAATACTGCAACGGTTAAGAATTTTTTTCCCTTGATTTGTGATTTATTTTCCATTTTTAACCACTTATGCATCTACGTGGTAGAATGTTGAATTTAGCACCATGCATTAGAACATAACATCATAATTTTTGGAACAGGATGTTCTAAACAATAGAACGGACACTTTAGAAATCCTCTAAGATTTGAATTACGCCAAAACATTTTGTAGTGGTTTGTCAGTTGGAGGTTTATACTTGAAGCTGAAATTCAAACGGTTTTGGCTAATACTGTTAATTAGTTTTTTTCCGCACCTAAACCTGTTATTTTGATAAAATTTCCTTATTTCATTTCTGGTTTTTCAGAATCATGCGAAATAAATCCCGTTTTTTAGGATATAGAAGCTACACCCCCTGGCAATTTGGGCAGCCGTTGCATCGAACCCTCAGTGAATGGAGATGTCACCCGCATTACCCAATTTTTTGTAGAAGGCGATAGGAAAAAGTGATGAACAAATTCCTTTCATTCAAATCTAAGGATCAAGAATTGGCTTATGGGCAACAATTACAGTTGTCGGTGTTGAGCCATTTTTTGTGCCACTTAAAGTTCTCGCAACCTTCTTTGGATTCGCAGCACATACATTGGTCTTCACTTGTAGCTTTATTTATCATATCGATTAGCTCCTTCTCCGCTTCAGGGTCAAGGCATAGCTTTTTGACTTGTTTTTCAAATTCGCCTGTCAAATGCACAAACTCCTCTATAATTCTAACCACAAGCAGGTGTTCTTTAACATAATGGTGCAGGGGGTGGGATTTGAACCCACGAACCTCTGAAGGATAGGCTCCTGAAGCCTACGCCTTTGACCATGCTCGGCGACCCCTGCGCTATACAAGTTGCAGTTATCAAAAATAGTCCTTACTGATAAATACGTTACCACCGAAACTCAGCAAGCAACTGCTTCGTAGGTGATTTTTTTAATGAATGGGACGTTTAGGTTTTTTCTCTTTTGGCTGGTTTTCGCCTCAAGAAAACTAAGACAACAAAACCTACGATGGCTAATACAACTATGAGGATTGATATAAGCATCCAAATATCCACATTGTTGGTCGGGGTCGATGCTTGCGATGTGCCCAAGGCGTAAACAATGTGGTCCCAGGATCCAATATAGACAATGCCTTTGTAAACTGCTGGGGAAGAACTTACATGGCCCTGAGTAGCATACGTCCACACGCTTGCCCCAGTTGATGCATCTATGCAGTAAACATTGCCATCCCAACCTCCCACGTAAATGTAGTTGCCAGCGACAGCAGGAGATGAATACACCGCGTCTTGGGTAGCAAAATTCCAGATTTTCGTGCCGTTTGATGCATCTAGGCAGTAAATGTTTTTGTCTGTTTCCCCGGTTCCCACGTAAACATATCCGTTTGCAACTGCAGGGACTGAGTCGACCCAGCCTTCCGTGGCGTAACTCCATATTTTGGAGCCGTTTAAGGCGCTAAGGCAATAGATATTGTAGTCTTCGGACCCGATGTACACGTATTCACCGACGACCGCAGGAGAAGACTGCACCAGGTTTCCAGTTGTATACTTCCAAATTTCTGCTCCCGACAAAGCGTCCAGACAATAAACGTTAAAGTTACTTGAACCCACGTAGACGCGACCGTTAGCAACTGCAGGGGAAGAATCAACCAAACCGCCAAGCGTGTAGTTCCATAGTTTTTGGCCTGTTAATGCATCGAGGCAGTAGAGGTTTCCATCCCAAGAACCCACGTAGACATAACCGGTGGAGACTGCCGGAGAAGACCCAACGGTGCTTTCTGTGCTAAAATTCCACACTTTCTCGCCTGTGGCAGCGTTTAAACAATACACATTGGTATCGTAACTTCCAAAGTAGATGTAGCCCTCAGTAACCGCAACAGAAGAAGATATTGCTTGATGACTTTGGGGCGTGTAGCTCCATATCTGTGACCCGTCTAACGCGTTAAGGCAGTACACGGTTCCGTCGTCAGAGGGTATGTAGACATCGTCATCAACGATTACTGGAGATGCTCCTATTGGACCGTTGGTAGTGTAATTCCACAATGATACGTCAGAAGTTGCCGGCGCCGAGACTGATGATCCTGTGTGCATTAAATCGTGGTGGAACATTGTCCAATCTTCTGATGATTCTGCAGCAGATACGTTTGATTGGACAATGCAGAAAAGCATGACTGCAGTTAGGAGACTAATGAGAACGAAGCTTGTTATTTTATTCTTATTGTTTAGTGCCTGCATATTTCTCACCTGAATTCAAGAAGCCGAAGTTACTATTTTGCGACTTATTATTTATAATTATGCAACCTACCGTTATCTCACTATAACCCACCAGGCGACAGCTGAACAATCAATTGCTTCACTTTGCTCTCGATTTCATCCCTAATTTGCCTAACCTTTTCGATAGGTTTGCCTTTGGGGTCTTCAAGGTTCCATTCGATTGTAGGTTTAAAGAATGGTCCGGGGCAAACTCCTTGGTCGTTGCAGCCCATCGTAACAATCAAGTCTGAGTCCATAGCCATCTTTGCAGTTATTAATTTTGGCTTGCTGGTTGAGAGGTCAAGGTCTATTTCCTTCATAACTTTGACCACCAACGGATTGATCATGCTGGCAGGCTTGTTACCTGCGCTTGAAGCCGAAAACTTATCTGCTCCATGTTTCTTAGCAAACGCTTCTGCCATCTGACTCCTGCCAGCGTTCTCTACGCAGACAAACAAAACCTTCTTCATAAGCAGCCCTTGTCTACGACAACGCGGCTTCTTGGAGTTTTTCGATGGTTTTTTGAGTTTCCTCTTCGGATGGATGAGCGATTGCTTCAGCTGGACAGATGTCTTCACAGCCCCTGCAGAAAACAACACATCTGTTGGGGTTTACAATGGTTCTCTTTTTGCCGTCTACCTCTTCAAACTTGAAGGTGCTCATGTGGCAGAAGTCAACGCATTTTCCACAGGCAATACATTTTTCGTAGTCAATTTTTGGGTCCCAAGGTATTTTTTCTCTGGGGATTCCTTCGTATGTTTCTTCAGACATTCGAATAACCTTTTGTTATGTTGTCCAAAACGAGTAGACTTCCAAGTTTTCAAACTGATCCTTTAGGTATGCTTTGACTTCAGCTTCGTCTAGGTTTGGGATGCCGTTTTTGTCTTTGTGGAGGGGAATTTTTGTTTCTCTGAGAGTGTCGCCTTTTGGGAAGTCGTAAAAGATGTAGTAGCGTTTGTCGTGGAGCATGATTATTTTGAGGGTGGAGAGTTCTTTGTTTTTTGAGAAGCCGTTTTGTTCCAGTATGAATACGATTGACGCGGGTTTCTTTTCTGTGATTGTGTGTTTGAATTCTTGCCAGCTTCGTATGTGTATGTTGCCTTCGGTCAATGTGGTCACTTGGTGTGTTTTGGCTATATTTAATTAAACTTATTGATATAAATATTTAAATATTGTTACATACTTTCTTTGAAATTATGTCGTCGCCAACAGCATCCCAGCAAAGATTCAAAGCGCAGGTTTTCCATGCGCTCTCAGACCCAGACAGACTTGAAATTTTAGAGTTCCTTCGAGAAGGAGAAAAATGTGTCTGCGAAATAGTCCCGCACCTTAGCCTTATCCAGCCAGTTGTTTCACGCCACCTAAAAATCCTCAAGTATGTAGGCTTAATCAGATGCCGAAAAGACGGAACCAAAAGAATGTACTCAATTATTGACCCACGAATCTACAAAGCTGTTGATGCACTAACCCCCGAAATAATTACCGTTCTGCAGAAAGAAGTAATGGAACAGATAAGCTGCAGTCCGACAAATTAGAATATTTTGAATTGGTCTGCTAAATGACTTGTGAGACTGAAGAAAAATCGTTAGGCTGGATAAGCAAGCTCCTTGCTCTTTGGATTGCAATAGCCCTGGTTATTGGGCTTGCACTCAGTAAGTTCTTTCCAGTATTTAGTAGTACCCTCCAAATAGGCATCCCCATCGGTTTATTCTTCATGATTTACCCCGCAATGACCAAAATCGAAATTAGCGAACTTAAAAAAGCCGTAAAAAGCCCCAAACAAACCAGCATTATCGTCTTCTTCAACTACGCCATAAACCCTTTCCTCCTATTTGCTTTAGGGTATATTTTCTTTGAAGTAGTTTTCCCATCTCTTGGACTCGTCGACCTTGTAACTGCGCGTTATCTATGGACAGGACTAATTCTTCTAGGTGTTGCCCCCTGTATCGCGATGGTGTTGGTTTGGACTGACCTGTGCAAAGGAAACGGTCCGCTTGGCATAGTGCTTATGGCATGGAACAGCATAATCCAAATAATCACTACACCCCTGTTCATCGCCCTTCTAATCGGCACCTACATTTCAATCGACATTGCGTCTATCGGCGAGAGCATACTCCTCTATCTAGGATTACCTCTACTTTTTGGAGCAATCACCCGACGAGAAGTCATCAAACACAAATCCCAGCAATGGTTCCAAAAAAAGCTGATTCCATATTTTGATTCGCTTCAGCTTTTGGCATTGCTCTTCACGATGGTTGTCATGTTTGCGTTACGCGGCGGCGTTATCCTCGATAATCCCTCGCTTGTGTGGCTGATGGCCATTCCAGTGGTTCTTTTCTTCTTTATGCTCTTCAATTTGGTCTATTTTACCACTCGGCGCCTTGGATACAACTATGAAGACTCAGCGACAATGGCATTTCACAGTACAGGAAGAAACTTTGAATTGGCTATTGCGATAGCTTTAACCGCGTTTGCTTCGATGCCTATGGTGGCGGTTTCGACAGTGGTTGGTCCACTAATCGAAATTCCAGTCATGCTGACGCTTGTGCATTTTGCATTAAGACGAAGAAATCGAATTAGGAGTCAAACGAAACAAGCTACAAACTCCTGATTATTCATCAAATTTACTAATTTACTTAGAGTTCAAAATTTTTAAGCTATCGAGTTTTACACTAACCATAATTGCTAATGGGGCTTTCAGTTTGCAGTATTTTAACTTGTTTCAAATGGTACACATCAGCAATATTTTACTCCATATTTGTCACAAAATTTATAACAGATCAGATGCTATTGATTTGTGTAGGTCAGGGAGCAAGCTTTAGATGCAATGCATCGAGGCATAGATGCGTACTGATTGAAACAGCGAAAAATTGGTGCGCGACCAAGACTTTGCCTCTTTGGGCTGAACATGCATTGTGTTGAAGCAGCTAAGCGGTGAGCGGCAGGTTCAAAACGGTGCAAGGATCTGCAGCGGTTAAGACATTGTTTAGGTGGGCCGTGTCAACAATAAGGCTCAGACTTGACCTACTATAATTTAGGTGGAAGAAAAACTTGTACGGGAAACCGTAAAATTCCACTTTTTTATAATTTTTCCAACCAGCAGCTAAGTTAGGCAGGTTACTTCTAAATTGTTGATGTATGGGTAAAGGTTTAAGTGCAACATGCAAGTTTATTCTGCCAAAGGTGTAAAATATGCCAACTCACGGTTCACTCTCAAAAGCTGGAAAAGTCCGCACTCAAACGCCAAAAATCCAAGCTCGAGAAAGAATTTCTCCGAGCCCAAAAACCAGAACCCGACGCACTTACGAGAAGCGCGTGATTCTGCAGCGGAAAGCTGGCCAAAACTGGGTCTAAACGAACTTTTTTTCAAGCTTAATTTTCCATTTTAACTTATAGCTTAGTTTATTTATTTGTAATCTTAACCTAATTCGGTACTTTCCTTGAACAATCAAGTTGCCCTCAGAGAAATAATCACAACCCTACTTTCTATGCCTTCACCCACGCACGAGGATGTTAACCGATTAAAAATCAAGGTGGCAGCAAAGTACCATTTAGAAGCTGTACCGGCAAACGCCGATCTAATAAGTGTTTTAACGGCTGCTGAAACAAAAAAGCTCCTGCCCATCATCAGACGCAAGAATACTCGCGCAATCAGCGGGGTAACAGTAATCGCCGTCATGACTAAACCGTACCCTTGCCCACAGCCCGAACCCTGCGCTTACTGTCCTGGCGGACCAACCCAAGGCAGCCCCCAAAGCTACACGGGATATGAACCAGCTGCGTTACGGGGAACCCAAAACAGTTTTGACCCCTATGAGCAGGTCAAAAGCCGCATCCGGCAACTCACCGCCATTGGGCACAAAGTGGACAAAGTCGAGTTGATCGTTATGGGTGGAACCTTCCCAGCTACACCCATTGAGTACCAAACATGGTTTATCCAACGCTGCCTAGACGCCCTAACAGGCAAAACCTCCGCGAATCTAGAAGAGGCTATGGCGAATGCGGAAGTAAGCAAAACTCGCAACGTCGGCATAACCGTCGAAACCCGCCCCGACTGGGCCAAACAACCCCACATCGACGTAATGCTCGACATGGGCGTGACACGAGTTGAGCTTGGGGTGCAGAATCCAGATAACGAAATTTACCGTTTAGTCGGCAGAACACACACCGTCGCGGATGTAGTTGAAGCCACTCGCATTGCCAAAGATTCGGGATTAAAAATTGTCTATCATTTGATGCCTGGTATGCCAGGTTCTAACCCTGAAAAAGACATTACTGCATTCAAACGAGTCTTCTCAGATTCAGCCTTCAAACCTGACATGATAAAAATCTATCCTTGCCTAGCCATCGCTGGAACCAAAGCCTACGAATGGTACCAGAAAGGCACATTTGAACCTTACACCACTGAACAAGCCGCGAACGTCATCGCAGAAATCAAAAAAACCATCCCACAATGGGTAAGGGTGATGCGTGTGCAACGGGACATCCCCGCAAGACTCATTTTGGCAGGAGTAAAAAAGAGCGATGTACGAGAGCTTGTCCAATCCAAACTCAAGGCGCAAGGTAGCCAATGCCGATGTATCCGCTGCCGCGAAGTAGGACACCGATTGGCAGTTGACCACATAAAACCAGATCTGGAAAAAATCAAAATTCTAACGCAGAAATATGAAGCTTCGGAAGGACAGGAATTTTTCATATCCGCCGAAGACCCAGAAAACAACATATTGTTGGGGTACTTGCGTATGCGTTTTCCATCAGCAAAAGCTCATAGACCAGAAATCACCGCTGTGCCGTCCGCTATTGTGCGTGAACTCCATGTTTACGGCCAACTTGTCCCCGTTGGAAAACATTCCGAGGGCGCTTGGCAACATAAGGGCTATGGACAAATCCTTTTAAAAGAAGCTGAAAGATTGGCTGGCGAGGCGCTCGGTTTGAAAAAGCTTTTAGTTATCAGTGCGTTAGGAACAAGAAGGTATTACATGCGTTTTGGGTACGAGCGTGATGGAGTTTACGTTTCAAAGAGGTTGAATTAAGATGAGTCAAATTGAAGATTCTGGTTACCAGGGCGAAGCGTTGCGCCTGCTAAAACAAGCCGACTGCAACGTCGGCGACATCCTTAAAGTCACAAGCAAAGGCAAAACCTACGAGGGCATACTGATTCCTCGCTCAGGCGAAGGCACAGCCATCATAGTTAAAATGAAGAGCGGCTACAACATCGGCATCCAAGCCGCCGCAGAGGTTAAAATTGAAAAAATCGGCAAAGGAACCAAACCAACATTCGCTTCCCCGCCTATCCCCAAACAGAACCCAGCCCTGCCACACGTCGTTATATTGAGTACTGGCGGAACAATCGCCAGCCGAGTAGACTACCGCACAGGCGCCGTGCGTTCAGCCATGTCCGCCAGCGACCTCTACGGAGTTGTCCCAGAACTCGCAGATGTTGCCCGAGTAGACACAGAAATTGTTTACAGCATTTACAGCGAAAACCTCACCCAAAAAAACTGGAGCGAACTCGCCCAAACCGTAGCCAAACACATCGAGCAAGGCGCAGACGGAGTAGTCATTGCTCACGGAACGGACACGATGGCTTACACTTCCGCCGCATTGAGCTTCGCACTCCAGAACTTGCCTGTTCCAGTCATTCTTGTTGGGGCTCAACGATCTTCTGACCGACCAAGCAGCGACGCAGCAACCAACTTAATCGGCGCAGTAAAAGCCGCTGGAGAAGCACCCTTCGCAGAAGTTGGATTAGCGATGCATGAAACCATCTCCGACGCCGCGATTGTAGTTCATAGAGGTACCAAAGTGCGAAAATGCCACACCAGCCGTCGAGACACATTCAAATCCATCAACGGATTTCCCATCGCCAAAGTCCAAAACCTCCAAGTAACCATGAAAACAGACCAATACCAGCGCCGCAACCCAAAGAAAAAGCTGGTCCTCAAACCAGACTTCAGCGAAAAAGTCGCATTAGTCAAATTCTACCCTGGATTTGACCCCTCAATCATCGACTACTATGTCCAAAAAGGAATCAAAGGAATTCTGCTTGAAGGTTCAGGTTTAGGTCATGTGAGCAAATTCTGTTTTGAAGCAATCAAGAACGCTGTGTCTAAGGATGTGGTGGTTGCGTTGGCTTCCCAGTGCATATGGGGTAGAGTAAACATGAACGTCTATGACACTGGACGGGATCTGTTGTCCTTTGGCGTCGTCCCGCTTGATGATATGTTCCCTGAAACAGGGCTTGTCAAGCTCATGTGGGTTCTTGGGCAAACCGACATTCCCCAAGAAGCAATCAAGCTTCTAAAAACCAACTTTGCAGGCGAGTTCTCGGCTCGAACCTTCCTACAAGAAGAAAAACTTCAGTACCAAGGAGACCAATAAAATGACCATCGACTACGCAAAAGTCGGCTTAAAAGTAGGCTTAGAAATCCACCAGCAACTAAACGTAAATAGCAAACTCTTCTGCATTTGCCCACCCGAACTCTTCAAAGAAGACCCTGAAATCACTTTCCTACGCAGACTCCGACCAACCCAAAGCGAATTAGGACAAATTGACCCAGCTGCGTACTTTGAGTTTCAGAAGGGCGTAAAAATTCTCTATGAAGCCAGCCGAAAAAGTAGCTGTCTTGTCGAGATGGATGAGGAGCCGCCTCACCCGATCAACTTGGATGCGGTTGAAGTGGTTTTAACTGCTTCGCTTATGATGAATATGCAGCCTGTCGATGAAGTGCATGTTATGCGTAAGACTGTTATTGACGGCTCAAACACCACTGGGTTTCAGCGCACCTGCATCATTGCGTTGGACGGCTGGATAAAGGTCGGTGAAAAAATCATCCCCATGCAAGCGGCAAGCCTAGAAGAAGATGCAGCACGCAAGACTGGAACTCAGGATGAGGGCAAAACCATCCGTTACCGCATCGACCGTTTAGGAATCCCCCTTATCGAAGTCGCTACTGCACCAGTGATTTATTCACCCATGGAAGCCCAAGAAGTCGCGTTTGCCATTGGTAGAATCCTCAGGGATACAGGCAAAGTCATGCGAGGGTTAGGAACCATTCGTCAAGACCTCAACGTTTCTTTGCCAAACGGCGCTTTGATTGAGATTAAAGGTGTTCAGGAGCTTGAGTTGATTTCCACGGTTGTAGAGTATGAGGTTCAACGTCAACTCGGATTAATCGAGATAAAAGAGGAACTTGCCAAACGCGGCATCAAACCTGAATCGCTTAAACCCGAATTCGTAGATGTTACCACTATTTTCAAAGATAACAAAAGCAAAGTTATCCGAAAAGCAATCGACAAAAACCATAAGGTCTTAGCTGTGAAACTTTCAGGGTTCGCCGGTTTGACGGGCAGAGAATTGATGCCTAGTTTCCGCTTAGGTTCCGAACTGTCTGATCGTGCCAAATTCTGGGGCAGAGTCGGAGGAGTATTTCACACCGACGAAAACCTCTCCAACTACGGCGTAACACCCGCAGATGTGGAAGCGTTGCAAAAAGCCGTCGGCGCAACCCAAGCCGATGCAGTGGTGTTCGTTGCTGACACAGCCGAAAACACCCAAGACGCACTCAAAGCAGTTGTGGAGCGTGCGCAGGAAGCCTGCACAGGTATCCCAGCCGAAACACGCACCGCCAAAGACGACGGGACCACACGGTACATGCGTCCCCGTCCAGGCGCAGCAAGAATGTACCCCGAAACCGATATCCCAGCCCAACCCATAACAGAAAAGCTCGTAGCGAAGGTTTGTGCGCATCTGCCTGAACCAGCCGACAAAAAGCTTGCACGCCTCATAAAGCAGTACGGGTTAAATGAAAAATTAGCCAAGCAACTCATCGATTCCGAATACAACCTCCTCTTTGAGGAAACTGCCAAAACCAGTTGTGTCTCAGCTTCAACGGTTGCCGCATTTCTAACCGAAACTGTCAAGGCGCTCAAACGTGAAGGTGTCCAAACATCAAACGTCACAGACGACCAAATCCGCGCCATCTTCAACGCTGTCGGCTCAGGAGACATAGCAAAAGAAGCAATCGCAAGTGTTTTCAGCTGGTTATCCAAGAACGAAGACAAAACAGTGTCGGACGCAGTGGATGCTTTAGGCTTAAAAATGTTCACCGAATCAGACTTAGCACCAATAATCGACCGAATAGTCACTTCCAACAAGCAACAAATCGAAAAACTCGGAAAGAATGCTCAGGGCATGCTTATGGGTGCGGTGATGAAAGAAGTCCGTGGAAAGGCTAATCCTGAACTTGTAGGCAAACTTTTGCATGAGCGTCTAAAATAGTCTTTTTCATGTCAAAAGAACCTATTAGCCACAAATCCTAAATGACATCTACGAGTATAGAATGTAGACGAGGCTTAGCTTGATGAAACGCATTGAAGCACGGATTAAAACTCAGTTCGGCGAAGTCGTAATCGAAGGCGAAAGCCCACAAGACATAATGAACATGCTTGAAACGATACCTGAGGATTTTGTTGAGAAACTCTCCGATTTTGTCTCTAACCGCTTAACTCCTTCAGGAGCACAACTAAAGGGCATCATCGAACTCACTACCGAAGGACCAGTTATAGTTACCCGCGAAAACCTCACTCATTACGAAGCCGTTGGGCTGGTGCTGTATGCTTCGGAAGAAAGAAAAAACACAGCTGCCCAAATCCAAAAGCTCTTAGAATCCAGCGGCATAAAAAGCATGGTGCCAGCACGATTAAACGAGATGACTAAACGCGGCCAAGTCTTCAAACCTGACCCGAGCAAACCCGAGTTCAAACTGACTATTCAGGGCGAAAAATGGGTAGAAGAAGACGTTCTCTCCAGACTCCGAGGCAAGATGAGTGAGCGCTAAACCCGAAAAAATTCATATACAAATAAAATACAAAGATTTTGAGCAACAGTTTTCCGCTGACCCACAAGAAGCATGGCTGCTTCTAAACAAGTTCTTCAACAAGATGATTCCCTCTTTTGAAATAGCCCAAAAACTCTGGTTAAACATAGACACTGAGCAGCTTGCCAAAGACTTAAACGGCATAGTTGCTTTTTCAAGCGACGGCGTGAGCCTTCTGGTTCCTAAAACCAAGTTAACGGATAATGAAGCTTTGTTGATTTGGCTTGCAGCATATTATTTGGGACAAAAGCTAAGCCTACTAAACAATGATTCATTTTCGAAAGATGAGTTGCAGGTTAAGCTAGGTAAAAGTGGTAAAATAACCAGCACGCGACTGGGCGAACTGGTAAAGAATAATTTTGTAGGCAAGACTTCGGATGAAAAGTTTAGGATAACAACATTTGGAGTTTTGCAGGTTCAAAAAGAGGTTATTCCAAAAATCAAATTAAAAATGGCTCCATAAAATTTCTGGGCGCCCTAACCTGTTTAGGGAATGCTTATTACTTACTGGCTCCAATTTTTTATTGAGGTCTTTCTGTTGAATTATGCCTTAATGACAATTGTCTTTTCTATCTTGGGCAGTTTAGGACTTAGCCTTACAGCTCTCATTATCTTAGTTATAATCGGCTTGATAATCGTAATCCTCATCAAACTGTTTCTAGTTCTGATTCCAGCAATTCTTGTAGCCGTTGTGGTGTACTTTTTAACTGGAGATTTGTTCTGGACGGGCATTGCTTTCCTTGTGATTGCGGCGCTGTCAATACTGGCGAAGTTGTAGGCTGATTTATTTCTCCCCTACCCTTATTTTCGTTTAAGGAAAAAGGAAAAGACCATCTGCAAATGAGTGATTGATCTCAGTTTACCCTTCTGCACCAGTTTATATTTTAATAAAATCCGTAATTTGGAATCATTAATAATTAAGATTCAGCCGCCCATAGGCTATAGCCACATTCAGAAGCGCGCGCTGGGTCTTTCTTCGTTATTTACTTGTAAGCTATTATAGGCATTGTCTATGCAAGGCATAATCTGTTTTTGAGGTTGTTTATAACCTTAAAATGGGTCCCTTTTTCGTACACATGGAAATGCGGCTTGAGTTCCATTAACAAAACAGCATATGCAATCAGCACCAACAACAAAACACAACGTAAACCGAAAAGACATTAGAATAGTCGTGACATAGCAACCAAACCACAACAACAAGTAGCTCAAAAATCAAGCATTACATTTACTTTTATTAACTAAACACTTTTTTGCTATTTGACTATGGATCTCTTTCATAAGGCTTTTATATTTGGTAGGGGGTTCTTGCATATTAACAGGAATGGACAGGGAACCAATTATGTCGATGATGGAACCAAGTAAAAAACCATTAAACGTACTCATTAAACAACTGCACGGCAACATCGAAGTTGTTCTGAAAAACGGCTATGAATACAAGGGAAAAATGATAAAGTGCGATGGGCACATGAACATCCTCTTGGAAGGCGCCACAGAATTCAAAGAAGACCAACTGATGACCAACTATGGTAACGTGTTGCTTCGAGGAAACAACATACTATACATAATTATGGACGCCAACAAGCACTAAAAAACTAAGCTTCTGGCTTCTCCAGTAACATAATTGCAGGCTGCTTGTGCAGCCAATTCCAGATTAAATTTTCGGCTGAAATAAGTTAGCACATTTTTAATGTCTCTTTCCAGAAGTTCCGCCGCGTTCGCATGATCAGTTTTTACGGCTTGCGGCCAATCAATAATCAGAATATGGCCATCAGGTTGCAGGATCAAGTTATACTCGCTGATATCTGCGTGAATTAGATGGGCTTTAACATAGGCTTTTCGTAGGTTTCTTAGAATTTCGCGCAAAACTTTTTCAGGTTTTCCAATATCTTTATATTTGGAAAGTTGGGCTCCTTCAATCATCCCCATAGCTACAACGTGGCGGTTTTGGCTGATTGGTTCAGGTACTGAAACGCCGTTTTCATAAGCATTTTTCATAGCTTGGAACTCTCTTTCAGCAGCCAGATGCGATTGAAAGAGCCATGTGGAATGTTCGCGTGTGTAGCCTCGTTTGCGTCTAGTTTGCCGAAAACTAATTCTGCCTAATCGGTGAAATTTGATAGCTAGGCGTTTGCCTTCTGAGTTTAAGGCGTCATAGACATCGGCTTCTTTTCCAACACCTAATGATTGCCCAAAAGACACTATGACGCCTGCTTTAACAAGTGCATTGATAGCTAAACAATCGTACCCCGCGTAGTTTAGGGTGTGTCCGTTGTAGGTTTCTTTAGTTCGAAAGGTTAAGCCCAGCTTGTTTAATTTGCCCAAGGTAAAGTCTATGCGGTCCATGGGAACTTTGGCGTACCTTTGAATCTGTTCTATCGGGACAAATTCGTGTTTGCTCATACCAGCCTCAATTACATTTAAGATTCGAAAATCTTCAATTTCTAACTCTTTGAATACGTGTACAGCTACTTCAGCGCTTGACATACAACTATTTAATAGATAGATTTTAGCTATTAAAACTAAGTATTCGGTCGCCAGTTTTTCTGAGCTTGACTTATATGGGAGAAAAGAGTCTTAATGGGCTATGCCAAAGGCGTCCGTAAATAAGATACCAATATCTAGTAAACCGTATGGTTTTAAAACATGGCAGTAGAACAGGGAAATGTCTCAAAGATACTTTCAGTCCTTTCGCATCCACTACGAAGGGAAATACTACTAAACCTTAGCAACAATGGCGAATCTTCCTTTACAGACTTGCTGAATTTGCTGAAGGTAGATACTGGAAAACTTAGTTTTCACCTTCGCTCACTATCACCCTTCATAGAGCAAACTGCCAATGGCAAGTACAAACTCAGTAGGGCTGGCGAAAGCGCAGTTCGGGTTATTCACGATGTTGAGGGTTGGGCAGAAGTTGCTGATGTGCAAGGGAAAGCAAGTTCACTTCCGCTTGCATCTTTTAGGACCAGGGCTTTGGCATTTCTAGTTGATTTTGCGTTGATATTAGCCATTACGATGGCGATTACTTTCCTCCCAGCGGTGCTTTCTCTTTCAACCACCGATTTTTTGGGCGGAGATAGCGTTAGCTCAGTTATTTTCATAACAGTGGGTCTGCTTTGGCTCTACTCAACTCTGCTTGAAGGATTTAATGGTCAAAGTATAGGCAAACGGTTCATAGGTTTAAAGGTGGTTAGGACTGATGGAAAAAAAATGTCTTATGACCACGCGGCAGTGAGGAACTTTGGGAAAGTTTTACCCTTGCTTCCATTCGACTTGCTTGTAGGATGGACAATAAAAAATAACGCATTCATAAGGTACTTTGACAAGTTTGCAGGAACAACCGTGATAGATTTACGTTCGCATGCTCCTGAAAAAACCGTTTAGTTTTTTTGAGTAAAATCTTATTTGTTGCTTGTGTGTAGCTTCTACGGGAGAAACTGTATGAGTGACATGGAGCTTAGGGTTTCCAAAATCAAAGACGGAACAGTCATCGACCACATCCGCGGTGGATACGCGTTAGATGTGGTGAAAATCCTAGGCATAACTGGAAAAGAAAAAAGAGTAATGACCATCACAATCAACGTTCCCAGCAAACGTTTCGGCGCTAAAGATATTGTTAAGATAGAGGGAAAAGCGCTCAACTCGCAGGAAGTTAACAGGATTGCTCTAGTTGCTCCGCATGCGTCAATAAACATAGTTCGAAACTATGCGGTAGTTGAAAAATTGGAGGTAAAACTGCCTAAAGTCATTGAAAGCATCGTTAAATGCGCAAACCCCTGCTGTATAAGCAACGCCGACGAACCGGTAGTCTCCAAATTCTATGTTATAACAGAGGAACCGTTACTGCTGAAATGCCACTATTGCGGAGTCACACTGGAGCAAGCAGATGTTCTAAGGCAACTCTAAGGTAACCTTTCCTGAGCCAGCAAAAACAGCGCTTCAAAATCCTTTCTAGCCACCGTTCTTCCTTTACCAATTCCGGGGCACTCAACTGTAAAATCGAAAACATGATGGTTTTTGTCTGAGTCAAATTTTAATTCAAATGGATAAAACCTGCAGATTAAGGGTCTAAACTTGTAGATGCTGCATTGGTTGTCTTTTAAAAAGAAGCATTTGCCTTCACCGCTCTTTTTCATCTCATAGCAATATGGGTTTTTGTCAGTGATTCGTTTGGTGAAGACTTGTCTGGGCAGGGAAGTCTCTTTTTCAATCGCGTTTGCTTCTTTCTCCAAAACTAGTATGTTCCTTGTTTTTTGTTCGGTGTCACCACAGCATAAACCGCATTTGCTGCACTCGAAAAGCACATTATTTGGGCAGGTGAAATCCAATTTGCTTCAACAAACGATAATCAGAGTCTTGTCAAATAAAACTTTAGTTGTTACTTTCGGTTTTCTTCTGGCTACTTTTTTCGGTGTCCTTCACCATACTGGAAAGGCCTTCCCAAATTTTTCTCAAGCTTCTTCTTGAAAACTTCATCCATATTCATGTTTGGACAAGCTAAACGGCTTGCATCCAAAACATAAAAGATAACGTCAATTAATTCCTCTGCAATTTTTTCCTCAGGCAAACCTTTCTTCCATGCATCACTAGCTTCGCCGAGTTCTATGAACGCAAAAAGCAGCTTCTTAGGAATATCCTCCGGCTTGTTGTAAAAACCTTTAGCTAATACTAAGGCTTCGATTTCCTTCTTCATCTCTTCCAACTGCAACTTACCTACTCTCCTTAGTTCTCTCAAAAACTATAATCTCTTATATAAAGCGTCGATTGTCAGTTGCGTTGTCTCTATTTGGTGGATTACTGAGGTGTTTGTTTTTATTAGTAGTTTTGGCAGAAAACTCCGAATTTAACAGCTGCAGTGGTTCATGGAAAATATTGCGTTGTCATCGCCCTAAGGAAAAGGTTGCTTTCTGGTAGCAAGTATTCACAAGCAATGTGGTTAAAACTAATGAAACTGCCAAAAGAACGCTGCAAATCCCAAAAACTTGACTCTTACTTCTGACCTTTGCAAGCGAGTTTATTTGATGTGGCTATACAATCGCTTAAAAGCCGGTTCCTTGCAAGCATATTTTGTCAGCTAAAACTCAGAACAACACCTAAATGTGGTTCCACAAGCTCCACATCTGAAAAGTGCTATGCAAAAAACAGGGTTCTCCAGTTTCTTCACTGGCTTATCGAGCACTTTTCCGCATTTTGGACAGTTAGCTTTATTGCATGAAATCAAGAAATCAACTTCATATTACTGGTAAATGTACTATATATGAAAACTTGTTGTCTCAAACAGGAACAACAACATTCTGTCATCTCGCTTGTAAACCTCAGAAAATAGAAAGCAAAAGCATTTTTTGTGGTTGTTTGGGTACTCCCACAAATTCTTATTTTCTATCAAATCGGTAAGTATTTGCCGAGAAAATATCTGTCGTTTGGCAGGCAAACCTACAGCCGATCAAGGCTCTGTTTGCCAGTTATGCAATATGGGGCTTAGGCTCCCAAATGTGTATATCTGGGCACCCTTTTACGGCAATTAGGTGCTTGCCAAACGGCACCTACTAAAATTAATTCTAAAACTTTTCATGGGAGAGCCCCTTATTATTTTGGCTTAAGAAGGACCGTTGATAAACAGTCCTCTTGAAGATAAGTGTTGGCAGTGTCCATTATTTCCTCGGTTGAAACAGCTTTGATTTTACCGATGTAATCCACCAATGCTCTTTCGCTTTTGAATTGCCTTTCCATGTAGGCAATAATTTCTGAGCATTCATGCGGATTGTCCATTCCTCTGAGGATTTCTGCTAAAATCAGGTTTTTGTTTCTTTCAAGTTCTTCTGTTGGCACGTCGTTTGTTCTTAGCTTGTATAATTCTTTGAGGATCAAGTCTTTAGCCTTTGACAATTTTTGGTCTTTCACTGCGCAGTTAATGCTGAAGTACCCAAAATCTGTGCCTTTGTTGTGGTCACAAGTTACGTCGTAGGTTAAAGCGTTCTTTTCCCTCAATTCAACAAAGAGTCTTGAACTAGTGCCTCCGCTGAGTAATGCACTCATCAAATCAAGCTTGGGTGAATCTTTATGACTTGAACAAACCGTTCTCGCACCGATGGTCAAATAGGTTTGAGCTATTCCAGGTTTTTTCTCAACAACCATCGATTCAGGTTTAGCTGTCTCAACAGGAAAATTTTTCTTTGAATACGTCTCCTCAACAGTTCTGTTTTCAAAGTTCTCAAGAACCCTAACTGCCGCGTTTTCAGTTAAATTGCCCGTTAAAGTTAATATCATGTTTGGGGGAAAATAGTTGGATTTATGAGCATGGTCTAACTGGCTTAAAGTTAATTTTTTTACGGTTTCTGGAAAGCCTCCGACAGGCCGTTTTACAGGGTGATTTTTGAACAAGGTTTTTAGGAGTAATTCTTCAATTCTTTCTGTTGGATCATCTAAAGCTTCAGAGAGTTCGTTGAGGATTATTTTTCTTTCTTTTTTGAATTGTTGATCCTCAAAATCCCTGTTAAAGAGCAATTCAGAGATTATACTTGACGCTTCGATTAACTTGTCAGGTAAAATATCCATCGTGGTCATCATATGTTCGTGGTCTGTGTAAAAATCTAAAATTCCGCCTGAATCCTCGATACTTCTGGAGAGTTGTATACGATTTTCGGATCCACCCGCAAGCATGTGTTCTATGAAATGGGCAACTCCGGCGAGTTCTGCGGGTTCCTGATTTGAACCATATCCAACTGAGACAGAAAGCTGTGTAGTGTTCGCGTTTTCCCGGGGAAAGAGCAGCACTGTTAGACCATTCGGAAGGATGTTCCTGCGCCAAAACATGTCAGTAGTCATATCCAAAATCAAACAAGTGCTTCTAAAAAAGATTAACAACCAAACAGCCACTTCGGGAAGGATACAGGGCAATTTTGATTGTGCTAATGCGATGCGTTTCTGATTTGGTTGACAGTGGTTATTGTTTTTGGTTGTGTTCGCCTTCTAAGTGGAAATGGTGCAGGAACCTGTGTATGATTGGAGCGGCAAAAATGCCGATTGCTATTAACTCAATTAATCCGCAGTACAGTGCGTATATTCCAGCGAACACTTTTCCCGCATCTGTATGCAAGGTGCCAACTGGTCCCATTCCGCCCATAAGCATAGCAGCATTTAGGAATGAGTCAACCCATGAGTAACCTTCAAACCCATGGTAACCAACCATGCCAATCACCAAAGACACAAGCACCAGACAGAGGGATATCAGTGCGTATTTGGCGAAACGTTTGAGGAATAGGCGTCTTGGCAAAAGTTTTTCGTGGTGATGCTCAAACATTCCTGTTTACCTCTTGCTTAATCTCTAACTGTTAGTTTACGTGTGCCTTTATACTTTTCACAAGCAAAAATCATCCTAACCAAACAAACGTTTTAATCTCCAAACGGCATTTCACAAGCTCGATTGACATGGCCCGAGTAAAATGTAAAAAATGCGGCAACGTTTTTGAACAAGGTCTTGGCGGAGCAGCCTTGGCGCCGCATATTGGTCCCCTGCACTACGTTAAATGCCCCGCTTGCGGAAAAAGAAGCTGGCTCAATGTTTACTCATCAGTCAAAGACCCCATCACCTGGCCTCCAGAAGAAGCAAAACAGCAACAGGTTGCTCCACCAGAGCTAACCGAGGAAGAACTGGAGAAGAAGCGCATAGAAGAATCCAAGTACGAAAAACTGTGACATCGTTAAAAGAGATTCTCCATTTGTAAAAGTTCATGAAATGGATGTCTTGGAATGGGCCAATTACTCAGCGCATCAATCGGTGGACCATATGTCGAATTGATCCTTGTGGTCGTAGTCTTGGTTTTGGCGATAACTTTTCGGCTTTACCTGATTAAAAATCCTGGTAGAATGCGTGCGAAATGTAAAAAATGCGGAAATGTATTTGACGCTTCACGTAGCATTTCCATGTTTCATATTGGGCCTCTCAAACAATTAACGTGCCCCTCATGCGGCAAAACAAGCCTAATGAACACTTATGTGAAAGACCCCCTCACTTGGCCAACTGAAGAAAAAAGGTCGGAACCACAAACTGACTATCAATTGACGCCAGAAGAGTTAGAGCAAAAAAGCATCGAAGAATCTAAATATGAAAAGCATAATTTATAGAAAATCTGAAGGCGCCAATTGATGATTGACACCCAAAACCTTACCCGAAAATTCGGCAACCTAACAGCCGTAGACAACGTTACCTTGCACGTTGAAGAAGGCGAGGTTTTTGGTTTTCTCGGTCCCAACGGAGCAGGAAAAACCACCACTGTTAGAATGCTCTGCTGCTTAATCGGCAAAACGAGCGGTGAAGCCAAAATAGGTGACTACTCTGTTGATAACGAAGATAGCTGTCTTAAAATCCGAAAAATGGTCGGTTTTCTCCCTGAAAGCGTAGGGTTATATGATAGTTTAAGCGCTTATCGGAACCTTGACTTTTACGGGGAACTCTATGAGGTTCCAGAGCAAAAACGCAAAGAAAACATCGAACATCTCCTTACTCTTCTTGGAATCTGGGAACGTCGAGAAGACGCCGCGGGCACTTTCAGCAAGGGCATGAAACAGAAACTTGCAATAGCCCGATCTTTAATTCATGACCCCAAGGTCTTGTTTTTGGATGAGCCCACGGCGAACCTTGATCCTGAAGCCGCTAAGACCGTGAGGGATTTCGTTTTGGAGCTCAAGAAAGAGAAGCGGACAATTTTCATTAACACTCACAACTTGGATGAAGCTGAACGTCTCTGCGACCGAATTGCCATCCTGAAAACCAAGCTGGTCGCAGTTGATTCGCCAAAAAATTTGGAGCGAAGCCTCTACAATCGAAAGACGATTGTGCATCTGGATCATGTAACAAGTGGTGTTGCGTCGGCTGTAGAAAAATTGGGTTTTGTTAAGAATTTGCGTACCAGCGACAATAAGTTGGTTCTTGATATTGATAACCCTGAGAAAGACAACCCTGAGGTTGTAAGAGCCATCGTAGAGGCAGGCGGCAACATACAATACGTCACCGAACTGCGTTCCACACTGGAGGATGTTTATCTTAAACTTATTCGGGAGGCTTCCGTTCAATGAGACTTTGGAAATCATGGATAGTAACCAGAAAAGACTTGAGCGTTTTCCGAAAGAACAAGTACGTTCTCTATTCCCTCATTGCTATGCCAATCATAATTGGCGTAGTTTTGCCCATAATTTTTATATTTGCTCTAAACTCAGAAATTGGTTCTGGAACGCTTACTCATGACCAAGTTTTGGCTGCCGTAAACCAGATTGTGAGTATAGCAACAATGTACTTTGTTCTCATTCCAGCGGTTCTCCCATCGATCATTGCATCGTACAGTTTTGTTGGAGAAAAAATCGAGAAAAGCCTCGAACCCCTGCTGGCAACCCCAACCACTGACGGCGAACTGCTGCTCGGCAAAAGCTTAGCTGCTTTTGTTCCATGCATGGTTGTAACATACGTTGGCGCCGCTATATCCGCGGTAATCGTAGATTTCTGGTCATACACAACCCCCCAAATACACGCCTTCCTAATCCCAAATCCCTACTGGCTTCTAGTAATTGGAGTAATAGCGCCCTTGGCCTGCATAATGAGTGTTGAAGCAAACATAATAATTTCTTCCAGAGTAAACGACATACGCGCTGCCCAGCAGCTTGGAGGTTTAGTTGTTTTGCCATTGATTTTCTTAGTAATCTTCGCTTCAACTAGTGCCCAACTCTCAACGTTGTTGGCTATAGGTGTTTCAGGTGCCCTGGCAGCGGCAGACATTGCCTTGTTCTACCTCAGCAAAGCCACCTTCCAGAGAGAAGAAATACTGACTAAATGGAAATAAAATGGTTTTTTCTTTAATTTTTAGGTTTTAACTCCAAGTTTTTTCGAAACCCCTTTAAGCCGAACGTATTCTATTGTACGGTTTAAGGTGGCGAGTTCATGGAGAAAGCACTGCAAAATGGCGATAATCTAAACGACTCTTCAGTTGCCAAGACGCAGCCTATGCTTACCTCCGAAGACATGGTAAACCTTCCTATAGAAGAACTCATGGGACGCTTAAACTCGTCACAGCGGGGACTTACCTCTGAGCAAGCTGTCGAACGGCTTGAAGTTTACGGCAGCAACGAACTTGCCCGAGGACACAAACACTCAGCCGTCAAAGAGTTCCTTCTGCATTTCAAGAGCCCTCTCGTAATTATACTCTTGATTGCAGGGATTATTTCGGGTTTTTTTGGTGAAATAGCCAATACTGCAATTATCTTAAGCATAATTTTCATCAGCGTCATACTCGACTATTACCAAGAAAATAAAGCAGAAAAAGCTGCTCAACTGCTTAAACAAAAAGTCACCTCGACGGCCACGGTAATTAGGGATAATATTAAACAAGAAATAAAATTCCCAGACATCGTTCCTGGAGACATAATCTATCTTTCAGCCGGCGACATTGCACCTGCTGACTCAAGAGTAATCAGCGCCAAAGACTTGTTCGTTAACCAGTCTTCCTTAACTGGGGAGTCATTTCCCGTCGAGAAAGCTGCAAGCACCATCACAAGCAAGGAGGGTGCAATTACCGAATGGAGCAACTTTTGTTTCATGGGCACCTCCGTGGTCAGTGGCAGTGCAACTGCGATGGTTGTTAAAACCGGTAGTGCAACCGAATACGGGAAAATCGCGAAAAAACTCATAGAGAAAGCCCCTGAAACCGAATTCGAACGCGGCATCCGAAGCTTTGGTTTCCTCATCATGCAGGTAACCTTCTTGTTGGTTATCTTTGTGTTTTTAATAATTTCTTTGCGCAACCCCACCACCGATGGGGTCGTTACAGCTCTACTGTTCGCTGTCGCGTTGGCAGTTGGGTTGACACCTGAATTGCTGCCAATGATAATAACCATTAACCTCTCCAGAGGCGCCATGGCTATGTCCAAGAAAGGCGTTATCGTGAAACGATTATCCGCCATAGAGAACTTTGGTAGCATGAACGTTTTATGCACTGACAAAACGGGTACCCTTACAGAAAACCGCATAAAACTCATATTGAACGTGGATATGGAAGGCGACGAAGACGAAAAAGTATTCATGTATTCATTCCTCAACAGCAACTTCCAAACGGGATTGAAAAGCCCACTTGACGAAGCAATCCTGAAACATAAAGAAATTGACACTTCAAAGTTTCTCAAGATAGATGAAGTGCCGTTTGATTTTATTCGAAGACGCGTTTCCGTAGTTGTGGAACGTGAGGGGCAAAGATATTTCATAGCTAAAGGTGCCCCCGAAGAAATCCTCAAAGTCTGCTCCTACTATGAGTTACGCAGAACAGTAGCGGACCTCACTGATAAGACAAAGAGGCAAATTGAGCAAAAATACCATGGCTACAGCGCCGAAGGACTACGAGTCTTAAGTATCGCATACAAGCGAATCAAAGAAGAAAAAGGGGTCTACTCGATAAACGATGAAACCGACATGGTGTTTCTGGGCTTTGTAGCTTTCCTTGACCCACCCAAAGAAACAGCCAAACAATCGCTTCAAATGCTGACTAAGGCAGGAATTGAACTCAAAGTTCTCACAGGCGACAACGAACTTGTTACCCGAAAAGTTTGTGAAGAGCTGGGTTTTGAGATTAAGGGTGTTGCGCTTGGTCCAGATATAGCTAATATGTCAGATGAAGCGTTGACGGCTGTAGTTGAAGAGGCAACAATTTTCTGCCGCGTTAACCCCATTCAAAAAGACCGCATAATTGCTTTGTTAAAGAGAAACGGCCACGTAGTAGGCTACATGGGCGATGGAATAAACGATGCACCCTCACTGAAAACTAGCGACGTTGGAATCTCTGTTGACAATGCTGTAGATGTGGCAAGAGAATCAGCCGACATCATTCTCTCCAAAAACGATCTGACAGTTTTGGCAGAAGGTGTTTTTGAAGGACGCAAAACCTTTGGCAACACAATGAAATACATCATGCTTGGCGTAAGCTCCAATTTTGGCAACATGTTTAGCGTTGCAGGAGCTTCTATATTCTTGACTTTTCTGCCTATGCTTCCAGTTCAGATTCTCTTAAACAATCTTCTCTACGACGTTTCCCAATCCACAATCACAACCGACCGCGTTGACGATGAATATGTTGAGAGACCAAAACGGTGGGATATCGGCTACATTAGACAATTCATGCTGTATATGGGCCCAGTTAGTTCACTCTTTGACTTCTTAACTTTCTTCATTATGATAGTAGCCTTCAACATCCCTCTGGTAGGTTCCACCCTTCATGATCAATCACTATTCCAGACAGCTTGGTTTATCGAATCCCTCTGCTCACAAATCCTAGTTGTATTCGTAATTAGAACGCGACGAAAACCATTCTGGAAGAGCAAGCCAAGCAAATACTTGATAGTCAGCGCCTTAACCATTCTTGCCTTCGCCTTAATATTGCCCTTCACGCCGCTTGGCGAAATATTTGGGTTTATTGCGCCGCCTTCCTTGTTCTTTATAATCTTAACGCTTTTGCTAGGCGCATATTTGTTGCTTGCTGAAGTTATAAAGAACTGGTTCTTCAAACGGCATGCCTATCGCCTAGAGCAAACCTTGGTTCCGAAACGAACTTACTACGTAACCAGAACGGCAAAACTGATGCAGGACATGATTGCAACAATTAGCCTAAGGGATGAAGATGAATTCACGATCGAATCGTTAACTGAGGACTTAAACAGCGCCATAACCTACCCTGTTAACTCAAACCAGATGGCGCGCAACCTCCAGTACCTGAGACGCTCTGGCCTAATCAGTGTAGACTGGAATAAACGTATTCTAAAGCGCGAAAAATCTATGAGCGAATATGTTAAGAAAAGCATAATCGGAGGTCCAATGTGGCCATCCGTAAGCGAGGAATGGCGAAAAATAAACAATATACTCCTAAACAAGCACGGCACAGTTAACGCGGAGTACCAGCAGCTAATTCCAAAACAATAAAAAAACTGTTTGTCGACTTTTCTTAAGTATTTGTTAAGTTGAAAACTGGTTTTAGTGAAGCCAAGTGAACAGATTATCTTGCGTCACAATCTGGTAAACGTTGCAGAAAAACTGTTTTTAGTAATAAAAAATGGTGAAAAGAGGTTTATGCGCTAGTCGTTAGCTCTTTTAGTTGTTTTTTGGTTAACCCCAATCCTGGCGTGGCGTCAAGTCTCTTTTTAACTTGTCCTTTGTTGAAAAGCAGAACGGTGGGGTAGTAGTCGATTTCGTATTTTTCGCATAAGTCTGGATTGTCATCTATCACGACGCTTATGCACTCCTGCGGATTGGTCTTGGCGTAGTCTTCAAAAATCGGCAGAAACCGTTGCGAGTAAGGACACCACGACGCATAGAATAGAACGAATGCCTTCTCTTTGGAATTCCAGGAATCGTCAACGTTACTCTTTGCCTGTTTGGACTTTACTTTTTCAGCTTTGCTCATTTTATCACCTCTCTATCTTCTTCAGGATAATGACTGCTGTCACAAAACGGCTTGTTAGTGGATTTTCCGCAGCGACAAAGCGTCACGCGGTTCCTGACTTCATAGGGTTTTCCTTCAGCCGAGTAGATGGGTATTGCGCCGCGAACCCAAATCGGGCCGTCCCCTCCTATGCCTGGATCGTCAATTAACCCAATCGATTTTTCAAGTGACGGCTCAATTGTTTTTCCCGTTTCTTTATCTACAACTACCAATCGACCAGATGGGCAGTCGCAGGCGTTGTCAATTGCGTTTTTCTTTGCCCATGACTCGTCTGATTGGAGGACTACCTGCCATATATCGCCTCCTCGATGGCAGAATCGTGCAGACGCGCAAAGTATCTCAGCATCCTTTAGTATTAATTTTGGGCTATCGATAACCTTCGCCATTTTTTCGTAAAGTTCATTGTCGCTGGTTTCTGTTCCGTCAAAGTTTACTTTTTTATGAGTTCCATCGCAGAAAGGTTTGGTCTTTGATTGTCCGCATCGGCAAAGAGAATAGCTTTCTTTGGTCTGCAGTTTTTCGCCCATCACCCATTTCGCAGGTATGCCCTTAGAATCGCATTGAATCAACATTTTAATTAAAGGAATGTTTCCAGACACACGGTAGGGTCCATTTTTTAAGACTCGTATTTTGGAGTTATCGCTTGATTTTGCATTTTCTTTATTTTCCAAGGCTTCATCTCTCTCAAACAAATTAAGCACTAAAAATATTAACCGATTATTACTTCAAAAGAACCCTTCTCGGATAGTTAAATTTTTTGTAGTTTCATTTTATTGCCAAAAAATATTCTTTAAATGCGAAACTATGCAGGAGGCTACAGTTAATGAATTAAGCTTGTTACTGATGTGTTGCAACCACAAAGTATATATTAAATAAAAAATGACACTACTATTTGAGTGAATTTCTCATATATTGAAGGTTTTTGATGAAAATAGGTTTATTCAAGTTTTCTTTTCAAAATATTTGGCGATTTACAAAACTCATATTTGTAATTCAACTTTTCAACTTGGCTATAAGTTACTTCGTTTGGTTATCTTATGAGTACATTGTGTCAGGCTGGACAATTGTTGCATTATCTATTGGTTACACAGCAATAATCTTGGCAATTAAAAATGCTCAAGAAAACCAAGCCAGAGTAGCCTTCAAGTAAGTAAAAATTTCGAAAACTTTTATTAACGCTTCAACCTTAGAAATTACAGTAAAATTCTACGTCAAAACCATGCAATCAGGTACGTTCTAATGCATTTTCTGTAAACTGCTGACTATGTTGTCAATGCAACGCAGTAACGTGGTTATCGAGCTACATGAAAACAGTTTTGGAAAGGAGGTGAATTGGTTTGTCTGAGGAAAAAAAGAAGAAAATGTACTATTATTATGGCGGTAAAGAGAAAAAAGCTGGCGAAATCAAAAAACACGCCGAAGAAATTGCCCCTTTCTCTTCTAGTGCGTTTCAGCGGGATTTTGACAGAATGATGAAGAGTTTCCAACGTGAATTTGACGACTTCTGGGAAACGCCCTCGCGGTGGGGTCGTGGAATGCGGTGGAGGCATGGCTTTCCAATTATGCCTTTCAGAGATACAATGATGCCTTCAGTTGACCTTGAGGATCGCGGGAAGGATTTCCGTTTGACGGTGGATTTGCCCGGTTTTACCAAGGAAAATGTGGAAATCGAAGTAACCGATGATTCAGTGGCAATTCAGGCGAAAAAAAGCGTTGAAGAAGAAGAGAAAAAGAAAAATTATGTTCGTCGTGAAAGAGCAGCTCAAACTTTCTACCGTAGAGTTCAGTTGCCCGCAATGGTGCGGTCAGATGATGCAAAAGCAAACCTGAACAATGGCGTACTGGAGATTACGCTGCCCAAGAAAGAGCCAAAAGAAACCAAAAAAGTTGCCATAGAATAGGCAGGGAAGGTTTTTTCTTTCCTTTTCTTGCTTAAAATTTTTTGTCAAATACATTAACCCAGTGTTTTACCATTTTAACGGGAGTCGTAGAACAATCATTCTTCTAATTCGTTATTTTTTATGGAGTTGCGAGAGAATTAAACAATAAAAAAGGTTATTGTTTCAGAAAGAATTTATTAGTATAAGTGCGTTATAAAACAAATGCGATAAACATGGATCCTCAATGCGAAATAATAGGCAAATATGTTCTACCAATTTTTAGGTCAATGCTAGCCAAAGAACTCGTACAAAAATACCATCTCTCGCAGACAGAAGCCGCAAAAAAATTGGGCACCACCCAAGCCGCAGTAAGCCAATACCTAAGTTCAAAACGTGCTTACAAAGGCACTGAGCAAGTTGAGCAGTACTTGCCCAAAATACAAAGTATGGCTGCTGAAACTGCCCAAAAGCTTGTAAGTAATGAAATTGCAGCCAAAGATGTTACCTTTGATTTCTGCAAGCTCTGCGTCACTTTTTGTACAAAAGATTCAGTGAAAACTAACGTTCTAAGCCCTGAATATTACATTTGACACTCAAAGCAGGCTTAAAGCATCCGTAGCAAATCTGCTTTCGTAATGATGCCTACCACGACGCCTTTCTTTGATACTAAAACCGCCGAGTACGTCTGCAAAAGACTTGTGATTAGCGATAATGGTGCATCCTCGTTTATCTGAGGGAATGCTTCTTCCATGATGTCTTCTGTGGGCAATTTGGATATTTGTTCCAAGTCTTTTCCTGAAAGAATTTGATGCAGGATTGCTTTCTCTGAGATGCTGCCAACAGACTGTTTTCCACTGAACACGGGTAGTTGAGAGTAGCCGTGGTCTTTCATTATTTTTACGACTTCTGAGATTAGCTGGTCTTTTTGGATGCTTAGGACGTCCGTGTGAACTATCTTTTCTGTTTGAACTTTTGTTTTGAATTCTAAGCGTTCGAGCACGTCGAATATTGTTTTTACTGTGGTGTATGATGAATCTGTGGTGCCTGATTCGAGTTTGGCGATTAGTGATTGGCTGACGCCTGCCATTTTGGCTAATTCGGATTGTTTTAGGCATAGTTGTTTGCGGCGTTTGGCGATGTCTTCTATTGTGGGAAACATGGATAGTAATTGTTTTGCTCTGGTAATATTCTTTTTGGAATATTTTTTGCAAGAACCAATATAACGCCGTTATTCATATTTTGTTTTAACCAAAAACAGAGGCAACAAAAAGTGCCAAACAAAAAAATAGACACAATAGCCCTCCACGCAGGGCAAGAAACTCCTGACCCAACCACAGGATCAAGAGCCGTCCCTATCTACCAGACCAGCTCATACGTATTCAAGAGCACAGAGTATGCAGCAAACCTATTTGCCCTAAAAGAAATAGGAAACATTTACACCAGAATGAACAACCCTACAAACGATGTTTTCGAAAAAAGAGTCGCCGCCATCGAAGGCGGAACAGGAGCGTTAGCCGTAGCATCAGGTCAATCCGCAATATCACTGGCACTGTTAACCATAACCCAAGTAGGTGACGAAATCGTAGCAGCCAACAACCTCTACGGCGGAACCTACAGCCTACTCCACTACACCTTCCGCAAACTGGCCAGAACAACAACATTTGTTGACTCCCAGAAACCCAGCGAATTCAAAAAAGCCATAACGTCCAAAACCCGCGCAATCTACGCTGAAACCATAGGAAACCCCAAACTCGACGTTCCTGACTTTGAGGCATTAGCAAAAATAGCCCATGAAGCAGGCGTACCCTTAGTTGTGGATAACACAGTTGGCGTAGGCTTAGTAAAACCAATCGACTTTGGCGCAGACATAATCGCAACTTCAGCAACCAAATACATCGGCGGGCATGGAACAAGCATCGGCGGTGTAATCGTTGACTCTGGCAAATTCAAATGGAACAACGGCAAATACCCGGAATTCACCGAGCCAGACCCCAGCTACCATGGAGTAAAATACTGGGATAACTTTGGCAATTTTCCAGGCTTAGGAAACGTCGCCTTCATCATCAAAGCCCGAGTCCAACTCCTACGCGACTTAGGGCCAGCTTTAAGCCCCTTCAACGCCTTCCTGTTCCTCCAAGGGCTAGAAGATTTGCCACTAAGACAACGCAGACACTCTGAAAACGCCCTGCAGGTGGCTCAGTTCCTGAAAAATCACCCATTAGTTAGCTGGGTTAATTATCCAGGGTTAACTGACAACCCCAATCACAAGTTAGCCTCAAAATACCTCAAAAAACACTACGGCGGTTTAGTCGGCTTTGGCATCAAAGGCGGTTTAGCATCAGGCAAAAAATTCATCGAATCTGTAAAGCTACTCTCGCATCTAGCCAACATCGGCGACGCAAAAAGCCTCGTCATCCACCCAGCATCAACCACACACCAGCAACTCACCACACAAGAACAAGCCACAACAGGCGTAACTCCCGACTACATCAGACTCTCAATCGGCATAGAAGACCCCGAAGACATAATCGCCGACATAGACCAAGCACTCAAAGTGTCAGCCAAGCCGTAAATACCACAAATTTTTCTTTTTTATGGAGGCAAATAAACTAATAACCAACGAAAAAACTGACCCAACCCAAAACTTCACTTTCGCTCATCCTCCAGATGAGTTAACGTTAGAATCAGGCGAAAAACTAGGCCCAATAACGCTTGCATACGAAACATACGGCAAACTTAATGCACAAAAATCAAACGCAATTCTGGTTCTTCATGCACTCACAGGGGATGCTCATTCTGCTGGTCCAGGCGGGTGGTGGCAGAACCTTATCGGCTCAGGCAAAGGTATTAACACTGACAAGTATTTTGTGGTATGCAGCAATGTTGTTGGGGGCTGCAAAGGCTCCATCGGTCCCACTTCAATTAATCCAAAAACAGGAAAGCCGTATGGTCTTAGTTTTCCCTTAATCAGCATCGGCGATATAGTTCAAGCCCAAAAACATCTCATCGACCACTTGGGAATTGAGAAGCTTTTAGCCGTCATTGGCGGCTCAATGGGCGGCATGCAAGTTTTGCAATGGATGGTTTCTTACCCAAACAAAATTCGCTCAGCAATTCCCATCGCAACAACAATGAAACATACGCCACAGCAGATAGCCTTCAACGAAGTCGGACGGCAAGCAGTGATGTCTGACCCTGACTGGAAAAATGGTAACTATTACGACTATGATCCTCCCGCTAAGGGTTTAGCTCTTGCAAGGATGATTGGACACATAACTTACATGAGTGACACTTCGATGACTGAGAAGTTTGGGAGAAAAACCCGTGCCGACAAAGAGCCCTTCAAATTCAGCGCTGACTACGAAGTTGAAGGTTACCTCCGCTACAGAGGCGACAACTTCGTTAAACGCTTCGATGCAAACAGCTACCTCTACCTAACAAAAGCCATCGACAACTTCAACCTCCTCAACGGACACCCCCTAAGTAGCGTATTTGGTGGCTTAAAGGCGAAAGTGCTGGTTTTAGCGTTCAAATCTGACTGGCTCTACCCAGCCTACCAAAGCCAAGAAATCGTTAAAGCCTGCAAATTAGCAGGCGTAGAGGCAAGCTATTGCGAAATAAACAGCACCTACGGACACGACTCTTTCCTTTTAGAAACTGAGCAGGAAACGCAGCTAATCGGAGGCTTTCTAAAAGCTGTATCCAACACAGGTGGGAGCAACAACTAAACATGACAAAACAAACTCATGTAATCGAACACAGAGTCATTTCAAGCTGGGTTAGTAGCCGAGCATCCGTGTTAGATTTGGGCTGCGGCGATGGCGAACTACTTAATTTGCTAATTCGAAACAAGCAAGTGCACGCTCAGGGCGTTGAGCTAAGCGAACAAGCCATCCATAACTGCGTTGCAGCGGGATTAAGCGTGTTCCAACAAGACATCGACACGGGATTAACAGAATACGCCGACAAAAGCGTAGATTACGTTATTTTGAACCAGACGCTGCAGCAAGTCAAAAAACCAGATTTTGCCATAAAAGAAGCCCTACGCGTCGGCAAAAAAGTTATCGTTGGCTTCCCCAACTTCTGCTACGTAACAGATAGGTTCCAGATTTTCTTCCGCGGAAAAGTCCCCGTTACCCCTTCACTACCCTACGAATGGTACGATACACCTAACCTGCACTTCCTAAGCATTGCAGACTTCAAAGAATACTGCAGAAAAAACCAACTAACCGTTGTGGATGCGGCGTTTATTTCAAAAAACCGTCTGGTTAGGTTTTTGCCCAATCTTTTTGGTGAAGTGGGGCTTTTTCTGCTTTCAACATAAAGCTCTCGTTTCTGAATTGAGTTACTAATAGGATCCAAAATACGCTCCAAATATGCTTGAAGCCTTTGTCGGGTTCCTTGTTTAGACCTCTTGAGTAGTAAAATTTTGTTAGTCAAGGAATCTTGACGAAAAAGGTTTTATTTCTAAGTCACTGAACTCACCCTTGAGCAATCCATGGGCAAAAATGTTAGCGGTTGTTTGCAAAAATATATGAAGACAGAGCACCAATGGGTTTGCATGGGTGGGGTTAGGTATTAAACAGCGGATGCTTCTCTGTTTATCTATTGCTTCCCTAGTCGTCGTTTACTTTCTTAGCGTACAAGTTGCTCCAACCGACTCCTGCTATGGTCCCTGCATAACTGCAGACATCGACAAAACTCAACTTAATATCAACCAAACCGTCACTGTGACCGGGCAAGTGTGTCCTCCCGCAGAAAATAAGACCATACGGGTTGCCTTCACACGACCAGACTACACCTACGTTGAACAGTACGTGCTAACGGACCCAGTTACAGGAAATTTTAGTGTTACCCAAAAACTCGACATGGCGGGCTACTGGAACATATTTCCAATAGATGGTCACATCAGCGACAGATTATTTGCCCACGTAACTGACCCTGCAAACCCCAATGCACCATCTCCAACACCGAGCATAGCATTGCCATACAAGCCCAACTGGTCAGTTATCGGCGTAACCGTTGCTTTTCTAAGTGCAGGCACCATTGTTTTGTTTTTTGGAACCCGAAACAAAACCCGAAAGATCAGTTCCCTGCGCTTGTTTGTCCAAATATGTTTAATCTTTGTTCTCTTTGCAGGAATATTCGTCGACCACTACGGTTTGCCCGTGCCTGCATCTCAGATTGCTCCTCACGAATTAGACATAGGAACCAGCGTGCTTGGCGTGGGTATGCCTGATGGGTTGCCTGCACCCTTCTTTGGCTGTTTCTATCCTTGCGGAAGAGTCTCGACTTGTGCGCTTTGGCAGATTCAAGCTTACATTTACCCGTTCTTTGATGTTGCCGGCGGTTGGGGCGTACATTACGACTCAACTGGGTTGGCAAGGTTAGCAGTGGTCTTTGGCATAATCATTCTGGCAGCGGTGGTTTTGGGAAGGTTTTGGTGCGGTTGGGTCTGCCCCTTTGGCTTATACGTGGATTTGATGACGCGTCTGCGCAAAGCGTTGAAGATTAAGCGACGCAACTTTTCAGACAAGTTTAACGAGCGGTTCCACCAGTTAAGCTACCTCATACTAGCATTAATCATAATTCTAAGCGTGGTCTTTGCTTCTCAAGCCCTCTCAGGCACCCAACTGGTAGCTGGAACCCAAAAAGGCGGATTCGTCTACACCTACTTCTCAGCGCCCTTCTGCCAAGTCTGCCCCATGAAACCCCTCTGCATCTTAACAGAGACCGGCGTAGGCTTAATGAAACCTGCATGGATAACCCAGAACACCACCGGACAATTCTGGCAACTAGGATACTACGTAACCTCAACCAACCTCATAATATTCGGCTTGGTTACGGCAGCAGCGTTCTTCTTCCGCCGGTCCTGGTGCAGAATATGTCCACTGGGCGCTTTGATTGCACTCTTTAACCGTTTTCCACCCTTCAAATGGGTCAGCGGCGTACGCCTAAACAAGATAGAGGAAAAATGCACCAAATGCGGCATATGCAAACGGGTTTGTCCCACCCAAGTAAAGGAGGTTTACGAGCAAAAAAGCGGCGACGTGGCGAGTTCGCAGTGTATTTACTGTTTGCGTTGCGTAGAGATGTGTCCCAACGAGGATTGTCTGCAGTTCAAGTTTGCGGGGAAGACCGTTTGTCGGTCGAGGAATTGGTTAAATAAATCTGACAGTGTAAGGATGGAATAATGAAAGCGCTAAAAATCAAAAAAACGTTCGTATTGGTGGCGTTCTTCTTAGTGCTTACTTTAATACCCGCTGTTTGTGTAAAGCCTGCAAACCCTCAGGTGTCCCTCGCAACGGTTATTATTCTGCCTGACGGGTCCGTTTCGCCTTCAACCGCGCCGATTATGCAGAATGGAAACACCTACACCTTAACAGGCGACCTAAACGCCGCCATTAAAATTCAGAAAAGCAACATAGTACTAGATGGTGCTGGCTACACGCTCTCAGGCATATTCAACGGAAACTCAACCGACATTTGGGTAGTAGGAACAGGACCAGACCCAAATAAGCTGGATTACTACACAATTGGTGTCGATTTAGGCGGCAGCGACGTGGATGGAATTACTGTAAAGAACATTAAAGTCGAAAACTTTAGCATCGGTATGTACATTTGGACCCAAAATAACACGGTGACGGAAAATTCTGTCTCAAACAACATCGTTGGCTTGCTCATTTCAGGATCAAATGGTACTATAACCAAAAATTATATCTCAGAAAACATAGACGGCCTCTTTTTTGGGTCCAACTCCGCTTCAGGAGAATCCCCACCCGACATGATTGTTCACCAAAACTCATTCATAGAAAACAACGTGCAAATCAGCGGGTGCCAATGCAAAACCTACAACCTCACAGAAACCCCCCACTACTGGGATAACGGCAAAGCAGGCAACTACTGGAGCGACTACAACGGCACCGACGCCAACGGCGATGGCATAGGAGACACAGCTTACGTAATCGATCCGCTAGACCTCGACCGTTATCCACTTATGCAAAGTCCAGTCCAATCTACCCTTCAGACGGCAACAATTCCCCTTGAATCCATAACTTTTGGTGTCTTAGCGATGACTGTTGTGGTTGCTGCAGTGTTTGTCTATAGGCAAAGAAAGAAAAAGTAGGGTTGGTTGCGGTATTCTTTTATCTCAATTCCTAATTTACCTGTTAATGGTGATTTAGTGAAAGTTGTTGCCATTAATGGGAGTGCACGAAAAGACGGAAACACCGCCATACTAATCAAGCGTGTTTTGAGTGTTTTGGAGAGTGAAGGCATAGAAACCGAATTAATCCAGCTTGCAGGCGAACAAATCCACGGTTGCACCGCATGCGGAATCTGCCAAAAAGTCCAGAACAAACAGTGCAAAATCGTAAACGACAACGTTAACCTCTTTATCGAAAAGATGGCGGCGGCAGATGGCATAATTCTTGGGTCGCCCACATACTTTTCCATGATGACTACTGAGATGAAGGCGCTTATTGACCGTGCGGGGTTTGTGGGCAGGTCAAACGGGGACCTCTACAAACGCAAAGTCGGCGCTGCAGTCGTGGCCGTGAGGCGGGCAGGCGGCATACCAACCTTCGACGCCATAAACCACTTCTTCCTCATCAACCAAATGATTGTTCCTGGCTCATCCTACTGGAACATAGGCGTGGGCTTAGCGAAGGGCGATGTGGAGAAAGACGAGGAAGGACTCAAAACCATGGATGACTTGGGCAAGAACATGGCGTGGCTACTCAAAAAAGTAAACTCTTAACGCCACTGCATCATGAGTTCAACGCCAGGTATCTTCTTTCTCTCGTAGATTACGTCCATTATTTTTGAGAACCCAGTTATCGACACTAAGTAAATTGCACCGATAAAAATCCAGACATGCCCTCGGAGCGTGATTCCTGCAGCTGTCAAATCATAAAGCCCTACCAATGCTAGGGTGGAGGTGCTTTTTGTTCGGCGTCTTAAACTCTATTTTTCTGAAGGCCAGCATAACTGCAAGCAGGGTGATGCAGGAAACGAGGAAACGCCAGAAAACAAACGTGAAAGGGTCGATGGTATTTAACCCACTCTTTATGATTGGAAACGAAGTACCCCCGAGTGCGCCAGCCAAAATAGTGAGAAGACTGCTTTGGCTTTATTGCTAAACGGGTGGGGCAAGGGTTGTCTCCTTTCCCTGTTAGGCAGAGCTTCTTAGATAAAGCGTTTATGCCTAAAAAAATCGGGGGTGATATGAAAAAAGTTAGAAAAAAGTTGGGATATTTATTTCATTATGGCTTTGAGGTCTTCATCTGGCGTCTTGATCGGCATAATGTTGAATTTTTCAACAAGAACGTTTAGGATGTTTGGTGTTATGAAGGCTGGTAGACTTGGTCCAATGCGCATGTCTTTTATGCCCAGATACAATAGCGATAGCAAGATTGCAACGGCTTTTTGCTCATACCATGAGAGCACTATTGAGAGAGGCAAATCGTTAATTTCCACGTGGAACGCTTCTGCCAAGGCTTGAGCAATTTTTACTGCCGAGTAAGCATCGTTGCACTGTCCAATGTCGAGCAGGCGTGGGATGTCGTCGATTGTTCCTAGTTCTTTGTCGAAGAATCGGAATTTTCCGCAGGCAAGCGTCATTATGATGGTGTTGCTGGGTGCTTTCTCCACAAATTCTGTGTAGTAGCTGCGTCCGGGTTTTGCTCCGTCGCATCCGCCGACAAGTATGAAGCGTTTGATGTGTCCACTCTTTACTGAATCTATAACTTTGCCCGCAACACTTAGAACCGCGTTTCTGCCGAATCCAACCAGGACCGTTTTGCCTTCAACATCATCTGGGAACCCTGGCATCTCCAGCGCTTTCTTTATTACTGGTGAGAAGTCTTTGCCGCTAATATGCGTCACGCCTGGGTAGCCGACCGTTCCAGCTGTGAAAATGTTGCTCTTGTAGCTTTCGATTGGGCGCTGGATGCAGTTGGTTGTCATTAGTATGGCGCCTGGAAACTGTGCGAATTCTTTCTGCTGGTTTTGCCATGCGGTTCCGTAGTGGCCGTAGAAGTTGGGATATGCTTTGAGTTTTGGGTAGCCGTGGGTTGGGAGCATTTCGCCGTGGGTATAGACGGTGATGCCTGTGCCTTGGGTTTGTTTTAGTATGTTTTCTAAGTCGATGAGGTCGTGTCCTGAAACGACGATGGCTTTGCCTTTTTTGTGTCCAAGGGGCACTTTGGTTGGGACTGGGTGTCCGTAGGTTTCTGTATTTCCTGCGTCGAGTAGTTCCATGGCGCGGATGTTGATTTCTCCGCATTTGAAAACTAAACTGACGAAATCGTTTACAACAAGTGATTTGTTGAATGGGGCTACTAATCCTTCGTGGATGAAGTCAAAGACTTTCTGGTCTTTTTTGCCCAAAAGGTATGCATGGTACGCATACGCTGCGACGCCTTTTAACCCATAGGTCAAAAGCCACTGCAACCCGTGCAAGTCAGGGTCCATGTTGGGTTCAGAGTTTATCCCATGTTGTTTGCCCTGAGCAATTAACCCTTCCATCGTGTTTTCTAAGGGCAAATAGTCAGCTTTGACGCCTAGCTGCTTGTGTAGTTTGTCGTGGAGTTCAGCGGTTTTTCTGATGTACGCAACGATTGCTTCTGGATCAAAATTCACGTTTGTCAAAGTAACAAAAAGAGCTTCAGCTGTGAAAACGCTTGTTTGCTCATCCTTTATTCCCGCTTTTCCTGCTTGGATTACGAGTTGACTAAGTTCGCGTAGTTTGTAGACTAAAAGATCTTGAAGGTTTGAGACGTCAGCGGTTTTTCCGCAGACCCCTACGATTGTGCAGCCTGTGCCTTTGGCTGTTTGTTCACATTGGTAACAGAACATTTGATTTTGGCTCATTCTTTACACCTTTACATACTTATTGTGCAAGTTCCAAAATAGGTATTGTCCCTAACATTTTAGGGATTTAAAAAATAATGTTGCTACCTACAAGAAATAAAAAAGTAAAACCACTATTTGTCTCTTGTGTTTGAGCCTTAATTGCAAAGTTAGGCGAGCGAAAGGTTGAAAACAACAGGTGAAGAAGATACCCTGTTGGAACAAACAATGGTTGACACATTCTACCTGCACTTAGAATTCACAGGCAAACAGGGCAACTGGTCGATTAACCTTCCCTTCTTATGCAATAAATGCGGAATCTGCTGTACACTTGAAGACTTCTTAACCGCTGGAGAAATCAACGCCAACCCCTCGGAACCCCCCGAAGTTCACGCAAAAATAAAAGTGCTTTTTGAATCCTTGGGAAAGATCTGGGAGGAAGACGTAGCAAAATACGACAAATACGTGATGGACAATCGATGTCCTTTTCTGATAAATAATTCTTGTTCAATCTATGCAATCCGACCTGATGGCTGTCGGCTCTTTCCAAAAACCGCGTTCGGCATGCAAACCACAGATTGCGAAGCCCTTAACCGATTCAAAAAAATGCGAAGCGCCCTAAAAAAAGGCAGAAACACAAAAGAGGACTATTACTTTACGGGACAAACTACAAAATTAATGCGGGGTAACGAAACGATAAAACCAGCAAAATTCGATGAAAAACAGTTCCTTGCGTGCATTGTTAAATTGCGCAAATTAGGTATAACAGATGATGAATTGGTTCTGTTTAAATGGTTCAATGAAAACCGAATGTAACTCTGCAACCTAATTCATTGGCTTCACTCAATATTTTGATCCTAATATCTAACCTATACAAAGCCCCTTAGAGGAACAGGACAACACGAAACTATTTAGATTCTTAGGGGTTCTATGTTGAAAAGATGAAGGGTGAGTCAAAAGCCCCTGAAGGGGTAGTCGTATTGACAATAAACCAGTACATTAGCATTTTAAAATATTAGGCTATCAACTATCCAGGCTTTTTAAACTTAAAACCAAAGGCACAGTTACGAGAGAAATCATGGCCGAAAACACAAAGGCCAACCCATCAAAACCCACAGAAACCCCCAAAGAAAATGCGCTCGCCGCCAAAACAGGCGCAACTGTCTGCGCTAACCCTGCAATTGCCCAAGCAACCCCCAACGCGCCACCTTGAGCATTCTCAGGAGTATTGGTGGAAATCAGAGTGTTTAGGGTAACGATTTGGATTCCAAAGCCGATGGAAAATACAGCAGCGATTACGGAGAATACTGCGAGGCTTGACGTTACCGATAGAGCCACAAGTCCAATGACCAGAAAGGCGATTCCAAGCAAAGTCAGATTTAATCGGTTAAACAATTTGCCAAGCATAGGCAACAGTACGGCTTGGGTAAGCACGCTAACCCCGCCTATAAAAAAGAAAACCAGCCCTGTCTCAAATGAACCATAGCCAAAGACTGTTTGCAGCCAAGGCGAGAGAGCAGCCTGCAGAAAAACAAACGACACAAAAAACAAAAAGTAAATCGCCAACAGCAAAGCGACCCTCTGCTTTCTAAGGACTCTTAGAAGAGTGCCAAAGGAAACTACCGTTCTTTTTATGTTAAAACTTGCGGGTTCAGGCAAAAGAAAATACGCTAAAGCAAAATTCGTAAACGCCAAACCAGCCGCTAGAAAAGATGGTACCCCATAGCCAAAGAGGGTGCTTAGTGTTCCGCCGATTGCTGGACCAAAAATGAACGCTAAACCTGCCGCTGCCCCCAAAAGCCCCAGGTACCTTAACCGCGCGTTTTTGGTGGTAACATCTGCAACGTAGGCTTGGGCAACAGGTACCGTGGCAGCGGTTGTTCCTGACAGCATCCTGCCCAAGAAAAGCAGCCAAATAGCCTGTGCTGCCCCAAACAAGAAATAACTAAAACTCGCTACTAACAAAGCGGCAAGCAGGATTTTTCTTCTTCCATACCGATCACTGAATCTTGAGACAAGGGGCGTGAAAATGAAGGACATGAGGCTGTATGAAGCCAAGAGTACGCCGTAGAGGATTGTGGAGCCACCCAAGGCAACAACATAGAAGTACAAGTAGGGCACCACTATGGCGAATCCTAAGTTGTCGAGGAAAACAACGGAGAACAGAACGCTAAAAGTGGAGCGACTAGCCGAAACACCATTGGCGGTTGAGTTGTCGTTGACCAAAACTTTCACTAACAAGTTAACGACGGCTGAGCAGATAAGCATTTTGAGAACTTGGAATTCTCGGAAGTTGATAGCGGAAACAATAATATTCACTAATACTGTTAGTCTATGGGCATTCTTGTGAAGCAAATGCTTAATGGGAATTGAAAAAAATTTTGGATGTGAAAAATATGGGTGTTTTAATGCAAGGCTTCTATTGGGACTGTCCCAAGCTTGAAAATGTCGAATTCAACTGGTGGCTATACGTTAAAAATAAACTTCCCACTTTGAAGAAAGCCGGATTCACCGCCATTTGGCTCCCCCCGCCGGGCAAGGCAGCAAGCAACCCCTCGATGGGATACGACATCTATGACTACTTTGACTTGGGTGAATTCAACCAGAAAGGATCCATGCGCACCTGGTTTGGTTCAAAAGATGAAATAGTCGATCTAATAAAATCCGCCCACAACAACGGATTACAAGTCTACGCCGACGTCGTTTTAAATCACAACAGCGGCGGCGACCAAGAAGAACTAAACCCCATCGACCACAAAAAACGATGGACCAAGTTCAACCCAAAAAGCCAAGAATTCGAACGAAACTGGAAATGTTTCCATCCTTCACCATACGAAAGATGGGACGATAAAACCTTCGGCGCCATGCCCGATTTATGCCACCGAAACCCAAAAGTCCTCGGAAACATGCTCAAATACGTCAGGTGGCTCATCGAAGAAATTGGATTTGACGGTTACCGCTATGACTTTGTTAAAGGTTACGGCAGCTGGATAGCAACCTCAATCCAAGACCTCCGCGTTAGGAAGAACGGCAAATTCATCAACCCCTTCGGCGTAGGGGAATGCTGGGACGAATATTCAGTCATAAAAGAGTGGCTCACCGAAACCAACGTATTGTCAGATAATCCCGCAAGCGCCTTCGACTTCCCCCTCCACTACAGGCTCAAAAACTTATGCGATACCTTCGGCTACAGCCTAAAGAACCTCACTCAACCTGGAACATTGCTAAACGATTACCCCCAATACGCCGTTACATTCGTTGACGACCATGATACAGCACATGAAGAACCAATTGTCAATGATAAAATCTTGGCCTATGCGTTCATCTTGACAAATGAAGGTTACCCCTGCGTACTTTGGCAGGATTATTTCAACTATCAATTGGCTAAAGAAGACACGGCAAACGGAATAGACGCACTAATCAAAGTTCACGAACAACACGCTGGTGGCACAACTTCAGTTCTCTATGTTGACGACGACCTATATATCATGCAGCGAAACGGGGCTGGAGATCAAGAAGGCTTGATTTTTGTTCTCAACAACCGAGGAGACAGCTGGAACGGACGTTTTGTACCAACAAAGTGGAGAAATACTAAACTCAAAGCAGAAGCCTGGGGAACTAACACAATCAATGTTCAAGCTCCCTTGGAACAGTTGACGCAGGAGAATGGTTGGGGCGAATTCTATGCGCCGCCAAGAGGATATGCAGTCTACGTACCTCAACGTACCTGAAACGAGGGCTGAATATGAAGTCAAAGTTTGGCTGGATAAAAGCTAACGGCATCAAATACGAAAAAGACATAATTCTACATACAGACGGCTCAATTACCAAACGGCAGAAGAAAAAATCCAAGGATTTAAAACCAATTTATGGTCACACACCGCTCTCAGAACGTGAACTTGATTTTCTTATGCAAGAAAATCCCAAAGTCGTTTACATTGGAATTGGCCATCAGTCAGCACTGCCCATAACGCAAGAAGCCATGGCTATTCTAAAAAAATATGAAACCATTATTCTGCCCACAAATGAGATAACCGAAAAAATCGACAACGAGGACAGAAAAATGGTGGCGTTAATTCACGTCACCTGTTGACCTCAAAATTAGCTTTAAAAATTTAGGATTGGTGCTGTTTTATGAATTTGGTCATGTTAACGATCTCTAAGTCGCCTTGACATCTGGGACAGGTACTTTGGATTTCAGGTCCTTTCAGACCTATTTTCATGGGCGTCCCACAGTGACAGCAGTAGATGGTTAGATTTTGTCCTTTCTCAACGAGCTTTTTGACGAGGGCAGCGGCTTCTTTTTGCTGTTCCGTTGGTTCATTCTTCTTTTTTAAGGTGCCTTTATGCTCAGTAGAGAAGTCTTTGCATGTTTCCGCCTGAACAAAATAAGTGTTAAACCCAACCTTCACAGGCGTCAAGTTTTTTCCACGTTTCTCACAGGATTCCTCATCGAAGAAGCCGCAGTCTTCACAAGCCTTTTTCTGACTGTATTCTTTCTGAAGCTTCCAGAGGCAATCCGCACAATAAGTTCGTTCCTCACCATTTAGACTTACAATTAAGCCATTGCCGGAGAAGGATTTCTTGCAACCGTAACATTCGGACCGCATAATGTTCACTTTGGAAATTACATTTGTGGGGTTTTATTTATTGTTTGATTTAGGTTTTTTGGAAATGCCCCTTTGTATACTAAAAAGCCGTCAACAGGTTGAAACGGATTAAGCTTTGAAAAAATTTTATTTAAAGAAAATTATTTGAGGATTTTTTCCCAACCAGCAACCCTGACAAGGACTTCTTGCACAGGTTTTTGCCCATAACTCTTAAGTCTCTCTCTTAACTGAGTGTTCCCAACTACAGCTTTCTGGAAATCTAACATTTGGCTTGCACCGTCAGTTAAGTAGAGGAAGCCGTCTGCTCCTGCTCTTGCACAGCGAACCGTAACTGTCAGTAGTTCCTCGGAGGTTGGTACATCTTTGGGGTCGTCGCCTGGACCGAAGACGTATAGGCTGATGTGGAAGGGTTTTTTCAGCAGTTTTTTAAAGCCGCGTGCAAGCATTTCCCAGTACCATGGGGTTGCGTAGTTTTTGCTAAACATTACAACGTTGAATGCATCAGCGTATTTGGCTTGGTCGTCGAAGTCTACACCGTAACGCTCGCAGGATGTTATGGGGTCAGGCTGGAGGCTTAAGACGAGTTCTTTTTTAACTACGTCTCGGATTTGCGCTATGTATTCGGTGATTTCTTTTCTGCGCCATTCAAACCAGCCAAGACCACTTTTCTGCCACAGCTCTTTGCATCGTGGGCAGGTGCAGTGTCCATGGTCGGCAAAATATTGGCTGTTTAACCAAATTCCCGGGGATTGCCTATCCACTTCGGCGATGTATTTGAGTTGCTCTTCTCGATATTCTGGATGTGTTGCGCATATGACGCTCCAGTAAATGTTGAAGTTGTTGTTTCCAAATTTGGCTGGACCTAGCGGGGATTGGGAAACCCAGTCAGGGTGATTTTGTACGGTTTGTGTGTCTGCGAAGACAGCTATATTGCTGTACATGTCTTTCACTGGCTGGAGCCTTATGCCAGTTTCAGGTTTGACTCGCAAAACGTGGAAGTCGAAGCCTTGAGGTTTTTGAGGTTGAAACGTGAATGAACCAAACTTCATAATCTTGTACGCCTTTTGGGCAAAGAAGCGGTTGTGGTGTTATAAGTTTTTTTGTGCCTTGTGGATTTTGCGGTGTTTTTGTGTTTGGACCTGTTTTGAAGGCAGAATTGTATATTTCTTAAACAAGTGAATGGTGGTGTACATTTGAAAAGAAGTTTGCGCTGCTGTTATTGATGTTTTGAGGTTTTGTTGGTTTTTTTGCATGAATTTTTGAATTTTGCCTGAATTGCTGAAAAAGAGTTGGCAAAATCACGTGTTTGGGTATGATATTTGGATTATCATCCATAAATATTGGAATTTTACAATCAGATGGATAGTTTTAAATATAAGTTTGAGATAATTGCACAGTCATTATAAAAATAAATCAACAAATGTTAAATGGTGTATTAAAAAATGAGTGTAACCACTTTGACTTCAAACTCTGGAGATGTAGCATGGGTTCTGACATCAACCGCCCTAGTAATGATAATGACTCCCGCACTAGGCTTCTTTTACGGCGGCTTAGTGCGCAAGAAAAACCTTGTATCCACAATCGCTCAATGCTTTATCATATTTGCCGTAATCAGTCTAACTTGGGCGTTGTGGGGCTACAGCATGGCTTTTGGCCCCAGCTACCGCGGAATAATAGGAAACCTGTCTCTGGCAGGGTTAAACGGCGTAGGCATACACGACATCAACCCTGCCCTCGCAGCGACAATACCCACACTGCTCGTCTTCGCCTTTCAGCTAAAATTCGCCGCAATCACACCCGCATTAATAATCGGTGCATGCGCAGAAAGAGTTCGCTTCCGTTCACTGCTAATATTCATAATCCTTTGGTCAACCCTCATCTACGTGCCAATCGCACACTGGGTTTGGAACCCGGATGGCTGGCTCAAAGGCATAGGCTCAATCGACTTCGCGGGAGGTCTAGTCGTACACATATCCGCAGGTGTCTCAGCTCTTGCAGCAGCGTTAGTCATTGGCAGACGTAAAGGCTGCGCTGTTCCATGGAAGAAACACATGAAAGAAATCGACCAAAAAGAGAAAGTAGAATTCAAACCAACTAACATTCCCTACGTCCTGTTGGGTGCAGCACTGTTGTGGTTTGGCTGGTTCGGATTCAACGCAGGCAGTGCTTTAGCAGCAAACGACCTTGCCGTTTCCGCTCTAGTCGTCACAAACTTAGCCGCTGCAGCAGCCGCAGTAAGCTGGATGCTTATGGATTGGCTCCTCAAAGGCAAACCATCAGCAGTTGGGATGGCAGTCGGTGCAGTCGTTGGATTAGTCGTCATAACCCCTGCTTCGGGCTTCGTTACCCCTCAAGCAGCAATAATCATGGGTTTAATCGGCGGCATAATATCTAACCTCGTTGCAAGCTGGAGAGCTGGCAGATCACGAATAGACGATACATTGGATGTCTTTGCGTGCCACGGAGTTGGCGGTATATGGGGTGCAATAGGCACAGGCATATTCGCTTCCATCGGTGCAACAGGACTCATATACGGGAACGTTCACCAATTCCTCGCTCAGCTCTTAGCTGTCGGTGTAGTGGTGCCGTTTTCTTTCGTCGGTTCCTGGCTGTTGCTTAAGGCGGTCAACCTGTTCTCGCCTCTCAGAGTAAGCCCTGAAGCTGAAGATGCAGGCTTAGACCTCAGCGAGCATGGTGAAGAAGCCTTTCAACTAGATTAGAGCACTTCACTGCTCTATTTTTCTCTTTTTTGTTCTTACTGAAATTGGCTGTTTTCATTTTAGACAAGATGCTTTTTTGGCGTAGTTTTTTTGGACAATTTTGCGATTATCTGGCTGCATATGAAAAATTGTTGTGTGTTTATGCTGATTGTATGGTAAAGTGTTGTACATTTATCGATTTTTAGCCTTTTATTTAATGCGAATGTATAGTTTAAATATTGGTTCTGACAAAAAAGGGGAATAATTAAGCACAAACGGGGAAAGAGATGTCTTACAATCCAGCTGACATTGCATGGGTTCTAACGTCAACAGCGCTCGTTATGCTGATGACTCCGGCCTTAGCCTTCTTTTACGGCGGCTTAGTCCGAAGAAAAAACCTTGTCTCAACCCTTGTCCAATGTATCGCCATCTTCGCCGTCGTCAGCTTAGTTTGGTTCTTATGGGGCTACAGCCTCGTTTTTGGACCCAGCATCGGCGGCGTCATCGGAAACTTATCTTTGGCAGGCTTAAACGGCATTACAATAAACCAAGTTAACACCACCTATGCAGCCGGTATCCCTGAAATCTTGTTCTTCGCGTTCCAGCTAAAATTTGCCGCAATCACACCAGCCCTGATCATAGGTGCCTGCGCCGAGCGAATTCGCTTCAAATCCCTGCTTATCTTTGTTGTTTTATGGTCGACTCTCATTTACTCGCCAATAGCCCACTGGCTCTGGAACGTCAACGGTTGGTTACACGTTTTAGGCGCCTGGGATTTTGCAGGGGGCATAGTAGTTCACGTCGCGGCTGGGTTGTCAGCCTTGGCAGCGGCTTTGATTGTAGGTAGACGAAAGGGTTGTGTTTACTGGAAAGACCAAATGAAAGCATTAGACCGCAAAGACGTCAGCGCCCCCGCGATGGGAACCGAATTCAAACCCACAAACATACCCTATGTGATTTTGGGCGCCGGGCTCCTGTGGTTTGGCTGGTTTGGCTTCAACGGAGGCAGCGCATTAGCAGCTGATAGCATCGCCGTTTCCGCAGTGGTCGCAACCAACTTGGCGGCGGCGGCAGCGGCGGTAAGTTGGATGCTTATGGATTGGGTAATTAAAGGCAAACCATCCGCCATTGGAATCTCTGTTGGTGCAGTTTGTGGTATGGCAGCGGTTACGGCAGCTGCAGGATACATTAACTTCACAGACGCAGTAATCATTGGGTTATCTGCGGGCATAATCTCAAACTTGGTTGCTAACTGGCGTGCCGGCAGATCGCGAATAGACGACACACTCGACGTTTTTGCCTGCCACGGAATCGGCGGCATCATTGGCGCGGTGGCGGTTGGTTTGTTTGCTACTGCAGCTGTGAACCCTCTTGTTCGAGGATTATTCTATGGTAACGCGGCTCAGCTCGGCATTCAAGCGCTCGCTGTCACGGTTGTGGCTGCCTTCGCATTCGTCGGCTCCTACCTTCTTCTAAGGCTGGTGGACGTTTTTTCGCCATTGCGTGTTAGTCCCAAAGAAGAGGATGAAGGCTTAGATATGAGCCAACACGGCGAAGAAGCCTATCACCTAGATTAAAAGCTGCAGCCTAAGCTGCATGAGTCCCAATTTAACCACAAAATTTTACTTGTGAATGGGCTGGTGCATTTTTCTGTCAATACCAACGTACCTCTATAAGGTTTCTCAAAATGAGATTCTTTTAGGATTGGGCCCGTGGAGTAAGCGCTTCTGACCCAGGTTTAAATGGTTTATAATTTAGACTGGGAGCGCTTTAGTCCACATCGGCAGAATTATGAAATGCCGCGGGATGTTTAGATTTACACCCACGTTCAAATTCCCCACGAAGAAACAAGAAAAGGGTAGTAGAACTTCCCTCTCCAAACTCAGACGAGATCAAACCCTATAACGCTAAATGGGGGAAACTAACACAAATTTACCTGATAAAAAGATATCAAGGTAGGAACGAACCTAACTTACCCGCGGGTGGGTATGCTTGTGCTACAGTTTCAAGGTAAGTAGCCTCAATCAATCTGAATGCCTGGATACCATTTTCTTGCTGTTTCCCAATAATATGTAAAGAGGTCCCGGCATAATTTGAGGAACTTCTCGTCTTTCCCAAAAAAACCAATGTAATCCAGACCGCCGTTATGCGTGCGAAGAACAATATTAGCTTCTTTTTCACTGATTAACAGTGCAACAGGGACTTGTTCTATATACCTACTGCCCACCAAAAGCTCTTCCTTGCTGTTTTTAAATTTTTTTGCTAGGGCTTTTGGCATAATGAACTTGAAGTCAAGACCCTTAGATACTTTTTCTTTTGTTGGTTGAACGTGACTTGATTCAACCGTTTCACCCATGGCATAAATGAATTTTTCTGCGTCATAAACGATTTTTCGAACCCCGTTTAGGGTGGCTAAAGTGTCTCCACAAAACTCTCCACCCGACAACTCACCAAGCCTGTTAACGAACTCATATGGAAGGGCGGAAACATTGTGTTCCAAGAAGTAATCTCCATTTTTCAAAATGAAATTGAAACTTGACAGAAGACCCGTCGCCAAACTGCCCAAAGACGTTATTGCGTAGGTGCCGTCAACTTTTTTCTCCACCAACTTGGCTTCACTTAGCCTTTGCAGGTGCCTGAATGTCTCAGTTACTGTCATGTCAAGTGATTTGGATATTTGCTGCATCTTGAAACCTTGTTTTTCCACCTCAAAAAGTATGCTTGCCCTTCGGTTGCTGGCAAGCTCAAAAAGAACCTTGGAGATTTCCGATTCTTCTTCGCTCTTGGACATGCTTATTTTTTCGCATCCTTGCAAACTTATTCGTATTAACGTCAAATAAATCTTATCACAAAAGTTCGCTATCATTAATTCTGAGGAACAAACATGAACAACAAAGAAAGCGAAAATGATGAACGCGACTTCTCCATCGAACTCGCCTCAAACAGGTATCTGATGCGGTTCTCAACCTCCTCAAACGGCGGTGCCTGCGGCGTCTTAATAGAAGGAACGCTTGGAAGACTTCGACATGCCCTCTTTGTGGAACCTCAAATACTGGAAGTTAAGGGCAGCTGCGGAGTTCTCAGATTAAACTTGACATTTAACGAAGTTAAAGATCCAGTTAAAAAAACTGGAGGTGAAGAACTATGAAGTTAAAAGAAAAAGTCATGTTCACCGTATTTGGAGTATTGATTTTCTTCATATCAGGCGGTGTTGCTTGCACATACGGTAGTACAGGCGCCGTTAACCCAGTCTTGGCAGTCACGCTAGGCGTTTTGGTTTTCTTCATTGCAGGTGCAGCCGCATGCACATACAGCAACAATAGAATTGCCCAACAGAAAATAAACCAAACCGTGCCTAAAGCAAGCGCTGAGGCATGAAAGGAGCCGACTTGTAATTACTGAGATCAAAAGTCCTCCAAAGCTTTCTCTTTTTCTGTCGTAGCTGCAGTTTTGATTTTAAGTAATGCAGTACTCCTTGGCGTTGTAGCAGGGTGGTTTATTGGAATAATCCCTACCCTTCCAGGGTCCGCTGGTAATGATCCGGTGGTTCTGTACTGTCTTTCAGTTGCGGGGTCGGTGTTTGGGGTTCTGGTTTTACTTGGATGGAAAAAGAAGTACTTCTTAAGGGGTATCAGAGTTTTGATACCTTTAGATCAGTCATTAAGACTATAGCTGGAGACACTATAAAGGAAGTAATTCCACACAAGTCAGAAGAAAATGTCTTGGAGTTCATAAGAAAACATGGACAAGTTGCACCAGTTGAAATTCAGGTCTCTTTTGACTATTCAAATAAGGAAGTTCAGTCTATTATTGAAAGTTTAAACGCAAGGAATCTAATTCAAGTCATTCCGGCAGGAAATGGATCTCTAATAAAACTTTCAAAGGAACCTTCTTCTTGTGATTCAAATTCTGGTGTTTGCAGCATTTAAGAGTCGTGTAGCTTACTTTGAGCAAAACCTGACAAAGACAAACTTGAAAGACTTGGAATTTATGAAGTCAATTTAAGCTTAATTATTGAAAATATCTTCAAAAATAGGATTAAAATGAAAATAATGGCGCGGATTGTGAGAATTGAACACCTTGTTTTTCCGCGGGTTATTTAATTTTTCCATGGTCGGTTATTATTTGACATGTGTGGTAGCCCGGAAGTTACCCTTCCCAGACTCGAATTTATTTCGAAAAATCCCTTTTTTATCTTATTGAAATCTACTATTAAAAAAGGTCACAATTAAAACTAGAGTTAGGAATTGGAGTTGAACCCATATATGTTGGCGACATCGCCAATTCTGCTTCTCCTAAGCAGCTACTTTCTCTTTTTTTAACAATTCCTTCTATTCATTGGCGGGTATGGCAGGTTATCGCTCATGAACACAGGTCATTTGTACTTTTTCCCCTTTTTAGTATAAAAAAAAGTTTTTCGTGGAACTACTATGAACTCCTGGCGTTATGCGATTTTAGTTTTCATTTAAGGCGTTCAAACTGGGCTGTGTAGGCTTCTTGTTAACGTTTACGATATTTGCATTATCGTAATGATTTTTTTCTCCTTAAGAATCTTTCCAGAAGCCTCAACAAACCATTGGAAGCAAAAATCTTTTCCGGTCAGATATATGACTGATTCGCGTTTCTCGCTTCATTTGATTTCCGCATTATTTATTTCGCTTTTAATTGGTAAGTACTGTCCTCTTTTTGAGACTCGCTACAAATAAGCAAAGCTTATTAGCCGGGTATTAAACGCTTTTGTACCCAAAAGGAGAGAAGAAAAATGCAATTTAAAACAAAAACAACTATTTTGATCGCAACATTTCTGATATTGACAATGGCTATACCTGCCATAATTCATCCTGCTAACGCACAGACTTCTAGCCAAATGAAATCATACGCTTTCATGGCGGTTGAGCCAAACCCAGTTGGTGTAGGTCAAACCACCTACATCGCAATGTGGGTTGACGTTCCACTACCTGGAGCATCAGAAGCCAACGATATCCGAAAGCATAACTATCTACTCACTATTACTGCACCCGACGGTACTACACAAACACAAACTTGGGCTGTAGTTGCAGACACAACCGGTGCTCAATCAACATCCTTCACACCTACCCAAGTAGGAACCTACAAATTCGCCTTTAGCTACCCCAACCAAAATTACACATGGACCTCAGCAACTTACTTAGGTAACAACGCCTACACTGGCGTCATATTCTTAGGTGCCAATGCAACCGCAACCCTAACAGTCCAAGAAAATCCAGTACCTCAAACACCAAATTCACCTCTGCCAAGTGAATACTGGACAAGACCAATTTACGGAGAAGATTTCAACTGGTACACTATAGGATCACAATGGCTTGGAAGTGGTAGTTCCTATACTGCTGCCAGTAGCAACTACTTCGGCTCCTTCCAGCAAGGTGGTATGAACTTATGGCAACAAGGTGGAACAGGACCAGAAAGTTCACACGTTGTCTGGACAGCTCCATTTGAAGATGGAGGAGTCGTCGGCGGAATAAACACAGGTATCACTGGCGCAACCTTCTATTCAGGCGGTTCTTACGAAGGCAGATTCCAAAACGCATTGATTATAGACGGTAGACTCTACTACAAAGCACCATTAGGTGACCAAGTCAGCACAACTGCTACCGGCGCAGGGACCTATACATGCAGAGACTTACGTACAGGCGAAGTCCTTTGGACTAACGACAACATCAACCCAACATTCGGCGAACTATATGACTACGAATCTCCAAACCAGCATGGAGTAGTTCCAAATGGCTACCTATGGCAAGCAGTAAGCCAATCATCTACAACACAGACATGGATAGCTTATGACTCATTAACTGGCAAATGGTTATTCAATATTACCGATGTACCATCAACAGGCACAATCGCATATACCAGCCAAGGTGAAATCGTCAAATACATTCTAAGTTACAACAACGCTGCAAAATCAGGTTGGCTAGCACTCTGGAACTGGACAAGTGCAAACGGAGTTCCTGCAAGTTCTACAACTGCTAATGGGGTACAATTAAATGGACCCGGATCAGGTACTAACTATCTACAGTTCAGACCAGTCGGCAGAATCATAAACGCAAGCACAGCATACTCATGGAACGTCACAATCGGCGACATAATGGGTCCATCAAACTCACAACTCGTTCCAGGCACTACAACAACGCAAAACCCAACAATACAGTATGTACTTCCAGGCGATTTACTATTTGGCACAACACCAAACATTGCACCAGGTGTTCTATCAATAAGAGGCACCCCTAACCCATACACAGTTTGGACAATTAGCTTAGCAGACAGCGACAAAGGCACAATCATGTGGAAGAAAACATACGATGCACCAACAGGCAATATGACGCTCAATCTTGGCCCAATAGACCCAGTGAACCGCGTCTGGACCACGACTACCGCTGAAGACATGCAATACCAAGGCTATAGTCTGGCTGACGGAAGTAAACTGTGGTCAACTAATACCGATGTACGCGCATTCCAATGGTTCAGCAGCGGCTCAGGCGCAGGCCAAAGATGTGTAACTGCATACGGAAACATCTATACCCAAGGCTTCGGCGGCGAAATGTTTGCCTATGCAGCAAACAACGGCACTCTACTGTGGAAATTCAATGACACAGCCAGCGGCATGGACACCCCTTGGGGTAACGTACCAATATTCATCGCTGCAATTGCAGACGGCAAAGTCTATGCATTCAACAACGAACACTCACCTAACTCACCACTATACAAAGGATACAGCATCTACAGTCTAAACGCTACCACAGGCGAGGAAATCTACAAGATGCTCAGCTGGGCAGGACAAACCGGCGGACAAGGCTTAAGCACCTCTGTTCTAGCAGACGGCACACTAGTTTACTACAACTACTATGACAACTCACTCTATGCAATCGCTAAAGGTCCAAGTCAAACCACCGTAACCGCTTCACCGAAAGTCTCAACAAACGGTGACAAAGTCCTGGTAGAAGGCACAGTCACCGACATATCAGCAGGTACAAAACAAAACGAGCAAGCGGCAAGATTCCCTGCAGGCGTTCCAGCAGTCTCTGATGCAAGCCAAGCAGCATGGATGGAATACGTTTACATGAAACAAGAACGGCCAACCAATGCGACAGGCGTTCCAGTAACCTTAAGCGTACTCGACCCCAACGGCAACTACTACACTGTCGGCACAACCACAAGCGATTCAATGGGCAACTTCAAGCTGGCATTCACTCCACAGGTACCGGGCGAATACAATATCTACGCAAACTTTGCAGGTTCTGGTGCATACTATGGTTCAGGCGCTGAAACCGCAATCGTCGTCGACAATACTGCAGCATCACCCACACCAGTCGCAACACAAGCACCATCAATGGCTGACCTATACTTTGTCCCAGGCATAATCGGCGTTATCATTGCGATAATCGTCGTTGGTGCGGTTCTACTCTTAGCTCTTAGAAAGCGTCCATAAATGAAAATCAATGGGAAATATTTTCCCTCCCTTTTTTAGTCTTAGTCTAAGCGTTTTAAATGGGCTCAGAGTGCTTCTGGAATAAATTTACGAAGTTCTTCCATCAAGGTACAATCGTAAAGTACGGTTTGGGTTCCACCCAAAGATTCCATAAAAAAATTACAGCTTTTGAACCTTAGAAAACAGCAGACAACTATATAGGATTCGGTCGTGGAGCTGGGGATGGATGGGAGTTGCATCCCTTTCAGTTGGAGACGTCTCCCTCAAGACTCCCATTTTTGTTAATTCAAGAGAAAAGAGAGATGGTAGAACAATCCAGTTTTTCTGATTGGAATAGCAATTAAGTTTTTATTTGCTGTAATCCTTTATCGGTGCAAGTGGTATGGTGGAAGTTTCAGTAACGCCTTCTATTAACCGAATCTTGTCTGCCACAAAATCTAAGGCGTTCGTGTTGGTGTCTGCTTGAAATAGAAGAGCGAAATCCCATTGTCCAAAAGCTCGGTATGCTTCCTCCAGCTTCACGCCTTCCACAGGTTTTTCGGTGAATTCCATTAATGGTTCATAAACTTTTGCAGTCATATTAGGACTTAGTTTAATCATCAACAGATATTTCTGAACTGTTTTTTCCGTTTTAATCACCTTACGAAAACTTGAAGGTGTTTGAATCTAAAAAATGTGTTGCTTAGCAGTTTAAAGTGAGAAAATCTGCCTCAAAACCCCTTTTTTAGTAGTTCTGTCACTTTGGATAATTAGAAATAAAGAGACTTTTCACACAATCTGATTTGGGTTCAAATCCCCGGGGTCTTTACAGGTACTGATTTAACTGTAAATAGCAAATCTTAAGTGCAAATTCCAATAAACTTCTGTAAGCGGCGAGTTACATACAACATTTTTCATTGAGAATAGTAAGGATGAAATCTTTTTAAATCAGATTATATTAACTTAATAAAGAATCAAAAAGTTATGTCTCATAATACGGGAAAAGAAGAACTTGTTAATACCCCTGCTGGACCAAGACCAAAAAATTCTGTGCACGCGATAAAACCTGGCGGAGTTATCCTAGAAGAGAAAGGCAGAATAAGTATCCAAGTCTGTAAAACCATAAAAAATCTCCAAGGCGAGCATAACGTTGACTTATCGTAAGATCAAAAGATGTGACTGGACAAAATCATTAACTTTCATAGGAATCTATGTAGCAGTCATTTCAATTACCGCTTTTATTCTGCTTGTCACATACTGGTATCTCTGGATAGTATTGGTAGTGGGCGGATTGTTTATCCTTGTCTTGTGGCACAAAAAATCCACTGCATATCACTGCCCAATATGCGGCAACGAATTCGAAATATCCTTCTTAACCGACTTCTTTAGCCCCCACGGAGTAACCAAAAACGGGGGCGGTTGGACCTACCTAAAATGTCCCAAATGCTCTAACAGAACAAAAATGGAAATACTTGTAAAGACAAAAAAACAAATAAAAACTAATTGAAACAGAAGAATGGAAGCAGGCCAACGCAGAGGCAAAAAATTAAACGCTTAATCCAATTAGGCAAAAAACACGAGAAAAAATAAATAGGATTGGGCTCAAATAAAAAAATTGGTTTGCGAGTAAAATCACGCGCGATAACCGGAAGACCGAAAATGTCCTTTAGATTCAATATTAAACAGAACATTTACACAATAGGCAAAGTAAAGGTAGGCGGCCAGCCGGGGGAGCTTCCCACTTTTCTGATAGGCTCATTATTTTGGCTAGGTCAGAAAATCGTTCAAGACGCAAACAAAGGCCTTTTTGATGAACAGCAAGCAGAAAAAATAATCAACACCATGCAAACGCAAAGCGACATAACAGGCATAAAATTTGGCTTTGACATAGTTGGAACAACCGAGATTGCCTTTGAGAAATACATAGACTTTGTAGCAAAACATACTGACGCCCCGTTGGTATTAGACGCGATGAGTCCTAAAGCTCGTATGGCAGCATCGAGCATGGTTAAAAAAATGGGGCTTGCAGACAAGTGCATATACGACTCAGTCTACAAGGGCGTTACAGAATCAGAAATTGCAAAGTTGAAGGAAAGTGGAATAGAGGCAGCAATTGTTTTAGCAGATAACCAAAAAGACAACAGCTTGGACGGAAAAATGGCTATAGTGCAGGAGGCGCTTGCATTAGCCAAAAGAGCCGGGATCACAAAACCGCTTATAGATACAGCTATTCCAGCATTTGCACCAGATATGGGTACATCAGTTAGAGCCATACCTGCCATGAAAGAGAAGTATGGTCATCCTGTAGGCTTGGGTAGCGGGAACGTTGTTACAACCATGGGTTGGGTAAAAGCCAACGTTGCTAAAGAATTTCGTAAGGGATGTGTAACCGCAACCAACTCGATAATGCAAACGGCAGGCGCTAACTATTTAATGTTCGGACCAGCTGAACAAGCTGAATGGGTATTCCCAGCCGTCGCAGTAACTGTCACATACATTGCTTCAGCAGCAGCCGACCTTGGAACAAGACCCCTCGAAGAGTCTCATCCAATCTACAAAGCCTTCCTTTAAATTGCATAGCATCGCCCTCTTTTAGTTCTGTCTGAACACGACAAATTAGATGTATCCAAAAGCGCGCCTGATTGGTTCTCAATGACACGAGACCCAGTTTCTAGTTATAAACTTTTCAATTTAGGGACAAGCCAGCGCGGCGTTTCAAGGTTTGGTCAGGAAATCCATTTCTACGTCGCTCATGAACAAAGAAAAGCGAACATTGTAGCGGTCAACGCTTTCAGTCGGTAATTCTGCTTTTGGTTATCCCGTCAACAATGCCTTTGAAACGAAGATAACGATTACGTCTGCGACTACCAAGATTCCAGTGCTTATGGGCGTGAAGGTGCAGGTTGCTCTGTACCCTAATAGGCATGGTTTACTTGCTTGAGCGTTGGGTATAACTGTCTTAGCTGCCGCAACCGTCAGTGCAAGAATGACTAATGCAAAAACTGCGATGAGTGTTGTTGCATTTATTTCACCCCTTTAATCTCTTTCGGCAGTGCCATCTTGAACTCCTGTGGGCTGACGTCTACACGCAAAACGCCGTTGCTACCAACTATCTCCACGATTATCGCTTCAGCAAAATTCACTCGTTCCAAATCGCCTAAGACGCCGTCGATAAGAACGTTCTGAGATAAGTCATTGGTCAACGTTAGATTTTTGAGGTTAGCTTTTGATCTGAGTTCGATTGAGAAAGAACATGTTTTGTTTCTGGTTTCTTTTTCCATCTTTTGGTGCCTCAATAGCAGTAGAGGTAACGGAATGTGATTAGTTTTATTTGCTAAGCATGTGTAATATTTCACATTGAATCCAAATTCTTAACAAGAGTGGTTCGAATTGAAGGAAGTTGAAGAGTTGGACAGGTTGTTCTTTGAGTTTGCGAGCGAAAGCAGGCTCAGTATACTCCGCATATTGCAGACTGAGAATTTAAAAATGCAGGAAGTTGCTCGTCGACTAGACTTGACAGCGACGGAGGCTTTCAGACAGCTAGAAAGGCTCAGTGTCGCGATTCTGGTGCAAAGGCAACCCGATGGCTCTTACGCTCTAACACCATCCGGCAGACTCGAGCTGCACCTTGCCTCTTCGATGGGCTTCATTCTTAGCCACAAGCAGTACTTTTTAACCCATGACATCTGGGAACTTCCCATGCAATTCGTAAATCGCATTGGCGAGCTCTCGCAAGCAATGCTGAAGATGGGCCTCATAGAAAGTACGTTTAAGTCTTCCCAGCTAATTGGAGAAGCCAAGCACTATATGTGGGCCGTTTCACCTGAACTGCTACCCCAAACTTTTGAGGCGATAGCAAAACAAATCCCCAAAGGCGTACAATACAGAATCCTTTCTCCTCAGTCACCTGTGAAACTGCCGAATCTGGAAAACCGGACTCTGATTGACTGCCCAGCAATCTTTGCAATCACCGAAAATGAGGCCGCCTTGTGTTTCCGGTTTCTTGACGGAAGAGTGGATTATGCAGGCTTCATTGGGAATGACGATACCTTCCTCAGATGGGTCACAGACCTATTTCTTTACTACTGGGATAAGGGAAAACGAGCGTGACGCAGCCCCAATTATTTCCAGCGTTATTTTGGGCTCATTTTCGTCCTTGGCGCGCTACTTTACCCCGATATTAAGTTTGAAGAATGTTGGTGATATCGCCTTATCTGGTCTTCCGAGGTTTTAAGATGCTTCTCCGTTTAAAATCAACTAACTCTATTCCCACTTGCCATTTGTTTGTTTAAACTGCATCTGAACCACACGGCAATCCTCGCACCAAAACATGCGCATCTTCGAGACAGGACTATAATGAGTGTCTTTGGTGTATCCTCTGGGTCGATAAACTAGTTGGTTCGATTAAAGTTTGGGTCCCCCAATCAAAAGCGCGTGCCGTAACCGTAACTCACATCTGGATTTCTATTAGAGATTTGAGAAAATTCCAATGAAGATGGGTATGTCGGTTCCTGCGTGCAATAGAATTGGTCCGATTATGCTGTCTGTTCTCCGCATAACATAACCTAACACCAAACCGAGAAGAAACGTAGCGACAACAAGAACTGAAATGTATTGTGTGTACTGTGTTATGCCAATTCCAGCTACCGAGTGGCTGAGGGAAAAAATCAGCGCTTGCAAAAGGATGGATAGACCGTTTCCCAGCAAACCCTCGAATTTTCTCAAGAAGAGACCAACGATACAACAGTTCCTCTCTCAATCCGTTAGCTAAAACAATTGGTAGTATCCAAGGCATCCAGGAAACCAATTTTGATATCGTGAGGTTTTGACCCTCAAATAGATAATTGGCTCCTGGAATGGATAATGCAACAAACACAAGGAAACCTGCCAATCCAACGAGAACTCCAAGTCTTATTTTTCCCTTCGATAAAAAGACAGAGTACATGCTGCCACCGGAGAATCTCGTTAATACAATTATTGAGGTAACTACTAGTGCAGTGCTTGATAGCATGGCTAAGACTATTCCATTCATTGTGGTGGTTTCAAAACCTAACCAGCCGCTAATTGCTTGCAAATTCAGTGCGAAAGAGGCGATGAAAAAAGCTATCGCGATTTGCCAATATTTCTTGAAACGCTTGTTTCTATAGAAAAATACTGCCAATGTTAGAAAGAAAAATGAGAGGATAATTAAGTAAATTTGCCATAGACTATTTGGTATCAATGAGAAAGGAAAAATCAACAAACCAGACAGTGCCGGAAGACTTAGACCAAATACTAAGAAGATCACGAACAACTCGACTCGGTACGCTGAAATGTGAATGGTTCCCATTGGTTTACCCGTCAACAATAACTTCTAAGATTGCATATAAAATTAACCACCTTAGTGTAAAGGCTTGAATCGGTCCCAATTGGAGATTTTTCTTGAATGCTTGCTTATTGTTTTTTGGTATTATTCGTTTTTCTTTTCAGTGCTTATTCGCACGTTTCTGGTCTCACACCACGAATGGTGCAAGTCTCTGCGCGGAGCTCAGCCCCAAAACTTGGAACAGATTTGAGTTGGAGTGGCTTCAAACAATAGACCGTAGGGTATAGTGCATTTTTTCCTATCGCAATTTGAGCTTAATTATTAAAAAGAGGTTCATAAATAGGTTGAATTTGGTAATGGCGCGGGATGTTAGATTTACACCCACGTTTAAATTCCACACGAAAAAATAAAAAGACGGTTAGGAGAAGGCTAACCTTCCTGTTTAGGCCACTTCCATGCATGCCAAACAATTAGTGCAATAAACACAACTTCTAAAATCTCATAAAATGAATAATAAGCCCAAGTCTCTCCTGGGACAAGCAGTGCAGGGACCAAAACACCAGCATAGACTATACCTACAATGATGTTTACCCAGCGATTCACTTTAGCCGGCAATGCCAGGGACAAGAAAATCATAAAAATCGGAATCGCCATTAATATTGCAGCTAAAAACAAGGATACTTGATTAAGTGCGATTTCTCCTGATAGTACTTTCTCCACTATATCTTGCCTATAGAATCCGAAAACATCGTTATACAAATAAAAAAACATTAAAGCTACCCATAATGCTGAAAGCTTAATCTTCACATTTATCTTCACATCTTCTAACATAGGCTTCTCTCTCTCCTCATTCGAGTATTTAGGGCATTACCTGTTGATTTGGATTTAACACTATTGGTCAAATACACTAAGAAAGGAAAGAAACTCTTCCTATAAAATGTCAAGAAACTTAAGTGCTCTCTAGCAGTCCTTACGGTATAGTTCATCAATTGGTTAAATTGGAAGAAAGCAAGGCCAGCACAATACCAAACATGGCAGACTCAACTCAATAGGGACGGCATTAAAGAAAACCGTTTTTATGTTCATTAGAGTAGCAATTTTACTCCACAGCTATTACTATTTTTCCTCGTTGTTTTCCTTCCTCGAGATACCGTAGAGCCTCAGCAGTCTCACTCAACGAATAACATCTATCTATAACAGGCACCACATTGCCGGATTCAATAAGCTCTTTTACAAAAACCAAATCTTCTCTTTTGTTTGGTTCCATAGGAATACCCATTTTCTTGCTTCCAGTCATTGAAATCAACGGACCTATGAACAAAGCTTGGAAAATTGCAGTCCTAGAACCTCCGACTATAAGATAAATGCCCTTGGAACTCAAAGCACACTTGTAATCGAAAATAGAGTGATGTGCCGCAACATCAAGAATCAGGTCATATGTCTGCCCATTTTTGGTGAAATCTTCTTTAGTGTAATCAATGACGTGGTCTGCACCAATTGAGCGCAGCATGTCCAATTTATCCGTGCTATCCACGCCAGTCACCTCAGCCCCAAAGTACTTGGCAATCTGCACCGCGAATGTACCTATACCACCGCCTGCACCATTAATCAAAACTTTTTGTCCTTGCTCAATTTTTCTTTTAGCACGAAGATACTTCATGGCGATAGCGGCTCTTGAGGTTACGGTCGCTGCTTCTGCAAATTTCATGCTGACTGGTTTTAGTACTAAAGCATCTTCAGGTGCACATACATACTCTGCAAAAGCGCCAAAACCATAGTTGGTTAAGTCTCCGAATACGTCATCACCTGGCTGAAACTGCTGTATGTTTCTGCCAACCGCTTCAACCCGCCCCGCTATGTCAGAACCGAGTATCTTGTATTTTGGTCTTAAAGGCCCAATTAAGCGGACAGCGATCGTACCTCTCAGGTGTTCTAAGTCATCTACGTTTACAGATGCTGCATATACTTTTACCAGCACTTCGTTGTCCATTGGAATGGTTTTTTCTACCTCTTTGAGCTGGAGAACATCTGGTGATCCGTATTTAGTGCGTATAATTGCTTTCATTTTCACACATGCTAATCACTTTTAACGTATATAAGAGCGCTCGCTAACCAGACCAAAATTATGCTTGTCCGTACAGCTTTTTGTATAGATAGCCAACAACTATTCCTGGGAAGAGAAACCTTGGAATGTTCATTACTGTGTCGACCAAAAGTAGACATAGGTATTGCTTAGATTGCCAAAAGTTGAAAGGACTTCGATGATGACTAAGGCAACAAAGCTAAGGATCAAGGCTTATAGAATTGGGCTGAAAAATTCAGAAATTTGCAAGCACAATGATTTTTATCTTTTTCCTGAGCCCTTTTTTGGTAAATAACAAAAAATTAAGCTCTGTTTGGCAAAAGGAGCGTGGCGCGGGATGTGGGAATTGAACATACTGCTCCTGAGTTTATGGTCTATCTTAAACAGAATATTAGGGAAGTTACTGCTAAAACATACGTTAAACGGCTAGGACTTCTTAGTAAGGTAGCTAATCTGGATGATGCTGAGAAGACTAAAAATGTGATTTGTAGTTATCCATGTACCGAATCGTTTAAGGAATTAATGGCTAGTGCATATGATTACTATGTTCGTTACAAAGGTCTAACTTGGAATAAACCCAGATTCACAAGAGATGATAAACCATTCTTTATTCCGTTAGAAACTGAGATAGACCAACTAATCAGTAAATCTAGAAAGAAGATGTCTGTGTTTCTACAGTTGCTTAAGGAGACTGGTGCCGATTCTGGTGAAGCATGGAAACTAAGATGGCTTGATGTTAACCTTGAAAATAAAACTGTTGCTATCACACCTACAAAGAATCATAATTCTAGGGTATTGCCGATTTCTAATAATTTGCTGTCTAGAATGCTAAGTTTGCAACGTGAGAATGAAAGAGTATTTGGTTGTAATGCTCATACGCTCGATGATTTCAGACGTAGATTTGAAGACATGAAGAATGCGCTTAGTATAAAACTAGAGAATCCCAGATTAAAGGAGATAGCATTCCGTTCATTTAGGCATTGGAAAGCAACAACTGAGTACCATAAAACAAAGGATATTTTGCATGTTAAATGGTTGCTGGGTCATAAACGGATTGAGAACACGTTAGTCTATACGCATCTAGTAAACTTTGATAGTGATGAATACGTCTGTAAGGTTGCTAAGACTCTTGATGAGGCTTCTGTTCTGATTGAATCTGGATTTGAATATGTTACGGAGATGAATAGTGTTAAATTGTTCAAAAAACGCAAATAGTTAATTTAAATAGTAGCTTCCAACAAATGCTTTCTTGTCTGGCGAAATTAGTTTGGCTGTTAGACCAATAAAAAAATAACGGACTAGGCAAATGAGCGACATAAACAATAATTGGAGATTTACTCGAACACCAGTAGCCCCAGACAAACTAAAACAACTAAAGCAACAATCAAAAGCAAAAACTATTGAGTTTTTAATATCTCAAGTACCACAGGGAATTGAACTTTGCAAACAAAATATTGCAGATTTTATAAATGATGCGAGAATCATAAATGAGAAAGGCAGACTTTGTCACGCATATGTATCTTTCGAGTTTGCTCTTGAAGAATTTGGGAAAATAATGATGTTAAAAGAAGCACTAATTAATTCGGTAGTCAACGATAAAATTGTTGTAAGTAAAGACTTTTTTAAACACAATAGAAAGTGTGAGAAAGCGATTGAAAAATTGGGTGCTGAGTTCAAATCTGTGTATGATATGAATTGGTTTCTAAGAGAAACGCTCGGACTATATCCTTTATGGTATGGCACTAAAACCAGCCACGAGACAAGAACAGACTGTGCTTTTGTAAATTATAGAAACGATGAATTTGTAATTGGAAGACCAATTGACTCCGTGAAATTTATTAAACTCATAAATCAATTAGAAGAAAAAACAATGTTGGAATAATTTACTGCAAGGACGAATTCCCGTAAATGTTTTCATAAGACACTACTGGAGTCCTAAGTTAGTTGAGTTGCGAGACAGAATCCTTAAGGCATTAGAGCTTTTAGATAAAGAACGACAGCAACCATTAGTAACAAGATGACGTATTCTGGAAACTAAGTAAACGTAAATCGATTTGATGACTTATGTTCTTCCTGTTTTTTTGTTATTTGTTTAAATTCGTTTTGTAATGGTATATAAACTGTTGTTATCGAAACTATTCCAACATAAAAGAATGCGGCAGAAGCTACCATGAAAATACCCACTATATAATAGCCTCCTGTATTGTCGGGATTTTGAACAGTTAACCAAAGAGCATCAATTACTACCGAACCTAAATAAAGTACAAAAGTAATTATAACTCCAAAGAACAGACGTACAGGCATTTTTTTCAAGTAATTTATGTCTTTACGCAATTTGGTAAGTTGCTTCATTTCTTTATTATTGGAAACAGGTGTAATATTACTTTTGACTTCTTCAAATTTCGCTAACTTATCGTTTAACTCCGTATTTAATTCTTCAAAAACTCGATGAAACATTGGTATAATCAGCGCGTATGCAGCAAGAACCAATCCAGCTCCAGTTATACTCGCTTCCATGAAACCAATAACAATGGATGAGTCTATCAAATTCTCGTCCCTACACCATTATATTTCAATGATGCTCGCATTTAAGACTTCTCACTAACAGAACATACGAGTTAGAATTTCATAAACTATCCCTTACTAACGCCATAACCCAATACTCAATAACCGTATATACAACTACAGATGCCCATCTGACTGTATCGACACCTTCTAGTCGATTATGTTTATTCACTAAGATGTCAATTTTATTTCTCTCATTCATATATTTGTTTATTTGTGTTATTTCATTACAAAGATTTCTTGTCTAGATTCCAACTGCATTTGCTCTATCGTCACATAATAGCATTTATATTATAGATTTGCTTATCTTTACATGCTACAAGGGTGTTACGGAAATCGTTTTACTCATGGAGTAGTCGGTTTAAAAACCTATTACAGAAGCGTCTGTACCTCAATGAGGCTAAGTGTGGATTAATGGCTAGTTCCCCTAGGCATAGGCTTCAGGATATTAAGAACTAGTAAACAAGCAGATTAGTAAAACCGCTAGTGAAATTGCTATTAGGATAAACTATGTCTCTAGTGATGTATTATTTCTCTATTGATATAGTATGTCTTTAGTGTGTCTAAGTATATGCATTTATCCAAACCGTTCATCTAGCTTGGTTATCTGTCTGTTTTAGTTACCGACTTATTTTTATTAAACGGATTTTTGTAGTTAAATTGGGAAAATGATGTGGGAAGCATCTTTCGTTGTGTGAAATCTTGGTTAAAAGTTGAGTGTGGGTAAAATCTCTATGAAAGGTTGTTTTTGTAATTGTTATAAGAAAAAGAATAACTGTTGGAGAGATAAAAACCATTGCTACATGGATGAAACGAAACAAATCTCTAACAGGCATATTTAGTTGATGTAAGAGTGGTGAATTATTTAAGGGTTAGTGGTGAGTTGGTATAGATGCAAAGAAATCTCTAATTGTTGGTGTATTAGTTGGAATGTATTTTGTTGGAAATCTTTAGATGTGGGAAGTATAATTTTAGTGTAGATGAACATCTGGTAAATTAATCGATGAAGTGATTATAGGTCTATTTAGGTACATATATTAGGGGGCATTTAGTAGTGTTTAAGTATGGGGGATAAGATGATATGAGTGAAATTGGGGATAATTATATAGCAGTTATTAATTCAGAAATAAAAGCTGGATTGTTAAAGTGTGATAAGTTGCAAACTATTGTAAAAGATGCTTTAGGAGAAGATGACTACCAAACGGCACGGCGGGCTGGGAATGAATTCCGAATGGAAATTGCAGTTATAATGCAGAAGAATGATGAGCAGATGGTTGAGGTACTTAAAAGACAACGTGTAGATGCATTTGGTGGGTATATGCCAACAACGCTCTCAGGTGGGTCAAAAAACAGAGATGTTACAAAAAGTGATGATGAAAGTGAAATTATCAGCAGAATATTAAGAGGAGAAATCAAAAGTGTTAGAACGGCTATGGAATCGTAAAAAAACGGGTAAAAAGGCAGTTGAGGTTACAGAAATGCAAACAGCAATTCCTAAAGTGAATAGAGGCTGTGTTCGTTGTAGATATGCGATTATAAAAGATGGTTGGCACGTTGAGTTAAACCGATGCCTTTCGAGGGGTTTGGTATTAGGCAAAGATATAACGAAAGAGGATGGCTGTGAGAAATTCAGTCCTTTGGAGGGTTAAAATTGCCGAGGCGTATGGGGATTTATCCAAGAAAACCAATAAGCATAACTTTAGACGTTGAAACGATAGCAATGTTGCAAGCGGTTAAAACCGTAATGGGTATGAGTTCTTTGAGTTCTACGATTGAGGACTTATGTATTATTGGAATCAAGAATTCAAAATTTCCGCAAGGGAGTAGAGATTAAAATGAGCGGAAACTTAATCGTAAAAGATTCATGCATAGAATGTAAACACGTTTCAGAAAAAATAGAGTTTGGTTACTGTGACTGTGACACTAACGATTATTCAAAAGGAGAAAAATCGCAAGCCGAAATATCTTGGCTAAGACGACACGGCAAACTGTCAGAAATTAAAAAACCGTTAAGCTATACGATTGCTTCGGTTGAACAACCCTTAGAAAACGTAATTTCTGCAATGCAGAGGCTATCTGACGAAAGCGCTAGACTACACGGAATCACAAAATCGCTCAGTGATGACTTACAGAGAAAAAATCGTAAGAGAAAACTTAGATATACAAAATTGAAATTGGAAGTCTCAGTTTCTAAAAGGCTAGAAAAATCAAAGACGCAATTAGAAAAGGGTAAAAATGAGGTGCTGAAGAAAAGTGACAACTTTGTGGTTTTGGGTGCGCTTAATGGCATGAAAGGCGTTGAAATTACTGGATGGATTGAAAAGAAATTAGTGGATGGTAACTAAAATGGTTGGTAAGACAGAGAAGTTTATTTTAACTAGTGGGTTGCAGACTGTAGCGTCTGGGTTAGCAACTGCTTTTAGTGTCGATGGTACGGGTAAGCTAAGGCATCTTAACATATTGAATGATGGTACGTCTGGTACAGTAACAGTTTGTATTTATTCTGATTCTGGGTTAGTAGTGACTTATGGCACAGCTACGCTTGGTTCTGGTGGTTTCGTTCCTGATGTGGATATTATTGGGAGTGCATTGCAGGGGTCTGGTGCGGTTTTAGTTTCAGGTTCTCCAACATTGAATCAAGAAATAAGTTTCGTGACTAATTTGACAGTGCAGTATTTTAAAACTAGTGGTACAGTGACTTTGACGGGAATAGCGGACATTAACAAAAACATCATTCAAACTTGAGCGAAATGAAGGAAGTAAATCTCTATGGTAGTTTCACTCGGAATTTTACATAATAAAGTGAGACCTCGAAAGGCATGGGGTAGTCAAGATTCCGTAAAATGCAGTGGATGCGGTAGGGTGCTTTTGACGAATGAACAGGTTTATCGTATTGGTAAACTCAGACAATCGTATGTTTATAGAGGATTTAAAATTGATTCAAAACAAGGATACCGCCTTAGATATTTTGGGGATTGTTGCATTAATCAAGTTTATGTTGATGGAGATGAAAAGTAATGAAAGATAAACCTATTGTCCCAACCGAAAAAGAGTTGAAAGAGGATTATGGAAAGGCTAATTTACGTGAAAAGCATTTTAGGATTCATCCCGATATTGACGATTTGATTAAAAAATACTCTAAGATTCTGAGACGTTCAGAGGCAGATATAGCTAATGAAATGATGAGAATTGGCATTTTATCGTTTCAATTGAAGCACGGGTTGCGGTCTAAGTTGGCACCGTTGATGATTGGTCGGGATTCAGATTTAACTAAACAGTTGAACGACAGAGTTAATTTGATTCTGGAAAAGAAAAAAGCGGAACGTGCAAAGAAGGCAAATGACCTAAGCGATGCGTTTAGTAAAAAGATAGCTCATGGTTCAAAGGAAGACTGGGAACAGTATAATGATTATAGCGGTAACGTTGAAGAGCATTAATTTACTAGGTAATCTAAGATAGGGGGATTTTTAAGAGTAAAAAAACGGTTATTGTGATACATCTTTCCATGGAAAAACAGATAGAGATTGAATAGAACAGTAATGAATAGCATGGTAAAATCCCTATGTAATAACCTATGTGTCAATGTCAATAGGGGTATGGCTGGGACTGTGGACGATGGTATTTCTTATTTAGTGAATTTATGTTCTCGGTTATTTTTGAGGTTTGCTGTTTAGTTAACAGGTCGGGGGCTACAGTATTACGTGTTTCTGGGATTTTTGTGAGTTTTTTGTCCTGCAACATTTTAAATACCTAAAGCAATAATAGGAGATTTTATGAGTGAAGAGGATTCTATTTTTGACAAGCTAATGGATAGAATTATTTATGTTCTTATAATAGTCGCTGTGATAACAGGAGTTGCTGATTATTTTCGTGATTCTTTAGGCACTTGGTTTCGTCAAAATTGGATAGGTGTTACAGTAGCGGTTGGTGTATCTTTTCTAGTATGGTTTTTAGTTTTGATATTGCAAGTTTTCTTAGAAGGCTCAAGTGAATATGGTAAGAAAGTGAAGTTAAAGAAATCAATTATAAGAAAAAGAATTCTGAAGGAAAGACTCAAAGAACTTGAAGGTCTTGATTTGACAACAGAAGAAAAAGAGTTACAGATTAGTGAATGGGTTGAGAAGGCGTATCATAACGAAATTTTAGGTATCTCTACATCAGCATCAACGGAGTCTAAAATAGAACCAGATGTCGAAAAAGTCCCATCTTTATCACAGAGAGAGAAAGAAATAATGATAAACAAAGTTAGTACTCGATGCTGTTATCCGAATTGTAGGGAGTCCATCTCTTTAGAGGTACACCATATAATACCGAGAAGTGAAGGCGGAACAAACAAAGAAAATAACTTAATTGTTTTATGCAATAATCACCATCATTTAGCAGACAGAGGCGCAATTTCAAGAGATAGATTAAAAATGTACAGCGTAGCAAAAATGAAAGATGAATTTTGAAGTATTAGAATATTCAATTATTAAGGCATATCTGATATGATTGGATTACGTATGGGCTCTAGCAAAATAGCTAGGCAATACATCTGAGTTAATGGGTTAATTTTTAGGACTTTTATTGGGTGGAAACTCTTATATGCTTATAGGTGTATGATTATGTTGGAAGGGATAAGAAAATGGTTAACGATTATGAATTTGAAGAAGTGGAAAATCTCCCTACAGTAAAAAGAAATAGAATTGGATTGTACACGACTCTTTTAGAACAGTTTAATGCTAGCGGTAAATCTAAGGTTCGGTTGAATTGGAAAGGCAAAGCCGCTCTAGACACGGTGGCTGTCAGTTTAAGAAAAGCAGTTAAGATTAATCCATCGTTGAAAGTTGACGTTATGTCTGTAAGCAAAATAAATCCAGATAGCAAAAAACGAGAAGTCTGTGAAATCTATCTGTCTAAAACTGTAGAAACAGAACATAAAAAGAAGAGTAGGTGAGTAAACATGAAAGACTCTGCTAATAATGGTCAAACACTAAAGACGCTGTGGGTTCAAGGAATGGCGCGGGATGTGGGAATTGAACCCACGCGGCCTTTCGACCACAGACTTAGCAGGCCTGCCCCATACCAGGCTTGGGGAATCCCGCACGCTAGTTCAGCCAATCCATTATGCTGTATTTCAATTAAACCTTTCTGGAAATTAAAACTAGCGGATTCGACAAACATTCTTCGCCCATACTTACCATTAAATCTAAATCTGACAAGCCAAAAATAAACAGAGGACAACTACCTTGTTTTGTGTGGGAAGCATATGGCGCCTAAGAAACAATTTAAAAATATAGATGACTACCTCTCAATTTTTCCTAAAGAAGTCCAAATTATTTTAGAAGAGATGCGGCAAGAGATTCGAGCGGCTGCACCGGAAGCGGAAGAGGTGATTAGTTATCAGATGCCTGCTTTCAAACAGAAAGGCGTTTTGGTGTGGTTTGCAGCATTTAAAGATCACATCGGGTTTTTTCCAACCGCTTTAGGTGTTGAAGCGTTTAAAGAGGAATTGTCCGGTTACGAAACAAGCAAGGGAACAATCCGATTTCCCATAGATAAGCCAATTCCACTCGATTTGGTGAAGAAGATAGTGGAGTTTCGTGTGAAGGAAAATTTGGGTAAACGCTAATTTATGTAAGCTAATGGAGATAGATTTTTTAGAAGGATTTGGTTTAGCTGTTTCAATATAGTTTAAAAGGTTGACCTTGTTAACTATTGTCTTGCAGGTTTTTCTGCAAAAATAATGCCGTGTTGGTGCCAGAATGGGGATTAAACTTTCAAAGTCAGATATAGCGTTTGTTAAACAATTACCAGTTTGCCGACTTGCAACAGCAACCGAAGAATGCGAACCCGTCGTACGCCCAGTCTGGGCTATTTTCGATGGCGCAAACATCTACATAGCCTCTGACCCCGATACACCCAAGCTGGAGCACATCGAAGCAAACCCACAGGTGTCGCTGGTCTTTGACGATTACGACGAGAAAAACTGGTCAATTATCAAAGGCATCCGTGTGCAGGGTGAAGCAGAGATTATGTGGAATGGCAAAGAATACCGTTACGCCCATGACCTTCTCAAAGAAAAGTACCCTGAATATGCGAGCCCCGAAGGAAGCTGGAAAGAAGGAGACGTGCCGATAATCAAGGTTACGCCGACATCTTTTAACAAGTGGTCTTTTGGGCAATGGAAAAAATAATCGCGCCCAATGGTCATTCCTTTCTTTAATCAGCGCTTAGCTTAAAGACGCTTACCCAAAAAATTTTGAAGCCCAGACCAACTAAACGGAATTATTCAAAACATCGGGGCCTGATGGTTTATTGATATTTGAAACGCTGCTTTCACAAAGAAGTTTGGATGTACTCGCTAATCACTTACGGAGTCGCCATCGCCTTGAAGTATTCGGTGCAGATTCCAACTATAAACCAAGTAACCAACATCTTTGGAGCTCACAGCGTTGGATTAGGATTCTACTATGGGTTGCAAACGGATAGTTTTTGAAGTCGGCTTAGCCTTCGTGGTTGCTTGGTGGGCGGTTTCGAAGGACAAACTTGATAGGCGGGACGCAGAAGCATACGGTCCGGGTTAGCTTTTTTGGAAAACGCCGCATTCCTAAGTGCCTTGTCACTATTCAACCTGGTTACTACTATGTTATTCTTTCCGGCAACAGTTCTCTGATACAACCCCTCTTCAACCAGTTAAATACGACTGCGCCTGGACTTTTTGCACCAGCTTCCGAAGCGTTGCGTTCTGTAACTTTGGGAATCATTGAGAGGGTTTCATCTATTATGATTCATTTTGCATGAGGATACCTTTGCTCTATGGCGGCTATCTACCGTAAGAAACGGTTGTTTTTGATTGCATTGCCTTTTGGGGTTTATCGATTTTTTGGTACCTTTCGCTCAGGGCTCTATTGATGCTTTTGAGACTGTTGTGTTTGCGTTGTCTGTCCTCTCTGTTGCGGTAGCATGGTATGTAACCAGATGGATCCTAAAAAGCACTAAAACCCAGACACTAGCGTCTCAAGTCAGCTTTAATTTTTGTGCTATCGAAAAGCTTATCCCTGAACCGCATCAAATATGAATTGAACTATTGGTGGGTAGGTATGTCGTTTGAATCGGGCAGAAAACTTGGCTATTATGCCAGTTTAATTTACCTTATTTTGCCAGTTGTTGCCATAGTAGGCGGAGTGGTTTTTGTTTTTTCCCTTATTGCTAGTGCCGCAACGGGAGTTGCCAACGGCACAGTTGTGCCAGCATTCGCGACTTTTTTCGGCGGATTCATCATATACATAATCGCTATTGCGATCATAGGCATAGTGGGTTTCATCCTGTTTATCGTGGCGATGTATCATTTGTCCAATTATTACAGTGAACCAACCATCTTCAAAAATATTCTGTATGCCTTCCTGATAAGCATCATTTCAACCATAGTCGTTTATGCCTTAGAATTTGCCTTCATACTATCGTCAATAACAAGGATTTCGCAGACAGGTACACCATCCACCGTCTTTCCCTTTTTTGCCTTGATAGGCGTAATCGGTGTGGGGCTAGTTTTCGCAATAGTTAACGGTTTGCTCTACATGCGTGCATTCAACAAGTTAAAAGAAAAATCTGGAGTAGACAATTTCGGGACTGCTGGTCTACTTTATTTAATCGGCGCAATAATTCCGATAATTGCTTGGATAGCTTGGATTTTTGCCGCAATGGGATTCCACAAACTTCAACCACCCCCAGCAACCACTTCGACTGGTTACTATCACATCCCTCCGCCGCCGACAAACTCATTGCAAATCAAGCATTGCCCGCGCTGCGGAACAGAAAACACTGTCAACTCACTTTTCTGCACATCGTGCGGCAACCCACTGCAGTAAAGCATAAAAATTCAAGCAAGTAAACGCTTCCACATCGCACAAGTACATCTGCTACAAAAAATTTTATATCTTGGGTGTTGCTCCTTTTAAATATAAGTTGTGATTATATGGCAGTCAAAATTTCCCCAGACTATATTGATTTGCTCAACAAAGCAGTTGAAAGAGAATTTCAAGTTTCTCTCCAATACATTCTTCAACACGCAAAAATGGAGAAGTTGGTCCGTAGAACTATCCCAGAAAATATACTTTTAGAAAAAACAATATACGATGCAGTTGGCAAGTTTCTGCGTGAAATTGCCATCCAGGAAATGAAGCATGCCGCTTCTATAATGGAGCGCATCTACTATCTTGGCGGACAAGCAACAACCAAAGCCAGTAAAGTAACCGTTGGCGATAGCATCAGCGAATTTGCTAACCTTGGCGTAAAAGCTGAAGAAGAAGCCTTGGTTCTATACCGCCAAATCATCGACACCTCAGGGAAAATGGGCGATTGGGAAACGCGGGAAGTCTTCGAGAAAATCTACGCTGAAGAAGAAGGACACCTCTTCAAGTTCCAAGAATACACAAAGTTCCAAGACGAAAAAGACGAACCCAGCAAAGTGCCATTGCCAGAATGGCGTAAAATTTACACAGACGACTACTTTGCGCTCTTAAACAAAGCGGTTTCTGCTGAAATCACAGGCATAATCCAGTATACTAACCAGCATGAGAAGATGGCTTTCCTTGAACTAAGAATGAAAAACACCGCGCTCGAAGCAATCACGGAAACCAACAAAGCCGCCGTCGTAAGCAAAATTCTCAAAGACGTCTTCATGCAGGAAATGGACCACCTAGAAAAAATCAGCGAACGCATCTTCCTCCTCGAAGGCGAAGCCACATGGAAACCCGACCCACTGCCAGTCGTCGGCAACACCGCACAGGACTTTCTGGTTTTAGACCACGCATTGGAAAGCAGCGCAATAACACTCTACCGACAAATCATTGCAGAAGCACTCAAACGCGGCGACACAACCACAAGACGCATGTTCGAAGACATAATCCTCCAAGAAGAAGACCACTTCTGGACCTTCGACGACTTCGTAAGATAAACTCCTTCCCCCTACTTTTTAGGGCTTAATTTTTTTCTTTTTAACTATTTTTATACATATACGGGTCTACTCTCTTTGGATTTTGGGAAAACTTAAAATCCCTTTAACTCCAACAGTAATATAGCAGAGGCGAAGAGGATGAGCGAAGAAAAGCAGCCTCGTTGTATGAACTGCGGGAACTTTATCGATGATTGCAATTGCGTGTGCCCATATTGTGGCGAAACTGAAAAATGCACATGTTGCATTGGACATGATAAAGCAACTGGCGGCGGATAGTACCGCAAACAAAAAATTTTCAAAGTGAGAGACAAAATGGTAATTGAAAGTATAAACTGGATGGCAGGCGGCCCCCAAGGAAGCGGTGTTGACACAGCATCCAACATATTTGGCAGAGCCTGCGGTTATGGCGGCTTGTATGTTTTTGGCAGAAGAGAATACCACTCAAACATCAAAACCATGCACAGCTACTTCCTCCAACGAATATCCAAACAACCCACATTAGCTAACATCAGCGACGTGAATTTGCTTGCAGCTTTCGACGCGGAAACGGTAGTACGCCATATTGGCGAAGTCGTGAGTGAAGGCGGCATAATAGTTGATTCACGCGACCTTGGCGTTAATGTCCTAAAAGATATTGCTACGTTCAGTGAGGAATACAAGACTCAAATCCAAGCTTTCATGCAAGAGAACGGTGTAGGCGAAACAATCAAAGACTTCCTAAATTACGCCGAACAAAAAAATATTCGGATTTTCGCTGTTCCATACATGGATTTACTTGAACAAATCGGCGAAAAACTCCACCAAGAAAAAATAAGCATGCTCACCAAAATGATAAACGTCCTCACCATAGGAGTATCGTTTGCGCTGTTAAAGTATGACCGAAAACTCGTTGAAGACGCAATCAAAGCTACCTTCCACGAAAAAATCGCCGATATGAACGTAGTAGCTGTGGACATTGCTTATGAATACGCAGAAAAAAACTTCAATGTTAACAACTTTAAGCACAAACTAGAAAAACTGGATAATAGTGAGCAACGAATCTTCCTGACGGGAAACCAAGCTGTCGCCATGGGCAAGGTTCTGGGCGGATGTAGGGTCCAAACATACTACCCAATCACCCCCGCTGCAGACGAGAGCGAATACTTGGAAGCTCACGAAATCCTGAAAACCCGAAAAGACCAAGAAGCCATAATCGTGTTACAAACTGAAGATGAACTTGCTGCTGTGAATTCGGCTTCAGGCGCATGTTTGGCGGGCGCACGCGCAGCAACAAGCACATCGGGACCGGGATTTTCTTTGATGGCTGAAGGCTTAGGATGGGCAGGCAACAACGAAGTTCCCTTAGTTATAACCTATTATCAGCGAGGTGGACCAGCAACGGGGCAGCCGACACGGCACTGTCAACAGGATTTGCGGTTTGCAATGCATGCGGCTCATGGAGAATTCGCAAGAATAATCATTGCGTCAGGAGACATTGAGGAATGCTTCTTTGACGCGGCTGGAGTGTTCAATTTAGCTGAGAAATATCAGATGCCTGTAATTCATTTGCTTGATAAAGGCATGGCAAACTCCTCGCAGACTTATCCAATCTTCAATTACAGTAAAGTCAAGATTGACCGAGGAGAAATTGTTGGCGAGAAGGAACTTGAAGGCAAAGTGTACAAACGCTTCCAATTTTCAGAAACAGGAGTTTCCCCCAGAGCTTTTCTTGGAACAAAGAATGCGCTTCAATGGTACAGTGGCGACGAACACAACGAAATGGGAAACATTAACGAAGAACCAATCATTAGAAGAAAAATGATGGATAAACGATTAAAGAAACTTGAATTGGTCGATAAGGAAGTGCCCTTGGAATTGAAGTTGAACTTTTTTGGAAATAAAGATGCAGAGAACATTGTGGTAAGTTGGGGTTCACCTAAAGGCGCCATAATTGAAGCGATAAACCAGCTGAAAGACGAAGGTTTCAACGTTGGGTTTATTCAAGTGCGGATGATTCATCCTCTTCCCTCTGCCCAAATCCGGCAAATGCTCCAGAATAAAAAACGGGTAATTGACGTTGAAGACAATGCGACCGCACAACTTGGAGGAGTAATCACTGAGTATGCACTGGTCAAACCTAACTATTACATACTCAAGTACACGGGCAGACCGATGATGACAACCGAAGTCTACGATGCAATCAAGTTAATTATTACGGATAAAGCGCCCCAAAGGCAGGTGTTGATGCTTGGAGCATAAACCCTCAGACTATAAAACCGACGTGTACGTGGACTGGTGTCCAGGTTGCGGCGACTTCGGCATACTAAGTGCATTACAGATGGCGTTGTCAGAACTAAACCTTGAGCCCCACAATGTTGTGGTCGTTTCAGGCGTAGGTAACTCGTCAAAAACGCCACATTTCGTTAAGGCCAACGGTGTCCACACCCTCCATGGGCGAATGCTGCCTTTTGCTATGGGCATTAAAGTTGCGAACCCGCATCTCGAAGTTATCGGCGTCGGCGGAGACGGCGACGGGCTAGGAATTGGCGCGGGACACTTCGTTAACGCAGGCAGAAGAAACATAGACATGGCTTATCTGATCTACAATAACGGAGTCTACGGGTTAACGAAGGGACAGGCATCGCCTACACTTCGACTTGGAATGCAGACAAAATCGCTACCCAAACCAAACATAAACGAAGCAATAAACCCCATTGCGCTTGCAATAACGGCTGGCTACACGTTTGTCGCAAGGTCCTATGCTTTCGACGTTATGCATCTAAAGAATACGATTAAGCAGGGAATTGAGCATAAGGGTTTGGCGCTTATTGATTGCCTGCAACCGTGTCCAGCTTACAACGACATTAACACTAAGGCTTGGTATGCTGGCGAAGACCGCAAAGATGCCGACGGCAAACCCCAGTCAAGACTCTACAAGCTCGAGGAAGCAGGCTTTGACCCCTTGGTTCGTGATACAAGCGAAGTGTTTAAGAAGAAAGTTGCAGGCCTCAAAAAAGCAGAGGAATGGGGCGATAGAATCCCGATTGGTGTTTTCTACAAAAACGAGTTGGAGCCCGCCTTCCAAGAGCGTTTTGCTCAAAGAATACCGTCCTACCTGCAAAATCCGCCAGCGAAACAGCAATTGAAAGATGAAAACGGTTACTCGGCACTTGACCTCAGCGAGTTTATGGATGACCTAAAAACAAGCTAACCCTCTTTTTTTGGTTAAAGAAGAAAACGTAAGGAGCTTCTCCTTTCTCCTCAAAACACATATCGCTGCTACAGCTTATAAACCACTATTTCAACAATCGATATATTTCGTTTAAGGTTGCTTTTCTGCTTCATCGTCAAAATAGTAATCTTCAATGAACCTTGGCGTGCAAACGCAATAGAACACTAGATCAGTTTGGCCTGTGTTGGTTATTCTCTGTGATGCCCCCGCTGGAATGATGATGACATCACCCGCACCGACTATAGTTGGTTCCAAACCGGTAAAAGACACTTCGCCCTTCCCTGCAGTTATGATGTAGATTTCCTGGATGCCTTTTAAGTGGTGTGCTTTGGTTGTTACGCCTGGCTTAACTGTGGCTACAGCGATTGAAACGTCTCTGTCGCTAAAGTTTTCCGCTATATAGCAGCGTTCAGGCGTTAAATATGGGTTTAATGAGTGGGCTTTTACTATTTTCGGTTGCAAAGTTTCGCCTTTTCTCATGTTTGGTTTAGAAGCTAAAAGGTAACTATTGAATATGACTGTTTTTAATTATATTGATTGCGCAAGGCTTAACCAAAGATGTATTTGCTTGAAAATGGGGTTTTTTGGTGAAAAAGGGCTTGTTTCGGATTTTTTTATTTGGTGTTTTTTGTTTAAACTTTATGGAGTCGGCTGCGGGTTTGCTGGTTGTTTTGTGTGTTTGATGTGAAAATAACTTATATATGCGCTAACTGTAGTGTGTAGAGAAGACCATTAACACTATATCTATATCTCAGGAAGAGCATGTATTAACTATGAGATGCCCCTACTGCAACTCCGAAAATTCAAAAACCCTCGAAACACGCGACTCCCCAGACAACACCACACGAAGACGACGAGAATGCATCAACTGCGGAAAACGCTACACCACCTACGAATACCTCGAAACCGTCGAACTTATGGTCAGAAAAAAAGGCGGCGAACTCCAACGCTTCGACGAAAACAAAATTATCCGCGGCCTACAGAAAGCATGCGAAAAAAGACCCGTAACCATGAGCCAAATCAACGAGTTAGCAGGGAAAGTACGCCAAGACCTTATGCTTAAAGGCACCGGGGAAGTTGCATCAGGAGAAATCGGCGACTTAATCATGAAATACCTAAAGACTGTGGACCGCATCGCATACATTCGGTTCGCTTCAGTTTACAAGCAGTTTGAAGAACCTGAAGATTTCAGGAAATTACTCTTAGAAGTGAAAAAACAATGAAGTTTGTACTAAAACGTGATAGTAAATTAGAACCTTTCGATCAAGAACGAATTACAGTCGCCATTTGGAAAGCTGCTAAAGCTGTGGGTGGAAGAGACAAAGAACAGGCTAAGCGAGTCAGCGACGAAGTCGTAACTTTACTTAACAAGCAGTACGGCGACGATGGCGTGCCCACGGTTGAGGAAATCCAAGATCTCGTTGAAAAACGACTAATCGAAAACGGACATGCTTCAACAGCGAAAGCCTACATACTCTACCGTAAGCAGCATACCGACATGCGCGAGTTAGCGGCGCTGCTTAGCTCCTCCGACATGGTCGACCAGTATCTTGAGGTTGAGGACTGGCGGGTAAAAGAAAACAGCAACATGAGCTATTCGCTACAGGGACTCAACAATTATCTCTCATCCACAGTCATCGCCAAGTACTGGATTGCCCGAATTTATCCCTCAAAGATTGCTGAAGCCCACTTTTCAGGAGACCTGCACATTCACGATTTAGGTGTTCTTGGTCCGTACTGTGTAGGTTGGGATGTAAGCGACCTGTTACTTTCAGGGTTTGGTGGTGTAGCAGGCAAAATAGAGAGCAAACCTGCAAAACACTTCCGCACAGCGCTAGGACAAGTCGTAAACTTCTTCTATACCTTGCAGGGTGAGGCAGCAGGTGCACAGGCATTCAGTAATTTTGACACATATCTTGCCCCGTTCATACGCTATGACCACCTAAGTCAAAAAGAGGTGGAGCAGGCGTTGCAGGAATTCTTCTTCAACATGAACGTGCCAACTCGCGTCGGTTTCCAAACACCCTTCACCAACCTAACACTTGACTTAACCGTTCCAGACTTCATGAAGAACGAGGCTGTGCTCTACAACGGCAAAGTCACCCAAGACACCTACGGCGACATGACAAAAGAGATGGAAATGTTCAACATCGCCTTCGCCGAGGGCATGCGCCAAGGCGACTCAAAAGGCAGAGTATTCACATTCCCAATTCCAACATACAACATAACCAAAGACTTCGACTGGGATTCACCAGTTTCTCAAGCTATCTTTGAAGTCACAGCCAAATACGGCGTGCCATACTTCAGCAACTTCGTTAACAGCGACATGAAACCAGAAGATGTACGCAGCATGTGCTGCCGCCTACGCATAGATAACCGCGAACTACGCAAGCGAGGCGGAGGATTCTTCGGCGCCAACCCCTTAACGGGCAGCATAGGCGTCGTCACGTTGAACCTCCCAAGAATCGGCTACCTGTCCAAAGATGAGGACGAATTCTTTGAGCGACTTGAAACCTTGATGGAAACAGCCAAATCCAGCCTAGAAATTAAACGTAAAGTGCTTGAGGCATTCACAGATAACGGTTTATACCCCTATTCAAGGCGTTATTTGCGTCACGTTAAAGATGGATATGACAAGTACTGGAAGAACCACTTCTCCACCATAGGTATAGTGGGCGTTAACGAAGCAATCATCAATTTGCTGGGACAAAACATAGCGTCGCGCGATGGGCAAGCCTTCGCCATGAAGATGCTCACATTTATGCGGGACCGCTTAGCGGACTACCAAGAGGAGACAGGCTGCATCTACAACCTTGAAGCCACTCCAGCCGAAGGAACATCCTATCGTCTTGCACGATTAGACAAAAAACGCTATCGAGACATTATATTCGCTAATCAGAAACAAATCAACGCAAACCGAGCAGAACCTTTCTACACTAACTCTTCCCAGTTGCCAGTGGACTTCTCAGGCGACCTCTTCGATGCGCTTGAACACCAAGAAACTCTGCAGTCACTCTATACTGGAGGCACAGTATTCCACATATTCCTAGGTGAGCGCTTGCCATCTTGGAAATCAGCTGCGGAACTAATCAAAAAAGTCGCTTGGAACTCAAAGCTGCCCTACTTCACCCTATCGCCAACGTTTAGTATTTGCCCAACCCACGGCTACACAAGCGGCGAACACAAACTATGCCCCGTCTGTGAAGCACCCAGCGAAGTGTACTCGCGAGTCGTCGGGTACCTGCGACCAGTTGACCAATGGAACGATGGAAAACAAGCAGAATTCGGCATACGCAAAACCTTCGACCGCTCAACCATAATGAAATCAGTCCCCATAACCGTATAGGAGAAAAAACATTACTATGAAGTTTAGCGGATTACAAAAAATCAGCCTAGTCGACTACCCCGATAAGATAGCATCGGTGCTGTTTACGCCTGGCTGCAACTTACGCTGCCCTTTCTGCCACAACTGGCGCATAGCCGTTGACCCGCAACCACCGTTTCTGCAAGAAGGCTTGGCACTAGAGATTTTGGAGAGCCGCAAAAAATACGTTGATGCCGTCGTGGTCACGGGCGGTGAACCATGCATGCACAAAGAACTGCCTAAATTCTTAGGTAAACTTAAGGAACGCGGCTTTATGGTAAAGTTGGATACAAACGGTTTCTTCCCAAACGTCCTTGAAGAATGCTTGGGAAGCGTGGATTACGTGGCTATGGATGTTAAAACCTGCGCTGAAAAATACAAGCTGCTGGGTGCCAAAGACACAACGGAACTGATGCGTACTGTGGAAATTCTAAAAATGGGTAAAGTGCCATACGAATTCCGCACCACTGCGGTTCCAGAACTCGTTACGGCCCAGGATGCTACATGCATCGGAGAGATGGTTAAAGGCTCAAAAACCCATGCACTCCAACAATTCGTCCCTCAAGACACGCTCGACAAACGCTATCAGACCTTCAAGCCTTATGCGCCGGACACAATCAATGACTTCGCAAAAATAATTCAGCCTTTTACCGAAAAAGTCGTTGTCCGCATCTAAAATTTTCTATTTTTTCTTGAAAATTTTTAGCTAAACCTTTGTGCCTCTTTAGTTTTTTCTTAAATTAATGCAAAATGCAAAAAACAGAACTATTGCTATTTTAATTGTGGCAATTTTAGCAATTCTATAGGAGGTTCAGTGACTACTTCTGGACTCAGCAAAGTAACTGTTGACGCACCCAGCGTGACATGACAACCTCAATGCCAGTGACTGTACCAGGCACGATTATTATATCAACAGCTTTCCACGAAAGCTAACAATCACTGGAGCAACCCTGTTCCAACCACAGTGTCATCAATGGCTGACCAATACTTCGCCGCAATGATTGCGATGAATAGTCTTGCAATTGCCATAGTTGGAGAAGTACTGGCCGTTCTGTTGGTAAGAAAAAGACCATAAAAAACTGCAAAAAACAACTTTTTCTCCTTCTTTAATTTCAAAAACATCAATTGTTCAACCCCTACATTTCCCATAGAAACACTTGTTGTAGGCACCTAACAGTCACAACTTCTAAAGAACCTAACAAAACTCTACTATTTTGAGGCAAAAATATGAAAATAGCAATCATAGGCAAAGGCAACGTTGGCACAGCGCTCCATACTGGTTTAAGCCGAGCGGGACACGAAACAAAGTTTGGCCATCGCGACCCAACAGAACCAGTTTCTGAAGCCGCAAAATGGGGCGAAATAATCATCCTCGCCGTTCCACATGAAAACGCAAACAACGCAATAGAAGCAATAGGACAGTTTGCTGACGGAAAAATCGTAATCGATGTCATGAACGCCATTGGGCCAAAAATGGATTTAGGAATCAGCTGCACAACATCCAGCGCTGAAGAAACCCAGAAAAAACTCCCTAAAGCCCATGTAGTAAAAGCATTCAACACAGTGTTTGCCCCAAACCAGAGCACCGCAAAACTTGGAGATGAACAGCTAACAGCTTTCCTTGCAGGAGACGACCCAAAAGCTAAACAAACCGTAGCTAAACTAACCAAAGACATCGGTTTTGATCCAGTAGACTGTGGACCCCTAAAAGCAGCCCGCTACCTTGAAGCCATGGCAATAATGATAATCAATTTAGCATACACATACGGTATGGGCAACAAGATAGGATACAAACTGGTAAAAGCTTAGACCAAAACTCTTTTTGTGGCGCCATCGTGTGTTTATGAAAATTTTTCTTGCTTGACTGGGTTCAGGTGAGACAGTACCAACCGTCCATGAGCCAGTCACTAAAGATTCCCAGCTTTGTCAAACACCGTTTGTATCCAGTGAAAGGCACAGATGCCAACCCCCTTAGACTCTGAAGGGTTATGATTCTTTTTGTTAACCTAATGAAAGTTTACTGCAACGTAAAAAACTCTGGTACATACAATCTTGGGTTTTATAAACCATAAGATAAATCGAGTCTGGAAACGAATTCATACTTTTTTTACGAATCTTTTATTGACCATTTGACCGTTCTTTTGGGGATTTCCAGTGTAGAACAACAACAATCGGAATTTTTTTGGGTGTTGTTGTTCTTTCACAAGCCCTAATTTTATGAGTTTTGGCGAACCGCTTCTTCGGTGTATTCTCCGTTGAAGCTGAAGGGTAAGACGCCAAGATATCTGGTGGGTTAGCCAAGAAATTTAACTCCTTTTTTCCCGTGAGAATTTGTTACAAGCCTCAGAGGAGGCGAGGCGATTCACAGATTTCTTACTCGCAACAGAGGCTCTGAGCAACAGCCACACCAATAATTATGGTCTATGCAATGAAAAAATCTGCCATAAGAAATAGTCATCTCTTGTAGTTGCCTCTCCCCAAAACCAAACCACTTTAGAAATTGAACTCCAAAATCCTGAACTCTCTTTAAAATTCTGAAAAGAAAAAAAGTAAGGAAATAGCGAGCAACTTATTCGCTATTTTATAAAGTGTGAATTAAAATCCAGAAGCTTTATACCATAAAGTTTAAGGGTAAATGTTTGTTTTAGGTTGCGAGTATTTACGCTTGAGGTTTGTGGTTTGAGCACTACTAAAGTTGAAACGATTGAAGAAAGGAAAGCAGAAGTTCTAATCAAATTAAGAAAATATAAGCTTATCGAAAAAGAAAAATTTGAAGGCGCATATGCCTACATTATCGACATTCCACAGGACAAAGAGAAAGCAATCGTGTGGTGCATCTTAGGCGAAGCCACAGTCGGCATCGCAGCCATGAACACCCTCTACAAGGTGATGAAGGAAAAAGACCTTGACCGCGCAATAGTAGTCACCGAAGGGCGATACACTCACGCAGTAAAGTTAGGGGCGAAGAAGAAAAAAGTGGAGTTGTTGCCAAAATCGTTCCCAGTGTTCGACATATTCGAGCATGCATTAGTCCCATTCCACGAAATCCTCACTGAAAAAGAAAAGAACCAGTTGCTTGCACAGTTCAAAGTTAAACCCTATCAGATGCCGCAGGTTAAATCAGGCGACCCAGCTGTCAAAGCGATAGGTGCAAAACCGGGCGATGTTCTGAAAATTACGCGTAAAAGCACAACTGCAGGCGAACACATAACATACAGGTATGTTGTAGAATAAAATAAAAAATTTTTTATTTTGCAATCATGATTTCTGTTGATTTCACGATTGCGGTGACTTCGTCGCCTACTTTTACATCTAATTCTTCAACTGCTTCTTTTGTTATAACCGCGGTGACGGTTACGGGCATTTTAACTTCAACCTTAACTTTAGCCGTTATCAAGCCTTTTTCAACCGATAAGACTTTTCCTTTCAACTGATTACGTGCACTTAACTTCAAACCTTTCACCTCCAAACATCCCGGGTCAGACAAAACCCTATCCAAATAAAGCTCCGCCTGCTTATACTCGCCCAGCAAACTTTTGCCTAAATCAGTCAGTTTTGCGCCGCCTCCTCCAGATTTGCCGCCCTTATAGGTCTCAACGATCTGTTCTTCCATGGCGTTTTGGATTTCCTGTACGTAGTTCCAGAGGTAGCGGTAGGACATTCCCAGTGTTTCCGCAGCTCTAGAGAGTGAGTTTTCTTTGTCGATGGCTTCTAAAATTTCTGCTCCGCCCCTGCCGATTAGGGGTTTTCCTTTGTATTCAAGCCAAGCTTTGCATGAGATTGTGTGTTTTTTGTTGCTGAGCATTCTGATTATGGCTATGTGGTGAAAGCCATATAAAGCTACTTAGCAGCCAAATTTAGAAGTCAAGTTCTCCATTTATGAATTTGCGGGTTATCTCGCTTTTGAGGTGCTCAAAGAAATCTTCAGGATTTGCAACCTCAACTATTTCGCCGTTGTGTTTTTCATTTTTTTTCACTGTTTTCCAGTGAGCAGTTTATGCAAATACAACACATATCTGTTAGCGACTGCGCGAAACCAACATACAAACAAGCCAGAAAGTCTGAAAATTACTTTCTATCCTGCTCTAACTCACTTAAAATAACCAACGCCTCACCAAGAGGCATCCCTAAGCGCTCCGCAAGCTCAACAGCAGAAACATCCGCCTTCTGAGGAAAAATGCTGTCGCGGGTATAAGCCTTATGAGTCGGGTACATAACCGACGCGTGAACTGCCTCAACGAGCAGTTGCCAGAGTTTTTCTTTAGTATAATCATCCAAATTCATAGGAATCAACCATTGATACACTGATGAGGTTATTAGTCTACCGCAAACAGGACATTGGGTGGTACAATAAACTTATACCCCCCAATGATGATTCAATTATTAGAGGTTGGCTCTTTTTGAAAGCTGCTGTTTATCGCGGACCGCAATCCATTAAAATTGAAAATGTCCCCGACCCCCAAGTAAAAGCAGGCAGGGTGCTTGTCAATTTTTCTGCTGGAAGCATCTGCGGAACCGACATGCACTTCTATCGGGGCGACTGGAAATGGATGAAGAAAGGTAGAATCATCGGCCACGACGCTTGCGGAACAAGAGCAGATACTGGCGAGCGTGTAGTAATGGTTCCTATCGTGAACTGCGGACACTGCTACTTTTGCCAGCGAGGTTTACCAACCTACTGCGTTCGAGGCAAATTCTACGGCTTAACAAGAGACGGCTTTTTCGCAGAATCCAAAGCGATGCTTCCCCGAAGCCTATTTACCATACCTGCCAATGTAACTGACGAAGAAGCCGCTATAGTGGAACCTGTAGCTTTGGCACTTCGAGTCCTAAACCATTTGCAGCCAAATCTGGGCGACTGGGTTACAGTGATTGGTCAGGGAGCTATCGGATTGCTAATGACCCAAATCGCCCTCATGAAAGGGTGTCGAGTCATTGCAGTTGATTTGGAAGATGACAGATTGGAGCTTGCCGAGAAGTACGGCGCCGATGCGGTCATAAACGCTAAAAAAGAAGATGTGCGCAGAAAGGTTCGAAAATTGACAAAGATGGGTTCGGATTTTGTGATTGAAGCCGCGGGAACAGTTCAGACGGTTGAGCAGACGCCTTTTCTGGTGCGTAAAGTAGGGAAAGTTGCTTTGGTCGGTGAATCTAAGGGTTACTTGAATTTGGAGGATGCTGATGAAGCCCAGTTTTTCACAATTTACATCTCACCCGTCGAGTATCCAGCGGCGGTTGAGTTAATCGCCCGAAAACTTGTGGATGTGAAAGGGCTTATAACACATAGGTTTAAGCTTGAAGAATTCGAGAAGGCGCTAAACACAGTGGATAACCCCGCGGAGAAGGCATTGAAAGTGGTAGTAACAAAATAGGCTCAGCAAGTGTATATCAAACTGTATATCATACTGTATAAACAAGCACCTTCCTACCCCTTTTCCTGTTTAGAAGATTTTAGCCGTTTTACTTGACCGTAAGGTATATTTCTGTTAGAGAAGTGTTAACCCCAAACTCATGCATATGGAGCTAACGGTTTTGGCAATAGATGCGGTAATATTCGATTTGGATGGAACACTTGCCAACTTTAACTTGGACTTCAAAGCCATGCGTTCTGAAGTTAGAACCTACCTAATGAGCAAAGGTATCCCATCCTCAGTTTTGGATGTTAACGAGAGCATCTTTGAAATGCTAAAAAAAACTGAGATTTACCTGAAAAACAGCTCTAAATCAAACAGCGCCTTCGAAGAAACACGCAAACAAGCATTATCCATCGCAGAAAAATACGAGATGGAAGCCGCCACAACCACAAACGTGCAAACCGGAGCCGTTGAAACACTCAAAAACTTACAGAAAATGAACCTAAAAATGGGCCTATGCACAACCAGCAGCGAAAAAGCCTCAAACTATATCCTGCAACGCTTCAAAATCGACGGCTTCTTCAAAGTCATTGTACCACGCAACAAAGTGAAGTATGTTAAGCCGCATATCGACCAGTTTGAGTTAGCACTAAAAACGTTGGGTACACATGCGAAGTCAGCTCTGATTGTCGGTGACAGCGTGGTCGATATGCAGAGTGCCAAGGAACTCAACGCCATAGCTGTTGGGTTGCCAACGGGGTTATCCACAACTGAGCAGTTGATGAGCAGCGGCGCAAACTACATCATAACCTCGCTTAACGATTTGCCTATTCTAATAAAAAAAATAAATAAGGATTAAGCAGCAGTTACTACACCGTCGTCTTTGCAGAGGAGTTTTCTCTCCCGCACCAACCGCTTGAAAACTTCGGAGAACACTGCTTTTGAGCTGTCGCCTGAATGGTTTATTCCAAACACCCTGGCGGTTTCAGCAATCAACGAATCATTACTTATCCCTAACGCATACTTAGCAACCATCGTCATGGCTAACTCCACTTCTTCAGGCGCAATGTATTCGGGTTTGCGTTTGGATTCCGGAACACCCTTTATCGGCACGCGGATAAGCGTTGCTTTAAGTCCAATCGGCCACAGAAAACTACCCTTAATCAATACCTTCTGGGTTCTAATCAGGTTGTTTAGGGCTTCTTTTACAGAATGCGAGATTTTTGGCGTAACATGCTTTATTCCCCATGTCGCCGCTAACCGTTCAACAGCGTAGTCAAAGTGTACGGGACCTTCGTTCTGTATGATTTCGGCTAAGAGTTTTGTTTGGTTTTCTCGGTTTTCGGGGAAGTGGAACTGGTTTCGTTGTTTGGAGTCGATGGTGGTTTTGGTGGTGGCTACTTTGATGTAGGGGCTGTAGGTAGCTTTTAGGGGATAAACTTTGTAGGGGACGACGATTTTTTCGATGCCTGCGAACGTATTTTTCTGGGTGTCAGTTTTTGGCGCGGCGTCTTCTTTGGTGTCGATGATTGGTTTTTGGGCGTCTTTTTCAAGTTGGTCTCTCTGGGATTGTTCTATGTTTTCTTTTAGTCTTCTGATTTCTGAGTCGCGTCTTGCAACCCACGCGGGTGACCAGATGCGGTGCAAACGCCAGCCCAGTTGCCGAAGCACTTGTTCGCGCAATCTGTCACGGTCGCGTGCACTGCTGCTCGATTGGTAAGTCGCGCCATCGCATTCCACACCCAGCAAGAAGCATCCTGGACTAACAGGATCCATGACTCCTAAGTCAATTCTGTAGTCGCTACAACCAACTTCTGGAACAACCTCATACCCCATCTTTTTGATTTCAGCAGCCACATCTTCATCCAAGGCTGAATCGAACGTGCCTTCTTTTGACTTATCGGATAAGGTTTCTGGTCCATGTTCGGCGTAGTCGAGGTAAGTGCGTAGGGTTTGTACTCCGATAGCTTTGGTGTCTTTGTCGATGTCGGAGGCTTTAATGGACGTTATGAGAACGACTTTTTCCCTTGCGCGAGTAACGGCGACGTTCAAACGGCGCTCGCCCCCCGGCTTGTTTAACGGACCAAAGTTCATTGCCATTTGCCCCTGCTGGTCAAAGCCGTAGCCTACGCTGAAGAATATGACGTCACGTTCGTCTCCCTGCACGTTCTCAAGGTTTTTGACAAAGAAACCTTCTAAGCGATCTTCTTTGAAGAAAGGTTGAAAGTCTGGTTGTTCTTTGAGTTTGTTTTCTATAGCTTCTTCCACGGCGTCCATTTGGGCGATGCTGAAGGTTACGACGCCAAGTGTTTTGTGAGGGTAGTTTTTGAAGTGCTCAAAGACGAGTTCGGCGACTTTTTCTGCTTCTTTGAGGTTGTCGCGTTTGCCACCACGGTCGTAGAGTCCGTCGGGTACATGAACGAGTTTTACTCCTAAACTGTCCGATTCTGCTTTGGCTGATGGGAAGGTAATCATGGTGTCGTCGTAGAACTGGTGGTTTGAAAAGGCAATAAGCTCTTCGTGTCTGCTGCGGTAGTGCCACCTGAGCGTTTTAACAGGCAACCCAATGCCCAAACACTCGTCAAGGATGCTGTCGAAAACCTCCACATCGTCATCGCTGAGTTCATCCCAATCAACGTTGTCGAGCAGGTTCTTCTGGAAAAACGAAGTGGGTGGTAGCTGTTTGTTGTCACCTGCGACTACAACGGTTTTTCCACGGTAAATAGCACCGATAGCGTCCTCGGGAACAATTTGAGATGCTTCGTCGAAGAGGACTAAATCAAACTTGTTTTCTGGAGGAAGGAACTGGCTGACCGATATGGGACTCATCAGGAGGCAGGGCTTGAGTTTTACGAGTAGGTTAGGGATTTTCTGCATAAGCGTTCGGATGGGCATTAGGCGTCGTTTCTTTGCTGCTTCTTTTAGGAGTATGTTGGCTTCGGTGTCAGCTGCTTGGATGAGTATGTCTTGGGGTTTACGGCTGTTTGCGGCTTCAATAACCATGCTTGAAGTGAGGTGGATGAGGTCTTGGTCGAGTTTTCTGAAATCCGCAATCAGTTGCTCATGGTTCTCGCGGCGGAACTTACCCAATTTTTGGTCTTCGTTGCAGATGTTGTTTATCCATTCTTGATAAACGCTCTTGCGGAAAACATCACCAAGGTCAGCTGAGACAATTTTTTCTTCAACTAAGCGGTTGAAGAATTGGTCGAGGTTTCTTAGGCTAAAGCGGTTTTTGGCATCTTTAAAGTCAATCCAAACCTGCACATCGTCCACGCGGTCGCGGAGTGCTTGGATACGTTTGCTTATGACTTTGATTTCTAAGTCCTTGAGCTTCTGGTTCTGATACTTCATTTCTGTTTCAAAGCGTTTTTCAAAATCTGCCAGAACCTTCAGTGAAACCGCGAGTTGTTGAGTCAACTCCGTGTTGGATGGTGCCACGGTTGGTCCTTGAGCGGCAAGGTCAGCGAAGGCTTCTGGCACTGCTATGTCGCCGAATGCTGATTGCACTTTTTTGCTCCATTCAAGCACCACAACCATGTCTTGCCAGTTAGTTTCAAGCTCTTGGAAGCGACTGCCAAATTTCTCTTTCAGTTGAACTTTTTCGCCGACAATTTGAGCTTCTTTCTTTCGTATTTCCTCAGCATTCTTGAGGTCTTCGATGAATTGTTTGTAGTTTTGGGGTTCTTGCTTGCTTATTGCTAGGGTGTCTTTGGTGAGTGCGCAGAGGGGGTTGAGTTGTTTTTCTGTTTCATTCGCCCATTCCTCAACTATCGACAGCGGCGTCCAACTTATGGCTGCGTCTGATTTCGGCAAACTCGGGGGAACAAGTGATTCCACCTCTTTGCCCTGCTCTTCCCATTTGTCGACTGACGCTTGGAGTTCGAAACCCAAATTCTTAATCATGGGAGATGGGCTCGATGATGCGGTTAGCAATTTTAGGAGGGTTTCAGGAATCTGGGTTCCCCACGACAACTTTTTAATTTCTTCAGTTAGAACTAAGGCTTTTTCTGCGCCTTGGAAGTCTGTTCGGGTCTTACGGTAATAGTGGCCCATCAAAGTGCGGACGGTTTCCGCGGAGGCGTCAATTTTCGCTTGGAGCTTTTTGACTTTGCGTGCATCAATTAGGTCCTGTTTTATTGTTTTAGGGACTTTGCCGTCGTTTGTTAACCGCGCAATCGCTTTTTGGTCGTTGCGGTAAGTTGCGTTGAAGATTTTTAGGCCGCTCTGGTATTCTCCGTTGTACCTTTCAATCATGCCGTCTAGGTCTAACTCGTAGATGCCGTCGCTGTAGGTTTCGTCAAGGCGGCTTTTTGTGAGGTGGTGTTCTTGGTAGAGTTGTTTGGCTTTTGTGACGATTTCTTGGACTTGTTCGAGGTATTTGGCATCGAACCATTCGGGCTCGGGTTTGTCTTCTGCAAAGCATAGGTTCGCTACGCGGGAGAGTTGTTTTAGTTGTGTAACTGTTAAGTCGGTGCCGTCTAAGCCGAGGAGTTGGGCAAGGGCTTGAGAGGTTTCACGCCACTTGCGGGATACCAATTGTGTGCTTCTGAGGTAAGATAGGACTTTTTCGCGTTTAGCAAGCAGTTCGCCCTCTTCCACGTTGATAGATGGAAGCAACTTGCCCACTGCCGATACTGCATGCTGCATTTCCGCTGACCTATTAAGAACCAAAGTGAAAAGGGCGGGTTGGTAGTGTTCCATGAGATTGGTACGGGTATTCTTTATCCAGATGCTCGTTTCAAGGTAATTTTTGGCTTCGTAAAGGAGTTTGGCTAAGTCTGGGTTTGTTAGCCAGTAGGCTTCGGGCTTGGGGCTTTCAAAGAGAAACTTGCTTACGTCTATGAGCCATTGTATGCGGGCGAAGCTTTCTGGCGGAAACACTCCGAGTTTAGCAGAAAAATCTTCAGTCTTTATTTCAAGCTCCCGTAAAGTTTCATTTATCCATTCGAGTGTTGTGAGGAGTTCGCTTCGGATTTCAAGGTTGTATTTGTCAGCGCGGTATCCTAGCCATGGAAAATCTGTCTCCTCGATTACCTGCCACACTTTGCTGAGCTGCGAGACAAGTTCTTCGAGTTCACGCATCTTCTGCGGAGTCAACGTTCCCAGATCAGTTAGACCCACAGGAACAAAAGGAACCCGCTCAAGGCTCGAGATGATGCTTAGAACTTCGTAGACGCTTCTCTGAAGGTACGGGCGCTTCTCATGCAATGCGGTGACGTAGCCGTTTAAGGCTTCGCGATACTCTACCATTCGTTCGAACTCATTGGTTGAGGGGAGTTTGCGGGGAATCAGGTTTTCTTCGAGGCTGCGTTTAAGCTCCGCCACCACCTGCTGCTTGTTGGCTTTGCTACTGTGGAGTTCCAAGCAGAAATGCGCCAAACCAACCTCACTTAATCGTTTGTAAACAACTTCCAATGCCGCCATCTTGTCACTCACAAACAGCACGCTTTTGCCGTTGGCGATACACTCAGAAATGATGTTGGCTATTGTTTGGCTCTTGCCTGTTCCCGGTGGACCCTTCATTACGAAGCTTTGTCCACACAGTGCGTATTCGATGGAGACGCGTTGGCTGCTATCGGCGTCGAGGACCTGGTATGTTTTAGCTGGCGCCTCGATTTTGTCAACATCTTTCTCGTCAGGCAAGCCGCTTAGAATGAGATTGTCTTCTTTTATCCCCGCTATAGCCTTGATTATTGGGTGCTGAGTAACTAGGGCAGCGTTGGATTCGAGGTCTTTGTAGATGACTAGTTTCTGGAAGGAAAACAATCCCAAATCAACCGAAACCTCGGTTTTCCAGCCCATCTCAGCGACCATTTGATCCACCAAAATGAAGTAGTCTGCCAGTTTCTGTTCTTCCCATTCCTCAGGTAGTGGGGGCAATTCGATTTTGTAGTCGTTCTTCAGTTTTGCTTGCAGGGCAGGGTTTAGGACAGCTTCATCTTCAACTGGCGGTACAGCTATGGTGTAGGGTTGGCGAATTGTGTCTCTTGTTAATTCTAAAGGTACAAGAATAATGGGCGATTGCATGTTTTCTTTTGTCTCCATATCCGCCCAGTTTAGGGTTCCAAAAGCTGCGTACAGTATGCGGACGCCTCGCTCCATATAATCGAGAAGTGAGCGACTCTGCAAAATCTTTAAGCTGCGTTCAAGCTCCAACTTACTTAGGTTCCCGCTGACCAGTTGGTTTGCTGTGGGGCGCTTGGATTCTTCAGGGGTTGTTGCGGCTTTCACTGGGGCTTTTGTCGTCTTAGCCTCCGCTTCTACAACTTTAGCTTTTCCTTTGCCTTTGGCTTTTGGTTTTTCAATAGTTTCTGGCGCTTTGGCTTCTTCGGGTGGAACAAAGAATTCCAAACTTTTCTTCTTTAAAACCAGCACATCAAAAATTTTCTGTGCGTCAGGTTGGCTGATGGGTAGGTTTCCTCGTTTACTCTTGCGGAAATAGAGCAGGTTGTTTTTTCTTGAAAAATCAATTAACCTTGATTTCCAATCTTCCACACGTTTCATGGGCGTCGAGGGAGTGATTTCAGTCATTACAGGCACATCCAACGGTACAGGTTAGCATTATTGTAGGGATGTTTCTTTAATACTTACGGTAGTTTCAAAGGTATCTAAACAATCAGGAAGAAAATTTCTTGGAACTAAAAGAGTCAGTTGCCTACATTTGACCGGTTTATTGCATCTTCAATTACCTGCTTAACATTTTCTAAACCTACTTTTCTTATTTCAAGGACTGTGAGGTTCATACCGGATTTTTCCATGTCTTCTTTGCATTTTTCTGGGTAACCACAAGTATCTAAAATTACAGCGCCTTTAATGCCGCTGAACATGTTTGCAAACACTGCTTTATCAAACCCTTCTTTCTGCAACTGTTCCTTGGCGTATTTAAAGAAACCAATCATGCCCGGACCCATAAACATCAGGTTATGCTCGGGGTCAGCCTCAAAGAACTTGCCTTTGCCGCCGAGTTGGCAGTCGATGCAGTTGACCGCATCAACCTTAACCACGCCGTACTCCTCAGCGAGCTTTTTCATTTCATTATCTTGCCCCAAACATAAGTCGCCGTAGACCAACACTATCTTGCCTTTGAATCTTTTTTGGGTTTGTTTTATAACTTTACGCACATTGTTCTCTAACGCGGCATAGTCGATGTGAAAAAATTTGCTCACATAAACCACATCTGCGTCAAGGTCGCCCTGTTTGATGAGTTGCTGGATTTCTTCTTTTAGGACACTGCACGCTACTAGGCAAATCTTCGTTTTTCCATTTACCATTAAGTTCAGCTTCAAAAGCAACCTACATATTTATTGGAAATAAAGATTTTCTTAAAATAAGTAAACCGGACTTATTCCGAGCAATGACATATTGCGTCTTTTGGGTCAAAATTTATATTAAGCGAGCAAGCACTTAGTTGTGGGATGTATCCTGCCGGGTGGTTGGAATGTATTTCCCTCTCTTCCTGAAAATTGAGGTTTATTTTTCAACCGTTCGGTAGGTACCTCCCAAATTTCTTTGTTCAGGCAAAAACCAAGCGTTTTTGCTCCAAATCAGGGTTTAAAGCAGTACCTTTGCCACTGTGGCCATTTATGCGGCGTGCTGCATGTACCAAAATCCAACGTTAAATCCATCCCTATCTTTAGGTGCTCCTGCGTGGTGCCCTGTATCATTCCAGGAATTTTTAAGCCATTCTCCAACTCCACAATACCCACTGCATAAGGCGTTAATGCTTGGAACTGTTCCGGGGCAATGTGGATGACGGTGTAAGTTAGTAACTTTCCTTTACCAGAAACTTGAACCCACTCAAACTCCTGAGAATAACAGTTGTCACATAGGGGACGCGGTGGAAGATGGATTTTTCCACATTTGAGGCATTTTCCAGCCATCAACTTCTGCTGCCCCAAGAACTTGTAGAACTGTTCAATCGTAAAAGGCTCTATTGTACTCATCATTGTGCGCTCCTGTAGATATGAACTGCTGCCGTGGCTCCTGAACCACCGACATTATGGGTTAAGCCGACTTTTGCATCCTTTACTTGGCGTTTATCCGCCTGTCCTGTCAGTTGAAGGTACATTTCGTAGGCTTGTGCGGTACCTGTTGCGCCGACTGGGTGACCCTTAGCTTTTAAGCCTCCGCTGGTGTTAACTGGGATTCTTCCGCCAAGTCGGGTTGCGCCGCTTTCTATGAATTTTCCGCTTTCTCCAGGTTTGCAGATGCCGAGGTCTTCATATGCCATGAGTTCTGCGAAGGTGAAGCAGTCATGGACTTCTGCCAAGTTCACTTGTTGCGGGGTTATTTGTGCCATTTCATAGGCGTTTTTTGCCGCTAACTTTGTGGCGTTTAGTGATGTGAGGCTTTTACGTTGGTATAAGCCGATGGTGTCGCTGGCTTGTCCGCTGCCAACGATGTGCACTGGCTGGTCAGTGTATTTTCCTGCGAGTTCAGGTTTGGTTAAGATTATGCAGCTTGCGCCGTCAGTTATAAGCGAACAATCGTAGAGTTTAAGGGGCCATGCGACGTAACGTGATGACATGACAGTTTCAAGGGTGATTTCTTTTTGCATGTGCGCTTTGGGGTTCATGCTGCCGTGGTAGTGGTTTTTGATGGCTGCCAAAGCAATTTGCTGCTCCGTAGTGCCGTAAGCATGCATGTGCGCAGTCGCCATCAAAGCAAACAACCCTGGAAAAGTGATTCCGTGCCACTGCTCAAAGGGATAGTCCGAAGCCATAGCGAGGTATTCTGTTACTTCAGCTGTGGTGCGATGCGTCATCTTTTCAACGCCGCCAACAACAACCACATCTGCCAATCCTGACAAAACAGCGTAGATTCCTGACCTGAGCGCTGCACCTGAAGATGCACATGCGGCTTCAGTTCGGGTTGCTGGAATACCTGTTAATCCTGCCCAATCTGCGATGGCGCTTCCTGTGTGCCCTTGGTGCTCGTAGGCTTCACCCATGTGCCCGATGAAAATGGCTTTGATGTCTTTTTTTGGTTCAAGCTTGGGGCAGCGACTAAACGCTTCATAGGCGGCTTGGGAGAAGATTTCTCTTGTTAGTAAGCCGTCGTGTTTGCCAAACTTGGACATGCCAGCGCTGATTATGCTGACGAGCGGTTTCCCATTCAAACCCCATGTACCTCTTTAATTGCTATACATTGATGCCAAGCCAGAATAAAAACCACATCATAATTTCTCCCTCTCAATGCCCATACAATTCAGGGAAATGCCTTTTTTGTGATAGTTGTATCATATTGCCTAAAAATTATCTCGACTCACCATTAAAGGAAATATTAAGATTAAAAAATTTTTTGAGATTGGGTGAACGCTTAGAGCCCAAACACATAGATTCTTAACGCCAAAACAGGCACCACAACGACTAACCCGAACAATGCAGCTGTCACAGTCATGACACGTAGAGCTTTTGGAATATGTTCATGCGATATTCCATGGTCGTCGCCAAGGGTGTAGTGCCCTTGTTTTTCAAGTTGGATGTTTAAGGCTCCAGCCATAGCTGAGATTGTGAAGCCAGCGTTTGGGCTTGCAGTCTTGTGTTTATCACGTTGTAAGATGCGATACGATTCTCGCCAATCCTCGCGTAACAGGAAAGATGCAGCAACCATAAGGTAAGAGGTTACTCTTGCAGGAATGTAGTTGGCTATTGTGTCTAGGTTTGCTGAGAACCAGCCGATATTGCGGTTTTCCACGTTCTTGTAGCCAACCATCGAATCCAACGTGTTCACAACGCGATAAGCAAAAGCGCCTGGAACACCAAAAAACGCAAAAAAGAAGAACGGCGCAGTTATCCCATCAGTTGTGCTTTCGGCGATGGATTCGACGGCGGCAGAAATAATCTGACGCTCATTGAGGCTGTTTGGGTCCCGCCGAACAATGTAGGGCAACCATTTTCGTGCCACAACCAAATCGTTCTGTTTCAAGGCTTTTGCGATGGGTATGGTGTATTGCCCCATGCCTCTAATTGCGAAGGTTGCTTTAAACAGGATTGCGCCAACGACTATGTAGAGGATTTCTCCGTAGGGCAGGGTTATTAGCCAGAAAAGGAGCAGAAACACCGGAAGCTCAACAACCAGCATTATTGTTATCACCATTAAAACCCCGTTTACTTTCTCTACACTGGGATTGGCGTTTTTGGATTTGTGTTTGAGGTACGAAATCATTTTTCCTATGCCGATGGTCGGATGAATCCTATCGGGGTACTCTCCAAAAACCATGTCAATCAAAAAAGCTAACGCAAAAATCAAAACGGAATCAGCAAGCAGTGAGATGTCAAGGATAAACATAGGTCACGACTCAAACTGCCTTTACTGTCCGCTTTAATGCTTCAATCAACCGCTCATTTTCCACATGGGTTTTGACGGCGACCCGAACATAAAATTCATTCAGCCCCTTAAAGGAGGTGCAGTCCCGAATCAGAATACCCTGTTTTAGCATTTTATTTTTCATTTCCGCCGCAGTTAACCCAGACCCCTCAATGTTGATGAAGAAAAAGTTGGCGTCTGGCTCAGAAAACTTGAACGGTCGAAATTTGCCCAGTTCGTCCTGTAACCATGCTTTTTCTTTTTTAATGAGTTCGTGCGTAACACGCAGATGCTCCTCGTCTTTCAACGCCGCCACAGCAGCTTCCTGTGCTAGACAGTTGACATTCCACGGAATCTTTGCACAAGAGATCACATTTATGATTTCAGTATTGGCTATGCCATAACCAACGCGCAAGCCTGTTAACCCAAAAATTTTGGTAAATGACCGCAAGATGAAGAGGTTAGGGTATTTTTTGATTTTTCCAATCATGGTGAGGTTTTTTTCGTCTTCTACGAACTCTAAAAAGTCTTCATCGAGGAAAACCAGCGTATCCTGTTCCATCGCGGATTCGATGATGTTTGTTAGTGTTTGTTGTGGGATGAGCATACTTGTGGGGTTGTTGGGGTTGCACAGGAAAACAATTTTTGCTCCAGACATTTCACGTTTAAACGCATCAGATTCTATGGTGAAGTTTTTGTCTAATTTGATAAATTTGGGGGCTTCCCCGGTCTTGAGAACTGCGCTCTCGTATTCTCCAAAGGTTGGTGCTGGCATAACTGCTTTGTCGCCATTCTTAAGGAAAGCCTCTGCAAAAAGGTACATCAATTCCGTGGAGCCGTTTCCAATCACAACGTTGCCTTTAGTGATTCCGAAGTGGCTTGCAATAACCTGCCTAAGCTTATTCGAGTTTGTATCTGGATAAGCTGCGATTTGGCTGAAGGCTTTTTTGGCTGCATCAAGCGCTTTTTTTGATGGCCCCAGCGGGTTTACGCTTGAGCTAAAATCTAAAATATCCTGCGGTAAAAGCCCGCTTTCCTCTGCGGCACCTAAAACTTCGGCGCCATGGACGCATGGCTTGAGATTTTTCACGTTATCCCTGACTAGGCTCTCAATGGGCTTCATTGTGTTTTTCCTTCAGTTTTGCCGCTAAATTATAGGGTTTCTTTTTGACGTTAATCATATAAATGTTTGGTTGGATATTCCATCCAAAAGACTTTTCAGCAAAAGGCTTTTTGAGAAGGCAAAACAATGGTATAAGTTATAAGTTGATAGTTATTGCAAGGATGATTTTGTTGACTGACAAATTAGACAAACACAAAATCCAAGAACTAAGAGAGATGATAGAGCAAAGAGCCCCTGACCAGCCAGTCGAGAAAGTTCTCGCAATATTCTGCGAACGACATGCACTTTCTCCTGAAACATGCATGTACTACTATAACCTATTAGTTAAAGAGGGAGTCATTAAAGAAAAATAACTTTAAGTTTTAAACTCTTAATTACTGTGCAGGGTCCAGCGTTGAACGAACTTGTCTTCATAGGTTTAGGGTTAAACGACGAGAAAGGCATTACTGTCAAGGGTTTAGAAGAAACCAAATCAGCGGATGACGTGTTCATGGAAACCTACACGAGTCTTATGCCCGACTTCTCCATGGAGCGCTTTGAGGCCTTATGCGGCAAGAAAATACAAGTGTTGTCCAGGCGTGACCTTGAAGAAGAAAATGGAACCCAAATTCTCCAAGCTGCCAAAGTAGGTAAAGCAGTGTTCCTGGTTCCTGGCGACCCATTCATCGCAACAACCCACGTTATCCTGCGGATTGATGCTGAAAAGCTGGGAATAAAAACCCGAGTGATCCATGGCACCTCTATAATGTCGGCAATCGTTAGCTTATCAGGTTTACATAATTATAAATTTGGAAAAACCGTCACCGTTCCATTTTCCGAGAACTTTTCCGAAACGCCCTACAATGTCATCGCCCAAAACAAAAAGATGGGGTTGCATACTCTCTGCCTTTTAGATTTGAAGGCTAAAGAAAACCTGTTTTTAAAAATTAACCAAGCCATCCAAGTGCTAGCAGAAGTTGAAGGGAAAAAGAAGCAAGGAATAATCACTCCTGAAACGGTTGCAGTTGGAATCGCACGGGCAGGCGGCAACAACCCTACATTAAAAGCAGATTACATCAAAGATTTGGTAAACTATGATTTTGGGGAACCGCCATATAGCCTGATTTTTCCTGGAGATTTGCATTTTATGGAGGTTGATTCATTGATTGCGTTTGCAGGAGCACCAGCTGATTTTAGGAGGCTTGCCAAATAAGTTTAGAAACACTAACTACCAAGTACATTTCAATGGCTGAGAAAGTCTTCCGCGAACTCAAAAAAACCCAAACACCCATCGGTCTAACAGAGGCGATGGTTTCTTCTGTTTTGAGTTATGCCTCTGATTATTTGGAAGATGCAAAGTATTATAAGGTTCAGGGTAACCTTGAAACCAGCTTAACCTCGGTAGCTTACTGTGAAGGGCTACTTGATGCGTTAAGGTTAATCGGCGCTGTGAAATTTGAATGGCCAACAAACAAAGAAAACAAAAAGTTGTATTAGCTTCAGGCGTTTTTGACTTGCTGCATTTGGGGCATGTCCGGTTTCTGGAAGCAGCCAAGAAAGCAGGTGGACCAAAAGCTAAACTCATAGTTATTGTCGCCAGAGACAGCACCGTTGAGAAAACCAAGGGAAGAAAACCTATAATGTCTGAGGATCAGCGCTGTGCACTCGTTGAGTCATTGAGGGTTGTAGATGAATCAGTCCTTGGTTATGAAGACATGGACATCGGCGAAGTCATTGGCAAAGTTAAGCCAGATATAATCGCTTTAGGCTATGACCAAGCAGACATGGAGATGGAAGTTAAAACATACATTGCAAAGCATGAATTGCCAGTTGAGGTTGTTAGAATCGACAAGTTTGCGGAGAATGCTTTAGATAGTTCATCCAAGATTAAACAGAAAATAATCGATAAACTCACCTAATAAGGTTTGCAGGCTATGGGTTGTGAGAAGTATAAGCCAACGTACATTCTGATTGCGTTAAACGTAGCCATCTATATCATAGGCGCAATCGTCGGAGGAGACGCGATCCAAACAACCCCCAATATCTATGTTCACTGGGGACAAGTTAACGGCTTAGTATTGTATGAAGGCGCCTACTACCAACTGCTCACATCCATGTTCATCCACGCCTCAATATTCCACCTATTTGGTAACATGCTCTTTCTGCTCATTTTCGGATTAAGAGGCGAAGAAATGTTCTCATTGCCTGAATATCTCGGCATCTACCTTCTTGGCGGGTTAGCGGGCAACCTTCTGTACTTAGAGTTTGGACCCCTCAACGTAGCAGGCATAGGAGCTTCGGGCGCAATATTTGCACTTTTTGGAGCATGTGTGATTTACGACAGGCGGTCTGTGAGGCAATCAATTCTGGGCGGATTGGTTTTCGCGTTCTTTCTGTTCTTCATTAACGTGGAGCCAGGCGTTAACATTTTGGCACACTTAGGTGGCTTAGTCTTCGGTTTAGTGGCTGGTTACTTGATAGCTTCCCGACGTAAGCCCAAATATGAGCGGACTCAGTTCAGGTATAGGCAATCTAACTTGCCATTTTAGCTGCTTTGAGTGAAGATTTCCACTTTTACTTTGTTGCTGTCTTTTATGCACAGAGCTTTTCGAAGGCATACAGGCGCAATTATTTCTAAAACTGAAGCGTCGTAGTGGCTACGCAAAGCCGTTATCAACGCACCTTTAACTTCGCCGTCGATGACTGCAGGGTAAGCTTTTACTAAGCCAAACGTGCGATCCTCGTTTTTGAAGCCTTTAACTTCAATCGCCGGGTACGCGTCAAGTTCCATGCGAGTCTTAACGTCATAATCCGTTTGCAGTTTCAGGTTAAGAGTGCCGGGATAAGGTTCAAACCCTAACTTTTCAACAATTTGGCCCCGATAATGCTCCTTTCCTATGTAGTAAGCGCCCTCACCTAAACCCGTGAAGACTGTTCCCTCCAAAGTAACAGAGGGCGGATAAGATTTCTCCATCAAAACCTTGAGTTCAGAATACAATTTCTGCAGCTCTTTGGTGCCTTGCTCTTCAATCTTGATCAGGCTACCGTCTGGAGTAATGTTACGGTTTATCCAGCTTTTGCGTTCAAGCTCGATTAGGTAGCGTGAGGCGGTCTGCTGGGAAATACAAAGTTTTTTGGCTAGGTATTCAGTTGAGATTTTGGCGGTTCGCCTGTAAGCGCCCATCTCGGCGAGTTTTAGGAGCATGTAGAGATGTTGCCACTGCTGTTTCTCGGTCAATGCATGGTTCTCCAGTAGCTTAGAAAATGGCTGGTTGAATATTTAAGCGGCTCGAAACCAAACCGCTTGTTTTTTCCTCGATTCTGGTGGTTTATTTTTTTTAACCAATGAAGTCTTTTAGTTTTTTATTAGTCTTCTTTCGATTACAAGTGACCTTGGTTTACAAAGTACCAAACACATTCGATGACTGATTATCTCCTTAAAATTGTCCTTGACAATCCAGAATTGTTTCCTGAGATTGCCCAGCTTACAAATTATCAGACCAAAACAAAAAATAGCAAAGCTGAATTGACAGAGCTTTTTGGAAAGTACGATAACGAAGTAACCACACAAATATTGAGCAGAGGTGACCAAGGACTTAATCCCATCCTCTTTTAAAGAAAACATTATAGACCATTTATAACTACAGATGATCTAACCAAAAAAAAGAAGCCTCCAAAAAAAGAAAAAGAGAGTATGTTCTATTATTATGTTATTATTTTTCTGGTCTTTCAAGCAGTTCTATATAGCCAAAAACAGGCAGTTCCAAATCTTCTCGTCTATATCCTTTGAACGCAACGTGTTTTTCCCATCTGTCAGGGTCTACCAGAACAGTTCTGTGGTCAACGTAGATTAGTTTTTCAAAGGGAACGATTTTTTCAGAAACTTCTTTGTCGGGTAATTCTTCGCCAAGCTTACATCTTTCCATTGCCCAACGTTTAGCTTCTTCTTCAGTCAATTTGAAACCGCTAATAGTATCAATTCCTATTTCCTCATTCAGTATCCAATCTTCTACGTGACCTTTGAGTTGATGCACATGCCCTGTTTTGGAATATTCTTCAAGGTCGATGTCCCTATTGTCATCTATGACTAATAACAGATAGATTTTGTTCATAATTTCAGCCTAATTGATATTCTACTCAATGCAGAATTAAGACTTTTTGTTTCGCACTGATTAGGTTCATAGCCTTAAACTGCAATAAGTCACAAGTCTACGCTATTCGCTGTTTCGTATGTTAAACTTTTAAGCAATAGGTTGTTTAGATAGTAGGGGGAAATGTGTGGATAAAAAACCTATTACCGTCGCCGAAGCAGGAAGGTTAGTCTCACGGAAATTAAAAGGGAGAAAAATCCCACACCAAGTTAACAGAACCCATTTTAGTATCCCTCAATAGGGGTTATAGAAGAAAAAGATATTGGTTATCGGGCTTTTTCGTTGTCTTTTTTCTCTTCAAGTTTTCTGGCTTCTCTTTGAATCTGTTCTTGAGCATATGCAATCAACAGACACAAACCGTTGTTTGCCACACACATTTCGCTGTCTTTTAATGAAATTGCCATATCATAGAAAATGTTTTCAATTTCTTCTTCGGCATCTGGCTGCAACTTTAGTGATGATAAGTCGAGGTGTGTTTCTGCAAAAGGAAATCGCCCCTGCAACTCTTGAAGTATTGTTCTTTTTTCGCACAACTGCCTAGTCTCTTTTATCGGCATACCTTTTCCTATGTCAACGAGCATGTTCAAATTGAAAGTCAAATAAGTCAATAGGTTGATTTTTACCATTTATTGGACCCCCTCGCAGTATCATTCGAAGCGATCATTAGTTTACCTATCTTCATGCTTCAGCACGCAGAATCTAAACAATTAAGCTTTTGTTTTTCGTCCTTCAAAACGAACTTGTAACATTCACAGTTAGGTTTAATACATACTCTATCTAGAAAAATCGAGTGCTCACTTTTAAGATGCCCACACGTGCACATTTCATCTTTAATTTTAGCTTTATCCATCAAAATTTCTCTTGTTAAATAAACAACCTTAGCCTTCAAAAAGCTTTAGGTGTGGTTATAATTAAATTTTAGTACTGATAACAAAAAAGAAAGAATACAAAAACCTCGTGTAATTATATTACACACTCTATCAGCCCTATTAAAATAGGCAATTTTATTGTATGTTCCATTTATAGGCTTAAAAAAAGGTAGTGTTACTACTACGTAACCTAGGAAACTAAACGTAACATATTTTTCACCCAAAAGAGTGTCTCTATTCTTTACTTAACAAGTTCGTCACTTGGAACAAGAATTGTGGGATACTCTAGTGAACCACTTGATTTGTTACCTGTTTTCGTGTGACCCTTCGTGCATCTCATTCCGATTCTTGTTTTGGCTGCATTTTCCCAAATCTTTTCCGTTGGTCCACCACATATTGGGCACTTAAAATCTTTCATATAATTTCACCAAAACCAAAAAATCAAGAGTGAATAAAACGTAACTGTGTATTTCCAATTTTTTTCTCTCCTTTAGAGTTATGTTGACTTGTTTTCTTAAGTCTTCCTACCAAAGAAAAAGAGTTAAGGCTCAAGTTTTTTTATTCATCTTACGCTCTAACGCTTTATCGTAAGTAAAGTCATAGTCTGTTATCCACTGTTGCCAACTTTTCTTTTTTACGGGATCAATATGTTTCGCTATATCTGGGGCTGTCCACAAACACCGGATACACATATTAACAGTTTCAAGGCCATCTTCTTGATCCTCTTTTGCGATTGTCTTAATTGCAGCTTCCTTTTTTGAATAGAAGCGACCACATAAAGGACACTTAACGTCGCTGAGTTCGCCAACCACTTCTCTAATTTCCCTATTTTGTTTTCCGTTAGCCTTCTTCTTGGCCATTATTTAGCGCCTTCTTTTTCAAGTTTTTCTATAGATTCCGTGAGTTGTTTTTGAAGTTTCTGTAGTGTTGGATGCTTTGCTAAATTGGGATTTTCTTCTATTAATGGGACCAATTCCGAAAAAGCTTTCTCTAAATAATTTCCTATAACTTCAAGGTATAAATTCCAAAGCTTGGGCATAAGCATATTGTAGATGTCATCGTCGGTAAATCCTTCTTGACGCATTTTTGTAAAAATATCCGTTTCTACATTATCAATTAGGATGTTTTTAGCTGCTTTACTTGCTTCTATGAACTCTCTAAAAGTCATTTCAGATGTTTTCTTGCTTATCATGGTTTAGAGCCTTCGACTTTAGCAAGGAATTGCTTGATTAATTCCAGATCACTGTTTATTGATTCCTTAATTTGCAACTTTGTTTTTTATTTTATTTGAAAAAGGCTTTTTACATCATAAACACTATAATAGGTAGCAGCCTTCATTTCGTTATCGTGGAAAGATCTTCGCCTAACCTGTTTGGCTTTGTTAATTGTTTTAGTTTGTTCTGTCGTTAAATTGAAATGTTCTTTAAGAAATTTCATTGAAGCATATTCAACATTGTCATATTCGTGGAAGCTATCACGGAAATATTTATCATAACTCAAACCAAAATACCTTTTTACTGTTTTCACTCTTTGTGAACAGGAAACCGCTCTAATTCAAACCTTGCCATTTAACTCACTAATACACTCTTGTAGCGTGCTGTTTTAAAGGGTTTACGCATACTTGGGTTTATCCATCTTTTTGACCGTGATCGTGCTGATTTCAACTTGTAAGGTCCGAGGAGCCAATAGAAGCTCTTTACCCACAATAAGGACAATGAACATTTGGTGTTTCGCATGTTCAAACTTTTAAGCAGCGGTTGCTAAAATAGTTGGGGAAATGTTTGAATAAAAAACCAATAACCGTCGCCGAAGCAGGAAGATTAGGCGGAAGAAAAACAATTATGCAACAGCGAAAACGAAGATTTGTAAAATAGTATAAGATGTGGAAATTATTAATGCAGAGCTGCAATGCGGTTATTCCAATAAACTGGAACTAAAGTACATCAAGCAAGGCAAACAATTCAAGATTACTAATCAGGATTTAGTTTAAAATTCTATTTCGAGATGCAAACTTTGGGTGGCAACCAGCTTTCTGCTAAATGTTGAGGACTTAAGGTTTTGTATTATTATCCCAAAATGTGGGTGTATATTTTAATTTTGTACGATTTTTTGGCGTATACTGCAAAGTTATTTAAACAAGAAGTTGACAGAAAAAGAATTGGCAAGAAGTATTTCCAAACTTTTAACCAAAATTAAAGGAAAGGAACTTCTTGACGGCACCACTACAAGCGATGGCAGCGGCACGTTTGCTTTTACTTGGACACTTGACATATCTGGCGATTACACTGTAATAGCTAACTTTGCAGGCTCAGAAGCGTACTACCCATCCAATGCAGAAACACACTTCACTGCAAGCGAACCAGCAGCAACAGCATCACCGGCTCCAACCGCAACAGCATCAATGGCTGATCAATACTTTGTTCCCGCAATAGCAGGCCTATTTGTTCTAATCATCATAGTCCTCGCTCTATCAGTGCTGTCGATGCTTAGAAAGCGACCTTAAGAATGTCTACAAAATAAAAACCATCTTTCCCCTTTTTTTTGTCTCGAGTACTAAGATATGTGGGCTGAATAGGTATGGCAAAAATACGAAATAGCCAAACTAAAAGAGCTTTGCATGCTCTTTTCTCCTTTAAGCCAGAGCCTCAGCAAATCCTTTCAGGTAAATTTGTTTTCTTTAAACGCATGCGCTTAGAAAGTGGCTTTGGATTAATTCATACTCGTTGCGTATAATGACCAACTTTTACTTAAGATTAATTAAAGCCAAGGGGTGAATCAATTAATGAATAAAAATGAGCAAGCAAACCCAACTTGCATTTATCGCTTTTCTTTCTTTTGTGCTTCTTAGCCCATTTATAGCTTCATATGTAAAAGCGCAAGATGACTTTTTCACTCTTGAGGCGGAGCAAAATTGGGATACCTATGGTGTTGGGGGCACCTGCATTTATGGGACTCACAACATTTTTGTGGCAGATGTTAACGGTGATGGCATCATGGAAATAGTTACAGGCGGATTTACCTATAACACCGTAAACGGTTCTAGAACTGGAAGCGAAGCACCCCTAAAGGTATGGAATTGGGACGGATACAATGTTACACTTAAAGCAAGCGTTAAGTGGAATGGCTCAATCTCTTGTCTTTACGCTGCCGACTTAGATGGCGATAACATTGCAGAGGTAATTACTGCAGGATCATTTAGAAATGAAACGGGTATTAACACTTATTCTCTTAGAATTTGGAACATCAGAAACGGCGAATTGAACTTAGAAGCCCATTTTGAGGGCACAGCAATCAACTCGCTCTTTGTCAGCGACGTCGACAAAGACGGGACACCGGAAATTCTCTCAGTTGGACGGTTGCTCAATAACAATTTGAATACTTCCCAACTCAGCTTATGGACCTTCAAAGATAACACTCTAACTCTTGAAAAAAGCTTAGCTCTGGACTCAGCGAATGTAACAAGTGCTAATTCAGTGTATGCTTCAGACTTAGACAACGATGGCAACCAAGAAGTAATCATTGGGGGCTACTCTGATAGCATAGCAAACAGCAAAGGGCAACTTAGCATTTGGCAATGGAACGGACAAGAATTTATCCTAAAAGCAAACAAAACATGGCAACTATCTGGAGGCACTGCAAAGACTATTGCCGGTGGCACTCAAGGAAACACAGCTGTTTATAATTTGAAAGCCGGGGACTTGGATGGCGATGGCTACAAGGAAATTGCTACTGGTGGCTTTGCTTATGATGGCGAAAAAGTCAATGCTCAACTGAAAATTTGGAGTTGGGATGGAAGCGCTTTAACGGAAAAAGCAAGTCATGAGTGGGCAACTGATTATCTGACAGAAGTGAAATGTTTGTCGCTAAATGATGTTGACAATGATGGAAAAATGGATGTTGTTGAGAGCGGTATAGTGGCGGCTCAAGGGAGTTTTAAAAACAGCGAAAGCATTCATGACAGAGCTCAATTGAGAGTTTATGGTTGGGATGGAACAACGCTGACTTTAAAACAGAGCAAAGATTGGTCTTTCGATGAAGGAGCATGCGCATGGAACGTAGCTAACGGTGACGTAGACAAAGATGGTTTTGTAGAGATAATAACTGTTGGCTGCACGGCTTTAAATGAGCAATGCGATCCAGATATGCGTATCTGGTCACTGACAAGCGTAGACACGACCCGAATTATCTGCCATATGTTCTTGCAGGAGTATTAATAGCAACAACTGCTTTTTCAATTCTTGTTGTCTTTACCAGAAAGAAAAAATAGCACCAGTCTAATAGCAGCTCGCTTATTGTCGATGGTGATTCTAATGATCACTGATCCTTTCTATTTTCCTAGAATAGGTATTTATTGCCATTTTCTCCTGGATTTCGGATAATGGTGACTTTCCTTATCGCTACGCGGTCCATGCTTGCGCGGTTTGAAACCCTCGATTGTAAAATCTAACGTTTGCTCCAAATAATTAGCCCCAAAATACAATAAATGCAAAATAAAAAAAGGGAAGAAGTTGCGTAGAGAATGGTGACATCACCATTGAAAACGGTTGCGAAATAATCTCTTGTACTATAAACGCTCGGATTCAGTTACGCTAGTTAAGGTTTAATTACACGATATAGTAACTCCAAGTTTTTTCGATTAGTTTTTTAATGCTAAATCTGCTATCTAATTGGGATGGTAGGTTGTAGGCAACCAAGCTTTCTAATTGGTGCAACAGCTCACAAAAAGCAATTGGCGATTAAAATGTCCCTACAAGCAACTGTTAGATTCGTGAAGTGTCAAAATGCTATTTACCCAGAATTCGGTAAACTATCTAAATTGAATTTCGTCCAATGCCCAAAATGCAATACCAAATTTAATTTGTTTGGGATCTATAGAGCACTTTATGAGACTAATCCTTTATGCGCCAGAATAGTTGACGTAGCAACAAAACATACTGATACTGAAATATTCATAACTGGTGGTGAGGAAAGGGATGTAGAAGCGGTTATCCAAGTTTTGGACACAAATAATTTTCAATCCCTAAAGAGTGAAAATATCATGACATGATTCTTTACGGAAATTCTTTCATAGCTAAGCAATCAACTGGCTTATCACTAAGACTACAAAGGCTTGAGCCTGAGGACTTAGCCTTCACAATAGATTTTGTTCAAGAACATCCCGCTATATCCTTTAGAGAAAAAATGACAGAATTGAAGGACTTAAAAACATCAATAACCTACTTAGCTAACGATATTCTGCACTTCAAGGTATCGGATTCAGGTTACGAACCATTTGGCTCCTCGATACTGGGTATGTGGTTGCATGACTGGTATTTTTTGGGGGCTTGGGAAGGTACTGTGCCATTGCTTAATACAAAAAACCCTGAAGAGAACGCAATCAAAGAATTATGGGGATTAAAACAATCACTTGTAATCGGAGCAGCAAGAGTTCCATATGAGCTAATATTTCCCTGGCTAAGAACTCGGTCCCAACAAATCTTATGGGATATGTTCACTGATGACATTGAGTCAAGAAGAAACAAACTGAAGCGGTTAACTCGAAGGAAGCTATTTCCAAGAATACTAAATAAAACATATGATGATAATACTACTCCAGATCTAGCTTTTTTGGGTAACGGGTAATATGTTCCCCAATTATTTCGGGAAGCTAAGGGGGTTTAAAAAAAGAAAAGGGGTTGTGTGCGGATTGGAGTAATCACCATTTAAATCCGTTTGAAACCAAACCGCTAAATCTATGCCCTCCTAATGGTCTATTTGCCTAGGATAGGGAAAAGCGGGCTGACTCGATGACTAACGTTTTTGATGAAATGAGCGTTTTCTGGGCAGAGATAGCGGACAAAAGCCAAACACAAAGGCAACTGCAATTCCTAAAAAAACACCTCATCTCCAACGGATACGTTTTGGACCTTGCCTGTGGAACGGGAAGGCACTCGATTCCTCTAACCCAGCAAGGTTACGCGATGGTAGGCATGGATGTTTCCGCGAACCTTCTCAAGATAGCCAAGAAGCGGTGGAGCAAGCTTGAGGTTGTTAGGGGGGATATGCGGTTTTTGCCCTTCAAAGCCCATGCGTTTGCAGTTGTCATAAGCATGGACACAAGTTTTGGGTACTTGCCCTCAGAGAAAGATGACTTAGTTAGTCTTACTGAAATTCACAGAACAATGAGTAAGAACGGCGTCATGGTTTTGGACGTTTTCAACAGAGAAGAATTAGCCCACAAATACTCCAAAGAAAACAATTCTTCAAAATGGAAAGAATACCCCAGTTTTCTCCTACAACAAAAAAGAACTGTAAGCCAAAGGAGCGATTGGCTTTGTGATTTTTGGACTATTCGGGATAAGGCAAGTGGACGATTGACAGCTTTCGAGCATTCAGTACGCTTGTATGAGAAGGGTGAGTTACAGGGTTTGGTTGAGAAATCGGGTTTTTTGGTTAATCAGGTTTTTGGGGGTTACGAAGAGGAGACCTTTAGCGTTAATTCTCTGCGGCTCATCTTGATGGCTCGTTCAGAGTGATTTTTCTGTTTTTGTAACTCTAAGGATGAATGTTTAGTGTTAGCACATAAAAGTTATAAGCTCCCACAAAGAAAGTTTGAATGATACAGAAAGTGACGAAGGATGAATGCTTGGAAACTTAGGGTTTCTATGGCTGCAACCTTGGCAGCAATCTTTGGCTTAACCACGTTAGTTTTCGCAGTAGTTTTAACCTGGGTTGGATTCGGCTTAAGCATCTACGCTATAGGGATATTTGTGGTAGTTCTTAACATTGCTCAATGGCTATTGTCACCCTACCTTGTGGGCTGGATCTACAAAGTTAAAGAAATGCCCCAAAACGAAAACCTCCAAGTGCACCAGATGGTCTCTGATTTGAGCCGAAAAAGCGGTATATCCACACCAAAACTTATGCTCTCACGAATGCCACTTCCAAACGCATTCGCCTACGGTTCACCCCTCACGGGAAGCCGTGTTGCAGTAACTCAGGGACTTTTGCAGCACCTTGACAACGGAGAAGTCGAAGCGGTTATCGGTCACGAACTTGGACACCTAAAACACCGCGACGTACAAGTGATGATGGTTGTTTCGTTCTTGCCCGCATTGTTCTACTACATTGGTTACTCGCTTATGCTCTCAGGCATCTTTGGCGGCGGAGACCGCAAAAACAGCGGTGGCGGAAACAATGCTTTATTCGGCATCGCCTTCATGGCTTTCTCATGGGTCCTAACCCTCTTTACCCTATACCTTAGCCGCCTACGAGAATACTATGCTGACAGACACAGCGCCACAATAGTTGAAAACGGCGCAACAAAACTGTCCACCGGCCTAGTAACAATCGTGCAGCAAAGCAAAAATCCAACTAAACAACAAAAAGATCAACAGAAAAGCACCAGCTCCTTCAAAGCCCTTTTCATCGCCGACCCTGAACGTGCAACCGCAGACGCAGCAGAACTAAACGCTAATCGAGTAGCAAACAAAGAAGACCTGTTACGCGATACTCTCGCCAAAAAACCCACTTCAGTCGACAAGTTCGCCGAAATCTTCTCCACCCACCCTAACATAATCAAGCGGTTGCGGGCACTTCAGGAAATCAGCCAAAACCCACCAAATGCATAGTTAAAAAATTAAATCTTGGCTTCTATTGTTCAGAAATGGGTTTCTTCTTTTTTCTTCTCGAATTATCGATGCCTCGCCGTGGCCTGGGTAAACCAACAAGTTTTCCGGCAGATTGGTAAGTTTTTTTAATGAAAGTCTCATGTCTTTCATTGATCCGCCGGGAAAGTCTGTTCTGCCAATACTGCCCGCAAATAAGGTGTCACCCGTGAAAACTATTCTTTCTCCGACCAGACATATGCTGCCGGGAGTGTGCCCTGGCGTATGTATTACTTTGAGGGTTTCACCGCCAAACTCGACTAAGCTGCCCTCTTCCAGCATGATGTTAGCTGGAGAAGCGCCTTTTTCTGCTGTTTCGATGAAATGGGCGTCAAGTGGGTGGATGCAGATTGGAACGTTGAATTTCTCCTGGAACAATGTGTTTGCCTTGATGTGGTCATCGTGTCCGTGTGTATTCACGATAAACTTTACTTTTAACTTCCCGTTTGTCACATAGTCGAAGATTGATTTGGCTTCGCCTGAAAAGTCCAGTCCGGGGTCCATTAGGATGGCTTCTTTTGTTTCTTTGGAGCTTGCGAGGTAACAGTTGGTTGATAGCATGCCAACCGTGAAGGTTTCAATAAGCATACGAATCTAAGATGCAAACGTGTTTAGGTGAAATAAAGATTCGCTTTGATATGAAACAAAAAACTTAGTTTTAAGAAACTAAAGTACTAGTCTTCTGCGCCTTGTTGGAACCCAGTCACTTTTATCTTGCTCCCGCATCTACCGCAGCTTACGACTATTTCCGCAACTTCGTCATGTTCAACTTTGATGTCTAAGATTTGGTAGTTCTCTTCAGACTCGTCATCAGGCGAAATCGAGAGTCCGCATTTTGGGCATGGAAATGAACCGTCGCCTTCGATGGCAGCCAAGTCTATTTTGTAGGCCGTAGCTTTTTTGTCCAGCTTTTTCATCATCATATTATTTCACTCTTAATTTTTTAGATTTTCATTGACCGTTTTTATTAATTAACGATTATGAATTTCTATTCCATATGTGGCATCCATTTAAAAGGTTGACGCAAAAAAAGGAAAAAATAACTGATTTATTCACGACTTTTGTTTACCCCTCTGCTTGCTTTTCAAAGTTTTCAGGTGAAATATAGTCGCCATAATTCTCTTTTGCTTCCAGCAATCGTTGGCGCTGCATATAGAGTAAACCGAACATTTCCAGCGGTGTATCAGTGACGTTTTCTTGGTAGAATCTTTGGACACGTTCAATTTTCGCCAGGTTTTCTGGGACACGTATGGTGAATTGTTTGATGTAGTCTTCTTTAGCGTAGTTCTTGTTTAGCACTTGTTTGAAGAGTTTTTTGAGGTCTTCGTATTTAGGTATGTATCCAGTTGGCGTTTTTAGGGCGCCGACTTCTTTGTGGACTCGCAGTTCCATCCATTTTATCCAAACGTGCTTGTCTTGGGGACTGTTGAGGTATTGGTCGTTACCTGTTTCTTTGAGGAAGTAGTTGACACCGAATACTATGGGTTGCTTTTTGAGTTTTCGCCCGAACTCCAAGTTGTTGTTGACGTTTTTGCCCATTGGAATCGAGATGAAGTCTTGGATGCTCATCATGTTGATTTCTGGAACACCCTCTTTGCCGATGGTTGCGAATGTGGTTTCTGTTTCCAAGGATGCGCCGTATGCGACTATGCCGTGGTCCCAGCTGAAGCTTTGTTGAACAGGCACATAAGCCTTAGTGTCGCGTCCGCCGTACATGATGCCGCCTAATTCTACTCCGTTAGGGTTATTAAGTTCTGGATCGACGTTTTCGAGCGCTTTTAGTGCGACTGCGTAACGAGCGTTTTTGTTTGCTGCTGGAACGTCGTTGTCGTTTTCATCTTTTTTGCCTTCGAACCATGTTCCACTGTAGTTGCAACCGTCTTTAGGCAGTTCATGTCCCATGCCCAGCCAGTAAGGTTTGCCATCCTTCACCAGAATGTTGGAGAATATAATTTCTCCTGGATTTGTCAGTACTTTCCAGATTAGTGCGTCATCTCTTGGGTTTACGTCTTGTATTATGCCGAAGATTCCTGATTCTACGTTTACTGCGCGGGCCGCTGAGTCCATATCTCGGATGTATGCGATGTCGTCGCCAAGAATTGTTTCGCCTGGAAGCATAGCTGTTGAGGTTTTGCCGCATGCACTTGGGAACGCGCCTGCGAAGTAGGTTTTGCGTCCATTTGGTCCAAAGACGCCCATGAGCAACATATGCTCAGCTAACCATCCTTCACTGCTGGCTTTGCGTATTGCCAGGCGGAAGGCGAGTTTTTTGAAGCCTACGCTGTTGCCTGCGTATTGTGTGTTGACGCTGTAGATTGTGTTGTCCATATGGTCGATGTATATACGTTTTTTAGCGTAGTCTACGCTGACCATGTCACTGTTGAGGTTTCCAGCAGAATGCAAAACACGTAAGAAGTCGCTTTTTGTTCCTGCTTTAACGAATTGCTCATAACCAGGCCTGTAAAGTAACGATTCAGAATGTGCAACATACCAAGAATCGGTGCACTGCAAACCTAATATCGTGAATACTGAATCAGCAGGTCCAAGAGAAATGAAGCGAACAATCATTGTTTTGCCAACCATTGAGCCACGAAGCAACCCCATAACTTCAATGAGGCCTTCTTGGCGATCCATTTGGTTGAGTGCTTTGCTTAGTGTGAGGCCTTTGGGAACCAGGTATTTGGTGGCTTGGCGGTCGCGTCCTTGGTCTTGTTCGCCGTCAAAGTGTACAGTGTGCCCTGGTACAGTAAGTATGGCTTGTTCTTCATTAGTGGCGATTGCTTGTTTTCGTACGTAAGCTATGTCTTCGGCTGAGTCGCTGCAGATGAAGATTTTTTCAGGGTGACACAGGTCGCTTTCTTTAGCGATGAACTCGTGGATGTTTGGGTTGTCTATGGCGCTTAGTTTTTGGAAATCTGTGGCGCTGAGTTTTGATTGTAATGTTTCAAGATATGGATTCATTGTCTTTAACATCCTTAAAGTTCGTTTACTGTTCCGGGGATTCTTGGGAACGGTTGGCATTCGCCGATGTGTTTGACGCCTGCAAGCCATCCGACTAAGCGTTCCATGCCTATGCCTCCGCCTGCAGTGGGTTTGAGTTTGCCTTCTTTGGCCATTTTCAGCACTAGGGCATAGTTTTCTTTTTTGACTTGGTCGCGCTCAATTTTTGTGAGGATTTTTGTGTATTCGTATTCGCGTCTGGCGCCTGAGAGGACTTCGCCGAATTGCGGTAGGAACAGGTCGTAGTTGTCCCATTTGCCTGTCTTGAAATCTTCAAAGTCATAGAATTCTCTTGGTATGTTTGTTACCCAAACAGGCTCGGATGTTTCTTGGGATATGCCTGCTTCCCAGTCTGCGCCGTATTTGGCTTCAAGGTCTACGCGGTCATAGATTTTGAATGGTGTCTTAGGCGCTGAAAGAGTGTCACAGCGGCAAAGAGTGGTTAATTCACCTTTCATATCCTTCTTTAAGTTCTCAACGAGGATGACGATTGCTTCTTCGACCAAAGCAAAAACGTCTTTAGAAGAGGCACCTTGAGCTTCAAAGTCTAGTTGGGTAAACTCGTAGATGTGTCTGCCCGTTTTGGCGCGTTCAGCTTTTTCGATGCGGATGTTGGGTGAGAGAATGAAGAGTTTGGGGTAGGCGGTTGAAGCGGCGACGAGTTTGTGGATGATCATGCTGGCTGTGGTGCGGACTGGTTTGCCATAGATGTCGACTTCGATTCTTTTTTCTATAGATGCACCTGGGTCTGGCCAGAGTGGGTCGGTGCTTTGACTTAATGCTACGGGCAGTAGCCATTGGAAGCCTTTGTTTACAAAGGTGTTTGAGAGACTTTTTAGTGTGTAAGTCATGATTTTGCCTATGCATGCTTTTCTTTCTATTTCTGTTGCCGTCAGTTGTTCCAACGGTTTGGGGATTTCTATTGATTCTTGTTTGGACATTTTGGTCACTGTGAACTTGTTTTTATGTACTTTGTACAGGGTGGGTAATAAATTTTCTACAACTAAACATGGATAATTTACAATTAATATAGGCTTTTATACTTGAAACCTGTAATAATTACATATGAGCATTAAATTAGACGAAAAAGACCTCGCCATCCTAACCCTAATCCAGGAAAACAGCAAATTAACCGCCAACCAAATCGCCAAAAAAATCAACACCCCAATCACCACCGTTTTCGCAAAAACCAAACGCATGGAAGAATTCGGCATCATAAAACAGTATCGCGCCATCCTTTCACCAGAAAAACTCAACCTCGGCACGGCAGCCTTTATTTTAGCCGCAGTATCCTACAGTGCAAAAAACGACGACCAAACACCAATCTCCCAAAGACAGGTAGCCCAAGAAATCGCCCTCTTCCCCGAAGTACAAGAAGTACACATCATCACAGGCGACTGGGACCTACTGGTAAAACTGCGCGCAGAGAGCGTTGATGCAATCGGCAAGTTTGTGGTCGATAAACTGCGGTTGATTAAGGGTCTAGATAAAACGTTGACTTGCATGGTGTTTGAAACCGTGAAGGAATCCACGAGCCTGCCCCAAACCTTCAGAAAAAACCTGCCCAAATAATAGTTAGGCTGAACTGGAATAGTACACCAGAGGCAACGCGAGAAGAACCGTATTTTTTCCCTTAGCGGTCAGAACGTATTTTACGCGCAGGGGCGGTCCAGCAGTGACTTTTCTTATTATGTAGCCGTGTTTCTGGAGCATTTTGAGTTTGTCCGAGAGTGTTCTTGAGTTGACGGTTAAGATTTTTTTTATCCCGCCAAAGCCTATAGAGTCTTTGAGAAGTAAGGTGTATAAGATTTCGAGGCTCCATTTTTGGAACAGAAAGTTAAAGCTTTCCTCAAGGCTTTCCAGTTCATTCTTTAGTTCGGTGGGTGTGATTTTTTGTTTTTCCATGATTTCGTTGAAGGTGACTTCTATGCCCTTTAGTACTTTGTCCATTTGGGCTTCGACGAGTTTGCGGAATTCAGCACTCAACGTTAATGGGGCGCTCATGTACTCTACACTCGGTGTGGTTTTGCTTACTTCATAATTTATTAAGCTTTACATATACAACAAGGTATACAAAGTAAAGTTAACAAACGGAGGAAACAAACCACATGGAAAAATATGACGCCATAGTCGTTGGCGCAGGAACCGCAGGCTGCTTAGCCGCAAAAACCATCGCAGAATCAGGCTTAAAAGTCTGCATCGTCGAAAAGAAAAAACGCGAAGAAATCGGCGAAAAAATCTGCGGCGACGCCCTTGGAGAGCACCACCTAAAGTTCCTCGGACTAGAAAAACCCACAGGCGGCGAACTCGAAACTAAAATCGACGGCATAAAAATCTACTCCCCCGACGAAAACACCGTATTCACGATTGCCGACAAGGATTTTATCGGCTTCCTACTCAACAGACGCCTATTCGGCCAATGGCTCCTCAAAAAAGCCACCGACACAGGCGCAGTTCTCCAAGACAACATGAACTTTCGTTCACCCATAATCGAGAAAGGCTCCGTCACAGGCATCACAGCCAAGAACATGAAGACAGGCGAAGTCAGTGAAATGCACAGCAAAGTAGTGATTGACGCCAGCGGCTACTTTGGCATGGTGCGCAAACAACTGCCCCCCGAAATGGGTATCGACCGCGACATAGCCAACGAAGACGTTGAAGCATGCTACAGAGAAATCCGCCAACTCAAACAAGAAAACGAAAACACAAACTTCTGCGAAATCTACCTCAACCAAAAAGCATCACCAGGCGGCTACATATGGATTTTCCCCAAAGGCGGCGCACGAGTAAACGTCGGCTTAGGCATCTGCATGCGCAAAAACTACCCCAACCCCAAAGAGCAACTATACAACACAGCCTTCAAAAAACAAATCTTTGAGGGCTCCCTTGTTTTGACTGGAGGCTCATGGTTTGACCCTGTCCGCAGACCCTTAGACAACATGGTTTCAAACGGAGTAATGTTAGTCGGCGACGCAGCTTCATTGGTTAATCCCATTCACGGCGGCGGCATCGGGCCTTCAATGCTAAGCGGCTATTTTGCCGGACAACAAATCATCGAAGCACTCGGCAGAGGTGAACCTACCAAAGAAGCACTCTGGGGCTACAACAAAAGATACATCGAAACCTACGGCAAAAAACAAGGCACCCTCGACATATTCAAAATGTTCCTCCTCTCATGCAGCGACGAAGACCTCAACTACGGCATGAACGAGAAACTCATGACCGAAGACGACGTGCTTAAAGCAGGCATGGGCGACGACTTCCACCTCAACATGACTGAAACCGCCAAACGAGTCTTCAGAGGACTGCGAAGAGTTGGATTCCTCAACAAACTACGCTTAACAGTGACAATGATGAAACAGCTCAGGGCACACTACAACACTTACCCAGACACACCGGCAGATTTTGAGCCATGGCGCCTGCAAACGATAAAACTGATTGAAGATGCCCGAGCAAAACTCGTAGATTAGCCCAGCTAATCTTCTCTTTTGTTTTTTCTTTTCTTTTAATTCCTGTAAAGGCTTAAATGCCCATTGACATGCATACTTACTGGTGAAAAAATGGTTTACTGCTCTAACTGCGGCACAAAAATAGATGATGAGGCTTATTTCTGTTTTAAATGTGGAACCAAAACTCAAGCAGGCAAAACCGCTAAAGCCGTGTATCCCGCTGACGAATTGCGCGATGCCTTCCACCAAGTAGGACTTGAACTCGAAAAAGCATTCACCATGGCGGCAAGAGAAACTCAAGCAGCATTCAAGAAAGTTAACGAGAACATGCAGCAAAAAAACCCTTCGAACACCCAAGGAACTGTTGTATGCTCCAGCTGCGGAACAAAGAACGTTTCTGGTGCAGTTTTCTGCCACAACTGCGGAACAAAAGTAGAATCATCTAAGTAGTCATCGGAAGACCTAAAAAAATGAACATAAACAAGACTCTAATAACATATGTAAGCAAGGGCGGAGCTACCGAGGAGGCGGCGAGGAAAATAGCGGAAACCCTGCGCTCAAAGTTTCAGCTACAAGTCGATTTAGTCGACCTAAAAGAACAAAATGCTCCGGATTTAGCGTTGTACCCGAACATCATAGTTGGTGCTGGTGTTAGAGGCGGAAGAGTTTACGGTAAAGCCCTAAAGTTTCTCGAAAACGATTTGACAGGGAAAAAGGTTGCTTTTTTTGTTTCCTCTTCTTGGGCAGGTACCCCTGGAAGCTACGATAATGCCAAAGCCAAATTTGTAGAAAAAACATTAACTAAATTTCCCAAGATTAATCTTGTCAGCACGGAAGCCTTCGGCGGACGCATAAGATACTTCAGAAAAACTATGCTGGATAACACAGACTTAGGAAAAGTTGAGGCTTGGGCAGAACAACTTGGAAAAAAATATACCCAATAAACTAACCCTCACAAAAGCAAATGCGTTGCTTTGCCCCACCTGCTGCGTTGAATACGTCGAAGTCGAGTTTGACTTAGAAGTTGACGGTATCATTCTTGACAATGTTAAAGCACTCAAGTGTCCTGAATGCAATGAAGAGCTATTCACGCCCGAACAATATGAAACGATTGCGAGAAGAATCAAGAGCTCAACAAATCTCTAACACGTTTCTGACGTCTTCATTATTGTTTTTTACAATAATAATCAAGGTTGCTGAATTTAGACCTGAACTCTGGTTGTTATGCTATTTCCAATAAAGTCGATAATTCCATAACCTTCCAAAAACCGGTTAAAGAACATCTAAATACTATCTTACGAGAACAATAGTTCTGCTGTAGCCGCAATCTTTCAGCATGTTGACAAAAACCTAGAACGATAATAGAAAAAAACTGAAGAGATAGGTTTTTATGTTCCTGTTAAGTCTCTAAGGTAATCGCCAACATATAAAAGACGGCAAAACAATTGGATTGATCGACTAACATGGTAAGAAAAGCACGAATACGCCTCACAAGTACCGATTACAGTAAATTAGAAGAGGTATGTGGAGAACTCAAAAGCATCGCGTCAAAAACAGGCGTGAAGATGAACGGGCCAGTACCGCTACCAACCAAACGTTTGCGCGTTCCAGTCCTTAAAGGTCCATCCGGTGAAGGCACAGCCACATGGGACCGATGGGAAATGCGTATCCACAAACGCTTAATCGACATCGACTCCGAAGAACGTGTCATGCGTCGAATCATGCGTATACGGGTTCCAGAAGAAGTCCATGTCACAATCGAACTCATCTAAAATTTTTTAGTTCATTTTTAATTCAACAATTCTTCTTCCAGAGTACGCCTTAAATCTAGGCTTTAAATCAAGCGTTTTAGAGGTGAAACGATGAAAGAATGGCGATGCATACTTAGTTAGTCACCAAGACGAAGTTGGCAAAGCCATCATGGAGTGGGAACGACAAGGCTGGCGAATGAACTCCATTCAACTACACGGTCAACCATTACGTGCTTTTCGAAAGAGGGTAATAAACTGCCGCCGATTTGTTAAGGACTTTTGACTTATTTTAAATCAGTAACCGAAAGCTTGAAGGTAGGTTACTATAGCTAAAGTTACGCTTGCAGTAAAAGCTAAGGCCCAAATCTTCTTGTTAAAGCTAAAGATTTTGTATCCATCTAAGATGCCGAAAGGTATCAGATTGAAAACTGCCATGAAAGCATTGATGTAAGCGGCAAAGTATAACATAAAGACCATTGGGCTGAAAGGTAGAGCGAACGCGAATCCCAGAAGTGAACTTGCGAAAATAATGTTAGTGATTGGTCCAGCAATGGAAATTTTCACTATGTCTTCGCCACTGGGAACGGAACCGCCAATCATCATGGCCCCAGGAGAAATCATTTTGAAAGGCAAAAATACTGAAACAAGCGTTAAGACTGCGCCCCAAGTTGTTAGCCTAAATTCAGCCCACATACCTTTCTTTTGAGCCATAATTTTATGAGCGATTTCGTGAACCAGAAAAGATGCAGTCATAATTACTGCGAAAACAGCCATAACATCCCATGTCCAAGCGGCTAAGAAACCCCCAAAAAAATTACCGTATACTCCAATGGAAAAGCCGATGCCGATCACAAGCGTCGCTGCAACGACTATATGTTTAAGCTCTTTTGGACTGGTATAAATGTGGTTTTTGCGTTTATAGAGGTCTTGGCCATACACATAACTATAACTGTATGAGCCGTAGGCTTGATTTGTCATTACTTGATCTTGTCTTTGGGCGCGAGCAGCGTCGATTCTTGCGCATGCATGGTTTTCTGGTAAACGGTGTGCACTGCAGAATTGGCCTCCGCAGTGGGGGCAACGGAATGGAAGAAGAGTTTCTTGGGAGCATGTCTGGCATTTCATTTTGGTTGGGCGCCTTTCATTGTAAATGTAAAGTGTATCTTATATTTTTACGCCAAAATAATTAGAAAATTACCTTAGAATAAAGAGAACAGAATCCTTCAATGTTTATTTTGGGTATGATAAAACCCAATACCCTGAATAAAAACGCATGGAAAATAAAAAAAATACCTAAATCACACACCATTAATCACGACTTTTCCCAAGCCTCAATCAAGCACACGACAGCTTTGGCCTTGGGACTCTCGCTGAACCTGTACATTCGAACACGACCATACGTGTGCACCCGCAGAATGCCCTCCGACTCCAAAATTTTAAGGTGTTCGCTGGTTGAGGTAAAATTCAGTTTCAGACGGCGTGCAATATCGGAAACGTTGAGTTGGCCCAGTTGGTAGATGAGTTTTAGGATCTTCATGCGGGACTTTGATGAGAAAACTTCCTCCAGCTCCATAAAGTTCACCATTACCCTTTTTGTGATTGTAAACTTGCCGTTAATTCCTTTTCGAGTTCGCCTGCGGGGATGGTTGGCAGGGAAATCCGTGTGGTTCGTCCACGTGTTTCGGCGCTGGCTACTTCGGTTTTTAGTATGCCTAATTTGGATAGGTACTGGGCGTAGTTCCAGACCTGTGTGTGCCCGTTGGGTGTTTCGTCGAACTCTTCGCATGCGATGGCGTAGGCTTTTTCAACTTCGGATAAAGCGACGTAGGCTTGCTCGTTTTCCTTGAAGTAGCGGGCAACGGCAAGCAGGAACAGTTTCTCATGCAAGCCCAGCCCAGACAACTCGCTTCGGCGTAAGCTTGGGATGATGCTTGAAACCGCCATGCGGACACACTCAGGCTCCACACAACCAGCATCTTCCGCGTCAGCGTATTTACCTGAACGCCACAGCAACTCAATCCCAAACCGGGCGTTTCCAGTTTCGGTATATGCCAACTCAGAAATCAAATCCACTACATCCTCAGGCACTGTGCCAACCTCAAATGCCATGGAGACGCGGTCAGTTAAGATGTCTATGAGCTGGGGTTTGCCGTAGCGTTCCAACCTGATTATGCTACGCTGCAGGGTGCTTCTCGCGCTTTCATCAAGTTGCTCAATGGCTTCTAAGCCACGCATGATAAAAATAAACGACAGCCTCTGCGGTTTTCCCTGCCGCATCTCCTGCAACCGCGTCAATTTGTAAACGGCGTCGGAACCTTCCTTCTCGATTAAGCTGTCGAACTCGTCAAGAGTCAGAATCATATGGGCATTTTCTTCGTCCAAAATCTGCATGAGTGTTCCAAGAATTTCTTCGGAACCATAACCGCGGGCTGGGTAATTTGGGCGGAAAACGGTCACGGCACGATGCAGAATCGGCGAGAGGCTGCCTCGGTATTCGCGACAGTTAACGTGGACGTAGCGGAATTTTATGCCCCGCTTGTTCGCTTCTGAGGTGATGGTTGCGCCAAAATGCTGTGCGAGCGCGGTTTTTCCCGTGCCCACGTCGCCCGTTAAGATGACTCTTTGCGCCATCCGTTCTGGACACTGCAAAACAAAGTTGAAGAACTCCATTAGCAGTCGATGCTGGGTTTCGCGGTGCGGCAGCTTCGCTGGAATATAATTTATGTCAAGTTTGGATTCGTCTTTGAACACACTTTGATGCGGCGCCAAACGTTTTTCCTTCAGGCACAATTAATTGTTTTTGGGTAATATTATGTTTTGGAACAAACACTGCAACTTTAAACGTAAACCTAATAAAAAAAAGGTTTACCTTTTGTAGCCCCCTGAAACGCTCTGGCCTTCTACGGGAGACATCGCCACTTACTAGTGATTCGGAACAAAACACTAATAAACACATTTAGCAACACTATTTTTCGAAACTAACATGATACCAAAATACTTCTTTTTCACAAAAGGAGTCGGCAAACATAAAGAGCAACTCCAATCATTCGAATTAGCCCTGCGCGATGCAGGCATCCAAATGTGCAACTTGGTCGCCGTATCAAGCATCGTTCCCCCAGGATGTGAACTTCTCACTCGGGAAAAAGGCTTAAAGATGGTGCAGCCCGGCGAAATCACCTTTGTCGTCATAGCCCGCAACGCAACCAACGAACCCCACAGGCTCGTTGCATCATCCGTCGGTGTCGCCATTCCCTCGGGCAAAAACCAGTACGGCTACCTGAGTGAACACCACAGTTTTGGGCAAACTGACGAAACTGCCGGCGACTATGCAGAAGACCTCGCCGCAACCATGCTGGCGACAACCATGGGCATCCAATTTGACCCCGAAACCGCCTGGGACGAACGTAAGCAACTCTTCAAAACCACAGGGTTAATAATTAAAACAGCCAACGCGACTCAGTCTGCTGCAGGCGACAAGAACGGGTTATGGACCACGACCGTGGCTGCTGCTGTTTTTGTTCCGGCAGAAAACAACAAATCAAAAGAATAACAAACGGTGTTTAGCAAGTTTCTTTTTGGGCTTGCGTATTTTCTTTTATTCATCTTCTAAATTTTTTTAGGTACAGACGAGCACCTTATGTTTCTCTAAAGATGTTGTAAAAAACAAAAGTGGTGGACTTGCCTATTTGAGCCAGCGGCTATCTCTTTCCAGCTTTCCTAGCGCAAGCGTCACTGCAATACTTTGATTTCGTATCAAAAGTTGTGTATTTCTTTTTGCAGATTGGACATTTCTTTTCCATATGAACCCAGCCGTTAAATATACGTGCTGGGGTACAAGTTTAAAGCTTTTGTGCAAAAAAGACAAGATCATCTCCAGTAGCCGCGGCATCCTTCGGCTTAATCGCCAAAGCAACATTCAAACTCGGATCAACCGTCCCCGCCGCCTTACCGAGCGAAAAATTGAAGCCCTGCACACTAACCGCCATAGGCTTCCCGCCAGCCGAAATCTCCTTTAACAATATCCACAAAACTCCGAACCGTGCCAATAATCTCATTCACATTCAAAAACGCCTTAATTGGCTCCGCTCTCACATTATGCTCCTCAACCAACAAATTCATCTCAATATGCTCACAAGAAAACACGCGCCCTAAGGCGTTTAAAGATGTGTGACTATACCCCGCCACAAATACTCACCGACCTTTTTCAACCAAAACAAACCCGTATCCGAACCTTTCCGCAAAGTTGTCTATTTCAGCAATCTATAGTCTAATAGCACAACCTTATAAAAAACCCCAAACACACAAATCCTCTGCAACAAAAAATAAATGCCCAATAACTCCAAGACCTCGAAAACATAGCGAAAATCACTGTATATTGAAGAAGCCGGACCTACAAAACAGCAATTAATAGAGAAATTCGTAAACACTGTTACCAAAAATCATATTTGCGTCTTGATTAGTCCAAATATTTCCATTTATCCCTTTATTCTAAAGCAGAGTTTTTTGGAGTTAATTTGGGGACCTCATCAAAAAAGAAAGGTTGTTGGTTCGTGTTGTTTAAATATTAGTGTTATGACTATGAAGTTGCAAAAAGAAGGAATAACTGAAGAATGGGTTCCAAGTCACCAAGAGGCGAATTTGCCGCAAGGCAACTAGCAAAGAAACGGAAGAATTTCCGTTGGTCAGATCGTTACTTTAACCGACGCATGCTTATGCTCGATGAGAAAGTTGATCCTATGCAGGGTGCACCCCAGAGCCGGGGCATCGTTCTCGAGAAAGTAGGTGTCGAATCTAAGCAGCCCAACAGCGCCATCCGCAAATGTGTCCGCACCCAACTTATAAAAAATGGAAGAACCATCACAGCGTTCTTGCCCGGTGACGGCGCCCTCAACGTGATCGACGAACACGACGAAGTAGTCGTGGAAGGCATCGGTGGCACCAGAGGCGGCGCAATGGGAGACATTCCAGGTGTCCGCTGGAAGGTCGTTATGGTTAACGGCGTAAGCCTAAATGAACTCGTCTATGGACGTAAACAAAAACCAGCAAGGTAATTTGTATGTCAACAGTTTCGGTATCAACTCCTCAAGAAATTAAACTCTTCCAAAAATGGAGCTTCAAAGACATCACAGTCGTAGACATAGGTCTGCAAAGATACCTCAACTTAACCCCGATGGTTGCACCCCACAGCATGGGACGCCACGAACACCAACGCTTCCGAAAATCCAAAGTAAACATCGTTGAACGCTTAATCAACGGGCTGATGCGCAGCGGCAAGAATGCAGGCAAAAAAGCCAAAGCAACCAACATCGTAAAAGAAACCTTTGAAATAATCAACTTACGCACAGGCAAAAACCCCATCGAAGTCCTCGTGAAAGCAGTCGAAAACGCAAGCCCATGCGAAGACACCACACGTGTCAGCTACGGCGGAGTCGTCTACCACCTATCCGTAGACGTTGCCCCTCAACGCAGAATCGACCTTGCCATACGTCACATAACCGCAGGAGCACGTGCATCCTCAGCCAACAACCCGCGCAGTATCCAAGAGACCCTCGCCGACGAACTTGTTCTCGCAGCTAACAAAGATATAAAGAGTGTTGCAGTCGCCAAACGCAACGAAATCGAGCGCGTTGCACAATCCAGCAGATAAACTGCCCAACATTTTCTTAATTTTTTATTTTTTAATTCTTAAATCTTAAAATTGCCTTTTTGTTTTAGGTTATTCTGGCGTGAATTTCAATAATATCGCCATCATCTAGAACAAAATTTAACCCAACCTTCTTAGGACTAAACGGAAGGCGCTTTGCCCAAACCATAGCAAACATGAAGTTGGATAAGAGCTCTTTATGGATGTTTTTGGCGAGTTCGTTGACGGTGGCGCCTTTTCTTAAGGCGAAAGGGTGGTCGCTGTGGACTTTGTTGCCGGGTTCTTTGGTGTAGATGCGGATGATTCCAAGGGATTCAAATATGGCTTTTCCCAGTTCTTGCATGCCGAGTTTGCGTTCGCAGGACATTGGCACGATGGGCAGTTTGCCGTCTACATGCTGTTTTAGACGCCGCAGGTTAGCTGCTGTGCCTGGCAGGTCGAGTTTGTTGGCGACGATTACGGCGGGTTTGTAGATGGTGTTTTCGTAGATGGCGTTTTCGACGTCTTCTAAGGTGACGGCGCCGCTGATGCGTATAACGGCGTCGTTGATTTTGTAGCTGCGAACCAGTTCTTCTATGTCGCGCATGCTGCAGTCGATGAGTCTGCCCACCGTTATGACCCTGATTCTTGCGCCCGCAGGACGCCGCTCAATCTCCACGCGTCCCCCACTGGGCTTGCTAACCAATACACGGGTCTTCTCAAGCTCCGCCAAAATTAAATCCAACTGCATCACGGGGTCTCGGCTCAAATCCAGCATCAAAATTACGCCGTCAGCATTTCGCGCTAACCCAAGCGTAACGTTGCCGCCTGCTTTTCCCTCTGCTGCGCCCTCCATGACGGCGGGCGCTTCCACTATCTGGAACTGTACGTCCAAATAATTCATGATGCCCGGCACGGGTTCGTGGGTGCTAAATGGGGTGGGGGTGACGACGACTTTGGAGTTTGTGGTGGCGCACATGAGGCAGCTTTTGCCCACGTTGGTCATGCCGATTAATGCTACTTGGGCTGTGGCGCCTTTTTCGATGAAGAGTTTGGGTCCGCCGCTACTTTTGCCCGTGCCCATGCGCTTCTTTTTATCTAAGTCTTCCCGAATCAGCGCGATTTTTCTGTTTATTTCGCCGCGCAGCTTCATGGTGCCTTTGTGGTGCGGAACATACCTTAGGAACTCTTGCATGGCTTCCATTTTTTCTTTAGGAGTCTTGGCAGCCTCAATCAGCTCCCACTTATCCATCGCTTCAGGCGGCAAATTAGTCGGCATCTAAACTTCGCAAATACAATCCACAACACAGCCATATGACTATTTCTAAACAAAAACAAAAAATAATCCGAAAACAGCCGCCGACCAGTTAACTATTCCCACATTTACCTTCCATTTAGTTCTGTCACGTTGCTGGACCGCCATGTTTCTGATAATCACTGCAATTTTGGTTGCTATCGATGACGCAACACCAACAGTTTTTATGGCTCTTTAATGAGAGCTTTATTTTGTTTTGTTTTAATTCTTTGGCGCACTAAGATAACTGATAGAATAACTGCAATCAGCATGGTGAATAGTAACATAAAGGGCGATTGGAACTCCGGCACTGCTGAAGATACTACAACGTTTCCCCACATGCCATAATCTATGTGACCTGGTTCTGTGCATACATAGTAGAAGTTGCCTGTTTGGTTAGGTGTGAAGGTGACTGAGGCTGAGTTGCCTGCAGGTAAAAAGTTAGTTATGTCGATGCCTGCTCCGAACATAGGTATATTACTTACAGCTTTTGTTGGCACGATTTCCCATGCATGCGGGCTGGTGCCTACGTTGTACACGGTCATTGTGTACGCGGTTCCTTCTTGGAGGTAAAGCGTTGGGCCGGGTGAAGTAATGTTAGTTGCAGAGTTGCCAAAACCAAATAATAATGAACTTGTTGCGCCTGTCGATAATGGGCCTTCATACAACACTAGGGCTGTTTCTGAACTTGTCGCAGTGGGAAAAGGTGTACTTGTACTTGTGGGGGAACTTGTTGTTGGAGGGTAGGTATAGCTTGGGTATTGGGATTTTACGGGCTCGGTTATTGTCAACGCAGAGATCAAGCCGATCATAAGAACGAGCGTAAATACTAAAAAGTATTTGCAATTTAACACTTAAATTGCCTCTAATTTTTGTATCTTTAACAACTTTAAAAAGGTTTGTTGTCGTTCAATTGTAACACACCACGACGCACAATGTTCTAGTTCCCTCGTTGCGACTTTAGTTTAAATCCCTATCGTTACCAATGATTTAAACGTCAGTAACAGTCTAGTTATACAGCTCAGTATTTGCGAGATTCGTATCCATTGAATAGTAAGTCCCTCCCTGACTTACTTAAAACTGTTTTAACTAAACAAAAATTCTTTAATGTTTAAAAAAATTGAAAGGTGCAAGCGTGAATTCTACAGTATGCAATTCAAAGTTACATTCGATTGATCTTCGGTTTCCTATTTCTGTTGCCCTTGCCGGTGGATTAGCAGTAAGAATCTATGGGGACCAGCGTCCAAGTTGTATGGAAACATCCGCTTTGCAAAAGGGGCTTGTCCTCACGCTTGACGGCAGGGAGTTGATTGAGGAAGGGATGGGTTTTGGGGTTCCAATCGTTATGTATGCGGATAAAACGTTCTTTTCCAGCAAAGCGGACGTGTCAATCCAAAAGTCTGGTCATGGTTATACGTTAAGGAAGGTTTTCACATTAGACACAGTTTCCTTAAAAAAATTCGGGCAAGGCATCTACATCAATGACCGCGTTTATTCTCCGTTCAGAAAAACTTTTCAAAAACTATACATCAAACACAAAAAACTCAACCCGTTCTTCAACAAGCTTATGGAGCTCCGCGAGCTGGCAAATATCAAAACCGACTTCGTAACTGTTAGACCCAGAGGAACTGTAACGGTAACCTATCACCTTCAACCAACAACCATAAACATCCAAGCAAACTTTTCAAACGTAGCATTAAACAAATGCTGCGAAGTTTTGGTTTTAAACGAGCAAGGTTCCAGCATGTTCGAAAAGTATTCTGATTCAAGCGGTCTAAATCTTTTCGGACGCAAGATTGGGGCATGGGAAACAGTTACTGCAAACCAAGCAGCCATGCAGAGTGTGAACCGGAAAATTTTCTTTAGCGTGCAGAAAGTGGAAGGCGCCACGCTTTTTAGGGGTTGGGAGAGGACTCGGAAGCGGTTTTCGTGGGCGGGTTTGAGTTATTCTATGGGTCCCACCAATGGCGTTTTCGGTTATTCAATCGGTTTAGGCTTTGATACGAAATAGCCCCTCTGCGCCATATTTTTAGGCAGGGTTAATTGCTTGAGTACATTTATCCCCAGTTTATTGGTATATAAGACATTGGAAAGTCTTTTATGCATTTGGCTCAAATATTACACGGGGATAAAGATAGTGAGCTCTATCGATGTTGCCCAGTCCAAAGCCTGCAGGCAGGGGTCTCCCTTAATCCACACTTCACAAACCCCCATTAAAGTCAAAAAGCGAATCGATGTAAACAAAGATTTCCTCGAGGAACTGGGCGTTAACAGTCAACAGTTTAAAATCTTATTCGATAATCTCCCCCAAGGTGTTGCCCTCTACAAAATGATCTATGACCAACAAGGCAAGCCCGTCGACTACATTCTCCTCGAAAGTAACATGGTGTATGATGATATTCACTATTTTAAAAGAGAACGAATCGGACAGAAAGCAACCGAGTTTAATCCAAAAATAAAATATGACAAAATGGGTTGGATAGCCCTTTATGGCAAAGTAGCCACCACCGGTGTCCCTGAGTATTTTGAAACCTACTGCAAACCTGACGATAAATGGTATGAAATCTACATCTATAGCCCAAAGAAAACATTTTTTGTTTCAGTTTTCATGGATATAAATGACCAGAAAAAGAGGTTTGCGAAAGAAATTGAGGAACAAAAGAAATCAGAACAGAAACTTTCTTTTTCAGAAAAAAAATATCGTAGACTCTACGAGACATCGCAAGATGGCATCATGGCGCGTGACCTCAAGGGAAATATGGTTGATTGCAACCAAGCATACGCAAAAATGCTCGGTTACTCAAGAAAAGAACTAGAGCACCTGCCTGTTCAACGTTGCCTGCCGGCGAAGTGGCATGAGCAAAGAGACCGAATCGTTAAAAAAGTCCTACAAACGGGGCGCTCCATAGTGTTTGAGCGGGAATATCGACGGAAGGATGGTTCGGTGTTTCCTGCATCCGTAAGAACTTGGCGGTTAACTGATGGAAAAGGAAAGGTTGTTGGCATTTGGTCGACTGTTCGAGACATTACTGAGCAGAAGGAACGGCAGAAAAACCTTCAGGACCAAGCGGACTATCTCCAAAAAGTGGTTGAAGACCGCACTAAACAGCTAAAGGATTCGGAGCGTTTAGCGGCTATTGGGCAAACCGCTGGTATGGTTGGGCATGACCTGCGCAACCCCTTGCAGACAATAACCGGCGAATTGTATCTGGCGAAAACGGAAATTAGCTCACTGGGCGAAGGCGAAGTCAGAAGTAACCTGCAAGAAAGTATTCATTTGATAGAAGAGCAAGCCGCTTACATGGACAAAATTGTTTCTGATTTGCAAGCGTTTGTGCAACCTATCAAAATCGATAAGAAACCATTCAGCCTAAAAGAGCTCGTAAGCAACGTTTTGAAATCGGTTGCCAAGCCCGCCAATGTCACGGTGCGAACGCGAATCGTTGATGCTCCCCAGATAAAAGCTGACCTCCAACTCCTCAAACGTGTTTTAATCAATTTGGTGACCAATTCAATTCAAGCCATGCCTGATGGAGGCAAGCTAACCTTAAGTGGACAAATAAATCAAGATGGACAAGTCTCTCTATCTGTGCAGGACACGGGCGTTGGGATACCTGACGCGACTAAAAACCAAATATTCACGCCCCTCTTCACCACTAAACCGCGTGGGCAAGGCTTTGGGTTAGCGGTCTGCAAGAGAGTTATAGAAGCCCACAGTGGCACCATCAGCTTTGAAAGCAAAGTGGGTAAAGGCACAAAATTCACGATTCAGTTTCCCGCAGCTTAAGTTTCAATCATAGCTTTCTGTTGCTTGGTGCCTTTAAGTTTCTGTCTTAAACTATACACAAACGCCATGAACCAGAAGACTACCGTAAACCAGCCTAACGCAAAACCGATAGTGTTTCCTAACAGGTGATAAGCTACCTCAAAACCAGTGATGGATACAAACGTCAAAAAGGAACCAACAATGCTAAATCCTCGCAGTACGTTCCTGTTTTTGATGATTGCCCGCAGCATCCAGAGCAAGCCAAGGAAGTTTATGGCGCTGGCGACATCTAAGATTAAGTTTGCAAGAGCCAAAGTATCCATATTTTTCGGTTTCCTAAAGCCAATTCGCCTTGCCAAAACTTAAGACTATCGTAGCTCGCCAATCTCTTGGACGTAAATTACCTTAAATCCATCCATAACAATGCTTCAGTAATCTGCTAAGGAGTGGTGATAAAAAAAATTGATTTCGCGAGATTGTGACGGATGCGAGCAACAGAAAATCTGCCTCAAACGCTACGGCAAAGTTTCTGAAGGCGAAAAAGTCTACTGCCCAGACGGAACAGCACATCTATTATATAAGGCAAGCCATGCATGAAAATGAAAGAATAGCCCAAGTATTCTTCGCCACTCTTTTTGTTTAACTCTAACGATTTGATGGGGAGTTTATCTGAAAACATGCAATATGGGCGTGTTTTGGGGGAAAGTTAAAAAACCATAAATGCTTCAAATAACTATCTATACGGCTGTGGGGGAGAATAGTGAAACTTCGAATATCCATAATCGTTGCTGTTTTAACAATCACTTTCCTTTGTATGGGTTTTGCCGCTGCGCTTAACCAAGATGAAGCCTCCGTTCACAGTTTCTTCTCAACTTCAACGTTGCAGCCTGGACAAACAGTGACTGTCACCGTATTCTTCACCAGCAACTCATCCGATGCACTGCAAGTGACCGCTGTAGGCTTACACTTTGACTGGATGCCGGATGCTGAAGGCTTCTACGGTTTCAATTTGGCAAGCCAACCTGTAACGGTCGCGGCTGGCGGAACTCAAGCATTCCCTCAGATGACCATTCAAATTCCAACAAACGTTACATTAGGTGAGCACAGCTACTTCGTTGGTGTTGACGGAACCCAAGGCGCATCGTCTACTGATTTCTCATGGAGTTCTCCTTTACTGACAGTTATGGTTGTTGGCAGCAACGGACAAACCGCTGGCCCAACAGTTACAACAGCGCCTACAGAACACAGCGGACAGGTTGGACAATCAGACCTGCTTCTTTATGGCGTAGCAGCAGCAGTTGTCGTTATTGTTGTTTTGCTCGTAATAGCGCTAATGCTTCGGAGAAGGAAACCATCCCAGCCAAAGCCAGCAGCTAACGAAGGCACAACTAAACCCGAGCCACCAAGCCAACCACCGAAATCTAATCCTGAGCAAGACTTCAACATTTAATATTTTTTTCATAAAAGTCGTTCGGGACTGTGCAGAGGCAATTTGAAAAAGCTTATAGCTAAATGCCACAACATATCGGTACTTAAAGTGGCACTTTGATGGCGACCCACACAAAACATGTCCTAACTGTACTGGTAACAGTCATCATTGTAGCACTAATGTTTCCTCTTGCTTGCATGAATGCTCAAGCTCAAACTGAAACAACCTTCACACCCTCCAACAAGTTCAGTATTCCCTCTCTTAACGGAACCATCAGTTTTGCATTAAACGGGTCCTGTTCCTCAGCAACTTTAGTCAACGATAGCTGGGTCTTCTCAAACCTAAGGCTGAACAATTCACAACCGCTTGGCAACCTAACTATCAGCACATCAAACTCTGAAATAACTATTTTTTCCTTCGGATCCATCAACTATTTTGGTCGAATCGCTCAGCTTCGCTACAATGCACAAGGAGAAGGAACGCAGACTGTAAACTTAGGTCTTAATCTCACGCAGCCAACTCAACCAAGCGAATGGAGCATAAGCGTTCCAGGAAGAAGCGGTTTTCTCTCAGAGGGAAGCAACTGGAACCTCTTACCTGACGACTCAGTAGTTGTTTTCGGCTTAACGGGCAATGTATCGGTTTTGCATTTTGGCAGGATCATTCCGAACAACAGTAATTTGCCGTTTTATCAGCAGCATTCAGTAATTATCATAACTACAATCGTGCTTTCGATAGTTGTAGCGGTCGCGGTTGTAATTCGGGTTAAAGGAGGGAGTTGACGGGATGGTTTTGGAAAACTCACCGGTTTTAGTGTTGACGATTTACGCCCTAATAGTGGCAGTCGGCATCGTTCTCATTCTTAAACTATCCAAAGACAAAACCCGAAAAATCAGCACACTGAGGCTTTTCATCCAAGTCGCCGCAGTCATCATCGTATTTTTAGGACTCATAATAGGACCATTCAACCAGCCAAACTCGCTATTTTATCCCTTAGGGGTTTCTCCGCGCGACAATTTAATCGGCAAAGACGTTTTAGGCACCCAATTCCCCGACGGCATCTCCCTGCCCATCTTAGCATGTTACTACCCTAACGGACGAACTGTCACCTGTGCAATTTGGCAGTTGCAAGCCTACGTTTTTCCCTTCTGGAACTACCCGCAAGGCTACAACGTAATCTACTCTACCTCGGGCTTAGAAAAACTGGCCATAGTGATTGGCATGTTGATTGTGGCATCTATAATTTTAGGCAGGGTTTTCTGTGGGTGGCTCTGCCCATTCGGCTTATACCAAGACCTCTTAACTCGACTCCGCAAATCAGCTCGGCTACGGCACCTGAGTTTTTCAGAAAAAACCAGCAAGGCGCTTGGGCAATCACGGTACATTATAATCGCGGTCTTTATGATTTTAAGCGTTATTTTCGCTTCTTACGCAATTTTCGGCACACAACTTATTCCCGGCACCAACCCCGGTGGTCCCCAAGGAACCGAAGCAGGTATCATCAGCAACATCAATGAGCCCTTCTGCCTAGTCTGCCCCATGAGGCCACTATGCATCTTAATAGAAGTCGGCGCCGGCCAAATGAACTGGTCCTACATATCCCAAATCGCCTATGGACCTTTGTGGGTAACAGGCTTCTACTTAACCTCCATAAACCTCGCGATTTTGGTGGTGATTACGATTTTGGCACTGGCTTACAGGCGGTTATGGTGCCGAATCTGCCCCTTAGGCGGCTTAACAGCCCTCTTCAGCACATTTACACCCTTCAAACAAATAGCCCTAACCAAACTTCAAAAAGACGAACACAAATGCACCAAATGTGGAGTCTGCAAACGCGTTTGCCCAACCCAAGCCACCGCCATGTACGACAAGAAAGGCGGCGACGTAACAGAATCAAAATGCATGCTTTGTGCGCGATGTGTTGAAATCTGTCCCTACGAAGGCGCGTTGGAACTAAAGTTCGCTGGTAAGTCCCTGATGAAATCGCGGAATTGGCTCAAAGAAAACAAACCCGGAAACACACAAAACGATTGACCTAAACTCGCCTAAAATACATACTTTGGTTATCTCTAACTTCTGGAATTCGCGAGCTAACTTCTTTTTTCTTGTTGTACTTTTTCGGGGGTTTTTCGATTTCAAGATCCTAAAGGTTAAGATAACAACACAGCATTGTGCCTTCATCAAATCGTCTGTGAGATGGAAAAAGTCCATGCTTTAACTGAGTGAACGCCACGTAGGTATCGTGGCGGTAGATGGGGCATGCAACGTAAACGTTCGTTATTTTCGAACGCTAAAACATAGAGTAAATACCAAAATAAGGTGATAATGCTCGTATTTTTCAGTTTACCAGAATAATTTTACTCGATTTTTAACGAAAAAACGTGTTAAAATGTCTGAAATTATAGGTAATTATACTTTTTTGTTATCAGATGAAAATACAATTTGTTAACATAACTTTTATCGTCGCAGATTTGTGTAATAATAAATTTTGATATGTTAATTGAAAATCTTTTTAAGAAAATCACCTATTTGGTCTACACTTAATTTAGAACTTTTCTGTATGTAATAACTTCGTTCTAAGTCGTCAAGGTAACTATGGAGGAAATTTACACCCTTAATTTCCTTTGATTGTCGATGAATAAATGTTAGTAATTCATTTTTGACTATCAAATAATTCTCGTCCGTTTGTAACCCAATTGCTGATAACGTTTTCATAACCGTATTATGAAGGCTGGGAATGTCATCTTGAAAAGCCTGATCATAACTGACTTCTAATAACTGAAAAAGATCAGGTATTGCTTCGATGGAAACAAAGGATTCGATTGGGGATCTACTCTGTAATCTCTCAACTATCGTTTCAGGAACTTTTTTGTGTTTTTTTACCCATTCAATATAGAACTTTAAACCATTAAGGTCTTCTACTTCCATTAAATTAATCGCTAATTTGATTTTTTTATCATCGTTAATTTCTCGGGCAAACATATTTTTTAGGATCTTGTTTATCTTTTTGCTTTTATGGTCAATTAAAGAGCCTATAACGGTCCACATAAATTCGTCTTGAATTTTTGAGACGGTATTTTCTATTTCATTCAAGCTATCTGAACTATACAAGCAATTCAGTGCAGCATTGCGAGCATCATTATTTCTCTTATTATTTACTATTTCAAATAAGGCAAAAGGCACTGCCGGTTTCACTTTATTTCGAGCGCAATAATCAAAATGATTCTCTAATACATTATTGACTTCAATTCCTTCTGCCAGGTTTTCAAGGACTCTTCTTGTAATGGATTCTTTGTCCAAGAGTTCTTCTAAATATTCTATTCCAACACTGGTATTTTTTTCAAGCCAATCAAAAGAAAGCAGATCTAAGAGTACATCTTTTGGATACGATAGATTGAGTCTTCGTAAAAAAAACCAAAGAAATATGGCGGTGTCACTTGTGCTGGTGGGTCTTTCATCTGTTCGTGTTAGTGTTTTTTTGAAATTGATCTTGTTAATGTTTGAATAGCACCAATTTGCTATCCAATCGCTTTGTTCTTTAGTTAGAACTTCGAGTTGTCCATTACTATAGTATTGATAAATTACTCTAATACAGAATGAATCCCAGTTTTCATTTTCAATCATTTTTATTACGTTGGATACTGAGACTGGCTGTTTTCTTGTAATCTGTAACAGCGTGTTAATCGCAAGATCGGAAGAGGATTTATCTTCCCAGTGATCAGTCATTATTTTTATAACTTCATCACTTGTTAGTTTCTCTTTATGTTCTTTTTCGAAAATTTCTCTAATTTGATTTAAAAACTGAGCTTTATTGAACAGTAACTCAATGTCCAATGTGGCACGATTTTTTCTTTCCCTCTCAAAATCTCTTGTAGGTTGACGGATAAATTTGTTCCCACTTTTTTCATTTATCAGCCTGTTGAAAAGTTGAAACAATTCATAGTTATTTAGATATAAAAGATTCTGGAACAACCTCACATCACCGTCCGTAATCTTTCCGTCTTTGTATTGGTCTATGAAAAAGCTCAAGCATTCCTCGTTCGCTAACATAGACAGGGTATTCATATAATGACCAATTTTTCCGGTCATTAACTTAGAGAAGGCTATGATTCGGGTGTTTGATTTGTCAAAAAAGCAAGCAAAATTGTTTACTTCATCTTTTTCGTAGCCATTCGCTAACAATGTCACTAAATTTATGCCCAATTCTAAAATAGTTGGGTCTTCAGCAAATGGGGCAGCATTTTCAGCGATTTTGGCAAGGCTTTTATCAAGCAAAGAATGGTGTGATAGCTTGTTGTGGTTTTGTATTAAATAGTTCAAGATCTTCTTGATTGATTCCTTAGCCTTCGCTTTTTCTAATCCTATAAGTAAGTTTGCCCGTTCTTCTGTCAAGCCTGAACGATGTATCTCATCATCATTACTCAAGTCATACTCAACTTGTGGGATGCCATTCAGAAAAATCTCGATGTATTCGTCTAAGTAAACGCTCTTGTGAATTAGGTAATAAAGTCCATAACGTATCTGATCACTCGGCGATCCAACCAAAAGATTTACAATTTGATCTACTACTTCTCGTGAGGTAAGATCTAATCGTGCCAAAGTGACTTGAGCCTGTGATTGAACTTGCTCGTTCTCTTGTTTCGTGAAATTCTCGTCATTACTTTGGAGTATAACTTTCAAAAGCACATCCCTAATTTCATTTCCATAACATTCCTTGTCTGCATAACCTAGTAATTCAATTGCATTGCAAACAGTAGTATAATCTGTTCCCGTATCCACTTCATTCACAAGGAACTTAAGCATCTCTTCAGACTGCCCAAATCGTGCAAGCTCTTTGTAATCGTATTTGCCAAATGGTAACCATATTTTCTTTTGTTTATATTCATTAAAAATACGTTTGAAAATGTCTATCCTGATCCTATTTTCAATTCTACTGGGTTCTGTCTTTACCAAGAGTTCAGGTTGAATTTCCATAATCCATGCCAACAATAATTCATTACTCGACATGTTAATCAGAAAAGACAACGTATTTACCTAGAAAGGACTAATCTTTTTGTAATAGGGTTTAAAAGAAATGCATTCTTTTATGACATCCAATGGCTTATTTGATAAAGCTCTTGCTGCCAAATACTCCTGAAAGTTATTATGCTCAAACTGCCAAGTTATGGTTGTTCCATCATTTCTCTTCCATGCAGTACAATATGATAGAAGATTTCGTAATTCATCCACAGGAATTATCTCATTATATTCCTCTTCAGAAATATAGTTCCTACCCAGCATATTCATCGCTAAACCAAGGCGTTGTAATGCGCACCGAATTTTTCCTCTGTTTGCTTTAATCTCTATAGTAGTATGGAAGAGATTTGAATCGAGGTTCATCCTATAATTTAGTAAATACTCAAAAATTTCGCTTTTACTTTCAGGCAATTTGTTTTCATTTTGCTCAAATAACTTTACAAGACGTACTAAGTAAAATGGTATCTTCAATAAAGCACCAAGGTAGCCGTTTTGAACAGCATCAAAAAAAACTTCTGCCTTTTTTTCGAGTACCGTTCCGACATATCTTTGTATTTCTTGATAATCTAAATCGAGAAGGACATAAGACAAGAAACCATTTATTGTTCCTGATTCTTCACCTTTTTCTTGATTATAAAAATTATTTCGACTCGAAATAAGTATTTTACAAAATTGATGCTGTTCCGCAAATAATTCTATTTTTCGAACTGCATCATTTTTATTTTTAGCTTCGATTTCATCTAAGCCGTCAAGGATAACCAGAATTCTATTTTCAGGGTTTGTTGTCCAACCATCTCCAAGTAATTCAGAAATATCTTGATTTACATATTTGTTTAATGGTAAAAAGAATGGAACTAAGGGTGAATCAGTCATTGAAAAGAACCCTTCTATTCTTCTCAGCTCCGTTGTTTTTCCTATTCCCGCGTCACCCAACAGAACTATTCTATTTTGCTTTTCAACAATATCAGGAAGATCTCCGGATTCACTAGGCAGAAATAATCCAAAAGAGTTGTAGTCTTTTGTAGACACGACTTTTCTTTGAAGATAATTTTTATTTTCTTCCTTTGGCTTTCCAAAATGAACACTAGTCAATGAGAACCAATTTACTATTTTGTAACTAATATCTTGGTGAATTTTCTTCCTAAATTCCTTCGCTTCGAAATCTTTGTAAAGTCCTAACGGTTTGAGTTTTTCCTTAAATTTCTTTACTGCAAAAATTTGTTCCGTATCATCCTCTGGGGAATCATTAGTTTTGAAATATACGCTAATCAATGGCTTTCTTGTGTTATTATAACGATTGAATGCCCTGTCAAACTCTTCTTCAGTCGGTGTGAGCCCATTCGCTTGTTTTATTCCGAAATGTTTCCATAAAATACCAATGTAAATGTCATAATCGTCCCTGATTTGCTTATTTATTACTGACTGTGCTCCTTCTCCCGTTATTAGAGAAACAGTGTTTTGCTTCCATTCAACAATATCAAAAATATATCGAGATGAGAATGTACTCTCTATTTTTTTGCATTCTTCAATTGCAATTAGTTTTTCCTTTTCAACATCTTCTGGGTAAGAAATAAATATTCTAATTAGCGTTTTAGGGAGCACTAATATCTCTTCAAGTCTTTAATTAGACGAATTTTAACTTAAAAAGTATCCCATACTAAACTTGATATGCTGAATTTGTTAAGTTTGATTAAAACATTGAGATTACCGTTAGAAGAAACAACAAGGCGCTTCTTCTTTCTAACTCTAAAATTGCTTGTTTTTAGAACTTTTTAGCCGTCATTCCTATAAAGGCGCATCCGGACAACGGACACGTATAATTCGTGGAGGTCAAAAAAAAATGGTTGGAGAAATAAACACAATAATCGAATTAAACCCTGAATTGGCAAATTTAGCATATGAAATAGGTTTAAATCCATCTAAAATATGCGAAAGTGCCATAAAATTGGCAATACGGCGTCTAAAGGGCTTAAATGTTGAGAAATTGATGGTGGACGAGGCGGGATTTGAACCCGCGACCTCCACGATGCCAACGTGGCGATCATGCCAGACTGATCTACTCGCCCAAACTATCTGGCTTCTACATTCTAATTCGGCTCGTTTAATAAGCGTTTCTTATTGAGGGATTTCGTTTATTATTGGGGTTTCCAACGTTGGACTTTGGGGTTCATCGGGTTGCTGGCTAAACGGTGTGCCTCAGTAGCACTTGTTTTAGGGCGCCTCCAATAATTCTACTTCTAATCCACGATAATCCAAGTAGCTTTCCAAGAGTTCTTTATAGATCTTAACTCCAGAAATGATGCCAGATAACCTCAGTATCTCGCCTTGTCCAAGCCTGGTGTTTCCAGCCCCCCCAACGTGGCACAAAGCTTCTTTAATTCTTCTTCGATGCTGGGTAATTCTTTGGGGATTTCTAGTGTGGTAGAACACTCATGAAAGACAAGCCATCGAAGTACCGAAGGCACCTAAGACTTACCCTAAACCAGCAAATCACCTCTATCCATTTAAAGACTTAAGCTTTTTGGCATACCTCACCTCATCAACCGACTCATACGGCTCCTTTCTAGTCAACATAAACCAAATAATCTTTAGCATCTTATTCGCAACAGCAACCACCGCCTTCTGATCACCACGCCGCTTAGCAACACGCTCATAGAAAGCCTTCATCCTTGGATCAAACACAGACCCAACCCTAGCAGACTCAACCATAATCCACCTAAGCATAGTGCTGCCCTGCTTTGTAATATTGCCATGATATTCGATATCGCCTGACTGATGCAAAGACGGTGCAAGTCCAGCCCAAGAAACAAGCTTCTTATAATCGCTAAACCGCTCAATACTGCCAATCTCTGACTTAATCAGCAAAGCACTATACACGTTAATTCCCTTCAAACTCAACAGTAGCCTAACGTCACTATCAAAAGAAGCCCTCGACGTAATCTCCGCATCCACACGCTCTATCTGCAAATCCAGGTTCTCCAAATGCATCAAATAGTTATCCAGCATCAACCGATCAAGCCCAGACAACTCCAAAGACTTCAACCACTGTATTCCCGCTTTGCCAAACAAATCACTAAATTCATGTTTGAGGCCATTTCGATCAATCAAAGCATGAGCCTTATTCTTCACCATCGTACGCAACTTAACAATTGATAATCGATGACGTACTAAGCTTCGTATTTCTCTCATTTCTTTAGGCGGAACATAGCACTCTGGAATCAAATCAGTCCTCAAAAGATGCGCCAGAATCCTAGCATCAACCTTATCACTCTTAATTCTAGCTGAAGCTATCGCTTTAGTTCTCAACGGATTCGCCAACACCACAGGAATATGCAGCTCATCTAATTGATTGTATAGGTCCAGCCAATAAGGTCCAGTGGACTCCATTACAACCTTATCATCCATCGACAGCAGCAGAGTTAGGCTAGCTATTCCATCGGAATTGTTGTTGAAATCAAGCTCTTTTACGATTCTTCCTTGAGGGTTCATTATTGCTGCTCGGCACTTTTTCTTTCCAATATCTACTCCTACATACTTCATTTCTAGTTTCCTGCTGGTTTCAGGCTGCATTCACTCATACGGGCGTTTGGCCCAGTTCTTTAGCAGCTCAGGATTCGCCCAGTCAACAACGCGGTCGCAAAGACCATGTTCTACCACGGGCTAACCAGCCAGTACAAGTTGGCAGAAGTCTTTCATAAAGTCAACAACAATTGGAATTTTTTGGGTGTTGTTGTTCTTTCAGAAGTCCTATTTTTATGAGTTTTGGCGAACCGCTTCTTCAGTGTATTCTCCGTTAAAGCTGAAGGGTAAGACGCCAAGATCAGTGGTTCCATACTTGTACCAGTCTTGAAGTTTATGCTCGTCGTCTGCAGGCCATTGCTTCCCTTTTGGCATGTTTTTTGCCCCACAAATAATCCAACTATTGTGCCGCTTGTCATGTCTGAACCTGAGCTTTGTCCTACTGATGCTTCGCCCAACTCTTTTTTCGGTGATTTGTGGTCCTAACTCTTTTTCTAATCTCTCTCAAAATTATTTGTTTTGTAGGTCAATTTACCGTTTAGCTCATTGGGGGGGCAAACGTATACTGAATTTTGTTCCTTTTCCTACTTGGCTTTCAAAAGCTACCGTGCCGCCTAAAGCTTCAGTCATACGCTTAATTACGGCTAAACCAAATCCCTGACCTTTAGCTTTAGTCGTGAACATTGGCGTGAATAATTTGTTTTTCACGCTTTCAGGTATGCCAACGCCTGTGTCTTCTACTGTTATGACCGAATCATGTTTTTTCTTGTCTCTGAAAGCATGTATCGTTAATTGGCCGCCTTCCGGCATTGCTTGAACCGCATTATTAACCAAATTGAACATAATACGATTAATGAAACAAGAGTCAGCCATAATTTTCCTAGCATCAGTTTCCACTGCGACACTTATGCTAACATTCTCAGGCCAACCGTTCTTTGCTATCAACTCATCCACTACTAGCTTAAGGTCGGTTTCCTCAACTCGAGGGCTAAGTGGTCTGGCAAAATCTTGCAAATCCTGAACGATCTTGTTGATGTAAGTGACGTTCTTTTCAATCTCGCTCAAACTTTCTAAAGTATTCTTTTTCTCTTCGCTCTCAGGCGTCAAAGCCAACTCTGCCTTGGCCAAATAGACATCGCTAGTTATAGCCTGTAAAGGGTTTCGAATATCATGACCAACCATCCCGGCAGTCGTTCCGATGGCGGCTAAACGTTCAGAATCTCTAAGCTGGATTGTTCGCTCTTCGACCAGCTTTTCTAAATTTCCACTATATTCTTTGAGCTTATCTTGTATTGCCTTGCGTTCGGTAATATCCATGAATAAAGACGCAAACATCCCTTTATTTGGACTAAAAGAATAAACTTCGTAATATCGACGGGTGTTTTGGTTATAACTTTCAAAATGAGCGGGTTCACCAGTCAACGCGACATTACAATAAGCTTGGACCCAACTATCCTCAAGCCCGGGAAGAGCCTGTTTTATCGTTTTCCCCATCAGTTCAGTTAGCTTAAGACCTGTTTGCTTCTCAAAAGCATTATTTGCTTCAATTATGCGAAAATCAACAGGAATTCCTTTACTATCAAGGATTGGTTCACCTAAAAAGAAGGCTTCGTCCATATTAGCAAAAAGGGTACGATATCGCAGCTCGCTGTCACGCAGAGCCGATTCTATTTTTTTGCGTTCAGTATTGTCTGTGAAGGTTAAAACAGCGCCATCAATTCTTTTCTCTTCACTTAAATACGGACGGATTCTAATTTCACATAGTCTGTCTCCACTGAGTGCAACTTCTCGATCGACAGCCTTTAGTTTAGTGATCGAATCCAGAATTGCGCCTTCTAAATCTGCACCCTGAACACCTATGTTTACTTTAGTTATTGGCTGCCCCACATCGGATGGAGAAATTTTCAAGTAACTTTGAGCAGAAGATGTAAACCGCCTAATCTTCAGGTCGTTATCTACAATAACCACTGGCAAATCAATATTTGTTTGCAGATTAGCTAAGTCATCATTTAGGCGTCCAAGCGCCAAATTTCGGTTCTTGAGCTCCTCATTAAGTGTCTGTAGTTCCTCGTTTCCAGACTGCAGCTCCTCTTTTGCCGTTTCCAACTCTTCATTGGTGCTCTGTAATTCTTCATTGCTGGATTGCGCTTCCTCCATGGTTGATCGCAATTCTTCATTTGTTGCTTCTTGCACTTCAATAATGGTCTGCAAAGACTGCTTGGTTGACTCCAATTCCCCTTTAAGATCATTAATTTGTCCATCTTTGATGGACTTCTTTTCGCCAGGTATTTTTGTAGTTTCAGTTTCCTGAGATAAATTATAAAGTTGTATTGTGGGTTCTTGGAATGTTACAATGAAAAAGGGTTCTTCATAATCCGTTGTTTTCAAGGGTTTAACTTGGATAATTACGGTTTTCTGTTCCCCGTCGCTTTTGAACTGAATGGTTTCTTTTTGAGTTTTGTTTTCTTTTCTTGCTAAGTAAACTGAAGTTTGAACGTTGGTCCTCAATTCTTTGCGAACCATTTTTGTCACATTTAAGCTTGCGGTTCCTGATTCATGCCTTAGGTATGGGTTAACTTGTCCGCGGAAAAAAAGAATATCCAAATTATTACTTACAAGTAGAGTTGCGGGAACATACTCAGCCATTAATAGACGGTCGACATCTTCTTTGAGCGAAACCATAGAATTGGGCTTCTCAGATTGCTTTTCCAGTTTTTTTTGGAAACTGTAGGGAACAAATGTTTCTGGATGCGAAAAGGCCTGGGGCTGGGATCGTTTCTTTTTGTAGATTAAACCTTTGGTGGTGACTGGTTCGAATAGGTAACTGAATTTGCCTATGCTCTCCGATTCGCCTAAAACAAGAAAACCGTTAGACTTCAACCCATAATGAAAGATTGGAAAGACTCTTTCATGCAGCAAAGAATCAAAGTAAATCAAAACATTGCGGCACATTATCAGGTCTAGGTTGGAGAAGGGTGGATCGCTTGTTATGTCCTGCTTTGCGAATATGCACATGTCGCGGATTAGTTTGGTTATATGGTAGTTTCCATTTTGCATGCTAAAGAAACGTTTCAGTTTGCTCTCAGAAATATTTTCTTCTATGGTTTTGGGGTATATTCCTTGGCGAGCTTTGTCTATGTTTTTTTCATTTGCGTCAGTGCCAAAAATTTGAACCCGAATTTCGGGTTTGGCTTTTTCTTCTAAGAATTCCTGAACTGCTATAGCAATGGAGTAGACTTCTTCACCCGTTGAACAACCTGGAACCCAAACTCTAATAGATTCATTAGCCACGCGGTTTTTGATCAGCTCGGGAAAGACTTTTTCTTCTAAAGCCTTGAAGGTTTTTGGTTCTCTAAAGAAACTTGTAACCCCTATGAGAAGGTCATCAAACAACGCAAGGATCTCGTTTGGGTGGGTTCGTAGAAATGCCACGTATTCTTTGTTGTTTTCTATTTTGTTTATTACCCTGCGTCGTGTGATACGCCGGTTTATAGTTGTTTCTTTATAGTGGGTAAAATCAACGCCGTATGAGGCCTTAAGCATCATGAGGATTCTTTTAAGGTCAGTTTCACCTTTAGCTTTCTGTAGAGCTTCTGAAGGGGGAAGCGCGAGTTGGGGGTTCCTGGCGAGTCTAACTAATTCTTTTGCTATGTTTTCGGGAGAGAGAATAAAATATGCTGTTTCAGCATTTATGGCGTTTTTGGGCATGTCGGGGTATTGAGCTGTCTCGGGGTCTTGAACGAAAGTTATGCCTCCTTCAACTTTGATTGCTTTTAGTCCTTCGGTTCCATCATTTCCCGTTCCTGAGAGTACGATTCCGATTGCTTGGGTTTTTCGCTCTGAGGATAAGGAAATCATGAAGTCGTTGATTGGTTTGAGAGCTTCACCTTTAGGAACAAGTTTAAGGAGACCTTTTTTTAGGGTCATAGTTGTTGCTGGGGGGATGACATAAACTTGGTTCTTTTCAACTTTCATTCCAACGGTGACTTGTAGAACCTTCATTTGGGTGGATCTGGAGAGGATTTCTGGAAGCATGCTTTCTTGTCCTGGGGCTAAATGTTGGATGACAACAAACGCCATACCTGTATCTATGGGCAAGGTTTCTAGCAGTTTCCTGATGGGATCTAATCCGCCTGCAGAAGCTCCAATCCCAACAATCGGAAACTCGTTTACAGCTCTGGTTTCAGAAACGCTTTCTATGTTTATACCCCTTTTATGTCTTTACTTGTAAACCATATGTAATAAATCTGAACAATCTTAACTAAAATGGATGTGCAAGCATAATTTAAAGCTTCAATATCAATTGAAGGTAAAAAGCAGAATTTTTCAGGCAAAAACTTTCCAGATGCCTGCAAACGTTGAACACGTAAATAATGAATGTTGGCAAGATCGTTTGTTAAGGTACTAGTATTGCTCTCCCCACGATCTTACCCTGCTTAAGCTTGATTAATACATCCTCAGCATCGCCAAGTCTATACGACGTATAATCCACCCTTACCTTGCCCATAGATGCCAACTTCAAGGTCTCATTCATCTCCTTTCTGGTGCCTATGAAACTTCCAATAACCGAGTACTCTTCTGGAAAACTAATGTGAGTATTCCCAATAATGCCCATGAGGACAATTCCGCCGCGCTTAACTATTCGTAATGCTTGCTCAACGGCTCTCTGGGATGGTGCATGGACCATAACTACCTCTGGCCTGCCCGTATTCAGAATGTAATCGTCAAGTTCCATTGGAGTTAAGGCATGGTCAGCACCGATATCTTGGGCCAACTTTAGCTTTTCCTCAGAAGTGTCGATGGCGATAGTTTCTGCCCCCGCTAACTTGGCAAACTGTAGCGTCATATGTCCCACGCCGCCGATGCCTATGATGGCAACTTTTTGGCCAATCCGCACCTTCGCCCTCTTAACCGCATGGTATGCCGTGATACCGGGGCAAAACAGCGACGCACTCTCCTCAAACCCCAAGTTATCGGGCAAATGATAAACAAAAGCAGCAGGCGCAACCATGAACTCAGCAAATCCTCCATCAACGACTTCACCAGTGGTTAGCCTTTTTACACAGAGATTTTCTCTTCCACTCAGACAAAACTCGCAAGTTCCATCAGTCTTCCAAAGTACCTGTACACCCACCCTATCACCCCTCTGGAATCCCTCTGCCAAACTGCCAACTTCCACAATTTCACCAGTGACTTCGTGTCCTGGAATGATGGGTAGTTTAGCTGGGACTCCGAACTGCTTTAGTTCACCCTCTATCATGTGCAGGTTGCTGTAGCATACACCGCATGCTTTGATTTTGATTAGGACTTGGTCGCTTTCTGGCACGGGGTCTTTGACGGTTGTGTAGGTTAACGGGTGGTTTTCTATCTTGTCAATTCTTGTGAGTAGTTGGGCTTTCATATTGGGTTCCTTGACAATGGTTGCTTGTGCTTTAGGACTCAATTTGACGGAATCTAATAAGAATGACTGTTGATGTGCAAATATTTAGTTTATGTCAAGAATCCAAATCCACCTATGTCCTGATGTTTCCATCAAACGAGCAATAGGTAATAAAACCCTCTTAGCGACAGATTCACACACTTGATGTGAACATTAAACCTAGTACCGATTCTTCTTATTTCATTTAGCTGCAAATAGTCGCGGCTGTTTTTTGTGATCTATTTTGGACTTAAATTCTATTTCAACAGTTTTATGCGGCGTATCTTTTTATACGGCAAACGCAAATAGAGAACCCAAGCAAGGTGCAAAAAGCTATGCCTAAAGTTAAAGTTGCATTAATCGGCGTTGGAAACTGCGCCTCATCCTTCATCCAAGGCATCCAATACTATGGAAAACTCGACAAACCCAAAGACAGCGTTGGATTGCGCAACCCCGTTTTAGCGAATTTGAGCCCCAAAGACATAGAGGTGGTCGCAGCGTTTGATGTCGATGACCGCAAAGTTGGCAAAGATCTCTCTGAAGCAATTTTTGCTCAGCCAAACAACACCCTAATAGTATCTGATGTTCCTTCAATGGGCGTTATGGTTTCTAAAGGTCAATTGCTTGATGGGGTTGGGACATCAACACAAGCCCTCGTTCAAGTAAGCAAGGAACCAGACGCAGACACAGTTAAAGTCCTCAAGGCAGCTGGCGCGGAAGTCATGATTAATCTGCTTCCAAGCGGAGCCACAAAAGCCACACAGTACTACGCAGAACAAGCCCTAGCCGCAGGATGTGCTTTCGTGAACGTTACACCAAACTTCATCGCAAGCGACGCCGCATGGGCAAAAAAATTCGCTGACGCAAAACTTCCACTCGTCGGCGACGACTTAGTCGACCAAGTCGGCTCAACCGCACTACACAAAACCCTGCTTAAACTGCTCTCAGACAGTGGAGTCCGAATAAATGAAACCTACCAGCTCGACGTTGGCGGAGGAACCGAATCCGCAGACACCATGGACCGCACACGCGATGCAAAACGCTACATCAAAACCGAATCCGTAGCCGCATCAATACCCTACAAAGCCGAAATCGTCGCAGGCTCAACTGACTACGTGGATTTCCTGAAGAATAAACGCGACAGTTACTTCTTCATCAGCGGCGTCTACTTCTGTAATACACCCATGAAAATCGACCTCAAATTCCAAACTGTTGACGCCCCGAACGCGGGGTCAGTTCTGTTTGATGTTGTGCGAGCAGTGAAATTGGCTTTAGACAAAAAACTTGTGGGTGCAGTGGAGCCAGTTTGCGCTTACGGGTTTAAGCGTCCACCGCAAATGGTTTCGATAGAAGAAGCAGAAACAATGTTCAAAAAATTTGTAGCTTAAGCTAGATTTTTTCTAGCTCACCCAATATTTTATCTTTAACCCCGTTCTGTTCAAGAGTACTTTTTAGCACAGTTATGGTTTTTACTGGTGTGGGGTCTGCTCCACGCAAAATGGCTAGGTAGACACTTGTGAAGTCTCCGACTAAGATAGTTGACAGCATTTTCGCCAACGGGGTTGTTCCCTGGGCTTCCAAGTCAATCATAACCAAACCCGCACGCTCCATAATTTGCTTAGAGATTTCAATTCGACTCTCGATTTCCACAGGCTCATCGACATCGCGGATCAAAACTATCGTGAACCATTTGCATTGTTCGCCTCTGCCTTCCCAACCGACAATCTCGTTATGATCCAGCTCAGAAAAGTATTCCCATTTGGCGGCGGATTTGCTGTTCTCGTTAAACTGCTGCTTAAACCGCTGAGCCACGCTCCGGTAGAAGCCAAACCCATAGATAATCGGGGTTGATTCACCGATGTTTTGAGCTAAGCCCTTTGCAAAATTCTCGTTAGCCTGTTTTTCCGGGCCATTGTCTTGGCTGATTTTTTCGAGAAGACTGAAAGTTTCTTTTAATTCTTCTTTTACGCCTTTAGCTAAGCCTGCCTTTTCCATGTAAACTAGAAGCGGCAAAAGCATATACGGCAATGCTGCGCGCGGAGGCATTCCGCTGGGAACCTGAAGGTGCGGCACTTTGTGTTTTCGGGCGTATTTTAAGAGTGCACCACCGCTGGTTATGCAGTAAATCATGCATTTGCGTTTCAGTGCATCAAGGTAACTGCTTAGGGTCTCTTCTGTGTCGCCTGAATAGCTTGTGATGAAAACAAGTGTTTTTTTGTTGGCGTATGCTGGTAACTTGTATTCTCGGCTAACTTCAACGGGCACGGAAAGTTGGGTTTTTGCCCAGTCTTTAAGCAAGTCGCCGCCGATGGCTGAACCGCCTAAACCAGCCACGATTATATTGTCGGGTTTAGGGTAATCAACGACGATTTTCTCAGCGTTTTCGGCAGCTTCACGGTAATGTTTAGCTGCGTTAACAGAAAAATTTAGCATACCACTCTTATCAACGGCGTTTATTCTCTCAACATTATCCAAAAGTGCTGTTGGCAACTTTGAGTCCTCCAAATAACACGCAGTTTTATATCTCATCCCACCCTTTTAAGGACAACGCACACAACAACCGCAGAGGCACGACCATATGGATAAAAAGAAACTTGCAATCGCCATACCCGCATCCACAATCTCCGACACACCCCACCTTAGAGAAAAAACTGCAAAGATCGGTTTAATTGGACGTGCAGCAGCAATTTTTCGAGTAGACGAAATCATAGTTTACCCCGACAGCCCAAAAGTTGACCAGCGACGCGATTTGGATTTTATTGCTCTTTTGCTTAATTATTTGGAGACTCCCCAGTACCTGCGGAAAACCTTGTTTAAGCTTGACCCAGATTTGGAGTATGCAGGGATTCTTCCACCGTTGCGTACGCCGCATCATCCGTTGAGTGGCAAAACTAAGCATTTGCATGTGGGCGAATACCGTGAGGGCGTGGTTTTATCTGAGGTAAAAGAGGGCTTGGTGGTTGAAATTGGGGTTCAACAACCAGCGCTTCTGAGACAAAAAGGATTCTCTGTGGGCGAACGTTTAACTCTGCAAGTAGTTAATGTTGGCAAGCAAATTGAGGTTCAGACTGCAAGTCGCGAGGACGTGCCTGCTTACTGGGGGTATGAGGTTCGCGTGGAGAAACGTTCTTTTAGAAAAATGATGGCAGACGCCGAGTTTGATTTAAAGATCGCCACTGCACGGATAGGTGACAACTTTATGGAGGTCGCCTCCAAGATAAGTGCGCAATGGGCTAAGAGCCAGCAGGTCTTAGTGGCGTTTGGGGCTCCTTCGCGTGGTTTACATGAGATTGTGCAGGATGAGGGCGTGAAACTGGAGGCGGTTGCGGATTTTGTGGTAAACATGGTTCCATGTCAAGGGACAGCAACGGTTCGCACAGAAGAGGCACTTTTGGCAACATTAGCAATTTTAAACGTTCAATTTAGCTGTTGACCTTTGCCTTGTTTTTTTAGAGTTTTTTGACAAACAAATAAAAGCTACTTTTGTTTATTGTGGAGTCTATGCCCTCTCTTGACCTTGCCATGCCCATTGCCCTATTGACCGTGGTAACTGTTGCGATGCTTCTAAACAAACGTGTGGAAGGCAAATTGATGGCGACAGTTGAAGAAAAAGAGTTCAAGACACGCGACATAATCCTGCTTGTCGTCTTCATCTCCATCGCGATTACGGTCATAGCCTTAACGACGATGTATGCTCCAGGGCAAGTTTTCCAAAACATCCTCATGATAGTTTTCCTCTCATCCTACACAATGTTGCTGTTCACATTCTCATACGTGTTTTCTAACCTTACCAAGATGAAGGCACAACTGCTCTCCGTCGGTTTCGGTATTGTCAGCTTAGTCGTTGCGTTAGCAAGCCTTTCGGGTCCACTCAGCGACAATTATTCAATTTATCGTGCTGCCGCCTTCTTTGCATTATCCGCCTTCTGCTTTGGCGCCACACTATTTGAGCAGAAAAAGACCCTTGAAAAGAAATCCCGCTGGTATGTTGCTGCTCAGCCACCCGCATTGTTTGTGTTGCTCTTCGTGTTATTCAATTTCATCTACGGCGGCACCCTCCAAGTATGGTATCCTATTCTTATGGATGTTTTCGGCTTCACCTTTGCCATCCTCATTATCCTCTATCTTTCCTCGTTGTTTAGCTGGAAAACTGTAGGCTTATTTGCGGTTCTCCTAACAATCATGGACATTATTCTGGTAATTGGCACTGGCACGATGGTTACTGCAGCCAAGCAATTCACTGGGCTGGGTCTTCCTGTCCTAGTTTATCTGCCAAATGTTCCGTTCATCCATTCTGCTACGGGTGCCCTTTTGAGTCGAGGTTTAGGGTTAGGGGACTTTTTCTTTGCAGGCGTCCTTGCTGTTCAAACATTCAACAAATTTGGTAAAAAAACTGCGTTTGTTGCGGCTATTGCGATGGCGGTGGCTTTCGGTATTTGGGAAGCGTTCTTGCCAGACATCATAAATGGGCTCATCCCGATTGTTGGAAGAAACATCCAAGGGTTCCCGGGTACATTGATGATTATTAGCGGTTGGGCACCTATCGTAGCTTTGAAGTTGCTTTTTGACAGAAATAAGGTGGCTGAGGTGTCTGCGGTTTCGGAACAACCTGAAACACCAAAAGACCCAAGTTTACCTATTCAATAAAGTCTTCAAAATGAAAATTTCTTAGGAATTAAATGTAAAGATAAAATATTTTTGGGAATAATAAGATTAAAAATAAGAAAAAAGGCTTAATTTACCCGAATAGGGCGCCTAATCCTTCTAATGCTGCTTCTTCCTTGGCTTTCTCTTCTTCAGCTTTCTTCTTCTTGTCCTCTGGTGGAGCTGCTGCTGATTTCTGTTCTGCTGGAGCTGCTACTGGAGCGGCTGCCATCATTGCTGGTGCGGCTTTGATAGCTTCATCAATGTTTACTTCACTGAGTGATGCTACGAGTGCTTTAACTTGAACTGCATCAACTGTGACACCTGCTGCTTCGAGAACTTTTGTTACTGAAGCTTCGTTGATTTCTTTACCTGCCTTGTGAAGGAGCATTGCTGCGTAAATATTTTCCATACCTTTTCACCTCTTCCAACCTCTACGTCGGGGTATTTTAACCTTTTTAGGTGGTCTGACCTTCCTCCAAGATTGGAAGCTGGTCGTTACCTGAAATGGCAATTACTTTTGCCGTTTTCTTGCCGTTTAGAAGATTGCCCTTTACCTTAAGAACCTTTCGCACATGGATAAGTCAAGTAATAATTCACATTTTTCTTTCCCTACCAACCAAAAATTAATGCTCAACCAACAACACTTATCTTGCAGAACAACTTCATTGCGGATAGTTTACTGGGTCGGTACTAATGGGAAACATCACTGTAGCCATTCTGGGTGCTTTAGATTACGGTGGCAACCTTGGCAAAAAAGGCACCTCCACAGATATAACCCTCTACAACCTCAAAAAAGGCGAAGACACCATTACCTTCATTGAGCCCACACGTTACCCCGAACGGTTAGCGCCACTGTTCTATGCATGTGCGTTAGCTAAAGAAGCCATAATAGTTGTGGATGAACTTAACGCTACCTTTGGAGAACAACTGGTCATGGTCCAGTGTTCAGACATAAAGAGCGGCTACTTCGTTTTGCGCAATTATATTCCTAAAGAAAAAATCTTGCCCATAATCAAAGGCACAAGTCTTGAAACTTTTGAGTTTGTGGCTGACGATGCCAATGTGCTGCGGGAGAAACTCTTAGCAGATGCCGCCAAACAACAACCCGCCCAAACTCCACAACCAGTCGGAACGGTTCCCGTCGATCACGCTTTTAACGTAAAAGGCGTCGGCGTAGTCATTTTAGGCATAGTCGCATACGGTTCAGTGCAAAAACACACAACCTTAAACGTTCTCCCAGCCTCAAAAACTGCCCAAGTCCGCTCAATACAAAAACACGACGACGAATTCGACCTAGCAAGCGAAGGTGACCGCGTTGGGTTAGCACTAAAGAACGTAGACGTTGAAGACCTCGACCGCGGTACCATCCTGACAAATGACCCTTCCATCAAAACAGCAACTAAGCTCCAGGTGCAGGCTTCGCTGGTGAAATATTGGCAAACCCCGCTCAAAGTGGGCATGGTTGTTCATGTTGGGCATTGGACCCAATTTATAACCGCAAAAGTAGAAGCCGTTAGTGATGTGGGTGACCCTAAGAAACCAACTTTAACATTAACATTGGAAAAGCCTCTTGCTTACCGGCCTAACGACAAAGCAGTGTTGATGTATCTTGATGGTGCCAAACTGCGGGTAGCGGGAACAGTTACGCTATCTTGGACGCGCTAATTTGGGTAACGAAGGTTTTTGATGCGCAGTCTTGTTCTTGTATCTTGCAGGTTGGGCATACTGCTTACCGCACCATTAGCATCTTAAGCCCGAACTACAAGGAAAATGATAAGTTCCTGTTTAACGAATGATTATTGGTTGCTGTATGAAGAAAACAGCATTATCCCACGCATTCATTTTGATACTGCTCATCTCTGCAGTCTTTGTAGTTGGCTTTGCAGATGCGGCACCAACATATCCTATTCCAACCGGACCCTTAACTCCACCCGCTATATCGATGGAGTCGCCTGTAAGCAGGACTTATGTTTCATGGTTTGTGCCGCTTCAGTTTTCGGTGAACGGCAATTGGGATGGGTATGTGAATCATCTTTCCGTGGAGTTCAGTGTGGACAGCGGGGCACAGTATATTATCTATGATTCTCACTTTCGCCTAAACGAGATAGGCCAAAACTTTTCAATAACTTTAGGTCCCCTCTCAGAAGGAATGCACCATATCCAAGTCTTTGCAACAGTCGGCGGCGTCTACCAAACCACTCCAAACTCAACCACACTCAGCATCAACGACTTTACCTCCCAAACCTCAGTATACTTCACCGTAAACACAACCGGGCAAGCTAAAATTGCAATTCTCTCACCCCAAAACCAAACCTATAACCTAAACAAGGACATACCAGTGGAATTTAATGTAAACACGACTTCTTCAATCGAAAGCATGGGCTACACTTTAGACACCCAATCAAACGTTACCATCCCCCGAAACACCACATTGTACGGACCAATACCTGACGGCACGCATACACTCAAAGTCTATTCAGTATTCAGCGACATACTCCCAGTTTCTTCAACCATCAACTTCACTGTTGACACCACTCCGCCAAACGTCTCCATTCTATCATTAGCAGATGAGACATACAACACATCCAAGATACCCTTAGTGTTCACAGTTAACGAGACAACTTCGCTAATCACCTATATCCTTGATGGAAAAGTGTACACTATTGATGGAAACACAACCTTGACCGGTCTGCAAAACCAAGCGCACAAGATAACAGTCTACGCAACCGATGAAGCTGGAAACGCTGGAGCTTCAGAAACAATCGATTTTAACGTCCAAGTGCCAATTCCTTCCCAAAGGGCTCTTGCAATTCTGCCGCCTATGGCAATAGTTCTGATTGGCGGTCTAAGTATCCTTATCTACCTTGAGAGACGCAAGCAAACAGCTGCCAAAAATCGACAAACAATCTAAATCGCATGGACAAATAGAATTATTAAAAAAAGAAATATTCCCAAAAAAAGAGCGTTATTGTCTTATGTGTTTTCAATTACCCTGAGTTGGTGAGCTGGTTACGCCGGCTATTTGTCTTATGCGTGATTTAGTTATGTCTTTTAGCTTGTCAACGGAGTTGGCTTTGATTTTGATTAGAAGGTCGTATATACCGTATAGGGTGTATGCTTCTTAGACGCCTTCAATCTGTCTTAGGTTTTCTAATACTTTATCTTGGGAGCCTAAGTTGGTATTTACTAAGACTACTGCAAAAAATTATACATTAAACCTATGTGTTCTCCTCTGCTCTTTGCAACATAATTAAGGCTACATGGTTGCATGAAAGAGCCATCAAGACAGTTCGGTCAAAAAATCCTTTGTCTTTAACTGAAAGAAGCTTTGCGGTCGCAGAACCCCTAACTGACTCTTTGTGTACCAACCTATTAGAATCCTAATAACAGATTATTGCAGAAACTGTAGAAGGATATTTCATATTGACTTAAAACAGCCGCATTAGCATGTTGAAAATCTGGATTATTCGTCTATTGGTCTGCTGGAAGGGTGTCGGCGGTTTTGCGGGTTTGGTTGCAATAATCCATATATCCTGAGGCGTTTCATCAAGGCATGATGATTATGTATCGGACTGGCATGGCAAACTTGCCCCTGCATGGAGGGAAGGCTCCTTCTTGGCTTACTGGGCGCATGAGGAAGATGGCTAAGGAAATCGCCAGTATAATCATCGAGGAGCAGGGCACCGCCAAATTTATTGCGCGGTTGTCGGATCCTTTTTGGTTTCAAGCTTTCGGGTGCGTCCTCGCTTATGACTGGCACAGCAGCGGCGTAACCACCGTTGTAACAGGCATCCTCAAAAATGCGCTGTCAGCTGAAGAGCACGGGGTTGTTGTTTGTGGTGGGAAAGGTAGGACTTCGCGGAAAACTCCTAGTGATATAGCGGCGGCAGGCGAAAAATTCGGGTTCTCCGAACAAACCATTGAAGACCTCACATACACAAGCCGCATGACTGCTAAAGTTGACAACACCGCTATCCAAGCAGGATACCAACTCTACCACCACACCCTACTGGTAACAAGAGAAGAGAAGTGGGCTGTTATTCAGCAGGGTATGAGTGATGAGAACCGTTCGGCGAGGCGGTATCATTGGCTAAGCGAAAACACCCGGAGTTTCGTTGAGGAACCCCACACTGCAATCGCATGCAACATTAAACGGGAACGTGCCCTTAACATGGTTGCTCAACAAAGCGAGGCTGCCCGCAAAGCATCTGTCGACCTCTCAAAGGAACCTACACGAAAACTCATGAATCTAATCCAATCTGCCGCTAAACCCATCAATCAGGCATCGCTTCAAGATTGGCTTCCTAAATCATCTGACCCATGGCAGATAACCCAAACAACACTCAACATGCCTCGCAACATCAACTGGGACACCCTTGCCCGAGTCTACGAGTTTCAGCCCAACAATTATGAGGAACTGCTCAGCGTCAAGGGCGTCGGACCTGCAACGGTGCGGGGACTTGCGTTGGTTGCTGAGTTGGTTTATGGTGAAGAACCCAGCTGGGAAGACCCTGTCAAATTTAGTTTTGCATACGGCGGCAAAGACGGCGTCCCCTACCCAGTGAATCGTCAAGCAATGGATGAATCAATTGAAATCCTGCGACAATCGGTGCAGGAAGCAAAAATGGGTGACAAAGAAAAACTTCAATCACTCCAAAGATTGCGCCGTTTTGTTACAGCGGATGCAAATTCTTAAAACTAAAACCTGCCAAATAGACATGTATGTCCGACTCCAACTTTACCAAACAGAGAACGGGTGCAGTTTCAGGCATAATAGCGCCCATAGTTGCCTTCATCTGCATATTATCTGCCATCGCATCTTACCCCTCGTTCAGCTGGACAAACAACGCCTTAAGCGACTTAGGTGTGGTACAGGGCATAACGGCGGAGCTCTTCAATTTTGGGCTTTTTGCCAGTGGACTTTTAGCCTTTAATTTTGCGGTGTTCGGTTTGTTCTCGTATCTGGGAAAAAGCTGGGTGGGCAAAATCGGCTCCGTGGTCTTTGCAGCTGCAACCTTAGCGCTTATTGCCATCAGCGTGTTCAACGAGCATTATTCACCAACCCACTACCTGGTTTCGGTAGCTTTCTTTACTTTAGCGCCTATTGCGCTTTTCATCTTAACCGCCGGGTTTTTGCTTTGTCATATGCGATCAATGGCGGTTTTTACGGTTGCAGTTGGAATCGCGGCGGCGCTCCCTTGGCTTTTGTTGTTTGCATTCAACTATGTTCCAAACGTTGCTATTCCCGAGTTTTTGTCAGGACTCACCGTTTCCGTTTGGGCTATTGTGGTCGGCAAAAAGATGTTAAGCGCTACGGTTTGATTGCGTCAACGTACATTTGAGCGCAACAAAAAGATGAAAAAACGGTTCCATAACCCATGTTTTTTGCGTATTCAACTGCTTCTTCGCTTGGAAACGCGATAGCGTCAACCCCTGCTTTTAGGGCTAAAACATCTGTTTCGCCGCGGCTTTTCCCTTTGGGACGCATACAACCCAACACGAGGGGTGTTTGGGGAAACATCTGTCGCGCCAGCGCCGACACCTTGGCTATATCTGCTGGTTTGGGCGGCAGAGTTGTTGCCATGATTGTTCCGTGGATGGGCATGAACGCAATTATCACGAGTGCTGAGGGTTTGATTTGCCTTATCATTTGGAGCGCTTTTAGTTCGCCGTCGAGTTTGCCCTCATTTAACCCAACAATAACGTGGGGAACAATGCTTAATTCGGCCTTTTGAAGTGCTTTGAGTGAGTCGGCGTAGTCTTGGACGGTTACTTTGAGGTTGTAGATTTTCTCGACAGTTTCCGCGGAGCCGATAACATCGATTAATGCAGCGTCAACTCCTGCAGTCTTAAGAGCCATTGCGGTTTCCTGCTTGATTATGCCTGTATGGACAAAAACTGTTAAGCCTAACTCTCGCTTAAACCTGCCCAGCACGGGCACAAAATCGTCCAACGGCACCGAACCGTCAGGTAAGCATCCGCCACTGACTAAACAACCCACAGCGCCATTCTGCTTGAGCTTGACACCCAACTCTAAGAGCTGCTCAGGCGAGAGTGCAGGCTGCATGGTTTCGAGCACTTTGCCGCCGCAGTGCTTACAGTTCAAGGCGCAGGTGTTACCTGTAACAGAGATTGTTGGGAAGTCAGTTGTCGAGGAGCAGTAATGTTTGGTTTTGTAATAGGTGAAGCTGGGTGCGTAAAAGTGAATTTGGTTTCCTCTTGATTTAAAAGCTTCTGAGTCGAGCAAATCTAAGAGTTCTTCATCTTTTAAGTTCCAAATCGTTTCTGTGGACAGCTGTACCATATTTTTCAAGCCTAAAGATATTTATCTTGCTTAATAGGGTAGCGCAACCCAGCTGTTTAAACGACTAAGGAAAAAAAGTGATCTTCTCAAATGAAACGACTCTGGGTTGCCTCGAACATTTAGGTGTGGTCATGTCTGCTTGGATCTTCTGTTGTTTTGCCGAATCGTCTAATGAATAGCTTGCGGATTTCCTCAGCGAAGACAACCACGAGCGCCAGCGAAATTAGAAATGCCCAGTCTGTTAAGCCCAACGCTACTGTACCGAAAACATCCTGCATCAAAGGCACGTAAACAAGCACAGCAAGAATCGAAAGCTGCGCTATTATGCCTGCGATGATCCATTTGTTGGTTTTGAGGCTGGTTTTGAAGATGGATTGTTTGCTTGTTCTACATGCTAAGACGTTTCCTGCTTGCGCAACAACTATGCTTGCGAAAGTCAGCGTTACACCTTTTAGGTATATTGGGTTGTTGTTCGGTAGGTCACCGCCCCAATGCCAGTCGATAGGTACGGGCATTCCAATATGCCAGCCGCCAGACGCCCAAATGCTCAAGCACCCCATCATCGCGCCAATCGCTATGATTACACCGATGAATAGTGAACGCCCGAAGACTCTGCCCGTAAACAATCTTTCTTTTATGCTTCTTGGCGGCTCCTCCATGATGCCTATTTCTGGTGGCTCACGGCTAAGAGCTAAACTTGGAATGACATCAATTGCTAAGTCAATGGCTAAAACCTGAACGACAAGCAACGGCAAAGGCATTCCTAATAGTGCATAGAGTATAAAGGGAATTAGCTCTGCCCAGTTATGGGAGAATACGTAAACGATGAATTTGCGGATGTTCTCGTAGATTGCTCTGCCCGATTCGACGGCTTTTACGATAGAGGCAAAACTGTCGTTGAGCAAAACTATGTCTGCAGCTTCACGGGCAACGTCTGTGCCTGAAGCTCCCATCGCAACACCAATGTCGGCTTCCTTTAGTGAGGGGGCATCGTTTGCTCCATCACCCGTAACTGCAACAATCTCGCCGCTTCCTTTGAGAACCTTAACTATGCGAAGCTTCTGCTCTGGAGAAACCCGCGCAAAAATAACGTTTCCCTTTTTAACCTCATCCACGACGGCTTGATCACTTAGGTCTTCAAGGTCTACGCCTCGTATTACTTGAGCGAATCCTTTTTCGACTATGCCGACATCCTGAGCTATAGATTGAGCAGTTGGACCATAATCGCCTGTAATGATGACTGTTTTGATTCCTGCTTGCTTTGCTTTTTCAACTGCATCTTTAACTTCTGCTCTAGGCGGATCACGCATGCCAGCTAAACCAACGAAGATAAGATCTTTTTCAACTTCTGTACCCTTCTTGTACTCTGTTTTGGGCAATTGCTTATACGCTACTGCTATAACGCGCAAACCCGCATTTGCAAACTCGTGAATTCTTGCTTCAATCCAAGCCATGTTTTGTTCGTTTAAATCTTCAATTTTACCTTCAACGAGTACTCTACTGCAAACATCTAGGATGTTTCTGGGTGCACCTTTCGTATAGATTAAGACGTTGCCATCTAGTTTATGAACAGTAGTCATGCGTTTACGTTCAAAACTGAAAGGCAAAACATCCAAAATTGGTTTGGCGGCTAACGCATCCTGAATGTTCACACTTGATTTGAGTGTGGCAACAAGCAAAGCTCCATCTGTGGGGTCTCCAATGACGTTCCAGTTTTTGTTTTTGTCCGATGGGGGGTCAAGTTTCGCGCCGTTGCAGAGGGCTGCAATCTCGAGAAGTCTCTCCAAAGAAGCTGTTTGTCCGCTTTCCAGTGGCTGACCATTTATCGTGAAATTGCCCTCGGGCTTATACCCTGCGCCGGAAACGTTAACTGTGTAGTCAAAAACCCACAGCTTGTTGACTGTCATTTCGCCTTTAGTTATTGTTCCGGTTTTGTCGGTGCAAATAACGGTGACACTGCCCAAAGTCTGCACAGCAGACAACCGCTTAACCAACACGTTCTGCCTAACCATCTTGAGCACATTAATGGCTAAAGCACTGGAAACCGTGACCTGCAAACCTTCAGGAACACAACATACCATCACACCAATCATGAAAAGAATACTGGTTGCCAACGCAACGTGTAAGAAAAGAAAGCTAGCCATGAAGAAAATCGTGCCAACGGCAATAGCTATGATAAAATCATACCTTGCCATCAACGCAATCTCTTTATGAAGTGGGCTTTCTTCTTGGCGAATTGTCTGAGTTAAACTGGCAATTTTGCCAAACTGTGTTCCCATACCTGTAGCATAAGCAACCGCTTTGCCGCTTCCCTTAGCCACGCTGGTGCTCATAAAAATAAGGTTAGGCGCATACAAATACGCCTTCTCCACTGTTTTGACTGTTTCAGCAACTCTTGGCTGAGGCTCAGATTCCCCTGTTAAGGGAACATTATTTGTCCACAAGTCATAAGCTTCAATTACTCGTGCATCTGCCGGTACCCGGTCGCCTTCCTCTAAAACAACGATGTCGCCAGGTACTATTTCTCTAACCTGAATTTTCTTTAATTCGCCGTCACGGATAACTTTGGCGTATTCAGGCATCCAACTCTTCAGGGTTGCCATAGCTTTTTCGGCACGTGACTCTTGGAATATGCTGACGAATATGTTCACGAAAACTACGGCTAAAATGATTAAGGAAAGCTCTGGGTTGGAGAAATACGAAAGAAAAGCTGCTACTAAAAGCAAAATCCCAAATAAATCCCTGAGATGGTGGATGAACTTGTTTACTAGTGGGATTTGTCTTCTTTCGGAAAGTTTGTTGTAGCCGTATTTTTTTAAGCGCAGTTTAGCCTCTTGGCTTGTTAATCCGTTTGCTGTTGTGTTTAGGTCTTCGAAAACCTTGTCAATAGGCATAGACGCAGCTTTTTCCAATGTTATTCCGCCAAAATCTTTGTTATTGTCTGTTTTATGTCACCCTCGACAGTATCTGGAGATGAATGGTGCTAAGGGCGCTTGGAACAATCCATTATTTTGATGAACAGGAACAGCTTGATGGTTCATTAATATCCTCGGTCGCTGATTTTACATCGCCAATTTTGACGATTTGTTTTGGGGTTATTATTGTTTGTTGCATTTAAACTAATCGCAGGTAAAGCTGTATTTAACTCGCAAGAAATGGTGCAGACTGATGAATTGTATGCAAACGGATTCCTATCCATTTAATATTTTTGCTCCTTTAAGCGCCGAATTCTTGCTAAATAAAAAAATAAAATGGATTTATTCTTTTTTGCGAATTAGCCTTAACCGTTTTGCAAAGTCTAATTAACCGCTCGCTTTTTAACCGAATTGTCCACGAACAAGTATTTTCTAAGAAAAAACCTCTCAAAAAGTCATTGACCATCAATTTTCTAACTCAACTATTTTCAAAGAATCATGCCATAAAGTTAATAGGCTACAAACTCAACTTCCATGTAGTTTACCCATTTCATGAGAGAGTAAATAATGCTTCAAATAATTAAAAAGGAAGTCTTTCAAGTAATAAATTCAATTAAATTGGAGATCGAATAATTATGGCGCGTTATAGGCAAACAGACGAAATTGTAAAACTAATGGAAACCCCGACATACATACGCAACACCAGCATCATCGCCCACGTAGACCACGGAAAAACCACCCTATCCGACAGCTTACTCGCCGCGGCAGGCATCATCAGCACCCAAACAGCAGGACAAAAACTGTTCCTTGACTCCTGGGACCTTGAGCAAAAACGTCAAATGACCGTTTTCGCCTCAAACGTCAGCTTAGTCCACACATACCAAGAAAAAGATTACTTAATCAACCTAATCGATACACCCGGTCACATCGATTTTTCAGGCGCAGTAACAAGAAGCCTGAGAGCCGTCGACGGCGCACTAGTAGTCGTCGACGCCGTTGAGGGACCAATGACTCAGACAGAAACCGTTTTGATGCAGGCTCTACGGGAACGCGTTAAACCAATCCTTTTCATCAACAAAGTTGACAGATTAATCAAAGAAATCAAACTAACACCACAAGAAATCCAAAAGAAATTTGCCAAGATTCTCCTAAGAGTCAACAATCTAATCGAGAAATATGCACCTGCCGAACACAAGAAAGACTGGCAAGTAACAATCGAGGATAGCCGTGTTGCATTCGGCTCAGCTCTTCACAAATGGGGCTTAAACCTCGATCACATGAAAATGAAGAAAGTCAGCTTCCAAGACATCATTGACGCCTATACAGGTGACCCGATAGATGTAGGTCGAAAAGTCGATGAACTAAGCAAGAAGGCGCCTTTACCCGAACCAATTTTGGACATGTTCTGCAAACACTTACCAAACCCATTTGAAGCACAGCCTTACAGGCAGCCTCAAATTTGGCCAGGCGACGTAGAAAGCCCAACAGGCCAAGGAATGGCAAAAGTTGATCCTAAAGCACCGTTGCTCATGTGCATATCCACAATCGAAGTTGACCCACACAGTGGAACTGTTGCAATCGGCAGAATCTTCAGCGGCTCAATCGAGCGAGGCAAAACAGTTCAACTCGTCAGCAGCAACAACAAAGGCACTATCCAACAGGTCTTCATGAGTATGGCAACCGACCGAGTTCTCATCGACCGTGTTCCAGCAGGAAACATTGGAGCCATCTCAGGTTTACCATCCATCCATGTCGGCGAAACCATCGCTGAAGAAGGAATCGAAGTACATTCCTTCGAAGGCTTACGATACGTTTCCGACCCAGTCGTAACCGTCGCCGTGGAACCAGAAGACGTCAAAGACCTCCCCCTATTCGACAAAGTCATGCACAAACTCACAACTGAAGACCCCAACCTGCACTTTACCATGAACAAGGAAAGCGGTGAGTTCCTCCTGTCTGGTATGGGTGAACTTCACCTTGAAATTACTGCATACCGAATGCAAGAAGCAGGCTTAAAAGTTAAACTCAGTAAGCCAATCGTGATCTTCAGAGAAACCATCAGTCACGATTACAGGGGTCCCGCAATCATGGGTAAAAGCCCAAACAAACACAACAAACTCTGGATAACCATCGATAGATTATCTGACGACGTAATTGAAGCAATAAAGTCTGATAAAATCAATGACATGCAAAGCAGAGACGAACGAACCAAAGTGCTCAGGTCACTTGGCTGGTCACCTGACGAAGCCAAAGGCGCGGTTGCTGTTGAAGAAAACAACATTCTCGTTAACCGTATCAGAGGGCGTCAGTATGTGGAAGAAATTATTGACCACATAAAGACTGGATTCCGTGAAGCAGTTCACACCTCACCGCTCGCTAAAGAACCCGCATATGGCCTAAAAATTAACCTAGAAGACATTGTCTTGCACGAAGACCCAGTGCACCGCGGACCCGCACAAGCAATCCCCATGACTTGGAGACCAATCTACTGCGCCATCCTCCTTAGCGACCCCAAACTGCTTGAACCGCTTATGAGCTTCGAATGCAAAGTCCCAAGCGAATTCGTCAGCAACGTCATCACAATGCTCAACAAACGACGCGGCAAAATCCTCGACATGCCCTCAGAAGAAGACATGATAACAGTCAAAGCTGAAATGCCAGTATCCGAATCCTTCGGAATCGCCGACGAACTCCGCAGCAGCACACAAGGCCGAGCTTTCTGGGCAACACAGTTCAGCAGATGGGCACCAGTTCCAGAACAGATGCAGGCAGAAACCATAAAGAAGATTCGCGAACGCAGAGGCTTACCACCTATTCCACCAAAACCAGAAGAATACTTCGAGAAAGAATAAGCCCAAAACTCTTCTCTCTTTCTATTTTCTTTTATTTTATATTTTAAAAAACGACTTTTACTTTTCTCTCTTGCCTCTTTATTCCAAGGCAGAAAGAGGAAGGCTTTAAAGCAAAATCCAAGTTAACGTTTAGTGACTGCTTATGATAATTGGAATCTGCGGTAGCCCCCGAAAACAATCAACGGAATACGTCCTTGAAGAAGCCCTAAAGATGCTGTCGGAGAAGGGTTTTGAAACTAAACTCTGGACGGTTAGGGGTAAATGGGTAGATTACTGTGCACACTGCGATTACTGCCTAACAAACAAGGAATGCGTTGTCCAGGATGATTTGCAAGAACTCTATGCGTTGCTTACTGGAGCCCAAGGCATAATCTTCGCTTCTCCAGTCTATAACGGTGGAGTCAGCGCTCAAACCAAAGCTGTAATGGACAGAATGCGGGCGGCAGTTGCGGCAGACAAGAACTTTTTTAAGGGCAAAGTCGGCATGGGCATCGTTACAGGCGGCGACAGAAATGGCGGCCAAGAATTTGCTCTTATGCAGATGCATAGTTTCTTTATTATAAACGGTATGATTCCGGTGGGCGGTGGATTCTTTGGTGCAAACTTGGGTGCAACCTTCTGGTCCAAAGATACTTTGGAAGGCGTCAAGTTAGATGAGGAAGGTTTCCGTAGCCTAAAGAAAACCACTAAAAGATTCGCTGAGTATTTGGAGCTTTACAGTAAAAGTAAGTGAAATTTTATGGCTGAAGTAAAAGTTAAGAAAACAAAAGTTGCCTGGGGCATCACAGGTGCCGGCGACAAAATCGCTGAAATCATCGAAACCATGAAAGACCTAAAACGGCAATCCGAAGGCATAGTTGAAGTTGACGTTTACCTCTCAAAAGCAGCTGACACTATGCTCAAATTCTACCGCTTAGACGAGGAAATAAAGAAAAGCTTCGCCAAGGTGGCAGTTGAGTCGAATTCGAATTCACCTTTTCTCGCAGGTATGATGCAGAGTCACAAATACGAGTTTCTGCTGATTTTTCCAGCATCTTCCAATACAGTAGCTAAACTGGTTAACGGCATTGGAGACACCCTGCTCACGAACTCGGCGATTATGAGCCTCAAAGCATTCGTGCCCGTCTGGGTCATGCCAGTAGACTACAAAGAAAGCGTCATCTCAACCAAACTGCCCAACGGCAAAGAGATGAAAATTCGTGTACGCAAAGAAGAAGCCGAGCAGGTGCGCAAACTAGAGCAGACAGAAGATGTACGTGTGTTTGAGAACCCTGCAAAGGTGCGTGAGGGGTTTTTAGAGTGGCTAAAAACCGTTAAACCCTAGCTTACTTTTGATGAGTTATTATCCTATATTTTTTAAAAAATATTCAGGGCGGGGTGGCGGATTGAACCCGTCGTCTCCTGTTTGTTTTGTTAGTTGAATTCTTTTCTTTCGAATAAAATCAACCCTAAGATTGCGGTGACAGCGAAGTATATTGCCATGATAGCGAGTCCTTCAGGAATTGTGGCATTGTATGTGTTCAATGTGGGTCCGCCTCCGCCAGGACGTAGGCTGACTGAATCTATGTGTGGTGGATAGGGCGATGTTAATACGTTGCCGACTATTTGGGAGCCATACGTCAAGATGAACCAAGGCTCAATTTGGACAAGTCCAGCAACAAGTTGTTGTATTAGCGTGAAAACGAACAAGAACAATATAGCTGTAAGAAGGATAGACATCGAGCTGCTCTTGAACAGCGAGCTAAAGAAGAACGTGAAGCCAAGAACCGCAACTAAATACAGCAAAGCGAACAACAGTGACTCGACGAATTGGTATGGCACACCTGAGAAGTAGTATAAGCCGTTCCCTAATGTGACGACTGTGAAAACACCCAGGATAGCAATTGATGCCATGAATGCCGCGATCCATTTTCCTATATAGATGGATGAGCGCCTGATTGGGTTGGGAACTCCGAAATACCCTGTCTTGTTTTGAAATTCACCTGAAATTGCGTCGCCGCCAAAGAAAATCCCCGAAAGAATAATCACAAAAGTAACTGAATTGCCCCACCAACTATTGTAGAATCCAAGCTCGGAAGATAGAAAGCCAGCTGGACGGTAATATCCTACAAGAACCGTGAGAAGCAAACTTATCAGCGCTGTTATAATCAGCATAATAAAGAACCGTCGGGACCTTATGTAGTCTAGAAGAGTGTACTTGGTGATTATGCCAACTTGGGCAATGCTGCTTGGTACAACATTTTTTGATGCAAAGTTTGTTTGAGTCATATCTATCACAACGTAGCGGTTATGAGTTTAAGGTAAACATCTTCAAGTTCAGATGATGCAGCTTTATAGCTGACAACGCCGATGTTTAGTTTGACAATGTCGTTTAGGAGCCGCTCCTGTACTTCTAAGCCTCCCTTGAAGATTATCTTTAGGTCTTTGTCATCTATTTTTTCTGCAGCAACAACATCTGGCAAAGCTGCGATGGTTTGGGTTACAATTTTAGTGTCCATTGAACGTCCTAATCCAACTTCAACCACGTTGTTTCCTCCGGAGAACTTTGCTGTCACATGTGGCAGGGTGTCGTAAATGATTAGTTTCCCGTGGTTTATCATGGCGACTTCGTCGCAGACATCAGAAACCTCGCTTAGGATATGTGAGCTCATGAATATAAGGCGCTTTTTGCCTTTGAGCCCTTTGATTATGTCGCGGACTTCACTCATGCCTCTAGGGTCAAGTCCAGTGGTAGGTTCATCTAAAAGAACCACGTCTGGGTCACTTAGCAAAGCAGAAGCGATGCAGATTCGTTGCTTCATGCCCTTCGAAAACTTGCCTACACGCTTATCAATCCATTCTTCCATGCGCAATTCCGCGGTGACTTCTTCTACACGTTTCTTTCTCTCAGCATGCGGTATTCCACGTATCTCCGCAATCATGGTTAAGGCTTCTCTTGGCGTAAGTGAAGAATAGATTTCTGGGGTTTCAATGAGGGTGCCTACGCTTTCGAGTGCTTTTTTCTTGTGGGTGTGCACGTTTACGCCGTTGATTAGAGCTTGTCCTTTGGTCGGTTTGATTAGGTCGGTGAACATCTTTAGGGCGGTTGTTTTTCCTGCCCCGTTGGGTCCCAGAAAACCGACGCATTTTGTTCCCTCAATCTTCAAGTTTAAATCCGAGAGAGCTGCGAATGCGCCATATTCTTTTGTTAGATTAACTGCTTCTATTGATGGCATCGATTATCTCTTCTTCGAGAAGGTTACGAAAGTGTGGCTTAAAAGGTATACTCACTACAAGGAGATATCTGCAGCACAGGTTCGCAGCCGCAACTCTGGAAATTTAAGTACCCGCTTCCAAGAATTTAATTTTGGTTTGAAGAAAGTATTTTAACCCAGCGTTTTTGTACTTGAGAGTAGGCTGGTACCGAAGGTTCAGTGGATAATGAAGATTCAATGCCTAAAGCTAAGGTAGGATGTTTGCTATGCTATTTCAGAGTGCAGTAGAATATGTTGGGAGCAGATTTCTCCGCTTGTTCACCCGGTTGCCTGTGAGGGGGCTTATTCATTTGATTTCGCAGCAAGCAACGTTTACAGATTATTTTGTGGGCTTTGAGAGAAACCGTGCGGTTCAGGGAATATTTGGAGAAGAAACAGAATCCATTCTCAAAACCCTCAAGATGGATTTCATCTGGTTTGGTTACATGGGTGTGAGCGATGCTGACGGGCACTTGATGGTGAACAAACGTTATTTGAGCACTGGACGCAAACAGGACATCTACCTTGATGTTATCCATGAACTCTGCCATGTAAAACAGCACATGGAAGGTCGCGAACTCTTTGACCCCCGCTACGACTACGTGGATAGACCAACAGAAATTGAAGCATACCGCTACGCGGTGCAGGAAGCCAAACGAATAGGACTGAACACAGAGGAAATTCGCGTGTACCTTAAAACTGAAATGATGAGCTCCAAAGCTTTGGACAGGCTGATTAGAAATATGGATGTAGACCTTCAAGAACCCAGATAGCTTTACTCGGCAACCGTAAACCAAGGATAAATAGAGTTGCATGCTAGAAAACCTTAATAGAAAAATTAAGCAGTGCAGGATGTCAGTGATGCAATGTGCGTTTAGACGAATTCTTACTTCTTCTATCGGTTATTGTCTTTGCCGCCGTCGCCGTGTTTTTAGCCCTCAAATCTAAAGCCAACCCTCACACGACCCTCACCCGACTAATCGCAGCAAACATAGTTTTAGACATAATCGCAATAGCAATTTGGGCGTTCCCTGCTACGCAGTGGAGCATCTATCGGTTGGGGGTAATGGTCGCTGGCACGGAAGCAGCTTTGGCGGCAGTGCTGTTTGCGTTAACGCTCTTTGGGCTGAATAAACGGAGAATGTGGGCGCCTATCCTTGCAATCGCGTTGACCGTAACACAGAGGGTCTTCGCTACTTACATATTCTTCCCCAGTCCTGCATTAGCTCTTACCTTGATCTGGAGTCTGGTTATAGTTACCTTCGCTTACAAAGACATAAAAACCAAAAGACATAACCCAAGCTAAAATCGGACCAACTTAGACTGATGTTTCCGCATTGCACTTTTTAGATAGTTTGATGAGGGCTTTAGGAAAATATTGCCTCTTGTTTATTTATTTTGTTTCTCTAAAACATTTCTGATAAGTGTACAGCGATTTTGGGGTTACACACTGCCATGAGCTAATTATTTCCGCCACGAATGATGCGGTTATTTAAGATATATGGCGTAATAGTAATTGTTACCCGACGCGAAAGGATAAAGAATTGATGAGCAGCCAAATATTCAGATTGCCAGATAAACGCCAGCTTGGATACGCAATGGAAGGCGAAGGCAAACCCGTTATCTATTTTCATGGCACCGCAAGCAGCCGACTTGAAATTCTTCTCTTAAAAGAATTCGCTTATGCAAACAAGTTCCAGTTGATTGGCATAGATCGACCCGGATATGGCTTATCCACTTATAGAGCCGAAATCGGTTTGTGCGACTTTGCCCAAGACGTCAGGGTGCTCACTGATTACTTGAAACTGCGCAGTTTTGCGATTTTGAGTTGGTCAGGCGGTGGACCCTTCGCATTAACTTATACTGCACTTTTTCCGGAGCAGGTAACTCACACAGTCGCTGTTGGTTCACCCGCCTTGCCCTTCGATACCTCAGAGGCACACAACGGCAATCTGCTCGCTAAAATCGCAATGAAAAACCGCTATTTTGCGACCTTAGGCCTTAAGTTCTTCCGAAAATCTATTCTCCAAGCAAATCAGAACATCGATGGGTACATGAATTCCCGTAGTGGCAAAAACATGGTTGCAGATTGGCCTAAACCTGATAGAAAATTCTTTTCAGATGCAGCTTGGCTAAAGAGGATGTATGCTGCGATGGCAGAGGGTTTTAGACAAGAGAGTAGTGTTAAAACGATATTCCAAGAGCATCAATTGTTCCTAAAGTCTTGGAACTCAAGTATAGGGCGGATTCCAATAGGGAAGCTGACTCTTTGGCAGGGCGTTCAAGACAAAACGTGTCCAGTTGACAATGCACAAAAAATCGCTAAAGTTGTCAAAGGTACACACGTTAAGATATTTCCAGGTGAAGGGCACTGCGTCATGTTCAGCCAAATACAAAAACTCGACACCGCCCTCACACTGTAGCAATAACTTTCGCTTTTAACCATTATTAGTTTAAAGAAAAAAGGATTCAAGAAAACATGGAAATAGCCTGTATTATAAAAATACTCTCCATTTGTAATGGATGGATTTGTGTTAATTTGGTGGGGCCGGCCGGATTTGAACCGACGACCTTTACCCAACTCTGGCGCATAGTCCAAAGTTTACGGGTTTCTTCATGACCGCTCCGGAAATTCGTCATTCTCCTCGCGGAGTCAGCAAACCCGTGTGTGTTTGCTTTCTGGAGCCCGTCGTCATACCTGTCTAGACTACGACCCCACCGGTCCAGACACAAACCAAATAAGTTAACCCTCACGCATAAAAATATTTCATTAACCCACTGTACTTTGAAACAAACTAAAGAAGGGCGAATTATTTGACTGATACCAACTCAAATTTCTTGAGTTGTGAACCCGATTGCTTCATAACTTGTAGACTGTGCCGAAGTTTAATGTCCTTCAATGACAACTCAGTTAACTGTCTCTCAAGCGCGCTGTTGAGTTCGGCAGTGAACACTTTGATAGTTGCACGGTAAATCTTTGCTTTCTTTATCTTGTCCAAATCGAGCCCTATTTGGGCATCAAGACTAAGGGGGATTCCGTCATCTATGTTCTGTGCATCAACATTGCGATCTTGACGATTGACTTTCATAACCCGAATCCTTCTCTGGACAGTTTCAGCATACTTCCACTCAAGACCAGACATGCGAATCAACACCATAAGCCTCACACTTGCATTTTACCTTAACTGGACGCCTCTGCAACATCAGGTATGCCCCCTTCTGAGGAATCCAGCATTCAGTTTGAATGCGCTTTTTCGCTGTTATCCAGTTGATTGGTTTAATTGTCAATCCTTTTTCCGTTAGGGTTTGGCGGGTTGGTTTGATAAGGGGAGCCAGTGTTTTCATTCGGGGGTTTATTCTTTGATCCAAAAGGAATTGGCCTATTTGGATGCTATTGGTGGTTTATCGCAGAAATCATGAGGTATAGGCCGTGTTGGAAATTTCCCCCGCGATAGCATGTTGAAAATCAAAGCTTATCGCTTGTTTCCACAAAGAGCCGGAAAATTGTTGGATGCTGTTTTATTCGTTGGGTTGTTTTGTCTTGCCCTTGCCGAACTTTAGCTTTGCGGTCAGTATCTTTTCCGTTGCAAACAGCCGTGACGCGATGTACATGATGACGACGGTGAAGATGGCGACGTAGACTATGCCGAAGATGACTGTTCCGTAGTCGCCCGTTACGACTGCTTTGGCTGCGAGGATAGGGTGGCTGTAGGGGATGGCGTAGAAGATTGCTTTGACTGCGAGAGGGAGTGTGTTGACGTCGAGGTAGATTAGTGCCATGGCAGGTAGAAAGATTAGTGGGTAGATGTAGCCGACGAGGGCTTGGGCGCCTCGGTCGTTTTCGCTGAAGGCAGACATAACCACTGCCAACGCCAGGGCAGAGAGAAGAGTGAAGAAGAGGCTAATGCCCAGCAATGCGTAGCCTCCTGCCGAAGGCACCAAGCCCAAAGCGACTAAATCCACGCTTCCACCTGAGCTGCCTGCGATTCCCGTCGACAGCGAACCAATCATATAGTTATAGCCTATCAAGACTGTGACTGCGGCGACGCCTGCAACGATGATTGTGCTTGAGACTTTACCCATCAAAATCGCAAACCTATCCACCGGAGTTGTCAACAATGTTTCTAGTGTTTTTTCTTCTTTCTCCATTGCCACGCTGGTTGCAGCAATCTGCATAGCATAAGTCAACATAACCATGATAGTAATGGGCAAAGCAATCGACTGCGTCAACAACAAATTCGACAACACATTCACGCTAACGCCGTTGGTAATTTGGCCTTTGATGACGCTTGATTCAGAAACCGAAACCAAATCTGGCGCGACTGCCCGGTTGAATCCGTTGACCACGGCGGTTACGGTTGAGCCGCTGACGCCGCTGAATATGCCTCCTCCTCCGTTGAAAACGCCGTAGGTGTCCACGGTGCCGGTGATGTTCCATTCGCCAGCGTTGTGCCGCGTTAAATTTTCGCTGAACCCCGCGGGAATAACCAAAAACGTGCTGCTGTTATAGTGGGATAAGAGTCCTTTGTCTACGACGGTTTGCGGAGAGGTGTTGTTGATGGTGTTAACGTTCATGGTGCTGTCGAGGTAGCCCACGAAGATTTGACTCCAATTCCTGCAGTCGTTGTCGACCACCAGCAAGGTTGCCCTCTGTGCCTCGCTCTGCGCTGTCTGCACAGCAAAACCCATAACTAACCCGAGCACTGGGAACATGATTAGGGGCAAAACTATCATACCGATTAAGATTTTTGGGTCGCGCATTAGTTCTTTTAGTTCTTTGATGAGAATAGTTGTGAAGCCTTTAAGCAAAGCCAACCACCTTCGCAAAAACCTCTTCCAAGTTTTCGCTGCTGTATTTTTCTTTGAGGGCTTTGGGTTCTCCTTCAACCACCAGCCTGCCCTTATGCACTAGCGCTACGCGGTTGCAGAGGTATTCGACTTCCAGCATGTTGTGGCTGCTGAGCAGAACCGTTACACCGTGTTCGTTAACGTATCGTTTAATGATTTCACGAATATGATACGCATACAAAACATCCAAGCCACTTGCAGGTTCATCCAGCACCGCTAACTTAGGATGCGTCATCAACGATCGCGCCACGAGTAACCGTCGCTTCATGCCTTTGCTGTAGGTTTTCGCCTTATCTTTCAATCGCTCGTTGAGTCCGCAGATTTCTGCACCTTCATCTACTGTGGCTTTGAGGTTGGTTTGCGGGGTGCTCTGGAGCTTCGCCATAAAAGTAAGGTATTCTAAACCCGTAAGGTTTGGGTAAGCACCCGATTCCTCGGGTAAATAACTGATGATTTGCCTTGTTTTTTCGGGGTGGATGGTTGCATCTTGCCCAAAAATCTTTATTGTGCCCGAGGTCGGTTTGATTAATGTGCAGATTGTTCGCAGAGTGGTTGTTTTTCCTGCGCCGTTGGGTCCGATTAACCCATAGATTTCCCCAGGTTTAATGTTAAAACTTACACCATCAAGGGCTCTTACTTGACCAAACTTCTTGGTTAGTGATACTGCTTCAACAGCTAAACTCAAAGTGCCCCGCTCTCTTGGTTGTTAGACTAGCAATTCTTATTTAAGTTTTAACCAGCCGCCCAAAAAGTGAGAAAGGAAAAAAGGGTCTTTTCCTTTTTGATGTTTATTTGCAGTCAGTGCTTTCTGGCAGAATCCGCAGCACGCGAAGGATTTTCATGAATTCTTCCTCTTTAAGCGATGCTCGGCGACCACTGGCGTACATGTCTTTGACTGTATCTACGACTGCGGCGACGGTTAGGTCATCCGGAACATTTCCCGATAGTTCGGTGATTTTGTGTTTGATTATGCCTTTTCCGGATTGTTTGCCTATGGTTAAGCGTCTTGTGTTGCCAACTAGTTCCGGTGGGTAAGGCTCATAGGTCCATGGGTCGTTGAGCACGCCATGAGTGTGGATGCCTGATTCGTGCGCAAAACCGTAGTCGCCAACGATTGCCTTGTTAGGTGGAACTGTGTAGCCTGTGGCTTCGCCAATGTAATCTGCAGTTAGTTTCAGCTTTTCCGTTTTGCCCATGTACTTCTCGACACCATAATGCAAGTACAAATTCAACAGAACCTTTTCAGTTTCAGCGTTGCCTGCACGTTCACCAATTCCAAGGTAAGTGGTGCTGGCGTACACTTTATCCCAAACACCTGAAGCTGCTTTAATCGCCGCCATCGAGTTCTCAACAGCGTTGCCAAAGTCGTCGTGCGCATGAATCTCTATAGAGCCTATTCGAGTTTCCTTCTTGGTGGCTACTACTTTTGCTGGAATGCCATGGGGTAAAGGCGCGTTAGGATCTGATAATCCAATGCCGACGGTGTCGCATATTCGATAACATTCTGCACCTGCATCGGCTATCGCATTGATGAATCGTTTTTCAAAGTCCCAGTCTGCGCGGGTGCTGTCTTCACCGTGAACGAAAGTTCTCAGCCCACAAGTTTTAGCTGCATATTCGGTCACGTCAACGACGTTGGCTAAGATTTGTTCTTGGGTTTTCTCTGGCCATTTAGCCTTGAAATGTATGTCTGAAACAGGGTGTGATATGCCGACTTCTTTTAGCCCACATGCAACGGCGCTGTCGATGTCTTCTTTGACCGCTCGGCACCAACCAGCAACTCGCAAATCAAGGTTTAAGTCCCCGATTAGTTTGGCTGCTTTTTTGTCTGGTTCCTGATAGTGGAATAGTTCGATTCGTTCGACGCCTACTTCATTGAGCATTCGGGCGATTTTTGCTGCGTCTTTGGGTCCAACTGCTAACCCCGGCATTTGGATGCCGTCACGGAGGGTAGTGTCGTCTATGATGGGTTCGGTTTTTAGGGGCTTGAGTTTGAAATAGAAGTCTTTTATGTCCATTTTTTATGCTCTCTTGTCTGGTTTTGCGTTTCTAAAACGCATATTAGTAATGCTAAATAACGCTTATGCGTAATTGATAAACGTTTCTGCACTATTTATGTAAGTTTGTCCAAAAGAATACGAGACTTAAATTCAAAATGTCTTGTCTTAATGTAAACAAAACCTTTACATTCAAAACAAAATTAGCCAACATTCGTGTACAGCGCCTTAAGCGTCCCCGAAACAGCCAAAACATGCAACGACGCAACCTTACCCGCTACCGCCGTCACCGTAGCCAACGAAGCCCTCACCATAGGAAAAGACACAAGCGAAGTGCGAACCACAAAAATCTTGCGTTCCCCATCAAAATTAATCAAAGCCAATCCCGCAAAACTCGCCCCAACCTCACCATACAACTTGGTAACCGCAGCCCAGACCGCATCCATAAACTCGCGTTCAGACGGCAAATCTTCACAATCCAATTGCAGGGCAAGGTAACGACGTTTAACTCGTTTCAAACGTTGTTCCCCTCCTTAACAACGCTGATGCCCGGCGCAATGAACCTTGAACTGAGCTTCTCTCGGTTACGCAGAACAATTGAGGTAGGATTCGTTGAAACCGCATCTAAAGCCTGTGATTCATCCATCCCAAATAGGTAACCTAAACTCGCTAAATCCCGCGGCATACGCATCAAACTCTCCTCGCCAACACCGCTCGAAACAACAACAGGCACATGGAATTCAAGCGCAACTGCCACTTCACGTCGCAAACTCGAAAGTAACCTAACCCGGGGCGGACCTTCCATAACAAGCAAGGATTTAACATCAATCTCCAAACCTGCTAAACTGCAGCTGGCAAGTTCCGCTTCGGCACGGTCAAAAAATCGTTTATGATAATCAAGACTTGGAAAACTGAGCAAGTCCACGCGTCTGTCTTTGGCAGCTTGCCGCGCTACCTCCTTGTTGTCGCAAACTATGCATATAACTTCGAATTGGCGCCTGAACTTCCGGAGAAAACGCATGAGGTCTTCTTGGGTTCGTGGCTTAAAATCTGCTCGCAATACAAAATCTATACTTGCCTGAGTGCCAGCCGCCCTGAAGGATGATACTTCAGATTGCTGTATACCATTGGCGAACGGTATACTAATGTAGTAGTAACCCATTCGGGCTGCTTTGGTGATTAGCTGTTGGGCAGTTTGTTGGTCTTTGGGGTTTATGCGCAGATGTAAATCAGCGAAGGCTCGGGTCATGGTAGCAACCCAGCTTGCCTTGAAAACTCTGTTATTTCCTGTACCGTCTTGTTTTTGAAGTGGATTTTTATGTGAATAGAGTCATTTTGAGATATCCTTGCTGTGCCCAAAAAAGCGGATTGCTTGTCGAACCTTAGGTAAAGGTTGCCTTTTTCAAGGTGCAGTTTGATCTCGCTGTTTAGTTCTTCCTTATCAAGCGTACCTAGATCTTTTCCGATTTTCTCCACTGCGGTTGGGAGTAGTTTTTTGTCCATTAATTTAGCAGTGAAAAGAATGATGGGGTTCCCGTGGTGTCCCGTGCATGCCGTTTTTTCGAAAACAAGGGTTTGGGCCAGTTCTTCTGGCAACAAATTTTGTACGGAGGTTTGAACTTTGGCGGGGTCTTCAGTTGCGTGAGCGAAGACGCGGATATCTATGTAGGCTATTGGCGGTTTAGTAGACATTGGACACCGGGTTTGATTGAGGGTTTGTGGCTTTTAGCTTTTCTGTTTGAACACTGGCTTGGGCTTTGATGTTTTTGGCGTTGTTTTTGCGTGTGCTTTTATGCAGTCGACGTTTTCTTGGTGTGTGGATTTGCGTTTAACGTCGATGCGTAGGCCAAGTTGTTTGGCTTGCTGTTTGTTTACGCCTGCTTCTTTGAGTTCATTTGGGCTAAAGCCTTGACCGACGCTTTGTCGACCGTTCTGTTTGGTGATGACGATTTTTAAGTGGTGCATTTACTTATTTTCCTCCTTTCTTTTGGTGGTCGCCGTGGCGTCCTGTGTTGCCGATTCTGCGGCTTGGGCGAGCTTTTTCTGAGCCTCTGCCGCGGTGGTGGAGTCCTCGGACGTTTTTGCCTGCGCTGGTCATGCTGCGGAAGACTCTGCTGGTGTGCTGTGGTTCTGTTACCCAGCTGACATCTTTGTCTGTTTTGATTGTTGGTGCGTTGGGGTCGAGGAGGATGATTTCGAACCATTTGTGTTTGCCATCTTCGCCTACCCAGTAGCTGTTTAAGACTTCCAGGTTGGGGAAGTGTTTGGCGGTTCGTTCTTCAGCTATAAGTCGGATGCTTTTTCCTGGTTTAAATTTGGCGACACCCATACGTTTGGGTCGTCGTCCTGATCGTGGACGTAGTTTTCTTAATCCGCCTCTGCGGACTTTTGTTCGGGCAACTACGAAGCCTTGTTTTGCTTTGTAGCCGAGTTTTCTTGCGCGGTCGAGTCTTGTAGGGTGCTCGATGCGTAGTACAGTTGGTTGTTTGCGCCACTGCACTAAGCGTTGGCGCATAAGTTCTTCAACGAAGCTTTTTTCGGGCTGAGCCCATTCTTCTGCAATATATTTGTATGCCATCTAAATTTTTTCTCCTGTGTATTGTTTGCTTACGGTTCAGTCCCAAAGGACCACATCCCAACGGACTATGTTTGTCCGCCTGCAATTTCACATCATAGTGCCCTGCCATGAAATAAACCTTTCCAGCGGAACAGTTGGTTCAAGTGTATTTTTTTTGTTGTCTTGCTCTTCTTTTTTTTGAGGTGATTAAGAATTTAGTAATTATGGAATTTGATGTATTGAATGATGAAGCACGACTTATATTGAATAATCTGATGCCGTAGTTATATTGAAGCTGAAACAAAATGCCAGAAAATTACTCGAGTATTATTCTCGCATCAACTGTCTTTGCGCCTTTTGGATAAGCCATTACAGGGTTTAGGTCCAGTTCCTTGATTTCTGGATTATCCATGACAAGCCGCGAAACAGAACAGAGTATGCTTGCCAGGGCTTCAATGTCTGCTGGTGGTGAGTTCCTGTACCCATTCAACAATGGGAAAGCTTTGAGCTGGGTAATCATTTCTTTGGCGTCTTCCGCGGCTAAGGGTGCAACACGGAAGTTTACATCTTTTAATAATTCGACGAATATACCGCCGACCCCAAACATTACTGTTTGCCCGAACTGGGGGTCTTTGATTGCGCCCACGATGACTTCGGTTGATTGCGGAGCCATCTCCTGAACCAAAATGCCGACAATCTTTGCATCCATCTTGTATTTGGTGACGTTTTCTATTATTTTTTTGTAGCCGCTTGCGACGTCGGCTGCGTTTTTGAGGTTAACCATGACTCCTCCTGCTTCTGTCTTGTGGATGATGTCTGGGGAGACGATTTTTAGTACGATGGGGTAGCCGATTTGGTCGGCTTGGGTTGAGGCTTCTTTCTCGTTTTTTGCGAGATTAAACTTTGTGACTGGGATTCCGTATTCGGTGCAGATAGTTTTGGCTTCGGTTTCTAGGAGTGCTTTTCGTCCTTCTTTTTTGGCTTGGTTGATGATTTTTGCGGTTTGGTTCAATTGTATTCTTCCTTGGCGTATTGGTGTATGTCATGCTTCGAGGGTTAAAAATCGTTTTGTTCTTTGTTGGGTTTTTGGTTGGTTGTATAGTTGTTGGACAGATTTACAATACTGTGTAGTGAGACATAATACTTAATAGGATTGTGCACTCCAAATAGTTTTCAAAGAGAGCAAAGAGACTTACAAATGCCCAAACTAACCCTCAAAAAAAAATTCGAAAAAACAACCGCAGACTTACAAAAATCAGCTAACGATTCTACCAACAAACCTAAACGAGGCTTTAAATTAAACTTCAAAAAAACCAAAAAAAACCCAGACCCCTCCAAAAAAAGTTTTAAACTACCCAAACTTTCAAAATTTAATTTTAAAATCAACCTAAATCCTAAAGAAACCAAACCAGAACTCGAAATCGAAAAAACCCCTGTTGCAAAGAGTGTAGCAAAGGGCACAAAAATTGTCGACAAATATCCACTCTACGAGCCTTTCGCCCAAGTTGCAATAATTCAAGACCCCAAAACAGGCGAACACAAATACGTCCTCGACGAGCTCCAGCTTGACCAAATGGAACGTGGTATCTACCAACACATCTTGGAAATCCTGCTCGCCGAGATAGAATCCCCAAAAGAAGAAATCACTGATCCAAGAAAGTTTTTCGCACAAGAAGCCAAAAAAATCGTGGATAAATACCGAATTAGCCTAGGTTGGCTTCCTGATGTCTCTTGGTACAAAATTCTCTACCACGCTGAACGCGATTTGGTTGGCTTTGGCAAAATCGATCCCTTAATGCGTGATCCCAACATAGAAGACATTTCCTGCGACGGAGTGCAAAAGCCAGTTTACATTTGGCACCGCAACTTCGAAAGCATAGAAACCAACCTTCAATTTGAAAACGACGAAGACCTCGACAACCTTGTCGTCAAACTAGTTCACATGGCAGGTAAACACGTCAGCAGCGCTTTCCCCATCGTTGACGCATCGCTCCCGGGAAAACACCGCTTAGCCGTAGCGTATAGACGAGAAATTACACCGTTTGGCACGGCTTTCACTATCCGAAAGTTCCGTGAAGACCCCTACTCAATTATCGACCTCATCAATATCGGCACCTTTACCGAAGAAATGGCCGCTTACCTTTGGATTTGCCTTGAGAACCGTGCTTCAGTCATGCTTTTAGGTGGCACAGCAGCGGGCAAAACCACTGCGTTGAACGCTTTAGGCTGTCTCATTAAGCCAGGCAGTAAAATCATGACTATCGAAGAAACAGCTGAGCTCAACTTGTCCCATGAAAACTGGGTCTCACTGATCGCGCGTCAAAGTTATGGTTTAGGCGGCAGCTCAGTAGGTGAAGTTGCTCTCTTTGACTTGGTTAAGACTTGCATGCGGCATCGCCCTGACCTGATGATTGTAGGAGAGGTTCGAGGCCAAGAAGCTTACGTCCTTTTCCAAGCTCTAGCAACCGGCCACGGCGGCATGTGCACTATGCATGCTGAAAACGTTCAGTCAGCAGTTAGACGTCTCACCCAAAAACCCATGGACATTTCGCCAGCCTATATCCCACTAATGAACATCGTCATGTCGGTTCAGCGTGTGCATTTAGTTAAGAACGGCGAAAAGAAAGCTTATCGTCGTGTCCTCTCAGTCAATGAAATTGTTGATTCAGAAAAATTCATCGAATCCTTCAAGTGGGACCCGATTAAAGATCGGCAAGAAATTAATTTGGAAGGCAGCTTTTTACTTACAAACTTTTCACAGCGACTCGGCATAACGCGTGAAAAACTCATCGAAGAGATGAATCGTCGCACTGAGGTACTTCGTTGGATGCGCAAGGGTAACATTCGAAGCTACAGAGAAGTAGCCACCATAATCGCTGAATACTACGCTAGACCAAAAGAATTCCACCGAAAAATACACGAAAACGAAGAGGTTAAGCCAATTGCCGCTACTAGATAAATTTGAAGCCTTGTCATTTCGCCTCTTCGGCCGTTTCTCACCGTACATCTTAAAGAAGGTCTTCCCACAGATCAAAGGTGCCCTCGAAAAGGGGCGCGTAAAAATTTACTCCGAAACCTACGTTTCATTAATGTTCTTTATAGCATTATTGACTTTGCCAGTTTCAGTTTTAGCTGGAACTGCAGCTTTAATCTTCGGTTTTCTGCCTCTCTTGATATTAGTTCCCCTTCCACTTTTCGTTATTGTTGGCTTTTTAGTTGTTCCCATGAATAATGCCAGCGATAGATCCTCAAGCTTAGAGCGAGAAATGCCTTTTGCAGCTGCCTACATCAGCGTCATGTCCTCAGGAGGCATAGCGCCCTACACAAGTTTCAAACGGTTAACTCAAGTGGACCTCATGCCCGCGATGAGTAAAGAAGCAAGAGACATTATCAAAGACGTTGAAATATTCGGTGTTGATCCGCTTTCAGCTCTTGACCAGGCTTCAAAAAAGACTCCGCTGGATATATTCAAAGATTTCTTAGGCGGTTATGCTTCAACTGTCATCATAGGCGGTGACATCGGACACTACCTTGAGCGAAAGGCAGAAGACATCTTCAGAGCACGTGCTTTGCGAGTTAAAGCTGCTGCTGAACGTTTAGGGATGTTGCTTGAAACTTTCATTATCGTGATGGTCATGATGTCTTTGTGTTTTTACATTTTGTTTGCAGTAAACGGCATACAAAGTGGAGCCAACACAAGCGCAGACATATCGCAGTACTCAGGCATATTGCTATACACTTACATCTTTACACCTATGCTCTCGATGCTTTTCATCTACTTAGCCCACAGCATGCAGCCTAAAACGCCTGTTGTGGACATGCGGCCCTACAAAGTGTTTGCCGTATGCGGTGCTATAGGCATAGTTGTATTCCTGTTGCTTACAAACTTCATGGGCGCGATGCAGCTTCCACTCTTCACAACTTTGCAAACGTGGGGAGTCGATTTGCCCGTTGCCATAGCAGTTTCACTGTTCATTTCAACAGCTCCAGCCGCTATAGTGTATATGCGATTAACCAAAGCCAAAAACAGCATGGAGGCAGGCGTCGCAAACTTCCTAAGAGACTTAACTGAAGTAAGAAAAACAGGTCTGTCCCCAGAAAAATGCATTGAAAGCCTATCCAAACGTGACTACGGAACCTTCACAAAGGAACTCCGAAAAATTAGCTCTGAAATCTCTTGGGGGATTCCGATTAAACAAGTCATGAACGATTTTCTGCATCGAACACGAAGTTGGATGGTGCAAATCGTCATGTTTCTGCTAGTTGAAACCATCGATGTAGGCGGCGGCACAATTCCCATGATTGAATCCTTAGCCCGCTTCAACAACTTAACTCAAGAAGTCGAGAAGGAAAAGAAAATGTCCGTTCGCCCCTACGTAATGATGCCTTACCTGGCATCAATTCTGCTAGTGGCAACCACCGTAATGATGATGGGATTAACCACTGGAATTGCTGTACCTGGTGCTGCCGCGGCTCCATCAGATAACGGAATGATGCAGACAATATTCATGTCAGCAGTCATATTCAACAGTTATCTCATTGGAATCGTTGCAGGAAAAATAAGCGAAGAATCCGTCGGAGCAGGTTTCAAGCACGCATCTATCCTTGTGCTAATTTCAGTAATAGCTGCCAAAGTGATTCCGCAATTCATAAAACTCGGATAAGAGGCCACGAAAGATGCGAAACAACCTCAAAAGTTTACGGAGGAATAAGAGGGCAGCTAGCCCAGCTATCTCCACGGTCATAATTACCGCCGCCGTCGTTGTTATGGTTATGGTTGCGATGAGTTATGCGGAAAATATATTGTCGATGAAGATGGCGGAGAACGAGTTTAGCAGTAACCAGCAATTCATGCGCACGACTGGTCAGCAAATAGACGATATCGCATGGATGGTGGGTCGCACTCAAACTGTCAGCTACTCTGGCAGGTATGGACAAGTCAGTTTTCTTCCAGATGTTTTGACTTACACATTTGAAGTACATACTACATCTTCAGGGTGGCAGCCTGCCCTGTCTTACACTACAGGTATCATAATGTTCAACATGCCTGTAAGTGCACTCTCGAAGGGCAACGATTACTTTGAGCGGGTTCCAAATTACGCTAACAGTTCATTTATCCAGTCTGGTTCCTCAGCGCCGGTAGCTCAAGTGTTTTCAATAGAAAAATTGCCAATGCAAGACGGAAGTTATGTTAGAACAGTGGTTGTTCCAACTGTGCGCGTCCTAGGGTCAGCTGGAAACTTCAAGTTTTATCTTCCAACCCTCGATAATGGCACTAACTTGTACAGGTCCCAATCGATAACAATGGTTGGAAACGACATCTCAAAGTTGCCAAAGGTCGAACAAAATGTTGACCAAGTCAGAATCACTGTAACTTTCGATAAAGCAGATCAAGGTTTCGATTCATATTTCTTCAACTTTAGACAGTTGATCGAAACTCAAGCGCTTTCTGAAAACTCACATGCTGAGATCTACGTTGGCAACGTTGTCATCACAATAGGACAGGTGTAGGAGAGAGTGAAATGGCCCACGTAACCATTGAATACATGATTCTGGTTCCAGTGCTGATCATGCAAATTTTTCTATTCCCATTTGTGGCTACCACAATCATGAACACGTGGACAGATCAGCAGAGAACCCTTGAACTTCAAGAAATAGCAGGGCATTTGGGCAGTTCTGTGCAGCAACTGTACTTTACGATTAACAGGGCATCCGACGAGACAGGTTGTCTCACTTCAACACTTGATACACCCTCAACGGTAGATAATCACTTCTACAGCATCTCTTTATGGGATGTTAGTAACCCAAGTTCGTCAGCTAAGGTAATGAAGTTAACTCTCAACATCATCGGGGAAAGCGGCGAATCATCGAGCCTTATAACATTAGGAAATAATGCTGCCTGGCAAGACGGGGTTACCTTCCGAAGTAACGTAACTTCCATCTCTGCAACTAAGTCATCAGGTTCCATTTTGCTATCTTTTGAAGGAGGACCCTCTTAAAATGACAAGTGCAGCTATAGACCACATGATTTCCCTTACAGTTTTCATAGCAGCAATAATAATTTTCATAAGCGTATTTAGCCAAAGCACCCAGACAGCACTTATCTATGAACAACATCGCGTTTTGTCGACAAAAACCAGTGACCTATTAGACACAATGATGTTGAATCCAGGGGTACCAGTGAATTGGGGAAAAACAGATAACACACCTGACTGTTTTGGATTGCAAGACCCCGATTATCCACAATACAAGCTTAGTGGGTTCTCGCTCATGCGGCTGAGTTCTGTCACTAATCCACAAGTTTACTATCCTCGAACTGACACCTACTACAGCAACACATCGGTAGGTTACGGCGGCTACCTGTTGACTCCAGCCTCGAAGGTCCTGAATTATTCAACTGCGTCCAAGATGCTCGGAATAAATGGATCATACGGGTTCCAACTAACCCTGACGCCCACATTGAATGTCTCAACAGCCCAAGTTTCCCCTGACGGAGCACCCTTAACCTTGGGTGTTAGTGTGGATGGTACTGGTTACCCGCTTGCTGATGCGACATTAATTTACAATTTCATTTTAGTCAACCAAGACCAGGGCCAATATCCATCGTTCACGATGACAAGTGGCTCAACAACCACCGATGGGACAGGCTACGCTCAAATTACTTTTCCAGGGGTCAACTCAGAAACTCAGTCTTATGCCTTCGTAGTTTACTCTTATCTGTATGGCCTCAAAGGAATGGGGTACTACGTACATGTGCCCTTGTCATTCACTAAGAGTGTAGTTCCAATGGTCGATAGTTTTGCAGACAGAAACGTACTGCTTGTTCACAGCAATTCAATCGGGAATTCTGCACAACCAACTGAATATTCCCAGTTATGTTATAACGCGTCCTTTGGGATTCTAACCGACGAATACACCCTGCGCCAAGTTACCTTAGATCCAGATACCTCAACTGGAACGGTAACGGTTGGGTCAGGATTGCCCGACTACGCCACAATTAATGTCCCAGACAACGATGGAATACTGCTTGTAACCTACAAAGATACGGTGTCTGGTCAGGTTGGGATTGTTCTGATGCCTTGGGGGTTAGGCTCAATGGCTTTTCCGATGACGTTAGGAGCTGACCCTAAAGGGCAAGAATGGGTCACAACTGACATTCGCCAAGTAACTATAGGGGGCTTTGCCTATGAAGCAAAACTTGCTATGTGGAGTTTACAGGGAGTTCAGGGGTTGCCTAAATGATTCGTACAATCGAAGTTCTGTTTGTTATAATTATCATTTCTAGCGCTTTCATAGCCACTTCTTACTTTACTGTTTTGCCGCCTCCCCAGCAGGTTTCACCCATTAACCTTAAACGTCTGTCGTTTACAACTTTGCAGATGCTGGATTCAGATTATGATTTAAGCGGAGCCGTCTTCGAGACTGATGATGCTTCAGTTTTGAATGGACTGCGAGTTGCAATCTCGGCATCGCTTCCCCCCAACATAATCTATAATCTGACAATTTATGAGGTGAACCAAGGATCCTCATTCGACGCAACAGGAGGCTCACTCTACAATCAAGCCACAAGCATCTCGAACGCTGAAAACTTGGGAACAACCACCGATCTCTCCACATACATGGTGGCTTCCTCAAACGTAACATTCAACTTCACACCTGAAAAAATAGGTCAAGCAAACGGGGGAACACTCTACATATTAAACTGCAGCGATGCAAACGGCTGGTGGATCACAGGTTACACGGCACAGAGCCTAGCCCAAGACCTATACAACTTGCTTTCACCTTATTTTGTTAACACGATAATGGTGCAAAATACAACTCAGCTTAGACAACTTATCGATAACCAGACAATTTCTGGCTCACCCAGCGAGCGAGTTCAAAACGCCGTTGTTATCAACACTTTCGGCGAAAGCGTTCCAATGCCTTCGGAATATTATCAAGGTAATTCCCGCGCAAGTCTAGGTTATGATTCAGGCGCTCCGAGTGGTTACAACTACGTAAAGTACTGTTGGACTTTAGGAAACACTGTTCGGACGTACAATTGGACCTGGGCCAGCATTGTTGGATACCCCTTTTATTATGTTAGCAACAATGCAGTTTTCTCAAATGGACAGAACAATTGGGGTATTTATGGTATGAAAATGAATAGTCAGGGTGGCTCAAGAGCCTTTCTTGAAGGTTTAGATAATCAATCGGTATAACTATGATTCCTCTGGCGTCGCTAGTGATGTTGGAGGCGTTACGCTTACAAACCGAGCCATTGTTGCCACTAATTATTATGGGATTTACCCCTCGCCCTATCAGACATCCACAAGAGCGCTTACTAATTCCATACTATCAAGTTATAATCTGACTATTGGACTTACCGTTTTCAATCCTGTTGGTACCTATAATCCTGGGGCAATATACAATCATAAAGCTGCTGGTTCGACGAACATTACGGGGTCATTTTTGGCTTTAGGGCTGACCCGAACACCTGACGTTCGCGTCACGGGTTTGGGTCTGCTTTCGTACTATCAGCCAAGATTGTTCGCTTCAGAATTCAACGCAACGGGTACCAGTCGCGTAGCAGTTCTGCAACTGGGAATGGCGGGAGGCAACTAAATTGTTGAACCGCAAGGGCCAGTTTTCAATCATCGCTGCTTTGCTGGTTGCTGTAGTCTTGATTGGTTCAGTAATTACCACTTACTCGATGATTCGTTACAACCCCGTTACCGGTCAACCACAAATTTTAAGTTCAGTGGACGAAACAAACTTGGGGCTTAAAGAAATTTTGGGTTTCACAGTTGGTTATTATGGTTCAGTTCTCAAAGTCACCGGCAACCAAACATACGCTTATGACTTAGCTGTAAGCTACCTTAAAAGTGGACTCGAGCAGACAGGCGATGTCAGACCAGACTGGGGTGCACAGGTCAATTTGACAAGTTTAGACCTAACAACAAGTTGGTTTTCAAACGAGAGCTACAGCCAAGGCAACATGACAGTCACCTATAACTTGGCAGGTTTAGGCATATCCGGTGTCAGCTACTCTACTTCAACTCGACTAGACGTGCAAGTATCAAAGGCTAACCAAACCAATCAAGCACAATTGACTATTCTAATGGATGATGGGCAACCATTGATTAATCTGGGAAAAGAAAACTTGCAGTTATACCGTTATGTCTACAATTATTCAGATTGGGAATTAGTTGAACCAACCAGCATTGCATCGTACTCAGATGGAACATACGTCCTTGGTCTGCCGCAAGGAGTAAACGCCAGCTCCTATGTTATCCAAGTGGAGGATACAAGGGGCCTAATGGTTCTTGCCTCATCTTTTTCTCAAGTTTAACTCCCAATTAACATGGAACTCAAGTTCCTACCAAACAAGCTTCGATTACGTGGATAATAACAACTTGGACGTTTTGGGAACTCACAGCGACTTTGCCGCCCAACAAAACAGCCCCGACGGCGTCTATGATACTTTAACAGAAGCAGCCTCAGGAACAACCTACGTACCAAGCTATCCCACAAATTACAACCGCATAGGATCAACAACATTGACAGTGTGGTACACTTTCCAGCCTTCAAAATAATGATGGCTCTCGTATGTCATTCGGATCTTATATATCTGGATCAAACCAAATCGTGCAGGTTGAGTTAACTGGCAATTCTGCTACGCCTTTTCCATGGAACAACCTCAATTGGACAATCGATGGCTCTGCTTCCACCACTGGTGTAACCGTGACTTTCCAACTTTACAACCCAATAACAGGTTTACCCAAACAGTGGAGACGGATACATGACCACCACATTTGGAACTGGCGATTCAACAATGCAACAGATAATAGCTAACAACACCGCTAATTATATTGACAGTAACGGAAACTGGAAAGTGAAGGTAATCGCTTTTAAATCCACTTCAAATCAATTTAATCTCAACTTGGACTTTGTACAGTACAGTCCAAACGCCACCAATTATGCACTTAATCTTCAAGAGCAATGGACAAACGTTAATGCTACGAACCTTCGCCAGGACTTATGCATCAAAACAGGCACTATGAGTTCGGAGCCTCTGTTGGTACAGGTGTTCGCATGGCGGTTCTTGGCAGAATTTAATGACGCTTACTCCTAACTACTTCAACAACGTGTCGCTGGCACCTTACATAGATTCGTCAACGTTTACCATCCGATTTATGGATGGCAACAATGTCACAGACCCAATACAGGACAGCTGGAAAATTGACTCCGTCTATCTGCAAGATGAACCCGACATAAACTTCCTTGTAAACCAGCAACAATCCACCTTCACACTTGAGATTCTCCAAAACGGCACGATGCGGTGGCTGGGTCAAAACATGCAAGTAACCACCCAAACCCTTCCCATCCCCCCAATCTCAGTAAAAGCATTGCACATAAACCAAACCATAAACGGCGTAAATCAGGAAGTTCCCTTTCAAATCGAAGATTGGGCATCCAATTACCAAATCCCATTAGGCTTAACCAGTAATACCACGCTTTTTGGCAATCGCCAAATGATTGTTTTCCTATTAAACAGCAAAGTAACTGATTTTACAGTCTGGTGGAACGGTAGCGATGTGGCGACTCAGACACCCTTAGCATTCATTAGCAAGTATTTCGCTAACGATAACCCAAATGCTAACCCACCAACTCTTACAAATGGCAACGTTACTCTTGCATTTGGAAACTTTAACGTTAAAGCAACCGTAGGCACAACATCAAGCACCGCAACTTTCATGCGTATAAACCAGCAAGCAAGCACTTATGGCGCAGGAGCGGCATACGTGATAAACCACGGTGTAGTAAGAGATATCGTGCAGCAAGAAGCAGAATTTAGCAACGGGGTAACAGGAAGCCCCAACCTCTATGCAAACATCGTACTGGAGTTACCCGCAAACTCAACCTACTACACATATCAGTTAAGAATAATGTTCATCGATTCCACCCAGGCACGCTCCATATCTGATTTATGCCCAATTCAGTTGACAACATCGCTTAGTTCCCCACAGCTACAAACGGAAAATGGCACCCTCGCTGGTTTCCCCATTATCCAGAATGGTACGGGAACATTCCTCAATTCTTCAAGCGGCAGTTGGACAGCTCATCACTTTAGCCAGTTCATCTCAGCGGATGGTGGAAAGGGCGCTGGAATAATGTTCACAGATTCAGCTAACCAGAAGCTCTACGCGTTTGATTCCTTCGCTTCAAGCACCTCTAAGGGCGCCTTAAAAGCCAGCAGTGGATTGCTTGAACTGTTGCCTGTGAGTGCCTCGCAGGTTCAATTTACCTACGCATATGACATCACTTGGCAGGGTGCCATAGTAACGTTTGATGGTACGACGCCTTTATGCAACTTGTACGATGGAACAACGCCAATGGGACTTTGGATATTGGCTGAGTATCCGCCATCCTTAGCGGTCACTCCCCGAAGCTAGCCTTTCCATATCCTTTGTGCGATGTAGCAGTTACCGACAAAATCTTATTAGCCTAAACCACCATCAAACAACGCTCATAACAGAAAAGGGTGCAAACAGCAATACAATCATTCCAAGCAGGTTTAATTGCAGCAAATGTAGCGGTTACTTTAGGTTTTCTATTTTATGCTTCATGGCGAGACTACAAAACAAGGGAAGTCAGCAACCGCGTCTGGGTAATCTATGGTCCCATAGCACTTGCCCTATCCCTCTCTGAGCTGCTTTTCTTTGAACCATCCCAACTGCCTCTCTACGGTTTAAGCGTTGGCGTAACTGTTGGTCTTGCGTTTCTTTTGTTTTATGCTGGTGGCTTCGGTGGTGCTGACTCCAAGGCACTCATGTGCATTTCACTCGCCCTACCCTTCGCTCCCATAGCCCTTTCTATGCCCATGTTAATCGATGGTTTATCACCAATTGCACAGTACATTTATCCCATAACAATCCTGGGCAACTCCGTTTTCTTCGCTGCCGCCACAGCCATCTACATGGTTCTACGTAACGTCGTTTGGCACAAAAAAAACGGAGTACAAATGTTCCCAGGGACGCTAGCATCCGAGTCCGTGGGCAAAAAGTTTCTGGCTATTATAACTGGTTACCACATGCCTGTTGATACGCTTAAGAAAAAGCATATGTTCCCCATGGAAGACCTTGAGGAGCAAACCGAAAACCTTGGCAAACGCAAGCTTGTGGTATTTCCGCAGGATGAGGATGCACAGGACAAAACTATTAAACGTCTATCGACCGCAGTGCAATCTGGAAAAATTGATGCTTACGTTTGGGCGACCCCGGGTTTGCCTATGTTGATTTTTGTTACTTTAGGTTTGATTTTTGCCTTAACCTTTGGCGACATTTTGTGGCTGCTGGTTAGGGTTGTTTTAGGTGCCTAAACTTAAAATTGTTAAATTTATTGTAGGATGTTTTTGCTTCGTTTTGAATAAGAAATTGAGGCTGTAACCATGGACACTGATCCAAAACCGACAAAAGCAAGGGCGATTCCCCGATATGGATAAGCTAAACTTAGGCTTAAGGATTCGTTGTTGCCTCCGCTCTGGTAGGAATAGAAGAACATTGCTACCGCAAACAAAGTAATTGAAACCAATAGTAAGCTAACTTCAGTTTTAAACTTCGTAACCTTGCCCCTCTTTAGAATATTATGAATTCATATTCTAAATCAAAAGGTTATTTTAGCTTTTTGGAAATTACTCTTTAAGGAGCCTTCTTGTGTCCTTAGCACAATGCAAAATGGAACTTCAGACCCTTCTAGAACGCCAGCTCAAAGAATGTAAAGTCGTTGTCTTGCCAGATTTTTTTCTTGACCGACTCATAAACCTTGATTGTGACGCCGCCGAGTTTTCAAAGTTAGTGACAGATGTGGTCAAACGGAAAGGCGGCAGCTTAGACGGGATTCGCCAAGCGGACCTGCTAGGAGGAAACGCAATAAACGTAGCCTCAGCCTTAGCCAGTTTAGGTGCCACGGTTACACCGATTGTCTGCACAAGCGAATTTGGCTTGCAACAAATCAAATACCGCCTCCAAAAAACATCCATCGATACTTCCCACATAAAAACTCTCGGTCAAGCCTCAATAACCACAGCCATAGAATTCAAAAGCCAAAATGGGAAAACAAACGTTATGCTCCGCGATTTAGGTGCGTTGGTCGATTTTGGACCTGCAGACCTGGATGGCGACGATTTTGAGTTAATTGAGGATTCGGATTATGTGTGTCTTTTTAATTGGGCAGGAACTTTGAGGTTTGGCACCGAGATGGCTCAAGCTGTTTTTGAATGGACAAAACGACTCGGCAAGGGTAAAACTTACTATGATACTGCTGATCCAACTCCCAATGCCAAGGAGATGCCCGAATTAATGGCTAAAGTTCTGATGACTCATAGAGTGGATATTTTAAGTTTGAACGAGAATGAGGCAATAACGTACGCAAGCCTGCTCGATGAGAGCTTAATTGAAAAGAAAACGCGGCTGGGCTTTGCGGAGTTAGCTATGGAGGCTGCAAGAATTTTATCGGATAATTTATCTGCAAGAATCGATTTGCACACTACAGATTTCTCTGCAACATTAAAAGGTAAAAAGGAAGTTGTGGTTCCCGCCTTCAAAGTTAAGGTTTTACGTGCTACCGGCGCCGGTGATTCTTGGTGCGCAGGCAACCTCTTAGGCGACCACAACGGGCTTTCTGACGAATGCCGCCTGACGCTTGCAAACGCGGTTGCCGCCTGCTACCTTTCAGACCCAGAAGGACAACATCCAACCAATCAAAAACTAGCCAATTTCCTAAGAACACTCAATTGACACTTGCCAAATTCTTTTTTAAGCTAACTAACACACTACCATGCAATAACAGGTACAGAATAATGGGTAAACTGTTTGGAAGCTCAGGCGTCAGAGGACTGGCAAACGTAGACTTAACACCTAACTTAGCGTGCAAGGTTGCTTCAGCAGTTGTAACTCATGCCAAAGCAAAAAGAGCTGTGGTCGCGCGTGATACGCGGGTTTCAGGGGGGCATGCTTGTGGATGCTTTGGTTTCAGGCTTGGTTTCATGTGGAGCCGATGTTTTGGTTTTGGGTATGGTGCCGACGCCTGTTTTGGCTTATGTGGCTAAAGCGTTGGGTGCTGATGTTGGTTTTATGCTAACGGCTTCCCATAATCCACCCCAGTACAATGGCATCAAAGTGTTCAAAGCCGATCTATCGTACACCGATGCAGACCAAGATGCTGTTGAAAAAATAGTGGCTGAAGAAACCTTTGCTTTTTCGGATTGGCAAACCCTCGGAAAAGCCTCATCCGCAGATGCAAGTCAGATTTATTTGAATATGGTGCAACAAGCAGTTTGCTTACAGAAGCACTGGAAAGTTGTCGTAGATCCAGGATGCGGCGCAGCTTTCAATGTTGCTCCTCAAATGCTCAAAACCTTAGGTTGCAAGGTAACCGCTTTTAATGCGCAGCCAGACGGTTTTTTCCCAGCAAGAAAATCTGAACCCACCGCCGAATCCCTACAAGACCTCGCAAAAACAGTGAAAGCCCTCGGCGCCGACATCGGCATAGCCTTTGATGGTGACGCTGACCGAGTCGCATTCGTCGATGAAAACGGGGTTTTTGTGAATTTTGACCGATCTTTGGCGGCTTATGGTGCTTTGGCTTTGAAGCGAAATGGCGGCGGAACCGTCGTAACCAACGTGGAAGCATCGATGTGTGTGGAAACGATGGCAAGAAAATATGGCGGCAAAGTTCTCCGAACCAAAGTAGGCGATATATACGTTTCCGAAGCCATCAAACGAGACGGCGCGGTTTTCGGCGGAGAACCATGCGGCGCTTGGGTGCACCCTCAACTCCACCTTTGCCCTGATGGGCCACTTTCTGCAGCCCTGTTCTTGGCGGCTTTGGAAGAAGAAGGCAAAAGCGTTTCTGGGTTCATGGGTGAAGTTCCCGAGTACATTACACTGCGGGAGAACATCGCCTGCAGAAATGAACAAAAATATAAAATTGTTGAAAACCTCGAAGTTTCCCTAAAAGCCACGTTCCCAACATACACCGATTTCTCCAAGGTGGATGGCACACGATTAGCCCTAAAGAATGGCTGGCTCCTTGTTCGAGCATCAGGTACCGAACCTCTCGTCCGCCTAACAGTTGAAGGCGAATCAGTTGATTCGGCAAAAGATATAACCCAAAAGGCAACAGCACTAATACACAAACAAACAGAGGCACAATGACGTGAAAGCAGTTCTTTTAGCGGCGGGTGCGGGCGAAAGACTCATGCCCATAACAGCAACACGCCCAAAACACCTAATCAAAGTGGGCGGAAAACCGATTCTGCAGTTCTGTTTAGAAGCCGTTAAAAGAGCAGGAATAACTGAAACGATAATCGTCACCCATTACATGGGTGAATCTATCCGCAGTTACTTTGGTGAAGGGAAAAAACTTGGTTTAAAGATCAATTATGTGGAGCAGAAAGAGATTTTGGGCACAGGAAACGCTGCTGAAGTAGCCGAACCCTATGTTGATGACGATTTCGTTTTGATTTATGGCGACTTACTTTTCGGTCAAGACGCAGTTAAAGACGTGTTAGCACAATTTAAGAAGAGAAAAACAGCCGCGGCCATGGCAGTAGTCCCAGTTGACCGACCAGAAAACTATGGCATAATCGAGCAAGACTCAGAAGGCAAAGTCAAACGCCTAGTTGAGAAACCTTCGCCTGGAAAAGCACCTTCCAACCTGGCAAATGCAGGAATTTACGCTTTCTCAAAAGATGTCTTCAACAAAATCAAGCAGACCAAAGCCTCAGTCCGTGGAGAATGGGAACTCACCGACTCAATAACAATGCTCGCGGAGGAGGGCAAGACGGTTTTGGCAGCTCAGCTCTCGAAGGACGATTGGTTTGATGTGGGCAGGCCTTGGGATTTGCTTGATGCTAACAACTGGGCACTTAAACGTATGGATCACAAAGTTTTGGGCACAGTGGAGCAAGGTGCACACTTGATTGGTCCAGTTACTGTTTCAGAATCAGCTAGGGTCCGTTCCGGTGCTTACATCGAAGGACCTGTGTTCATCGACGAAGATGCCGATGTTGGTCCCAACTGCTATATTCGCTCTGGTACGAGTCTTGGTCAAAAAGTCCGCGTCGGAAACGCTTGCGAAATCAAAAACAGTATATTCATGGATGGCGCTCATGCGGGACATCTGTCTTATGTTGGTGATAGCATCTTGGGTGAAAAATGTAACTTGGGCGCAGGGACGGTTATGGCTAACTTACGGTTTGATGATGGAAGGATCAAGATGACGGTTAAGGGCAGGGTTGTGGATACGGGAAGGCGGAAACTCGGTGCGGTTCTCGGGGACAACGTTAAGACGGGGGTTAAGTCATTGTTTATGCCCGGAGTGAAGGTTGGTGTTAACAGCTGGGTTGGGGCTAACTTTATGGTTGAACGAGACTTGCCAGCGGACTCAATTGCGTTGCTAAAGCAGAACAGCGAATTGAAGCAAAAACAAAACTAATTGTCTTTTGGGGTTTGTGCATTTCTGTTGTACTCGTAACTGTTGTATATTTAGTCTCAATAAACAATAAGTGGGGTTAAACCATGACCAAGAAGGTAATCCCTTGGAGACCTATAACCACCAAAAAAAGACATTCATACTATTAGTGATGCTATTAATAACGAGCTTATTCTTGGTCTTTCAAGTTAACCTTCCAAACAACCACGTTATAGCTTCGGGCGATATGGGCACACAAGTAGACGGAACAATAACCAGCGACACGACATGGAAAGCCGCAGACAGCCCCTACATTATAACAAGTACAATAATAATCCCTGAAGACGTCAACCTGACAATCGAGCCAGGCGTAACAGTCACCGCTGAGTCCTCAGTAACCACAATGTTCCTAATCAACGGAGCCATCACCGCCCACGGCAACCCAACAAATAAAATAACTTTTGATGGAAATGGCAACGCAACCTTCTTTAAAACAAACCACCTTGTATCTGAAGGATTCGTAGACTTGGACTACTGCATCATAAAGAATGGGCAGAGTGCTTTTTGGTTCGACAACACTGGCTCTTTTAACCTGACCAACTCAGATTTAAGTGACCTATCACAAGAATCCTATTTATGGTACCCATCTCAAGATACATACATTGAATTTAATACTTTCACGAATACTTCCGGCCTAAAAATAGCAACAGGTGATTATTCTTCAAATTCTTCCGGAGTAGTTTATGTAAAATACAACCTTTTCATCAACAACCAAGGATACATAATTGACAACTTTGCAAGCTACGGATTAAGCAAAGCATACGTGAACAATAATTCTTTCATTGACACTTCTGGAATAATCTTAGAAGTAGAAAAAACTATGACCACGGCAGATATGGATGCTTCCCAAAACTACTGGGGAACTACCGACACATCCGTTATTGATTCGATGATTTATGACAAAAATGATGATGCTTCTTGTTCAAGTTACATCAACTACTTACCATTGCTCGATACACCTGACCCAGAAGTCCCGGTTGCGCCAACGCCTACACCATCTCCTACGCCAATTTCCACAAGCACACCTGAACCTACGCCTAACAATAGCCCCGACCCATCCTCAAATCCATCAACTCCCAGCCCAACACCAACGACTACACCTACTACATCGCCTAATTCCCTAACTTCAGATCCATCATCCAACCCAACCACCAATCCCAGCACAGCAGCCTACCAAGGCACAAATCCATCAGCCACACCCACTATTCCCGAGTTTTCGCCCATAGCAGTATTGTTGATTTTGATTGTTGCTGGGTCGGCAATTGGAATAACATTGCGCAAAAAGATCGCTAAATTTTCTCTTTAAACAGCAGGAATTAAGTTATCCACATGTATTAGTGCCTAAGCTAAGTAGGGAATTTATGCGCTTTGTTCGTTTCATGTATTCAATGTAACTGTTGCCCAATTCGTTTATGAGGACTTTTTCTTCGACAAATATCCTTAACCATAGACTAAGACAAAGATTGCAACTTCTACAAGTGCTGCTGCCCAAGACTGAACTGCCAACCCCATCCCAAAGATAAAAACCAGAACACCCGGTGTACGACGGATGCCTTATTAATCGGTAGGGTCCCGACTACACGACTTTATGTTCTGCTTGAACCCCTATTATGCCGGAGAAGCATCTGCCAAGCACAGCGATTGCCCATTGCCTAACCCCAATTCCCATAACCTTGGCTGCGATGCCAATATAGTCCATCCAGTCAGGTAACAGAGCAAAACCTGCCTTGGCAAAGACTACAGGGAAAGCTAAAACTGCGATCCAAGAAATGAATACAATTGTGTTTGAGCCTATATTTCTCCGTTGCACCCTCGCACCGCTTCGTTTTATCCATGGAATAATGACTCCTCCAATTTATTCGCACACAAAAAAAGCGACCAAAGTAATCACAAACCCTGCAGCAGTATAGTCTGAAGTGAAGATGATTGAAGGCATGTTATCAAATGTATGACAAGAAACCAGACCTTTATTAATATCTACTAAAATTCCGCGTTCAAAAGCCTAAAATGTTCGAGAAAACAACGAAAAAGACCTAAATTCCGTACCCAGAGGTCGAAGGGAGCGTCTAATCGCCCTCTTTTTTGGTTCCATTTAAATCAAAGATAAATAGCCAATTCCACCGATTGAGCTAATGCTTGTTTTCATCTTTCATTACCACTTAACTCTATGAAGGTATTCCCTCAAGAACTCCGATTGCAGTTAAGAAATAGAAAAATCCTCAATGTTGGTACACCTCAGGTAGCGAGTATTCCTCCCTATAGGGTACCCCCCCTTGCACCCAAGGACTCTGTTTTTGCACCTTAAGAACGCTTCAAAAGAAATATGGACCGTTGAAAGCTTATTTCTAGTTTGCGACATGAACTTCAAAGTTTAAAAGAAAGCCCGCTTTTCTACTAATAGGTGATTTTAATTTGGTTTTAATCAGGAAAGCTACTTTCCATTTTAAAAAAGGAAAACGTGAAGAGGGTTTCGCAGAGTTAGACCTAATACTTAACAAAGAGGCGCGAAATGCAAAAGGTTTCCGAGGTTTTGTTTCAATGCTCTCAAAAGATTCAGAAAATGAAGCATTAATCATGACGTTTTGGGAAGATGAATTGGCACTCACCATGTCAGAAGGTCAAATTCTATCACCTGCGATTAGGAAGGTCTTGAATACATTAGAAAAAGAACCTAATGTGGAACATTTCAAGCTATACTCAACAGAAATGTATACACGAAGAGCACCCTGAAAAAACTTGTTTCCCACCCCAACTAAGAATAGTGTTCTAGGAAAATAGTTGCATTCACCTTCAGACGAGTTTAAAGCAAAAACACCTCAGGTAGCGAGTACATCTCCCTGAAAATACCCCTCTCCCAAGCAAGAAGTCTGTCTTGCAATAAACAAGATATTTAAGATGAAATTTGCTATTAGGCGATTGTTAACCTTAGTTTAGTTCGTTTATGTTTGTGTCTTTAAGGCTAAATTCTATATGGTAAGTTTGATCTTCGAAAGCTGTAGTATAGACAATTCTAAGGGGCCACAAAATAACTTTGTCAATGTAGTAGGTTGCGTTTATTGCTTGGTTGGTGTAATCGTAGGCTATGCACTCTCGGGTTCCAATGCTTCTCAAGGTTATTTTCGTGTTGTAGGTTCCTGCAAGAGTTTCACCTTTAGGCTGAAAGGTAATGTTTGTTTTATTGACCCATAAAGTAGTTTGGTCGGTTAATGTTGGCGCAAAAGATGTGACAATTGATGAGTTAGTTTGGATTTGCACATGGGTGGCGTTTAAGTCAGTAACTTGCATTGTTTCATTTATGCTAACTGGTATTGAAAGGGCGTCTATTTGGCCTTCGTAATTCGCGTAAGCCCCTTTAAACATCCAAGACTCAGCCATATTTTGCTGGATACTATCTATAAATTGGCATCCGATAATCAAAACTAATGATGAAATGGCTAAAACAATAATGAACCCGACAATTATCCAACTCTTTCCCATGCTTAGCTACAGAATGTATTGCGATAAAAGGATTATTATTTTTGATGATTTTCAGCTGTTAATTTATTGTAACAGACCTTTTAAAAGGAATTACTGGAATTACCCTATGTCTGCACAAGAGTAATCAGAAAGCACTAAAGACAAGCTTTAATCTGCTACCGCTGTTGTTTCCTTAGCAAACCTCTATACCTTGCAGAACACCGCAAACATCTTTTCTGGTCAGCTGGGATTTTACTCCATTCAGGAGTTTTAGAACGCGCCTTAAGTGCTCTCTTGCAATCACAACAATAATACTTTACTGCTTTTTCTCTAATCCCAAAAACCTGCAAGTATACATCTCCATGCGAATATTTTTCAATTTAGCTACCTTATTTATTAATAATTGTCGGGGCAAAAACACCTCAGGTAGCGAGTACGCCTCCCTTTAGGGCACTCTCGTTTCAAGCAAGGACTGTTTTTGCAAAACCATAGAATAATATGTTATGAATCCGTCTTTTTGGAAGTTGGCAGTTTAAGAACATGTACACTTACACCCACTGCAACAGCTAGCATTGCAATCTGAATTGGGAAAACAAGATTTGAAGGCAAAAGACGTCCTAGGAAGAATACCATTGAGGTGCCGATTGTAATCCACAGAACTGATAGAGTTGTTATCTTTGTTTTAAGTCCTAACCCTTTGCTTTCTTTGTAGTTTCTTATATAGCTTCCAAACCATCGATTGTTCAGTAACCAAGAATACATTCTATCAGAGCTTTTGCAGAAACAAGCAGCAGTAGCCAGAAGAAAAGGCGTAGTCGGCAATATCGGCAACACTATACCTAAAACCCCAAAACTCAAACAAATCAAACCAGCAACCAACCATAAACCTCTGACAAGCTTATGCTTATTCCTCTTTGATTGCATAGTCTGGATTAAACCACTGTTCATAAATAAAAATGATGATGTGCCGACAAAAAGATTCTCCTCTCACACCTAAGGACTCTGTTTTTGCATTACAAGCTGTTATCGCAAAATTAAGAAAGTAGCATCGCCCCGATACTTGTAGAGAATTGTTGGAAGCGAGCAACCACAAGGGTTGCCGCCGACTGATTATCTAAATCCCATTTCATAAATAGCTAAAACAAATGCTCAATTAAAATCCGTAACCCAATCAAAATCAATATTATGCCGCCTAGAATTTTTACGCGACTGCCAAAAAGCTTACCTATAGTGCAACCGAAAAAGAAGCCAATAATCGTGAGCCCAAAAGTTATACCCCCGATTATGAGTATAGGTTTAAGAATAGATGTTTGAAGAAAAGCAAAACTCAAACCAACCATGAGAGCATCGATACTCGTTGCAACAGCCAAAGTCAAAACAGAACTTAGTTTTACGGTTTCCTCTTGTTTTCCGTTATCTTTCTTTGCAGCGTCATAAATCATTTTAGTGCCAATGAGAGTTAGAAGCCCAAACGCAATCCAATGGTCAACGCCCATTATAATATCTTTCAATCTAAGACCAGCAAACCAACCTATCACGGGCATTAACATCTGAAAGCCGCCAAAGAAAGATGCAAGTATTAGTGCAGTTTTTCGCCTGCTATAGGTTACAGTAATTCCCTTCGCTATAGAAACTGCAAAGGCATCCATAGCTAACCCGACTGCAATAAGGACAATAGTGAGTAAATCCATTAATCTGCCACTTTTTAACTTGAGCCGCTATTTAGATTATAAGAAAAATAAAGGTATTGTGCTCGGTAGGTAAATATTTTTTCGCATATGCCAAGGGCCTTTCATTCTAAAAACTTATTACTAAAACCATACAATAGTTGATATCAGTAATTTAGTCCCAGAAAAATTACTTTGCCCTAAGGCGGGAACTTTGAATAGCTAACTTAGCCAACCGACAAATCACAAACATAGCCTTACCTTTTCACCATTGTCTGCATTAATTTAAATCAACTTTCAAAAGTCCAACAGCATTATTAAGGTTTTGTAGACTTGGCTCCAACAAGAGAATTGAGACATTTTTGCCGATTTCAAATGAAAAGACACCCAAAACTAATTGATCATAGTAATAGTTGATGTGTCCTTTTCCCTGAATTTACCGTTAGGAAGTTATCCATAACTAAAAGGGTGGATTAAAAATTAATTTAAAAAAATCTATGGCTTTGAAACAGTCAAGTAGTTGTGGGTCATTTTGCATGACAGTGCTCTTTTTCTTACAAATTGTGCAATTGCGAAACGGTCATAATCGCCTCTAATCTGCAATTGATATCCTTCTGGTTCATTGTGTTCAATAAGAACTAATCGGGGATTGACAAGATTGTTAGATCCTAATTCATTTAATAAAACTGTTGCCTCTTCCTTTTTCATGTGCTTTTCCACCACGTCGACTATGCGCCGTACAAGATTAAGATTATGCGGTTGAATCAAAAAAACTAACGAATTGATTCTCAACTCGAATTGGAGGAAAAAAATTCACAGTGAAGTTAAATGTCCATCGTTCAGTTGGATTGAATGAGTTGGTTATTTGTGATGGCAGCCGTTTTGGCAAACTAATCCGAACAATAAAGGAAAAATGGAAAGTACCGAGAAATTGTAAAGCTAAACTGGAGACTTAAAATCCCTTGAGCTTTTTGTACACATTTTGTAAAGGTTGAAATGTTTTTTCAGTGTAGCTTTTAAGCATGTTCCGTTAACTAACATTGGAGAAGGTTTACAGTTTGAAGAGAATATGGACTGCTGTATTAGCAGTACTTCTGTTCAGTTCTTTAGCATTCACATTAACTCCACAAACAGGAAGTGGAGCAAACGAATATACAATTTTGTGGACCAACATCTATGGCAATCCAGTAAACCAAACCTGCTATGACCTATTACAAACTAGCGATGGAGGCTACGTTTTGCAATCATCAAATAGCTCATTTCTGTATGGCCAACCCGTTTCCACACAACAAGCGTTAGCTCTCAAGACTGATTCTTCTGGAAATTTGCTTTGGACTAAGAGTCTCCCTGCGGGTAATTATCGAGGATTAGATGGTTTTGGCATAATTCAGACGTCAGATGATGGGTTAGTTTTTGGTTATAATTCTGGCGCACCCCAAACGGTCATGTGTTCTATAATAAAAACAGGCGGTGATGGAAACCTGATTGGGCAAAACACAACTGCTTATTGTGCTGCTAATTTTCTTAGTCAATCAATTGATGGCGGATTAATTTATGGAGGGTACTTTTGGATTTCTGGGTTGGTAACTTATCCTTGGCTAAACAAGACTGGTTCTTCGGGCAATCCAATATGGGAAAAAACATACACAAGCTACAATACATCAGCAGACGGTTCACGGCTTAACAGCATATCTCAATTTAACGACGGAGGATACGCTTTATTTGGACAAAGCGCTGGGCCGAATGGGTTACTAATTAAAATAGATTCCAACGGGAATGAACTCTGGTATAAAATATACACAATTTTCAAGAACTTCGGCTCATCCATTGCCACTACTGATGGTGGTTTCTTAGTTTCCAACGAACCAGGTCTAACTGTTTCAAGCGGTCTACCGGGACTTGTTAAGCTTGATTCTTCTGGAAACATTCAATGGAACCAAACATATGGAATCAATATTTCTTCATTTGTTCAGACAGATGATGACGGCTATCTTGTTATAGGAGGTAACACCCTATTGAAGTTGGATTCTTCAGGAAACAGTCAGTGGTCTTACTCATTTACAGGCTCAAGCCTTTCAAGCATAATTAAAAGCAATGACGGAAATTATGCAATCGCAGGAAGCTACTCAAGTGGAGCAAATACTTACTCGTGGCTAACAAAGATTTCTTTGACGCCAACTCCTACACCCACACCCAGTCCAAGTCCTACGCCAACGCCTTCTCCATCTCCGTCACCAAGCCCTACGCCTACATTTTCGCCCAGTCCTACTCCAACAATCTCTCCAACTCCAACGCCAACACCTTCTCCGTCACCAAGCCCTACGCCTGCATTTTCGCCCAGTCCTACTCCAACAATCTCTGCAACGCCTTCGCCTTCTCCAACACCCTCCGGTACTCCTACGACGACCGTAACATCAACACCTAGTCAAGAACCAGCGACAACAATGTCGCCAACATCAACATTCATTCCAACCCCGGTGCCTCCCACCTCAACAACAGAAACAATCAATCCAACAGGCATACCCCAAGGCGTAACATATGGAATAATAGTCGTAGCATTCGTAGCATTAACCGCCTTAGCAGTGTTATTTCTGAGGTTGAGGAAAAAATCAGTAGCTACCGTCAATTAAGCTTATTTTTAATTCAGATTCAAACGTCGTAAACCATACTAACTTGAACGCTAAAGAATGATGACCTGACGCAACAACGTCTGAAGTGCATAGTATGTCCGCAGGTTATCGAGACGCTTTCCACGTCGTCGGAATTTCAACACTAATAGGCTCCGTACTGATGATGAGCTGGATATTCTACGACATATCAACACAAGGATACTTCATTATAGGCGAAAACAACCCTTTCATTAGATGCATAGAAAGCGGACTAGTTGGTTTCAGTGTTATCTACGTATTTTACTTGTTTGCAATGTTTGTGAAGAAGAAAAACGTAACCCTTTAGGAATTGTACTCGTTGCCTGAGGTGTTTTGTTTGAGAATTGTTTATCCGTTGTTCAGTTGTGGGTGTGGACACATGATTAATAATGCTTATTAAGACATAAGACACACGATGTTCTAACGAGGGGGATAAAATACGCAAAAAATAAAACTCTCCGTCACAGCATCAATACTAGCTTTAGTTCTAATAGCCACAGTTTTAACAGTCACAACTTTTGCAGCTATAACCACATCTCAAAACCTGTCATCCAATGGCAGAATCTCCACATCAGCAAACTTGGGGGTCTATTCCAACAGCGCCTGCACCACACCATTAACCACCATAAATTGGGGGAATTTAACCGCCGGAGCAACCATCAACCAAACAATATACATTAAAAACATCGGTAGCGGGCTCTCACTTGCTTTAAGCATGGGGACTACAAGCTGGACTCCAGCAAGCGCAAACGGGCCAATTACCTTAACATGGAATCAAGAAGGCACAAGACTAAATCCGAACCAATCAGTAGCCGCAACCCTGACACTGACAGTTTCCTCAGGTATAAATGACGTTACAAACTTCAGTGTACAAATAAACATCGCCGGCACAAACTAAACAAAAATTCCTACCCTTTTTCATTTAACTTATCTAAATTTTCTTGTTTTGAATTCACGCCCCTTTTACGATTGCAGAAAAATTGTTAAGCATACTCTTCTGCAAGTTGTTTTTGACATTCAGCCCAAAGTATGCTTGATGCAAAAACAGAGCCACTAATTATAACAATTATAACTAGACGGAATGGTAATAGTTTTAAGCTGTTTGACGGACTTGGGCAGACATTTTGACCTAATTGGCATTTGTATTATTAACTAAGGCAAAGCTGGAGTTCCGGGAAAATTTGAACAAAGAACAATAATGCCAAATACTTTAAGAGCTAAAAGAACCAATATTCTTTTGGGGAGTTATTGTGCAAATAAGCAAAGCCTTATTTGATTTACTCGATGCCCTCAAAGAAAGCGTTATCGCTTTAGATTCAGAAATGAACATTACTTATGTCAATAATTCACAGGCTGCCATTTTAGACAGTAAGCCAGCTCAAATAATTGGAAAGAACATTTACGAAATTGCTCCACAAATCGCCGAAAAAATTCTTAATCAGAAAATTCTTAAAACAATCACCAGACAAGAAATTACAAGCGTCGAATGGTAAAGTGGTTACAATACTGACTTATGGCGAACAACCATTTTCCCTACAGATGATGGCATAGCAATGATAAGCCGTACGGTTAGAAGTTAGAGAATAAAAATAAGTGAAATGCATCAACCAACTCAAATGCCAAAGAGTACTCTCTAAAAGTTTATAACTAGAAGCAACGATACAACATAGGACTCAAAATGAGTGAAGAAACAACTGGTAAAAAAATACTTTGCCCTAAGGCTGGGACGGCGACATCATCCCATAAGGAATCAACATAGTCCCACTGCTTAGGTTTTGTTCCTTAGTAACTGAGCACCCGACGTTAATGTTGCACTACTCGCGCCCATACTATGTTTTTACACTACAAGTCTGTAGAGGAGGAAAGCTATGTTTGAAGCTGTCAATCACGGCTTAAAAATAATGCAAAAACCTTTTTCGTTATTTTCTTCCATTGCCAAGTTGCGGTTTTGAAGAAATGTGGCTAATAAGGAACGTTCGCAATATCCTTTAAATTTTAGCTCGAAGCTGTCAGGCTTCCTTTTCTCAAGTGATAGCCAATTTGTTTGAATCAAATTATTACCAACCAACTCCCTCACAAGAGCCACCGCTTGTTCCCTTCTCATGTTTTCCCTTCCCAAATCCTTGAAAATCGAACAAATCTAATAACCCTTTAGTGCTTCCAAACAGTTTAGAGCTTGAAACCCAGTTGAGCTGTTTTAATCACAAAGACTACAATATTTTTCATCGAGTGGGCAGTGCTATATTTGCTCGCTTACGTTTTGCTCTTTCAATTGCGGTATTTTCCGCTTGTTCAAGTTATAGTAATTTGTCATCCTAAAGTTTCATACAATTGGTCTGTTTCTTCCAAGGTTGGAACCCAATTTGCTTCCCCTGTCTCTGCGTCAATCCTAAAATTAGTTGTTGGCTGAAACCTAACCAATAGTTTTAAACGCCTATCAGGGAAACGCTTAAGTTCAAACCTTGTCATTTAAGTCACTAATACGTTTTTGTAGCGAGGCGTCTTAAATTTTTATTTCTTCTTGATCAACAATAGTAGCCATTCCCATCTTAGGATAACTAGCATAAAAAAAAGCTAAGTTACCTGACCTGAAAAGCCTTTAATGACTGCCCAAATAGGACTAAATTAAAGGTCTTTGAGAGTTTCGTTAATTCGTTCAAGTTCTTCTTTTCTTTTTCTTTCCAACTCAAGAAGGGTTTTTTCTTCAAGCAACTCCTCGGCTTTCTTTCTGTTATAACCATCATTTGCTTGCTGTATGTATTTGTCCATCCACTCAACATTAGCCTTAATATCAGACTCAAATGATACAAAAATAATGGTGCCGTTTTCTACAAATACGCTGCTGGGATGTACTCCACTAGCCGCATTAGATAATGGGTGCCTAAAATAGTCTTGAACCCAAATATAGTCAGGATAGCCATTAAGAGAAATTTCAACAGTGAGGAACCCGTTTACATCTTTGGCTTTGACTCTAGGTGGTCCAACCCGTTTAAACTCCGCTTTTTCATTGCTCATTCGAAATCCCATTTTATAATTTGTGCCAATTGCTTATTACTGGATACTGTTATTAACAGTTACAAAAAGACTTTCTGTGCTGGGTAACTTTAAAGTATCTACTAAATCAAGGGTTTAACAGTCTAAAACACAGAAGTGTTTTTGGGGGTTAACTGATTCGGGCTCAGCAAGGCTCGCGTGTCTTGAAAGTAAACTGAGGGCTTTTCTGGTAAACCTTATTGTGTTTTCGCTTGCCACAGTCAAAGCTAAGTAGCCAAGCTTCAATACTGTCAGTCATCTTACTCAAACATCACACCTCATAGCGTTAAAAACTTTTGATGAGGGTTTTTGATTGTTTTTTTAATACTCGCATCGGTGGGGCATGCTAAAGATAAATAGTTGTTATGCAATTTCGTTACATTATTGGAGAAATAAAAGTTGTCTGTAGCGCAAAGAAAGTACTTTACTGATGTGGCAGCGTTGGCAGATAAAACTGTCGCTGTCGTTACCACTAACGGAAAAACCTTCAACGGCACACTCATCGGCATAAACCCTGACAACCTAAGCCTAAGCTTAACCGACGTAAAAGACGAATCTGGAAAACTCCTCAACCGCCTAGTCCTCAACGGATCCATCGTTATGTCAATATCAAGCGCAGAAAAACCCTTCGACCTCAAAGCACTCGCAAACCGACTTGAAAAAGTGTTCCCAACCATGGTTAAACTCTACGATGATAAGGGTTTCATCTGGGTTATGGATAAAGTGAAACTAACTGAGAAAGGTGTCGTGGAAGGTTCAGGTCCAGCCGCCGACCGCGTCCAGAAAGTTTACGATGCCTTCATGAGCGAAGCCAAAGCCTCAGCTTAGATAAACCAGCGTAGTTGCTGCTCCTCTTTCTTCTTTTCTTCTGTTATACTTCGAATAACTCCAAAGGACTCTAGCATCTTTTTGATTTCGTCACCTGTAGCTTCCAGTCCCGACAAGTCAACTTCTAAGTAGAGGTATTTGCCCAGTGTAAGCAGTGCGTAGCGTGCTGCATTCACGTCAGGGTTCATACCCGGCGTATCCACCAGAAGTGAGAAACCCTTCATATCCCGAATCCGCGCCATACCTATCGACAAGCCAGCAATTCCAAAGACATGCCCAACCATAACTTTAGTGCCTAAATCCAGCGCCTGCTGCATCGTCTCCAAATCCGTCGCGGTACTGTAAATGCCCGGCACAGGTTGCGCCTCGTCTTTTTTGAAGCCTCCGATGGAAATAACGAATCGACAGCCAAACTCTTGGGCAATATCCAGCACTTTGCCAACTAACTCATACTGCCCAACCGTAGTTAACGCCTGAGTATTCCCATACCAAATGATAAGGTCCCGTTCACCATCCCGTTTGGCATAGTAGAGTTCATTTATTGGGGTTCGGGCTCCTCCATCATCCGTGGTTATGGCAAAATCTTGGAAAGATGACGAAAAGATCTGGACAAACCGCGTTGCCTTGAGTTCTTTAATCAGATGCAGGGCGGCAATGTTGGCTACGTAGCCAATGCCTGGTAAACCTTCGATTAGGATGGGGTCGTTTAAGACTGGTCTTTCGCTTATGTCGATTGAGCAAACCATGACAGTGCCTTCTTGGGTATTTAGAGATACATTGTGATATAAGGATGCCTAAGGAAGGCGATGTTTTTTATAATCGAGCAGTGTTTCATGTTTAGGTTTCACCTTGAGCTTTGAAATTAAAGAAAAAGATTTGCTGGGCAGAATCGGCAAACTAAAAACCAAAAGCGGCACAGTGGAAACCCCGCTCCTGTTCCCCGTCATAAACCCCAGCATCCAACCCATCCCACCCCAAAAACTCAAGGACACCTTCGGCTTCCAAGCCGTCATCACAAACTCATACATAATCAAAAAACGGTTTGACAACAAACCCATAGAGTTGGGATTGCACAAATTCCTCAACTATGACGGCGCAGTAATGACCGATTCGGGTGCTTACCAAATTCTTGTTTACGGCGACATCGATGTTACCCAAAAAGAAATCGTCGCCTACCAAGAGGGTATCGGCAGCGACATCGCTACCATCCTCGACATCCCCACAGGCTGGAAAGTCACCAAAGAGCAAGCAGAAGTCACTGTGGCAGAAACCCTACGCCGCGCCAAAGCGTTCTTTAAAGAAAAAACCCGCGACGACATCCTCTGGGTTGGTCCCGTGCAGGGCGGAAAACACCTTGATCTCGTCGCCAACTCAGCCATAGAAATGGGAAAACTCCCCTTCCAAATACACGCGCTGGGCAGCCCAACCGAAGTTATGGAAAGCTACCGCTACGATGTCCTCGCAGACATGATATTAACTTGCAAGAAAGGCATTCCAATGGAACGTCCGTTGCACCTATTTGGCGCTGGACACCCCTCAATGTTCTCGTTGGCAGTCGCTTTGGGCTGTGACCTATTCGACTCCGCAGCTTATGCCCTTTACGCTCGGGAAAACCGTTACATGACCGAAAACGGCACCTGGCGCCTAAACGAACTTGACTATTTCCCATGCAGCTGCCCCAGATGCAGCGCAGAAACGCCCCGGGGCTTAGAGAAAAAATCGCCCAAAGAACGCGAAATCTTCCTCGCTGAACATAACCTCTACGTTTGCCTCGCCGAACTAAAACGCATAAAACAAGCCATACGCGACGGCCGACTCTGGGAACACACCGAAATGCGCGTCCACGCCCACCCAGCCCTGCTCTCAGCCCTTAAACACATCCGCAACCACGCAGAATTCCTCGAAAAATTCAGCCCAACAGCAAAAACCAGCGGCTTCTTCTACTTCGACTCTGTGGGGCTTGCACGACCAGAAATCACCCACTACCGCAAACGCCTAACCGAACGGTTCACGTACCACCCGCTGGATGCGAAGGTGCTTTTACTTGTGCCACAAACCCGAAACAAACCTTTCCATAAAGCGCCCGAATTCAAGAAAATCCGCCAATTGTTCAGAAGCTTAGGCAAGGAACTTGGCTGTCAAGTTCATATTTGTGTTTATTCGGCTCCGTTCGGGGTGGTTCCCTTGGAGCTCGATGAGGTTTACCCGCTTGTCTCAGCATGAAACTGTACACCCATTTGATAGTGAAACAATAGACTATGTTGCAAACCAAACTGCAGAATACATAAAACGCTCAACTTACAAGAGCGTCGTCTTATTAAATGACCCTAAAAACTGGAAGGACATTATCAAAAAAATCTGCTCAAAAACCTGCAAGACTGCGGATTTAGCGTTTAATTCTGTAGATGCCGATGTGCAGGGAAGCAGAGAAATTTTCAGCCGCTTAGAGACTATTTTAAAGGAGCAGTTAAGAAAAGTCTGATGCCAGTTTGCGAGTTTCCAACATTGGTAATTACTCTAAAGTATTTTTCTTGATTTCAGTTGCCTTCCTACTCAAAGTCAGGCATCTGAAAACCTCTAAATAGACTTTTTCAAAAGTAAAGTTACTCCTTAAAAAATGGTCTTGGCAAACTTTTTTTTACTTCAGCCACCGAAGTATATTTAGTAAACTCGCGTTAGTATTCATGGAGATGTAACTATAGAACCCCTTTACGCCGACTTCCATATTCACACGATTTATTCAGCGGATTCCGTCATTCAACCTAAACTGCTCGTTAATATGCTTGCTGAGCACAGTTTTATTAAGGTTGCAGCAGTCACCGACCATGACAGCGTACGCGGTTGCAGGGTAACAGTTGAGTTGGCTTCGGCTTATCCAGACATCCTCATAATTCCAGGAGTGGAAATCAGCACTTCGCAAGGTGATGTGGTGGTTTTGGGCACCTTCGAGTTGCCGCCTAAGCCTTGGACGCCTGAAATTGTAGTTGACTTCGCCAAATCCGTCGGCGGCGTTTCCATCGTTGCCCATCCATTTCAGGACATATGGAATGGGTGAACGTGCCAGAAACTACAAAGTCGACGCCATCGAAGTCCTAAACGGTGGCTCAAGTCATGAAGCAAATAACGAGGCGAAAGAGTTCGCTAAAAGCGTGGGCTTGCCAGGGACTGCAGGCAGCGACGCACATCAGGTTTCAGAATTATTCAGCGTCTACAACAAAGTCGAAGCCTCACTCGACATAGATGCAGTTTTGCGAGCTATTAAGAGGGGTTTCGTGTCCGCGCAAATGAATCGAGGGTCAATACGTTTTTAAAACAGCATAGGTTCCTTTTTAGTCGTTAACATTAACAATGGGATTGATTCTGATTGGTGCAAGTTGGATTTTTAGGTGGAGCGCGAGAAGTCGGCAGAATTGGAGTATCAGTTAAGACAGAGAAGACGCAGGTTGTTTGCGATTACGGGGTTATGCTTGATAATGAGCCTGGATTCCCTATGCATGTTCCTCCAAAAGACGTTAACGCCGTCATTTTAACCCATAGTCACCTTGACCATTCCGGCGCTGTCCCCATTTTCTACATCAACGACAAAAAACCCCTCTACACCAACAAACTCAGCCTTGAATTAACTCAGCTTCTTGTGCAAGACTTCATACACCTATCCAGCTATTACCTGCCCTTTGAGTACCTTGAATTAAAAACCATGATGAACAACAACAGGCACCTAGACTTTGGCGTTGAAGAAACCATCGGTGACATGAAAATAAAACTTTTCAACGCAGGCCATACTCCAGGAAGCTCACAGGTGCTAATGGAAGCAGAAGGCAAACGCATACTCTACACAGGCGACTTCAACTTGGAGGATAGCAAACTCTTGGCAGGCGCCCCAATGAATTACGGCGATTTGGATGCAGTCGTCATTGAAAGCACATATGCAGATGCTGACCATACAGAACGTTTAGAGCTTGAGAGGCAGTTTGTGGAGGCTTGCACGATTGCGGTTGAAGCAGGAGGAACCGTGCTTGTTCCTGCATTTGGTGTGGGGCGTTCACAGGAGATAGCTTGTGTCCTAGCAGCCCACCATTTTGAGTACCCTGTAACTTTGGATGGTATGGCTCGTGAAGCAAGCCGAGTTATAATGAATTACAAAGAATTCCTAAAAGACCCCAAACTATTCATGAATGCCATGCACTCCGCCGATTGGGTGGAAGGTTGGCGCGACAGGCGAAACGCTCTCAAATCACCCGGTGTGATAATTTCCACGGCAGGAATGCTGAAAGGCGGACCAGCAGCATTCTACATTTCTAAGCTGGGCAAAAAAGCAATCAATGCCGTTTTCCTAGTCAGCTACCAAATTCCAGGCACACCAGGACGTGAACTAATGGAGAAAGGTGTCTGCACCATCGATGGCCAAGTACGCAAGATTAAAGCCCAATATCGACACTTCGATTTCTCTTCACACTGTGGCGCAAGCAAACTCAAAGAAGCCCTGACTCGACTAGGCGGCAAACCCAAAGTCTTCGTCGTTCACGGCGCCGAAGGCAACTGTGAACTCTTCGCAAACTGGGCAAAAACCGAGTTAGGTTTGGATGCTGTGGCTCCGCGAACAGGAGAAACTTACCAAATATAGGCAGTAGAGTATGAAGATTGGGATTTTACCGGTTGGGCAAGTTGCCCCCGAGGTTTTGGTTGGGGTACAGGATGGATTAGCGAAGACTTTTCCCGACACATCTGCCTCCGTAATAAAAGAAGCCTTGCCCCTACCTGAACATGCCTTTGACAAGAAACGTAACCAATACAACTCCAACATCATGCTAAATGAAATCAGAGCCTATGCCGCTAAACCAACTGATTTTCACCGCGTACTGGGTGTAGTTGACGTTGACATTTTCACGTCTGGCCTAAACTACGTTTTTGGCGAAGCCTACACCCCGGGAAACGCAGCACTTGTTTCGCTTTGGCGCCTCAAACCCGAATTCTACAAAGACAAACCCGACCTCGCACTCTACATTCTGCGGGCACTCAAAGAAGCCGTTCATGAAGTAGGGCACACCCTGGGAGTTAGGCATTGTCCACGGTCGCTGTGCGTTATGCATTTCTCCAACTCGATTTTTGACACAGATCGGAAGCAAAACTTATTGTGCGACGAATGCTATTTGCAAGCAGCAATAGCTATAGCCAATTTAGGGTAACAGACGTGACTGAGCAACCAAAACCTGAACCGCCTAAACCAGTGGAGAAAGAGCAGGACAACTTCAAATTCCAAATCGTCTACTTAGTTCCCATATTAGCTAGCATGCTCTTCGGTTTAGCCTGCGCTTACCTTATTGCACCCCAGCAGGCAGAAGCTATACCCGTCACACCAATCCCCGAAACCACCCCGGGAGCACCATATGGCAACGCACTGTACTTTGTGGTCTTAATCGCAATAAGCGCCACAATATTCTATTTCCTGCTTAAAAGAAAAAGCAAAAATATAATTAAAGGCTTAATCATAGTCGCGTTGACGACGGCGTCACTGCTGTTGTCGCTGGTTTACCTGTCCGCGATTTTACCGTACTTCCCATTTGTAGATAATTTGTGGGTGCTGATTGCTTTATCAATTGCTGTGGCGGTGCTCTTTGACCTCGCCATCTTCCGATTGGGCAGCATAGCCCGAAATGTGGCCGTCGTTGCTATAGGCGGCGCACTAGGTATCTTCTTTGGGTTCTCTATCCCCCTCTACAGCGGAGTCATCATCTTGGCATTCCTCGCAATCTACGATGTCATCGCAGTCTACAAGGGTCCAGTGGGAAAGATTGCTGCCTCGGGACTTGACCAGCTGCAGGGTTTGAGTTTCTCGTTTAAGGACATCCAGATGGGACTAGGAGATTTAGTATTCTACTCCATGCTCATGGGCATCATGTTCTTTGGTTTTCCCCAAAGTGTCCTGCCAACGATCATGGCTATAGTCGGTATCCTGGCAGGTTCAATAATAACTTTCTTTGCGCTGGAGAAAAAAGGGATTTTTCCAGGGTTGCCTTTTCCAATCATGCTAGGGCTAGCAGTTGGGCTAATAACCGTGCTCCTTTTGGGACTACCTTTTCCCACCTCGCTGATTTAGGTAACCACCAGTATGTTAATCATAAACGTTTAAACCACCCAACCAACCATAAACAGCAGGTGTCTTTACGGAAAAATCAACAGTGGCAATCGTGAAGGGTGAACGTGGGCTTGATCCCGTGTTTAAAGCCCTAGATTTAATCGATTACGAATCGGCTTTGGCTGGTTTTAAGAAGGTTCTCATAAAAGTTAACTTCATCACCACTATGACTTGGGATACAGGCGCAACAACCGACCCCATCGTGGTTGAAGCGATAATTCAGCGCATAAAGAAACTGCCCGTTGAAATCTTCGTTGTGGAATCCGACGCAACAATGACAAACGCCGACAAAGCCTTTGAAGCTACAGGTATGGCAGAGATGTGTAAGAAATACGACATCGAGTGCATTAACCTGCGTCATATCAAGGACAAAGTTAAAATCAAGATTCCTAGCGGTGAATGCCTAAACGATATAACTGTGCCCCGTATCGTAACTGAATCCGCAATCATTAGTGCCGCCAAAATGAAAACCCACATGGCAACCAAAGTCACCTTGGGCATGAAAAACATGTTCGGGCTCCTTCCAGACAAAATGAAGTTCAAATACCACGCCCGCGGCATAAGCAAAGTCATAGTTGACATAAACACAGTCATAAAGCCACACTTGACCATTATTGACGGCTTCGTAGCTATGGAGGGACGCGGACCAACCGATGGGTCACCCCTCAAAATGGACCTAATACTCGCAGGCAAAGACCCTGTTGCAACCGACGCCACATGTGCACGCATAATGGGGTTAGACCCCCACGAAATCAGTCACATACGCACCGCTAACCAGAAAGGCATAGGTCAAATTGACGAAATAGAAACCGTGGGCTTAAATGTTGATGATGTGAAGCGTCCATTCAAGAAGGGTTGGTAGTTCCCCTTCTTTTGTTTTCAGTACCGTGTTGATATGGCAGTGGAGCATTGGCGGATTTTTTGTTTAGGCAAGCGCAAGGATAATATATCTTGTCTTGGAATCATGTCTGCGAGGGTGCCGTTGCTATCAAAAGCAAAATCAGTTCTATTGGTTACGTGAATAAGATCCAAGAAAATGTCATGGGTATAAGAAAGAAGGAGTTGGCGCCTCTATACGAGGACCTTAAAGCCGCGGACTGCGTTATCTGCGGTGGGTCAGGTCGTTCGCTTTATTCACTTAACGCGGCTATGAGCCAGATTGCGCTTAGCCAAGCGGGTTGGCGAAACAAAGTTGTCTTAACACCCGACGACCCGGGGTTTCCCGGTAAAAGCATGTATGATGCCGCCGCTGATCTAGAACGTCGCTACAAAAAAACCCTGCTCCTCATGAATAGTGGCAGCGGCTACAGCGACGACCCCCTCGTCATGGCACAGGACCTAGCCAAATATATCGAAGAAAAGAAAAGCACCCATTTCTCCATGGGTCTCTTCACATCCGCTCCAGAGTCGCCATTATCAGAAATCACCCAAAAATACGGGCAAGTGGTTCAGCTAAAAGGACGCGGCAAATCCAAACCCGGCACCGAATATGCCGAAACCGGCATGATGGGCGACATCTTCGAACTTGGCACCCTTGAAATCCTCAACAGCATGATTGAAGCCATATTCCGCAACCTTGAAGTAAATGACGTCTTCCGACTGTGTGAAGAAGAATTTGAAAAAGTTGGCGATATGATAGACGACAACGTTAACAGCGAAACCTACACCCGACTCGTCGACATCATGGAAAAACGCACAAATGTGTTCCTCGGTGGAAAAGGCACAGGAAACGAAATCGCCAAAATGACTGGAGTGAGGCTCTTTCACATCAAAAGTTTCCTTGGTGACAACGTTTACATTACACGGGGCGTCAACACGCCTCATCCAAGGGCGGGCGACTTGGAAATTCTGCTCTCGTTCTCAGGTGAAACAAGACCGGTAATCATTTGGGCTGATGTGCTCAAAAAGTTTGGCGGGACTGTCTTTGCAATAACTGGCAACAATGAGTCAACGCTCGCCAAAAAAGCTGACCTCAAAATCATCCTGCCCGAAAAAGTCAAGCCATCTACGCCACGACGCTTCTACACACGGGCAGCTTATGTTTTGAGCCCCCTGCCAGTGAAGCTTGCAGAACGCCTTGGTGAGCGAGGACTAAACCTGCCCGAATATATCATCAGCTGGTACCACTCCGTAACACAATAACCAATAAAGAGAGGTTAAAGCCCCATTTTTACTGGTTTTTTAGCCAGAAGGGTTTGCCCAAGAGGAAATCGGTTAAGAACTCGGCAAAATCCCCGTTTTCCCCGTATATTTCAAGGGCCTCACTGTTGACGAGAACTTGAAGATTTTTTTGGATAGTTTTTGCAACTAAATCTGCAACGCCAACGTTCTTTCCCCCGTCCACCAATTTTTCTTTAAGAAGTACAATGGCATCAGTTGTTTTGCGAGGCAACTCAACCATCCAGCGCCCATCTTCTATATAGGGACCAGAAATCACCCTTTGGTTGTTGCTGTATTTGGATAAGTATTTTTTGCATTCGGCTTCTCGTTCTAGCGGCGGTCCCACATGCTTCTTTATGTTGGGCAATACTTGCTGCTCCAGCTTAAAAGCGAAAATGCTTTGGAATTTCTCGTTGCTCCAAACTGCGTCTTTGAGAACCCTAAAATCATTTAACTCAAGCAATGTTCGCAGCGAACGCTTGGACCTGAAGAGTTGCCCCCAAAGAACATCAGGGACAGCCTTCAACTCGCCTAAAACCAAAAATAAAATGGAATAGTTACGACTGCTCAGCTGTGTCTTTAGTGCTTCATGAGACAAAACTGTGGGTTTAGGCGGATAGAAGAATTCTTCGGAAGGCTTTTTCAAAAATTCCCGTGATGCTCCGACGAATGTGTAGAGTTTTTGGGGTTGCACCGCTGAAGCCACATTTCTTCCCTTATCAACAGGGTCAACGATTGCCAAGGGCTCTGGAAAAAGCAAGGTAAGCTCGTTTTCTCGATTTGTGTAGTAACCTTCAAGGTCAATTACTACCCGACAATTATACTGGGCAAAGGCACTTATGGTTTCAGCAAAGGAACCGTACTTCATTACTAAAAGTTCACAGAGATAACCGCTAAAACCTCCCACCTTAATTTCTGCACCGTAAACGTCGATGGCTGCCATGAACTTTTTGAGAAGCCGAACCTCCCCATGCATCTCAGCGCTCAAACGTGATTTAATGTAGTCTGTGTGGTAGGGTGTCCGGTCTGTTGCGCTTTGCCATTTACCCGGTTTGGTATCGTAGCATGGAACAATGTCTATTCGGTGGCCTTCTGAGAAGATTTCAAGGTAAGGATGTTCAGCGAAACGTTCAATCTGCTCTGCGCCCTCAGCGGCTTTTTTCGCGATTTTTAAGCCTACATCGCCTAGGTTTTTGCGTGGTATTGAGGTAGGTAGGCGTATGAAAATGTCGATGTCAAGACTATCGCGTAGCCATGTGTCCTTGGCAACTGAACCTTCAACGCGGACGACTGCGCTTATGCCTTCTTGCTGGCAAACCAAAGTGATTTTATTTTCTAACTCTTTGGTTAAAACCTCAACTGTTGCATAATCCTTCTCTTTAGGCGTGATTTTTTCAAGAATCCGCTTAGTCAACGAATCTAATTCGTTTTCCATGGTTATCAGTTAGGGGCAATATTCTTTGAGTGTTGAGTAAGTTGGACCTTTGGGCGATAGCTGGCTTTTTTTCAGCCGCAAACAATCTGCCCGTATGTTGCCAAAGTCATAATTAGCCTGTTTAGTTACGAGGTCCACTAATCTTTGTTTATTGGCGCCTGACCGAACACGCGCGATGGTTAAATGTGGGGTAAATCCGTTGGGGTCTGGCGCGAAACCTAACTCGTGGATTTGAGGCTCAAGCTGCTCAAAGATGCTCTTTAGTTGTTCAGCCCCATCAGTTATTCCTGCCCAAACCACCCGTGGATAATTAAGTGTTGGAAAAACCCCTAACCCAGCCAACTGGATGTTAAAAGGACTAAACTTCACGTTCTTCATTACTTCATAAACTTTCTCTATCTGTCCAAGGCTGATTCCGCCGAGAAAACGCAGAGAAATATGAATGTTTTTTGGTTCAACAAGTTTTAGATCTGCATTTGTTTGAATCAACATCTTTTGCGCAGCGGCAAGCCTGTTTAACACGTTGTCGTTTTTTATATCGAAAGCGATGAAGCTTCTAATTTGTGGTACTGGTTCTGACATGGTGCATCTTCACTGTTTTTAACACATAACCCTCATAAATGCTTTTTAATCTATTCGTTTTACACATTCTCGATTATTTTTGCTCTCTTGATTTTTGAGTAGCTGAAAAGTCTTTTTGGAAATAGTTGGGTAAATCTGATTTAGCAGGTTTAGGTTTCTCTGAGGGTTCTTTCATTTCTAACACTTTGTCTGTGCACAGTTTTGCTTCGTCATTTCTGCCAAGTTTTGTCAAAATAACTCCTTTAACAATCAACGCCTCGGCGAAATTTGGCTTCAACCTTAAAGCTTGATCAATCGATTCGAGTGCTGTTTGATAATTGCCTTTGTTTCCTTGGGTTATTCCGATCAAGTAGTGGATTTGGGAGTTATTAGGTTTTTGTATTAGCAGGTCTTCGTAGCATTTTTGGGCTTCTTCAAACTTTTTTAGTTTTTGATAGAACGCTGCTAAGCGTAAGTAAAAGTCTATGTTGTCGGGTTCCAACTCGATCGCTTTAAGCTCGCACTCGACGGCTTGGTCATAGCGGTTCATCAGGCTGTAGGTGGCTCCCTTTAGATGCCACGCGTTTGCAAAATGGGGGGATAGCTCGATTATTTTATCGTAGCACTTTAACGATTCAGCGCATCTGCCCAACTGACCTAAAATTACACCTTTCATTACCCATGCGTCTACATAGTTTTCTTGCAGTTTAAGGGCTTCATCGATGGACATTAAAGCGCTTTCATATTTACCTGCATCTTTACAAGAAATTCCGTTCTTCAGTTTAGCAGCAGCGTTGAACTGCCCTTTTGTATCAATATTTGGTTCTCTTTCAACCATGCCCTTAACCTTCAAAGTACGACTTGAAATTAGCCCGTTGTTCTTAAATGATAAAACAAGGATTCTTAATTTATAATTAATCGCTTGGAAAAATACAATACATTTGCATAGGTTGAGCTAATTTTTTGAGTATTTGTATAAGTTATGACTTTCCATGCTTTAAATCGATGAAGCCGTGCTTGTATTATAGTAGCTTGAACAATTTTGGCTTAAATAGTCATTTACTCCTTATCTGCTTAAATTCCTTTATGGTTATCTCGGAAATACAAACAAGCGCTTTTGTAAAACAAACGCTTTTAATTGAGACGCTTGCTAATATGAACCAAAAAAAGGGTAACTTACGTGAACGCTGACAAATTGGTTATTGGTTTAGCAGGGATGCCTGGTTCAGGGAAATCATTGGTTGTTAATACTGCGCGCGAGCTGGGTTACGATGTTGTGGTAATGGGTGATGTGGTTAGAAACGAAACCCTCGACCGCGGTTTGGAGTTGAATCCCCAGAACGTTGGAAAAGTTATGCTTCGTCTTCGGGAAGAGGGCGGGAACTTTGTTATTGCCCAGAAATGCATCCCTAAAATTGAGGAACAAACAAGCCCAAAAGTCCTCATAGATGGACTGAGAAGCCTGCATGAAGCTGACATCTTCAAAGAGCACTTCGCCAAATTCAGTCTCGTGGCAATCCACGCTTCTCCCGAAACCCGCTTTAACCGCCTATCAAACCGCCATCGAAGCGACGACCCTGCGGAATGGAAGGTCTTCAACGAACGGGACATGCGGGAACTAGGCGTTGGTTTAGGTAATGTTATAGCGATGGCTCAGCAGATAATAGTGAACGATAATAGCTTCGAACATGTTAAGGCTAAAGTGAAAGAATCACTTGCGAGGGTTGAGGAGAAATGGTTGAAGTAACAGTTTTTGTTGAAACCGAAATTAATCCAACGGAAAGTGAAGAAAAAGTTAAACAAGCGGTCAATAACTTTTTGGATGACGCAACCATAGCGGTCAAGCCCGCAGTCAAGGGCAGCAGTTTAACTGCAGTAGCTAAAGGGCAAAATTCACTGCTTAAACTACGCAATATGCTACGCAACGACCGAATCCGCGATGCGTCACGACGTTTGCTTTTCAAGTCAATACGAGGAAACATGATTTCATTTTGCTTAAACAAGCAGGTGGCTTTTGCAGGACACATCTCCTTCTCTGAACAAACCGCTGAGTCGCCGTTGGGTCCCATAAGAGTCAACATTGAGACTGATAATACAGAACAGCTAATCGATTGGCTTGCAGAAAAAACTTAGCAGGAAGATAAGGTTGGCTGAAAGGGCACTGGTAACTAAGAGCGGCGCGGTTTTGTTAGGTGACAGCGTAGCATGCGATGCCCACGATGCTTCACGACCTATGCGGGTTGTTACTCACGCACATGCAGATCACCTCTATGGTTTGCGAAGCAGCCTGAAAGGTTGCGAAAAAGTTTTGATGACCAAAGCCACCCGCGACCTCACAGAAACCCTCAACGAATCACTCAAACTCAAAGACTCCTCTGCAGTAAAAACCTTAGAGTACGGCAAGGTATTCAAGTACGGCAAAGAAAAAATCAGCTTCATCAAAGCCGACCACATCTTGGGTGCTTGCCAAGTTTTGGTTGAGGATGAAGGCGGCATACGCATCGTTTGGACGGGCGATTTCAGGCTTGAAGGCACCGCCGTCGTGGACTGTGATGTTTTGGTTGTGGAAGCCACGTATGGGAGCCCATCATGCAGACGCAACTTTGACGTTGACGTACGCGAACTCTTAGTTTCCATGATAGAGAAACGTCTGCGCGGCGGCACAGTTTACGTGTTCGGCTACCATGGCAAACTCCAAGAAGTCATGCAAATCCTGCGCAAAGCCGACGTTGAAGTGCCCTTTGTTATGCCTGAACGCGTTTACGAGGTTACCAAGGTTTGTGAAAAACACGGGATGGATCTTGGTTGTCTCTCTCTGTCTACCGACCATGACGGACATGAGCTTTTAGATGGCAACCTGCCCTGCGTGGCATTCTACCATATGAATCAGCGCCAGCACGTGGGTCTGCGGAATGCGCGGATTTGTGTGAGTGGTTGGGAGTTTCGTAATCCTTGCAGGCAAATCGGCGACCGCGAACACCTCGTAGCCCTCAGCGACCACTCAGACTTTGACGGCTTAATCGAATATGTTAAACGCTCCAAAGCAAAGCAGGTTATCACTGACAATTACCGCAGCAACGGTGATGCGTTAGCTCAGGAAATCAGCAAGCGCTTAGGCGTATCCGCCGTCGCCATGCCCAGAGCCAACGGTCAAACTACCCTCTAACTACAAGATTTTGAGGACTGGGTTGGTTAAAGTTTAAAAGCTAAGAGCCAAACACACATGCAAGTGAAATAGCATGGCTAAATCATCTGTAATCTCGGGTTTCTACAAGCTGCCGCCCAAAGAGCGGTTAGCAATCATTAAAGATTTTGCCAATTTAACAGAAGATGAAGTGCGTCTATTGGAGAACACTGGTTCTTTACCCATGGATGTGGCTGATCGCATGGTTGAAAACGTCATTGGCGTCTTTCCCGAGCCAATGGGCATAGGCGTTAACTTCCAAATCAACGGCAAAGACTACCTGATTCCCATGGCTACCGAAGAGCCAAGCGTAATTGCCGCAGCCAGCTACGCCGCAAAGATGGTTCGCGACGGCGGAGGCTTCCACACTAGCAGCACTGCGCCAGTGATGATTGGGCAAATCCAACTTGTCAACCTAAAAGACGCGAAAACCGCTCAAAAACAGGTTTTCGACGCAAAAGTAGACCTTCTTAAGAAAGCAAACGACCAAGACCCCGTCCTCAACCAATTCGGCGGCGGAGCCAAAGACCTCGATGCCCGAGTAATCGAAACAACCATGGGACAAATGCTCATCGTCCACTTGTTTGTTGACTGCCGAGACGCAATGGGCGCTAACGCCGTTAATACGATGGCAGAGGCAATTGCGCCCGTGATTGAGAAGCTAACAGGCGGGCATGTCTACCTCAGAATAATCTCTAACCTTGCAGTAAAGCGTCTCGCTAAAGCATGGTGCACCCTTCCCAAAGAATCGTTGGGCGGAGAAGGAGTTGTCGACGGCATCGCTTATGCGTCGGCTTTTGCAGCAGCTGACCCCTACCGTGCAGCAACCCACAACAAAGGCGCCCTAAACGGCATTATCGCAGTGGTTTTAGCCACAGGCAACGACCATCGTGCCATCGAAGCAGGAGCTCACGCCTACGCCGCATTCAACGGACCATATACATCTATATCTAAATGGGCCAAAAACGCCAACGGCGACCTAGAAGGCACCATTGAGTTGCCTATGGCTGTTGGCTTAATCGGCGGTGCAGTCAAAACCCACCCAATCGCCAGAATCGCCATGAAAATCTTAGGCGTCAAATCTGCAAATGAATTCGGCGAAGTCTTAGCCGCTGTCGGATTAGCCCAAAACCTCGGTGCCCTCCGCGCCCTTTCAAATGAAGGCATCCAGCGGGGCCATATGTCTCTGCACGCACGCAACATCGCAGTAACCGCAGGTGCCAAAGACAACCAAATCGACATTGTGGCGGAACGTATGGTTAAGGAACGTAAAGTTCGCGTGGACCGCGCCACAGAAATACTTGAAGATTTGACGAAAAAACAGTAAGGGTACGTTTAACTTTTTTTTATCTTCTTCTATTATTAATCCATAGGTGTAGCAACTTTTAGCGCTACCTTTTGAAATCCAAAAAGCTCGAACGGAAAAATCACCATTTTAAGATGTGCATACTGAGTGAAACGGCTCTTCAGTGTTTCCATCTCTGGTCTATAGGTAGGCGTCGATTACATAGCGTCGCATCATTCGGTGGCTGTTAAAGTAATAGGCAATTTTGCCAATCGAGTTCTTCATCATCCCAATCCATTCATCGTGCCTGTCATAGAACATTGGAGCAATAACGTATTCTATTTTGTTGTAGATGTCTTCTGCTTCTTTGGTTACGTAGTCTTGGTCGTCTACGTTTTCAGTTGAGTGGGAACCGATTGCCCAGCCCGTCAGGTTTTCTATCCAGCCTTCAATCCACCAGCCGTCTAAAACGCTGAAGTTAATGCCTCCGTTGTGGGCAGCTTTCATGCCGCTGGTTCCAGAAGCCTCCATCGGCCTTAGCGGTGTATTGAGCCAAACATCCACGCCTCCAACCATCTTGGCAGCAATGTCCATGTTGTAATCTTCCAAATAAACAATTTCAATGTCCCCTTTAAGTTGCCTACCGTAACTGTAGATTTGTTCTATGAGTCGTTTGCCTCCATCATCACGAGGATGCGCTTTGCCTGCAAATATTGCTTGGAACTTCCCCTTGTGGCTGATTGAGCGTAATCTCTCAAGGTTCGAGAACAGCAAAGCGGGTCTTTTGTATTCGGTTGCTCTTCTGGCAAAACCAAACGTTAACACATCAGTGCTCAGATTCGCGTTTGACGCTTGGTTCGCGTAGTCTATTAGCACCTTTTTTTGTTCTTCGTGCGCTTGCCAGATTTCACAATCTGGAATAATGTCAACTTTCGCGAGCAACTCAGGCTCAATTGCCCAGCCTGCCAAGTACTTGTCAAAGACTTTCCGGTAACTCTTACCCGTCCATGTGAACGAGTGAACTCCGTTGGTTACGGCGTGGATTTTGTAGCCAGCAAACATTTTACTTGAAATTTCTTGGTGCCGTTTGGCAACGCCGTTAACGTAGTTGCTTAAGTTCAATGCTAAGGAAGTCATGTTTAATCTGTCGTGGCCACCAAATTCTTTTAACGTAGCAAAATCGGAATTGTCCAGTATTTCTGCAACTAATTCATAATTGAATTTGTCATGTCCAGCTTCTACAGGGGTATGTGTGGTGAAAACGCAGAGTTCTCGCACCTTTTCGGCGTCTCCTGCGTGTTTGCGAAGGAGCTCTACTGATAGAAGGCTTGAGTGTCCCTCGTTCATGTGATATTTTCTAACCTTAAAACCCAAGGAATCAAGCATCCGCACGCCGCCAAAACCCAAAATCGCCTCCTGTTTGAGTCGGTACCTTTCGTTTCCGCCGTAGAGGTAGAAGGTTATTTCCCTGTCTTGGGGGGTGTTTGCTTCGCAATATGTATCAAGAAACAGAACAGGAACGGAGCCACCGGTGACGCTTATGTATTTGTAGAGCCATGCCCTCACTTTAACGGTGCGTCCTTCGATTTGGACGTAGACTTCGTTTGGGAGGAGGGTCATTGTTTTTTCTGGGTTCCATTCTCTTGGCTGTTCGGATTGTCTTCCGTTTTGGTCGAGTTTTTGTTTAAAATAGTTTCTTTTGCTGATTAGAGTAATGGCGATGAGGGGGAGTTTTAGGTCGGCGCTTGAACGGATGGCGTCTCCTGCCAATGTGCCTAAGCCGCCAGCGTATGTTGGTATCTCGCTTGTTAAGCCTACTTCCATGGAGAAATAGGCTATTTTCTGTCCTTTCAGTACACCCTCTAATTCGCTCATGCTTGTTCCCCCTTACAACTGCTAACGAATCCGCTCACAAAGCAGTGTTAAATCTATCCTTGAACTGGTTTGCCTTTATCTACTTTTCCATGATCCAATTTTGATCAGTCAGCACTTTTTGAAAAATTAAAAGTTAAAAAATAGTTTAGGGTGTTGCTGGAGGGCGTGTTCCCAAGACTACGGTTACAGGAATCTGGTTGTTTCCCCTAACAACAGTCAAAACTAAGCTATCGCCTGGCAATGTGTTTTGTTCTAAGTAGCTTGCTAAGTTTTCGTTGTTTTTGATGGTTTGCTGGTTTGTTAAGGTTCCCTTTGGTCCTTGGAGTCCCATTGCGATTATGATGTCGCCGACTTGCAGTTTACCTGCTGAGGGTCCGTTGGGAGTTATCGAGGATAGTCTCCAGCCGTAAGTGACACTTGCGCCTATATTTTGGGCTGTTGTGTAATCCATGTCTGTTCCTACAACTCCTAGATAGGAGTGTCCTTTGTAGCAGCCCGTGCTGATTAAGTCTGAGACTTCTCTTAGAATGGTGTCTGAGGGGATGGCAAAGCCTAAGCCTTGAGAGTCAGTAACTATAGCTGTTGTTATGCCTACGACGTTTCCAACTGCATTAAGCAGAGGACCGCCTGAGTTTCCGGGGTTTATGGGTGTGCTGGTTTGGATGATGTTGGCAATTGAATATGCTCCAGCTGTATCCTCAGTTATTGTTCGTCCAGTAGCACTTACAACACCTGTCGTTAATGAACCAACGAGTCCATAGGGGTTTCCTATAGCTATGACTGGTTCACCTACACTCAATTGTGATGAGCTCACGATTGTTAAGGGTTTAAACTCTGAAGCAGGCGCATTAGAGGAAACAGATACAACCGCTAAATCAGAGTACGGGTCGGTTCCAAGCACAGAAGCTGAGTAGCCATTTCCATCAGAAAATGTTACGCTTAAATTGGTTGTGCCATCGACGACATGGAAATTGGTTAACACCACGGTGCGGTCAGCGAACGTGTAGACAAACCCTGAGCCCTGCACGTTTGAGTCACTGGTGTCTCCCTGAACTAAAACAACTGAAGATTGCACATTGGCATAAATGTCCTCGAGTGAGGTTCCGTTTTGCAGGATGGTGATGTTTTGGGTAGTTGCGTTTTGGAATCCTCTGAGGTCTGAAACTTGACTTTGCAGGTCAGAAATTTGGCTATTCAGATTCGTTGTGGACGGATAGGTAACAAGGAAAATCAGCAGTCCCCCAACGAGTAATCCTGAAACGAAAAGCAAAATTAGGATAACTGCCGAGACTTTATGGGTTGTGCTGGGTGGGTTTGGTGGGGGTGGATACATCAGATTCGCCTTAAAAAAGAAGTGCTGCTTGTGGAAATAAAAGTTTGCTTTTAGCGGCGGTCGATAAGATCCAAGGCTTCAGGCCCTGTTCCGATAAATGTGACGGGTACGCCTGTTCGCGTTTCTACCTCTTGTATGAAGTCTTTGGCGTCCTTTGATAGGTCCTCGTATTTTCTTGCTCCCTTGCAAGATGGGTAGATTACGTCGAGTTTTGTCATAGCAGACATGGTTGCTCCATTAATCTTGGCTGTTTTTTTTGCTAAGTCAAAATCAAAGGGTGCACTTCGCCGGTCGCGTCCCGTTCCAGCGGCCACCTCGAACCACCCGCGTTTTAGTGCTTCTTCTTTGGTAATTTCCCCTGGCAAAGGTCCAGCACCCACCCGAGTCATGAACGACTTGTAAACTATAATTACCTCATCTACACGTGTCGGTCCAACACCTGCTTCTGAGGCAATGGCTGATGCACCTGTATCTCTGCTAGTCACATATGGGTAGCCGCCTCCTAAAAATAGTGACAGCATGAAACCTTGAGTGCCTTCAAGCAAAACACTTTTGCCTGCATCCAAGCCATCATTAATTTCCATTGTTCCGTCTGTAACATAGGGTTTAAGTTCAGGAATGTCCCTTGCAAGTTTGGCGGTGCGCCTAACGCGCTCTTCAAGAGCTGGCCCAACGCCTCTGCCCGTGGTTCCAATTCCTTTGTTGATTGCGCTTGCCTTGTCTTGTTCTGCGTGTTTCTGTTCAATTATAGATGCGTTTTGGTCTATTCCCATCCTTTTTTGGTCAACTTGGGTGAGTGCTACTTCGTCGAAGAATGTTTTAACATCGACGTTTGCGCCCGCAGCGATGAGAAGACGCGTTTTAGGGTTAATGAAGGCGGCAGGAACCATATGTAAGGCGTATTTTTTGCCTTCAAACCAAACTGTATGAGCGGCGTTCACTGAGCCAGTTCGGACACAGAAATCAAGGTTGTCTTTTAGCGCTAAATAAGAAATAATTTTTCCTTTGCCTTCGTCTCCCCAGAAGGCACCAACGATTACTGAGCAAGGCATAACTTTTCACCTCTGCTAAGTCAGTTTAAGACTTATTTAAAGTTGTAGTGAAATTCTGGGATTTATTCTTTGGAGGTTTTTTTGTCTTCGTTTATTAGCTTTGCTAAAAAGTAAGTGATGTAAGCTGAGAAGCTGTGTATTCCTTTTTTATGGAATAATCATCTTTGACTTTAAGCCATTCGTTAAAAAAGTAGTCGTAAACCTCGGACTTGTCAGTGATACTTTTATAACCTTTTTTCGGCGTTTGTGTTTCCCTCTCTTCAATCGTAGTAACCGAACGTACATTTATTTAAGGTTTAAGAGTGTTAGCGTTAATTTACCGTTAATTATTTATGCCTGAGTACTGTAAAGTACGGAAGGAGATGGGTCTTTTGCCACGAAAAGGATACAAATGCATAACGGTTACCGACGAACTTCACGAAGCCATTAAAAAAAGATCAAACGAAACAAACCGGACAATGAAGGAATATATAGAATACTTAGTGGCACACGAAAAAGCTAACAAAGGAAAGTAACTTTTTGCCATTAAAGGTCTTCAAGACAATCAACGCCTAGCTGAAGTCCAGTTTATTTGCGATTCATGTGGCAAACTGGTAAGGACAAGTTGGTTCCAAAAAAAGATGACGAACATCAAAAAAGAATAGCTGTTATATATTGGCAATGCAAACAAGCCGACTCGGCAAACAAAAGTATCTACGAAATCCTCTCTAAGGCTTCAGAATCAATTCTTTCCAGAAGCTTAATGACTTTTTTGCCTTTGACATTTTTTTCTTCTTGAGTTATCGTATTTCTTGATTGACAAATATCATCCAGAATTATCCCTGTATCTTCATCCAATATAACTGGGTACACTCTGCAACCAGATGGTCTATCAGCATAAACCCCGCACTGACGATTTTTGAGGTCGTAAAAGACGCAGTAGCCCTCACGATTTTTAAGCACTGCGTAGCCTTGTTTGTCGAAGTTAACGAATTGGTTTTGGCTGAAACCCTTCTTTTCCAAGCGTTTAATGTCTTTTTTGGAGAGCAGCATTTCTGTTTCTGTGCAGCAGACTCCGCAGTTTGAGCAGCGCATAAAATTGATGAATGCCATGGCGGGTATTTGTGTTTTTATCCAGTAATTTTGGTTTTAGGCGGGATTTTTCATAAAGTTAATGTTAAGCATCTCAGCCCATGCAACGTTTTTGAGCGGTACGCGTGTAGCTTTACGGTTGTTTGATGGAGAATACTCAATTAGGTTGTTGTTTTTTCCTACGCCTCGATGAATTTTCGTAAGTTGCACATTTACTATAACTGCGCCATCTTTTAGGTGCAGGTTAACGTTTCTTCCAATGAACGATCTTGCACTGTTAGCGCTGAAGCTTTCCATTTTTTACCATTCCTCTTCTTGGTTGGCGATTTTGATCCAGCATTGTTGACATATGGGTAGGTTTTCGCCTTTTACTTGGATGTAGAGTTTGATGTTTTCGCTTGTGCAGGTGTCTTTCCAAGGATTTTTACAATGTTCCATTCTTTTTGCCTCATGCTCTCTGTTGGTGTTCTTTGCTTTTAAAGCGGTCGAAGAAACATAAGTTTGGTTCTGGAGAGGGGTGAGTGAAAGTGAAGCTTTATAGTCTTATTCTTGAATTATAGCAATGGCGTCAATGAGTCTCTTAAACAACCCTGTTGCACTTACAATCACAGTCAGTTTAGTGATTCAAATAATTGTCTTATTTTTGCTCGTTTACGGTTACTATTTGATGAAAAAACTAAAGTTTAGAAACCACGGAATAACGATGGCTACAGCCGTTATTCTACATCTCTCCATGGTTCTTTATGTGATGATTCCTTCTTTTGTACTGGCAGTTGTTCCTGAATATATTGTTTCAGCTCCTTTGGCATTGCCTTCTGTTGTAGGACTAATTCACGGAATCCTTGGAAGCGTAGCATTATCAATTGGTGTTTGGATAGTTGCTTCTTGGCGATTCCAAAAGAACCTTAAAGGATGCTTTAACAGGAAAAAAAACATGCTAATAACCCTCATTGTTTGGGGCTTTTCTTTAGTCTTCGGAATCATTCTTTATGCAATATTTATCGGACCTCTTTTGAAGAGTTAAAAGTCGATTATTTCCGGAGCTATGATTTCCCTGCTGATTTTTAGCAATCCCACTGAAGGCTTATTCATAGGGGACGACGGGTCTGTTGCGCTCCCCGGATTAATGTAAAGGATTCTTCCTTCCCACTTAATGTCCGGAACATGTGTATGCCCATAAACAAAAACGTCAAACCCATTCTTCTCTGCAACCTCATTAGGCTTATTTAATCCTAAGAAAAAGCTCGGGTCATGCGTAACGCCAATTTTCCAATTGAAAACTTTTAGTGAGTTAATTTTGGGAAGCGCATTAGCAGCTTCTAAACTATCCATATTGCCATGAACCGCTAGAACTGGCGCAATCTGCTCCAACTCATCCACCACTGATAGATCCACCAAGTCGCCTGCGTGTATGATGTATTCTACTTTTTCAAAGATTTCGAAAACTTTTTTAGGAATACATTGGGCTCTTTTTGGGATGTGCGTGTCAGAGATTAGGCCGACGGTTTTGGTGACCACAAAGTTTGGGGGGTCTTTATTTATTAGTGCTTGTCCACTGAACATTTTTTAGGTTGCCTCTTAAGCAGGCGGATCTTAGGAATACTATGATGTTTAGCAATAAAAATTAGACTGTTTAAAAAGAAAAAATGTGGGCGGTTAAGTCATGAATCTCTTTACTGCCTCGTAGAAGATGCTTGTTCCAAAAACAAGGTTCTCCACAGTTATGCGTTCATCAATGCCATGCATACGTTTTTCCAGAAGGTCATTGGGTTCGTCGGGGCGCATCGGGTGAAAACCGTAGCATACACTGCCCGTTTCTCTAAAAAAGCGTGAATCAGTTCCGCCTGTCGTTAATGTTGGTGTTATACCGCAGTTGGGCTCGAACTCTCTTAAAACATCTGTGATTGCGTTATAGAGTGGGGTTTGAGTAGTTGACTCGTTACCGTTATGCATTTGGATGATTTCAAAGCTCAACTTGTCGGTACCTACATCTTGCAGCAAACCCTTGATTAGATTGAGCGTTGCTTCGACGCTTTGTCCGGGCAAAACACGGCAGTCGAAAACGGCTTCACACTCCGAAGGTATGATGTTTTCTTTTACTCCTCCGTGAATTATGGTTGGGGTGATGGTTGCTTTGGTTCGGGGTCTGATTTCTTCGGCTAATGCCTTGTCTATTTTGGCTAGTTCGTCGAGGATCTGTTCGCTCTGTTTAGGGTTCGCGAGTAGGCATGAAAACTGCGGTTCAAGGTCAGGGTTGATTTTAGCTATCTCGGTTAAGTACCGTTTAAGAGTTGGTACATAGACCGTTTCTGGCTGGTATTCTTCCAGTTTAGTTATGACTTTGTTCATGCGTAAAATGGCGTTGTCAGCCATGTTTGGGGTGGAGCCGTGTCCCGGGCTTCCTTTGGCTTTTATTTTGAACCACAGGATGCCTTTTTCTGCAGTTTGTATGGGGTAGATATTGCCTTTTTTCTGTGGAATCGCTAATCCTCCGCCCTCATTTAAGACGTAGGGACACCAAACCTTCTCTTTATAGTTCCTCAATAGGTAGCCTGCGCCTTCTTCGCCGCCTTTTTCCTCATCAGCGGTGGCCGCTAGAACGATGTCGCCTTTAAGTGGGACGTTGTTTCTTTTGAGGAGCAAGAGAGTTAGAACTTCGACGGCGGTCATGCCTTTCATGTCGTAGGCGCCTCTGCCGTAGACATAGCCGTCTTTTACTGTGCCAGCAAATGGGTCAATGCTCCATTCAGATGGGTTTGCAGCTACAACATCGATGTGGGAGAGTAAGAGTACGTTGGGTTTTTCTCCTGAGCCCTTGAGCCGAGTGATTATGCTGCCCCTGCCGGGAGCTGATTCTATAACTTCTGTTTTAAACCCTTCCTTTGCTAGGTAATTGGCGATAAAGTTGGCTGCTGCCGTCTCGTTACCTGGGGGATTGGTTGTGTTTATTCGTATTAAATCGCTAAGGAAACGTGTAATTTCCTCTTCAATCTCTTTTAGCATTTGGATCGGCATTTTTTGGAGGCTCCTGCATGCTTAGGGGTGTTTTTTCTCTTAAGAGTATCTGTTGCTGTGTCCCTGTTGTGGTGGGAGGGTTTTATGGTTATTCAACAATGATGTTTATATATGATGTCAAAAAATGCTATGGATAGCAAAAATCGTTTAAGTTGATCGTAATGAAAGAGCTAAAACCAATAGACTACAAAATTCTCTTTGAGCTTATGAAGGACTCACATCGAAGCGACAGACAACTTGCAAAAGCCTTAGGCGTCTCACAGCCAACAGTAACCCGCAGACGAGCTATGCTGGAAGAAAACTATATCGAAGGGTACACTGTAATTCCTAAATTTGGCCAAATCGGGTTTGAGATTGCAGCTATAACCTTTTTGAAGAGCAAACTAAAGTATGCAACAGGCCACGAGAAAACTCAGGCATTACAGAAAATGAAGGAATGGTATATGAAGCAAACCAACGTGATTCTAGCTTTAGATGGTAGAGGTATGGGTTGGGATACAGTTTGCATTTCGCTTCATGAAAACTTTGAGAACTTCGCCGGGTTTATTCGGGCTCTTGATTCAGAAATGTCCGATTGGGTGGTTGAAAGCCAAACTTTCAACGCTGACTTGAAGGGCGGCATCGTCATTAAGCCATTCCACCTCAAGTACCTTGCCTCTGCAAAACAGCAGTAGATAACCCAAAAAATTTTATTTTTTTTTACATCCTAATCTTTTTTGAAAGAAATTCTTACAGCTGTATCTTCGTAAAATTGATGTGTGAAAGGTTAAAGGCACCTTATTTTCGGCTAATCTTCTTTAGCAATTTTTTTGGGCGCTTTAGCTTTTTTTGTCCTAGTTGCGTTAGCAGTCAAACAATTCAACATGACGTCACTAAGGATATGTGGTCCAGACATATGGTGCTGGGGGTTTCTTGAAAAAAGTTTCATTCTAATGGGTACTTGACAAAGGTTAGTCGCCCATTTCATTGTTTTCAAAGGTTCAAAGCCAAAACCCAAAGGTAAAAACATATATCTGATAACTTTCCCTTCTTACTTTTCACGTTTAACCCCGAACAGGCGAAAACATGGCTTTATCGGACAAAATCCTAAAACTCAAGAAAGAAAAAAAAGCCGTCATACTGGCACATAACTATCAGCGACCAGAAATCCAAGACATAGCCGACTACGTCGGCGACAGCATAGAGCTTAGTCGAAAAGCAGTTGAGGAAAAAGAAGCTGAAATAATCGTTTTTTCGGCGGTGGATTTTATGGCAGAATCCGCGTCGATTTTGAACCCCAACAAAAAGGTGCTTTTGCCCTGTTTAGGTGCGCGTTGCCCGATGGCGCAGATGCTAACAGTTGACGAGATTAAACGCGCAAAAAAGCAGTACCCCGGTGCACCTGTGGTCCTCTATGTTAATACTTTGGCTTCCTGCAAAGCTGAATGCGATGTTTGCTGCACAAGCGCCAACGCCGTGGAAGTTATAAAATCACTCGACGCTGACACTATCCTGTTTGGTCCCGACAAAAATCTGGCAGAATACGTCAGCGAAAAAACAGGCAAAAAACTAATCTCGATTCCCTCAAACGGTTTCTGCCCAACCCACCTATTATTCCAGCCAGAAGACATCAAAGTCCTAAAGATGCAGAATCCAAATGCCTTAGCTATGGCTCATCCTGAATGCAGCTCCGAAATGCGCAAAGCCGCAGACTTCATCGGCAGCACCTCAAAAATGTGCCGCTTCGCCAAAGAATCCTCGGCCAAAGACTTCATCGTTGGGACCGAAGAAGGTATTCTGCATCGCTTGCGCAAAGAGAACCCGGAGAAAAACTTTTACCTCGCCTACGAAGGCGCAATATGTCCAAACATGAAGCTAACAACGCTTGACAGACTCTATACTGCGCTAAAAGAAGAAAAGAACGTGGTTCAGGTTCCGGAAGCGGTCGCCAAAAGAGCCCGTGCTTCGTTGGAACGTATGTTTGAAGTGAAGAGTTAAACTGAGACTATCATTGACTTGAGGATTTTTACGCCTCTTCTTGTGGCTAAATGGTCGCTTAGGTGCCTGATTTCTGATCCCTTACCTTTTACTGCTATGACTTCGAGACAGTCGTGTTCACCTAGGTGTATGTGCATGGTTGAGGAAATGAGTTCGGTATGGTGGTGTTGTTCTTCTGTTAAGTCACTTTCTAAGCCTTTTGTATCGTGGTTATAAACCATCAGTAGGACGCCTGTTTGTTGGGCGTCTGCTTCTTTGACCCATTTGCGTTCGGAAACGTAGAGTCTTACCGCGTCTTGTATTGCTTTGCTGCGGCTTTCGTAGCCCATTTTGGCGGTGATTTCGTCGAAGTCTTTGAGGAGTTCGGGTGGGAAGGTTACGCCTATTCGTGTTACCTTTGACATTGGTTATCCCATGTAGAATGCGTTTGTTGTGCCTAAAAGCTTTTATATGCACGGTAACACGTTTTTGTTGAAAGGTGTTACTGGCGTGGGCAACCAATCAATAATAACGCTTTCACGTAGCGAAAAAATCAGAATCGCCATAATCTTCTCCGTACTCCTAACCATAACCGTCATCGGTTTCTCAGCAGCCTTCGTCATCGGACAAATCGCGGTGGTCTTAGGCGGCTTAGGTATAGTAGCCTACGTTTTCGGTCTACGCCATGGCGTCGATGCTGACCACATAGCCGCCATCGACAACACAACCCGCAAACTCATGCAGGAAGGAAAACGCCCCTACACCGTTGGCATGTGGTTCTCGCTGGGACACTCAACCGTAGTTGTCGCCCTAATCATTGCACTTATATTCGCCACAAGAGCCGTCGCGGCTGATATTCCTGTCCTGCAAAGCACAGGCACAATCGTCGGCACACTGGTTTCGGGAAGCTTCCTCTGGATTATCGGCTTCATCAACGCAGTCATCGTAATCGGCATCTACAAAATCTTCCAAACCCTAAAACAGGGCAAACTCAACCAAGAAGAACTAGACAAACTCCTCGAAAACCGCGGCTTCATGAACCGCTTCTTCCGACCCCTCTTCCGAGTCATAAACAAACCCTGGCACATCTACCCAGTCGGCGTGCTCTTTGGTTTAGGATTCGACACCGCAAGCGAAGTTGCCCTCATAGCCATAAGCGTAGGCATCGGTGTCTCCACAAGCATCCCACTTTACTACATCCTTGTTCTTCCATTGCTATTCACCTGTGGCATGGTCACAGTCGACACCGCCGATGGTGTAGCAATGCGACTGGCATACGGCTGGGCTTTCCTCAACCCCGTTAGAAAAATCTACTACAACCTAACCGTCACAGTCATATCCGTACTGGTTGCCTGGGCAATAGGCACCATAGAACTCCTGCAAGTGCTCTCCACAGAACTCAACCTCAGCGGATTATTCTGGAGCTGGCTAAATGCCATAAACTTTGAAATGATAGGCTTTGGAATAATCGGTGTATTCATCGCATCCTGGATAGCTTCCTTTGGCTACTGGCGATACAAAAAATACGACAAGCTCGAACAATTCAAACAGAACCTCCGAGCTCCGATAAACACCAACTAAACCTCGCGGTCGCTTTGAAAAGTTTTTATCACTGAATTAATCATCTAACGCTGATGTCGGGCAAAGAATTTTTCACAGACCGCTACAAACGGTTGGGTTGGCAATATCAAGAGGTGACGTTAAAGCAAGCTATCCGCGTCAACAACACCAACGCGAAAGGAAAAAAACTCTTACAAAGGCTCTCAGACTTAGGTGTTCACCTACAAAAAATCCCTTTCCTCGAATCAGGCTACTGGGTGATGGACTCCAAAGTTTCCGCTGGCGCAACCGCCGAATACCTGCTCGGGTTGTATTCAATTCAGGAAGCAGCAGCCCAAATCCCTGTCTCCGTTTTCACTCATCTAAAGGGCAAAAAAGTGCTTGATGTAGCTGCGGCTCCAGGCGGCAAAACTGTGCATTTGGCTGATTTGATGGAGAACACGGGAGCAATTGTGGCTTTGGATGTAGATAAGTGGCGGTTGAATGCGTTAGTTAACCATTTGGAACGCTGCCGCGTTAGCAACGCGCTGGTTTACATGTTGGATGCGCGGCAAGTTTCCACGTTAAACATAAATTTTGACAAGATATTAGTCGATGCGCCTTGCTCAGGAAATTTCGCGGCAGACAAAAACTGGTTCTCAAATCGAACCCTAAAAGACGTGGAGCGCAATGCTGGTTTGCAGCGGGAAATTTTAACAAAAGCAGCTGAATGCCTCAGCGACGATTGTGAAATGGTTTACTCCACCTGTTCGCTTGAACCTGAAGAGAACGAATTGAATATGGACTGGGCAGTAAAAAACCTCAACCTCCAAATTGAAGAAATATACTGTGAAGGCGAAAAGGGTTTAACCAACATTTTCGGCAAACAGCTAGACCCGTCGATTAAGCATTGCAGGCGTCTATGGCCTGGTGAAACGCAGGGCTTCTTTGTTTGTAAACTGAAAAAACGGAGTCAAAAACCATGAACACAAGGGCAATAACAGATTTTGCCTCCCAATTCGGGGTACAAATCGCTTTAAATTTGGATTTAATGGTTGAGAACGCTGGGCGTTTTTACCTTGTAAATCCTACTCTGAAACCCTTAGTTCGGCAGGCTTTCTTTTCCGCTGGAGTTTATTTGGGGAAAGCTAAGGAGGGAAAGTTCTTTCCAAGTTTTTACTTGCTTGGGATGCTTGCGAAAAAAGAGGCTTATCGAATTATCTTGGATAGGAAGGCAGCTTGGCTTTTTATCTGTGGCAGGGATGTTTTGAGGAAAAGTATTGTGCGTGTTCAGGGTCCAGGCAAGAAGGATACGAATACTTTGATGTTCAACGAGTTTGGCGAATGTTTAGGTTTTGGTAGAATTGTTGAAAACCTGCGCGATTCCGTTGTTGGTAATGAAATTGTGGTTAGAAACGTGTTGGATATCGGTGATTATCTGCGCAGAGAGCGATAATGGTGAAATTTGGTTATTTGACTAGTTAACTGGTGTTTTTCAACATTTTTTTACAGTGCATAAAGCAAGTAGTTGTTCGGACATTATTTCAGTGATTTGTGTACTTACTGGACATTTATCTATAATTGCGGAGCGATAAATTTATATATGTTTACGTTTAATCTGATTTCCATAACATATGGAGACTAAAGCCAAGCCTCACAAGGAGAAAAATAGAAAATGAAAAATTTCAAAAACCCCGTGTGGAAAGAAGCAGTATCCAAAGTCATCCAACAAATTCAAGAGCAAGAAATAAAATTTGTTAGACTACAATTCACCGACATAAACGGTATGCTAAAGAACATAGCTGTCAGCTCAAAAAACATGGAAAGCATCTTTGAAAACGGCCAATCCTTCGACGGATCCTCAATTACCGGTTACCGGCCAATCGAAGAATCAGACATGGTTCTCTTCCCAGACCCATCTACCTTTGCAGTTTTACCCTGGAGGCCAAAAGAGAAATCTTCATGCAGACTGCTCTGCGACATTTACACTCCACAGAACAAACGTTTTGAAGGCGACCCGCGTTATGTCCTTGAAAGAACAATAGAAAAAGCGGCCAAAGCAGGTTACACTTTCATCTGCGCTCCGGAACTAGAGTTCTTCATAGTAAAAGAAAGCGAAACAGGCGGCCTACCAACACCCATCGACTTAGCAGGTTACTTTGATTTTCACCCAAGCGACCTAACAGACGACTTACGACGCGAAATTGCAGATACTGCTGAAGCTTTCGGCATAGAAATAGAGCTCAGCCACCACGAAGTCGCATTAGGACAGAACGAAATTGACTTCAAATACGGTGAAGCCCTCGAAACAGCCGACCGCGCAATAACAATGAAGATGTGCGGCAAAGTTGTGGCTGCACGCGCAGGCTACGTCACTACCTACATGCCTAAACCATTCCAAGGAATCAACGGCAGCGGCATGCACGTTCACCAAAGCTTATGGAACAAAGACGTAACTCAAAACATGTTCTACTCAGACGACACCAAAAACGGTTACCTCTCAGACATCGCCCGAAACTTCATCGGCGGACAACTCGCCCACGGACGAAAGATGGCGGCGATCCTTGACTCATGGCCAAACAGCTACAAACGCTTAGTTCCTGGATACGAAGCCCCAGTCTACCTCGCTTGGGCACACAAAAACCGCAGCCCGCTCATCCGCGTGCCCAACTTCGGAGGAAGAAAAGGCGCAGCTAGATGCGAAATCCGCTGTCCAGACGGCGCAGGAAACCCATACTTACAATTCGCAGTGCTCTTGGCAACAGGTTTAGATGGAATCAAGAATAAGATTGATCCAGGCGATCCAATTGAACTAAACGTATACCACATGACCTACGACGAACGCAAAGCACGCGGCATCGTTTCACTACCCGAATCACTCAAAGAATCACTCGACGAACTCGAAACCAGCGAACTAATGCGCGAAACACTCGGACAAACAGCCTTTGAGAACTTCCTCAAAGAAAAACGCAACGAATGGGACCTATACCGCACCCAAGTCACCGAGTGGGAAGTTAACCGGTACATCAAGCGACTCTAAACCCAAAAAAGCCTCTTTTGAGGCTCAAACTTATATTCTTTTTAGTTCTTGATTTTTTCAATTAGTTTATCGATTGAAATTATGCTTTGCTGTCGATTAGCTAAATCCTTGAGTACCACTGCGTCTTCTTTCAGCTCTCGCTCACCAACGATAACTGCGAAATCTACTTTGCGTTTGTCCGCATCTTCGAGGGCTTTCGCGATTTTTCTTCCCATAACCTCAAACTCTACAGTAACCCCACCAGCGCGCAAACGCTGCGTAATCTTGAGTGCTTCAGACTTCATTGCTTCTGTGACGGGTAAGACTGCAACTTTTCTCTCCGTCCTTGCCCCGAGGGCTGTTTTCTGCGTTTGCAGGGCAATGGCGACGCGGTCGATTCCATGGGCGCAGCCGACTGCAGGTGTAGGTTCACCGCCGAAGGTTTCGATGAGCTTGTCGTATCTTCCACCGCCACCCAAAGCAATGTCTAAGCCGGGCATGTAGATTTCAAAAATCATTCCAGTGTAGTACTCTAAGCCTCGGGCAAACGCAGGTTCAACTGCAAGAGTTAGGTCGGCACTTTCCGTTACGAGTTTGAGAATTTCCGTTAAGTTTTCCACTGCCACCCTTGCTTTTTCGTAGCCTGTAAGGTAGCTTTGAAGTTGCTCAACTACGTCAAGCCAATCGTTGCCCCTTATGGCGATTAACCCTTCTAACATGTCTCGACATTTTTTGGATTCCACAAGTTTGAGTGCGGCATCGTACTCTTTTTTGTCCATGCGCTGCAGCACAGCGTTTTGGGTTTTCTCGTCCACGCCATCTTGGCTTAGAATCCCGCGAATCACGCCTATGTGACCGATTTTGAATGAGTAACCATGCAGTCCCAACGACTTCATCAAATTATTTGTCAATAAAACCACTTCGGCATCTGCCTCGGGTTTGGCGGAGCCCATCAGTTCAAAGTTTGATTGCCAAAACTCTCGGTAGCGTCCACGCTGAGGCTCATCGTAACGGTAAACAGTGCCTACAGAGAACATGCGTAGCGGCTTTGGCTCATTCTTAAGAGAAGTTGTAGCTAACCGCGCGATTGATGCGGTAAACTCGGGGCGTAGCGCCACTTGACGCTCACCCAAGTCTTTGAATATGAACATGCGCTGCCGAATTTCCTCCCCCGACTTGGCGCTTAAAAGTTCCAGCGGTTCAACGTGGGGTGTTATGACTTCTTTGTAGCCGTAAAGCGCTGCGTTTTCTCTTGCTTTACTTATGATGAAGGTGAAGGTTTGGGCTTCTTCGCCGACTAAGTCTCTCATTCCGCGTACGGGTTGGAAAGCTGGCATGCATTTAGCTCCTAAACAAGCTAAATGGTGCAATTATTCTATTAAACTCTCGCTCACCGAGAATCGGCATATTTGGATCCTATTAGTGGATCTATGTTGAAACGATAGTGGTAGGCGGGGGAATTTTTTTAATTCAAGTGTGTTTAAATTGAGCAGTAATGTTTAGGGTTTGCATGCTTCAACTTCAAGGCGCATCATGCCTAAGTGGACGATTCCGTCGGTGTCGGCTGGGTGGTTTTTGAGGTATCTGCCAGCGATTTCTTTAACGAACAAATCCCGTTTTTCCAAGGGTAGCTTTTCCGTGTAGGGTAGCCACGTGGTTCTTATCCACCCCGCCAACCCTTCTTCGCCAGCATGTTTCATGTCTCTGGGAAAAAGCTCTACCCGTACCGGCTTCAAACCAGCCGCAGCAAGAAAAGCGGAGTATTCTTTTGTATCGAAAAATCCGTAGGGAAACTTTAAGCTGTCAAAATATTGTTTCCATGGGATTTCGGTTAGTAGGTCGCTTAGGATGATGATGATGTCTTGAGCGTTGCCCCTTCCCGCCATCTGAACGATGAGTCGACCTTTAGGTTTTAGGCTCCTGCGCACGCCTTCCAAGACGGGTTTCTGGTCAACAATCCAATGCAACGCAGCATTAGAAAAAACTATGTCAAATTCTTCTCTAAATGTGAGGTTTCGAGCATCCATCCCTTGGAAGCTTAAGTTTGGATAATCTTCAGTTGAAAAAGTGTTTTTTGCCAACTTTATCATTTGAGCGGAGGAATCTACGCCGACTGCTCTGCCCTTTGTCAGGCACTTTGCAAGTCCAGCGGTGATTTTGCCGTCGCCACATCCAATGTCTAGTAGAGCTTCATTTTCTTGCAATTTTAACTTGGGTATAAGTTCTTTTGCCCATTGAAACTGGTTCTGGGAGTTTCTAGCGTAATCTTTTGCATCCCACGAGTAGTTCTTGGGTTTACTCATCTTCGTCTTGGTCATTCCCGATTTTGTTGAAGCTCAATGGAGAAACTGAGTAATGTACCACTTCGCCCCGCCGGTTTGTGACGGCTAGAATTAGTTCCTTTTTTTGACTGGTGCATTTGGTTAACGCGTCGGCAAGGTCGTTTACTGGGAGGGGTCTGCCTTCTTGTGTAACCATGATTAGGTAGGGTGCGGTGTCTTTACCGTAGGTGCCCCGTTCGTAGATTCGGAAGTCTATTCCGCCGCCGAAGCCTTCTCTGACTACATAGCCTCGGCTTCTGAGGTCCCGGTAAACGAGATAGTTGACCCATGCGTTGTCATTTTTTGCTTCATAGCAGTGTAGAAGATTCTGGAAATCGATAGCTTTGCCTTTGGGGTCTTTGATTTCAAGCATACCCTTGTCCAAAAGGTACAGCGACTCGTAGAAAGTAAGGGTGAAGACTTTGTTTTCTAGTGTTCCGTAGCCACGGGAAGAGAGTGCATCAATGTTACTTTGCTCTGAAACGATGACGCCTTTGTTTGCGAGAACGCCGCTGGTTCGAAACTCCACTAGAGCTTTTTTGTTTTCACTCATCCCGTAACCACATCTTCCTGTTGATACTATAATTTTCCTTTTCTGAATTGGCCAAAATCTTTGGCGTAGATGACCCGATCTTCGGTGATGATTGCTGTGACGTATTTTAGCGGTGTCGGGTCGAAGGCAGGGTTCATGACGTTGACGCCGTTAGGAGCAATTTGTACGCCTCCAACGTGGGTAACTTCCTCGGGCTTTCTTTCCTCTATCTCGACATCGGCGGCTTTTCGGGTTAAGTCAAAGGTTGATTTCGGCGCGGCAACGTAGAAAGGAATTTTGTGTTCATGTGCTAGAACTGCGACGCTGTATGTGCCGATTTTATTAAACACAGCATCTTGCACGATACGGTCAGCACCTACAATCACCAAGTTTATTTGGCCTTTGCTCATAACGTAGCCCGCCATGTTGTCGGTAATTAGGGTAACTGGGATGCCATCGCGTTTAAGCTCGTAGGTTGTGAGTCTTGCACCTTGCAGAAGGGGTCTTGTTTCGTCGGCGATGACTTTGATTTTTTTGCCTTCTTCCCAAGCTGCACGGACCACACCTAAGGCGGTTCCGTATTCGACGGTTGCGAGTTCGCCTGCGTTGCAGTGGGTTAAGATTGTGTCGCCGTCTTTGATGAGGACTGAGCCGTTCTTGCCGATTGCGTGGTTTTGTGCGGCGTCTTCGTCGGCGATTGCCTGTGCTTCCGAAATGACGGCTGCCTTGATTTCGTCTACGCCTCCTGAAACGCTCTTCGCTTTGGTAAGAACGCGGTCAACACCCCAGAACAGGTTCACTGCGGTGGGTCTTTGGCGTTTGATAATGGTTCCGGCAGTTTTCAGTTCAGCCAAAAATTTATCTTTGGTTTTTGCATTTGAGTGGTAAGCTGCCAATGCCACACCGAAACCTGCGGCTGCACCCAAAAGTGGAGCGCCTCGGACGCGTAGGACTTTTATGGCTTCTGCCATTTGGTCGACCGTTTTGATCTCTAAGGTGACTTCTTGGAGGGGAAGTTTGGTTTGGTCGGGTGTTATGACTGAGCCGTTTTGCCACTTAATCATCCGCATATGCATGTCCTCAAACGTGACTGTAATACCGCTATTGTGCGGGCGGGTTATGTTAAAGATTTTCTATCCTCAATGCTTGAAACGTTGCACTAAATCGAGGAGGTTGCCGTAGAGGTCCTCTAAAACCACATCGACACCCCATGATTGCACCTCGGGTTTTCCATAGAACTTTATGCCTTTTGCCTTGAGTGCTTTGTATTCTTTTCTGCAATCATCGGTCTCTAGTGTGAGGAAAACGTGGTCGCCTGCTTGCCTTCCTACTGCTTTGCGTTTTTCTTCGGTTGCAGCCACCACAAACGTTAGCGATAGGTCCGGTTGGTCTTTTGGCGAGACTGTGACCCATCTCATTTTTTCTGCGATGACGACGTCTTGGCGTTTTTGGAATCCGAGTTTTTCGGTGTAAAATTTTAGGGCTTCATCTTGGTCTTTGACTAGGAGGGTTATGTGGCCTATTTTGTTCATTGTCTTCACTTACTTTTGTTAACAAAATGGAAAAGAATGCTTAAGTTTTGCTTAGGGGGAAGTGTCGAATGGGGATTTTAGGTGGGTAACGACTTCGACTGGGCTGTCTGCGCCTGATTTTAGGCGTTTTTTCCATTCTTCGCCGACGGCGATGAGTGAGAATATCCCTGAAACCTCAGCTTTAGACTTTTTCACAAGGTTCACTAGCGCTTCTTGGGTTTCGCCGCTCTTAATCATGTCATCTACTACCAGCACCGAGTCACGTTTTTTGATGGATTCTTTGGGAATGTACATGGTGACTGTGACGCCTGAGTCTCTTCCGAGAATGTAGGTTTCTTCAAGGAAGGCTTTGACGCCGACTTCTTTGTTGCGTTTTGCGACGATGAGGTTTACACCTAGTGAGTTGGCGACCATGGTGGCTAGTGGGACGCCGTCGACTGCTGCCGTTAAAATCTTGGTTACACGTTTACCAGCGAAGTTGGCGAGCGCGTGGTTTGCGGCTTGCTGAAGGATGTTGTAGTCGCCGACTATTTCGGTGTTGTCAAAGTAGCCGATATCGTCAAATTTTATTCTGCTACGAAGTTCAGCTTCTAAGCCGACGAGTTTGGTGAGGACGCGCCAGAGTTGTTTGGCTCGTGTTGTGTTTGGCAGCACGTGGCCTTTGGCATAGCGGCTTAGTACGGTGACGGGTAACCCGGTTTTTGAGGCTAGTTCCCGATAGGTGATGTTTCGTTTGTACTTTGCAGTACGTAAAAGTTCAATGGTCATTAAGCGAAGTTTCAAATCTTCTGCATGAGTGCTCAATTTTTCCTTTAGCTCCCTGCCTTATACACATATGAATCAATATTAAATGTTTACTCATATTGTTGCTTGACAATTTATAACTTTCCATTAAAATTTAAGCCACACTTACGAAAGGACCTTGAACAACTTATATGTCAGGCTGAAAATTTTGCGAAGTACACAACATCGCTCTCTTTAAACGCCCTAAGAAGTTCACAGTGACGCAGGACCGCGAATTCGCGCTCCATCTCATGGGGCGTCATGTTCAAGCAGCTTGTCAGTTCTTCTCGGCTAATTTTTCCCCGCTCAGAAACCGTGTCGTAAATCTTTTTTTGAAGCTCAGTCAAGCCTTCGGTGCCCGTCTGCCCCAGCTGTTTGCGAACCGTTAGGGTAGCTGAAACTGCGAGGGGGTCGCATACTTTGGGTGGATTCATAAGGTCAAAGCAGCAGTCTTCACACAAAACCTTGCCTTGGAACTGGTTAACTTGGTTTTCTTCAAGGTCTACTCCGCATTGTTCACACTTCATGATTGTCCCTCGAGGCAGAAATAACCTTCCACGCTTATGTTTCTTTCGCAGGCATAACAACGGTTTTACTCTTGTAAAAATTAAGGTTTTTTAAATGGAACCGTAACTCCTATAGCTAAAAGGAGGACAGCCGACGCAGAAACTTCAGCGACTATTCATAATTGCACTCTTCGGTTCAATAATCTTCGTAACCAATGTGTTTTTGCCCTCCCCACTAAACTACCTCATGATAATAGTCCAAGCTGTACTGCTCGCATTGAGTGCGCTTTTCATTCCAAAAGGGGGCGCCATGTACGTTGGCGCCGTCGGCGGACTCTTAACCGCGCTAGTCAGTCCCGCCCTAGGACCCTTTACATTCTTCTTCGCTTTCCTCTTCGGCGTCTTCGTAGACCTATTCCTCTTCATATTCAAAATCAAAGGCTCCCATCAAGGCGTAAACCGCAACCGACTAATCGCCGCCATGGCGCTAAGCACCCTACTCATCGCAGTCTCAAGCTACTCAGCCTTCGCCATATTCCCGCAGTACATAAACGGATTTTCCTACATCAGCCTGTTCGTCCAGAGAAGCACCATGCTCGACGCTCTAGTCCTGTTCATGGGGCCAGTTACCGGCGGAGTTGCAGGCTATGCAGCATCCTATTTGTGGAACAAGTACCTGCGCCACATCAGCGTCTAAAATCACAAATCCCTGATTTTTTGATCAACCAACTTGGCAACTATCAAACTAGAAATAAAAACACACCGAACCCCAAGCAGCTCGGCGAGTTCAGCGGGCTTCTGGTCCTGAGTTACCAAAACCAACTTGTGCTTACCAGCGTACTCTACCACGTCGCGGTCTTTAGCGCCCTTCAAACCACCCTCCTGTGCCGTCAAAACCTCGTAGCCTAACATCTCAAGGTACTCCTTTAAGCCAGTGTACATTTCGTCAAGCAGAATTTTCATGACTGTGAGTTGGTGACTAAATTATTTAGCCTTTACCTGAACTGCAACTGCTTAATCTATGAGTAAGATTGCAAAGGATTCAGGGTTCTTCGCAAACGGAAACGTAACCTCAATTCCGGCGTTAGCAGCTGTTTTCTTCACGTTAACTCCAACCGCATCCTCCGACCAACGCGCAAGATTGGGGTGGACACAGATCTTTGTTTCCGTGCTGCATTTTTCGCAGAGTTGGCAGTGCCCAGAAACAAACGATATTGCTAAGCTGTAGCCTTTGTTCATCGCAGCTTTTTCCAAATCCACAACCGATTGGAGCATGTTGCGTTTGTCATCTTTCCAATCCTGCCAGAACTTGGCTGCTTTCTCCTTGATTTCTTTAGAAACGGTTGGATCATTTTCCGCAACCATAAGCTTCGAGAGCACCTCAGGTTCAGCCTGCGCATTCGAAGTATACTTCATAAACATGGCGTAGCTGTATTCAGATACGATTTTTCGGAATTGCTCAGCCGACGGCGTGTAGGGTGGGCAGGCGAGGGTTTTGCCATAGTGGTTGCAGCCGACCTTGCATTTGAGCACCACGCGGTCTTCGACGACGACTTTGCTGGTGGGGATAATTTTGGCGTCGGCAGCCCCATTTTCGAGGGCCAATTTGACGAGGAACTGGAATTTTTCTGCGCCCCTATCAGTAGACATACATATATCACTTACCTTTCAGCCTGATACCTTCTTTTGATATAAACATTTAAGGTGAACCCTAAAAAAACCACAATGCGTTCACTGTTGCAGAAACTGGGAAGATGAACTCGAGATGCCAAGAATTTATAACTCACAATTACCAACCTATTTGGTGTCAATAGGAGATCCTTACGGTTCTATGCGGAAACTATGATCGGGGTCGAGAACCCTAAAAGAGGTAGGTATCAACTCAAAAAAACTCATCAGCGTTAGAAGTTAAATTTAATTAGCAATGTGTTTTCTTACTCAAATAAAATATTTAATATCGACAAAATGGCGAAAAAAACAGCATAAAACAAAAAGTTTCTATTATCTTATGGCTTCGTCTATACTTGAGTGACGTTTGGTTCTTGTGACTTCTTTGAATAGTTCAAGGCATTCATCTTTAGTTGGTGCTTCTACACCTATGCTGCCATAAGCGCCTATGTCTATTCGGTAGTTTTTTCTTTCTCTATTTTCTAATCTCTCTTCTTGACTACTCATGTTGATTTTTCCTCTCTCTTCCAGTCCAGGAGCTTTGGCTAAGGGACATAGACTGCTAACAGCGGTGTTTTTTATAAGGTTACTGAGGGTTTAGCGGTAGGTCTATTATCGGGTTTATTCAGTCGGTGTCATATTTTTTCGAATTCGAATAATTAGCTGTGTTGAGGAATCTTTTTAGAAACTTGACTTGAAAATAAACTAGATATCGCTGTTTTGCGGGGTTGCGGGATCTTTGGACCTGTAAACTATAATTCTGTTCTCATCTTCTTGCATTGCTAAATTATGTTTTTTTGCAAGGGCTCTTAATTTTTCTCGGTCTGGCTCGTAGATGGTGCCTTTAATGTATACTCGATAGCCTTCAGATTGGGTGTCTTTGTAGTTTTCAAAACAGACCGATGTTGGGGATAGTTCTTCGCATTGGCTTAAGACTTCTTTGAGGTAGTTAACTGCCTCAGTTCTATTCATTGGCATCCCCAAGTAGGTTTCTTACCTTTTGCTATATAAAAGCTTGCAATAATACTGTATTTTAGATAAACCTGCATCATGTATATTTTTTACTACCCTGATTGTTAAATATATGTCGAAGTCTCAGTCTTGAACTACATATTTGATGTAACCAAACTTCTCAAAAGAGGCTGTTTACCGAAGGTTGTAGCATCAAGCTGCAACCACAACGCCTTATATTTTTCGGCGAGTTACCTGTAAGTAGGAATGCAAGGGATAGCCAACAAAAGTTGAGCGGATCCGGCTGTTGACATGGAGAAGGCTTCTGCCCAATTCCCTTTTGGGCCTTATCCGGTTAACGCATGGCTTGGTCCGCTTAACTCTCCTTTTGGGCTAAAATCAAGCCGACATTTTTCCTTAATTTTCTAGAATAGTATTTTTTGAGTGTGAAAAAGCATATATCATCAAACGCAAACCTCTTTGTTAAAGGCTTGGTGAACACGACGGCATCCGCTGAAGAAAACAACAATGAAATGGTAGTTACGCCTTGGGAAGTTAAGGGCAAAGTTGACTATGAACGTCTCATAAAAGAATTCGGCACCCAACCCCTAACGCCCCAGTTGCTTGAACGAGTGGAGGAACACACTAACAAACTGCACCTGCAACTTGAACGCAAGATTTTCTTTAGCCATCGAGACCTTGACACAGTGCTTGACCTTTACGACAAGGGCACAAAATTCGTCTTGTATACAGGCAGAGGACCAAGCGGACCTGTCCACATCGGACACCTCGTTCCCTGGATTTTTACTCTCCACATCCAACAAAAATTTAAAACCCGGCTTTACTTCCAAATCACAGACGACGAAAAATACCTAATCAGCGACAACACAAACCTTGAAAAAACGGCAAAGTGGAGCTACGAAAATGCCCTGGACCTGGTCGCGCTGGGGTTCAAGCCGGAAGACACATTCATTATCTACGACACAAAAGATATCGACCTTCTCTATCCCATCACATTGGAAGTAGCCAAACATATAACTTATAGCACAGCACGCAGTAGCTTTGGCTTCCAAGATAGCACTAACATCGGCTGGGTCTACTGGCCCGCCATCCAAGCTGCACCCTGCTTCATACACAAAAAACTTACAGGTGAAAATGTCCCGGCCCTAATCCCGGCGGCCATTGATCAAGACCCCTACTGGCGAGTAACTAGAGATGTAGCTCAAAAACTCGGCTACTACAAACCAGCTCAGATTCACTGTCGTTTCCTCCCCGGACTTGGTGCAGGAGGAAAAATGAGTGCCTCTCAACCTGAAACAAGTATATTTACAACCGACCAACCCGATGTGGTCAAGAAGAAAATTTGGAATGCCTTCACAGGCGGCAAAGGCACGGCAGCAGAGCAACGTAAAGAAGGCGCGAATCCAACTATATGCAGCATATTTCAATACTACTTTTTCCTATTCGAAGAAGACAACCAAAAACTTGCTGAACGTGAACGCCGATGCCGCGGAGGAGAAATGTTGTGCGGCGAATGCAAAAAAGACATAGCGGAAAAACTCAATGTGTTCCTTCAAGAGCATCAGAAACGAAGGGAAGAAGCAAAAGGCACCCTTGAACAATATCATATAAAGCGTGAATGAGTAATTAGTTTTAGCACTAAACTCAGCCAGAGAAACTTTTTCTGATCCGGAATTTATGCCCAACTAAGTTGCCAAATGCCTAAGTTTGTTGAGGTGTGGAACCTAAACCGGTTGAGGGCTACTTTTTTTTAAGCCACTCTTTGACTTCACGGTTGATTAATTCAAGGAAAGCAGCATCATTTTCTAACTTAAGGAAAGCGGCTCTATCTACGCCTTCAGGCATCGGTATTTTGATTGTCAAGTAGGGGTTTATTGTCTTTTCTATTTTTGATTGAACTTTTTCATATTTTTCAGGCGGCTTCTCACTCATGATAAAATCACCGATAAAACCGCAACATACACGGTTGCAATAATTAACAGCAATACGGCGAATGGAGCAACTTTATGAAGCCATTCCGACCAGCTTATGGTTTTTCCCTGCTTTTTAAGTATACCCAGCCCTATTATGTTTGACGCAGACCCAATGGGCGTCAAGTTTCCACCCAAGTTGGCACCAAAAACAATAGCCCAGCCTAATACACGCAACGAATAACCGGTCAGGGCGGAAACCTGTTGCATCACTGGTATGAGTGTCAAAGTCATTGGAATGTTGTCAATAACCGCAGATGGCACTCCACTTACCCAGACGTTAAGTACTGGAGTAAGATGTGGGTTAAGGCTTGAAATACTCACTATACCATTAGCAAATGCAGAAATCACGCCGCTGGCTTGTAGCCCACCGACTACCACATAGAAAGATGTCAAGAAAAAAACTGTGCCCCAATCAATCCCTGAAAAAATAGCTTCAGGCTCCTGCCCACCAACCACAAGGATAGTTATGGCTCCCCCCATTGCTATTAGACCAATCGGAACGTTGAGGTAGCCTTCAAAAATAAAAAGGACTATAACGACCACAAAGACGGCTGCCGCCCGAAAGAAAAGACTCCTGCTCTCAACCACTGACCAAGGATTGACATCGATTTCCATGGGGCGTTCTCCACTGAACTCTTTTTTTGTCCAACGAAAAATAAAAGCCATTGAAACCACCGTCAAAATCAAAGTCAAGGGCAAACTTATCGCCAGAAAATCTGTAAAGTTAATCTTGAGTTGAGCAGCTAAGATCAAATTGGGGATGGAACTGATGAGAAGAGCCAATCCGCCGACATTAGTCATTAAAATTTCATAAATGATTACGTTGGTGGGGTCGAAACGAAATTTCTTTGCCAACGAAATCGTTAACGCTCCAATAATAATTATTGTCGTGATATTGGATAAGATGGCGCTAAACAGGACAGTTAAAAGGATAAACACAAGGGAAATTCTGCGGAATCCACCGCCTACAGTTTGGGCTAGTTTTAACCCGATGAATTCAAAGAATCCTGAGCGGGTAACCGCTTCAACAAGAATCATGATGCCGACGACCAGAAGCACCGTGTTTACGTCTATGAAGCCGATTATGCTGTTTAGAATGTTTGGTCCTGTGAAAAGGTTGTATTCAATTGCAAAAAGAACCGTAAGGAGCGCTCCGAGCAAAGCAGCTACGCTTCGATGACGGCGACCTGTGACTAGAATTATGAGAATAAGTGCGAAAAGCAGGGCAAAAATTATGGTCGTGTTCATGGTATTGGCTCTTCAGCTTTCTTTGTGTGGTGGCTGGTTCTGAACTGCTTGGTTTCAAGGATTAACTTTTCAATTTCCTTTTTTAAAAGACCATAGATTTGGTTAGCAATATGATAAACCATGAACAGCCCGACCGCTAAGAGTATGATGTTAACGACTTTTGCACCCGATGCACCGAGACCTTGAATGGAAACTACAACGGGCGTCAGAAGGAATGAGGCTAAGACCAGCGAAATCAAGACCGCAACATCGTAAGTGATGTGTTGAAGGTTTCCTTGGTCTTTTTGACCAAACCGCTTTGAGGATAGGTCCAAGAAATATTTTACGTCAACAAGAATGAAATAGCCAAAATAAACAACAAACAAGAGAATGATGATGTTTAAAATTAAGGTTGACTGAATAAGGTCTCCCACTGTAAAATTAATAAGAGCCACAAGCTCGGGGCTAAGTAGGTTGAAGAAAACCAGTAAGAAACCGAGTGTTAACCCGTTTTTGATTAAACGAAAAATTCTCTTTCTAACGTCGCTGACCTCATCGCTCATGTCAACAACCCCTAAAAAATCTCGCACTTCGAGGTTAATAAACATGAAATGGTGAAACTCAAATGCATTAAACGTTGCAAACCTTCACATGAGGGTTCAAGGAAAAAAAGTTTTTGGATTTAACTTTTAGAAATATAATTAAAGCATATCTGTTCTCCCATGAATGAAGCGTTTGTAATGCTTATTCTTGCTTTTTACTTCTCTATTCTTAAAAGCAAAAGTTGAAATTGCCTCCCACAGAAAAACCCATCCGATTATAGTGACACCTTCCAAGGCTGTGCCTGCAATTATATCCTGACCCGCAAGATTCCTCAAAGAATAGGCGGCTAAGAGAAGAATAAATGCTATTCCTACATAGAAAACACTTTTGATAAGATTCACTATTCTGACGTTTAAATTGTCTTTGAACAAAAAAACGTTTTCAACCCAAAGGTTATTCGTTCTTCTCTTTTCAAATCTTGGCTTTCATCTAGGACGTTAAACTGAAGAATGATGCTATACTTGAAGGGCATATCTGAGGAAGAATCTTCAAGGTAAACCCTAAGCTCATGATTAAGGTCTCTGCTTTTGAAAGGGGCAGGTTTAATTCATTAAAAATATCAATGTATTTTTCTATAGCGACAGCTATGATAAAGCTGTTGTGGAGGGGTCTTTTTCATAGATTTTTCCAGCGCGGCATAGTTTCGCTTCATGATTTAATTCTAGGTGGAGAAGATATTTATTCATATGTTCAAGAGGCTAACACTATAATTATAAAAGCTATAATGATGCTCTGCTTTCAAAAGCTTGGTTAGATAGCCTAAAAAGTATTGGATAAGCTTACTTCGGTGATATTAAACTATAAATAATCAAGAAAGATTATAGACTCATGAAAATCAAGCTTAGGCCAACAAGCTTAAAATTTTTAGCACCCAAAAAACCAATATTTGACCTACTAAATGCATGGAGCCCTCTGAATGGATATTCCGGAAGAAGCAATCATACAGCTTGTTCCTAAAAGGATTGGAAGACTAGCTGAGCTTGCAAATAACCTCTGGTGGAGCTGGGACGAAGAGGGACGACAAGTTTTTCGCTCACTTGATTATGAACTTTGGAGAGCAAGCGGACATAACCCCGTCAAACAACTCCGCGATATTGACCCACTTAAACTTGCGGAAGCAGCAAAAGATCCTTCCTTTCTCGAACTTTATGACTCAGTGATTTCAAAATTTGATAATTACATGGTAAGCAAGAAGGATTGGTGCGGAAAAAAAGTTCCAACTGATTTTGATGGTCAAATCGCTTATTTTTCAGCTGAATACGCCATCCACAATTCTCTTCCCATCTACGCAGGCGGATTAGGGGTTTTGGCGGGCGATATTTGCAAACAATCCTCAGACAGCGGATTACCTCTGGTTGCGGTAGGGTTCATGTATCCCCAAGGATATTTCCGCCAACACGTCTCCGCTGATGGGTGGCAAGAAGAAGCCTACACCCAACTAGATTTCAGCGAAGCACCAATTTCCCCCTGTGCCTGGCCCCAAGGATGCGGCCCATACATCTCTGTTCCGCTTGGAGACCGCGAAATATTCCTTCAAGTTTGGCAAGTCCGCGTGGGGCGAGTAAATCTGTATTTGCTTGACACAAACATCAGCGATAACCGAGCCGAAGATAGAGGACTCTCAGCAAGACTTTATACGGCTAACCAAGAGGACCGGCTAAGGCAGCTTATAGTGTTAGGCATAGGTGGAGTACGGGCACTTCGAGAGTTGCATATTAAACCGGTTGTTTGGCATGCCAACGAAGACCACACAGCGTTTATGATGCTTGAACGTCTCAGAGAAGAACGTGCCAAAGGAACCCCAATAGACGATGCCATAGAAAAGGTACGGAAAAGCACGGTTTTCACAACCCACACCCCAGTTGCAGCAGGACAACATATTTTTCCTTATCAACTGATGGATTATTACTCACGCAACTTTTGGGAGCCCCTTGGAATTGACCGTCAGAGCTTTTTGAACCTTGGAAAGTATGAAGGGTTAGGTGCAGAAAAATTTAGTCTCACAGCTTTTGCACTTCGGTTAGCAGGCCAATCCAACGCTGTGAGCAAACTACATGGTACGGTAGCCCGCAAAATGTGGAGTCCACTCTATCCAGGAAAGCCTGTGGATGATATTCCGATTTTAAGTATAACTAATGGTGTTCATTCGCCGAGTTGGCGAGCTGTAGAAATTTCGGAGCTTTTCGAAAAACAACTTGAAGGCGAACTTTTGTCTCACGAGTATGAAGAACCGTTCTGGAAAAATGTCAATGCCATACCCGATGAGGTGTTCTGGTCTGTGCATCAACTTATGAAGAGTCGGCTTATCCGCGCCATCCAAGACCGAGCTCAACTGCGTTTGGTCAGGGATGGCATTTCCACCCAGCAAGTGCTTGCAATGGGTGCCTTACTTGACCCTTACGCTTTAACCATCGCGTTTACCCGTCGATTTACCCAGTACAAGCGACCCCAACTGATTCTAAGCGACAGCGAACGCCTTAAAAAATTAGTCACGGATCCGCTGCGGCCTGTACAGATTATTTTCGGTGGTAAATCTCATCCTGCTGATTACGCCTCAAAAGAGCTCCTCAAGAGTGTTTACAACGTGGCTTTGGATAAGCGGTTTCAGGGGCGAGTTGTCTTTGTGGAAGACTATGACATGAGCCTTGCCCGAGAATTAGTTAGGGGCGTTGATGTTTGGCTAAACAATCCTAGGCGTTTGCAGGAAGCCTGTGGAACCAGCGGTATGAAAGCTTCCATGAATGGGGTTATTAACCTGAGTATACGTGATGGATGGTGGGATGAAGCTTACAACGGTATTAACGGGTGGGCAATTGACACCTTTAAGGGAGGAAGTCCCGAAGATGAAGACCGAGCAGATGCTGAAGCACTATATAGTCTGCTGGAAAACAATATAGTGCCCCTCTATTACGATCGCGACCGAAAAGGAATCCCCCACAACTGGATTCAAGTCGCCAAAGAAGCCATCAAAACCATTAACCCAGTCTTTAACGCCTGCCGAATGATGAAAGAATACGTCGAGCGCATGTATATGCCTGTTGTCTTTCCCCAAGAATCTAAAGATAATCCCTTAACAGTAAAGGAGAAAGTATAATGTCAGAAAAAAAGAAAAACCAAAACCTCGACCTCAATATAGAAGACCTAATGATAGTTTTTGTGGGAAAAGACGAGAAAGTTGTTGATATTAACCCGAAAGGCTGCGAATTACTAGAGTACACTAAAGACGAGGTTGTGGGCAAGAACTGGTTCGATGTTTTTGTTCCTCAAAATGTACGGGAAGAAACACGGCTTTCTTTTCACCAGTTGTTAGAAGGGACAAATCAGAAAGGGTATGCGGAGAAACCGGTTTTAACAAAGAGCGGCCAAGAACGTATCATCAGCTGGTACACTTTGGCCGTTAAGGATGAAAGAGATGAAATTGCATGCACAGTTTTGTCTGGTCACGACATTACCGACCGCAAGCTATTCGAAGAAAGATACATCCGGCTGGCATCTTTTCCAGCCTTCGACCCCAACCCTATAGTCGAGGTAGACTTTGACGGAACAATAACCTATAAGAATCCAGCCACAAAAAAAGTGTTCCCAAATCTTGAGCAAAAAGGCTTAAAGCAACCCTTCTTCGCAGATTGGGAAAATGTTTCTTCGGCGTTCAAGGGCAAAATTTCAGGCGAATACTCGTTTGGAAGGGAAATACGTCTGGGCGAACACTGGTATCTCCAACAGTTCTCTTTTATGCCTATAGGTCCCCGAATCAGAATCTATGTTGTAAACGTTGACGAAAAGAAAAAAGCTGAACAAGCCCTTGTGGAAAGTGAAGAAAAATATCGCTCCTTGTTTGAAAATATGATTAATGGCTACGCCTACTGCAGGATGGTATATGACGAAAAAAACTTACCTGCAGATTTTGTATACTTGGAAATCAACGCCGCTTTTGAGAGAATAACCGGTTTAAAACGTGAAGCCATAGTTGGAAGAAAAGTCTCTGAGGCTATTCCAGGAACCAAAGAGGCTAACCCTGAAATCTTTGAAATATACGGCAGAGTGGCCCTGACAGGAAACTCTGAAACTTTTGAGGTTTTCTTCAAACCCCTCAACATCTGGCTAAACATTTCTGTGTATGGCCCAAAAAAAGACCATTTTGTAGCAATTTTCGAAAACATCACCAAACGCAAAGAGCTAGAGCGGGAGCTGAACAGTTACAATCAGCGGCTTGAAGAAGTGGTGGCGCAACGCACGGCTGAGTATGCGCAGACAAACCAGAAATTGACAGGGGAAATTATGGAGCGCCGCAAGATTGAAGAGAGTTTGTTGTTTAGGGCTATGGTGCTGGATAACTTGAGCGAAGCTATCTTTTTAGCGAATTTTAGTGGCTCATTTGTTTATGCAAACCTTGCGGCTTGTGAGTTGTTCGGTTATCCCTGTGATGAATTCTTGACCCTGAATTTGATGGCTGTTCTGCAAATTCCCGAGGCTGTCAAGAGTACGCTTATGGAAAACCTGCAAAAGACTGAGCAAATCGATTACCACACGGTTTATTCCACGAAAAAAGGCGAGAAAGTTCCGATTCATCTGCGGATGGGTTTGGTGAAGACGGCTCATGGAAAACTGATAATCAGCGTAATACATAAGGTTAGAACTCCCTAAAAGCGACTTAAAGAAATGTTGTTGCTCAATTGATGAATAAAAAATAAAAAAAGGGAGATTGTGTTTTTATTCTTTGTTTTTTACGGTCGTTTTCTCAGGACTAGTATGATTGCTAGTCCGATGATTGCCATAAAGACAAATAGGCCTGCGATTGCTGGGATGAAGTATGTGTCTGCCATCGATGGTGCTGTTGTTGGAGCAGTGGTTGCGGTTGGCGCTGGGTTTCCGACTGTGAATGATGTTTCAGAAGATGAACCATAGTAGGATTGTGAGCCTGCGAAGTTAGCTACGACAGTGTAGTCGCCTGTAATGTCTGGAGTCCATGTGTAGGTAAACATGCCGCTTCCGTCGCTTGTTGCGGTACCGATTTGTCGGAAGTTGCCGTTTGAGTCAAGAACACTGATCGTTACTGGAACACCCGTTGTGTTTGTTGGCATAGGTTGTTGCATATAGACGGCTTCCATGAATGGAGTCATGCTGTCGTCAGAAACTGCTGGCAGACCGTTGGGGAAGTTTGCTGCTACTGCTTCTTGCTGTGAACCAGCGGAAATGTCGGTTACTGTACCTCTAATTACTATGTCTGAACCGAATGCTTGAGCGTCGACTGTGAGTTTGGTTGGTCCCATGCCGTAGCCGTAGATTTGGTTGTCGTAGGCGTTGAGTGTTGTCATGACGCCGTCAGAAATTGCTGGTGCGCTAGTAACGTCGAATGCATCAATGCTCCATACGACTGATCCGTCGGTGGTGTTCAAAGCCAGTTGTTGTGCGTTGTGGAATAGTGGTGGACTGTACATGTGGCCTTCTGGCACGAACAGCTTGCCGTCAGCGACTGATCCCACGGTGAAGGTCCATATTGGTTCTACACCGTAAGGTGACTCGTAGCCGCCGGATGGAGTGTGATATTGCCATTTGAGTTCACCAGTCAAGATATTGAATGCATAGACGTCTCCTCCATAGCCCCATATGTAGATTGTGCCGTCAGCAACGACTGCGTTTGCGCCAAGCGAACTGAATGGACTCACGTTTGGTAGTGCAATTGGTCCCCATAGTTTTTCGCCTGTTGTGAGGCTGTAGCCGGTGACTGATAATGCAGATTCCGTTAGTTCCACGTAAGCGCCACTTCCTGACCAAACTCCGCCGCTGTATACGATGGAGTATGGCACTTGGGTTCGGTTAACTGCGCCCCATAGTTGATGTCCATCTATTGCACTGAAGCCTGCTTCTTCTTGCCATCCAGATGTGAAGAACATACCTCCGCTGCCTGAGTCATATCCTGTCATTAGCACTGTACCGCTTTGAACTGCGGAAATGCTTAGCAGATACATTGGGAATCCGTATGCCATTGATACTAGTGGTTTACCGTCTTTGTCAGTGGTGGGTAATGGTGTTGACCATTGTACGCCTGCTTGGAAGTTGAGTTGTGCACCTTGTGGTGGTCTCCACATCCACTGATCTGCAACGGCGCTGCCGCCGCCATAGTTACCGACTGCCATGTTGATGCATACGGTTGAGTTCCACATGCTTAGTGAAGCTGAAACTTTACCTGTTGCAAAGTTTGTAGTTGAGTTGACGTAATAGCCGACTAAGTTGCCATGTTCATCTTCGGTTAGTGTTAAAGCCGACGCGGGAACATTTGTTATGTTAAGTATCCATTGACCAGTCATTGCATCGTACATGGACAGGTATGAAGGTGTACCCATAAAGCCTGCCCCAGCAACGGGTATGCTCCACAAGTATGCGAGCGCACCGTACTGGTTTGGTGTAATCATGTTGAGTATTTGTCCGCATTTTAGAACTTCATTGTTAACTTGTGCTTCGGTCTTTGTCCATATTGTCTGTCCTGTATGTAGGTTCACTGCGACCCAACCTTCGGGGTAAGTTGATGCACCTGGATAAAGTGTGTAGTAGAGTATACCGTTCATGATTATTGGCGCGAACTTTGGTTCATACTGTGATGTTGAGTAGTAGTTGCTTGTTTCGCTGTTGCCGAATTCTCCGCCGATTATGCCGCCGAACGCTTCTGGTTTTGTCCATAAAATGTGGGCGGTGTTAGGGGCGGTTGTGAAGGGGTTGTAGTTTCCTGTTGCATTGTACATTCCTGTTGCTGCAAAGGTAGATGCTGCAAGCCCTAACCAGTTGCCGCTAATAACGTTCCAGTTGTTGTTTTCACCGTAAATTGGGCGCGTCCAATAGTTTGATGGTAAGGGGTTTGCGCCAGCAATGCTTATTGGTTCTTCTTGTACATTTAAGGTAAATACGTTGCTTTCGCTGGGTTCATAATAGTCGCCAACGCTTGGGTTGGTTGATGGTTGTCCGTTGGGTGTGTTAAGGCCTGGTAGTACTTCTCCGCCGAATTTCATTTGGAAGGTGTAATTGCCGGTTACTGTTGGGGTGTAGGTTGTGTGCGATCCGCCGGTTGCGTCAGATGTGAATGGTCCTAGTGTTTCTTTGGTTCCATCTGGATGCGTGACTATCAAAGTCATATTTGTCCATCTGTCACCGTATTGTGCACTTGCAGTTGGTGGTGGAAGGTTAACCCAGAAGTTGACGTTGACTGTTTGTCCAACTCCGATTGGGTTGGGTGAGACACTGCAGAAGGTGTATGTTGGAATGTTCCATCCAGGGGTGTGTGCATTAGCGTTTGGTATTAATATCGCTGAAGCTCCCATCGAAATCATTAACAAAGCTGCAATCAAAATAGTCAAACTTTGGTTTTTTAACACTTGCAATTTTTTCTTCTCCTAAAAGTTTATGGAAACCCTGTTAATTCATTTTGTTTATAAGATTTTCGTATTTCCGCCCTAAAAAAGAAATATTTTGAAGTATGTGTGGCTCAAAACTATAAAAAAAAGACTTGCCTCTATAAAAAAGAAAGAAGTGGCCCGAATTCCACGGGTTTTACCTTTGAATTGAGCACTTCACATCAGTATTATGTAGGCTGGCGCGTCAGGTTTATGGAGTTGTGTTCCGGGTCGGGTGTGTTCTGGTTGAAGTGGGCATCGCTGTTTAGGGCGGATATGCATTTTATGTACTCTACTTTGCTTTGCAGTTTTTTGTAAACAACAAAGTAATCTAGGAGTTTGGATGCTTCTTCGTTTTCGAATACTTCTATTGGGTGGGACATATGTTGTTCCTCTATGGTTGAGAGTATTGAGTGTTACGACATAACCCTTACTAACATGTGTGTATATCGCTCGCAACTAAAACCGCTTCAAAACAAACCAACATAAACATCAACGATTAAACCAAAAAAGCAAACAAGCAAGCCTGCAAACACATTTTTTAATTAAACAACTATATTGCGATACCATACAGCTGATGGAAAAGCAAAATAACAACGCCACACTCGCATAATATGAATAAGTGACCTAAATGTCCGCAAAAACAACTGTAAACAATAACTCCGCATACAGGCTCCTTCACCCAATGCACACCGTCTTAGTTTCTTGTGTTGGAAAAGCCAACAAACCCAACGTAACCACGGTCGCATGGGCAATGCCCACCAGCATCAACCCACCCCTATTGGCCATAAGCCTCGCCCCAACCCGGCACACCCACACCCTCATAGAAGAATCAGGCGAATTCACCGTAAACATCCCAACAATGGAAATACTGCAAGCAGTTTACTCCTGCGGCAGCCTAACAGGCAGAAGCTTTGACAAATTTAAAAAAGCCAACCTTACCCAAATGCCGGGCAAAAAAGTCAAATCTCCAGCCATCCGCGAATGCATTGCTCACCTCGAATGCGAAGTCGACGGACAATTCACGACGGGTGACCACACGATATTCGTAGGCAAAATCCTCGAAGCCTACGCAGATATGGGCGTCTTCACAGAAGCAGGCTACGACCTCAAACGGGCACGAGTCCTCTACCATGCAGGTGGAAACAACTTTGCACTCTTAGACCCCAAACTCTACAAATCCTAACAAAAATTCCGCCCTTTTATAACCTAACACGCAAACAAAATGACGATGGCGGAATAAGCACAAGGTATACACAACTTATAAAACGCTAATAAATTATTAGGGTTGCCTATGACAAACAAAAAGAAAAAAAAATACCAGCTGACCCAAAAAACTGTCCCAAGAGAAACCACAGTAACATTTAGGGAAATAACTGAATAAGCTAATCTCCAAATAATGTTTGTATCACAAACAACAAAATAAGATGTATCGATTAATTTTGGAAAACCCCTTAAGAGACAAACCAGTTATCACAGTGATAAACTGAAACACTTGGAATGTATATGATCGTTTGAGCCTATTTTAATTCTAATATTGTTTCTATGCAGCAACGATAAAGAGGGTCGTAGCGAATTCCCCCCCGGCAATAGCATGTTGAAAACCTGCGCTTAAAGACACGGTAACGAGCCGCCGCACATGCAAGTCAGCGCTGCTTTCCATGCAAAACCGCTATTAAACATCCTTCTTTCAAGAATAAAAGCGAAGGTATATATGGTATTGTTGAACAGTTATGTTTCGTCTGCCGGTCAAAGGGCCCGGGTTCCACCTGATCCCATTCCGAACTCAGAAGTTAAACCGAGCTCCGTTTCCAGCTGTAGTGTGGTCTTAGGCCACGTGAACCTGGGAAAGCTGGCAACATTTCTATTCACACCTACGTTTTCAAGTGAGATTTAGCATAGCTTTATAACTGTCTTTTAATAGTTTTTGAAAAGAAGTGGTGTCTTTAAAGTGAGTCTTATTCCCGGAAGCGATTCAATTACTCAGATTATCAGCTTACTCTCTTACGTGTTCTTCATAGTTCTCATTTTCTACGGTCAACGTATTCAGATGTACGTTATGATCCGTGAAGTCGAAAACTCTTTGCATAAGCTGCGGCACATCAAAGAGGAAGGTAGAAAAACTGCCATTGAAACCCTTAAAGAAATCGGCAAACCCACAAGCGACCCCTCCGCACGTGTTGACCGATACCTCGACTACTTCACCATAGGACCCCAAAATATGGATCCAGCTGGCATCGTCAACAAACTCGACCACATCTTGGATGTTCGAGACGAACGCCTAAAAGAAGAAGTCAAACTCATGGCTCCCGCAGTCCAAAACGATGAAGTTCAAATTAACAACCTTGAAAACACCCTCGAGGCAGCAATGGCCCTCAATTTCATCTACAAAGTTATACGCCACTACTACATCCAAGGCAAAAAAACCCTCAGCCTCTACGTCATCATGCAAATCCAAATGATCCTGCCCATGGTTATGAAAGAAGCAGACGCCTACTCAAGCGCTCTCAAAGCCTTTGCGTATGGTCAACCCATCGGCGATGGAGCAGGACCCTTGGTTGCGGGAAAACTTATGCATGGATACGAAATCCGCAAACTGCCCAAAGACTGCGTTATGGCATCTGTTCCAATCGAAGGTCGCACAGCTTTAATTATCAAAGCTGAAGGTCCCGGCGGAAACGTTGGCAAACCAGGCGAGGCCGTTGTAGCAGCCATTGAAGAGAACGAAGGCAAAATCGGCTGCCTCATCATGATCGATGCAGGTCTCAAACTTGAAGGCGAACTCGTCGGAGAAGTCTCCGAAGGCATCGGCGCAGCCATCGGTGGACCAGGCGTAGACGCATTCAAGATAGAAGAACAACTAACCAAATACAAGATACCCAACTACGCAGTAATCATCAAACAAGACATAGGCGACGCCGTATCCCCTATGCGCAAAGAAATTAACGATGCAACCGACAAAGTCATCGAACGTGTCAAATCAGTCATCTTAGAACGCACCAAAGAAGGCGACAAAGTCATAATCGTCGGAGTCGGCAACTCTATCGGAGTTGGACAATAATGAGGCTGAAAAACATGACGCAAAACCAAACCCGATCTGCAAACACCAACAAAAAAATCTCTACATACCTTACCATGATAGTTCTAATCGTCATGGCTCTCGCCGTAACAGCGTTGCTCATAGCAGGTGAAACCTACCTTGCAGGCGACCAACTAGCCGCCGGAGTTTTAGCAGGCATAGGCTTCATCGCATTGGTTCTCTCAGTGTTCCTACTCTACCAGTCCAAACTGCAATCTGCACAGGTAAAAATTGAACCACCTAAAGTCATGACCACAATTGGATGTGTAAAGAACTGCGATTCAAAAAATGTCCGTGAATTCCAACGTGGCGATTACGTCTATAAAGAACTCGACTCCGGCTGCCAAAAATGCGGCGGCAAACAAATGATAACAGCCATCTACAAAGAAGTCAAAGAAAAAGAAAAAACCTACAACGTCTAATTTTTTAGACGTTTTAAAATTTTCTATTTTTTTAAGTTAAAACTTCGCAGCCCTCATCTTTTATCAGCAATGTATGTTCGGCTTGAGCCACTGGTTTTTTGCTTGCTTCAACAAAAACTGGGTACCCCATGATTGCTTTTGATGTGAATAGTTCTTTGAAGGCAGCTTTATGCTGTTCGGCGGATACGGTGTCGATGAGCCAGCGTTCTGCAAAGGGGAGGGTTCTGAAGTTGGTTTCGATGTGTTTGAGCATTTTTTTTGCTGCTTCGGTTTTAGTGGATTTGGCTTTTAGTAAGCGGTAAATGGTGATTTGTGGGGAGTCGTCTACTCGGCCTATTGCATCGGGCAACGTAACGAATGGTTCTATGGCGTACACTTCACCCGTCCGCACCTTATTTAGTGAAACTAGGGAGACGTTGGGGATGGATGTTCCAGCATGGATTAGGTACCGCCCAACCGAATGCCCTGTAAGGTTGCTGATGGGTTTGAAGCCGCGGTTTTTTATAGTTGTCTCGATTAATGCACCTATTTTTCCTAGTCCCATATCGCCGTGGATGTTGTCTATCGCCGTTTTGAGTGCAAGTTCAGCGGTGTTTGCCATGCTTCTGCCTTCAGGGTTAAAAGAGACGGTAAATGCAGTGTCGGTTACGTAGCCATTAACGTGAACGCCAAGGTCTACCTTAACTGTGGAGCCTTCAGGAATCAGCGACTTATCTCCTGGTGGTGAGGTGTAATGTGCCGCGACCTCGTTTATGCTGACGTTGCAGGGAAACGCAGGTTTGCCGCCCTTAGCACGTATGAGTCCTTCTGCTTTTTCGCAGATATCAATAACTGGCATGTTTTCCTCTACGAAACTGCGCATTTCTTCACGTGTTTCACGTAGAATCTTGCCCGATAAACGGAATGTTTCGAGTTCTTCTTTGTCGTACGGCATAGCGTTTCACTGTGTATAAAACGGATTGCCTTTGACACTTAAATTCATAACCACAAAGAAGAGGCTCAAACAAGATAAAAGAAACTTATTTGGCGGTTTTTCTGCGCAAGAGTACAATTAAGGAAACTGTCAGGACAGCAACAAGCACAGCCAAAATTATTAGCGCAGTTTGCATCCAGTCTAAACTAGAAAGTGCGCCTGTTAGTATGTTTGGTGGGTTTGGGGTTTGGGTTGGGGTTGTATTGGGAAGGTATGGGTTGAAGGTTGGGTTTGCTGTAGGGTTCGGCGTTGATATGGGCTGCTGGGTTGGGGTTGAAATGATTGGGTTTCCGATTGTGATTGTTTGTGCGGGGCTCCAATCGCTTTGTGCAACGATGATTGTTTGGGACCCGGTGAAACAGCTGCCAGAATAGGTACTATTTGTATAGCTTATAACAGCTTGGGCTTCAAAATCGATTTGGCCGCCTTGAGGTATATTCCAGTATTGGATTTCAAAGGAGACCGCTGTGTTAGCGGAGGTTGAAGCTTGAAGACCGTTCTGGCCGTGGCCGCTATTTGCGTTGGTCCAGTCTTCGAAGTGTCCCTTGGAGCGGACATTGAAGTATAGGTTGACTTGTTGGCCACTGGCTGGATCAGTGTAGGGTGTGAATGGTTGATTCTTAATCGTGACATCGATGGTTCGGTTATCAACATGGTAACCGCCGCTGACTACGATGGTTTGTCCCGTGTAGGGGTCTGTTCCATACGTTGGAGGGACATCGTAGGAGTGGTCGACGTATTGAACAGTGAATTCAGGTACAGCTGGGTTAGAAGCCGCTGTTGCGGGGTAAACTGTTAAAGTTGAGGAAGCTGCTAAGACAAAAATTATCAGCAACGGGAATATCTTTTTGGATTCCATACTCTACCCTTAGGGCTGTCTTGATAAAAAGCTTCCAGTAAAGAAATCTTGACTAATAACGAGTCAAAGTTTCTTTACGAACAACCTTTTATGCAGATACCTCTTGATAGAGAAGTATGCGAACCAAAACTACCCTGTTACTCATCTTCCTCATATTAGTTTCAGGTCTGATTGCAATCGCGCCTGCCTTCACACAAATCAGCCCCAACGTTCCACGGTTCACATTGAAAATCGAAGATGACTCTCACAATATAACAAACGCCACAGGAACCTACCACGTGCAGATAAAATTCATTGACGTTGTCATAAATAACACTGGGGACCTGTCAAATTATGCTGTTGTTAACGAAACCCTTGTTAAACTGTACTATAACATCCGCGTTAAAGATCACGCGCAAGACTGGTCAACGGCATTAGTTACTCCTAACCTTGCCCCATCAACTACAGGTTATACGACTGTGAAGTTTGGACTCGGCAGCACTAACCCAGACCCAGGCGGTTGGAGCATCTGGATTGGCAACATTACCAAGAGCAGCCAAGTAGATATTCAAGTACTGGGAATCGACGGGTTTTACACAAAACTCATAGATAATCCACCCTGCTGGCGAATACCCGAATTCAGCGTCTTTAACGAAACAGGACGAAGCGCTTGGAGTGCCACGCAAACAATAACAATACCAAGCAACTAAACCTCACAATCTGTTGCCGAAACTTCTGCTATCTCTAAACATGCCCTATAATTTCTAATAGAATCCAAAATATGCAAAGTGCTAATCAGCAAGAGTACCGCTTTGGGCATGATTATTTTTTTTGTGACATATTGTGTCAGACGAAATATGCCTTTTATGACAAAGTGAGGTTTGGTTGTTTGAGGAGTAAAGGAGAAGGCCATCGGACCGAAAAACCCTCTAATGAGGCGGTCCGTATTACCTAATTTTACGTGATTTCCAGGCAATGTAGATCGCAGACTAAATAAGGAATGATTTTTCAGCACTAACTAAGTAATCCGCGTGGCAGTTTCAATAATGAACCCTTTCCTACCCAAAGTGTAAGTTAACCTGCGCGTCGGAATAATTGTACCTGACATCTTCCGGATAATCAAATGTCTCATAGTCACATCAGCGGACCACGTCAGCGCGAAGTTTACTGCGCCTTCTGCGAAGTGGTTCATTGTGGTTTCAGCTAGCGGGTCTTGCATACCTTCGGTGAGAAGGAGTAGTTGGAAATTATCGCTTTTTCTGTTCTGATGAGTCATGGACGTAACAAGATCAACTATATTTTCTATTTTTTGGGTGAGCAGCAACTCTGAGATGGAGTCGATGGCGACTGTTCTTAATTGTTTCATTTCATCCAAAACTGTATCCTGCAGTACACTTGGAGTGACATTTTTTAAGCTCTTGAACCTCCACGTTTCATTTTCCTCAAACGCTGCAGTGTCCCATCCATAGGCGGCCATATCTTCTCTGATACTTTCTGCCGTGGTGCTAACTGAAAAGTAGGTTACAGGGCACGTTTTTATCCTGTTGAACAAGACTTGTCTTGCGAAGACTTCGTTCCCTGACCCAGGTAACCCTGTAAGAAGTATGATTCGTGGTGGCAACCCGCCCATTAGAAACTCATCAAGGCCTGCAATTCCTGTCTTAACAATCTTCAAGAGTAGTCACTTTTTGGATATCAATATCTTATGGCTTAGTTATAACTTTTGTATTATTGAAGTATTGATTACTCATACAACTCTTGTTATATTAACTACTTGAATTTGTATCATTTTAAAATCTAAGTAATTACATATTCTATTATTTGACACATATCGGAATTCGATAGAAGATTAATCCAACATACTTTTAAAGACCTGGAGCTAAGTAGAAAGTCAATCAACCAATATAGGAGAAAAAAACCAAATGAATATTGGAAAAACAATAAGAAAATTCCGTAGAAACACACGCGCAATCTCACCAGTAATAGCTACTCTACTCATGATCGCCATCGCAGTCGTAGCTTCTTTGGTTACATATGCTTGGGTTATGGGATACATGAACTTCACAACAGAGAAGACTGGCAAAGCAATACAAATCCAAAGTGTTACTTATTCAGGTCCAACTCCCGGTACATTTACAATATATGTGCAAAACGTCGGTTCTTCAGATGTTATGTTGTCTTCTGTATTTATAAATGGAGCAGCGGCCACAACAACCTTTAACCCAGTTTCAGGAAGCTTGGACACAACCACTACATCAACAATTACTGCAACGACAAACGCATTAACTACTCCCGGTGTGCAACAAGTAACTATCAAAGTCACAACTACCGACGGAACATTCAGCCAAGTAACTCAGCAATTCACAATCCAGTAAGAGTGAATTGTTTGAGCTTTTTCTTTTCATATTTTTTTAAGTTTATATGCAAAAAAAGAATATGTACGAGTGGGGCATCGCTAAGTTGACATCTAACCGGAAACTGTTTTCTCGCAAAAAACCAGTAGAGGTTTCGGACTCTGCAAAAGATTTGCAAACAAAAATAAAGAAGAAAAAGAGTTCATCCCCAAGAAAGCTGTCTTTGTTCACTAAAAAAGCCACACTTGAAGTTCCTGTTACTCTGGTTCCAGAGGTAGCGACACCAGTTTGTGAACCAGTTAACGAGAAAGTGCTCGAAACTTACTCGCTTATCGAGCCTTATTGCCGGGTAAGTATCGTTAAGGATTTGGACAGAGGAAACATCAAATATATGGTTGAGGAACCCAAACTCACAATTGAAGATGAAGCTAACCTTAAGCGGCTAAAAGAAATCCTCAATCAAATAATAACCCTGAAGCCGTCAGATTTGCAGACAAAAGAGGCGGCTGGAAAATACCTTGTAGCCAAGAGTAAAGAAATTTTTAATGACTACGATTTCAAAATCGATGAAGCCACTCAAAATAGGCTGCTCTATTGCATAGTTAGAGATAATCTTGGCTTTGGAAAAATAGATTCACTAATGCATGACCAATTAATAGAGGACCTCTCCTGCGATGGGGTCAACGTTCCACTTTTCGTTTGGCACCGCAAATCTGAGTCCATTCCAACTAACATCCGATTTGAAACAGAAGAGGAACTTGACTCGTTCGCTCTTCGACTCGCCTATATGTGTGGAAGTCACGTATCGATCGCTCAACCACTATTAGATGCAAGTTTGCCCGATGGCAGCAGAATCAACCTTACCTACGGCAAAGAAGTCACCCGAAAAGGATCAACATTCACAATAAGAAAATTCAAACTTGACCCATTCACAGTAACGGATCTAATCACTTTTGGCACGATTTCTGCTGATATGGCTGCCTTCTTATGGTACGCCGTCGAAAACCGAGTATCTATCCTAGTAGCTGGTGGCATTGCTGCAGGCAAAACTACATTACTAAACTGCCTTAGCATGTTCATTAAAGCTGACTTAAAAGTTGTTTCAATCGAAGATACTCCAGAAATCAATCTTCCGCACGAAAACTGGATTCCAGCAACCACTAGGTCACATTTTGGTATAGCCACCGATTCAGCAGATGTAACACTATTCGATTTGCTTAAAGCCTCTTTGAGACAAAGACCTGACTACATCATCGTAGGCGAAATCAGGGGAACTGAAGCCTACACACTTTTCCAAGCCGTAAGCACAGGGCACCTTGGGATGTCAACTGTCCACGCGGAGTCAGTTGAATCGGCAGTTTACCGTTTAGAATCAGCGCCAATGAACATTCCCCGCACTCTCATCGCCGGCATCGACATTATTCTGGTTCAAAAGCGAGTTGAAATTAAAGGCAAACCTATGCGAAAGACTGTTGCTGCCTCAGAAATCGTCGGTTTAGATCCTCGTTCAGGAGAAATTTTAACAAACGAAGTTTATCGTTGGAACGCGACAGATGAGACTTTTGATTATACTGGTCGAAGTTATATTCTTGAGAAAATTGCTGAAAAAACAGGCTTAAGTATTGAACAAGCTGAAGAAGAACTCAAAAACAGAAAGAAAGTAATTACCTGGATGGCTGAGAAGAATATTCGCAATTACAAGGACGTATCCAACATTATTCGATCATATATGGAGAATCCTGAACGCATACTCGCGGAGGCTTTGAAAGACGAATAGACGGTTGCTGGCACTCTTTTTAAGAGTGTCCAAGTTTGTTCCTTCATCCTTTGTTAAAGAATTCAAGAGTTTGGAGGAAAACCTATCTAAGGCGGCTGTAAAAATTACCTTTGAAGCCTACTTAGGTTTAATGGCGTTCTCTACGCTTTTGGCAACAATAGTGGGCTTTGTGTTTTCTCTTCTGATTTTTTCAGTCCGACTTCCCTTTGCTCCGGCATTTATATTTTCAATAATAGCTGCAATGATCACAGGTATAACGGTTTTCGGATTTTGTTATGTTTACCCTGTTCTTGCTATATCTTCTAAAGTTCGAAAGATCGACTCAAATTTACCCTTAACCGCCAACTTCATGGCCGTGTTGGCAAGTTCAGGTATGCCTCCCGAACGTATTTTCAGATCCTTAGCCAATGTGGGCGACGAATTCGGGGTTGGAGATGAAATGCGGCGAGCAATTGCTGACACCGAATTGATGGGTTTAGATTTAAACGATGCTTTGAGGCGGGCATCTTTAAGGTCTGCTTCAAGAAAGTTTGGTGCCATGTTAGATGGAATTGTTACCACTTCTCACATGGGTGGTGACTTAGCTTCTTATCTCCGAGATGAGTCCGAAAAAGCTAAAAAGTTAAGGGTTACCTCAATGAAAAGTTTCTTGGATAGTCTTGCAGGCATGGCTGAAGTCTATGTCAGTTTTATGATTGCGCTTCCTTTGGTCCTTGTTGTTATGTTATCCGTAATGTCTTTCTTAGGCGGCGGATCAATGCTTGCTGGCATGGATCCTCAAACCGTTTTGCTTCTCATGACCTTTGTAGTGACTCCTGCAGGTGTGGGAATAATGATGCTGATGGTCGATTCAATGACTCCTCCGAGGTAATATAAATGGGTAAAGTGACAACCAAGAAAAAGCAATTGACTGTTGGGATTTCGATAATTGCAGTAATCGTAGCTGTAGCAATTATTGCTGCTATATCCTTCTCAGCTTTAACAACTTACATCAATGAAATCTTTTTCGTCAGCCTACTTGTAATATTAGTTCCTTCGGCTATTCTCGACTTGAAACATCAAAGATGGATATCCTCAATAGAAAATCAAATGCCTTTGCTTGTCCGAGGTGTTGCAGAATCTCAAGAAACCGGCATGACTCTAATTAGAGCTTTAGAAAAAGTTGTCGATAACAAAATGGTTAGCGGTCCCCTTTCAAAAGAAGTAAAGCAGTTAGTTATCGAAATGTCCTGGGGAACCTCCTTTGAAGATGCACTAACCAACTTCAAAAACCGCATAAACTCACCTATCGTAAATCGCTTCTGTGTGCTAGTTTTGGAAGCAAGCCGATCAGGGGGTACAATCAAAAAAGTCTTTACGGCTACAGCTGGTTTCATGGAAGAAATGAAAGACATCGATAGGGAAACAGACTCGCAAATGAAACCTTACATAATAGTAATTTACGCTGCCTTTGCAGTGTTTATCGTTACCGCAATTCTGCTAGTGCGTTCATTTTTTGCTCCGATGTCTGGGTCTCAACAAATATCAGGCTCAGGAAATGCTGTAATTGGTGGGGTGGGCGGTCTAAAGGACTTCTTCTACCAAGACATGCTTGTTTCAGCCTTAACTGGGGGATTAATGGCGGGAAAAATTGGGGAACGCAGAGTAGCCGGAGGCATGAAACATTCAATCCTACTTGTTATAGTTGGATATGCCGTATTCCTTGCAGGTATACCTCCCAACTGGATGTGAAAAAAATGAAAAGAAACCTATTCAGAAACGAAAAAGGTGTCTCAACCGTCATCGGGACAATTCTAATGATATTGGTTGTTATGGCGGGCATGAGCATACTTTTTGGTGCTCTAATAGTTTACTCTGATGATTTCCATTCAGGCAGTGGAAGCTCAGTGTTAGAATCCATAACCGTTGAAGATGTTTATTTCATCAACCAAAATACTGTTCAGCTTTCAATTTATAACACTGGCAAAGTGCAATTAACAATTAGCAACGTTTACATAAATGGGGATTTGGCAACAATTAATGCTGAGTTAACGCTCGATGAGGGTGCCCATGGAGTTATTGTTGTAACTCCATCTCCTGCTTTCAGTATCGGTTCAGGTTATGACTTCAAAATTGTCACTTTAAGGGGAAGTGGCTTCGAGGGAACATACATATGGTAAAAAAGAATACTCCCAACTTTCTAAAACGCTTCAAGACAAACCGTAAAGGAACCGCAGAGGTTATAGGCACAGTCCTCTTTATTATAATCCTACTTTTTGCGTTTAGCAACATCTATCTTTGGCATGATACTCAAATCAAAACAATGAACAACCTACTATCAGACAAACTAAACTCCCAAATAGAAGTTCACTGGCTACTTGACGAAAATGGCAAGGATACTTCTACCCTAGCTGTTACAAATACTGGTGGCACAAGTACCACATTATCTAGACTTTGGATAGTTACTAATTCAGGCATCCATCGATATGCTGATCTGGAGAGTACAAGCGGAAATTCTTTTAGCATTGGCGCTGGAAATACAGCGACAATCCTTTTAAGTGGAACTACATCACAAATTGATCCCATCCCTACATCTTGGAGTGGCTCAACCGCTACCGTGTCCTTAAATAAAGCTGACGGAGAGACATTTACCGTTCTTACAACTCTTGGGAATATGGCATCTCCTCAAGGAACTTTAAAAGTCATTAACCAAATTGGAGGCGATGGCGGACCTGGAAACGATATATCTCCAGTTGGATCAGTAATTGTGGCGGATTTTTCATCATTTACCTATTATCCGGTCACTTCGTCCTCAATAGGTTCCCCTACGAACGGATACAACATTGATTCAAACGCGGCAAATGTTGCTTTCAGTGTCGTTCTTACTAACCATGACGAGAACCAACGAAATATAGCCTTAAACTATAATAGTCAAATGTTTTTCATCAACACAAAGAACCCGAACAATGTTGGATACCTTATTTTCTACACTGTTAACGTAAATAACGGCGTCATCTCACCCACTTATTCAAACGTGAATTTGGAATATGGCAAACCAACCACTGTATATTTTGCTTCCGCAAATGCTATTGTCGGGTCTTCACATTATACGGCTAAAAACTTGGTAACCTCGGGAAGCAAAGCCGACCCAGGTGTTTATCCGTTAAATCTTGCATTGCTTGGATCTTTCAGTGATGGTAGCGTTTTAGGACAGAATATACCCTTTGTGTCTGTTTATGTAAACAGTTAACATTTTTTCCTTTTTATTCTCGGCAAAATTTTAACGCTGATTAAATTCAGTGTTTGAATTAAATCTTATTTGTGTTTTTGCTTTCGTCGTTTCCAAAAATAGAATGCTTGATACCCTAAAGTTTCTGACTACTTTTGTAATATTCACTTTTTGTTAGGTAGGCTGGTAAGCTTTGAATTTCTTTTTTCTGCCTCTCGAAATCACTCGCATATAATGTTGGAAAAGTAGGTTCCACAATTGCTTTCATTTGTAATGGGTTAAAATTAACTAACACTTATATTGGTCAAAATTTTTTTTGGAAAAAAGACACACGATTCAGATGTAGTCCTGAAAAATCTTGGTTCAAATATGTTTTTGTGATTCAGATTCCGGTTTCATAAAGCTTTAGAGTTGTATCTTTGTTATTTATTGAAATGGGTTCAGAGAGAAATGCAATTGATGGTTCGCCATCACCTTTTGCATCTTCAAGACCACTCTGAACCCACCCTTCTTAACATTTATTTTTTTAGAAATTAGAAATCCAAGTCTCTTTCCATTATCCTACTATTGATTGCATAAGTATCTTTTTGACAACTGAATGTTTTCTTTTGGTGAATAGATTTAGGGTCGTCCTGGTACTGCTTGCCCTTTCAGGGTACATTTGAAAACAACTACGCACAATTCATTCTAATCTTCCATTTGACATCGACAAGTGAAACTTGGGTTTAAACTCAAAAATTTACTTAAAGCGAAAAGAAACGAAAAGAAATTAAAAATTAGTTCTGAACGTCAATTAATATTAAGAATAAACTATTTGTGGATCAACTATTCTTTTAGGAATTAGCAACCTCTTCCCCTTTGAGTTCGGGATGATACCACCGCCTAATTGCCTCAGTAACCTTTTCTGAACAACCATGATCAGGTAATTTGCTAAAAACCTGCTCACAATCATCGCTTTCGTCTGAAACCATACTTTTTCTTTAATTCCAATTTTATATAAATGTTCTGTGTTTTTACTTATTTTGTAGATTTGTTTAACACTAATACAGTATGGTTTCGGTTAAGATGTTTTCAATTTATTTTTTAAAGGCCAACTTATAACATAGTCTCCAAGACTGTTAACTTGAACTCATGAAGTGCGTTCCTAAGAAGAGATTTAATCAACTCTTTTTCGTTTTTCTCCTTTCCCTTCATTTCTTATTAGGGGTTTTTTGACTTTTATTGCGGCTGTAACTGCAATAGTTGCTATCACTGCAATCGTTGCAATGATTGAAGCATTGTATGGGCTTGACGGATTTTGTACTGTAGTTGAGGTTGGGGTGGGTGTAGGATTTGGCGATTCTTGTATCAAGTTGATGGGTGGTAAACTCAAAGAACTATAGATATTTGAACTGTAGTAACTTGTGGATATTCCGTGTCTGAAGGTGCTCAAAGTATTTGAATCAACAACTGTCCAGCTTGCACTTGGCATTTCCCATATGGCAAATGCTTTGATGTATGAAAATTCTGTTGGTAACTCTTTGAAGAAGTTGCTCCACCATGCTGGAGTGTTGCTTCCTGAGTAGCCAAGTTCTGGCAACATAACAGGTTTGTTTGGGGCAACAGTTCGTATGTTGTTTAGTTCAGGTTGGCATGCTGAAGAAAAAGATTGTCCTGTAGAACAATAGATATCTGTTCCGACCCAATCTACATAATTGTCTCCTGGATACAAAGATTGCAATGTGCTTACTGAATCGTCGACATCTGCTGGACACCAAATCCAACTTATGTTTGTTCCGCCTGCTGCCCTAACTTTGTCAACTATGTATTGCCATGCTTGAACAAATAATGCTGGAGTGTTACCATTCCCCCAAGGATAATAACCATATCCTGGATTTTGGGCATTGTTATCAGTCCACGGACCAGTGAATTCCCACATTAAACGTACAAAATATGGGTGTCCCCATGCAGCTGATGCTTGACCCCAAGCTGTCAAATAAGCATCTTCTTTTCCGTCTAGAATACTTTGTAAATTAACAAAGTTCGGGTCGCCATCACTTGCTTCTGGTGCCCAGCTAACCATTGGGATAGCTCCATGCTGTCTGCATCTGTTCATTAAAGCGGTATCAAATGTTGGAACGTTATCACTGTCCTGCGGTCTATTCCAGAGTTGAATCCAGTTCCAAATTGAAACACTTTTTCCAACTTGGCTTTCAAAAGTAGTAAGCAAACTGTAGTTACCGATATGCGAATCCCCAACCCATGCTCCCCAGAAGATCTGGTTTGTGCTAGCTGAAACATTTAAGACCAAAAACGGAGAGAAAACTAAAAGAACAACCAAAGCAACAACTAAGACTTTTCTTTGCATGATCTTCAAGAAACATTACATCGCGCATTCCTTATTGTAGCTTTTTGCAAAAAATAGAGATTCAACCATGAATTGACTTTGTTGACATCGTTTGCCCTTCTGAAGAAGAAAGGGATAAATTGTCTTAGGGGATACTTGATAAGTGAGTTTTTGGTAGAAGAAAGTGTCTTTCTCAAAAATGATTAATGTAATTAAAATAAATAGATAGAGGACGATTGAACGATCTTGAAACCAAATAAGGAAGAAAATGAGATTATTGTTGAAGTAACAGAACATATCAGAAAGAGGTATTTTAAACATAAACCTGTTACATTCGAGGTTTTTGAACCCTTAACTCCTGAGTGGAAAAACGAATTCAAGTATCCTGCTGGAGGATACGCTTGGGGTGACAACTGGTCAAACCAGGTTATTCACCTAACAAGATGCCAAGACAAAAAAGCATTCTACGAACTTGTATTCCACGAAATTTATCGATTGAACACACCAGAAGGTCATGAAGAGATCTTTCCCAAAGAAAGACGCTATATTGAAGAGAAATTCGGAGTCAAATTTGATAAGTGGTTGCCGCTTCAAGACGAAATAATTAGAACCCTCTACAACGTAGATAGAAAAATGCTAAATGATAGCTTAAAGAATTGTGGGGAACAATCGAGAACAATGGAAGAAATAGAGCAACGAGCAAAAGAGCTGTCGCTTTAATTTTTTAAGTTTTTTTATTAGCGTTATCATTCTCCAAGTTAAGCAGGTATTCCGATTAGTGCGGATTGAACCTACCCAAATACCCATTTGATGGTTTTGGCAAACTTCAAAAAGCATAATGACGTCACGGGATATATTCTGTAACAAGCTTCTCTGTTTGTTCATCAGACAGATAATCTGACAGATACATATGAATGATTTCTCTCAAAGCGGTCCTTCGCAGTTCCTTGTTGTATTTGTTATTCGATGAATTGTTGATTCCGCTATTTTGGTTGTTGATGTCGCTGCATGGATTGTTGAGGTCATAGTTTGGGTTATATAAGTCACTTTTTGGATTATTTAGGTAGCTGTTTGGATTGGTGTCTTGAGTCTTCAATTGTTTGACAATTTGTCTGAATAGATAACCAATCGTAATCGGCATAAAAGTTCTCCTTGTTAATGATTATCTAAGGTGAATCATTCTTATTAGTCTATAATGCTTGATTTTAGGTCCTATTTTTTTAAGGCAATTTTCTCGTGACAGCGGTTGGTTAGTCCAACCAATTACGTTACCCATTTTATTTTATGATTATATTTCTGTACTAATTGTTTGGGCCCTGGTAGTGTGTTATTTGCTATCTGGGTTTGAAGGTTAACTATTTGGTCATTCAAGGTTTGGATCTGGTTGTTTTTGCTGTTCATTTCAGAATAATAAGTTATTATTGAAAAATTTAATGCTCTAAAGTTGCAACGCAGAGTATGCATAGAGGTATTGCAACTTTTCCTTTTACTTTGGGTGGTTGCGGCTTAAGAATTTCTCTTTTTTGTTAATTTTATTTAATTGAGATAAGTGTCTTTTGGAATATTGTTCAATGTAATGTATCTAATGTGGTGGTTAGTTGATTATCCTATCCTTTTACTTGGATCTTCATTGGTCTACTTGCGTTTATTCCGTTAATGATCCATTCGCCAGGTGCTAGAGTTGGAAGAGTATTCGCTGGTCCTGCCATGTTTGTGAGGTATTCAATGTCTTCTTTATTGGTTGTTTTTCCAATTATTTGGTAACCCGTTTGAGATAGTATTTTTCCTCCAAGCTCAGCTGGATTGACTGTTAAGAGGCAGACTGAAATGCCTGTTTTTCTTCCCTCAGCGACCAGTTGGTTTAGTATTTCTCTTTTTAGATTTTCAGCTTCTTCGATAATTAAGAATAGCGGCTTGATTTGTTCTTCTGATCTCAGTTTAAGCAAAAGCTGCAGAGATTCGAGGTAAAAGGATCGTTTTTCTTCAGTTGTTAATCCGTGAGCGTTTAAAACAGTTAATTGACCCTTCTTTACTTCTTTATCCAGAGTATCTCGCTGAGTTTTGAGGTTGATTTCTATTTTTTTTGCAGAAGGGTTTGAGATGTCTGAATATTCGTTGTATGGGTCAAAGATGATTATTTGTGTGGACGTTTTTCCAAGGATTTCTTGTACCAATAACTTGGCAATGTGTGTTTTGCCCGCTCCGGAATTGCCTGTAATTATTGAGTGTTTAGAAATTAAGTCTTGTGCATCTAAGAAACATTTTATTATTCCTTTGTTTTCTTGGTCTTCGGCTGAAGAATTCTTAAATCCTCCAATTTCAATTGGGGTTTTGAAGGTTTCTCCTTTAATGTGTCTGTTTAAAATATCCTCGAGAAATGTTTTAAAGGGTACATAAACGCGGCAGCCAGGCTTAGGTGGGACTAAAACTTCGCACAACGGTTTGTTGTCATTTCTCAAATCTATGTATCCCTCGATTTCTGCTGTTGCTAACATTTTACCCATTTTGTCGCCCATGGTTGAACCGGCAACTTCTTCGTAACTGGTTATTTCTGTGATAACCGCTAAAACTGGGCATGCTTCGCCAAAGAGGGGGTGGTCGATAAGAACATAGTCGTGTTTTTCAACGCTCCCCCGGTTCTTTGGGGGACTAACTAGAAAACTGAATTGCCCTGTATGAGTATCGTTTGATACTAGTCCATAATGTTCCCTTATGCGAACGCTTGATAGATCCATAGATGTAACCTCTCGCTTGACATCTTATTGAGGCGTAGTGAATTTGAATTTATCGGAAATTCATAGAATGGAATATTCCAACATTTGAAATACGCCTTAAAAACCAAACTAACGTAGGTTGCTTGGAAATGACTTAGATGGCGGAGACTCCCGGTTCGAAAGACAAATACTTTGAAGCTTTAGATTTTATAATCAACGTTTTGAAGGAGCATGAGCAGATTCTGGACAGGTCGATTCATGAATTGGCAACCGTTACTGAACAGATGGGGAATTCAGACGCATTAGAAGGCAAAGTGGAAAAGGTTGAGGAAAAAATCAACCTCCTGCAGAAACAGGTAACAAACTTGGCTCGCTACTTCTCAAGTGCATCAAAAGAAGCCCTGCAAACAGCGGTAAAGAAAATGGAGCCGCCATTTCAGGTGTTACCCACCGTTTCACAGCCGACAGTTCAGCTCGGAGCCTCAGTGGTTTTGAACTGTAAACAGTGGGTGGATTTTCAGGCCTTGGCGATGCATGCCCAAACGTTATCTTTTAGCTTTAATGAGGTGGAGAAGACGTTCCAGGCTGATGCGCTTAAGGGAAACCAATTAGTCACTTATACAGGTGCTCTTCCAAGCATTTCAGCGATTCTGAGAACATGGTTATCTATTCATATGGGTATGTCTGAGAGGAATATTTTGGAAGGTTCCTTGGGTAAACCAAAATAATTTAACTTTATTTGAAAAATTTTTTTGTGACTATTTCTACATGTTATAAATTTTTATAAAGGTTAGCGCCTGACTCGAAGTTTAATCAGAGTCAAGAAATCAGACTTAGGTTGGGTATCAAAAATGGAGAAGGCAATCACCACCAAAACAGTCCCTACAGAAGATAACGAAAAACTTCGACAAATGTACGTGAAGGTAGTTGGCTCAAATCAAATCTACCTCAAAAAAGGCTACATAAAATGCCCCGAATGCGGCGAAGAAATCCTCGTAGTTCCCGCCTTAAAAAAGATGAATGAAGCAATCGAAAACCACGTCCAACAACACAAAGCGCAAACAGCGCCCAATCTTCTGGTTAAGTACACCAAACCGATCTGCATTCGTTTGGCTTTAGCGCAGCAGATTCTGTGTAGACTTTAATGTGGCTTGAAGCTCTTGAAATAAAATACCTGTTGGGTCTGCGGGGTTTTGAAGCTATTCAGGTAGCCACAGAGCTACCGGTTGCATGTTTACGATAGAACATTACTCCATGGCTTTTTAAATAACATTACAAGCTAGTTAGCGCCCAGAAAAAATAAACAATAAAATGAGGGATGGAGACAATTAATTTTAAAAAACCTACCTTTAAAAAAACCAGAATAAATAATTTCCCGCGATCTTTTAAAGCGATATCGCCCGTAATAGCAACCCTTTTAATGATAACCATTGTGGTTGTTGCCTCCCTTGTAGTCTATGCTTGGGTAAATGGCTACATGGGTTTTCAAACCAGCAAAACAGGAAAAGCCATCGATATCCCAAGTGTGGCATTAGCCAGTGATGGTTTGCATGTTTATGTGCAGAATGTAGGGCAATCAGATGTGACTCTTGGCGCAGTATATGTGAACGGTGAACAGAAAAATTTTACACCTGACCCGAATTACTCCACCAACGTCCTGCCCATAGGCGAGACAGCCAACATTCTTGTAGACAGCTCGTACGCTGACTCTGCCAAATTAAACATCAAGGTAACAACAACCGACGGCACCTTTATGACAAAAACCGAAACTGTAACTACTGGTTCAGAAAATCCGAACCCCACCAACTCCGCAGACAACACATCTCCCATACTTTCAGCCATCAGCGACCAAACCGTCGACGAATTAAGCGAGTTATCCTTCACAGCCACTGCAACTGACTCCGACCTACCAGCCAATACCTTAACCTACAGCCTAATCAATGCCCCTTCAGGCGCCAGCGTCGACCCCAACTCAGGCGTATTCACATGGATCCCCACCGCAGCTCAAGGACCAGGCGACTACTCATTTACCGTAAGAGTTACCGACAACGGCTCTCCTACAATGTATGCTGAACAAACCGTGAATGTACATGTAAACGAAGTAGATAGCACACCCCAAACGATTACGCTTCGTCCAAACGCAGCAGGAAGCTCAACCCACCTAGACAGTCAAGGCACTTCTCCAAACTATTCCTGCGTCAACGAAGTTCCCGACAACACCAACTACTATGTCCGCGGCACCTCCAGCGATAACTGGCAACAAGACAGCTACAACATCCCAGACCAAACCCTATCAGGGAATATAAACTGCGTAACAGTGCACATAATAGTCCAAAAATCAGGCTCAAGCACCGACAGCCACCTTGACGCATACAGCATAATTAGACTAAATGGCGGAACAATGAAAACTGGGCAAAGCCATGACCTAACGAGCACGTGGACAGAATACTCCGATTCGTACACAACAAAGCCCACTGAGCTTGGCGGCGGAGCTTGGACATGGAACGACATTAACGCTTTGCAGATTGGAGTGGGTTTGAGGTCTCATGATGCTGGATGGGGTTGGTGGCATGATTGGACTTATGCCCGATGCACTCAAGTCTGGGTAGAAATCAACTATACAAATTAGTTAACTACCCTCTGCTCCTTTTTTCTATGCCAATTTTATTTTTTTCAGAGTTAGATGATAGAAATTATTTTTTTACTCAAACCTTATCAGTTTTTATTTGGGTTTAAGAACTAGAATATTGTTCCATGATTCTTGTATGACATTTTTATTCTAACTAACCCTAATTGGGTAAACTAGTTATAAAATATAAGTGAAATTGTTTGTTTTTAAGAAAATATCCTCGATTCCTACTATATCATATTGAATTTGTCGCTATGATGTTCTGAAATAGAGTGTAGTGAAAGCATCTTGTCTGTAAATAGGAAGCCAACACACTGTGCTCGTCCTCACGTCTTAACTAAGCATACACAATGCATTATTGTGACTTTTTTACCTTTTTCATGAGTTCAAAATCATAGTCTTTCTTCAAATAAGCAATACAATATTCAATGGCATGGCTCATTGAAGCGAACGTTCTCTCCTCAGAGTCCACTTCACCCTTGAGCCAATCATAGAGTTCTTGGTCTATACTGATTGCGATTTTCTTTTTTGTCATTAACCGTCAAACTACAATATTTAATCAGAACGCACTTAAATGTTTATACGACTAGGTAATACTGAGGATTGATAAGGGTTAAATAATCATACTTAGTACTACAATTAACTACGTAGTCGTCAGAAAAAGATGGAGAAAAGAGTGGAGATAAAACAAAATGAGTGAACGTATACATAAAAACGGTTCGTACCTTAATGGAAAATCAACGGTGGGAACAAACACGCGCCTCAAAGACACAAGCACAATCAGCGGCATGTGTCCTATCTGCATTCGAGACTGTCCAGTGGTCTGCGAAATCAGCCTATCAGCGTTCAGAGGAAGAGAAGCACTCTACCCAGAACCAGCACAGTTCGGAACAAGTACTGCAGGAGCCCTGAAGGATTTCGGTTTAGATTGGTCACATTTCAATATACAAGCAGGACTTTTTGACGCACAAGGCATACCAGAAACTTCAGAAGATGCAATATTTCCAAATGCAAACACAGAAACAATTGTAGGTGGAATGCCACTCAAGCTTCCAATACTGACAGGCGCTTTCGGCTCAACAGAAGTTGCGCGTGAAAATTGGGATGGACTGGCAATTGGAGCAGCACTCGCGGGTGTATCGGTGACAATAGGTGAAAACATTGCGGGCATGGATGTGGCAGCTACCTTTACAAATGGAAAAATTACCCATTCGCCCGAGTTGAAAAGAAGGGTTGATTCTTTTAGAAAATTCTGGGACAAAGAATACGGAGATGTCATAGTACAGACAAACGTTGAAGACCAAAGATTAGGTATAGATTCATATGCTTTATCAAAATTGGAAGTAAACATTATAGAGCGTAAATGGGGTCAAGGTGCCAAAGCTATAGGCGGCGAAGTGCGCCTTAAAGATCTGCAGAAAGCTATTCTGCTAAAGAAACGTGGCTATATTGTAATCCCCGATCCAGAGGATCCAGTGGTACAGCAGGCGTTCCATGAAGGAGTATTTAACACTTTTGAACGTCACAGCAGAGTTGGTATACCAAAAGAGAAACCCTTCATAGAAGACATTGAGTGGCTACGCGAACAGGGCGCTAAAAAAGTATTCCTAAAGACAGGGGCGTATAGACCCTCAGCTGTTGCTTATACAATGAAATTTGCTTCTGAAGCCAAAATTGATGCTTTAAGCTTAGACGGTGCGGGCGGGGGAACAGGCATGAGTCCAGTTCCGATGATGGACGAAATGAGTATTCCAACACTGTATCTACAAACACTGGTGCTACAATGCGCACAAGTGCTTAAAAGTAAAGGAAAACATGTTCCAGACTTGATTATGGCAGGTGGTTTCATAGAGGAAACTAGCATATTCAAGACCATCGCACTGAGCAACTTCGGCGAAGGACCACTTGTCAAAGCGGTTTTAATGGGGCGCTCGCCGATTACAGCCGCTATGAAGTCAAGCTACTTCAAACAACTCGCAGCTGAAGGCAAGTTACCTAATCAATTTGCCGCCAAATTTGGTGCAACACCAGACAAGTTCTTTATCGCAACACCAGAACTCAAAACAAAATATGGTCCACGCTTCAGTGAAATTCCTTTAGAAAGCATTGGCGTTTATACATACTTAACTGACAGAATCGGGGTTGGATTAAAACAGTTGATGGCAGGCAATCGAAAATGGAACCTAAACTTGCTAAACCGAGGCGACCTAATGAGCTTAAGCAGCATTGCCCAACAAGTGACAGGTATCCCCTTAGCGCATGAAGTTGAAAACGACGTAGTCAGAAAAATCCTTGACTACTAGTTCCTTCTCTTCTTCTCTTTTTATCTAAATAAAGGGGGATTATTTGAATGCCTACTGCTTTAGTGTTATTGAATACGAAGATAGGTTCTGAAGCTGATGTTTTGAGGGAATTAAGAAAAATGGCGAACATAGAAGAAGCCAAACCAGTTTACGGTGCCTATGATATTGTACTGCGCATTGAATCAAGTTCAATGAATGATCTCAGGCAAACAGTCACTTGGAAAATAAGAAAAATGGATTATGTTACAGCAACGCAGACAATTATAATAATTTAAGTTTCTAACAATGTTGAACTTGCACTTATTAGGATGCTCCGATTCTTAACCAATAAATCCCACGGTGAACCTGGCGGCGAGCTTGGACATGGAACGACATTAACGCTTTGCAGATTGGAGTGGGTTTGAGGTCTCATGATGCTGGATGGGGTTGGTGGCATGATTGGATTTATGCCCGATTCACTCGAGTCTGGGTAGAAATCAACAATACACCATAATTACTCACTCTATCTTTTTCTAACCTTTCTATTTTTTTTAAAGAAAAGTCCTATGTGAAAAATTCTTTTTTATGGATTTTTATTTATGTTTTTATTTGATTTTAAGTACAGAATATTATTACATGAATTCTTAATTATCACTTGCTCTATAACTTGCGCTAAGCGGATAAACCAGTTCTTTAAGATTCTAATAGAAGATTATTCCACGGTTTTTTATATACCTCCTCAAACTACTTAGCGCTTAACGAACGAATAGTTCATATTTTAAAATTAGGAAGGAAAAAAACAATGACAAGAATTAGAAATGTAAGGAATACTATTAAATTCAAACGATCAATCAAAGCAATATCTCCAGTCATCGCAACGCTACTCATGATAGCTATCGCAGTCGTCGCCTCACTAGTAGTCTACGCTTGGGTAACAGGCTACATAGGCGGCACCACATCTACCGCTGGAAAAGCAATACAAATACAAAGTTTTGCTTCCGACCCAACTACTGGTAACTTGGTTATCTACGTACAAAACGTAGGCCAAGGTGATGTAGAACTTAACCAAGACCAAAGCGTTTACGTCGACAGCAACTTAGTATCTATAACTACACCTGCCCAGGTAAAAATCCCAATAACAATAGGGCAAACTGTAGAATTATTAACAGACCATCCCTACACTGCAGGCACCAAAGTCACAATCAAAGTAACAACAACCGACGGAACATTCATGACAACAACAGGCACAGGCTCAAGCGGCTCAGCCAATCCGACAACTCCAGTTGTTACGTATGCAGTTGATTTTATGTTGGGTTCGGGTGGTTTATCAATGAATCCTGCTGATGGCCCCCATAATGTTGGTGGCGATACCGCGATTTCTGCGACTCCAAGTACAGGTTATCACTTTACTTCTTGGACTAGCACTGGGTCTATCACTTTTGCTGATGCTAGCGCTGCTTCCACTACTGCGACGGTTAGTGGTGCGGGTTCAATAACTGCAAACTTTGAAGCAGATACAGTCTATTATAATATTGTTGTTACTCAAAATGCTAATGGCGCAATTACTCCTGCTGGAACAACTAGTTATGCCGCTGGCTCTACTCCAAGCTTCACGATTACGCCCGATTCTAGTTATCACATTGCGTCTATAACTGCTAATGGTAATCCAGTGACTGTGACTACTCCTGCTGGTCAATCCTATCAGTTTGCTGCTCTTTCTGCTGATGGTACTTTAATTGCAACATTTGCACAAGACACCCCAACTATGCATGTGTCTTCAATAACTATGTCGGTGTATAGTCCATACAACAATCATGAAAGAGGCAGAGGAATAGTGACGATAGTTGACTCAAGTGGAAACCCTGTTTATGGCGCTACAGTTTACGGTACCTGGACCGGAACTGGAGCCACAACTGTTAGCGGAACTACCGATTCAAATGGTCACGTTACGCTAGAGTCTAATACTGTAAACTCTGGATATAATACATATACATTGACTATTACTAACGTCGTCAAAAGTGGCTGGACTTACGATTCAAGCGCAAACATAATTACTACCAAAAGCGTGTCAGGCTAAACTCTAACCCTTTTTCTTTTTTTTTAAAAAACAATTGTGCGCACTGTATCTCTCGATTAGTTTTATGCGGTTTTGTTGATTTGTTATTGTAGTTCATTTAGGTTAGTGCTGATGTTTTTCTCCATGTTTCTATGTCTTCGGTTATTTCATGTGCGGTGTTGTCAGGCTCAGTTGTTGCTGCCTTTAGTGGTGTATATTTGGATCCTAATATCCAATGTTTGCACTTCGCCTATAGAGAGGTAGGTTTGTGTGGTCTATTTGGGGTTCTATTGGGGGTTCTATGTTGAATCTGCAGATGGGTAGTCGTATTGGAGGTTTTTGCGGACATTAGTATGTTGGAAAATTGTGCCTTTGCGAGGTAGGTGAAATGTGTGGTGACTGGTTTGGTGGTTTGTTTTGTATTTTTCTTAAATAGTTTATCTCTGTACACATGCACATCATAGATATGGCAACTAAATCAATCTCCATCACAGAAGAAGCATACAAAGCATTAATCCGTGAAAAGAGAAACAGCGAAAGCTTCACCCAAACCATGCTTCGAATCACCAAAACGGGCAAACTCCCCGATTCATTTGGCACATGTAAAATGACTGACAAAGAAAAACAGTTTATCTTGGGCGAACTATCTGAAGGATAGCGCGCAACTCAGGAGAGATTCTCTGTTGAAGTCCTTAACATTGACATGTTTATTGCAATCCCTTAAGGAAAATAAGATACATTAACCCAGCTGTCAAGATATTGCAAGAAACTAAGGCAGTAATTACCGATGTTAATAATTTGAAATCTTTTATGGTTCAAACAAATCCCAAAACAAAAAAGAAAACACTAAAGAAACCGACAAATTAATCGATAAACTAGAGGTAACCCCCCTTTAAAGTCTGTTTCTGCAAGAAAGGCCGCGGAAATATCGGCAAATCTAGCTGAGATAGGTCAACCAATCGGCTACAGGAAGATGATTACTGCAATTGCCATCGAAAATAGCTTAACGCTCCTCACACGCAACACTACACTTCAACAGAATCATAAACCTGAAACTTCAAACATGGTAAACGCTCAAACAAACACCTCAAAAATCAAAGCTAACTTGTAAATAGCGTCATTTCTACTTTATTATAATGGTTCAATTGTGACTTCGGAAACGTAACCTTCAAGATTTGGTTTGTCATGTTTTATGATAGCCAAGATTAGTTTGGGAACCATTATGCGTCCATCTCTGTTGATTCTGGCGACAAAGCTCTCTTGGCTACTCCATAGAGCCAAAACGCTAACTCTGACTTTTAGAATCTCGGATGTTTTAAGCTTGAACCGCCAGCGAATCAACTTGGGTACCTGTAAGCGGTTTCCCTTCTGAAGCTTACTTTTAAAGCTAACTCTTTCAGTTAATGGCAATAAACCGCCCATCCTCCTAATCCGGACGCTTTTTGACGCATATCGACAAAATAAGACGCATCCTGTAAACAAATTAAGCTTTGCACAAAAAAAGCAACCCAAAATAAGCCTTTTTTGCACAAAAAACTCATTGTTGTTCTTTTGAAGACAAAAACAAAACTCAGCCTCTTACTGGCTAAGAAAAAGGAGCATACAACTCTGATGATGCTGTTCTAGGGCGTTTGGGTGCTGGGGAAGTATACGAAGTGGTCAAAGAAAGTGGTAAATTTTAGGGCGATACCGACATATTTGAAGAAGTCTGTTCCGAAACGCCAAACAAAGGCAACTTTGCAAAAAGGTCGATAAAACTACCGCATAAGAGAAGAAGAAAGTTGAAAAATTTGCGCTTCTTCTTCTACCAGTTAACTGTTGTCTCGCGGATACATAATTCACTTAAGTTGAAACAAAAAAATACATTTAGAGAAGATCGATTTTTTCTTCCTTAAACAAAATATCAAAGAGATTTTGCTGTTACTTAAACGTCAGCTAATAATCAACAATATTGTTTTGGTTATATTCCAATTAATTGTATGAAAAAATAGCAGCTAACGTTTTCGTTAGTGATTAAATGCAGTCACAATGCTATATGTAGCATGACCTTGTTCCTTCACTTGCCATAGTCAAGTCAATAGATTGTAGATGTAAAGGTCGAATGAGAGATACAATTAATACACTTATTGAGGCGGGCTCTTTCAAGATGCTCGTCTCAGCAGTCCAAGCAACCGAACTAGCAGACCTTCTTAGAGGCGCAGGCAACTTTACGGTTTTTGCTCCGGATGATGAAGCTTTTTCTAAAATGCCTAAAGACACACTTGACCTTCTAAAAAACGTACCAAAGTTAAGTGCCATTGTAATGTATCATGTTGTTGCAGGAAAGCTGACAACCGACCAAATCAGTCAAATGGATGCTGCCAAAACAATCCAAGGCCAAGAAATCAAAATCTGCTCACACAAATGGCGCCTCCATAATAAACCGAAAATCAACGACGCAAACATGACTGATGCTGATATAGAGACAGACAACGGAATGATTCATGCTTTGGACAAAGTTCTTACGCCAAATATAGCGCTAACGTGCTCCGTTTGCGGAATGGGTTTCGAAACAATGGATGCTTTGACTTTTCACACAAAAAGGATTCACATGGAAGAAAGCACAACGAAGCCAATGTCGATTGTTGAGGCTAAGTCGACTGTTGAAGGAAACCCGATGCAAATGTCAGCTAGGTGATCTCAAGATATACCGTCAATGGGCGTAGAGCCCAATCAGATTCCCTGTCCAGTTTGCGGAAAAACCTTCAAGACATCTCCTGAAATGGAGAGACATATGGATGCGGCTCACCATGAATCAAAAGGACACGAATGAGATGTAGCATACTTAGCTTAGAAGGAAATTATTTGTACCTAATTTGAATTGTTCTTTTCCTAATTTTTTTCTTCTTCATTAGCTAATTCTGTTTTTCAATCAGTTGTAGGAAGTTTTCTGGGCGTAGCATGATATTGGTTGTTGAAGTAGTCGTCGATTTTCTTGATATGCTTGGCTTCGAAGAGCTAAATGGACCAAAACTAAATTGCTCCAAATGAGACACTAATTAAAATATTTGTAACGTAAAAGTCGAAACACATAAAAATCGTTCCCAATAAAAAGAACCTCTTAAAGGTGACTAAAATTAACTTCTGTCCGCAATGTGGGGGATTGCTCAAATTAGTAAACAAGAATTCTCCTTACCTTAAATGTCCAAAATGCAAACACCAAGAACCGCTGAAAAAGGAACAGCTAAAACAAAAAATAAGACTACAAAATAGGAATGGGGCAGAAATCGCTGTGATAGGTAAAGATGAAGAATTATCGTTAAGGTCGTTGCCGACGGTTAACGTGGTTTGTCCATCTTGTGGTAACAAGGGAAGTGAAGTTTGGAATATTGAAACTGCTGATGAAAACATCCATTCAACAATTACGTTCTTTAGATGCCTAAAATGTAAAACCACCCGAAGAGAAGTTGGATAAACAAACAACAAACATCGCCTCGTCAGCCCAAAAAACCGCAAGCCAAGAATTGTATTAACGTAAATTTTCGGATTCCAACTAACATGTGCACAGTTGAAAAAAGGGCTATTGACGCTGTGTCTCTAAATCCTATCGTTATCGTTTGAATTGCGAAGAAGGGAAGAGAGACAATTGGCCCATTACCAACTCCAGTTATTGTAGGATCACAAGTTCCTGTAATTGTTGGAGTGTAATATGAGCCAAAGTAAGTCTGCGAGTTCAGTAATCCCTATTACATTTACCGTAAAAATGACTAATACATTCTCTGGGGTGAAACAATGTTGAGAAGTGACTGCCCACTAATCAAGCGTTTAATATTTTCAGCGGTAACTTCGATGCCTCTAGCCATTGATTCTTCTGATACCCCTGATATGTGAGGGGTCAAAATGACATTATTCAATGAAGCAAATGACTTGTTTTGTGATTCGTCAAGAACATCTATTGCTGCTCCTGAGATTGAACCTCTTTTTAATGCTGACAATAGAGCTTGATCGTCTACAATTCCTCCTCTGGACGAATTAATTAGGTAAGCCGTTGGCTTCATTGCTTCAAGTTCTTTTTCTCCAAAAAAACCTCGGGTTTCTTTGGTAAGCGGAAGATTGATGCTTACAAAGTCACTTTTTTGCAATATGTCCGGAAGGTCTTTTTGGGTTCCAATAAATTCAACGTTTAGATCTTGGGTAGTTGGAGTCGTGCGTTTAATTGCTAAAACCTTCATTCCGAAAGCTCTTGCTCGAATAGCTATCTGTTGTCCTATCGAGCCATACCCTACAATCGATAAGACTTTTCCAGTCAACTCTTTGCCCTGAAAAAATTCATTCTTAAAATTTTCTCCACCCAAAATGTGGTCATTCACCCTGCTGAGTAATTTTTTTGGGTTTTGCCTGGTTTTGATGTTATTAGCATATAATTTTCTAGCAAGAAGCAAAATCATGCATAACGTATATTCAGCAACAGTTGATGAATTATAACTAGCTAAGTTTGAAATCTTTATTCCCCGTTGATACGCAAATGGCACATCAATTTCGTCTATGCCCACTCCCCAGCACTGAATTAATCTAAGCGCTTTTCCGTTTTCAATAATTTTTCTTGTCGCAAGCCAACTAACAAGAACATCGGCATCTGAAACCTGAGCAAGAATTGACTGTTCATTATAATCGGAAAATGCCTTAATTTTGCAATCTGAACTAACTTTCTTTGCAAGAGACGCAGCAATATTTTTTGAACAAAGTATTTTACAAGTCATCATTACACTCTAATTTTTACTTTGATATATTAATTTTCATTGCTGGCTTGAAATTAACTAAGCTTGATAAGGGATAGGAAACTATTTTGAACAGCAAGATGGAAAATAGGTTCTAAAATTTTTCAGTTCGTCGATAATAAAATTATTTGCTGCCCGGGATTAAGAACCACGCTAAAAAGCTTTTTACAATCTACCCTCTAATTTGTTGCAGATAAAGTTGAAACATGAATTATCGGCGGCATCATCTAATTATTTTTGGTTGTAACATATTTGACTGCCAAAACTTAAATAACAAAAGTAAACGATAGGTCGAATATTAAGAGCGCCTGGTAAACTGTGAAACCTTCAGAAATGTTAAGGGCAAGTAGTGTAGTAGGTAATGTGCCATTTATAATTCTAAACTGGAAACACACCCAGCATCTTAATGCTCACCAGATCAAAGATCTTCAAAACAAGAAACTACGCGCAATAATTAAGCACAGCTACAATCATGTTCCATACTATCATACACTATTCAAAAAATCAAACCTTTCTCCTGATGACATAAAAACTTCTGAAGACCTGAAAAAAGTGCCAATAACAAAAAAAACCGACATCAGGGGATTGCCAATCAATGATATTACGGCAGACAACTTTGTTTTAACCGATTGTGAGAAACGATTTACTTCAGGATCGTCCGGAATTCCCTTAACATGTTACCGTGACGGAAAAGGATTCCTCAAAAGGTGTTTTGACGAATACCTCTTTCACAACGGCCACGGAGCAAAATTTAGCGATAACCGCGTCTTAATGGGTGGAATTGTTCCGCTTCCTCCAAACGTCCTTCAAAGATTTGGGTTGCTCAGGACAAAAGAAGTTTCTCCATTAAAGCCTCCAAGCGAACAACTTAAAATCATAAAAGACACAAAAGCCAAGATTCTTCTTACAAACCCGTCAAGTGCATTAGCCATTTCCAAAGAAGCCAAGGAAAAGGATATAAAATGCGTAGAGCTGGCATTAATTTTTACAGTTGGGGAACGGTTGGACAATAGTTCACGTGGCTTCATAGAAGAAACTTTCAACGCAAAAGTAATTGACCAATATGGAGCAACAGAGGTCGGGAAAATAAGCAGGGAGTGCATTGAGCATAATTATCACCTCCACCAAGACGTGTTGGTTCAATCTACCAAAGAAGACGAAACGCTTGTTGCTGGAGAAGAGGGGGAAATTACCGTAACTAATTTAGTCAATTTCGTTCAGCCATCCATAAGGTATAACCTTGAAGATTCCGGCGTAGTCTTGACTGACGAATGTAGTTGCGATCTTCATTATCCTTTAATGAGATTGACAGCTGGCAGAGCTATTGATGTCATTAATCTCCCAAATGGCCGCTCCATCTCAGCACTCGAAGTAAACGATTTTCTAAGTCTTCGACCCATTGAGCTCAGACAGTATCAAGTAATTCAAGAAGCTTTGAACAAGTTAACAGTGAAAGTGGTTAAGGGTAAGGGCTTCGAAGACAATACAGTATTAGAAATTGAGCAGACTTATAGACAAAATCTTGGTTCAGAAATGCAAGTTAATGTGTTAATTGTCGATGATATTCCACGTGAAAAATCGGGGAAATTCAAACTATTCAAGAACAATTACATAAAAAAAGCAAGCTGAAAGTTTTTTCAAATATTGAGAATATTACGAATACAGAAATATTGCTTATTAAGAGATCTGACAACCCATTTCCTATGAGAGTACTTGAGATTAACAATTATTCAGATTTACTGGATCTTAAGACAGAATGGACGTCTTTACTAGAAAAGTCCCCTCATAATATTTTTTCAACTTGGGAATGGAATTCGATTTGGTGGAAGCACTTCGGAGATGATAAAAAACTCCTTGTACTAGTGGCACAGGAAGAAGACAAGGTCGTTGGCATAGCACCACTTATGTATTCGGTTAAATCTGTTTTCGGTGCAAGACAAGGAAAGATAGAAGCTATAGGAACCCCTCAGGCTGATTACCATAATTTTTTAATATCGACTAACAAAGAAAAATGCTTTCAATCTTTTCTCGAATATTTGAACGGGGTTCCGGAGAAATGGGATTGCATTGAATTAACAGACGTTCCCCAAGATGCCGAATGCCTACTTACACTTAGGCAAGTTTCAGAGAAAATTAAAGCCATGGAAAATTGTCCATATTTGGTTTTGCCAAATTCATTCGAAACTTTTATGGAAAGCCTCAGCTACAAAAAGAGAAAGTATGTAAGAAGAGGTATGCGGAAGCTTGAATCCAGTTTTAACGTCGAATTGAAAGATTGCTCTCAAGTTGAAAGTTATCGAGAAGGAATGCAGTGTCTGTTTGATCTTCACCAAAAAGAGTGGAAAATGGTAGGTCAAACTGGGGTATTTTTAGAAAATAGTGTTCGCAATTTTCACTTAGACATTGCTGAGGCTTTCTCGAAGAAAGGTTGGCTTTGCCTACACACTCTCAAACTATCTGATGTTCCTGTAGCGGTCGAATATGGTTTTAGATATGGCCCTAAATACTATGCATACTTACCTGGTTTAGACCCAGAATATCGACAATATAGTGTAGGAAATATGTTGTTCGTCAAAATAATCCAGAAACTGATAAAAGACAACGTTGCAGTCTATGATTTCTTAAGGGGCGCAGAGGAATACAAGTATTATTGGAATGCAATATCAAAACTTAACTATAAAATAGTAATAAATAAACCTGGAGCAACATCAAAAATGCGAAATTGGTATCTCAACAACTATTTCTCTCTTGGAAATAAATTGAATTATCTGATTAACCTAAAATAACACTTTTGGACAAGGAAAAGCTGTCAAATGTTCTAATCAAAATCGTTGAAACATCACCACCTTATGAATGTACAAGCGCTTCTCACCAGTTTTATTCACAAAACCTATTATTTTTTAAAAACATACAATTTTGTTTATCCTACATTTACTTGCCTTTCCACTATCAGATATGAAAACCTTGACAACAAATTTTCTTAATTAAGTTCTAAGCGAAAAACCGCGAATGTATATCTCGTATTCGCAACTTCTGGAAAAGGTAATAACCTAAGGAAAAGTTTCTTGCAATTATTTTAAACTTAACCCGCGAGAAAGTTAGCGGATGCCAGTTCGCCATAAAAGGGAGATCCGTCAAGAAATCAATCTTTTGAATATCTCCTTGGCCAAAAAGATCTTGAAGTGCAGCATTCATGATGTAAAATCCAGGACTGAGTTTGCCAAACTCATTAACATAGGAAGTTTTCGCTAAAATCGCGGTTCCCTTATGACACATCGCTAGTGCATACGCAACGGGTTCATTGTTTAATTCTAGCATCCAAATCATTGCCCTGAATTCAGGATTTGTTCTTGTCAAAATACGTGAGGCACTCCAAATTGCTTCTAAATCTTGATCTTTGATGTTTCCAGAGTGTAGTCGCCAACCTTCTTTCCAACTATTTTTCTCTATCTCATGTATCTTGTCTAGAGTTTGGTCTGCAGTTTGATCGTCGTCAGTAGTCAGGGTAAATGTTATTTTCCATTCACCTAGAAGACTCAAACGGCGTTCTTTCTTTTTGATGGTATGTCTGTATTTTCGGCTAAGCGCTTTTTGGTAATCAATCCAGGGGCAATTTACTGGAATAATACAATGATTCATAGTTTGTTCAGTGGATTCAAGAAAAGAGATTCTGCTTGAACGACAAATTTGTTTTAGTATTTCCAAGTTTTTTGATTCGGCGGGTAAGGTCAAATTTACCATTTTACAGCGAATTTTCTTTAAGAGAACAAAAAGGACACTTTTTAGGGCATCCTCTCGGTGTTCCTCTCTGGATATTATATCTGGAGAACCTGTAGGTTTGAGAAGTGAAGTGACTTCTCGAAACCCAAACCGTTGTTTTAACAATAGTGGTGCCAAACCTATTATTTCGTCACTATGCTTGACCACCAAAATCAACGGACTTGAATCATTAGGAATATTTTTCATTTTGTTTTTAAGGAACGGGTATAGCAGAAACGGAGTCGACGTGTAGTTATCTAAGAAAGCAGTCAAGTCATTTTCTAAAGACTCCATTCTTTCTACGCGTGTAATCAATTCTGTTGTTGTCCTCACTCTGATATCCCACTAAATTTGATAATAAAATAATCTTATGTCAATGCTTAAGAAAGAACTTGCCAAAATTGATATATTCCAGATTTAACAGCAAAAATTTTTTCTGGACAATGTAAGACTGATTTACTAATTTCTTCTTTCAGGCGGTGAAAATTGAGTGAAAAGAGTCCTTTTCGAGTCTTAGGTTGAAATGATCTTTAAGATTGAGTTTTCTATTTAACAAATTTAAACAACAATTCTACACCTAAGCGTCTAAAGGGTTACAGGTACGCTGATTGATTTGTTGTAACTTTGAAGTGGTGGTGACATTTTTTACAATTGTAGGCTTCAATAGTGAAGCTATAGTTTGTCAGTACCCGTGAAGGCTTGTTAACTTCTTTGCCGCAACTAGGACAATGAACCATTTAGCATCATCTTGTTTTTAGATTCCTGCTAAGAATATGAATGTTATGAACTCAAAATATGAAGCGTGGAAACACTTCAATCTTCTCTGAACACAAGCGATCTATGTATTATCAGTTGACGAAAATTTAGAATTTTTCTGTTGCTCTTCTATCGCATCAAGGCGATTAGAAATTGTTTGAAAATTTCTGTCAATTGTATTTTCCAGAATTTCAAATCGTGCATTAATGCTTTCTTGATTAGTTGAGAGTTTAACTGTATTTTTGTTTCTTCCAAGAAATAATCCTACGCCGCCGACAACGAATAGCACACATGAAAGTACCATCCAAGAAGCAATAGCTGATAAGAATAGTGAAAAGAAAGAGTCAATCGATGGATTCGACGAACCCGTAAACAGGGCAGCCGGGTTAATTGTTTCTGTTATCCCAACGAAAAATCCGTAAATAAAGCAGAGTGTCCCCAGACAGACGAAGATGTATCCGACTACCCTCCACGCTTTCATAGACAAGCAGCATGCCCCCGGTTTGTTTTTAAAATTTGCCCACGTCCTTCACGAAGCCAATCACCTGCAGAACTCAAGTAGTCGCAAAAACATGCACATTTCACTTCATTTAATATTCACCGACCTCAATCAAGCGTTAATGGAATGTGGTGGTTGATTTTCTGTTGCTGAGAAGGCAAACGAAGAAAAAATGGGGTTGATATTTCCTTAAAGCAGACTGATTCGACGCAATTGCTTGGACGTTTTTAAATCTCATTATATATAGCGAATCGTAATATTGTTGGTATTAGCCTAAGCCAGTTATATTGCGTTGCGGAAGAGAAATTCATAACGCTCGGAGAAGATTGAACGCTATGACTGTAACAGAAAGAATGCTTTCCGCAAAGTTGACGGAAGCTGAACCAACCTTGGATTTGCTTGGTGCAGATCGAAAAGTGCTAAAGATTGCTTACGAGGACTTTAAGAACTATGAAAATTTTCTCGCTTTTATGTCAGATAAAGCTGTTGAAAGTCAAGTCAAGATGCAGCTTTCTGAGAAGGAAAACCAGGAAGAGACTGGAGCATTTTTAAGCGCTTGGACCAGTTTATGGCTTAAAAAGTGGAAACAACGATTTAATCTCATCATAGGACAAACCAACCTTAAACAACAAAATTCAAACCCAGCAGCAACAGCTAAAGCACAAACTGCATCGACAAATCTTGCAGCCAGAGAAGAAATGATAGAAATGATCGCTGTTACGTTAATTAAAAACTCTGAGATTTGCGGAACAACAATAGTTGCAGAAAATATTCTTAGAAGCGAATTACTTAGAAATCCTGATTTAGACAGCGGCTGCTCTAAACAAGTCTTGACTCTTCTAAATTCAACATTAAATAAGGCTTATGAGACTTCAAAACGAACGGGTCCGTTGGTACACATCAAGGTTGAGAAGAACTACTATTGCGAATCCTGTCAATAAAGAATTGTGATCAAATTTTTCCATTTATTTTATAAATCTTTTCGGGTCTGGCTCAAAACAATTGAAATTTCATTTTGATGGAGTGATCCACAAAAGAAGCACTGTTAGAAAGGTTGCCAAACAAAAATAACCCTTTGGTTACTTATTCTTGGAATATTCAGCATGGAATATTATTCCATCCCTCTTAAATACGACTTCTATTAAGAATAGCTTTGGACTTAACGCTAAATTAACAAATTAAACAAGTGGTAAAGGGAGAAGAGAAGAAATGAGAAAAATAACTAAATTTAAACGTTCAATTCGCGCAGTATCTCCAGTTGTTGCAACTTTGCTGATGATTGCGATTGCTGTTATTGCAGGACTGGTTGTTTATGCTTGGGTAACAGGCTATATCGGTGTCACTACAAATAAAGCTGGAAATGCGATACAAATCCAAAGTCTAACGACAGATCAGGACAGTAATCTAGTTGCATATGTTCAAAATGTTGGTCAAGGCGATGTAATTCTTGATTCTGGGTACGTAAACGGTGAATTGGCCGCTCAATCTTTGAGCATTTCATTAGTTCAAGGTTCTACGGCAGCTGTCGCTACAACTTACCTCGTGACATCGGATTCATCATTGACGATAAAAATAGTGACCACGGACGGCACTTTTACTCAATTTACAGGGTCTCCTAACTTCAATAGTGGACCTACCACCACTTATCAAGTAGCCTTCAATTTAGGTTCCGGCGGCGCTTCTATGGTTCCTTCAGGAACCCATTCATATGCATCAGGAACAGGGGTGGCCGTGTACACACTGTCTAGTTCGGGCTACCAGTTTTCATCCTGGACAAGCACAGGAAGCATCACTTTTGATTCTGGAAGTTCAGCTTCTACAATTGCCCATATTGATGGGGCAGGAGCAGTGACTTCTAACTTCGTTTCTGTGCAGCCATCTCAAAACTATCAAGTAACATTCAACTTGGGCCAAGGAGGATCATCGATGACACCAACGGGTACCCAAACATACTCTGGTGGTTCATCCGTCCCTGTTTCAGCCATAGCTTCATCGGGTTACCAGTTTTCATCCTGGACAAGCACTGACACAATTTCTTTTGACTCAGCAACTTCTGTCTCCACAGTAGCTCACGTAAACAGTGCAGGCTCAATTACCGCCAATTTCATAGCCACTCAACCAACACAGAACTACCAAGTGAGTTGGGTCTTAGGTGCTGGCGGATCCTCAATGAATCCCACTGGAACCCAAAGCTACGCAGGAGGTTCAATCGTGACAATTAATGCTATTCCTTCTTCAGGATACCAGTTCTTATATTGGGTCAGCGCAGCTACATCTGGTTCTATCACATTTGGCTCTGTTACCTCAGCTGTCACGACCGCGCAAATCAACGGCGCCGGCTTCGTCACAGCTAACTTTGTCCAAGTTCAAACTGGCCAAAACTATCAAGTAACTTTCAGCACAAATGGCGGCGGAAGCAGCTCCACTACAAACCCAACTGGCACTCAAACATACGCAGCTGGAACAATAGTTCCAATTACCGCTACTGCCGGTTCAGGCTACCAATTTTCATCGTGGAGCAGTACGGGCGCAATTTCCTTTGGAACTTCAACTTCAGCTTCAACAAATGCACAAATTAACGGAGACGGATCAATCATAGCTAACTTTATAACCCCACAAGCAGGCCAGAACTATCAAGTAACCTTCAACTTAGGCACTGGTGGAGCATCCATGAACCCCACCGGTATTCAGACTTACGCAGGAGGCTCCGCCGTACAAGTTTCCACTGTTGCTGCATCAGGATACCAATTCTCCTCTTGGACAAGCACAGGCTCGATTTCATTTGACTCCACAACATCAAGCTCTACAATCGCTCATATCAACAGCGCTGGTTCCATTACTGCCAATTTCGCATCTATCACAACAGGTCAAAACTACCAAGTTACATTCACCTTGGGCAACGGAGGCGCATCCATGAGTCCAACCGGAACCAACAGTTATGCAGCAGGATCAACAATACCTATCAGCGCAACTGTAGCTTCTGGCTACAGATTTTCCAGCTGGACAAGCTCAGGCATTATTTCTTTTGATGGAGCAACCTCAGCATCTACCAATGCGCATATTGGTAGCGACGGCGCCATAACAGCTAACTTTGTTACGAACCAACATACCATTACTGTTACTCAGGGTTCTAATGGCGTTATTACTCCTGGAACAATTGCTGTCAACGAAGGGGCTAGCCAGACTTTCACAATCACTCCCAACACCGGCTATCATGTCCTCAATGTAGTTGTTGACGGTTCATCGAAAGGCGCCCTTACCTCATGGACTTTCACTAACGTCATAGTTGACCATACTATAACTGCGACGTTTGCAAGCGGAGCATATCACACTATAACAGCTATCGCAGGCGCAAATGGGCAAATAAACCCTTCAGGCTCAGTACAAGTCACAGACGGTGCAAGCCAAACATTCACAATCACACCTAACAACGGATATGTAATAGCTAGTCTAACGGTTGACGGCCAATCTGCAGGCTATGGACAATCATACACATTCACAAACGTTAGGGCGGACCATTCGATAACAGCCACCTTCACTGCAGGCTCAACACTGATCAACACAGGTTATGATGGAAACCCGTGGGATAGCAATTGGATGGCAGGAGGAAATCCACCATGGCGTGCAGCCCCCGGTGAAGGCGTATTAGGGAGCACTGCTGCAAAATCTGATTCAATAGTCGGAGACTCTGGACCATTCACATCCAACTATGTGAATACTCAGGGAGCCACTACCATACGAATAACCTTCATGTACAAGGTACAAAACACAAACTCAGCAAATGATCTCAAGATAGAATATTGCGCGACCAACTCCGCAACAACTCCTAACCTAAACCCCGGAAGCAGAGACTTCACTACAATTGCAAACATAGGCCAAACCAATCCAACCGACACTTGGACTGTTGGAAGTGTCACATTTACGAGTGCAGCAAACCCCGAAGCCTTCAGATCACACTTCTACTTCAGATTCGAGAGCACCCTTCAAACACATAACGGCCTTGCAGAAACCGCGTGGATCGACAACGTAATAATCACAATCTCTTAGTTTGCTGACAATAAACAAAAATCCCCCCTCATTTTTGTTTTTAAATTACATACAAAGGCTTAAAAGAAATTTAAAAGCAATAAGGGCTATTAGGACTGAGAAAACATGAGAATTAAATTGGCGTCAATAGTTGTTCTTTTAATTCTGCTAACTCTTGCTTCAACCCAACTAGTTTTAGGTCAAACTACTATAGTTGGAGTTAAATCTGGAGACACGTTCAACTATACCTACAAAATTAGTTGGGACTCAACTGATCCCACTGCAACCGTTCCAGAATTATATGAAGAACTAAATACCACTCAATTCATCCGAATTACTGTAATCGAAATTACGGGGTCATTGATTAATGTGGACTTCACAAGGCACTTCAACAACGGGACTGAACAAACACAAAATGGAGACATAGATGTCAACACACAGCTTCTTGGAATCCCTTATAGTGTACTAATAATACGTGCAAATGCAAACCCAGGAGAAAAGATTTATCCCGCTGGTGGACACGCAGTACTGACCGACACCGCGACAAGAAGCTATGAGATTGGTCAAATCGATGCAATTCGATATATTTCACCGGATACAAGCGGCGCCAACTCCGAAAAAACAGAAATTTACTACACTAGTGACGGAGTAGGACTTGAATATAACTCCATTAGTCAAGAGACCTCTGGATCTTATGTCACAACTACTAGGGAAACACTTGCAATCAACTCTTGGGTTATTCCAGAGTTTCCGCTCACGGCAATCCTTATGATATTATTAATTGCAATTCCTATACTGTTGATAGCTTACAAGAAAATGAACCTGTCTAACCACAAAATTGCAGTGCTCCTAAAATAATAATCTCTTTTTTAGGGCTAAACTCACCTTTAAGGCTAGCAAGCTGCCGCTTTTAGGTTTGCCCTATCCAACTGTCTCTTCTTATGCAAGATATATCCGAAGAAGTATGATGATCCAGCGATCAAAAATGCGCTATCTATAGAATTTGGAAAAGAGGGAAAATAAACCCAGTGGTTAAAGAACGTTACAAACTTCAATGCGATTCCAATGGTTCCGAAGAAAAAGCCTACTAGTAATCCGTTGGAGAGGACCTCTTTCCAGCTTTTATCTGAAGCCTTCAAACTTCCACTTCCGTGCCAAGTATTAAGCCTAATGGATTCAAGGCGAACCGCTAGAAATAATTGAATGGCTTCAACAAAAGTGTGTGTGGCTTCATTGTGTAATCACAAACGAGCTAGAATCTGTAAAAACTTCAAATTCGTTGGATGAACATCGCTTGTATTTAGTAATTTATGCTTTAGCTTTGCAACCTTTTCTGAGGTAGCAGGCAGGGCAGTTTTTCTCTTCGCCTGTATTCCAGCAGATTCTGATTGGGGTGGGGGTGTCCTCTACTGTTGATCCGATGACTATTGAACCTTGGAATACTTGTGTTTCTTGAGTCTTGACCTTTGAGTGTGGCATGGTGTCTCTGTATAATCATGTTGAATATAAATTTTTTGTTTATTAAGAATCAAGATTGCGGATTAAGATTGAAACTCTATGCATTCTTGTACCTCAACCAAAAACGCTGCAAGATACCAATACCACAATTTCATCAACAGCTTGCGCTTAAATAATGTGTGCCGAACAAGTCTTAGCAAACTGATTCAAAATGTAGTAGCGCCAATGGCCCATACAAAGAAACTGTTTAAAATCGTGGTACTTTTCGGATTGAGCACATAAAGGGTTTCCTATTTTGAGAAGTCTTGAAGGCTAATGTAGATATCTTTACACAACTTGGATATTCGCTGGAATCATCACTTAACAAATCTAGTACCTGCTGTTGGCGCTCCATGAACTCGAGACCCTTGGGTGTTGACTGAAAAATCACTTTTTCGTTGTTTGAAGATTTCTTAAGCATACCGCTGTTCGACAGGAAAAATAAATACTGGTTTAGTTGGGCGAAGCTAAGGTTGGCTTTGAACATGATGTTAGTTTTGGAGGTGCCTTTTTTGGCTATGTCTATGATTTCTGCCATGATTATGAGTTTATCTCGTCTTTTCGGGGATGTTTCGATTAGTTCTGTGGTCATGTTGGTTCCTTTTCTAGAGTTATGATCTATACTTGAATCATGCGACTTGTGTTATAAGTCATGTTTCAAGCCGATTAGTATATCGGGCTTCGTAATATAACGCTTAAAGTTTTAGCTAAAATTAGCTAAGAGGCATATACCCTAAATCTAAAATTTAAGATAGTTCCTTAGAATCCTCAGAATTAAGATACTTCGAATAACGCTAAGGGCGATAGATACGTTGAAAAAAGTCTGTAGACCTTTGGAAGTTGGCTTTGAAAGCGTTAAGCAAGTAGAAAGCATTAAGATATTGATTAGCCAAAAGAATAATGGAAAGAAAAACGAGTAAAGTACCTTAGAATAGTCAAGTTTTCAGAGAAAAATGTATATCAAGGTATAAGTAAGCTTCAACTTACTAAAATACCAAAACTTAAATAGTTAAAAAACATCTATTGAATACATGGCAAGAAAAATAGGGCAACGAGGAACACAAGGCAACGTATACGGCACAGAATTACTAGATTATAAAAGTGTCAAAAAATGGATGAACAGCTTAGAGCAATCTGCAGTTAGCAAGGGAAAGTTGCTTACTCATAACGCAAAGAGGCAGCGGCTTGGAAGACTCATGGAATATACTGGGGATGGCGAGATTAACCCCGATTTTCTGCTTGATGAGGCTAGACAAAACATTGAAGCAGCCGGCACTCGACTGCAAAATTTTTTTACCGCTAAACTGAAAAGCGGCGTTGAATGGAACGGTGCTGTAACCGCTCTTTGTTTTCTAAGAGGCTTCTACAGCCACAACGACATAGTTTTCCCTAAAAGAATGAAAGTGCCAAAACGCCATATATCCACGGTAAAAAAAACAGATAAGAAAACAGAGATTTACGGCTACGACGAATCCACAGACGAAACCATCTTTCGAAACGGCTTGCTGCAGCACTTCTTTGATAATCTAAATTTCCGGGACCAAACAATCGGTTTAAGCATCTTCTCATCAGGTGCAGATGCAGCCGACATTTTGAAGCTCAAAATAGGATTCGTTAAAGATGCCAGGGGCAATCTATCAACTGCAAAACGGTTCTTCCTGCACGATAACCGATTGAAAGACGGCGTTGAATATAAAACATTTTTCAGCGCTGAAGCCACCGAGTATATAAGACGATATGTTCAGCAAGAGAGAAGTAAAGCCGAGAACGATGAATTTCTATTTGTTAAAGAGGACGGCGAACAAATTCCCGTTCACGCACTAACAATGAATTTTAGGACAGCCGCCGAGAAAATGGGTTACCTTATCGATGATGAAAGTAACCCGTTTCGACCTAAAAGATTCCGCTCACTTTTCCGTACTGCCTGTGGAATCGCAAACGTTGACGCTGGGATGATCATGGCTTTTATGGGTCATTCAAGCGATATGTCAGCTACCTACCTTGAAAAGTCAGATGGGCTTTTCCTAAAGGAATACATCAAAGTTGAACCTTATCTAACCGTTTACGGCTTAGATAAATCTCAGATTATAGCGGTTAACGAAAACGTCGACGAACTAAAACAGGAAATTCAAACACTCAAAGAAGAATTACTAGATTTAAGAACAGTTGTTACTCCATTAATAGGAATAGCCGAGAGACAACTAAGAGTTTACAGTCGAACTCGAGACCTACATGCAGAGACAGCGCCAAAACTTGAAGCCATCGATTCACCACTCGCCAAGCAAGCGCGGGAATCGGAACAATACCTAACGGCTGAAGCCGACAAGCTGCAGAAAGAGCTTGATTTAGCAAAACAAATACTCAACAAAAAACAAGCTTAAACCATGAAACGCAAACCCAAACTAAAAAACAGCTAACTTTTATTTTCCATGTTTTTCAGAATTTCTTTTAATGTTTGCCTAAGATCCGTTGTTTGAAGAATCATTTCAATTGCTTGTTGTTTGTTTTGTAAATTAGTAAGCTTTTTGCGGCCCGTTTCAGTTACTTGATAAACAGGCTTGTTTGTTTCTTTGTTAATTGCTTTTTCAATTATGTCTTCTTTCATCAGTTCTTTGATGTAGCGCAAAAGCGTTTGTCGTGCGATTCGATTTCCAGAAAACACAACTTTTCCACAGTCGACGCAAACAAGTTCTCTCGTATCTTTGTCTACAATGATATGTGAAGAATTGCATATTGGGCATGGACTTTTGAAAGTTGTTGGTCCAACAAATTGTCTTTCAAGTTCGCTCCAACTTGCCTTTTTCTTTTCAACGATGAAAGATGCTATTTCAAGATCATCAACCATTTTAGTCTACTCCGTTAGACTTTACTCTGTCACATAAGACTTATTAATGTTGTTATCTACTATAGTAGAGTACACTCTAAAGATGCAGATAAACTCGTCCGTGGATTATTCGAGACCAATGAAAAATCACCCAAACAAAAGCACGAAGAAACACCATCAAAACCACCGTTAAAAAGAGCCAAGTCAGAGCCTCTTGAAATTGAGTGTTTGCAGGAAAAAACCTACAAGGTTGTCCGAAAGGACAAAGAACAACAGGAGAACAAACCAGAAATGGAACCAGAATACACATTTAACTCAGATTCTCAATCACAAAGTAAACCCCTTGAAAAACAACCTTATGCTGCATTTGTAGTAAAAGGCGACCCTGAAGAAATAGCTAAACTAAAAGAACACATACTTGAAGAAACAACCCTTCGCCTAATTTACCAACATAGGGACAGCCGATACCTCAAAGTTTCCCCAGCTACCGAAAAAGACAATTTCTAATCAGACTTTCAGGAACCGCAAACCATGACCCAAACAGAGCAAATACAGCCAATCATAACCAACAGCACAGCCACAACAAACCTAAACGAGCAACAAAGAATTTTAACACGGCGACTACAGGAAGCTGGTGTTTCAACTAAATGTTTCTTGAAAACTGGTTATCAAGGTTGCGACGTTGAAGGCGACAAGAAAGCCTTTGAAAAAGAATGGCCGAACAAACTTTACGGACCCGAAGACTTGGAAACTTATCCAAGATGGGGAATCTGTGGGAGATCTCCCTTAGTACCTATCGATTCAGACGACCCAGTAATTTATGATGTGTTAAGCCGTGTTCTCCCAGAAACATTTGAAGTCACCAGCCCACGCCGAGGACTACCACACAAATACTTTATCGTTGAAGGACCTCAAGTACCTAACAAGAAACTACATTACCCAGAAATCTTTGACGAAAAAGGAAACCTAAAAGACTTAGGCGAAATCAGAGCAAACAATCAGTATTTAGTGGCACCCGGCACAACCATAAGATATATTGACAAGCAAACAGGCGAACAAAAAACTGGAATGTACACAATAACAAAAGACGTTCCCATTGCAAGAATGACATACCACGACTTCATGACAGCGATAAAAACATACATCACCGAAGCCAACGGCAGCACAACACAGACCATAACACAGAAAGAAATGACGGAAGGCGTAACAGAAGGTGCAAGGCATACAAAAGCCGTGAGTTACGCTGGAAAGCTAGTCCACCGCTTAAAATTTGACTATGAAACAGCACTAATTCACCTAAAAACATGGAACAACAGCTTATGTAAACCACCATTACCCGATGAAGAAATAACACGAATACTCAAAGATGTTTACGGCTATGCAGCAAAAGAAAAAGGTGTATCCTACGAGGAAGCGTTAAAAGGTGAAAACGAACAAAGCTTTTCAGAACAAATACTACAAATAGAAGCCGAAGCAACAGCCACAATAAAAGAAGATTCGGTCACTTTAGACCATATTAACGACATAGAAAACCCAGAATATGCAGGAAAACCCATCATAGTTGAAGCCGTTATCTCAAGTAACAGCTTAAGTTATACAATACCCTCAGAAGTTGAAGCCATAATCAAAGAGGAAGACACCGATGAAACTCGAGAAGAAAACAAAAGCATCAAAATAAACGATCCGCTAAACTTGAATTTTATAACAGTTACAACCGACCAACAGAAACGACAACTTAGAAAAATGTTCAAGGACAAAGCATTTGCACTAAACATAACGAAATATCGAGCTGCCTACATGGTCCGCATAAGACCACAAGTACAAACTCTAACACAGAAAAACGGAAAAACCATTGATGACAAAGACAGAGAATACAAACATTTAGATATTCTCATAGTAAGTGACAAACCGTTAGCCTTCCAATCAAGTACCCGAATAAAACTTACTGCATTACCTCTTCCACACCCAAAAACACAACGAACAACTCTGCTTGCTTACAAAGTATCTTTTCCAGAATCAACAGAAAAATTCAGCACTGAAAAACTTGATTGCTTGAAATCAAAGTTCGAAGGCAAAACAGTAAAAGAACGCTGGAACTGGATACTTGACAACACTGAATTATACACTCAAATCATTGGCAGACGCAACATAGCCGCGGAAACATTTCTAATAAGCTTCACTCCAACAACTAACATTGAATTATACGGCAAACTCGGCCATGGCTGGGGATTAGGCGACATAATTGGCGACACAACCACTGGCAAAAGCGAAACAGTAAAAAAAATATTAGCTCTACTTTCTGCAGGCATGTTCATTAGCGCGGAAACTGCGAGCATAACAGGATTAACTGGCACAGCAACACAAATGGAAAATGGCACTTGGTTCGTTGACTGGGGCTTTTTACCACTCATGGACCGGAAACTTTTAGCGATGGATGGATGCCACAAAATAAGCCCCAGTGATTGGGCGCGTACAGCAGAGGCAGAACGCGAAGGTAAATTAGACATAAACAAAGCTGCAAAAGCCATAGCACCAGCCCGAACCAGACAAATAAAAATTTACAATGCCGTAGACAAAGAAGCATATGGGTTTCCAACCAAACCATTAAGTGAATTCCTTTATCCAGCTCAAGCATTACAAACTGTGGCAGATCAAACAACCATAGCACGTCGAGACATCGCTGTCTTCGTAAACAGTAGAGACGTCACAGCCGAACAAGTCAACCAAAAACCAACAACTCAACCAGAACCAGAACTTACAATATTAAGCGAATGTCTACGATGGGCATGGAGCAACACGGCAAAAATAACATTCACTGACGAAGCCTTAACTCATCTGCTTTCAAAATCTACAGAAATGTACAACACTTTCTATTATGCGCCAATTCCACTCGTTTCAATCGACATGAAATTTAAACTTGCACGACTTAGCATCTCAGCGGCTTATGCTACATTATCAACCAACGATTACACAGACCTAATAGTGACAAAGGAACACGTTGAATTAGTCAGTGATATTCTCATAGATGAGTACAGCAAAGCAGGATTAAACATGTTAGCTCAAACACAGAAATTCAACAAAATAACAGTTGAAGACGTGCAAACACTCATAACAAAAATTGAGACAGCTATTCCCAAAGAACCTATAGAACAAACTAAAATCATTGAAATCCTAACCTTCATACTACATGCTGGAAGAGTCACACAGGACCAAATCAAAACCTGTTTTGAACTAACAGAGAAAAGCCAACTTAGACCGTTAATGGCGACACTGCAAACATTAGACTTAGTTAAAATGAACAGAGGATACTACGCAACCACAAAACTCATAGAAGCCTACAAAGCAACAGAGAATTTTGCGTCCTTGCGTTCTTGACACGTCAAAAAAGAACCCCTATACAAAAAATCCTAACAGTGACTGAAAAACAAGCAATAAAACCTTATTGAAAAAGAAAAAGTTCCAGATATAGTTTCTATTCAGAAAAATAAAGAGGGGGGTTTCAATTCTGAGGCGGGCAAAGACGGCACAAACGGCAAAAATAAAAAACAAAGATATTGTTCTGAAGAATGTATCAATTTCGATAAGTCTTCTTGTAAGAATAGAAGCGGTCACTGGGGAGACCTAAACATGAAATCATTATTACCGTTGAATTGTGTTGGTTTCGAAGCGCTTAATCTAGGCGCCTAACTATTTTTATCTTTTCAATGCCTTGTCTTTTTTAAGGCTGTAGACGCTAACAAACGTTAAGTTTTCAATAGTTTTCATTTTTTTATGCTACAAATATGGCATTTTTGAAAGTTTATTAAACTTCACTTTTTACCGACAAAAGCTGACAAAAACTGACACCTACAGAAAAAACGCCACATAATGCTACAGTTTTAGGTTTTTGATTGGTTGTTGTTTGCTCTGTTTGTTGCAGAATAAAACCAAATTGATTAAGGAAAACTGAAAGAAATTGCAATAATTTGCAACTTTGAGAGGTATAGAAATTGACTGAAGCAAACAAGCCCCGGAAGAAATCTGCAAGTTTTAAAGTGCAGCGTCACGCCAACGATTGATTGCGCTCTATAATACTGTTAACCGTTTTAGTGTTGGGAAAGCAGCTGAAAGCCTCGGGGTTAGCCGCTGGTCCGTTGCCCGTGACTTGTCTTTTTTACGCGAGCATTCATTGTTAAGTCCCAAACGGAATCAAACAGTGCCTTACATAGTTGTTGAGTCTGGAGCCGAGTTTATGCAGCGATTCAACGCAGCACATCAAAGTAACAGTGGAAAGAAAGTTTAGAGGATAAAACAAAAGAAGCGAATGTGGGGAGAGGGAAATATGCAAAAATTCAAAGTGTTCAACTATGACCACCAAAACACAGCAAAACACAACCAATCAAGGAATCCAAAACCAAAAACCACAATATGTAATCTATACAGGCTCGCAAGAATTTAACTGTCACTTCCATCTATGTAGACGGCGTGAAATTCCATTTTTAGCCGTAAGCAGAAGGGGCGATATATACAGCGTTGAGTTTGATTTAATCACGTCTGAATCTCTTTTAAATGCCTTCGGATATGAAGACCTTTTAGCTTTTAGGGATGATTTGTTTGAGCGTAAGCTGTGTAGTGATGCTTTGACGAGTAGAGGCGTCGGCGTGTTTAAGGTTAAGAGACAATGTGAAGCTGAAGTGATTGAGAGACTTTGGCAAATAATAACATCAAATCTTGGGGTTGCTTAATTCGTCTCTTAAGGTTACTACATACAACATCCTTCTATCTTTTTGAAACAGTGAAGGCTAAGGCTCGAGATAGAGTTAGTAAATACTTAGCTCAGTTGTCAGAGTGAGAATAAGAAAATTCAACTCTTTTTTTTACAGTCAATTCAATAAAGCAACAAGTTTTCTCAATTTTAGTTAAAACCGAGAGATAACGAGGGAGCTGTTTGAGGGATAACAAGTTTGCTGATTGTTGGGGTTGGTTATGTTAACCTATTCACTAGCAGTTTTTATATTGTTACTCATCGCTATTTTGTTACTGAAAAAGAGAAGAAAAGGGATACCTTTGGAAAGGGAAGATAGGATTTTAACATATGTGGGGTTGATTAGCGCAATAATTCTGGGATTTCTTCAGGCAATCTTTCAAGTTAATCCATCAATCTTGGGACCATATACGCAAACTTTTTCCTGGATTTTATTCTTATCAATGTTTGTCATCATTGCCGGAATCATCGCGTTATATTTTAAAAATAAGGGTATTACTGCTAAGGATGTGGAAAAAACAGATTTTTATTCTCCAATACATGCGATGATTGTAAAAGTAAATATAGAAACACCTCGCAAACAAGCTCTAGCGTTCAGCGGAATTGGAAAGTGGGTTAACGTGAAACAGTTAAGAATAGACTATCAAAACGTATCTTCAGCCTTTACTCAACACGCAACCAAGTTTAAAGATGAAGATTTGACAAAGTGGGATGAAATAGAGAAACAAATTAAAGCTTATTCAAACGGCGGCGGTTTCTACATTAACAAAGATGTCCAGAAATGGTTTGATGATTTAGAAACCAGATATAATCACTAAGCCTCGCGTTTGGAGTTACTCAGTTCTGGGATGTCCAAGAGAATAGCCGTTTGAAGAGTTAAGTTGGTTATATTAAAATAAAATTTAGGGAAGTTGTTTTCCGCAGGAAGAACAAAACTTCACATCTGTATTTGCTAACCCTTTCCCACAGAAAGAGCAATATCTCGGCGCATTTGAAAACGCTTGTAATGTACTCCATAACCGCTCCATGGCACTCCAACCTTCACGTCTAGGTATTCCAGCTCCTAGGGAAGTTGGAGAAAAATCTTGATCCTTCAATCCATATATTGTTATCCAACCTTCAGTTTTAGCCAATATGCCGTCTTCCGACGGTTGAAAAGAGACTTGGAAATATTTTGGCGCTGTTAGAAAGCCTACTCCCCAACGTCCTTTAATGTGGTTAGGGCTGCTTTCAGTTACGCTTACGCTATTTTTTGCGAACCAGTCTGTTACTGTACTTTTTACTTCTTCTTTAGTTCTGCCTAAAATCAAAATATCTTTTCTTGTTCTATCCATCGCGACCCCTAAAAATGATATAGCAATCAAGCGCTTATAACATTATTTATCTCTCCATTATTACTGGAGTTTGTCACCGCATAAGGGGCACTCTGAAGGCTCTTTCTTTTGAGTGTTAATTAATTTGTATGAACAGAAATAGCAGAAGGAAACTTGGCATTTAGGGCAAAAGCAAGAGCCCTCATCAATCATTTTTCCGCAAGTGCTACAAGACTTAATCAAATTGTGATCTATCGTTTTTAGGTTTGGATTGCTTTATAAAATTATTTATTGAAACTGAAAAATTTGTTACTGTAGAACAGGTTTTTTTATTCCTAGCAACCTTTGCATTATTTTTATTTTTCTTTTGGGTTATAATTGAAACCCAAAACAAGTTTGACCTTAAAAATCAATGTTTTAGGAGTTAGTGTCGAAATTCGATACAAGAAACGGTAAAGGCATGTCTGTTAATGACTGCCTCCTCTTTTTTTGTTCAATTATCCACCGGTTGATATTTCAACATAATAACCTGGTTATAACTCAGTGGGCGGTTGTTTTTTTACACCACCATAAAACCTAAAGTTTTGTGAAACAAGCAGATTTTCGTCAAATCCGCAAACTCAAAAGAAAAGGCACCATAATAAATGGTGTCTCAGTTGACCGCGTAGAACATAATTTCAACCTTGTACTTTCACACCTAAGACAGGTTGGCACATATGAACGGACCCTCAAAAAACACAATGTTTTAGTTATTTACCAACTCGTGCGTCGCTGCCTTGAAAACTCAGAATCAGATAAGCTTGATTTAGCCGTTGAATTTGAGCATCTACACGACTTTGACAACACCGACGATTTCATAGATTATTTAGAGAAACAACATTCTATTTCTAAAACTTACAGAGACGCCGTTCTTAAAGACATGGCTTTAACCGAGCTTGAAGAACATGCAGACATTTTAAATAAAAAAATAGTCAACAAACACGCTGTAGTGCTCGGAGAAAACGAGGTAGCTATCCCAGAAATTGACTATTATTATTTTAAGCGTAGAGATGCTCAACTGAAAAAGCTTGAAGTCGCCGCTTGTGGATGGCCGCTGAGTCTCTGTTAGTATTTTCCAAACCCCTTGAGGACCCTTGCAAACATACCAAACCGTCTTAATCAGTTTTCAAAGCAGCCAAACCGTACCCGCCGGAACCATAAAGAAAAAGCGTAAAGGCCGCCCCTTCGAAATGTTCAGTGAGCAAGAACTAAAAGAAATCTTTGAAGGCATATTAAGCGTTAACCAGGAAAAGCGGCGACAAGCCTTCAAGAGTTTTGGAAAAGTCAAAATAAGAAAAGCCATCAACATTTTTAAAACAGACTTTGGGAAGCAAGGAATTATTTTTAGAAAGGAATGTAGAATCCATAAGAGAGCTAAACTTTTTTACGGTTGGAGCGGCTACTCGGAGGGCGTTCGGGTTAAATGTTTATTTGAAGGCTGTACGTCTTTGAATTCTCATTTTGAACCAATGATTTACGGCGCCACTAACGAATTTAATGAAGAGTCAGAGTTTTACGGATAATGAATAACTCTTTTTTAGACATATTAGCTGTAGCGGATAATCACCAAATTTATTAGTGAAACCAATGAGCCAAAATGATGTATATTGCGAATCTCGAAAAACAGCCCTAATTCAGCAAATCAACAAACTCACGGGAGAAAACGAATCCTACTCAGACTGGACCCTAAGCCAACTTGACGTTTTCCACGATAAACTTGTAACAAGATACCAAACGTTTCAAGAAAAGCATGAAGCTGAACTCAAAGGCGAAAAGTTGACGGTTGGCAACAGTCTCCTAGGCTTAAAAATGCATGAGCTGCCAAAATAATGACTCAAAAAGTAGGTGAAAACAAAACTATGTCACAAACACAAGAAATCGAGCTGCCAACCATACAGACCGGGACAGGATTCAGTTCAGCCCCAGACTATACGCTACAATTCAAGAACGCGGAATCTTTAGAGTTATGGGCTAAACAAGTAAAAGCTATTCCTTTTGCTAAAAGCCATTTCTTAGTTGAAGGCCATATTTGCCTCTGTCAAATTGAGCAGCCAGAACCGCCAGCAAAAGAAATACAGAAGAAGCCCTCTGTCAGCGCCTCGGTTGGAAAATCTCAATCGTTTTACTACGACCCAGCTTCAGGCAGTATGAAGAAGTACTTTTAAACTTCAAACTTTTTTCTTTTTTTGTTATCCTTTATTTTACAATCAAATGTACTTTTTACATAACAATAAATTTTAGTGTGGACTCGGCGCCGAAACCAAGAGAGAGGGTGACTTGGGGTAGAAAAAATAAACGCCGAGTCACGCACCAATAAATTCGGAGTTTTGAAAAAGGATGCCAAACCTCGACAATACCCTAAAAAAGAAAAAGAAAAGTGTTAAACACTTGCTAATTTCTGCAATGCTTCTTCAGCCCATGAAAAAAACCAAAAAAAGAAATACGATAAAAATTTAAAATTCAAGTAACCAAGTTTGCTGTTTTTGAATCATTTAGTTATTTCTTTGCTTCTGCTTATAGCCCTAAGGATTAATTCATTCTGTCGAATCATTATCTTGTTTTGGTCAATAATTGCTTTCAATCCAGAAGCTAAGATTTGGTCGGTTGAATTTAAAGTCAATATACTTCCTATATACATCCACTTTGTGCCAGCCTCATGTGATCGAAGATTAGTCATATCCTCAACAATCTTTTTCTTTACTTCTTCATCACTCATTTCGTCCGAAATGAGGAGTTCTACTACCTTCTTCATTGGTTGTTGTTCTATCGGTGGCTCCTCTTTGATGCCTTTCACGTGTACTTTATCATGATGGTCAAACATTTCATCTTCAGAACTAAATAGTTTACCACATTCAGGACAATATACCTCTAATTTTCCCATGAAGTCCCTCTCACTTTAGATGCAATGGTTCTATTTCTCTTTTTGTGCTAACTATTGATTAACCTTAAAAGGCAAATCAGCTCTAATGGCAAGCATGCAGGCGAGAGCTAAAAAACGTAAAATCAGCGTAACACTAGACGAAAACTTAATCGCGTGGCTAGATCAACAAACAAAAACCTATGTTTTTCACAGTCGTAGCGAAGGAATAGAAAGAAGTGTTTTAGCACTCAAACGAGAAATGGAAAAAGAGGAAACTTAGTTGTTTTCCGTTTTGTTTTGGCAGTTTAGTATAGTTTGAACCATATTCCGCCTGTGCCATCATAGTTTCTTCCGAACGTCAATAGTGGGTGGGTGTCAGTAAGAGAAACTTGGTAAGCTTCCCAGCCTTCATGTGATGCACCTGGATATAGCGAAGTTGATAATGCGGGGTCTGGAGGAACAATTGAGTGATAATCGTATTCTACTCCGTTTTCTGATATGGCATCGAAGTATACTGGAGATACATTGTATACGGTGTCTGCGGTTGGTCCTGTGAGGTATTCAAATTGTATTTTGACAAGGATGTATTCGTAACCTGAGTTTGGTGCAGAGTTGAACATGTTGGCTGCATGGATGCGGTTCCATGCTTCTGCGCCTCTCACGGTTTCTAGAAGTGTTATTCTGGCGCTGTATTTTCCGCTTAACCAATCATATTGGATAGTTAAGGGTGTTGCTGCTGGCGCGGGGTTAGATCGTGCATATCCTGTCGGTATGGAAGTTGAGCTTGGAGTGGGTGACGGTGAAGCTGTAGGTGTTGGAGATGGAGTTGGTGAAGGGGTTGGTGAGGGTGTAGGTGAAGCTGTTGGCATTGGAGTAGATGTGGGTTCAACATTATCTGTTGGGTCCGATGTTGGCATAATCTCGGGCTGGATGGACTGGGTAATCGTGGGTGAAACAGTGGGATTAGATGTTGGCGTGGGAGTTGGCGTAGGGCTTGACATATAGCTTGAGTCTAATATGTTTGGGAGTAAATATGCTCCAGCTCCTGAGGATATTGCGAGTATGACAATTATTACAATTATTGATAGAGTTTTTCGAGTTTTCATTCACTTTCATCTTATTTTTTTGACTAATGCTCTATTTTTGGTTTATCCTATCGGGTTTATGCTATCTTGACGTTTGAATTAATTGCGGATGATAACATTTTATCTGTCAGCATTCGTTAATCGTTTTATTTTTCGCCGTGTGACTTTGCAGATTGCGTCGAAGGCTGCCAAGACCCTTTGACAGAACGTTTGCTGTGATATTTTGCATCATTATTATTTCATCGAGAGACATCGTTGACGTTTGAAAGAACAAGTTCAATTTGCTTGCAATACTATTTGGTGCTTGCTTTAGCTATAAATTGTTTAAGAAGCTCTTGGTCGTCTGAGATTTGTTTTGGGTCCTGTTTTCTGGCCCTGCAAAGCAAAGTGCGGAATCCTTCAAGTTTTCTCCCAGTTTCTAAATAATCTTTTATGATTTGTCGTTCGCTGGGTGTCAAGATATAATCGCGCATTTTAGTGTCTCCTTTTGTTACTATGATTGAATCAGTATTTTAAATGTTTTCTTATTTGCTACAGCACAATTGCTACAACAATAGTAACGCTTAAATAATTGCTGTGTGTTACAGTGATTGTAGCAAGGTGAAATAAGGTGGAAGCAACAACTCAAACCAAAAAAATGTTTTATTGCCACACCGCAAAAAAAGAGATCCTCGAAGAATGGTGCCCACAAGCCTGCTATATCTGCACTCAAGCAAACCGTGAAGGAAACGAAACCTACCATTGGAGCGGCTAAAAATGCCCTCAGTTTTTATTTGTCCAAAATGTGGCCGCACAAACAGCTACATCCGCGACAACCGCCGAATTGAACATTGCAGCGAATGCGGCACACCCCAAACATCCAGCCCAATCACCTCAGGAAGGATGTTTTGAAATGAAGTGTACGCTTGAATGGTTAACCGGCGAGAAGACCTGGCGAACATCCAAGTGCTAGTTGTGGTCTTTGTGGTTGCAGAGATATATTTCAAGAGTGAATCATTTTTAAAAATTAGTGTTAAAAAACTTTTTAAGTTATCAAGTAAAACGATGTTATAACGGTGCTATTATGAGCAAACTTTAGGAGGGAAAACTTTGAAAAAATCCACATTCAGGCGATATAGAGTAGCCATCATTTTTTTATTTGCTCTAGCAGCGGTTTCAATCTATATTCTTGTCTCAATTAGCGGTAAACTACCACAACCAATGGATCTAACGATTGAAGGTCCTAATGGTGTATTCACCGTGACAGCTACCGGAATTGCAGAACAGATTATAGCGCCTATTCTTGGAATCTGTACAGGTGTCTCTTTCATAATAGCCACTATAAGAAAAAAGTAAACAAGAGATTACAAAATTAACTTCCTTTTTTTTGAGTAACAATCTATCTTAGCCAAAATAAGTGAGAAAACTTAGAATTATTAAGTTGCATAATCGATTTTTCTGTTTCTTTCAGCCTCTTGTTGCTGCTTAAGTATTTCATTACGGTTCAACCTTAAATCATAAAAGTACACTGGAAGCCCAACTGAAAATAATAATGTGCCGGACATTAAAACAATTAAATTTTTGAAGGTGCCAAAAAAGATATAATTCATAGCACCATAAGGCAAAAAGAAACAACCAATTGTGAACATAATTAACGCTAAAATTCCTATTTCGTCTATTCTGTCTTTTCCCAACTTCAAAAACAAAGTTATCCCTGTATTGTTGAGGGTGCTTCTATTATGAACTATTTTTGGCTCAAACAACAAACGGCAGCTGTAATGTAGAGAGTTGAGGGGTTGCAGCTGTCCAATCAGAACTCCCTTTTCCCCCCTAAATACTTGTGCAACCCCTCAACTTAACCAATAATCAGCCAAGTTAGCATAGAAGCTTTTAGCCAAAATCACTATTCGCGAACTTTTCCGAGTAATTATTACAGAAATAAGGGGTTAATTTATTAGAATGACAACCTTTCACTTCTTAAAGTAAATAGGTGAGTAATTGAGAATACAAATGCAAACTGTGTACTTGCTATCTCCCATGACAAAAAAGTATACAAGCTTTAGTAAGCTCGGAGCTATGTATATCAAGGTATTCGCCATTTTACTGACGAAAGACTTAGTGAAGGGATTGCTTTGAAAAGTATGGTAGAGTTTAGATGGCATGGTAGAGGTGGACAAGGCGCTTGGACAGCCAGCGAACTTTTGGCAAGAACAGCTCTTGACGAGGGCAAGTACATTCAATCTTTCCCAGAGTTCGGGCCCGAACGAATGGGTGCGCCAGTGACTGCATTTACAAGAATCAGCACTGAACCAATACGGTTACATTGTGCAATCTATGATCCAGATGTTGTGGTAGTTTTAGACAGCACACTGCTAAAAACTGTTCCAGTAACCGCTGGATTAAATCGCGACGAAGATTTATTAATCATTAATTCCAGTGAGAATCCAGCGGTTTTGAAAGAAAACCTGCGAGTAACCAAGGGCAAAGTTTGGACGGTTCCAGCAACCGAAATTGCTCTTAGGATTTTAGGTGCTCCAATCACAAACACAGCGCTGTTAGGCGTCGTTGCCAAAGCAACTGGAATCGTGTCTTTAGAGGGCATAGAGAAAACTCTGAAAGGACGTTTCAGACGTGATTTAGCTGAGAAAAACTTTGCAGTTATACAAGAAGCGTACCAAGAGGCAAAAGTTGAATGAGTAGTAAAGAAAAAACTTGGAAAGAAATCTCCATTGCAGGAGTCTGCCCTAAATCAAGCGTTGGATTTATGACTGGCGACTGGAAAACTTACATGCCTGTGCGTGACCTCGAAAAATGCACAGTTTGCTTAACTTGCACTATGTTTTGTCCAGAAGGCGCAATCGACTGGAGACCTGAACTTGGAAAAATCGATTTTAACTTCAGCTTCTGCAAAGGCTGCGGAATATGCGCCAACGAATGCCCGACTAAAGCAATAACGATGAAAATACCTGAGGAATAAGAAAATGGCAAACACCCAAGTTAAACAAGAAACCATGGGATTGAACGGCGATGAAGCAGTTGCGTTAGCTGCCAAACAATGTAACGTTGATGTGGTAGCCGCTTACCCAATTACACCTCAAACAATAATAGTGGAAAAATTCAGTGAATATGTCGCAAACGGAGAAGTCCAAACAGAGTTTGTCTGCACCGAATCCGAACACAGCGCCCTGACTGCATGCATAGCGGCCGGTGCAACAGGTGCACGAACCTTCACCGCAAGTGCTTCAGCAGGATTAGCCTTGATGCACGAAATGCTCTTCGTCACTTCAGGCTCTCGAGTGCCCGTTGTGATGGCAGTTGCAAACCGTGCTTTATCTTCCCCGCTAAACATTCACGGTGACCAATCAGACAGCATGGCTGCACGGGATAGTGGATGGATACAGGTTTACGTCGAAAATGCGCAGGAAGCCTACGACTCCATTATTCAAGCCTTTAAAATCGCGGAGGATTTTGGCGTATCTTTGCCGTTGATTGTAGGCTTAGACGGCTTCACTCTTAGTCATTCGCTTGAAAAAGTAAGTGTTCTTCCCGACGAGTTAGTTACCCAGTTTGTCGGTGAACGGCAACTGCCAAATGTCCTAACTCACGAAGGCAAAACTGCACCATTCAAGTTAGACCCCGCCAACCCCATGACCATGGGGCCAGTAGCTTTCCAAAACTACTATTTTGAGTTCAAACGTCAACAGGAAGAAGGCATGAAAAACGCGTTGAAGAGGATACAGGAAGTCAACAGTGAATACGCCAAAATCAGCGGAAGAAGCTACGGAAACGGCTTAATAGATGGCTACAAAATCTCTGACGCAGAACTCATTGTAGTTTGCGTTGGTTCAACATCAGGAACGCTTAAGGTAATCGTTGATGAACTACGCTCTGAAGGTGTAAAAGCGGGACTTTTGCGGTTACGTACCTTCAGACCCCTTCCAGTTGAAGAATTGCAGAATGCATTAAAGAATTCTAAAGCTGTTGCAGTCATGGACAAAAGCATGAGTTTCGGAGGTTATGGTGGCGCAGTTTTTCATGAAGTTCGCCATGCACTCTACGATACAAAGCCGCATCCGCCAATCATAAACTACATCTACGGTTTAGGCGGAAGAGACCATAGCCCCAGTGAACTTCGCAAAGTATTCAATGACCTGATGTCCATCATCAAAACCGGGAACGTAGATACCCAAGTGCGCTATTTGGGATTGAGGGAGTAAGGAGGAAAACAAGTTGACTACACAAGAATGGAGATTTACAGCAAAGGACATCGCTTCAAAACCTGACCTGTTCTTATCAGGACATCGTGCCTGTGCAGGCTGTGGACCCGCAGCTGCCCTGCGTTTGATAATGAAGGCTACCCGTGGACCTACAATCGTAACTCAAGCAACAGGTTGCATGGAGGTAGTTTCTTCAATCTACCCCTACACCTCTTGGGCTGTACCGTGGTTACATACGGCTTTCGAGAACGCTGCCGCAAACGCTTCAGGTATCGACGCCGCCCTAAAAGCCCTGCGTAGGAAAGGTCAAATCAAAGAACATATCGACATTATTGCGTTTGCAGGCGATGGCGGAACCTACGACATTGGCTTGCAAGCATTGTCGGGCGCGGTGGAACGTGGACATGACTTTCTCTTTATACTCTATGACAACGAAGGCTACATGAACACTGGCATCCAACGTAGCAGTTCAACCCCCCTCGGCGCCGCAACAACCACGACCCCTGCAGGCTCCGTGATTCCAGGCAAACTGGAGAAGAAAAAACCGATAACTGAAATCATGCTCGCCCACGAAATGGAATACGTCGCAACCGCAACCCCCTACTACTGGAAAGACATGCTCACCAAAGTCCGCAAAGGACTAGAAGTCGAAGGCCCCGCATTCCTTCACGTGTTTGCTCCTTGCCCCCGTGGCTGGAGAAGCGAACCCGCAAAAACAATGGAATACAGCAAACTAGCGGTTGAGTCATGTGTGTTTCCAATCTGGGAAGCCGTCAACGGCAAACGAACCCTCTCAATACCCAGCAAACTCATCGCATTAGCACCGCAGAAAAAAAAACCTGTCAAAGCATACCTTGAAGGACAAGGCAGATTCCGCCACCTCTTCACACCAAAGAACTCACAAATAATCGACCAAATCCAACAAACCACTGACGAACGCTGGCAACGTCTCCTCAAAAAATGCGAGTTCCCCTAACTTTCCTTTATTTTTGTATAGTTTTATATTAAATATGGACTTTAGGTCTTTTTAGTTTTTTTAGAGCATGTTAACCCTTGGAAAACGACGTGCTAATGGGTTGGTTTAATGCCTAGATTAAGTGGGAACATAGTATTTTCAGTAAGTTGTATTTGCAAAAGTTTTTTGTTAGTGTTGGGTTTTTTGGTTGGTTATGTGTGTTGGCTGTCCACTTGCCATCCGTATCGAGGAGAAAGGAGAAGGCTTCGAAAACGGAAAATTGTTTTGGCGTGGTGGTGTAGCCTTCAACCCTAACCAATCCTCCAATCACTAACAAGACTTAAGATAATGTGATTAAAATATATGGCTTATGAAAAGAGAATCAGGAGTACAAATACTGATTTAGCCTACAGCCAACGCGCCTTCGAGAATGCTTCGTTCAGAAACTTCAAGCTGCTTTGAGAGCCATGTCTTGAGTATTGCTGAGAACTCTGGAAGTGCTCCGCTGTAGATGATTATTTGGTTGCCTTTGAGGGCATTGGCTTGGAAGACTTTTTCGTATTCTTTGAAGCTAAAGGAGAGGGTTTGGGCTCTGAAGGCTAGATTTTGGAAGTCTTCCCATTGTTTGCACCTTAAAACTATGGACTGAGTGCCCGCCACCAACTCGGTAACTGCAGGTGCTTCAGGACTTTGTTGTTCCTTAACAGCAATTGCACATAGTTGTGCTTCTTTGGGGGCGTTGGATAACTGTCCGATTAGGCTTGTGACTTCTTTTTGTAAGGCATCTATTTTTCCTTCCACTTTCTCGACTTTGCCGGTTAATTCGCTGGTGTCTCCCATCTGTTCGGTAACGGTTGCCAGCTCGCTTATGAGTTTGTCGAGGTCTTTTTCGTGCTCTTTGAGGACGTTTACTATGAAGTCTAAGGCCTCTAAGGCATCGTCTTTTGATTGTGGACTTTTTGCCAAGTTATTCTACCCCACCGTTTAGTACTTTGTTGTGGTTGTTGATAGATAAAGCTAGCGAATTGTCAAATAGTATCGTTGCAACGCTTCGACCGTATTGATTGGCAATACTTAATACTTAATAGGGTTGTGGATGCGCTCAACAACAAAACACAAAAACAACCTAAATCCTAACTCTCCTACGAGCAAACACCCCAAAACCAACCACAACCGCCACCAAACAAACCCCAACCAAAACCCACCAAACATTTCCCAACGAAAAACCAGAAACTGACGCCCCAGACACCTGCTGATCACTCTCCGGCAAAGTAACATTGGTTGGCGCAACAGTCGGCTCAACAATTGTCGAGTTGATTGTTGGGTCGGGAGTTGAGGTTAGTTGCTGTTGAGTTGGCTGTGGGGAAGGCTGGGTTATCGGGATATCTGTTGATGGCCGAAACTGCTGGAACGCGCTTAGACTTGGGGTTCCAGCTATGGCGACGCTGAGGATTTGGGTGCCCAGGGCTATTTGGGTAATCATGGATATCCATAGGTTGCCGTTAGAGTCGGGAACAACCAAACGCAGCGTCTCAGAAAGCGGTAAGCCACCTAAGTCGTAGGCAACTATCACATCTGGGCGCAGTGCCATTTCTATCGGGATGCTGACAGAGTATCCGTCTTGGGCTTTAAAATCAACCAATGTTGCAGAGGGATCCAAGCCCGCCACGTTTAGTAGGTCGGAGAGTTTTACGCCTTCCCATTCCCCACTTGAAATTGGGACGCCGTAGCATTTGAGATCGGCGTAGACGGTGGTTTTGGGCATGGCTAGTAGGTCTTGGTAGGTGAGGCTGGTGGTTGATGAGGTGAGGTTTGTTATTTGCAAGGTCCACTGGGTTTGTGCGGAGGCTACTGCTGTGGTTGCGAGTGGGATGGTTAGTAGGGCTAAAATGAGGCTTGTTGCGGGAATTTTGTTTTTCGTTTGTTTTCCTCCCTAAATATGACGCGCGTCATACCTTTTATACCTTTACTAAAACCCCGAAAAACCAACTGAAAACCAAAAAACACAAACCCAGCTAATCAAACCAGCTTTAACTTTTCCTTAAAAACTGTCCGCACATCCTCAACAGCATTCCCACCCTCAATCAGCCCAAACCTATCCAAAAAAGCCAAAACATCCTCAAAACTAACCTTAACACTTGAACTATTAGCTAAACCCAGCAAGAAACCCTCAAGCGCCAAACGCTCCCTCCCACTGTCCTTCTCATCGATAACCCTAGCAAACAACAGATCATTCAACGTGTAATAAGCACCAATCACAGTCTTCGCAATATCAAAATCACCCTTTCCATTATCCTCGGGTTTTAGGTTGTCAAAGTACTCATAGATCGTTTTTAGGATGGCGTAGGCTTCTTTGGAGGTTTCTTTGGGAACCTGTCGTTTGATGGCTGCGGAGAGGTTGGAGAAGTCTACATTCAGGGGCGCAAGGGTTTGTTCATCAAAGCTCAGGATGCCGCCTAAACCTTCCGCGGCGCTTTCGAGGCTTGCCCAATCAATCCGTTTCCCATGCAGCCTCATCAAAACATCGAAGCACAAATCCACAGCGCCCATTGAAGCGTCAATTGCGGTGGTGAGGTCGCTTTTTCTTTGCCTGGCTTTTTCGGTTCCCTCATCTGTTTTGGTCTGATCTACAAGTAAAGCTTGAATCTGTTCACGCAGTGAATCAAATGACTCAGACTTCTTCTTTAGAACAAAAGCGTAAACCACACCATTCCAAGTTACGCTTAAGTCGTTGCTGCCGAAGCTTTCAACGCTCCCTATATCCGCTATGGGTATTTCTTTGAGGAGCACCCAACGTTTTTTTGGGAAGCCTTTTGCAGCAAAAAACTTGATGATGTTGTCGGTAAGTTCGTATTTGTCTATGGCGAGTCCTTTGGGTTTTGGTTTGGGCTTGGCTGTTTTCTCTTGGATTGGCTGGGTTTCTTTCCGGCGTCCAAACATCAACGGGAACGCTATGGTGGTGATTGCTGGAGCAAAAGTGAAATCAGTGCTTTTTGATTGAAAGTCGATTGGGTGCTGTTTATTTTTCATAACTATCTATTCTTTCTTAGGGCTCTTTTGTTTATAAATTGATGCATAGATTAACCGATGCGTCCAATCGGGCTGTTGCTGAGAAATTAACGTGGGTTCCAAACACATTTGATGGCTTTTGCTTCACAAGCCAAAATGCAGGGGGTGTTGTTGGTTACGGGTTTGCAGGCGGCGCAGGTGTACTTTATTTTTTTTCGGTGTTCCTCTGCGATGGCTGCAACGGTTTTGTCTTCAAGGTCGATGAATTCGGTTTGCAGTTTAAGGGCTGTTTGGGGACATTTTTGTGTGCATTTACCACAGCCGCTGCATTTGTCAGAGTCTATTACGATGAAGTATTCGCCTGAACCGTCACTATAGCCATAGTACGTAATCACGGTATCAGCTGCCCTTTTGTGCCTTATCATAGAGCGCTTTGGCCAACAACGCTGCGCCCAATGCTCCCGCGACCATGGGGTCTAAAGCTCCTTCCTCCCGCCAATTGGGCGTTGGAAGACACTTTACGCCAAGAATAACTTCAATTCTGCTCACGATACCGATGTTCTTTGATTGCCCGCCCGTGACAACCAATTCCCGCTCCAAGCCTACCCGGTTGATTAAGTTAGCCATACGAACCGCCATCGCCCGGGTGTAGGCAGCTAAAACTTTTTCTCTTGTCCAACCCTTACGTAGCAAACCCATGGCTTCCGTCTTTGCGAAGGCGACACATGTGCAACTAACTGGTTCAGGTTCTTTTTCCACTTTTAAGGATATGTCGCCGATTTCTTCGATGGGAATCTGCAGTAAATCTGCGAAGACTTCCATGCCTCTGCCTGTTCCAGCTGCGCATTTGTCGTTCATAAGGAAGGAGACAACTCTGCCTGTTTCGTCGATGCGGATGGCTTTGATGTCTTGTCCGCCGACGTCAAGGACTGTTCGGACGGTGGGTCCCCAAATGTAGTTGGCGCCTTTTGCGTGGCAAGCGATTTCGGTTATGGCTTTATTTGCCATGGGCACGTTTACGCGTCCATATCCTGTGCCAACTATGTATTTGAGGTCGCTGACTTTGAGCCCTGTGCCTTCGAGGGCATAGTTGAGTGCTTTTGTTGCGCTTTCAGGACTGTTGGCGCCTGTGCGGGTAATCCCCCAACTGTAAGCTTCGCCGTTAACCATTACGGCAGCTTTAGAGCCCACTGAACCCACATCGACACCTGCAGTGATTATGTCTTTGTTGGTCCATTTCTTGTTCGGCATTATGCGATGGTATTCTTTCCAACGCCAGAATTCTGCTGGTTTTGTGCTGCTCATTTCTGTGCCCCCTTTGCGCGTGTAGCAGCAATTAAAGCGGCGCCCAATGCTCCCGTGTATTCGGGGTTTTCTGGAATTGTAACGTTCATGCCTAATTTGCGGTTTAATGATGCTATAAAACCGGGGTCTTTAGCAACGCCGCCGACCAATACGACTTCTGGGTTTATTCCTAAGCGGTGAATCATGGAGGAAATGCGGTCTGCCATTGCGTCGTAGACTGCACGGGCGATTTCGGGTTTGGATTCTTGGCGATGGATAAGAGAAACCACGTCTGATTCTCCGAATATGACGCAGGAAGCGTTGATGGGGCTTGCACGCTCCGCCTTGAGTGATAGTGGACCCATATCTTCCGTTTTGACTTCTAATGCTCTTGCCATGGCTTCGATGAATGCTCCTGCACCGGCGGCGCAGCGTTCGTTGACGACGAAGTCAGCCATGATGCCTTTTTCGTCGCATTTTACTGCTCTTGCCTCTTCGGCGCCGACATCTATGATTGTTCGGGCATTTGGGACGAGATATACGCCTGCTTTTGCGTCTGCGCTCATCATGCTTACAGTGCCGTTTGCGTAGGGCGCCATATCCATGGCTGAACCGGTCGCCGCAAAATACGATATGTCGGATAATTGGAGGTTGGCTTTGTTTAAGGCTTCTTCCACTGCTTGTTCAGCAGCTTTGGTTGGGTCAAACCCGCAGAAGGCTTGTCCCCTTCCTGAAACAACGCCGTCTTTGAGGATTACTGCTTTAACTCTTTGCGTTCCTAAATCCATACCAACAGTGTTCATACATTCACCTTAGATGTCTACTCTTGCAGTTAACATTTCAAGGAAAGCTTCCACGCGGGTTTTCATCTGTCCTACGTCTTCCCTTGTATATTCGGTGTCAAGGTAGTATACTGGGATGTTTATTTTGTCTAGCGCTTTTTTAACGCGGGAGTATTCCATCGCGTATAGCATGCAGCCGCGAACCACGTAGTAGATGACACCTTGAACATTCCAGTCTTTGACTTTATTTAGGAGCCAGTTGATGCGGTCTTGATTGCCGTCTTTGCTGGTAAAACAAGGGCAAGTAGAAGCCATTAGATATCGCTCGCCAATCGCGTTTAGCATATCATCCATCGACCATTCGTCGACGCCGACTGGGTCGTTGAGAATTCTCTCGCCCGAGCATAATTCGTCGGCAACGATAATTCCCAATGGATTACTTTCTTCAACTAGCGTGGGCAGTTTCCAGTTGTCAGGCCAGAACATCGGCGTGCCAGTTATCATAACTCTTGGAGTGTCCGGAGGACAAACCCACTCTTTCCGCTGCAACCTCTTCTCAAGCTCATCGCATAACGCCTCAGTTTTCTCTGTCCACCGCTTTTTGTCATCCCAAAGGAACGTTTGGTTAACAAGCATGGCGTCTCTGCCCATGATTACGGGTGGACCCTTTCGTAGTTCCTGTAGACGTCGGAACGCTTTGGTGGCTCTGTGGCTTGTTTCAATGGCTTCTTTTAGGTTTTTGCGTGTAATCTTGTTGCCTGTGAACTTCTCAATCTGGGACTTCATCTGTTTTATCTCATCGTTCCAGAAACGCAACGATTGTTTGGAATCCTTTATTCTGGGTACGTTCATGCCCCAAATGGTTTTGTAGTCGCTGAGGATTTCGCTAAGTTTAGTCATGCCATCGCAGGTTAATACGCTTATGAGAGCGTCGCTTTGTTCGAGGAAGGGTGAGAGTTCAATCATTTTAGCGCCAATGGTTGAACGGAGAACTGGACAGACTTCAACTGGAACAACTCTATCGCCGAGCTTTGATGTGTCATACCAACCTGAATTCACACGGACAGGAATTGCATCGGCGGCTAAAATTAGTTCCGTAGGGGCAAATAGACACATGTAACCGATTACTTTTTTGCCCTTTTCTTTTTCTGCCTGAATTTCTTCTTGGCGTTTGCCGAATAGGTTTGACATTTCGTCGAAGTACTTCATTGCTTCGGGTCTTTTAGGGTCAGCTTTTTTCATACGTTCGATGTTGTCAGCTATTACTTTTAGGGAAGCCGTTTTCATAGTGTTTTTGAGTTCATCCATTTCTTTTCGGGATACTTCAGGCATGTACCTTTTTCCAACGGTTTCGTTTGTCATTCTATTTTCCTCATTCACTCTTTGATTCTTCCAACCAATTTCTTGACTTGAACATTGTCTTGTTACCTAACTTTACTTTTAGTGTTCCTTCGTATGGGCACATTTCTACGCATCGTGCACATACCATGCATTGGGAGGTTTGTATTTTTCCGCCTTTCTGCTCGTACACTTCGTTAACTTGTACCGGGCAAACTCGTTTGCAGACGCCGCATTTTGTGCATTTTTCTTCTTCTTTGTTAATGTGAAGCAGTGGAGCCCACTTAAAACCCTTGAACCTGTTTAGAACTCCAAAGGAAGCTCCTGTTGGACAGAAACGGCACCAAACGCGGCGGACAAGGAAGGAGCCAACGAGGGTTAATCCGACGAATATGATGCTTATTATTTGACCGGGGTTTGTTCCTGCCCAGGTTATGATATCTTGTACATATGGGTAGCTGAAGTTAATTCCGTTTACAATAAGGGGTGCAGTTGTCCAGGATACGATTAACGGTATCATGGGTGCTAATAGTATGCTGTATGGGCGGAATGGACCTGCCAAGAGTTGTGCTTCCAAAACGGCGAAATCGATGTTTGGCGGCGGCTCCAAAATCCACAATGCTATTGGCAAGAAGAGGAAGAACAATAGTATTATGTAGCGTGATTTGTGGAGGGCTTTATTGAGTCGTTCAGGGATTATTCGGTGGCGTATTTTGAGGGCTTTTCTTAGCAAGCTTTCTAAATCCATGATGAAGGCGAATGGACATAGCCAGCCGCAGAAGAATCTGCCTATGAAAAGTGACATGACGAATAGGGTGATTAACACGTATAGGAGTGGGATTGTGTAGGAGAATATGTAGAATATGCTGGCGAAGGCGACTGCTTGGATGACAAACCTGACAAAGGTGACGCGTGTGGCTAGATTCTTTTTCCAAATCAGAATAGCAATTATCCCTGCTATTCCAAGGCCAGCTAGCACAGTCAGCCTCAATGCATCTCCCAAGATTTGTAAACTCATATTTTCTCCCCATTACTGCAATTGAATTGCTGAACTTACTATTGTAATTATTCCAAGTGCTACCAACACAGTGGCGCCTGCTATTGAAATCCACATCCGAAACAACGGCGCCTTGTTTAACAGCCAACCCGTAACCCCTCCCAACAAAAGAATGGGTGAAATGGCTGTTCCTAACCCGAACAAGACTGCGATTCCGACGCTGCCAAGCGGATTAGCGAAAGGCAACGAATAAATCAGAAGCGCAATCAATGGCGGGCAAACGATTAGTCCTCTGCTTAAACCCAAAGAAAAGGCGCCTACGTCAAACCCAAACCGCCCTATTTTCGGGGCTGCAATAATGCTTTTGGTGTCTTGTCCACTGCAGTCGCAGGGTTTTCGAGCTTTAAGAAAGATGCTTACCCCAATAACTATCGTTACTATCCCGAAGGCAAACGACGAATAAACTTGGAAGGGTGAAATCGCCGTGTCTGAAACAAATAACCTGAACAACCCGCTAAACAACCCTATCAACCCGCCTATCAAAGCGTAAGCGAGAACTCTTCCGGAATTAAAAATCAACGTTATCTTGACGCCTTTGCCGAACCCGGCGCCCACGCCTGCGATGTAACCGGTCACTATCGGAAGGCACGACGCGGTACAAACAACCAATCCGTACAGCAAGCCGCCTGAAAACGCTCCAAGATACGGATTAGATATGTCAGGTATCAACGACATGCTATGGTCTCGTTGGAAGTTTATTGTAGCAAATAACAGGGGAAAGAATTTAAATCTTACATAAATTTGGGCTAACGCTCAAGTTTGGCTACGTTAGCTGTTCCTAAAAAAGGAAGATGGTTATGGCGCTGGTATTACGCGCGTATTGTATTCTTGGATGTATGCTAAGTGTGCTGCGTCGTAGTGGTAGGTTTCATTTGCTGGGTAGGGGAATCCGGTCATAGCCATGAAAGGCATCGGGTTTACGGTAAAGTTAAATCCGTAACCCCAGGCTCCTGGCGGGTCCTTAAACCAGCAGGCTACAACAAAGAAGTAGTCGCGTACCATTCCTGGTGCTGGGTCAGTGAGGTTGGTGGTTGAAAATTGCATGTCGACTTGGTCGCCTTGTCTTCCAATCACGAACATGTCATCAGCGCTTTGCACGAGCGGGGTTACGTCGCCGTATCGTGTGAAAGCTCCGGAAGCGTTAGAGGAAGTATCCCACATTTGACTAAGAGTTGCTGAGGTCGGCGTAAGTGTTGTTATGGTAGTGGGTTGATCTATAGACGTGTCAATTCCGATGTAGTCATAAGTTACGTTCCAGAAGTTGGTGAACCTGACTTGATAATCGCGCACATCTGCTGGGAACAGTCCTGTTAAGTCAACCGTAAAGGTTCGGGCATTGTAGTCTGAGGGCAAAGGTATTTGTCTATTCTGAGGCGCTGGAATCCAGTTGCCGTTTGCATCTTTGATTTCCATAGTGGGTGCAGGCATTATCTGATTTGTGCCGTTTGGGATAAGTCCTTGTGCCGCTGCATCTTGGAATTGGCTTATCCAAGCATAATACGCGTCTGCAGCGCCCCAGTCAACCATCCCAGTGATTACAAGTTTTATCTCTGGAGCAACTGACAGGTTGCCTAAGTCTAAAGTTAGTTGATTTTGAGTTATGTTATTCCATGTGCTATCGTCACCGTTGATGCCAGGTGTAAAAACTCCGTCTTTCTGCATGATTTGAGGTAGAACGTTTTGACCTTGCTCGTTTGTGGCACTAACAGGTGACAGGAGGTTGCTGCTGTTTACTGTGTAGATTTGGCCTGTTGATCCTTTGTTGAGGTAGTTGGTCATGGATGTGTAGGCGTCGGTTCCGTTTTGGTGGTCAACAACCATCAAGTAGGCTGAATCCAAATAGAAGAGTTCGTCCCATTGCTGGGCAAGAGTCATGTCAAAGTAGCCGTTGTTAGATGCCACCAAGTTCCCGTCGAGTTTCACGTAGTCCCAAGGGTTTCCTCCACTGTTCACGATGTTGCCGTTCGAATCCATGGAGCCGACGTATCCAAGCCAACCGGGGTTTGAAACGTCAGTTACATAAGAGTATCCGGTGCCGTTCCAAACATACAGGGAAGGACACGACGCGTACCCGCTGATTAACGTATAAGTAACTACCAGAATTAGGCGGCTTTCCAAATCGATGGTTCTCGACGGGTTTGTGTTTCCGTCGTTCCAATATGAAAATTCCAGCACTCCTGTTCCAACATTGAATGGGTTAGGCATCGATATGCTGTATTGTCCGACGGGCAGCAATTTTTGGTAGACTGTCTGGACATTTTCGCCATTTATGGTGAAGGTTAAGGCTTTGGAGCCGCCGCCTGACCGGTTGATGATGAGTGTGTGGTAGCCTGTCTGGACTACAACAAATGAACCCGTAAGTGTGTTGAGTTTAGCTGAATGTTTTCCTTCTGTTACATCGGATGCATTAACCGTGATTTGTACAGTTTGTTTTGCTCCCGCATCTAACGAGATAACTTGGGTGCCCACGATTACATCATCGATCATTGCTTTCACCGTTAACTTGTCAGGTTGATCTGATGGGTTCACTGCGTTAGCGGTAAAGGTTATGTTGTCGTAAGCCCAAATTTCGTAGGGGTCACTGATAAAGTTTGACAAAATAATTTTGCTTGATTCTGGCGGAGCGGGATTAAGGGTGAATGATCCAGTTAAATCGCCGATTTTAACGGTGTAAGTCCCTTCCACAAGTTCAATGTCGGTAAACTCTACGAGTTGTGATGAATTGCCTGCCAGCGTCACGTTCATCGTGTCTTTTACGGCATCGTTGATTTCAAGGTTTATTGTTTGGTTGCCTTCTAAGTCGCCTATATTTGTTAAGTTGACTGAAATTTGAATTGCTTCGCCCACGTAGGCTTCAGGCGGGGTTATAGAAAGATCTGTGAGGGTAAACTTTGCGGGCTTAGATCCGGTTGCAAGAGCCCCTTGGTCTTGAAGATAAAAATAGACCCCTGCGGCTGCACCGATAATGAGCACATCAATTATTAGAATTGCTTTAAGTTTAACTAAGGCTGAGCGAGACAACATTAAACTCTACACCCTAAATTTTCCTACCATAATAAACAAGGATGAAGATTAAAGCTTTGCGCGGAAAAGCTTTCAGAGAAAAAACTGTTAACTCAAACAGTTTTCGGTGTTTGCGGCTTGGAAAAGCGGTGATTAACTGTATCTGCAAAGAATTAGGCGTTTACTTGTTGCTGTATTGGCACAATCACAAAGTTAAATATAACAATTTTTGGTTACTTTGAAACAAGCAAGCATGCTATATTTTGGAGAAATAAAAATGAAATCAAAAAAAATATTTGCTTTGACTCTGCTAACTTCACTATTAGTTTTCGCAGCGCTAAGTGCAATGAGCGTTCAAGCACAATCTACTGCCACAGTCACAGTTTTGCAATCCATAGGCGGAACAACTGATCCCTCTGGAACTACTACCCCTGCTGACGGCACACAAGTAACATTCAAAGCGACCCCAGACGATGTCGATGTTTTCCAATACTGGGTAATAACAACTGACGCAGGATCCAGCGTAAATACCGAAAACCCCTTTACAATTCCAGTTGTTGGAGGAACCACTTACACTGTGCAAGCAGTCTTCCAACCATTGTTACCACCCCCAGGAGTTACAATTCTTCCAACTAACATGGCGACAGCAGCAATAGTCGTGGTCTTAGCTGGCGCAGGAGGAACAACAACCCCCACCCCAGGCACTTACGCTTTAGCCGATGCAACAGCACTTGATCTAACAGCCACCCCAGACAGCGGATGGACATTCTCACACTGGGTTATTTACGGACCAAACCTAAGCCATGGTGGTTACCCCTTCACCGCAACCCCAACAGATAACCCCTACAACGTTAACCACGGCTATGGAAACACATTCAGCTACCAACCAGTATTTACTCCCGAAGGCACAACTGAACCAACCCCAACAGTGCCCGAATTTTCTGCTTTAGCTACGATTGCCATAGCTTTGGTTCTCGTAGCGATTGCATTCGGAACAATTGCGTATAGACGCAAAAAATAAAATAATCCCTTTTTATTTTTTTATTTTAGCTATACTTATTTTTTTTAGCTATATTTTACTTAATCTCCCTCTTGGGTACCTTCTATAAGCAAATTTTTTGCATTAATTTTTGGGCAGTTCGAAATCTGCTTTTTGACGTTATCAGCTGCAAAAAATGCATTAGACACCGTGTTTTTAGGGTCAAATTTTGCTTTTGATTTTAGGGGCATTCAGGCTCCATATGAACCGTAACCACAGCGTTGGCAAAGCGCTCTTTAATTTCCTTCTCAATCTGTGAGGCTATCCTATGCGCATCCTTCACCTGAACCTTTTTGGTGAAGCAACAGTCAATGTTGATGTAACGTTTGTCACCTCCGGTGTAAGTTATAACTCTCTTAATTCGCAGATCACTTGCAATGTTTTTTGCAACATCGTTTACGACTTTTCTTAGTTGCGCCTCACTTACCTCTTGAGCGGGAATAGCCACTCCTGCAGGTTCAACATGCACAGTGACGTTTTCAAGTGACTTAATCTCAGCATGCATTCTGTCTTCTATGTTTTCAGCGATTTTATGAGACTCTTCCACCGATAACTCAGGGTTAACATATGCATGTAGCGTAATGTACAGTTTGCCCCCGACGTAGATTGTTGAGATTTCATGTACTTCTTTTACGCCGTCCACTGTTGCCAACTTTTCCACTAACTGGTCCATTTTTCTCTCTTTATCTGAGGGTTCAATGTGAATGGTTGCGTCCACGTTAACAAAGTAGCCTTTTAAGCAGGTTTCAATCTTTGAGGCTAACGAGTGCGCCTCTTCTAAACTCATGAGACTTGGAACTTGAACCGAGGCTTCAACAAATATCTTCGAACTTACCTTGCGCACTTTCAGGTTTTCGGTTTTTACCACGCCTTCACATGAGAGAATAGCTTTTCTTGTCTTTTCTACAAGGTCCTTTGACGCAGAGTCGCTTAGCTCCATCACACTGAACTTTACAAGTTTAAAGCTCAAGTAGGTAAGCATGGCTCCAAGGAAGATTGATGCAAAAGCGTCTGCTCCTGTAAAGCCAGCTAAAGCCAAGCCAAAACCTATGAGGGCAATTACAGTTGAACCTAAATCTGAAACAGCATCATAAAAACCTGCTTTCATAGATGCGCTTTGAACATGCTGGAAACTCTTGAAAACGGTAACTCGTAACGAAGCAATGAAAATTGCATAGCCTATTGCTACGAAACCTGAGAATTCTATACCTCCATTAAGCTGTGGGGGACTTGCAAGGCGCATCACAGCTTCATAGAAAATTAAGAGTGCAACAGCAATCAACACAATACCCCCAATCAATCCGCCTATAGTCTCAAACTTTTCATGACCGTAAGTGTGCTCTTCGTCGGCGGGCTTCATTGCAGCTCGAACCGCAAAGAACAACATAACACTCGATAATGCATCTAGCAGGGCATGTAAGCCGTCACTCATTATCGCTAAGCTGTTAACCAAAAAACCTACCGTAACCTCGACTAATACAACACTAAAGATTGCAACAGCTGAAATCTTAAGTGCCTTAAGCTTGTTTTTTCCATCGAGTTGAACTTGCATTTTGCTATTCTAATTATTGCTCTCTGCAAGGGCGATTTAAGAATTGTGGGCTTAAATGCGCCAATTGACTTTAAAAGAAGAATTTTTTAAAATTTTGCTCTTAATTTAAATAAATTGTATGTTTCGGGTGACAATCACCCACGCAATCCCTTTTTCTTTTTTTGGAGGCTTCTTAGTTGTCTAGTGAGGCGGAGTTTACGGTTTAAGGTTTTAAGCGGCGTAAACGTGAACACCGCGCCGACAAAGGAAAAAAACACAACTATCCAGAGCAAAGAGCAGCGCCTTACACCTACTGCAAGCGGCGATTAGGGAAGCGGAACGATAAGAAACAAATTCCTATTTACTATTTTATTTAGCGTGTTACTCTGCGGAAAGGGTTTGGTGAGGCTCTGGCTCATTCTTCAGGAAGAAGGGAGAAGAAACAATAGACGCAAATCTCACTCACAGACCCAATCAGTATTGTGAGTTTGAACCAGAGCCTCAAATATTCTACCTGTTCTTTTTTCTTAAACATTTGTGGTTGCATTCTAACAGCAACAAACTATCTAGCGCGCGGCTAAGTTTTGCTTAGGGATATGGGAATTTAGGTTTAAACCCTAATCTTGGGGAATAGGTATCAGGTTAACTCAATGATGGATGATACACCGCAACAAAAAGACAGTCAAGCCCAAAACCCAACGGCGACTTTATCTTTAGTCAAAAGTGTATTTCTGTAACCTCAGCCTTTAGAACGACACGCAAAAACTTTGCCACCAAAATGCAGAACCCAAGACTTCTAAAAATCCATTTCCTCACTCTAAGACATTGGCTAGCAAGACGGGAATATGAAATAACAGGTAACATTTACGCTGTCAAATACCTACTAGGTCACAAATCTATAACCAATACTGACTTCTACCAACATAGCTGCTACGTTTGTGACGACTACATAGTTAAAAGACCTAAGACCACCGAAGAAGATTCACTGATTATCTCAGGTTTTGAATTTGTGCGGTTTGACGAAAGAGAGCAAGTGCCAATCTACAGGAAAAGGAAGTAGCCATGACCCAAAAACATACGAGAATAATTAAAATTAGTCAGAATTTAAATAATTCTTAACTGATTTTATGCACAATGAAGTTGTCAGCGCTTTTCCGTGGAGACTCGGCAGTTCTAAGAGGCAACTTTCTACTTATCACCGTAAGCTGGATAATTCTGTTTTCCGCACAACCAATTCCAGATACATACGCAAGCCTTTTTTACCTGCATTTAGGCGCTGACACGTTTATGCTATCAATCATTGGCTTTGCAGGCTCGATAGCTGTTGCACTTGTCCAGTTTCCCGGCGGCTACTTAGCAGATAAACATGGCAGAAGAGGGCTAATAGTTACAATGACTTTTGGGTTAGCCATCGGCAGCTTATTCTTCATTTTTGCGCCCTCATGGCAATTCATCCTAATAGGGCTGCTTATACAGAACGTTTGTTCCATTTATGGTCCAGCCTTGATGTCTATGGTTATTGATTCGTTGCCACCGCAAAATCGAGGCGCAGGTTTTAGTTTTCAATCCGTAGTGACAACGCTTGTTTTGTTGCCTGCTCCCCTTATCGCACAGTATTTGGTTGCTACTTTCCATTTCGATTTAGGCATGCGCATAGCCTACACCATAGTAGCTGCCGCATATTTTACAATAGCCATCCTAAGACTAAGGTTAAAAGAAACATTACCCCCGACCGAAAAAAGTGAAAAACCCAGTTTCATCAACGCCTTACGTTTCTATTCTAAATCGGTAAAAGAAGGCATCTACGTTTGGCGGAAAGTTCCCAAATCAGCTTTCAATCTTTTCTTAGCCATCATAATCATAAACGGGTTGGTGGTTAGTTGCCAAACCTACTTTGTTGTTTATGCTACTTCAATTCTGAAAATTTCTTTGGAACAATGGGCAATCGTTGTCGCGTTTAGATACTTCAGCATTGCAATTCCCGGCATACTTGCGGGGTTAAGCATGGATGTGATGGGCAGAAAACGCTTTCTTATACTGGGTTATTTACTGTACGTTCCTGGCATGCTTCTATTTATCAACGCTAATTTTAACATGTTGTTGATGTCCTCTTTCTTCTTCGGTTTGGGAAATTTGCTGCAACTGAACAGTTACACAGTTTTAATGGGTGATTTGGTTCCCAGAGGCCTAAGAGGAACAGTCACGGGTTGCCTGCAGTTTTTCATGTTTCTAATGCAAGCAATTCTGCAGATTTTTGTGGGTTTGCTCTACGCTTTTGTTTTTCCTCAACTTCCCTTCCTTCTTTTGGCTGTAACAGCAATCCCTCTCTCAATGTTTATTTTCTGGAAAGTTTACGAGCCCAGCATAAAAGAAGAATGATGTGGAGTTAATTTACTTAGTTAAATAACTCCAGAAAAGATAAAGCTATGCAGGTTATTGATGAAACCGTTAAGCTCATCGCTACTGTTGATTTTGCACGGCTCCAAGCTTTTTTGAAGTTTTCTCTATAGACATCAATAATGTTCCGGTCATTTGTCCAAAGCATGCATGAGTTGCCCGTTTCAGTATTTTGCTCGGTGGCAATCCATATCTCTTTGTTGTCAATAATCTGGTAGTTTTTGCATGTGGTTCTATCTATTGTTTTAACTGTGAATTTGCTTGTGTTTGGCGCTGTTTTTTCAACAGCTTCTCTAACAGTATTCTCATCTTCGCTGGTAACTATTATTAGTCGCGTTTTTACGTTGCTATCTGCAATTGTTTGGAGAAAGTCGCGGAAATAATTCACAGATGACGTTTGGAGATTCTCAATATTGGTGACTAATAGGCATTCTTTTTTTAGTTTTCTAAAAGTAAAGCGTCCTCGGTTTTTTATTGCTTCATCAGTCGTAAGAAGAGTAAATCGTGTTTCCTCTCTAACCCGCGGTTGCTCCTGTAACGAGTTAACAACGTCTTTGAGGTTATTTTCTAAGTGAGAAATTCTTTCGTGCGCTTTTTTTCTTTCTTTTGAAACCAAATTGTCCAATGCTTTTTCAATAGGGATTGCTTCAATCATGAATGGCTTGTCGATAGTTTTTGTTATTAACCCCATTCTTTCAAGTTTTGGTAATAACTTGTAGATGTCCTGTCTGTGTAGTTGTGTGCTCTTTGAGATTCTTCCCACACGAGTTGACCCAGATTGAACTATGCTCAAATATACTTTGGCTTGATTGACGGTAAAACCGAATTTCTCTAATTTTACAACTAAGTCTTCTTGCATCATGTCCAATCTCTCCGAGAGCCTGCCCGACATATATTTTAGGCCAAAGTATAGATAAAACTTTCTGTATTCCCTCTTATTTTTTTCAATTTTAATGTCAGTGCCCACTTGCCAATCAGTCTTATAAGCTAAAAACTTGAACAATAGGGGGCATTGACAAAAACAGATGTCCAATAAGATTTCGTTTTTGTTCAATAAAATTAAATGGAGAAAAAAGAAAAATGCAAATAAGGAAAAACAAAACAATAGCCACTATTATCGCAATAATACTAGTAACATCAATGGCGATAATGTTAGTACCTCAACCAACCGCTACTGCGGAAGTAATTAACGGAATTAATTACAATCAAGCAACCGCAGACGCAATCAAAGCAGGCATGCACTGGGACCTCAACACAAACGCTTCAACCATAAGGCTAACTCTTTGGGACCGATTCCATGACGCAATCCCAACATGGGTATTCAGCACAATTTCGCCGAACCCAGTAGGTGTTGGTCAGGAATTTAGTATGGTCGTATTCAACCCTCAAGTTCCATACCAAGCACAAGACACCAACAGCATCCGATACAAATACCACGTAGTAATTACCAAACCTGATGGAACAACCGAAACACTTCCTTCAACAGGTTCGTTAACTTCTGACTCTACAGGTACAACATATACCAAGTACTCACCAACCCAAGTCGGCAATTACTCTGTAATGGTCGTATTCGAGCAACTTAACTGGCTCTTTAGCGAAGCCATAGCAGGGAACACCAGCAGCACTTCAGGTGTTGCAGGCCGAGACTACTACGGAGTTACTTTCTTGTCAAGCAACCGCACCTACACTGTGACAGTCCAGCAAGACCCTGTGACCTCAAACGCTATAACATACTATCCACTTCCAACTGAATACTGGTCTAGACCCATCGAAGGACAGGACAATACTTGGGGCGCAGTTTCCTCAAACTGGCTTAACAGCGCTGCTGACCGTGACAATGGAAGTCCTGACAACAGAGTTCAAACTCAAGGAACTGCACCAAACAGCGGACACATTCTTTGGACTAAACCAACTGAAGACGGCGGAGTTGTTGGCGGAGAAGCAGACGCGTTTTTGGGAGATCGCGAAGGGCAGGTTTTCAATGCAGGACACCAGTACCAAACCAGGATGCAGGACACTTCGATCATCATGTACGGCAGACTCTACTACCAAGAACCAATATCTTGGGCTGGTACTGGAGGCGCCTGGGTATGTGTTGATCTAAAGACTGGGCAGGAAGTCTGGCGAAACCAAACCATGAGTGCGGCACCCTCCTTTGGCTACTACCGTGAGTATGATGACATGAACCAACATGGAGTCATTAACCCAGGCTACATATTCTCAAACAACTTTGGCGCAGTAATACACCCACGTTACGGAACAACCCTTCCTGACTCTGTTAATCCATTCTCAGGTCAAACCACGCCGGCACTAAAAATCACTGATGTACCGTCAGGCACTATCGTTGCTGGTCCAAAAGGTGAGCAATTACGCTACATAATACAGCGAGAAGGCACTGACTGGAGACTATTTGAATGGAACTCCTCTAGAGTCTTCGAATACCAGACCACTGGAACATATAATGCAAGCCTTGCAAGCCGCATCCAAGTACCATCTACAGCGCCCAACCAACCCTTCTTACCAACTTGGGACTTTAACGTTTCAATATCCACAACTCTGCCAACAAACTGGAACCCAACTATTCTACAAGTTGTACGCGGCGATTATCTTCTAGGAAGCAACGGCACACTACCAAGAGCAGGCACAAGCTCACTTTACTACCACAACCAGGACGTATCAACTCTATTTGCCCTCAGCTTAAAGCCGGGCGAAGAAGGAAAATTGCTCTGGATGAAGAACTTTGACATGACCTTTGTTAACAGCAACAAAGAAACCATACAGAGACTCTTTATCCGCTCTGGCGAAGGTGTTTTCGTCATGCAGGAGATGCCCTCACTTACTTGGCTGGGATTTGATGTTTACACCGGAAATCTAATGTGGACCTCTGAACCGCAGGCTGATGTTAACCCATTCGGCTACTACAGTTGGGTCAGTCTCATGAACGTCTATGGATCATCGATCTATGATGGAACACTGATTACTGCTGGCTACACTGGACATGTATTCTGCTATAACCTTACTACGGGAGAATTGCTCTGGAAGCAAGCAGCCTTAACTGGCGGTGAGATCTTTAAGTACTACACTGTATTCCACGGCTTAACTGCTGATGGCAAAGTCTTCATCGGAACCCACGAACACTCGGCAGATACCCCGCTTCTAAAGGGCGCGCAGGTTAGAGTCTTTAACCTTACTACTGGCGAAGTTGTCTGGAGTATGCTTGGCTGGGCTAACCCATCGACATTCACTCTTGGAGATGGAGTACTGACCTACTGGAACAACTATGATCACCAAGTCTACGCCGTCGGCAAAGGTCCAAGCAGCACGACTGTTTCAATCACCAACGACGTTGTCCCATCGGGCAGCAGTGTGATGATAAAGGGCACTGTAACTGATGTTTCACCAGGCACAACGCAATCTGTGAATGCTATGCGATTCCCCAACGGAGTTCCTGCGGTTTCTGATGCAAGCCAAAGTGCATGGATGGAATACATTTACATGGAAAAGCCACGCCCAACCAACGTAACTGGCGTAACTGTTGCTTTGAGTGTTGTCGATGCGAACGGTAATCAAAGAGAAATCGGCACAACTACTGCGAACGCTGATGGTTTCTTTAGCTTCGATTGGCAGCCAGACATTGACGGCCAATTCACTGTTACAGCTACTTTTGCAGGCAGCGAATCTTACTGGCCATCACATGCAGTGACAGCATTCAATGTTGACGCTGCCCCAGCACCTACTCAGACTTCAGAGACAACCATCAATTTGCCGCCAACTGAGATGTACATCGCAGCTTCGACTATCGCCATCATTGTGGCAATCGCCTTAGTTGGCGTGTTGCTGCTAAAGAAGAAAGCGTAAGAAGACCAACATAAACAAACAATCTTTCCCCTTTTTTAGTCTTTTAATGCATTAGAGAAAAAATGCGGGCTGAGTAGGCTCTGGTTACAGTTATCCTGGGGATGCGCATTTGCATTTGCGTTCTTCTCTCCTAAAAAATCCTCGCTCCAGAGCCTCAGCAAACCCATCATATTACTCGAAAAGTTTAAAATCGACATTTCGGTTTATAGAAGATACTTTTTTAATTATGATTTGAATAGATTTCAACTTTTTTAGCATCAGTGCCCCCTTGCCACGCAGTATTATAAGCCATAACCTATCATAATCAACGACTGCGCAAAACAAATCTTTCAACAGGTTTGTTTCCGCTCAAAGAAATGCATGGAGAAAAAAGAAAAATGCAAACATTGAAAAACAAAACTATGGCAATAATTTTCGCTCTATTAATGATAACGTCAACAGCAAGCGCAATATCAATTCTTCCTACTGCAAGCGCACATGATCCCGCATGGACTTTCCCAAGCTACTCTTACATCGTTCCAGCACCAGACCCAATCGGCGTCGGCCAAACTGGCGCTATCGTAATGTGGGTTGATTACCCACTGCCAGGTGCGTTAGTTACAAACGACATTAGACGCCATGACTACACCCTAACCATTACCAAGCCAGACGGAACAACCCAAACACAGCATTGGGACCGCAACACCCCTGATGCAGATACAACCGGTATTCAATACTGGCAATACACCCCTGACCAAGTTGGAACATATATTCTCAAATTCGACTACGGCGGGCAAGTCTTTACATGGCCCGGAACATACAACGGCGATATCTACTCACCTTCAACAAAATCAGTAAACTGGACAGTACAACAAGAACAGTTGCCTGCACCCATAACGACATATCCGCTTCCAACCGAATACTGGACACACCCAATTGAGGGACAAAACACTGACTGGTGGCTAATCTCATCAAACTGGCTGGGTACGCCACAAATCGTCAACAGGTTCCAACCCTACGGTGCAGCACCTAACAGTGCACACGTTATGTGGTCTAAGCCTATTCAACAAGGCGGAGTGGTCGGTGGCATGATAGGTCCATCTGAAGATGAACCAGTCAAAACATACTACATGGGTGGGTCATACAACACACGATTCAGCAACGCATTAATCATGAACGGCAAAATCTACTACGAACTGCCATACGGCAACTCAGGCAGCGGCGGCGGATACGTCTGCAACGACCTAAGGACAGGCGAAGAGCTTTGGCGAATTAACACAACACAAGTAGGCATCGGAGCATCAGCCACTAACCTCGTGCCATCATTCGGCTGGCTCGAATCCTTTGATGACGGCAATCAACACGGCGCACTACCAAATGGCTTGATAGTTGCAACTTCTGGCTCCACATGGTATGGATATGACCCAGATACAGGTGTACTCACAAGAATGAACATCACTAACGTCCCAACAGGTACATCAGTTGCAGGTCCAAAAGGCTCAATCCTACGTTTCTGCCTTGTCAACTATGGTACAGCGGCAGATCCACAATGGTATCTACAAGAGTGGAACTCAACCAAACTCATTTCATCACCTGGAGGCATAGGACAATCAGGCTGGTACACCGGTACAATACGGGCAGATATTCCAATAACTCCTGAAAGACCAACAACAAACGCGGGATCGGGACGGACATGGGCTTGGAACGGAACGGGATGGAGCGCAGTGTCTACCGCACAGGCAACAGGAACAACAACACGTTTTGACTTCAACAAATCGATAACATTGATGAATGGTGCATCATGGTCAATCAATAGCTATTCAGCCTATAACGGTTACTTACTATTGACTCAAGGGCGTTTCGGAGGCAGAGCAGATACTTACTATAGCGGAGACTGGTACGGCGCAAACATAACCTGCATCAGCACCAAACCTGACAACTGGGGAACAGTCTTATGGTCTAAGTATTTCCCAGCACCACCAGGCAACGTTACACGTGACCTTGTCGGCGTCGACCAGCAAAACGGTGTCTTCATATTCGAAGACCGCGAATTGCTATCCCACACAGGCTACAGTCTAGCAACTGGCGAGAAAATCTGGGGACCAACTGAACCAGTCGACCAATATGACTACTTCAGATCAACCACCCGTGTTGCCTACGGTAACTTCTACTTTGGCGGTTACGGCGGTATAGTTTACTGCTATGACACCTTAACTGGCAAATTAGAGTGGACTTACGGCAACGGAGGCGAAGGCAACAGCACTGCAAGTGGTCTAGTAACCGCTTGGGGACACTACCCAGTGTTCTTCCCAGCAATCGCAGACGGCAAAGTCTTCTTGGCAACAACAGAGCATTCCCCCGACTCACCATACTACAAGGGTGCACAAGTACGGGTAATCAACGCAACGACCGGCGAAGAAATATGGACACTTGAAGGTTGGGGTACCGGCATGGATGCCAACTACGACATTGTCGCAGACGGCTATTATGCTTACTTCAACGGCTATGATAGCAAAGTCTACGTCATTGGCAAGGGTCCAAGTGAAACCTCAATAAACATTCAAAACAATGTCATATCAATGGGCAACAATGTTTTGATTGAGGGTACAGTAACAGATATCGCTGCTGGCACTAAACAGAATGAGCAAGCTGCACGTTTCCCGCAAGGCGTTCCCGCAGTCTCTGACGCAAGCCAAAAAGCATGGATGGAATACGTCTACTTCCAGAAACCACGTCCAACGGATGTTACAGGCGTCGACGTTGCATTGAAAGTAATTGACCCCAACGGTAACACCTACAACATCGGAACTGCAACAAGCGATGCATACGGACACTACACCCTAATGTACAAACCTGAAGTGCCCGGAACCTACACAGTTGTCGCCGCATTCAGCGGAACGGAATCATATTACCCATCATACTCTGAAGCAGCCTTCGGTGTATCAGACGCATCACCAACAGCAGCCCCAACAGCAGAGCCCCTAAAATCCGTAGCTGACACATACTTCATCCCAGCAGTCACAGGCATAATCATAGCAATAGCCATAGTTGGCGCTTTATTAGCAATCATGTTGCTAAGAAAGCGACCTTAAAAAATCTAAAACCCAAACAATCTTCCCTTTTTTAGTTTTTTTAACGTATTGGAGAAAAAGTTTAGGGCTGAGTAAGCTCTTGTTACAGCTTACTCGTGATACGCATTTGCATTTGCGTTCTCCTCTCTTAAAATCCCTGCCCCCAGAGCCTCACTAAACCCCTCCATAATCTTTAAACACATTTTCCTTGAACCGTTAAGCCAATCGATATGCATTTAGGTTTGAAAACAAGATATACAAGAAATAGTTGATGCTCGATGACTTTGGTTAAAATAAGAGAAGTATTAGCTGGCAACTGCAAGGAACAGAACGTCACCGTTCGCGGATGGGTTTACCGTAAACGCGAAGGAAAAGAACTCATATTCCTATTAATCCGCGATTCCACTGGCGTAATCCAGTGCACCATAAAGAAAACCAGCCCCGGATGGAATGAAGCCCAAAAAATAACAATTGAATCCTCACTTACCCTTGAAGGAACCGCCAAAGAGGACAAGCGTGCCCCAGGCGGATTTGAAATCGGGGCAGAAAGCCTCAGCATCTTGGGGTTAGCCGAAACTTTTCCCATCTCCAAAGACAAAAGTGAAGAATTCATACGTGACATGCGCCACCTGTGGTTACGAAGCAGAAAAATGAACTTGGTTATGAAGGTCCGTGCAGAGGTGTTAGACGCAGCCCGCGAATACTTCAAGAGCCAAAAATACATTGAGGTCTCTCCGCCCATGTTCATTTCAGCAGCAGTTGAAGGTGGCTCAACACTTTTCGGTTTAAAATACTTTGACCAAGAACTATACTTAACCCAAAGCAGCCAACTCTACCTCGAAATACTCATCTATTCATTAGAAAACGTCTACTGCATTGCGCCGTCGTTCCGTGCAGAAAAAAGCCGAACCATCCGTCACTTGACTGAGTACTGGCACATTGAGGGTGAATGGCCTTTTGCAGACATGAATGATTTGATAAAGTTTGAAGAAGGCTTAATGTCACATGTTTGCCAAGTCATCGGTGAGCGGTGCCAAGCTGAATTCAAGGAATTGGGCGCTGACATTGAAAAACTCAAAGCGGTGGCGGTGCCGTTTCCAAGAATAACCTACAAGGAAGCTATAGAGAGGCTAAAACCTAAAAACCCAGCCCTAAATTGGGGTTCAGACCTTGGCTATGAGGACGAGAAAGTTTTAGCTGAAGACTTCGGCAAACCTTTCTTCGTTTACGATTACCCCACTGAAATCAAAGCTTTCTATTGCAAAACCTATCGTGACCACCCAGAAGTTGCAATGTCAGTTGACATGATGGTGCCCCGTATCGGTGAAATCAGCACAGGCGGCGCAAGAGAGGAAAACAAAGACATACTTATCAAGCGCATGAAGGCGCAGGGTCTAAAACCTGAAGACTATGAATGGTACCTTGATCTGCGACGCTACGGCACAGTCCCACATGTCGGCTTTGGGATGGGGCTTGAGAGGCTTCTGGTTTGGATGCTGGACTTAGACAACATCATCGATGCCATCCCATTCCCAAGAACCACCCGCAGGTTCTACCCCTAACCCCTCTTTATTTTTAGTACCCTGAAAAGAGTTCTCGCTTCAATTTTTCTTTAGGCAACCCCAAACTTACCACGAGTCGTTCCATAGCTTCAATCATCGGTGGCGGCCCGCAAGTGTAGAACATGTTCTCTTCGTAATCGGGCAAATGCTGCTTTATCAAGTCAGCGTTTATTATGCCTGTGGCTCCCGTCCAACCCTGCGGGGCAGGCGTATTAACGGTGAATACCAACTTGAGGTTTCCGTTTTTCGCTGCAAGCTCCTCAAATTCTTTGCGGAAAGCGATATCTTGGGGGGTTCGGCAACCATAGAACAGCGTGATTTTACTGCTTAACCCTTTGTCGGTGGCGTTTTTGCAAAAACTCATAAAAGGTGTTATTCCAATGCCACCGCCAAGCAACGCGATTTTGGGGTATTCACCTTCAAAAGTGAATTGTCCAAACGGTCCATCTACACTTGCCCAGTCGCCAACATTTGCCGCTTTCAGCGCAAGGGAGTATTCATGGTCGGTGAACTTTTTTGTGAATTCGATATGGTCTTTTTCCGTTGGGCTGCTGCTGAAGCTGAAGTGTTTCTTCAACTCTTTGTCGCCTTGTTTTAGGGTTACAAAAAAGAATTGACCTGGCTTGTATTCTAGTTCGGCTGGTCGTGGGAACCTGAAGCTGGTTACGTCATGAGTGCGGGGTATTATTTCTTGGAATTTAGTTTCAAACTTCATTAAAGCACCTTAAAAATGTAGTTTATATAGTGACCTTTAGAAGTTATAACTTTTTTGGCTGAAGAAATTACCGCTCCTTTCCAACATACTGCTGACCTCAGAACAACCCAATTCTGACTACCTTTATCGTTTCTGTAATGAATTTCTCTTAGGCTCATAATATGTTGGTACTTGCCTACCTCTCTAAAGGCCAAGTGCAACGGTTGGATATTAGGATTCAAATATGAAATGCTTCTTTAAAAACTCATATATCCTAAGTTACAATAAGAATATCAACAAGCCAGAGCCCAAAAATGAGTACTGATAATCACATGGAAGCCACCTATAGACTTTCCAATTATTTAAAAAGCCACAAAGCGTCGCTTGGCTTGTTTTTGGCAGCTTACGGAACATTCTACCTAACATCGGTAGTGCTGAGCGGTTGGGCACTGGCTGATTGGGGAAAAAACATCGTTCTCTACCCGCCCTCAACCGTAAACACAGTCCTTCCCCGCAGTTTTATCGAACCTATGTTTTTTGTCTCAAGCTTCCCCGCATTGATAATAGGTGCGGCCATGCTGTGCATTTATAGCATACGCGGAATTTCATCAGAAGCATTTGCCGATAAACAGTACGCTGCCATATTGTTAACTGCCTTTGGGTTTAGTTATATTGTGATTGGTGCTTGGCCGCTTGGTCAAAAAGATGTTTTTCCTTGGGAGTGGCAAAAACAGATAATCAGCTTTGCGCCAGGCTTTGCTTGGATATTGTACATTTTGGGTTTGGCGATTCTGGCAGTTGGCGCCGTCTCGCTCTACAAGCATAGCTTGATTTACCATCAAAAACATTCGGACGAGGCAGAGTAAATGGCGGCGCAGTGGCACAGCAAAACAACTGAAGAAGCTCTAAGCGAACTTGACGTTACCAGCAAAGGATTATCTACACGACAAGCCCAAGAACGCCTAAAAACAACGGGACCAAACGAGCTTAGGAAAGAAAAACAAAAATCAATCCTCAAACTTCTGCTCGACCAATTCACGGACATTCTAATGGTTATCTTGCTAATAGCGACTGCACTTTCGGTTGCTGTTGGAGAAGTAACCGACGCTATCATTATTGTAGCTATAGTCATTGCGAGCGCAGCTTTAGGCTTCACCCAAGAGTACCGCAGTGAAAAAGCAGTTGAAGCTCTCAAAAAAATGACGGCGCCCACTGCCAGTGTTCTTCGTGACGGAAAAGAAACCAAGATTCCAGCAAGTCAACTGGTTCCTGGAGACATAATTTTTCTCTACACCGGAGATAAGGTTCCTGCTGATGCTAGGCTTCTTGAAGTTTATACTATGAAAACTGATGAAGCCTCATTAACTGGGGAATCTACACCCGTTGGTAAATCAGTCACTGTAATGGCTGAGCAGACACCGCTAAATGACAGAACTAACTTGGTTTTCACTGGAACGGTCGTTGTTTATGGAAGAGGCAAAGCAGTTGTCACTTGTACTGGCATGAATACAGAGTTTGGCAAAATAGCTGAGATGGTTCAAGCTGCCCCCCAAGAGGAAACACCTTTGGAAAAACGCATGGGCAGTGTAGGTAAATGGATAGGCATTCTTTGTGTTGTTGTTGCTTTGAGTGTTGGAGTTATCGGGATTGTTGTTGAGCATCGTTCTGTTGTTGATATGGTTCTTTGGGCGATTAGCCTTGCGGTTGCCGCGGTTCCTGAGGCGTTACCTGCCATCATCACAGGAGCTCTTGCCATTGGTATGTACCGTATGGCTAAAGTGAACACTATTGTCAAACGGTTACCAGCCGTGGAGACGCTTGGGAGCACCAGCGTTATATGCAGCGACAAAACCGGGACCATGACAAAGGGCGAAATGACCATTCAACGCCTCTACGTTAATAACCAAACAATCAAAGTAACAGGAATCGGTTATGATCCGAAGGGCGAATTTCAAATTGAGGATAAAGCAGTTATCCCCGATGACAACCTGAAGACTCTGCTCAAAGTTGCAGTTCTATGCAACGACTCAAACCTTCAAAAAGACGGACAAACGGGCAAGTGGACAGTAAAAGGTGACCCAACGGAGGGTGCGCTGGTAGTTGCGGCAGAGAAAGCAGGGATAAACAAAGAAGAACTGGAAAAGCTGGAGCAACGCGTTTCTGAAGTGCCGTTTTCTTCAGAACGAAAACGCATGACCACCATACATGTCGCTGAAGGCAAAAAAGTCGCTTACATGAAAGGTGCCCCTGAAATAATCTTTGAGCGGTGCAGCAAAATCTTTTTGGATGGAAAAGTACAGCCATTAACCGAAGAACTGCGTGAAAAACACCGCAAAGTCACTGAAGATATGGCTTTGGGTGCCCTGCGAAACCTCGCTTTCGCATACAAAGAGCTGCCAGAGGGAATGGAACAGTTCGTCGAGGAAAATGAGCAGGAATTTGTATTTGTCGGCATAATGGGCATGATAGATCCTCCTCGCCCAGAAGTCAAAGACGCCATAGGCATATGCAAGACTGCTGGAATACGCGTTGTCATGATTACAGGTGACCACAAACTTACTGCCGTAGCAGTCGCCAAAGAGCTTAACCTGCTAAGTGAAGATGAGCAAGATTGCCAGGTCTTGACTGGTCAGGAGCTTGAGGTGATGAGTAATGAGCAGCTTGCACAAGTGGTGGAGAAGGTGGTAGTTTATGCCCGAGTAGCTCCCGAACACAAAACGCGGATTGTTAAGGCTTGGAAACAGAAAGACGAAGTTGTCGCCATGACAGGGGACGGCGTCAATGATGCACCTGCGCTTAAAATGAGTGACATAGGCATCGCCATGGGCATTTCAGGTACCGAAGTTACCAAAGAAGCCGCGGACATGGTTTTGGCTGACGACAACTTTGCCAGCATCGTGAAAGCTGTGCGGGAAGGCCGAGAAATCTTTGACAACATTAAAAAATACCTCGCCTACCTGCTTCAATGCAACATCATGGAAATTCTAGTTATGTTCTTTGCTGTTGTTAGTGTGCCTTTCCTTGCCCGCTTTTTGTCTCCCGGGTCAGACGCAGAATTGGTGAACAGTGCGGCAATTGCATTAACTGCAGTGCAGATTCTTTGGATTAACCTTGTAACGGATGGTTTACCCGCCATCGCTTTAGGTGTTGACCCTGGAGACCCTGATTTGATGCAGCGTAAACCGCGTAAGCCCAAAGAGAGCGTATTTAGCAAAGATGTAAAGGTTTACTTGAGCACGGTGCCTATTCTCATGACGGTTCTTTTGCTGGTGGCGTTCTTTTCTCATATGCCTTGGTTGAGCCAGTTTAGGCTACTTGAGGCTCGAACACAATTACTTACCGCCATGATCGCTATGGAGTTAGCTGTAGCAATCTCCTGCCGCTCACTAAAGTACCCTGTATTCAAGGTTGGAGCCTTCAAGAACAAGTTCCTCTGGTATGCTGTCATCTCATCGTTTGTATTACAGCTGTTTATTCTATACGTGCCGGGCCTCCAGGTTCTTTTCGATATTCACTCACCTGAACTAATCGACTGGGCAATTGCAGGGCTGTTTGCAGCTTTGGTCTTTACCTCTCTCGAAGTTGGCAAATACCTTACTTCAAGGAACAGAAACGTATCGGTTTCCAAAGCTTTATAAAAAAGAATGCTGAATTCACTTAAAACATTAAAATCGGGGAAACATAAATGAGTATTACAGAAAAATTAGCTAATCCTGCACCACTCGGACTCCTAGGCTTTGGACTGACAACTGTACTGCTGAACCTAGTTAATGCTGGCGCATTTCCACTTGATACAGTAATTCTAGCAATGGGCATAGCTTACGGTGGTATAGCACAGATTATTGTTGGCGTCATGGAATTCAAAAAAGGCAACACCTTCGGCACAGTCGCATTTCTTTCTTACGGCTTGTTCTGGTGGAGTCTTGTCATGCTTCTGCTTCTACCTAACCTCACAGGCTTCACAGCTCCCTCTACCTCTTCCTTGGCAGCTTACTTCATCATGTGGGGCATCTTCACTCTCGGCATGTTCTTCGGAACCCTCAAAGCCAACCGCGCCCTACAATTCGTATTCGGTAGCCTCTTCATCCTGTTCTTCATGCTGGCAATAAGAGAGTTAACTAATAACCCAGTCCTGTCCGGATCCATAACATTCAACACATTCGTAGGAATCGAAGGCGTCATCTGTGGTGCAAGTGCAGTGTACCTTGGCTTAGCAGAAGTTCTAAATGAAGCTCACTCAAAAACAGTTCTGCCAATCCTGCCAGTCAAAAAATAAATCTTCCAACATTTCTTTTTTATTTTTTATTCAATCTTAAAACTTCTAAGAAGAATGCATATCAAAAAGCGTGAGCATCTCATTAATGTAAAAACTGCTTAATCGTTTTTGTTTTATGCGTTTTAGTTGAAAAAACTTATATTCTTAGCGGCTCACTCTTCCCAGCATCTATAGGAAATGATAGCACATGTCAGACAGTTTACCTTTCAATGAGAAATACAGTCCAAGTATTGCAAAGTTTTCTTCTGGAGAAATACGTAAAGCTGAATGGGAAAAATCTATAAAGAACCCGCAAGAGTTCTGGGCAGAAAAAATGAAAGCCATTGACTGGTTTAAGGCTCCAACAAAAATTTTGGATGACTCAAACCCGCCATTCTTCAACTGGTTCCCCGACGGAGAACTCAACATAAGCTACAATGCTCTCGACCGCCACGTAAAAACCGCACGCAAAAACAAACTCGCCTACATTTGGGAAGGCGAAATGGGCGAAATAAAAACTTACACTTACTACCAACTATACCGTGAAGTAAACAAACTCGCAAAAGCACTAAAAGACCTCGGCGTCAAAAAAGGTGACCGTGTCGCAGTCTTCCTGCCAGTCATCCCAGAGTTGCCTATCGCGTTGCTAGCAACCGCAAGAATCGGAGGAGTCCACACAGTAGTCTTCTCTGGCTTTAGCGCTGAAGCACTAGCAGACCGAGTTAACGATTGTGAAGCAAAAATCCTCATAACTGCAGACGGCTCTTTCCGCAGAGGCAAACCAGTCGGAATAAAAGACAATGCAGACAAAGCAGCACCATTGATGCCGAATATCGAAAAAGTCATCGTTGTCAAACGCACAGGCCAGCCAATCCAAATGAAGGATGGCAGAGACGTTTGGTACCACGACGCATTGACAGCAGCAGGCGCAGGCGCTTACGTTGAACCTGAACATATGTTGGCAACCGACCCACTGTTCATTCTCTACACTTCAGGAACCACCGGCAAACCAAAAGGCGTACAACACGGCACAGGCGGATACCTCGTTTGGGCTTATTGGACCCTTAAATGGGCATTCAACCCCACAGACGAAGACATCTACTGGTGCGTTGCAGACATCGGCTGGATCACTGGTCACACATACAACGTTTATGCGCCATTGAGCCACGGCATAACCGCGTTCCTCTTCGAAGGCACACCTGACTTCCCCGCACAAGACCGCTGGTGGAGTATGATTGAAAACCACGGCATCACCATACTCTACGGCACACCAACCGCAGTTAGAATGTTCATGAAATTCGGTGAAGAATGGGTTAACAAACACGATCTCAGCACTCTACGCTTACTCGGCTCAGTCGGCGAAGCCATAAACCCCGAAGCATGGAAATGGTACTACCGGGTCATAGGCAAAGAACGCTTACCAATAATCGACACCTGGTGGCAAACCGAAACCGGTGGATTCATGATTTCCCCCGCAGCAGGCATAGAACTCACGCCACTAAAACCAGGTTCAGCCACGCTTCCTTTGCCAGCAGTTAACGCTGACATATTCGACGAAAAAGGACAATCAGTGCCACAAGGAACCAAAGGCTACCTAGTGATAAAGTCACCTTGGCCAGGAATGCTACAAACAGTCTGGAAAGACCCGGACCGCTTCAAACAAACATACTTCGGCAAGTGGCCAGGAATCTATTATGTCGGCGACTATGCAATCCGGGACCCTGACGGATACTTCTGGTTACTTGGCAGAGCAGACGAAGTCCTCAAAGTAGCGGGACACAGAATCGGCACCGTCGAACTCGAAAGTGCATTAGTCTCACACCCAGCAGTATCTGAAGCAGCAGTCATGGGCAAAGAAGACGTAGTTAAAGGCGAAGTCCCAGTGGCATTCGTAGTGCTACGCAGCGGATTCACACCCTCAGATGAACTTAGAGCAGAACTCATAAAACACGTTAGAACTACAATCGGTCCAATAGCAACTCCAGACGCCGTAGTAATCGTTGCCAAGCTACCTAAAACTCGCAGCGGCAAAATCATGCGCAGACTCCTCAAAGCAGTCCTAACTGGAGCACCACTCGGCGACACATCCACAATCGAAGACGAAGGCAGCATCGAAGACATCAAAGCAACATATGCAGAACTACGAAAACAACTCGAAAAGAAACAATAAAAACAACCTTCTTTTCTTTTTCTTAATTTTTTTTCATTTCTTTTTGTTGAACCATTTTCTGTTGCTGTAACTCCGCAACCACAACAGTTTATTTTCTTCTCCAAGAGAACTGTATCTTAGTAAATTTCTTGGTGACTTTATGAGAAAGAATTACTTTTTGAAGGAAAAGAAAACACAAGCTCAATTAACTTAAAAGAATTCAACCCAAAAGGCGCTATGCTCTACAGAACCCTCACCGGAAAAATCAGCGGCAAAGCCTAAGGCTTCATCATGTTCACCCACAACATGTTCATGAAGATAGGCGGCACAAGCGAAGTCGAAATTAAATCAATCACCTTCAGAGAAGGCAAACCCATCTTCGCTATGGGCAAAGCAAACGGAAAGTTCATAGACCCCACCCCCATCGGAAAAATCGATGGGTCCCTAACCTTCCAGACCCCCAACCAAAACTCGTTGACCTCAACACAACCAAGGGGCAATCAGAAGCCCTCTACAACAATGCAACAGGCGAATACACCTTCAAAATCTACGCCCAAAAATAACAAAGTATTAACTCAAAAAATAAACCTGCAACAAATCTTCCATTTTAATTTTGCTGACTACTTGTTTCAGCCGTAATAGTTAGGAATTATCATTTTGCAACCACACATAAGTCATTCGACTTAAGATTTCTATTAAATTCACTTTAGTTGGTAGGCGCATAAGTCACAGATTTAAGCGGCATTTTGGACAACACTCAACGCCGCCACCACCAATTCCATCACAAGCATCACAAGGACGAGATAGATTAACTATAGCGGTTTTTGTTGTTTAAACATAATTTAAAGCAAGAGTTGAAAAGATACCTTTAGAAGTGGAGGGTTTAGTGAATGTTTCCCATTATTTGCTTGGATTTTGCTCATTCGTCTTAGTTTTTGGTTGTTTTTTGTGCATAAAGTAGAGGTAGATGCCGCCGTAGTAGCTTTGGTTTTCAAGTTGGGTTTTTTGGCTGTTCATGTTTAGTGCCTGATAGCAGGTTACCGTTAATGCTAGATAATGTTTTTTGAGAATATTAATCTGCGAATTTGCGAAGTAGCGTTTGCTTGCTGTGAATTGGGCTTTGCTTGTTTTAGCAACTTTGTTTTTTGTGTGGAGGATTTGTGTTTTTGTTGGTTAGTCAAGGACTTTTTACTGAGTTTAGTTAAGAAATCTGCCGAGTTAACCCTGAGCAGATGCGGTAGCTTTGGGGTTTAGGCTTTTTTGTTCCTACTCAATAACAAAATCAAAGAAAAAATGAGGGTTAAAAACTGTTGAGTGGGTTGGGTAATCCGCCTGTTCCGATGCCAATCAAGGACAAAATGAAGCCTATGATAAAAATGACTATGTCAGTTAGAAGCGGAACTTGTGGCCCTTTGATTGCACGTCGGTGCCGAATTCCTTTGCCAACTGCTCCAAAAGCGCCCTCTGTGAACCTGTCAGCTTCTCTGGAACATATATGCTTATGCGTACCTGCAAGTCGCCTTTGCCGTAACCTCGAAAACGCGGCATACCCTTACCCCGCAACGTTATGGTTTCGCCCGGCTGGGTTCCAGGATGCACTTTAACAGTTACTGGTCCATCAAGCGTGGGCACCGAAATTTCTGCTCCCAAAGCCGCCTGAGGATAATAGATGATAGCTATATGCCAGAGGTCGTCTCCTTCTCGCAGGAACTCCGGATGCTGCCTAACATGAACGACGACGTAGAGGTCTCCCGGTTCTCCGTCGGCGCTGGTCATGTCGCCTTCACCCCTGAGCCGAAGCTGGTAGCCTTCGTCGATGCCCATTGGGATTTTCACGGTGATTTTGCGTCGTTTACGAACGAGTCCTGAGCCGTGGCAGTTGGTACAGGGGGAATCGATGATTTTGCCTTTTCCTTTGCATGTGGGACAAGCAGAAACTTGCACATATGTGGCAAAGCCTGCTTTGCGCATGTTCTGGATTTTTCCTGCTCCGCCGCATCGGGGGCAGATTTTGGCTGATGTACCGGGGGTTGCTCCTGAACCGCCGCAGACCTCACATCGCTCAGTCCGAGGGATTTCGATTTCTTTCACGGTGCCTTTTGCAGCTTCTTCCAAGGTGATTTCCAAGTTGAACGCGAGGTCCTGTCCTCGATTATGCTCCTCAAAACCGCCGAATCCTCCGCCGCCAAAGAAACTGCGGAACAAATCTCCAAAACCCATATCGCGGAAAACTGAGTCAAAGTCTGCTCCACGGAAAATATCCTCTGAAGTATAGCGCTGGTCAAAGCCTTGGTGACCAAGGTTGTCGTAGGTTTGCCTTTTTTGGTCGTCAGACAAAACAGCGTAGGCTTCACTGATTTCTTTAAACCTCTCTTCAGCGCTTGCATCCTTGTTTCGGTCAGGATGAAACTGCATGGCGAGTTTCCTGTAGGCGTCTTTGATTTCGTCTTTGGATGCGCCTTTTTGTACGCCAAGAACCTCATAGTAATCTCGTTTTTCAGCCATGAAGGTTGCCCTGAAATATTTTTTTTAATGCCTTTATAAGGATGCACAAGACTGTAATTTATACCATTTCCCCTGTTTCGGCGATTTTTTGGGGTGAATGGTTTTTTATGGGTTGTCTTTGTGGGGGTTATTGAATATGGAATTTGGTCTTTTTTCTTTCTTTTTAGGCAGTTTCTATATTGCGCAGGAGTTTTCGAGTTTGCTGATGGATTTGTAATAGCCATACCAGCCTATCAGCTTTAAGGAAAATGGGGTCAAGATTAAAAAAGCAAACTAAAACTCAGTAATCTCAGGTAAGCTTTGGATTTGTTCTCTTATCGCTAACTTCAACTTCCGACTTTTCGATGCGGTGAAAAGTGTTAAAACAAGCTCTTTTGAGAAAAGTTTGTGGGTTTAGTTGCCGTTCGGATGAAGGTATCTAAGTCGGGCATCTGGATTTTGATATTGCACAGATGGGCCTTCTTTCCACAATGAGTTATATATGCTTTGAAATTCTTGACTTGAAAGTCTTTTTTGTTTTTCGATCTTGCTCACAGCTAGAGCTATTTTCTTATTATCATTGCTGTCTAAGGCTTCTTTGTTTTTTAGAGCGTTGAGCAATCTTTTTTTGAACATGGACATCCCTCATCTTGTCAACAAACGTTGACGTTTTGACAGGCATTTTGGCTTTGGAACTGGCATTCCAAAACTTTTCTCAAGTGCCATCCTGCACTGTTCTGCAAAATCCGATTCTTTTTCATCTGCTTTGGTTCTTGGAATCATTTAACTCATCTTGTTAAAGGAGTTTAGTTTGTTTAACATAAAAGACGTGTTTCACTTTGGGACTCATTATTGTTAAAAAATTATTAAGCGGTGTGAAAATATATCAAAAAATAGACAGTGTCATCATTTCAAGCAAGTTAGTTCACTTTCACTACCTCGTTTTCGATAACGCTTTACCTTTTTTCCGTATTTGTAATACTTTAATTTGAGAATAAAGGCTTTAAAAAATGAAGGCATTATAAAGTCGAAGAGGGCCATTAATGGAAGGAAAGGCGGCAGTAGCTCTCCTGAAAGAAATGTCTGCTGAAAATTTAAGTTTTCTTGGATAGTATTGCAAGAAAAAAACTTGGAGACTTCCAACTCCAAATAAACTGTAACTACGACTCCAAAGCTACGCATCTCCCGCAAAACCCTCATTTCTTATTTAAAGGAAAGTCTAACAAAGCATTCAATACTAAAATTATAAATCGAATTAGCGCACCAGAAGCCTCAGCAACCCCCTCAACCAGTTACTTTGAGGAATCGCAAATTTTATTTCCTTGTATCTAAATAGCAAGTTATTGTTGTCTTGTTTGTGTTGTCTAAGTGGCCTACCATCTATAGCAGTTGCTGGGTTGTCCAATTTCAGCTAAAGGGGCAAACGAAAGATTCAAGAAAGTTAGCAAAATCGATGCCCTCAAACAAATCATGGGTGTCTGGGGAATGAACCTGGATGAACTTTTGACAAGAAAAGCCACAGTCAATCCGAATGCAGCAGATATGGGACATTACAGGTACGAATACAACCAAATCTGTCAACTAATTATAGAATTAAAGCACCAGATGATAAAGAAAATCTCAGAGGGATAAAAATGGTATATATAAAAGAAAAAAAGAATGAGCTGCAGCTTTAGGCTATTTTACTTTGTAGTAACCTTGCTCCAGCCTATCACTCATACTTTTCCACCTTTTTCTCATTATTTTAAAGGTGGTAGTCTATTTTGGTCTAGCCTTCGGCTATCGACATCGACATTAACTTGTTTCGTGTTTTTGCGATCTTCCTTTTTTTTAGAGTTTCCACTGATGTATCTACTTAGTACGCAATGAATTGGATTTAGACTTACAGCAAATTGGATGAGTCAGGCATAAAATGTTCTGGAACCTACTTCAATATTCTCACATAAATTTAGATTTCTACCCATAAAACCCTCAGAATTTTTCATACCAAAAAAATTGATTATCACTTTTTATGGTCAGTGACCACTTGCCACGCAGTCTTATAAATTAAATCCTCACACAGTCCAAGAGAGTTGACTAAAACAAATCTCAAAACAATTTGTTTAAGTAAACTAAAGTTAATGGAGAAAAATAAAAATGCAAAAAATAAAAACAAAAACTATAACCACCATAATAGCCCTGATTCTACTATCTTCGATGGCTGTTTCCGTATTTGCAATATCAACAACGGATGCACAAGGAGCACTTAAAACCTATGCCTTCGTTGGTGCTACACCCGATCCTATCGGCGTTGGCCAACAAACCGTTATCCGCTTGGGCATTACTGATCAATTAGCAGCACCCAAATATGGCTGGGAAGGTCTCACGGTCACCGTTACACACCCAGACGGCACCACAGAAACACTTGGTCCATTCAGAACCGATGCAACAGGAGGATCATTTACCGTTTATACACCTGCAGTTGCTGGCAACTACACTCTACAATCATTCTTCCCACAACAAACAAACCCAGCCGCAATCAACTCCAACGGTCTAGTAATTCCAACCGGAACAACAATGCTTGCCAGTTCAAGTGAAATAGTGACCTTAACCGTCCAAACAGAGCAAGTACCTAGCTACCAAAGCCAACCGCTCCCCACAGAATACTGGGTGCGCCCTATCAATGACCAATTCCAAAGTTGGCAAAGTATTGGAGGCAATTGGCTTCCAGCATCCAACAATGCAGGCACCTACAACCGTGTTGCATGGGGCAACGACTATGCTCCACAGGCTCCACACATTCTCTGGAGTAGACCAATAACTGGAGGCGGTCTCATTGGAGGCGCAGAGAGCGCAATCATTGGAGACATAACCAACGACCGAGTATCAATCGGAGACGCCTACCAAGGCAAATTCCTAGGTAGCGTCATAATGCTAGGAAATCTCTACTACGACGAATATCCGAGCACATCAAAGATACATCAAATCGATGCTGTAAACCTACACACAGGTCAGACTTTATGGTCAAAAACATTGCTCAATAACCTCACCCTAACGCGCGGACAGTTAATGCAATGGAACTCAATTAACCTCTTAGGCACCTACCCATATCTGTGGGCAACAGCAAACAGCGCTACATTGCCTCTCTTAGGATTGCCATCAACAGCAGGAACAACCTGGTGCGCATTTGATCCATACACTGGCAGCTTCACATACGCAATTTACGGTGTTCCATCAGGAAACACTGTATTCGGCGAGAACGGCGAAATCCTCATCTACACAACAAACCTGGCAAAAGGCTACATGACCATGTGGAACTCAACTAACATACCAGCTCTATACAATAGCCAAGAAATTGGCTCCACCGATATAGAACAATGGATCGCAGAAGGAAAAATCGTTAACGGAACAGGTCTCGCCGGAACAACCCTCAACGGACAACCTGCAAGCTACTACCTAACGCCAACTGGATATGCTGGCTACATGTGGAATGCGACTATACCTACTAACTTGCCTGGCGCAGTCTATGGAGTCCAAGATGATCGAATAATCGGCGGCTCAGCATCGTCTTCCGGAGTCAATTTGTGGGCAATAAGCATAGCACCAAACAGCGCAGGACAATTGCTATTCAGCAAAAGTTGGGCACCACCAGCAGACTGGACCCAGGGCAACGTAACTATAGCGTGGCAAGCAATGAGCGACATCTCTAAAAACGGCATAATTGTTTTCGGTGAAAAAGAAACAAGACAAGACTATGCTTTCAGCACCGAAACAGGAGACTATATGTGGGTAAGCCAATCACACGACTATTTAGACTTCTACACTATGGGACTCGCCGGAACATCTGCCCGTGCAGTAAACCAAATCTATGACGGCAAATACTATACCGCCGGCTACTCAGGAATCCTATACTGCTACGATACATTGACAGGCGAACTTCTATGGAGTTACACCGCAACAAACCCATTTGCTGCAGGCTCAGCGTTCTCACAATGGCCACTATATCCAATGTTCATTGCTAACGGAATGATCTATGTAATTCACACCGAACACTCAGGATACGAGCAATCTCTCCCACCTGATGCGCCAATGATTGCCCTCAACGCAACAACAGGCGAACTCATCTGGAGAGCCGATGGACTATTACGCGGAACACACTGGGGTGGATACCCAATAATTGGCGACAGCATAATTGCAGCCATGAACACCTATGATCAACAAATTTATGCAATCGGCAAAGGACCAAGCTCCGTTACCGTAGATGCTCCAATGTCAGGAGTTACAGTTGGAAACAGCATAGTCATAAGAGGCACAGTATCTGATGTCTCTCCAGGCACAGAGCAAACAGCTGTTCAATTGCGATTCCCTAATGGAGTTCCAGCAGTTTCAGACATGAACATGACCAGTTGGATGCAATACGTCTATGAGCAATTCTCAAAGCCAACAAATATCCAAGGTGTCAACGTTGAAATCAGCGTTATTGACTCTAATGGCAACTGTAGAACAATCGGCAGCACAACGAGTGATGAAAGCGGCACATACAGCTTAGGATGGGCACCTGACATTGCAGGCAAATACACAGTTATCGCTACCTTCATAGGCACAAACTCGTACTATGGCTCTTCTGCGCAAACAGCTTTCATCGCTGACGAAGCACCAATAGCCACCCCGACAGCTACAACGCAACCCGCATCGGTGGTAGACACATACTTCATGCCGTCGATCGCAGCAATAATAGTGGTAATAGTAGTAGTCGGAGCAGTTCTAGCAATACTCATGCTTAGAAAACGACCCTAAAATTACCAAACAAAAACTATCTTTCCCTTTTTTTAGCTGAAAAAAAGAAATCGGCCGCTCGTTGAACTCCAAATCCATCGGTGCGGCGCTAACCTTTGGAAAATATTTCGGAACTATCACTATCTAAACGGTTTCAGGGTGCAGGAGTCAGATGTTATACAGAAGTCTATCAGAGCAAACCTGTTGCATTCATAGCTGTCGCGTGTGTGAGAATGAAAGCAAAATACTATCGCGTCAGTCGATTAGTCGTTCTCCCGGATTACCAAGGAATCGGCGTGGGCAAACAGCTTCTCAACTTTATCGCCGAACTCTATTCTACCCAGACAAAATTGCCCTTCTATATCTTAACAAGTAATCCACAGATCATCAAGGGAAATCTCAAGAATTGGGAAATATCTCGTTTTGGCCATGCCAGCAGGGGTAGAGAGAACACAAGAATAAACTCTGAAATCAAAAGCAGCCTTAGCCGAAAAATGATAACTGTCTCTATGCAGTTTGTTTGGGCAAAAAGAGGTTTACCCCCTTAAGAAAGTCTTGCAATCCAAAGTGTTCAATACTCCATAACATTTATACACTTAAGCGCATATGCTTATAAGAGCGTATGTACATATATGTTTATATTAATAAGCGAACTCAAGCGAATGAAAAATGGTAAAAAAACCTGTAATTGTAAATAACTCGCTTATTTCAAAAATAGTGACAAGTGACTAAAAATGGGCCGAATTAATGTTGACATCCAAGATGAATTAGAAAAACAGCTAAGACTAAAAACTGTGGAGAAATTCGGCGGCAAAAAAGGCGACTTATCCAAAGCAGTCCAAGAAGCAGTAAAAACATGGATTAACATCAAACAATAAAGTCGCCTCCTCAAAATACTGATAACTACATTATAAGAAGCCTATGGAAAGGCCTGGGCAAGCCAGTTAGCCTGGAACATCCTCGTATGAGGGTTATGGGCAATCTATCTGGAAAGTTCCCTTTGCAGAATAGTTCAAAGCAAAGCTACAACATTATTGTTCGCCAGCTCAAAAGAAAATTCGAGAATGTTTTCGCAGATTAATATTAATTGAATGGAGTCAGAAAAATGAGTATAACCCAAATGAGTATAACTAAAGAAGTTCCAATAATTAATTCGCGCTCAGTTGATAAGTGCCCTGAATGTATAAGCAAAAATCTAGTTCACGACAACGACTCCGGCGAAACTATCTGTGGTGACTGCGGCTTAGTTGTCTATGAACAAATGATGGATAAAGGTCCTGAGTGGCGCGCTTTTACTTCAGAAGAAAAAGCGTCAAGAAGCCGCGTCGGCATGCCCACGTCATATTCGATTCATGATAAAGGATTATCCACAGTAATAAGTCAAGTTGACAGGGACGCATTTGGAAGAAAATTGCCAATGTCCACTAGATTGCAGATGTGGCGTCTTAGGAAATGGCAAATACGAAGCCGGGTACATTCATCAACCGACCGAAATCTCGCACAAGCAATGTCTGAACTTGAACGTTTATCAAGCAAAATAAATATTTCAGCACCAATCAAAGAAAAAGCCGCCGTCGCTTACAGAAAAGCACTCGAAAAAGGCTTAGTCCGAGGAAGATCAATCAACGCAATCGCCGCAGCAGCACTATATGCCGCATGCCGCAAAAGCGGATCACCCAAAACCCTTAGCGAAATCTCGAAAGCAAGTATAGTGAACAAGAAAGAGGTAGCCAGATGCTATCGATTGCTGCTGCAAAAACTCGATTTTCACATGCCAATTTCCGACCCTCTGACATTCGTTTCAAAAATTGCAGAAAAAACAGGAATCTCGGGTAAAACACAAGGCGCAGCTATAGCAATACTCAGAGAGGCTAGACAAAAACGGTTTTCAGCAGGAAAAGACCCAATAGGGTTAGCTGCAGCCGCACTCTATATCGCATGCCTACAGAACGCTGAAAAAAACACACAAAAAGACATCGCAGAAGCATCCGGAGTCACCGAAGTTACAGTCAGAAACAGATACAAGGTCCTAATAAAGCAGCTTCACATAGAAATACCCGACCGAAAAATTTGTTTGTCGCCCCTTTGAGGCCGCTTTTTTGAATTAACCTTTTCTATAATACTTAGTGATTATTTTTTAGAAAATTAAACCTTTGACATGGCTTTCAACAATGACTTCAACTAGAACAAAGTATTGCTGAAATATGCAATATTGTGCCTGTCCAATCACAACAACATCACTTTTTAAGTAAAGCTATTCAAAGTTAACTTGCCTACTGCGTAAGCTAATAAAAAGTAAGCTAACTCAAGAATTTTTAATCGGAGGTGAAAAATAATGGAAGATATTGTAGAAATTGCAGTTGCGGCTGGAGGTTTTAAAACATTTATCAAGGCAGTTCAAGCCGCAGGATTAGCCGAAACCCTAAAAGGTCCAGGGCCATTCACAATCTTTGCACCAGATGACCGCGCTTTTTCATTGCTTCCCCCAGGTTCAACAGATGAGCTAATGAAGAATATTCCAAAGCTCAAGGCGGTTCTGATGTACCATGTTGTTGCGGGCAAGTTTACAATTGACGAAATAGGACAAATGAAATCTGCCAAAACTATACAAGGGCAAGAAATTCAGATTGATGGAAGCAAATGGCATTTTCATATGAACCCAGTAATCAACAACGATGCACACATCGTTAACACTGACGTTGTTACAGACAACGGAATCGTTCAAGTTGTGGACAGAGTGCTTATGCCAAATATGGCGCTGACTTGTCCTGTTTGCGGAATGGGGTTCATGACCACGCAAGCATTGGATGAACACACCAAGATGGCTCACGTAGTTGAGAAACCAAAAGAAGCATCGATGCCTGCTGAAGTTATGCCAGTAGTTGAAAAAGTCGCAGAGCCGATGCCAAGCACTGAGGTCATGCCATTAGTTGAAGAGAAGCCTGAAGAATTGCCATCCACCGAAGCGATAACCGAGTCGATGCCGACTATTGCAAAAGTGACAGGGATTTTTGAGGTTTTTTACGATGCTGCTTGTCGATTCCGTTTCCACTTGAAAGCAGGTAACGGACAGATAATCGCTGCAAGCCAGTCTTATGGAGCAAAAGAGTCTGCACTAAAGGGAATTGCTTCAATAAAAAAGATCGCACCCATAGCCAAGGTCGCTGATTTAGCAACGGCACAGAACACCGAGGAGTCTGCACACCAAGGAGTAGTCCAAGACCCTGTTTTTGAAATTCACTGCGATGCTGCTGGAAAATTCCGTTTCCACCTAAAGGCTGGCAATGGACAGATAATCGCTTTAAGCCAATCCTACCTATCAAGACAATCTGCTGAAAACGGCATAGAATCCATAAAGAAGAATGCTCCAACAGCCAAGATCATCGATCAAACCACTGCAATGACATAAAATCCTTAATTTTCCCTTATTTTTTTTAGTCATCACCCGAGAGGAGACTAATCATTCTAATTTTATGTTTCCCAAACAAAAATGCGTCTGATTTATTAAAGCTAAGCTGAATTTTATGCTTTTAATCAAGCGGTAACTAAGATAGAGGGGGAAACATGGATAAAAAACATATAACCGTCGCCGAAGCAGGAAGACTCGGCGGAAGAAAAACCGCGTCAACCCATGGGCGCGAGTTCTACGAAGAAATTGGTCGCAAAGGTGGCGAAAAAGTTTCCGAAGAATATGGTCTGAGTTCTACAGAGAAATCGGCAGTAAAGGTGGCAAAGTGTGAGTGTTAAGCAGCATGAAGGTTCTAAAGAAGCCCGAGGCAAAGTTAGCTTAGAAGATGTTAAAGGAAATCTGAGAGGAAAAAAATTAAGTATAAAAAAGAAAAAAGTATGAATTGTAGCCTGGGGCTACTTTACTTTGTAGTCTTCTGAGTCGACTACGTGTTCGCCTTCAGGGCCAGCTTGTGTTTCACCGGTCGGTGGCATCTCTGGTCCTGCACCAGGCTGTGGACCTTCTTGCGGACCACCCGGCTGCTGTTTTGCTGCTTCGGCTGCTGCCTGCTGGTACACTTTAGTTCCGACTTCTTGAAGAACCTTCTGAAGAGCGTCAGATTTAGCTTTGACTTGGGTCATGTCGTTGCTGGCTAAGGCGTTTTTGAGGTCAGTTACAGCCGCGTCTAGTTTGGCGACTTCTTCAGCGCTGATTTTGCCCGCCAAGTCTGACTTGGTTCTTTCTGCTGTGTATACTAGGCTGTCGGCGTTGTTGCGGGTTTCGGCTTCTTCTTTCTTCTTGCGGTCTTGCTCGGCATATTGTTCTGCGTCTTTGATTAGGCGTTCTTTTTCTTCTGGACTGAGTTTGGTTGAGGCTGTTATACGGATTTTGTTTTCTTTGCCTGTTGCGCGGTCTTTAGCTGTTACGTTTAGGATGCCGTTTGCGTCTATGTCGAAGGTTACTTCGATCTGGGGAACTCCTCGTGGTGCTGGGGGCAAGTCGACGAGGTTGAATTCGCCCAGTGAGACGTTGTCGGATGCCATAGCGCGTTCGCCCTGTAGCACGTGGATTGTGACTGCGGTTTGGAAGTCTGCCGCTGTAGTGAAGACTTGGCTGCGTTTAGTGGGGATGGTGGTGTTTTTCTCCATGACTTTAGTGAAGACTCCGCCCATAGTCTCCAAGCCAAGGGTAAGCGGGGTAACGTCTAAGAGCAGCAGGTCAGTGACTTCGCCCGAAACAACTCCTCCTTGGATGGCTGCGCCGATGGCGACGCTTTCCATGGGATCAATTCCGCGTTCTGGTGCTTTACCCAGGATTTGCTCGACGAAGCGTTGTACAAGGGGCATTCGGGTCATCCCGCCGATGAGGATGATTTTGTCGATTCCCTGTGGGGTGAGTTTTGCGTCTTCGAGGGCTTTTAGGAGGGTCGGTCTTGTGCGTTCAACGATTGGTTGGGCTAAAGATTCAAGTTTTGTTCGGGTTAGAGTCATTTTGAGGTGTTTGGGTCCTGAAGCATCCGCTGTCAAGAATGGCAGGTCAATGTCGGTGCTCATAAGAGTGGATAGCTCGATTTTGGCTTTTTCCGCGGCTTCTTTTAGCCGAGACATCGCCATCCTGTCGCCTGACACGTCGACGCCTGTTTGACGCTTGAACTCGCCAAGGATGTAGTCCATGACTGCTTTGTCAACGTCTGTTCCGCCCAGCTGGGTGTCGCCGCTTGTGCTAAGCACTTGGAAGACTCCTTTGCCGAAGTCCATGGCGGTTACGTCGTGGGTGCCTCCTCCGAAGCTGAACACGAGAATTTTCATTTCTTGCTGGAGCTTGTCGATGCCATAGGCGAGGCATGCAGCGGTAGGTTCGTTGATGATACGCATGACTTGGAACCCTGCGATTTCGCCCGCGTCTTTAGTTGCCTGTCGTTGGTTGTCGTTGAAGTGAGCTGGCACTGTGATGACAGCTTTGCTGATTGTGCCACCGAGGTAGGTTTCTGCGTCTTTCTTTATCTTCTGTAGGATGAACGCTGAGATCTGCTGGGGTGTGTATTCTTTGCCGTGGATGTTGACTTTGTAGTCGGTACCCATTTTGCGTTTTATTTCAAAGATGGTTCCTTCTGAGTTCGTAGTTGCTTGGCGTTTTGCCGATTCACCTACCAAGAGTTGACCGTCTTTTGTGAAGGCAACAACTGACGGAAACATTTTTCCCGCCATGGTGGGGCCTTCTGCGCTTGGAATAACCGTCGCGTGTCCGCCTTCATAGATGGCGGCTGCTGAATTAGTTGTTCCCAAATCGATACCTAACACTTTTTCGTTTGTTTTTGGATTACTCATTTATTTTTTTCCTCCGTTTGGTTACTTTGATTTTCTTTTTTTGTTGACTTTACAGCTACCTTAACGATTGTGGGCCGAATAACTTTGCCACGCATCAGGTAGCCTTTTCTTATTTCTTCAAGCACCGTGCATGGTGCAACATCGTCTTTTTCCTCGGTAAAGACGGCGTGGTGGCGTGCTGGATCAAAAGCTTTGCCTTCAGGGCTCTCTATTGGTGTTACGCCTTCTTGCTCAAGAACCTTTCTGAGCTTCTTTAGAGTCATTTCGACGCCTTCAATTAGGGATTCGGGTGAAGTAGAGATTTCTCCGTTCTTAACCGCCAACTCCAACTCATCGACTACATCCAACAGTTGGATGACTAAGCGTTCGGTGCCGTAGTTCTTGATTTGCTCTGATTCCCTTTCGTAGCGTTTCTTTAGGTTTTCGAAATCAGCCTGCAGATATTTTAGCCGTGTCAGGTAATCTTCGGAGCGCTTCTTTTCAGATTCCAAAAGCTCCTCAAAATTAACTGGCTGAGGCTCTTGTTGCTCATCAACCATTAGCTTATCCCTCTTTTGTTAAACCAGAGCAAACTAATAAAGGCGATAAAAAAATATTTCGTAGCAGGCACTTCCTACGTGATGTATTCTTGGTTTTTTGCATTTGTTGGGCTGGGTTTTTGAGGGGGGAGTGCGGGTGTGTCTTTTTGTCTGATTTGTTCGCCTGCGGTTTTGTTGTATTGTTCGATCAATTTTCTTATGACGATTTCAGCGAATTGGTCTCCGACTGATTCTTCTTTGAGTTCAGAGCTGAAGGCGTGTTTTTTGAAGACTTCGAAGATTTCGTTTTTGGTCATGGTGATGTTTGGGTTGTTGCTGTTGCTTAGTGCGGTGGACATTACTTTGTGTCCGAGTTCTATGAAGATGTTGACCAGGGTGGTGTAGTCGATATCGAATGGTTCGTCTCCTGTTAGGAATAGGCCTTTGGTAAGTAGGATTTTTTTGTCGTTTTCGGGGGTTACTGTTAAGCTTCTGCGCATATGTTCACCAGCGTAAACGTGCTTTTGCACGCTTCACCTTAAGCACACCTGTGCGTGCTCGCTTATATATTTTCTGGCAAAAAATTGACAGTAAAACATGTACAAAAGAGGAAGAAAAAGCGAGATATAAAGTTGGCTTCAAAGCAAACCGTCGCTTAAGTCCCCATTCTACCGCTACGATGTTTGATTAGAAGAGGGAATTGAGGTTGCATTTTCAATAATGGTCATTTTGTTGTTAAAATCTATGCGACCATCAAAAACATAACTTTGATTCTCCAAGATGTGCTGGTAAAGAGAGGGGTTGTTGAGTATGTAGAGGACTTGGTTGTCAGAGAGGCTAATAGTGTAGTTCGCGGGGTGGTTATCTGAAACGGGCGCCTTTGAAACCACAAGTCCCCTTGTTACTTCAGGGATATTTGCGTTGCTTATAGCATCTTGCAAAAAGTAGATGGTGCCACCTAAAACTGCCAGAGAAATCAGTATGGTTACAATAACAACGATTTTGAATTCATCCATACTTAATTGCATCAGTGTCTAAACGGTAAACTCTTGTTCAGTATATAAAAATTGGTGCTAAACCTGAATTTTTAAGAAAAATTAACCCAAGAAGGTCTTAAAAATGTTAGTGGGTGACTTGTTTTTTGACTCCTTCTTCAGCCGCCTGTACCGCTTCCGCTAGTTTGTCTGGTTTTGTTCCGCCGCCCTGTGCAAAGTTAGGTCTTCCGCCACCTCCGCCGCCAAAAATCGGCGCCGCCTCCTTAACAATGATCCCTGCGTTGACACCCTTCTGCACCGCGATATCTCCAGCCATAAGCATTATCCTGCAGGTTTTGCCATCTGAACCATAGAATAACGTGACGGTCGCCTCATTTTTCTTTATGATTTCGCTTCCGGTTCGCAGCATGCGGTCTGCATCGATTATTTCGCCGAAGTCCCGCTTAACAATCACTACTCCATCAACTTCCGTTGTTGCTTCACAGGTCTGAGACTGCCCAACCGCGCTTTCCTTCTCGGCTAATTCCTTGATTAGCTTGCGTTTTTCGACGTTAGCTTCTTTGAGTTCCTTAACTACTTTTTCGGCGGTCTTGTCGAGTTTGTCGATGGGTGATTTTAGGGCTTCGGAGACTTTCAAGAGCAGGCTCTCCTGGTCCTGCACTGCCTTTAAGGCCTTTAGTCCAACTGCATAGCCAAGACGCTCAATGCCATCTTGCACGCGTTCAGTGTAAACTATTTTAACAAAACCTACCTCACCCGTGTGGTCAAGATGTGTACCCGCACATGCTTCAACATCCCAATCGCCCGTCCTGACGACACGGATATCTTTGCCGGGAACTGCTCCACCCTGATAGAGCCTAAAGCCGTAGCGGGTTTCTGCTTCGTTGCGTGGGAGCCAGGTGGTTTCTATTTTCATGTTGGCGGCGATAGCTTGATTTGCGAGGGTTTCAATTTTGTAGATTTCTTCTTGGGTTAGTCTTCGGTAGTGTGTGATGTCGAGGCGTGAGGTTTCCAAGCCTTTTTGCGTGCCCGATTGCCAAATGTGCTCGCCTAAAACGCGTCTTGCGGCTCCGTTGATGAGGTGGGTGACTGTGTGGGCTTTCATGAGCGAGTAGCGTCTTTCCCAATCAATTGTTCCATGCACTGTACTGCCTTCCGTGAAAGTTGCTGGGGACTTGAGTTTGTGCATGATAACTTTGCCGATTTTCTGTACGTCAATCACGTCGAACTTTGCGTCGCCGCTTGTTAGCCAGCCTTGATCAGTTGGTTGTCCTCCGCCTTCAGGGTACAAGCAGGTTTTGTCCAGCACCACGTAGGTGCCGTTGATGATTTTGAGGACTTCAGCATCGAACTCTTTTTGGTAAACGTCAGAGTAATAAAGTTGCTCTGTTCCCGGCAGCTGCTCAGCGGCTTTCTGAAGTGTCTGTTCAGCTTGTGCCTCTTCTTCCTCCACTGGCTTAGGCGCCTGCATGTGACGGTTGGCGATTAGTGCGTAAAAGTTCTCGGGTACCTCAACTTCGACGCCTTCTTTTTCGGCGGCTTGCTTTACGATTTCTGGTGGGAGTCCATGTGAATCGTAGAGTTCTGTGAGTGTGTCCATGGGTAGTTTGCCTGTGCCTTTGGTCTTAAGGTCAGCTGCGATGCGTTTAACCATGCCTTCGCCGCGTTTGAGGGTTTCCACGAACTTTTCTTCTTCAACTTTAAGCATTTCGATGATTTCTTTTTGCATTTCTTTTATGCGTGGGAAATCTTTGCCCCAGTAATCCGCCTGCATGTCCAATATGTCATAGAGTTTGGCTGGGTCCATGTTTAAGGAGCGCATTAAGCGATAAACTCGTCGGAACAGCAGTCTTGCTAGATAGCCTTCTTGGATGTTTGATGGCACGACGCCTTCGCTTAGCATGAAGCTTAGGGTTTTGGTGTGGTCGGTGACTGCCCACGCGTTCTCAATTGGGATGAGGACTTTGTCGAGGGTTTGCATGTCGATGCCCGTTAACTCGGAAACGCGTTTGCGGGCAACGAGGCGGTTTGCACGTTTGTCAACGCTGACCAAACCTGAATACTTGGCTACCCGTGTCAAGAAATCGTTGTCAACGTTAGTTATTCCAGCCATCCCCATGACTTTGTCGAGCATGTCGCCATAGATTGCTTGAAATAGGCTTGGAACGCCCTGGCTTATCCATGTGAAACGGTCAATACCATAACCAGTATCCACCGTGCGAATGGGTAACTCAACGAAGTCGTCGCCCACAACCTTGTACTGCATAAACACTAGTGTGCCGACTTCGAGTCCGCGGCATATGCATTCTACATCTGGACCAGCGTTTCCTCCGCCAACCCACACGCCCTCCTTGTAGATGACTTCCTCCGACTTTATGCCAAGACATTCGGTGGCAAATCGGTGGTGAAAGCGTACTGTGTCGTCTTTCCAGTAGATTTCCTTGTTTGGGTAGTTAAAGGCGTGTGCTCCGCCCATTTCAAAGATGGTTAAGTGCCTTCCAAAAGTGGGGCCAGTGTTGGATATGTCGGTGAGTCTGATGCAAGGCTGAGAAATGACGAGCGGGTTAGCTGGCGGCGGCGCGATTCCCTCCGTAACGTAGGGTTGAAAATCGATGATGCTTGCATGAGTTAGGTAAATGTCTTTTCTCCAACGCGCCACAACTGGGTAAGGCTTGATGCGGGTATGCCCGTTCTTTTCAAAAAATGAAAGGAATGCTTCCCGCATTTCGGAGAGGCTGAACTTTTTGCTTGTTGCGGGGTTGCCAAGGAAAGTGTAGCATCCGCACTCGTCTGAGCCTGATTCGCCGCAGGTTTCTTGGTCTGCGTTTTGAGTCCAGAAATATTCGCCGCATTTTGGGCAGTGTTTGCGTACGAATCCTTCTTGTTTGAAGAATGGAAGTTGGTATGCTTCTGGCGGGAAGGTTTTTTCAACCATGAATGGTCATCTTTTCTTGTGAGTTGGTTTATTGTTGCAGGGTTTAAGGGTTTCGCGGATTTAAAGGATTTCAATGAAATTTATGGTTTATTTATCTCAAAACGGCTTAGATTATTTCCCGACAGCATCGTGCATAAAGGTTTGTTTGGTATAAAAAACCTATTATATTTCTTATGAAAACATCGGGTTGATTGGCTTGAAGAGAAAAATTGTATTAATCTTATTTTTTGCTGTTGCAGTGTTAACTTTTGCTGGAATTTTATTGGAACAAACTTATGTTGAAACACAGAACCTCTCTGTCGCCAATCCAAATAACACCGATAACCCAACAGCAAGTTCAACTCCGACTACAACAACATTCATCTCACCCTCACCCACAAGCACAATTGCGCCCACAATGACGCCCTTGGAAAGCGTAAAGATAGCTTCAGCAAGCATAGACAACGCCACCGCCGCCTCAGTAACTGCCAACTCACAAACTGGACAAGATATTATTTCACAAAAATAATCTTAAAAGATGCGTTGGGAAACACGTTAGCCATTGACGAATCCATCCATCAAACCTTGCCTGCAGATGGAACCCCCGACAAAAATCGCAATTAACTAGCATAACACTGATTTTGATATGGATGGTAACTTTAAGTTGATTATTGCAACCACTGATGGCATTAGTTTTACTTACCCCACTTGCTACCGCTGTTCTATTAAGTAAATTTTTTTTGTATTTTGCCAAGCATGCGCTCCAAAAATCGATTTTGATCAATCACTATTAATAATTTTTAATTTAAAGATAAAAGAAACCACAAGTTAGCAAGCGGTTTTATAGTTTCTCTTATGCCTGGCACACAATTACATGTCTGGGCTTCATGGTTAAGGAGGCTTTATCAACTGTGGCTAACTCGTAGACTGTTAAGTTATTTATGGCCTTTCGGGTGCAGCTATCGGCACATTGGTAGCAGAAGAGGCATTTGTCTAGTCTGAATTGGGGGCGTTTTTTCCCGTAGAAATCAACCATTTGTATGGCTCCGCTGGGGCAATCTCTGCTACAAATCCCGCAACCGACGCATTTTTTCATGTCGAGTTCCATTTGACCTCGATAATTATCTTGTAATTGTGGTTTGTCAAAAGGGTATCCAGCTGTTGCTGGTTTGGTAAAAAAATAGGATGCTACTTTTTTATATATTGGAGATATTTTTGCCATTTTTTTTTCACCCGCTCCTTTTTGGCAAAAGCAAATGGCTATTGTTATCTCTTTGTTTGTGTGGTCAGAACGCGTGCGGGAATACTTTGAGTCCTCCACAATTTGGAGGTTAATGCTCCTTATCTTGTTGAGAGTGACTTGTTTGCGAGGTTTTGCTGTTTTGCTTTTGCCTCACTATATAACAATGTTATGTGTGCTTATTATGGATTATGCCTTTCCACAAATTTAAACCCCATTTCGGGCTCGTTTCCATATAAAAACCAAAAGTTTAAACAACACACTATGGAAAATGCCACATACCAATCAACCTACAGCCTGAATCTTCACGCTTTTCTTGTCCATAACGTCTAAGTGGCTTAGTTAAGTGCCGCTGGGAACGTGTCGAAGTTACATAAAGCCCAGTCTCAAGACCCCTATGAACAACGGACTCCTTCTTTTGCAAATCAGAATACTTGCCGCCGCATTTCTCACATCGAAAGCCCTGATTTTTCCCCATCGACTTCAAACGTTTGCCGCAGTTGAGGCAGAGCGGATTTTCAAAACTTAACTGGGGTGAAAGCTTTAGGACATTAATTTTTTCCAAATTAATCGTTAACGGCTTGCTCGCAGTTGCCTTGTGCACGGCACCGTAGACTTCGATGCTATCGCTAATCACGAGTTCCCTCGCAATCTTGCGTAGGTCTCCTGTGGGCTCATAGGCAGCACAATCAACTTCGGCTGAATCGTCTTTAATGGAGAAGATGACATGACGCAGTGGAATTATCCTTGGGTTTTTTGAGACCGTGCCCTTGACGATGACCGAGCTGTAGGCTTCAAGTTTACTTAACTTTACCATCGGTTTTAGGTGGGCATCTGTGCCTTGGTTGCTGCGGAAAATCACCCAGCGTTCCACAGGCTCCAGAGGCTTAACCAACTCGAACGCTTTCTTAACTATTTCTGGGGATTCACCTCTTATCCCAAACAAGATTGGGTCCGGACCACGCGGCGTGATGATAACTCTGCCCTTTTCCAAATCCACATTGTTAAATGTATAAGGCGCTGTCAACTTATCCATTTCAAAAATCGATGCTTCATAAACCTGTCTTTTTGTGCCCAAGTTTTCAGGGGTGCGGTAAGCGATTAATTCGTAGGTGTGGTCACCATCTAAAGTTTCGCCAATTGCCGCCAACGCACCAATGATGCCTCGGCAGGTGTTGAACCCGACTGCTTCAGCCCCCCACTTTTGAATGAGCACGGTTGCTTCTTTTAGGGTCACGATGGCGGTTTCGGTTTTTTTCGCAAAAGCCTTCAGCTCCTCGGGTATTTCGCTATTTTGGTAGAAGACGATGCCGGGGTCGGTGCCTTTCTCTTTGACCGCCGATTGTGCTTCCCACAGTTCCAAAGCCAACTCTTTTATTTGGGTTTCAAACTCGGCTTTATAAATGAATCGTAGGCATAGAGCGCCGTTGCCTCTGGTTTTCCAAGGCACGTTGGGGTTAAGCCTAGTCAAAGCAGGATAATCGATAAACTTCACTTTGAATCTTTCAAGAAGTTTTTCAACGAGCACCGCGGCAAGGTAAGTGGTACAGCCTCCCTTCGTTGAATCTGTATCATCTAACCCAATATGCATAGTCTGCTGTGTCAATTGCGGTTGCGCTCCAAGATAAAACAAGAAATGTGCGTGGAAGGTAAAAAATATTGTTAGCTAAAAAAAGTTTAGACTTGGGACTATTGGATTAGTGGGCTTTCAAAAAGTGCTCGCTCTTGCAGCGCATTTTGGGGTTTATCCGTGATTATCATGGTTAATTTTGAGTTTATTTGGCCGATTTTCTCGATGTGATGAGTAATTATGTTCTTGAGTTCTTCCATGCTTTCGGATTTAACATTAGCAATTATGTCGTAGACGCCCCAGAGAGTATTCACTTCTTCAACGCCTTCAACTCGCTTTAGGGCTCTGATAACTTGTTTTTCTGCTCCAATTTCCGTGTTTATAAGAATATATGCTATGGGCAATTCTTTCTCCTCTTCGGGGTGGTGGTTGGTTTCAGAGGTTCGGGTGCTCTTTATCGTTCGAGGGGAACACAAAAAGTTTCATTGATATCCGAACCCCTTTATCCAACCGATTAAAAATTTTGTGCATCTGCTGGTAGCTAGAGCTTCGATTTCAGATGGGCTCTTTTTGGGCATTCCGTTTATTTGCAGGTTTGTTTTCATTTTGTCACTACCTGACGCACAGGAGTGATACATTGGTTAAAAATAATTTAAAATTATGTGACTGTATTGTGCTAGTCACAAATGTAACAACAAAGTTGGAATAATCCTTGTGTTTTAAAGAAAAGAAATGGTGTTTACTTGTCTTCGACGATAATCATCGTTAGTGTTGAACGTACTTTGTCCAGTCGCCTAATTCGCCAAGTAACAATTTCTTTCAGTTTGTCCATGGTGTCTGCTTTGACTCTTGCTACTATGTCGTAGACTCCGTAAACCGCTGAGGCTTCCTCTACACCCTCAACTTTTTTTAGCTCCTTTAAAACATCCGATTCAGAGCCTATCTCAGTATTTATTAACACAAACGCTGTAGGCATAACAATCCTCTAACAATTACTTAGGATTAGTTTGCATTAAAATGTTTCCTTGCTGAACTTGTCCGGTTTGTCTGATAATTTTTATTCCAGCCCATTGCAGGGCAGAATAAGATATAATGAGTCGGAACCAAAGGTTCACCACCCTTGTCAGCAAGGTAACTGAGAAACTCAGATCAACCGGTATGCCTAAGAAAGTAAAGGTAGAAGTCATAACTATCTCGGTGAAACCAAAAATTGTTACCCCAACAGTCTGTAATGCTCCTGTCAAGGTAAAGACGATGAGTACTTTATCCACGGGTACAGGGTAGCCTAAAGCGATGAAAGTAAAAAAAACAACAGAGATTTCAAAGACAAAGCTAATAACTGCAAAGATTATTGGCCCAATTAACGCTTTAGGATTTGCCTTTAATTGACCAAAGCCGACGTGAAAGTTGCCAAGTATTTCTTCGGTCTTATCCTTAAAATTTCGAGGGTTCCAACGTTTTCGGAAAAATAAAGCTATTTTTATTGACAAGTTCAGCAAGGTTTTGGTCGCTGTAGGCTTAATGCTAACATAATAGACGATGGATACACCCAGAATTGATAAACTCAAAATTGCGGTGATTAACAAAGCTGTTGCAAGCGACAAGGAATAATTAACAAGCACCAAACCCAAACCCGTCGTCAACGCAACGACACTAATAGTCATCGTGAAGATTTTTTGTCCAACCACTGACGCAACAATCTTTCCGGCATCAACCCTCGCGTCTTTAGTTAACATATAGGTCTTTGATACCTCCCCTGACCAGCCAAACTGCGGAACTGTTGCTTCAAAAAACAACCCGACCCACGTGAACAGAAAAGTTGTGCGTCTGCTAATTCTTACCGATAAACAGTTGAGTAATCCTTGCCAGACTAACGACGAGAACAATGCAAACAGTGCATAAGCCACAAACGCAGCTGCGTAGATGCTAAGGTTGGTTTCCGAGAGAATGTCTATGACTTGTGTAGGATTAATGAAGAAGCAAACATAGAAGATGAAGGCGACTAAACCCAAAATCAAAACTATAGCAATGGGGTTTATGCGAAGGGGTTTTTTTGCTTGGGTCAATTTGGGTTTCAAGTCTTCTATAGACTTCGGCAAATTGACTTTTAAGGATTATACAAAACGAAGTTATGTAGCCCAAAGTTGCTAATGGGCTTAATGCTTTATTATGTTAAGCTGAAGCTTGATTCAAACAAAAGAAGAAAAATAAGCTAAAAATTTTGGCGGAAGCGTTTACTCTTCCATCATAATCAACGTTAGAGTTGAGCGGACCCTATTGAGTGTTCTTACTCTACGAGTTACCATGTCCTTGAGTTTCTCCATCGAGTCAGCTTTGACCTTAGCAATAATGTCGTAGACGCCATAAGAAAAGTAGGCTTCCTCTACACCCTCAATTGTTTTCAATTCTTTAACTATGTCTTCTTCTGCTCCTGATTCAACATTTATCAATACAAAGGCTTGTGGCATTATGAGTCTCCAAGTAATAATAAGAACCCCTTAGTAATTAATATTTTATGCAGTAAACGGATATTTATAGAAAGAGACCACAAATTTTATGAGCTTAAGCCTTCTATGAGCATGATTTGAGGCGTAACAAGTGGTTTATTGTTCAAAATGCGGCACCCTCAACTCTGACACTGATAATAATTGTTCAAACTGCACGCACCCCTTTCTATAACTCAAAACAGACCTTACTCAAAGTACGGAAGACGACGATATTGCCAAGAGCAACACGGATACCGTCAAAGAGGAAATGATGTCGGGCTTCTCATCGCAGGCTTATTTATCGTTCTAATCGGGTTAGCTGCCTTCTCGGGTTTTGCCGCGTTCTGGAACTATTTCTGGCCCATAGTAATTATTCTAGTCGGCGTCTGGATTCTTGTGCAGGGATTAAGACATAACCGCAAATACAAGCAAACCTCACCCTTATAGTCTAAACCTTACACCTTTTCAGTAATGAACATGCCTGATTGCACGTTTTTACAGCTTGGCACACAAAAGAGTTATATTAATTTAGCATGAAAGGAGTAGGTTATTGCGGGGAAAAGCATGGTTAAGTACATTTTCGTAACAGGCGGCGTGTTGAGTTCAGTCGGCAAAGGCATCTTAACTTCCTCCATTGGAAAAATGCTTCAAGCAAGAGGACTAAAACCAACAGTTGTTAAAATCGACCCTTACGTCAACATTGATGCGGGAACAATGAATCCGTACATGCACGGCGAAGTTTTCGTAACCGACGACGGTGGCGAAACCGACTTGGATCTCGGCTGGTACGAACGCTTCTTGGATTTAAGCCTAAAACAAGAAAACAACTTAACCACAGGAACAATCTATCGTTCCATAATTGAAAAAGAACGCCACGGCGACTTCTTAGGACGCTGCGTCCAGATTGTTCCGCATGTAACTAACGAAATAAAAAACCGCATCAGAAACGCCGCCAAAATGGTAAACGCTGAAATCGTACTAACAGAGGTCGGCGGCACAGTTGGCGACATCGAGGGCTTACCGTTTCTTGAAGCCATACGCCAGATGCGGGTAGAAGAAGGCTACGAGAATACACTCTACGTTCACGTAGCTTTGGTTCCAGTTTTAGACGTTACGGGCGAAATGAAGACTAAACCCCTCCAGCATAGCGTAAACGAATTGCGACGCATTGGTATTCAACCCGACACGATCGTAGCTCGAAGCCCACATATGATTGACGCTGAAGCACTCAGAAAAATCGCGTTATTCGGCACCATTCCTGAAAGCGCTGTTTTCTGCTCATACAATGCTGAAACAGTCTATCAGGTCCCGCTTATTCTTGACAAGCAGGGCATGGGCGATTTTATTTGTCAACGCTTGGGATTCAAATGTGAAGGCAAAGATTTCGGTCAATGGCAAATCTTCGTTGACGGCATGGTTAATCCTGAGCATGAGGTAAAGATTGCTTTGGTCGGAAAGTACGCCGGATTATCTGATAGTTACGTTAGCATGACTGAAGCATTACGGCACGGTGGCGCAGCATGCAAGACCAAAGTCTGCATATCATACTTAGAAGCAGAAAAATTTGAGCGGGAACCCCAATGCCTCAAAGACCTGTCAAATTTTGATGGCGTCTTTGTTCCCTATGGGTTTGGTCCAAGAGGAACAGAAGGTAAAATCGCCGCCGCTAGGTACGCAAGAGAAAACGACATTCCATTCTTGGGAATTTGCTATGGCTTCCAGTTAGCAGTTATTGAATTTGCTCGCAATGTCTGCGGTTTAACAGATGCCAACAGCACCGAAATAAACCCAGACACACCCTACCCCGTCATCGACCTTATGCCTGAGCAACGCGGAATCGAAACCAAAGGAGCAACTATGCGTCTGGGCGCGCATAAAGTGGTTTTGCAGAAGGGAAGCTTAGCCTATAGCATGTTTGGGCAAGAAGATATTCATGAGCGTCATCGTCACCGTTTCGAAGTAAACCTCGACTACATCGATGCCCTCAAAAACAACGGTTTACGCTTTACAGGAAAGAGCAGCGATGGCAGAAGAATGGAAACTTTAGAGTTGCCTGATAAATACTTCTATTTTGCCAGCCAATTCCACGGTGAATTCAGAAGTCGCCCGGGAAGACCTTCACCCGAATACCTTGGTTTCATCCAAGCCTGTGTTAACCGCAAGCTGGGTAAACCCAAAGCCCCCCTCCCATAAACCTCTTTTTGTCTTTGAATGGCGGCGTTTACTAGAAAAGGCTATAATGCGCCGTTGACATTTCTGCCTAAAGGATCGATTGAAAATGGAACCTACTGGAAAAAGAGATTCAGATGCTTATAGCAAAAAAATGACTGAAAGCAAAGATGAACTAACCCTGTTACAAGAAGAACTCAACAATGTAATCGTAAGATTTGTATTACGTGCGTTGCGCGTGTATCAATCAACAAGACCTGAACCGTTGCGTGTCAACGAAATTGCATTGCTTGTTCGAAACGAAATCAAAAATGTTTTAATAGATTTAAATGATCAGACAAACACCGACAACTTGGCAAAGTTAGCTAAAGAAGCCTGGGTCAAAGAAACCAAACAATAATTTTTCTTATTTTTTTCTGTCTAAACCTTGGCAGAAACATATGTTTTGTTCGATTGTTTGGAAAAATGTTGGTAAATAAAAAACTAAAATTGGGAAGAAATTATTTTCGGCGGCAGAATTCTTCCATTATTGACATCAATTTTGGAACCGCGTAGACGATTGCTCTATCATCCAATAAGCCTACGAGGGCGCCTTGTTTGTCAACGACTGGTAAGTGTTTGATATTCCAGTGTTTCATAAGTTTTGCTGCTTCTTCAACAGTTGCATTTTCGTCGATAACTACAAGTGGATTTGTGTAGACCATTCTTGCGATGACTGTTTTGAGTGGAACATTAGCTTCAACTGCTCTGATCAGTACGTCTTTGACGGTGATGATTCCGGTTGGTTTTCCGCTTTGGACAACGAGGATTGCGTCTTTGTCGAATTTGTTCATTATTGCAACTACTTCTTGCATTACAGTGTTGTTGTTTACGACTTTAACGTCTTTTTGCATGATGTCTTTTACAACGACATTACTTGCCATTCAATTTTCACCTATAACGCTATCACAGAAGCATTTGTTGTTTATCAATTTTACGATTATTGAGGCTTATCTAATGTCTTCTTTAAGTTGGCGACTGTCTTGTTTTTTATTAGTAATTGTAATAGAACCATGTTATACCACAACTGCAACCCTCAGACGCCGTTAGGTGCTGCATTTTGTCCTCTGATTTAGCTTTTATTTGAAGACAGGCTGTGCAAGCCCCCATCTTGCTATAAAATCCAAAGTTGCATTAATGTGACGTATATAGTGTTGTGAGTTACAAAAGTAATCCATATAGGATACTAGAATTGAAGCTGTGTGATCTGAATTAGATTGCCACAGGTGTCATCCAACACTGCGATGGTCGAACCCGTACCCTTTAGCTCTTTTGGCTCGATAGTAAACTTCAAGCCAAGCTTTTTCAATCGTTCACGCTCTTTTTGTATATCATCCACAACGAATAATGTTGCCTTAATACCCTGCTTAAAAAGAGCGTGTAAAACTTGAGAGCTTTGCTCTGATCATTAACGTACACGATAGTATACTTAATCCTTATAAAATCAGCAGTTGTAATTATCTTAAAAATAATAAGCTTGCGCCAAGAATTACATTTTAATATGATAAAAAGAAAGATTCTACTGTGATATTATGACCCAGATTCAGCGAGGCGATGCAAAAAGTGGTCCCCAAAGAGTCAAATCTGCATCTCAACTGATAGACGCGAGAATCCGGGAGCTAGGCGACTGGCGCGGAGAGATGCTTTCCCGCCTCCGCACTTTAATTAAGCAAGCCGACCCCGAAGTCGTTGAGGAAGTAAAGTGGGTAAAGCCGACCAATCCGCTGGGCACCGCGGTTTGGTCTCACAACGGGTTGATCTGCACCGGCGAGACCTACAAGAATGTCGTAAAGATGACATTCCCAAAGGGCGCTTCGCTGGATGACTCATCAAGTCTCTTCAATTCTTGTCTCGAAGGTAGCGCGAGACGAGCCATCGACTCCCACGAAGGCGACAAGGTTAACGAGGAAGCTCTGAAAACTCTTATTCGCGCCGCCGTGGCCCTGAACACGTCCTCGACATAGATGGTTGATGGGATTCTAACTCGCTACTTCACTAATTTCACCAGACAACGATCTTTCGTTGTAAAGGAAGCGGCTCTGTGGTCAAGCCATTCTTAGATAAGAGAAGCTTGAAACAACTTTGTTAAAAAGGTGTAATCCTTAAAGGCTCGTTTCTTTTATTTTAAATTTGAAGGCACCGATTTTGAATAGCAACTCCAAAGACATCGAACGGTTTGGCACATGCTTAGATAAGGCTAAAAATTACGCTGAAGTCTGGAAAATCGTGAAGGAAACCGTAGAGTTCGCGTTGGGCAAACGCAGGGATAGCATGATGCTATTTTTGGATGATTTGCCATTGCAGCTGGGAGCATACTACCCCGTCGGAACAAACAACATCGTCTTAAACCGTGCGCTCGTTGAAATCGTCGAGTCAGCAATGAGTGATAAACCCACAGTTAATGCATTAATCTATAACCTTTTGCTCCACGAATATCTTCATGCATTAGGTGAAATGTCTGAAACGGGAGTTAGATGCGAAGTTGTTGAGGTAGCAAAGAAAAGCTTCGGAGAAACCCACATTGCCACGGTGGTTGCGTGTAAGTCGCCTTGGGTTTTGCTTAAAGATATTCCGCTTGGACCCTACAATGCGCCTAAGCGTGTGATGGAGATTGTTCGGGATTTCGAGAAAACAGGAAAATACATCGTTTAAATTTTGAGTTGCAGTGCCCTATTGGTTGTACTAAAATTGAAATAGTTAAACGCCCCATTATTATTCGTGGTTTGCGTTATGTTTGAAAATATTCTTCTCCCGTTAGATGGCTCTCACTCGTGTCAGAGGGCAAGAGAACTAGCAGCCACAATCGCCAAACAATTTGGATCAAAAGTCACGGTGTTGCATGTAATTTCCTATGACTTTATGCATCCTGAATTAAAAGCCAGCTATGAGTTGCCACAGTTGGTTTTAGAAGAACTCGATAAAGCCTACCAGAAAGCAGGTGAAAAAATCATTAAGGCAGCGGAAGAATTTTTCCTTGAAGAAAACATTCCTGTAGATGCCCTTCTTGAAAAAGCCGAAGACCCCGCTGACAGAATTCTGCAGAAAGTGAAGGCACTAAACTGCGACCTTATAGTGATGGGAAATATCGCGGAAGAACATGCCCACCGTTATTCGCTTGGCAGTGTAGCGGACAAAGTTTCGTTACATGCTCCCTGTTCAGTTTTGATTGCAAAGAGAAAAACAGGAATCGGCAAATTGCTCGTGGGGTTTGATAGCTCCGAACAAGCCATTAAAGCGCTCAAGTATTCTGTTGAATTGTGTAAGCATTTTGAACATGCTAAAATGACGATACTTAATGTTGAGAACGGTGAATTGCATAGATTAGAACCCGCTCTAACCGAAAAAGTCGGCGAAAAAATACTAAACAAAGCCTCTACCCATGTTGATGGGGTTGTTTGCGATAGGCGTTTAGAATATGGGCAGCCTGCTGAGATGATTATGAAAATATCAAAGATTGACGATTATGACCTTATCGTGCTTGGAAGCCGAGGCTTAAGCAGCATCAGAAGATTCTTGATTGGAAGCGTAGGCACCTATGTCAGTATGAATGCTGAACGTTCAGTGTTACTTGTTCGATAGTCCTAAAAAATAATTCCTTAAACTCTTTTATTTTCCCACAGCGGTTTATTAGTCAAAATTTTTTGTCCTTGAGATGGTAAGGCTACATTTTTTGAATGTTGAAGTTCAAAGCTTAAATGGAACAACCACGTTTCACTTCCAAAAGAGGAAAAACAGGTGGCTAACCAAAGAATCCAAGACGGCGACTATGTGCTAATCTACTTAGATGCTCGTAGAACTTACATGATAAAGATACAGGCAGGACAAACCTTCCACACTCACAAAGGCTACCTTAAACTCGACGAGCTCATCGGCAAAGAATACGGCGAATCCATCAAGAGCAGCCTCGGCATCTACTTCACCACCCTAAAACCTAGCTTAACGGATTACATCATGAAGTCCAGTCGCAACACACAGATTATTTATCCCAAAGACGCCGCCTTAATCGTTATGTTCAGTGGGATTGGACCGGGAAGCCGCGTGGTTGAATCGGGCACGGGCACGGGCTCATTAACAACAGCGTTGGCACATTACGTTGGTCCAACAGGAAAAGTCTACACTTACGAGTTACGACCTGAATTCCAAAAAAACGCAGCCAAAAACCTACAGCGTTCCAACCTCATCGACTATGTTGAAATGAAAAGTGGCGACGTCACTGCAACCGGATATGAGGAGCGTGACGTTGATGCTGTGATTTTGGACCTTGCGGTTCCATGGCTTGTGGTTCCGCACGCTTACACTGCGCTGAAACCCTCAGGGGTACTTATTTCGTTTAGCCCCACAATTGACCAAGTCGTGAAAACCACCGAAGCCCTGCGCGAAATCGGTTTTGTCTTCATCGAAACAGTCGAGTGCTTGATGCGTACCATGCAGGTGGAACGCGGAAAAACCCGACCTAACACAATGATGACTGGACACACAGGCTACATTACGCATGCCCGAAAAATCCTGAAACCACCCGTCCAAGAAACACCGCAGGCACCGCTTCAAGAACTAACTACAATACAGGACGTATCTGCAGACCAAGAAGAAAATTTTGAAGATGTGGCAGAAGAAGAAACTGCCTAAACCCTATTTTTCATTTTGTGTTTTGAAGATTCAGGCATGGGCATGCTGAGTTGCCAGACTGCTTGCTTTAGTTGTTCGCTCTTTTCGCCGCGTGTTAAGCCGTAGTATGTGCCTAGGATTTTGCCGAAGTAGGGAATGATGAAGTTGTCGAAGGTTTTGTAGAGCAATGGATTGGTTATGCGGTTTTCTAGGAAGGTTGGTTTCCAGATTTTAATATTGTATTCCCAGCATTTTATGAAGAAGTCCCAGCGTGCTTTGGACAGTGAATCCATTTCTGTGCCTTTCTTGTTCATCAAAACACAGTTTTCAAGCGGCACGAAAAACAGCGGCACGTAGAATGCGTTGTAGCCTTTGAGTTTATCCATTAACTCAAGCGTCTGGAGCATGTCTTCTTCTTTTTCTTCAGGTAACCCGATGATTAAAGTTGCAAGTGGGTACCAGTCGTTATCGTTTAGGATGCCGAAAGCGTTGGTGACAACGTCTTGCCATTGTTCGGGCTTAAATGGTAACATCTTGCCTCCCATGTATTTCTTCATGAGGCGCGGGCTACCTGTTTCAACGCCTGTTTCGGCGGTGATGATTGGTTTTTTGCCGAATGAATACCAGCTTTTCTCGATGAGGATTTCCGCGAGTTGCTTAATCATTAATGGGTCGTGCCAAACAGGCGCCAATGACATGTGTGAAGCTTGGATGCTCTTTACACCAGGATGGCTTGCGACGCTTTTGACTAATTTAACGACTGCTTCGCGGTTTGGGATGAAGTTTTTGTTTGTGGCGCCATAGATGAAAAGGTCCTCCGTGATTAGGGTAACGTGGTCGCTGCCTTCAGCGGTTGTTAAGGCAACTTCCTGCATAATTTTCTCAAGCGGTACATCAACTTTGTTTTGCATTGTTGGAGTGCAGAACTGGCAGTTTCTGCCGCATCCTTTGGAAATTTCTACTGCACCATGAATTGCTAAATGTTTGGTTAAGGGCATTTGAACATTATAGCTCCAGCTGCTCAACGATTCGTCTGCTTTTGCGATGCGGGGAATTGCTTCGCCGTTAACTGCTTTTTTGAAGATTTCAACGATTGGTTCTGGTTTTCCGCCGATGAGTACGCAGTCTATGCCGTAACTGTCCGAGACATGTTTGCGTTCAAGTTGCCATGAGCCAAAGCCACCAACGATGATTTTGGGTTTGTACTTTTTGATACTGGGATGCATGATGAGTTTCTTGAATTCAATAGCGTTCATGGGTTCTCCGCCGCCGACGATGGAGGAGTATGTTTTGCTGACGTATCCCATGCCTGTGGGGTCCATGGAGGATATTCCTACGACCTTGGTTTCTGGACCGATGAAGTTTTGCAGGTCATCAGGGTGAACAACTGCGATGTCCTGCTGTGAAAAACCACCCTGTAGAAGTATTGATTCAACTTTTCGCAATCCGTAAGGTGCACATTTTGCTTGCCCGTCGGGTTTGCGTCCAGTTGATGGGTAGAGTGTTTTTCGAACGTACGATAATGGAATAGGACCTTTGCCAAAGCCCCCTACGAATGCAATGAAGGGGTTATTGTAAAAATCACTCATTTCGGTGGACGATGCGGTTAGCACAATCTTTTTGCCCAATGGTGTTGTTGCCAAACCTTTTTCTTCCTCGTGAATAGTCTAAATGATTAGTCCATACTCCTTTTAAGAATTACTATCGCTCACATGTTCTTGTTGAAGAATGATGCGAAAAACAGCCCTGAATCCTCAAAAAATTTGGCTGTTTGGGTTACCTTGGAGCCGCTTTTTAAAAAATAAAATTGAAGTTAACACATCATTTTTAACAAGCTAGCAAAAAGTTATATTTCCCTGTGACTGACTAGACTTTTGCTCAAAGAGCAGTTTTGAAAAGATAGACAAACGAGGAATACCCCCATGGCAGATATCCTTTTAACCGCAGACCGAACCCTAATGAGCAATTATCATCAAAACGAATTTCTAGGCTTTGGAACCTGTGCTCCCCCAAACTTTATTCCCGAATGGCTCTACGCCTACCTTTTCTTTCCGCCTCTTCAAACAAGCAATGGACAGCCATGGACAGCCCCTTACGGATTAAGAAAAACTGAAGCTCAACTTATAAAAGAAGGTTTCAAAGTAAAAACCGTGAGCCCAACTCGCATAGGAAACGCACTACGAAATGCGAAGGTTCTTGGAATTCATGCTATGGATCCGTTTGGTTTAGGTCCTGCTTCTACTACACTAGCATCCTTGTTCAAAAAGGAACCGTATCTTGCAAAACATTTTCAAGCATTGCTGAAAAGCCCCTCTATCAAAAAAGCAAAACAAAACGGGCTAAAAATCATCGTTGGTGGACCTGGTGCATGGCAGTTTAAGTTCCGTGAAAAATCAGTAAACGCCTTAAACATAGACTGTGTTGTGGAAGGGGAAGGAGAAAACGTAGTTGGGAAACTCTTCAAAGCCGCTCTAGAAGGCCAAGAACTTCCCAAACACTACGAAGTCGGCCTTGGCGAAGTGCCCACAATTGAAGAAATACCCGACATAGTCCAGCCTTCAATCAATGGTTTAATCGAAATCGGAAGAGGCTGCTGCCGAGGCTGCCAATTCTGCAACGTAACAACGCGGCCTCTTCGTTGGTATCCAATCGAAAAGATTATGCGTGAACTAAACGTTAACCTTGATTCTGGAAAAGTTGCCGATGTCTGCCTCCATTCTGAGGACGTTATGCTTTATGGGTCAAATAACACGATTCCTCATGAAGACAAACTTGTGGAGCTACATGAGTTAGTGCTCAAAGAGGTGGATGGGGTTAGCTGGAGCCACTGTTCCCTTGCTGCCGTCGCGTCTGCTCCTAAACTTTTCTCGAAACTGTCGGAGACTATTTTGCAGAAACAGACTTGGTGGGGCGCTGAAGTAGGCATTGAGACGGGGTCTCCCGAGGTTGCTAAGAAAATTATGCCTGCAAAGGCTCATCCGTTTAAGGCTGAAAATTGGCATGACGTTGTTGTTGACGGCATGGGTTTAATGCATGATAACAAGTTAGTTCCAGCGTGCACCTTGATTGTAGGTTTGCCTGATGAACGCCAAGAAGACGTAATCCAAACTATGGATTTGGTAGCCGATTTAAAGGACATGCGAAGCCTCATCGTCCCATTGTTCTTTGTGCCGCTGGGAAAGTTGAAGAGTGAAAACTGGTTCAACGACACAAAACTCAGCAATTTACAAAAGCAGCTTCTGATTCAGTGTGCTGAACACGATTTCCGCTGGGTCGATAACTTGTTGGACTGGTCTTTTTCGGGAAAATGGTACTCGCGAATAATGAAGGACTTCTACAAAGGCTTCTCGGCGATTGCTAAGTATAAAGTGCGGCAAATAGAATAACCTTTTTTGAAATGACTAAATTTAAATAGTCTTGTGGAACTGAAAGAGGAGAAGAACAATGGTTTGCCGCCGTTGCACAGCCCGGTAGTGCAACTGACTGTTAATCAGTAGGTCAAAGGTTCGAGTCCTTTCGGCGGCGCCACTGATAACGCGAAAAAACTACCAGTTTTTTCGTTCACTGAACTGAAACCTCCGATCTAACCAGTTGCTTTAGCTGGTCTGCCAGAAGAGACAATTGATGATTCTGGTACACTTCTTGGGTCTCAGTGATGTTTCCCCGCAACAAAGCATCCTTGGTTAATATTTCCTCTGGGTTTTGTCCCCAAGCGCGTATGATTTCTTTAAGTTGCTCTATTCTGTTTGCTTGAGTCTTCGGTCTTATGGCTAATCCTGCAGAAACGTACAGATTTCTTAGAGTTTCTATTCCTAAGCTTTGGACGTCTTCATAGGTGTCGATTGTCTTGCCCATAAAGTACTTGGTGATTTCACTGTCTATTTTTGATGCACTCATCTGTGTTCTAAACCATTTCCGCAAACTATGAGTTCTTACGCTATACATCCAGCTATTTGGCAGTTTCTCTGCAACGTCTGCTGCGACGGCGATTGTGTGGACGATTTTTCTTATTGTTTTCTCGCTTACACCTAATACTTTGTAGGCGTTATGGTCGCTTCGTATGAGAGGTGATTCGTCGGTGATTTCTTCTGGTGGCGTGTATCTGCTGCCTCGTCTTCTGTCGGCGATGTACATTTTTAGCAGTTGGCTTGCTTCTGCGTTTATGAAGGTGTCGTAATCGTGGTATTTTCCCTTGGTAATTTCTGCTTCTACATGGATGTGTATGGGAATTCTGTTGGCTTCTAGGTCGTCTTTTATGTGTCGATATTTTAGTTTACTGAAGGTTCCTTCTCTAAATCCGCCTGTTGCTATGGCTGCTATGATGAAGGCTTCGCGGACAGCTGATTTGTCTATCATTGCTGTAATTTCTTCAGGTTTTGGGGCTCGGTCTTTGTAGGCGACTTTTCTGCTCAGTCGCTCTGAGAGTTTGACATCGATGCCATTTACGTGATAGAAGGTTTTGACGGCTTTTATACAGTTATTTACGGCGGCTGGTTTGAGGTCGTCATCTTGTAGTTCGGCGAGATAGTCGTTTAAGAATCCACAGTGGTTCTGAACTTTTATAGGGTCAGAGATGGCGCCTTGGGGTTTTACGTCTTGGATGATTAAGTCTGGGCTGTATCCTAACCAGATAGCGTATTTTCGCACGTTAACAGAATAGATTAGGCAGCTTCTGTGGGAGCCTGAGAGATGGCGTAGAAAATGGCGGGCGAGTTTTAGCATGCTTTGGTTGTCGAATATGAAGGGAATTACGCCTGGGCGCTCGTTTAGGCAAGATCTGATTATGTAGTCGACGAGGTCTTTTTCTTTGGCTTCCAAGATTTTTTGGAGTTGTATCTTCACTGGGTTTTTGAGCTTCCAACCAGTTAAGCTAGTGTAGATCGTGACATAATCGTCTTCGAATGTCAGTGGAAGGTTGAGGCTTTTTAGTTCTTCAATGGAGAGTTGGCGGTTTCGAGAGATAGCGGGGGCTAAAGTAGTCGTTCGCTGTATCAAGTTTGTTGTCTCCTTGCGGAGTCTTTAGCTCCGTGAGTTTTTCGCTCCGATGGTCGGAACGCATACTCACCCTCTGGTATTGGACGTTTGATATTTAAATGCCAGTTTGAATTTTTTTGTAATGGTCGCTGGCAGATTTTGAGTTTCTGCAGTTCCAAAACGTCGGTTTTTAGCAGGACTAAGCCTGAAGCTTTTGGGTCGCCACCGTGCAGCGTAGGCGGCTGGGCGTCTCTATCCCATGCTAAGGTTATGTAGAGTTCGCAATCGTAAACCAGCCAACCAATGGCCTCCCTAATTTGCGGCTGCATCATTAAAGCGGAGCTGCGATTGTATAGAACATGGTCTCGATACCGAACATAAATCAACTTTTGGGGTGGGATTTGGGAGCTGGTGGTGCCGGTGTCCTCTTTTGAGGGCAACTTACAAGATTTGGAACCGGCTTTAGTGCCAAAAACGACTTCGGAGGAGACTTGAAGGTTTGTAAGCTCAGCCATTCCCTCCCACCTCATTTAGCAATCTGAAAAATCGGAAATCCCAAACAACTCAGCCAGATTCCTAAGAGCCGCCGACGCCTGCGCCTGCTTTTCTAAATCATGAATGCCTCTAATTTTGGACTCCATTTGCGCAAGTTCAGCCCTCAATTCAGCCTTCTCAACTAGCTGCAAACGGTCCTCATGTTCCCGCAGTGCAACGCCGACTTCGCTTACTATTACGCCGATTTGAGCCAGGACATCCACAAGGAGTTTTTCTCTCTTTGAATTAATCAATCACACCTACCTCCTCGACTAAAATGGATCCATTGTTAATTTTGGCGTAGCGATGCAGAGCATACAGCATCACGTCAATTATTGTTCCGTCTCCCTTAACAGAAATGCAGCCTGCTCCCTTAGATTTCACCTTTAGTTGAACCCATCTGCTCACGATTAACTTTACGTGTGGGAGGGCTGATTCATCAAAAGTCAATTTTACCTCTCGCAACCATTCATGCCTCCAAAAACGTCAGAGTTGAAGAAGTGTCTTGTTTGGGAAGTTTGCAAGAGAAACTCCGATTGGTGAGATGAGAGAAGGTTATGCGGGGACACATACATGCTCCCAAGGGAGAAGAAACCCTGCGAACTCTTTTTCCCCAAGATATTTTCCTTCAACTTTGCCGCCTTACCCCTACGTGGAGTTTAAAGTTTAAGAAAATTCTGTGTTCACCAAAGTACAGTGTACTTTGTGAAGCTTCCGAAAGTATAGTGTACTTTGCGGGCTCTTCCAAAGTCCTGTATCTTTAAAAGACATATTCGTTTTTTTCTTCTAAGAAAAGCACCATAGCAGCAAGTTGTGTGGTTAATGCTTGGTCACTTGCTTCTCTGTTAAACTGGTCTGCATTAATTTTATCCTGGTAGAAGGCGACTTTGGCTCTGATTGTGGCCTTATAAAGTGTGACTTGGGAGCCTGTTTGGGTCTGTCTTGTGCCAACTGATTTTAGGTACCCTTGCTGGGTTAGCGCTCGTACTCTGCGGTTAACATTCGAGTATTTTGTGAACTTCAATCCTTTATTTTTCTTGACCTCTTTTGCTATGTCATAGATGACTAGAGGGCTATTTTGGAAGAGGGTTAGCAGTATTACTCGGTTTAATTTGGCTTCTCTGCCTTTGAAGATCGAAATTGTTGAGTTGTGTCTTTTTGATTTGGAAAATGTGGGGAGGCGTTTTGCTATTTTGATTGTGTCTTTATAGTTCTTGGGTGTTTTGGAGGGCCCTAAAATTAAGGGGACACCGCTCCCAAGAGTGATTGACTAACTATTTGCATGGAATCAAAGCTGAAGTATTCAAGGGTTCCTATGTCTAAGGGGTCGAGTACCAAAACACAGTCAAGCACAATGACTACTGCTGTTGCAACTGCTGTTCCCCGGCTCTCCATAAACTCTGGAGCAAGCATGCAAGTCATAAAAGGTTAACTGAAATAAGGTTTTTTCAATATACAAGTTTAACAATAGTTCAGAAAAAGTAATTTGTTTTTAGTAATTTAAGTCTGAGGATGCTCACCATTTTGCTCACCCAACGATATTTTATTATGTTTAGCAAAGGCTGCTAGCTTGCGTTCAAGTTGGAGTATCTTTTTTTGTTGGCCTGTCAGAATAGAAATAACCATGGGCTCAAAGACGATTGGATTTGTCGCCATGCTACTCTCCGAAGCGTAATTCCTGCACATATCCATAAGGTCCTCAAACGCTTCCCTGTCCTCCTTACATAAAGTGACAATAGAAAATAGATATTTCAATTTATAACAAAATTTAAATGTAATTATGTATTGTCAGGTTTAAATCAGGTGGTCGCTCATGAGTTTAGATTGGAAAAAATGGTCAAAAAATGACGTACTCTTTGGAATTATCCTACCTGTAATCGCAGTTTTTGTCATTGTATTAATTTCAAAACTTCAGTCGCTAGTCGGTGGAGGTCCTGGAATCGTTTTTGGGCTTACGATGGAAATACTGGAGCTTGTCGTTATAGTAGGTGTTCCCTTAGCCCTTGGTTTACTATGGAATCAATGGGCAGGCGGCGCCTCAGGCTTCCTAATGGGTACATTCTACGCATTGTACTGGGCAAACAGCTTCCATGACACATCAGGTTCAGGAACAGTCCTTTTAGCATATATCCTAAGTCCAATGTTAATCGGATACATGGCTGGGGCTCTAAATAAGCGGTCAGATAATTTCAAAAGGCTACTTATTGCAGGCATTGTCGATGCTACAATCGGAGGCATAGTTATGTTCAGTATATTCCAAATGTCGCCTGCAAACGTAGTAACAGGTGTGACCGGATTTGCATTGACAGTTTTGACGCGGATGCTTGCCGCTGTACTAACAGCTGTTGTAGTCAAAATATTCTTCTGGTACGGCATGGGTGCTCAAAAACAGTAAACAACATCAAAGAAAACATCGCTGTTTCATTGATAAACATCGCCTTCATGGTCACTGCAGCTTTGCTTGGCTACTTAGGGCTTGTCACAGGTTTACTGCTAAACGAAGTAAGTGTATTATTAGTGATCGGAAACGCGCTAAGACCATTGACTACCAAAAACAAATTCGACGCGGCAAACAAAAAACAGATGGAGTAAGTGCTATATTGAGCGCCCTTTATCTGTAATTTTATATATCTTCCAGTTTTTCTTTTTGTAAGAAATAATGAGCCCTGCTTCTTCCAAAACCATAAGATGGTAAGACAGGCGCGAATCCGAAATTTTTATCAAAACTTTGATAACACAAGGACATAAATCGCATTGCCTAATAGCCTTCAAAATCGTCAGCCTTGTTTTGTCTGACAGAATTCGGTGCAGTTTAACTTCTGTGTCAACTTCGCCAGGTTTTATCGCACCTAAAATTCGGTCCAATCCGCCTATTTCAGCGATTGCCTCTGTGACTTCCTGAGGCAGAGCATCATTTTTGATTTTTTCTGAATCAGGGCAATTGCATTCTGTTACCATTTGGTGTCTACACAAAAACTACAACTGGACACTAATAAAAAGTAGTAGTTGAGCACCGCCTCAAATCTCCGTAAACTCGCACTTATTGCAGAGGCATCCAAAACAGTGATGTGCACTTTCTCCTAATCAAGTTTAAGAATGCGAAAATGTTAATGAGCGATTACGGTCCAGACTGCAAAAATGAATCAATTGTAACCGTAGATACGAAAGGCAGATTGTTCTCCCAAAAAATCCGAGAAAGGGAGCTGGTTTCAAGCCAAATAGCAAATTAGCTCTCCTATCTTTTGAAAAGGGAGGCGAAACATGTTGTGTTATAGTGATGAAGGCAGAAAGCCTATAGGAAGCCGTGAAAAAAACCTTAAGCTCACAGGCATAGCGGAAAAAGAAGAATTCGAAACACTAAAAGCAAACTAACAAGGCTATTTTTTAGCCTCGCAGTCATAACAGACATTAATTTTTCGATTTGTCCAATAGTGTTTTCCGCATACTTCACACGTAGTCTTCCAAATCATGCCCTTATCTTCTTCCTTCACCGGCGGATATGAAGCATTTCTTGACGGGAAAACTATCGCCTTCTTGTGGCAAAGAGGCGCACATGCTGAACAACCTTTGACACATTTAGTTGGGTATGCAACCACCGCTTTTCCTTCTAGAAAAGTGAAAACGCGGTTTGGGCAGTATTCAATGCAGCGTGGTTTTCCAGTGCCGACACAGCCATCACACTTGTCAGAAAAAACTGTAGGAAACCAAGGGACATCTAAGTCAGACATAAATATCCTCCGTTTGTCTTGTGAATTTTCGGTTTAAATTCTTTTGTATTGAAATGTTACCTCCGAGTTGTCTTAAATTTATCTACAAGGTATACTTTGATTGGGTCGTTGATTATAAAAGTCGTTAGCAGTCCATATCCGAGGATTGCAAGGACAGGTATGTAGCCGAGGGGTGCAAGCTCTAAGATGCCAAAGATGGAGATTGCAATCACAAATAGGACTTCAGATAGAACCGTAACGCTTAAGAATCTGCTTGGTCTTGATTTCCAAAAGTGACTTCTCTCACGTACAATCATTAGAGTGAACACTCCAATAAGGTTCAGATAAGCAAACCCAAATGTGTAGATTTTCTCCACATTTCCAATCAGCCCAAAATATGATAGTGCAGGTACAGCAAAGATTGCGCTTTCAACCGTCATAAGTACGCCAAGTGATCCACTGACTCCGAACAAACGTCGCATATCGAACGTGTCAGGCTTGAGAGAAGCCTTTACGTTATCGGTTGATATGGACATCGAGACGAAGTCGCCAAGGAAAAGCAGCAATACTGTGCCCGTTATTGATAGCATTAATGAGTGTGTAAGGAAGAGCATCACAACGATGAAGCCTGCGATGTGCAGTTTTCGGGCAACCATCATCAGGGCCCAACTGTAGATTCGCTGGTAAATAGTACGCGAAGTTTTTATCATAGATATTATTCCGCCCAAGCCCTCCACAGTAAGTACGGCGCTTGCAGAATCCTTGGCAATATCCGTTGCGTTTTTCACAGCTATTCCCACCTCTGCTTGCCCCAGAGCAGGAGCATCGTTAACGCCGTCACCGGTCATTCCTACCACGTGCCCTATGCGCTGCAAAGTTTTGACTATGCTGAACTTGTCTTCAGGATAAATTTGAGCTATGCCATGACTGTTTTCGATCGTTGAGTCGATGGGTGTGGCCTTGGTTTCGTCTTCCTGAATTTTAGACATCGTTGTTACGTTGTTGCCTAATCCAATCTGCTGGGCGATATTCTTGGCAATAGGAAGAGAATCTCCAGTAAGCATCTTCACTTCCACGCCTAAAGCGCGAGCCTGTTCTATTATATCCCGTGAATCTTCTCTGATGCGGTCGGCTATGCCTGCAAGACCAACAAACTGTAGATTATTTCGGTGAGATCCCTTAGACACTGCGATAACTCTCAGACCCCGCGCGGAAAGATCCTCAGCAATCGTTAACATTGCTTTTGCTTCGTGTTCGGGAACGTTGCAGACAGCACATATTGTGTCAAAAGAACCTTTTCCTACATAGAGTTTCTCGCCAGCTCTGTCGATTGTAGCTTCTGTCATTCTAGTTTTAGGGTCGAAAGGTATGAATTCTTTTTGCACGTAAGTGTTCAAGGGTATGTGTGCTTCTGTGGCAGCGGTTAAGAAGGCTGTGTCAATTGGGTCTTGATTAGCCTCATTTGATGCAAGTGTCCCATAAAGCAGCACGTCACCTTCGACAAATCCGTTTAATGGGACTTCTTTTTCAACGAATAGCTTGTTCATCGTGATTGTACCTGTTTTATCTGCGCACAATACATCCATAGTGGCGGCATCTTCGCTTGCGCTGAGCCTTGTAACGAGGACACCTTGCTTTGCAAGGACCGCTGAGCCAAGAGCCATGTTTATTGTGAACATGGTGGGCATCGCAACTGGCACGGAAGCTATGAGCAGCACTCCGGCGAGGGGTAGCAAGACGGCAAGTTCAAAACCTGTCAGAACGGCGTATACAAAGACTATTAGAAGAGATGCCAGGACTAGTATGGCCAGTTGGCGTGCAACTTTGACTGTGACTTCTTCCATGTGGAGTTTGGGTTTTGCAAGGTTAAGCAGCGAAATGGTTCGTCCAAAATAGGTTTTTAGTCCTGTAGCCTCGACTATGCCTGTGGCTTCTCCACGTTTAACGGCTGATCCTGAATAAGCGATTTCTTTAGGTAACTTATCTACGATTCCAGATTCTCCAGTGAGCACTGACTGGTCTAAACCAAGAGAACCGTCAATTATCTTCACGTCTGCTGGAAGTAGGTCGCCGATTCTTAGTCTTACGAGGTCTCCTGGGACAAGTTCTCTGGCTGGGATGGTGGACCATTTTCCTTCCCTTTTTACTCGGCTTTCGATTCGTAGTCTCTGCTTGAGTTTGGCCATTGCTGCTTTTGCTCTTCCTTCACGCCATAGCGACATGCCTGCGTTGAATAGAAGGAGAAAGACGATGACGAGCGCCTGTGGATATTTGCCAAGAATTAGTGTAATGATAGCTGTGGCTTCAAGCATCCAAGGTACAATACCCCAGAAACGTTTTCCCAGCCTTGAAAGAAAGCTTACTTTTTTCTCGGGGACCTCATTGTACCCGTAGGTGACTATTCTTTCCTGAACTTCTTGGTTTTGTAGTCCAGTTTCTAAATTTGTTTCTTGAATCTCTTTTTTTGTTTCCTTTTCCATTTTCCTCACTTTTGGGCGGTTCTAATTTTTGAAGCGGTGATTGTTGTGAATAAAAAAGGGGTTTAAGTGCAAAAAATTAACGTTCAGTTTTAGGTTATTGCTTTTAGTTTGTCGATTGTCTTTTGGGTTTCCTCTTCTGATGGATGCGTAATGGCGCCAACAGGGCAAATGTCTTCACAACCTCTGCAGAATACGATGCATTTGTTTGGGTTTACTACTGTTCTTTTTTGGTTGTCTTTTTCTTCAACTTTGAAGGTGCCCACATGGCAGAAGTCAACGCATTTTCCGCAGGCTATGCATTTTTCGTAGTCTATTTTTGGGTCCCAAGGGATTTTTTCACGAGGAATGCCCTCGTAAGATTCTTCAGACATGTTTTCACCATTTGTTTAGCTATTACAAAAGGAAACAATATTTAAATATTGTTATGAATCTGAATTCGTTCACTACAATAAAGAATTAAAAAACAAAGTGATTTCTCATTCAACTCTTTTTCTTAATTTGCTGATAATCTTGCCCGTCTCCAGCTTTGAAGGGTTGCTAATGGCGCCTGATGGACATATGGAATCACAACCAATGCAGTATACGATGCAATTATCAGCATTTTTACAAAAGGCGATCTTTTTTTCTCACAAAAACTATAGAAACAGTGCTTGCAGTAATCCAAGCATTTTCTACACGAGATACATTTTCCGTAATCGATAGTTGGATACCAAGGTATCATACTCCGTGGAACCCCGTGAAATGCTCTTTTCGACATTCAAACTATCCTCTGTTTACGTTGTCCAGAACGAGTAAACTTCCAAGTTTATGAACTGTTTTTTTAGGAAAGCCTTGACTTCATCCTCATCTAGATTTAGAATACCGTTCTTATCTGCATGCAATGGTATACCCGTTTCTCTTAGAGAACTACCTTTTGCAAAATCAAAGAACATGTAATAGCGTCTGTCATGCAGCATTATAATTCTAAGGGATGAAAGCTCCTTGTTAGGTGAGAGCCCGTTTTGCTCAAGGATGAAAGTTATTGACTGAGGCTTCTTTTCGCCAACTAACCTTTTGAATTCTTGCCAATCTCTAATTCTAATATGACCCTCACTCATTTTCTTCAATTAACCTTTTGACTTTTTGCTCGATTTCATCTCTTATCTCGCGGACTTTTTCTATGGGCTTTCCTTTTGGATCCTCAAGTTTCCAATCGATTGTTGGTTTAAAGAATGGCCCGGGACATATTCCTTGGTCATTGCAGCCCATTGTCACAATCAAATCTTCATCTAGCGCCATTTTAGCAGTAAGTTGTTTGGGTTTGTTATTTGAGATGTCGATGCCTACCTCTTTCATTGCTTCAACAACTGTTGGATTTACTTTATCAGCAGGTTTGTTACCCGCACTAGATGCATTAATTTTGTCTTTTCCATTCTTATTAGCGAATGCTTCTGCCATCTGACTTCTGCCAGCATTTTCAACGCAAACAAAAAGAATTTTCTTTGGCTGAGTAGTTTTTTGGGCTTGCTTTATCATTGTTTTTCACTCAATTATAAATAGGAGACTTTCATAACAACTTTTAAATATTGTTACTAATAAAGAATCGTTGGGTAGCTAAATTGGAGCGCCAAAACCGATTCAAAGCAACAGTTTTTCATGCACTTTCCGACCCAATTAGAATGGAAATAGTTTCTTTTTTGAGGGATGGCGAGAAGTGCGTTTGTGAAATAGTTCCCCATCTGAACATTATTCAACCGCTCATTTCACGTCATCTAAGGATTCTAAAAGAATCAGGCATCGTGAAATGCAGAAAGGATGGAACTAAGCGCATGTACTCGATTGTTGACCAGAGACTATTCAACGTTATTGATGCATTAACCTCTGAACTATTAGATGCACTCACAAAAGAGGTTTACGAAAACGCAACCTGCTGCTAGGCGACTTTTAAAAATGACCTGTGAAGAAAAACCGAAAGCACAGTTGACGAAATAACAACAGCTCTCTGTAACGTTGGTTTTGCTTCTCCGCCTGACTGGCTCAAGAGCTACGATTGCTTAAGTCAAGGCGAAAAAATGCGGGTAGATATCGCGCGTGCACTTTGCACTAAGATGCCCATTAACCAAATAACTGGAAAAGAGCTCATAGTTTTCGATGAGTTCACAAGCGTAGTTGACCGAGAAATCGCTAAAATAGCGTCTTTCGTAATCAGTAAATCAATTAAACGTTCAAACAAACAGTTTGTTGCGGTCACATGCCACTATGATGTTGAAGATTGGCTTGAACCTGACTGGGTACTTTACACAGACACTATGAAGTTTGAGCTTCGTGATAAAAAAAAGTTCACGACCCCCAATTGAGCTTGAAATCTATGAATGCAGCCGGAGTCTTTGGGGCATCTTTAGGCAATATCATTATCTAAACACAAACATCTTGACATCAAACAAACATTACGTGGCGCTCTACAACAGCAAACCCGTAGCGTTCATCTCGATTGGGCGTTCACAGTACAAATACAAGTATTGGCGGGTTAGCCGCCTCGTGGTTTTGCCAGATTACCAGGGAGTAGGCATTGGAACAAGACTCTTGACATGGGCAGCCCAACACTTTTATGAAAAAACGCGCCTGGACTTTTTCATCGTTTCCAGTAATCCTCAGCTGATACATTTACGCAACAGCCCTTGCTGGATCCTGAAACGAGCAGGGCACAGCGTAAACAAGAATAACAGGTTTAGGCGAGAAAAGAACCTACTTAATAGTAGCAGCCAAAACCGCTTAACTTTCAGTTTCAAGTACAAACCTCAAACTCACAGTGCGCGCACACTGGCCTCTGACATCTATGCGATGGCGGCAGCGGTTGCAAGTCTTTACGGTAACGGTAGCGGCATTTTAGCTGAGTTCCCTGAGATTGCTTTTGAGATGATGAATTGGGACCAAGAGTTGCTTAAAGCAAAAGAGTAGTCTGCTTTGCTTCCCGGTAAGAAAAAACAAAAAGAAAAAAGTGTTGAGCGTTTTGTAAACGTTTTGCATCTATGCTAGTTTTTTGCTACCTTGTCCAGGTGAGGCTTGGAAGACTGCGTCCACTTTTATTATGCCAACACTTTTTATTTTCATTTTCGAGGTTTCCATACTCTTCTTTGCGAAGTCATCGAAAATTGGTCCACTTGTTTGGAAACCGCCGAATGTTCCCTTTAATTGGTAGCCTGTCATTGGTCCTTTGAACACAGCAATAGCAACTTGCTTGTTCTTTTCAAGGTTCTCCTTTGTTTTTATGATGAAAACTTCTGCGAACGCAATAGTTTCGGGGTCTACTGCTACAAAGCTCCACATTGGAACTACGTTTGGAATGCCTTTAGCGTCTACTGTTGCTATCATTTTCGCTGAATCACTTGCACTTAAAACATCCATTACTTCTTTAGGTATACTAACCAAAAATCACACATCCTATTAAGGGAAACGACTGTAAAAGTCTAATAAACTTTTAGGGAATTTGAATAGAAAGTAGGCAGGCGTAAGTGTGTGTGGTTAGTCTGGTGGGGATGTTTGAAATTGACCCAACCCGCACTTCCTTGCTTTATTTTTTCAATACATTGAGTTAGAGTTAATGTGTGTGAAGGCCCGAATTTCCGTTTCTGCGAATTATTGATGAGAACACGATTAACCCCAATGTCCATCCGCATTGTGAGTGCCTTCTAATTCGGGTTAAAGCTTAACACATTGCGAAGTAATAGAGGAAAGAAAGTCAAGCTCTAGCGTTTTTGATGCTTTCTAAAAAGCAAAACTGATGTTATAACAACTGCTAACAGAATTATAGCAATGAATACTACTGTTGAAGTTGGGAACGACTCGGGGCTGTTGTCGTTAGGATATATATCGTTATACTGTGTAGCGGTGTTGCCAGAAATTACGCCACCACGTCTGTTAAATGTGCCAGCATTATATACGCCTCCCCCAACTTCAGCTTTATTGTTAGAAATTACAGCATTTTCATACAAGCTAAAATTGCCATCAGGATAGTTGTATACCCCGCCCCCATAGGTAGCTTCATTATTAGAAATCATACCACCAGACATGCTAAAGATACCACTGTTAGAAACACCACCACCTGATTGCATTAAATTCCCGCCTTCATTGTTGGAAATTTCACCGCCCGACATGCTAAAGATGGCACTGTTTTGCACTCCCCCGCCATCGTTATTACTGATTAAACCCCCAGACATGTTAAAAGTGCCATAGTTCCAGCCCTGGTTATACGTACCGCGGTTATACACGCCAAAGCCTGTGTTGTTGGAGATTTCACCGCCAAACATACTAAACGTGCCGTACTCCATGTTGAACACAACACCACCACTACCACCATGACCAACTTTGGAAGTGTTATTGGAGATTTTGCCACCATACATTTCAAACCTACCACTATTAACCACACCATCACCCAAAATATTACCCGAAATCTCGCCATCGTACAGGATAAGTGTGCCACTTACATTAACACGCACAAGCTTGTTCCAAGCAAGAGGATAATTTCCACAAGTCACAGCAACACCATCAATCCTTAACACCCCACTACCCTCAACAATAATAACAGCATCAGAAAAACTAACAGGAATACCATCCTCATTTCTAACAAGCTCTCTATCCCCCCCGATCAATTTGAAAAATTTAGACGTACTTGTCAAGGTTATGTCTTTGTTAGCAGCAATAACAAGTTGTTCTGTAAGTGTAATGTCGTTATCAAGAGCGATAACTGTAGGTTCTACAGCGTTACTTACAGCATTTCTAAGTTCTATCTCGTTACCAACTATTCTGTCCGATGTAGGGTGAGCAGTTGTTTGACCTGCAACTGGAGACAAAAAAACACCAAGAAAAGATGTTGCAAATAACAAAACAAGCACTGTCGTCAAAACTTTTGCCAAATAGTCCTGTTTTATCAACCCTTTTGGTCTTCCAAAGACATTAATGCTATGCATGATTTGCTCAAGAATTCAAGGCCTTGAAATGATATAAAAAACTATTCGTCAAACTTTCTTGACTAAGACAGAGCTAACAATTAGAACATAAGTCAAGGCATCAACGTCTAACCTTCATTGTGAATATCTTCTGATTAGGGTTTCAGCTTAACAGTACCTAGAGAGGAAAAAAGTTTGTCAAAACCGCATAGCCGTGAGTTAGTCTTCATTGCGGGTTTGCATCGGCTTGATGCTTCCAACAAGAAGGCAGTTTTCTATTTGATGAATACTAGCCGGAATCGTAATCGCTGGGGAGTCACGCAGAAAGCGCTGGATGAGGCTTTGCCGTCGCTGTTAAAGAAGCCTTTGGGCATGGGTAAGGACTATAAGCTGGGGCATTTTGCAGACGATGAATGCATGAATGTTGGGTTGTTTTCGGCTTTTGAGAATAAAGGTAACTATGCATTGGGCACCGTCGACATAACAGATGATAAAGCCTTAAGCGATGTTGAAGCAGTCGAAGCCGTAACAATCCTCGAACAAGTCTTAGGCTACGCATGGCCCAACTACAACTTGAGAGCGATTTGCCGCACCATCCCAATGGATAACTTGCAAGAACGCATAGACATCGCAACTAAATCGACAGGTCAACGCAAAGTTAAACCAATGCAGGAAGCCGAAATCAGCAAAGACGCATTCGCACCAGTAAACTTTGACCTCTGGAAGAACGTTGTGCACGTTGCAGTTGCCGATGAGGCAGGCATGAAATCAGCACATAACATACTTCAGCTCCAAACTGAAGCCGCTGGCAGAGATCTAGGTCGCATGGAAAACCTCGACATCAAAGACATTGCCGAAGCCTGCACCGAAAAAACATCCAGCACCCCATACGTGGATTGGGCAGCAAAATCAAGCGGCATAAGCACAAACGACCCATTCGACGCTATCATTCCCGCAATCGATTACATCCAGGGAAAAGGCTGGCCAGTTGACTTCATGGCATTGCACCAAACAATCTACAGCAAATTCATCCGCAACACTTACGTCCGAGAATTGGTTCATGCGGGCATTGCAAGTTTGGGTCCAAACGGCGGCGCCTTCACATTACCAGGTTACCCAACCGTTAAGGTTGTCACAGACTATGCATTAACAGAAACTCCGGATGGCACTCATGGTCCACTGATCGGCAGTTCAGTTGCTCCAGGCTTGGTTTTCGGTGAAGGCCCAACAATGGCAGCACAGTACAGAGACGAAGCGAAAGGCTTTGACGGCTACATTATCCGCAAATGGCAAGAGCCAAAAGTAGTCATACAAGACGCTATCACAAAAATCTGCACCTAAACCCTTCTTTTTTTCATGCAATATCTAATCAGTCAAGCTTAGGTTTTTTGATACCTGAGTATCATAGCAACAGAGAATAAAGAAAGAAGCAAAGGCGTGATTGTCCACCAATTTAACTTAACTCGATTATCAAAGAAAGTTCTTTGTAATCGCTGTTTGCCCAGCAGTTGCGTTAACGGTAAAGGTTGTAATGTAGTCTGTTTTTATCGAAATGTTGCCTGCTGTTGGACCCAAATAGTAAGTTACTGTGATGTTATAGGTATGCTCATTTATCAATACAACCGAATAATCTCCGATAGCACTGTTACCACCTATGATACCACTTTGCGGAGGATAATTGTAAGGAAAACTAAAAGAATTGTTAGCACCTGTTTGAATGTCAGTGAATTGAATTCTAATCAAACTTGATGGGAAGGGTTGGGATAAAGGTATACTGTTTATTTTGCCTGATACAGTTATGCCAGCACTTAGTGGATAAACGAAGACAACAAATGTAGCGTTCTCTGCTTGTCCATTGTCTAATGCTGTTACAGTGACTGTGTAGTTTCCTGTTGGTGTTGAATCAGGCACATAAACGGTTAGAATACTGGTGAAGTTTGATATTCCTCTCGCAGGTTCAAAGGTGCAGTTGACACCGCTTGAACCAGTATTACTGCTTAGCGTTATATTTTCAGCTTTACCTATTGAGGTTAAGTTGACTTGGGCTTGTAGATTGTTTCCTCGAATAACTTCTGTTTGGTTTAAAGACACATTTACGCTAAGTTTTGTAATTGACTGATCAGTTGTAGGTTGACGATAAAAAACAATCAATGAAGCAACCACAAGCACAACTATGATTACCGTAACGACCATTAAATTTCTACGCCTAGTTGAAGTTTGAACCATGCTTAGTACTGAGAAATTAAAGCCAATAAAAAACTATTCGTTAAAAAACTTGACAGTTGGCAGTCAAAGTTTCTTGACATGATAATAATCAAAGATTTGGCAGGAGCAAATTGGTTTGTCTATTAGGTATGGTTGTTTGGTTAATGTTCAGGTTATGGCAGCCGTGACTGTCAATGATGGCGTGAGTTCTGCCGATCCTGAGTTAACTATGTACTTGGGTAAGGCCTGCGATTTCATTAACGACTCCCTCAAGGGATTTGTTTCGGTGCCGCTGGATCCTGTGCCTGCAGTTGTCGATACGATTGCAGAATTTTATGCTTCGGGACTCTATCTTGCCCGAAACAATCTTGCTGACGGCCAGACACAGCATCCCAACGTGGTCTTGGCAGAAAAGAAGCTCTCTGAGTATAGGGCGAGCCTTCGCCGGAGCTATAAACTGTTCAGTAATTCTGATGAGGAGTAGTGGCGCCTTGTCTGTTCGGGTTAGGGTGAATTTCACTAGGGTCGAGAGTCTAGTCAGTGGGGTAGCTGCTCGGCAGAGGCTTGTTTTTGGTGAATGGCAGCGACAGGGATCCGCCGAGGCTGAACATGTGTTGCGGGCTAATACGCCTGTTCGCACGGGGTTTCTGCGTGATAGTATCGTTAAGCAGTTGACGCCTTCGGGCTTCACAGTTTACCCCACAGCATCCTATGCATCAGCAGTAGAGCATGGGACTGGTCCGCACACGATTTTTCCTTCACATGCTAAGGTTCTCTGTTTCAGGACGGGCAATCTTGGTTGGGCGTTTGGTGAAGGCGCAATATTTGCTAAGCGGGTTGAGCATCCGGGGTTTGCTGGTCGCTTCTTCATACGCAAAAGCCGTGATGAGTTGCGTGGCAAGTTAAGAGATTTGTATTTGATGCTTTGGATTAGGATGCAAAATGAGTAACGGAATACTAGCTATAAAGACGGCTGTTAAGAGTGTTCTTGCGGACGCTTCTTTAGGTCAGGTTTCTAAGTGGCTCTCAGCTGAGCCTTCGCCTTCTGCTTATCCTGGATTATGTTTTGGGTGGGTTGAGTGGAGCGGCGGTCCAGTTGTTCAAGCAAATTTTGACCGCAAAAAAGCGGTTGATGAATTCTTCATAGTCATAATTACGAAGAACGCTGATGCCGATCAAGCAGAAAGTGACGGATTGTCACTAGCCGAGAAGGCTGAAGCTTTGTTCTGTGCTGATCGTAAGTTGGGTGGTGCCGTAACTGATAGTTTGGTTACGTTGCGTGAGAAGCAAAAAGTGTTTGACGGCAAGTTCAGCGTTAATGCTGTTCGTTTGACGCTACAGACTTGGCGATGGATGACTGGTTAGCGAGCACACCACACTATGTAGGACCTTCCTCGATACTAACGACTGGAATCAATCATCTTACATTAATTTTAAAGCGATAGGTCAATTGTAAGTAAATTATATAACCACACAAACCCATTAGTTTCTAATATGCGTAGTCTGGGCAAATATCTGTTGTTATGCTTAGTTATTCTCTCAGCATCTAGCCTGTGGATGGTAAAACTCTCTGATGCTCAAGCCACACCTAATCCTGCTGCTACATTTGTCACTGGTGTTATATCCTCAGACACGACATGGACCAAGGTTAATAGTCCCTACAATATAACAGGCGCGGTAATAGCAAAAGGCGTAACTGTGACGATTGAACCAGGAACGGTTATTTATGTCAATGCTTTCGAAGGATTAGGCGTAATTGGGACACTTCGCGCAATAGGCACAAGTAATGAACCCATTACCCTTAACGGAGACTTTCGCATGAGAGCACCCGTTTTCGGAAGCAGTTCTTACAACGGAATTTTATCGTTTAGCAATGAAAGCCAACCATGGGATGACAAAACAGGAACAGGATGCATCATCGAAAACACGAACATTGTTTCCTTGAGCGTCTATATTCATAATGCAACCATAAAATTGAACAATAACGTTTTCAGCGGGTACTACGAATACCATAGGCTTTGGATAGAAGGTGGTAACTCGATAGTCACCAATAATAGAATATTAGCGGATACAATCGGAGCGGATAATAATTTTCCCCAATCTGGCAATAATACAGTTATAGGTTCTGGCGGCGTCAGTTATACACCGAATCCAGTCAGTTATACTCCGAATCCAACTGCAACTCCTTCCCCTTCAGTTCCAGAGTTTTCTTGGTTAACAATCCTACCCATGCTTCTCGCCATACCAATTGTTCTGGTCATAATCAGAAAAACCGTTTCTAGAAACATTACTTTGTAGGATTGAAGCCAGCTTAAAAAGTAGTTTGGCATAAGGCGATTTTAGCTAACACACCTGTTAATCGATTATTTTGGTAACTGCCATTTTGGCATTACAACTAAAAATTTAGAAATTTTGGAGGAAAAAAAATTATGTCTAGTCCTGTCCCTGTTTTGGGTAGAGATGCCCGTTTAATAAAATCCAGTGTAGCCATCGGTTATGGCAAAAGCATTAAGGTATCCGCGGATGCTGAAGAAATAAAAGTTTACAGTATGGATTCTTTGCAGCCTGCTATCACTGCTGCTGGGAAGCAGTCTTTTAAGTGGTCCTGTGATCGCCTTTTCACCGATAAAACCTATTTGGCGCTGCTGATGGCTGGCACCAAGTTTGATTTGGTGTTTGCTCCCGAGGGCGATGCTGAAGGCGATACGATTGAGACTTGGAAGAACTGTTCAGTATTTTGCATTGTGAGCGTTCAGCCGGCGAAGACGACGGTGTTCTGGAAAGCATCAGTGGTTCTGCTGAAACTGTAGAGTTCCCAGCTCCATCATAGGAGAAATTGTTCTTGTCTGAAAAGAAGATGAGTTCTGCTGCAGCTGCCAAGTTGCCTGAGAATGAGGCAAAAATTGCAGAGTTTAAGAGGCGTGCTGAAGCTGACGATGCCCGAAATGAAGCAGTTGCTAAGCTATTCGATCCTGTTGCATTGCTGCAGCGAGCTGGCCAAATCCATGAAGCTCAACATCCAACTTTGGGCTTGATTCGTTATGGTGAGTTGGTGATCGCTGACTCGGAAATCATCAATAAATGCAAAAACAAAGCAGATCGCAACGCCATGAGCATCTACTTGATGCTGAAAAAAGCCTATTCTAACCTACCTGATTATACCCCTGAGAATATTAGCGAATTTAACTGTTCTTTTCCAATGTTGGAAGCTTCAGAACTGATAAAATTCCTAAATGAACAGCCGGGTTTTTTGTTAACCAAATCGCCAACTGGATCAAGCACAGACTCAGATGCCGAAAACATCGGTTTAATTCTCTCTACTTTTCCCCAATTCAATTTCAGTAGCTTGCGGGAGCTCACAGTTTTTCAGTTTAACTATTTGGTCGCCTGGGCAAGACTGCATCAGGTTAAGGTGAGGCAGATTGGCTGATTCTGACATAGAAATCAATCTAGATCTAATCGATAATGCTAGTAGCCAGTTAGCGGAAGCTTCATCAAACATTTCCAGTAGCCTAGATGAGGTTTCAAATTCGAGTAGTCAATTGGCTTCTGCCTCTGAATCGACCGTGCCGCCTTTATCGGAGAGTGAGCAGGCTCAGATGCAATTGGCTTCTGCAGCGGTGACGTTGAAGGATGCACAGGCAACTTTGACATCCACCACTGAGAACCTGAATGCCGCTATTCGCAAGAACGGGTCCGATAGCGAAGAGGCTGCTGTTGCTCTTCGGGATTTTACAACTGCCCAGGAGAACGTTAAGGATAGCCAAAGTGAGCTTAATTCGATTACCAAGCAGAGTTCAGGTTCTCTAAAGGGATTTGCTCTTGGTGCTTCTGGAGCTGCAACTGCAGGCTTTAGCCTGTATAGTAGTTTTGACCGGATTGAGAAAGCGGAGCTTGCAGTTGATCGAGCTAATTTGCAGGTGCGCACTTCAACTAAGGGGGTCGAGGATGCCCAGCGTAACCTCAATGAAGCCGTTGTTGAGCACGGGGCGAATAGTGCCGAAGCTAAAGCCGCGTCAGAGCAGCTAAGCATTGCCCAAGAGCGTCTTGAGATAGCCAACGAGCGAGCTAAGCAGTCGCAGGACAACGTCAATCAAGCAATGATGACCAGTGCAATACAGATTATTCCTTCCGCCATCACCATGGTCGATAGTCTGAGTAGAGCTTGGAAGAATTTTCCCGAAATGACAGGCGTTCTAAAGACTCTTGGCACCAACGTTTCTGACGTTGGTAGCAAGGCGACTCTTGCAGCTATTGGGGTGGGTTCTTTTGTCGGTGGCTTCACGTTGGGGGTTACGGTGATTAAGCAGTTTGGCGACCAGTTGGGTCCGGTTGGACGGGCTCTAATGGTTGTTGTTCCCGCAATTATTGCGGCTGCAGCTGCAGTTTGGATGCTTCAAGAAGGCATAACCTTGGGCGTTGCCACCGCGGCTTTGGTTGCTTCTGGTATTGCTGTTGGCGCTATGGTTGCGAACCTTCAGAATTACGGAAACGTCATTGGCTTAGCAGGAGGCGGAGTCATAACCAAGCCCACATATGCTTTGGTTGGGGAGGCTGGTCCGGAGATTGTTATGCCTCTTTCTCAGTATGAAAGCCAACGTAGCCAACAAACCACTCAGCCTAGCACCATGACAGGGCCTAATGTCACTTACCTAACTTTCAATCAAAACATAAATGGCAACATCGAGACCGAGGCAGATGAGGAACGCCTCGCCCAAAAAACCATCGACAAACTGGATTACGAATTAACCAACAGGAGGTAGTACAACGGCAACTCTGATAGTGGACAATTTGAATAAGACGGTGGATGACTATCAAGGTTTTTGGAGCGATAACCCTTACGAAACCGGCATGGGCTGGCAATTCAGAATCGTATCTCCTACCACATTCTCAAGAATAGTCACTAAATTAAGAGCTATTAGCGAAGGCTCAACTCCTGCTTCTGGAAGCTTAATTGCCTACATTTACTCTAGCGATGGTTCTTTTCGAAGTACAGCCGCCTATGCCGACGCTTTGATTGCAGCAAGCCTAAACAGCATTGATATCGGGAACCTTAATTCAAGCTGGTCGGAGCAAGACTTCAACTTTGACGACGTCGAGTTGGAGCCAGGTATCTATTTTTTCTGTCTCAAAACAAGCAGCTACGTTAGAAATGATGGTTATCTTCAAGTGGCGATAACATCGGGTTCGTCGTCTCTTGTTGGTTCTTGGACTTATTGGGATAGCGATGGAGCGGGCGGGGGGTATTGGTATTCGGAGGATGAGGACTGATGAGTTGGTGGGCGGGAGTCTTTGGCATCTACGGATCACAGCAGCCAGTCACCTCTTGGAGCATCGGCGGCGTCGATTTGCCTTATGGACCTGAAAGCATCCGATTGCCCGCATCAGCGCAAAAAGACAGCGTAAATGTTACCTCTTCGCTGCCAATCAATATCTACGACGGCCTAAAAGAATGCACACTCACATTAACAGGAACCATAGCCAACCCAACATTGACTGACGCCGAGCTCTGGAGCAAAATCATTGTGCCCCTACAAGCATTGATTGGAACTGAAGTAACCCTCTTGTGTCCCATAGTTGCGCTGGTAGGCGAGTATGGTTTTGACAGCTTCAACGTTGAACGCGATACAAAGTTGGCGATTTACAGGTATACCATAAAGTTGAGCAAGGGCTCACTGAATTTGGTGGAGGCGACTTATTAGATGGGTTGGGTTGCGCTTTGGTATAATCCAGACACAGACGAAGAGGGGCAGTTTGTTGGCGCAAAAATTGAGCAAATTTTAGAGGAGATCACTCCCGAGAGCTATGCTACCTTCAAAGTCCCCAAAACCTACGAGTACCTAAACATAGCAAGAGACATCCGCTATCCAAGCAACCAATACTACGCGGGCTTATGGTACCCCGATCCAATGCGATCCCCAATTTATCAAGGCACCCTTGTCGGAGCGCAGCTTGAAGGCAAATTCATTAAATTTACGATTGTGGATGGGGCAGTCATAAAACTGGACCGCTCCGAGCCCTACACTGGCGTCTTTGATGAAACCCCAGCGGTCGATATGCTCTTAGAAATATTTGAGGATCTGGACTTGGATGTCTCAATTGGAGATTGTCCCTCAACAGAGATGTCTGTTGTTTTCTACAACGCAAACCCGCTTGACATTGTCAAGTTTGTTGCTGACGCTTTGGGCTTGGAGTATTGGGGGGATGGATATCAGACAATTAACATCGGTTCGCGAGGTCTTAATCAATGGTATCCCAATTACCAGCGGGTTTTCGCTGACACCAGCGGGGTAGATTCCTCGAAGAATTATGATCGGGTGATTGTGCGGGGCGTGGATTTGATGGGTCGACATATCCGTGGCGTCGCAGGAGAGGGATCAAACGTTAAGACGACTTAGCGAATCTAACCCCTGCGAAGCGGAGGTTTTAAACAATATGGCAGCCAAAAAACTCGCTGAACTGAACAATTCCTCGATTGGGGCGCCAATCTCATTTCTAAATTCTGACTCGTATGATTGGCGGGTAGGCGACTACGTTTATGTTTGGCGAGATGATTTGCTTATTTTCTCAGATCAAAACTCCTCGCGTATAATGCAATTAACGCGAACGCCAACCAAAGCTACATGCCAACTGGGACGTCTCAAAGAGTCGGTAGCCAAGAATATTGCGGATCTTCGGCGTTGGGAAGAGCAGGGCATCTATTTACCTGGCTGCACGAGCTGGACCATAAACTTACAGGACCTCGTGGGATTCTACCATCTAAATGAAGGCTCGGGAGTGGTTGCTCGAGATTCGAGCCCACGAGTTGATCCGCAAGATGGAAACATTGTTAACTGTGCCTGGCAGCAAAATCAATACCTAAAATTCCTCACATTCAACGGCGGATCGTCTTATGTTGATATTGGAGACTCAATCACCTTCCAGTCAACAGGCAAATTTAGCGTTGGCGGCTGGATAAGCCCTTCAGTGCAAGACGGAAATAGCCGTAACATAATCCATAAAGACGGCCAATTTACCCTCAAAGTGGTAAACGGAACCGTCATTCTCATAGTCTACGATTCAGGCGGCACTCCTCACATTTTCACGACTGCGTCAATTGTAACGGTGGGCGGTCGCAACTTTGTCATGGCAACATACGATGGGACTACCATCCGAATTTATCGAAATACCAAAGTTGTCCTCGAACAAAACATCGGCATGTCAATTCACTCATCGACAAACAAAGTCTACATTGGCATGGGTTTTCAGGGTGCCCTTGGCGAAGTGATGCTTTGGCAGCGCTGCCTATATGATCAGGAGGTGGTGGAGCTTTACTTTTTTCCCCTTGTCCGAACTGTATAGCTGGGTAGAAGTAGAAGTTGCAAACTCCACCCGCCATTTCCCCTATACCTACCAGCGCCTAATGCGAATTCGGCATCATCAATATCCGCCATAATGGAATCCGTTGGGAATGCGTCACTTGCAGTACCCAAGTACTATTGCTCCATGAGCAAAAAGGCACATTCATACAACCAAGTTGCCTCCTACAACCCCAACGACAGCTTGGTCTTCGATGTAAATCCATTCAACCGGGAGATATTCCAGTAATGCCCATAACACATCATACCCAAGCGGTAACTCCTGGAAAGATCCCATGGCAATCCTACAACGAAAACCATGACTATAGCAACTTAGATGCTTCAACCCTCAACGGATCCACAAAAGTCAGATAATCGAGGAAGCACAAGAGGGTATGGGCGGCGGAGAACCAGGCGAAACAACCATCATTGACAAACCTACTGGTGTTCAGTTTTTCAAGGGCATGATTCTTCTGTGGTCGGGTAAAATAGGCGATATCCCCAACGGATGGCACCTATGCGACGGCACAGAAGGGGACTCCAGACTTAACGGATCGATTCATCAAAGGTGCCTCAAGCGACTCTGACATCGGCGACACAGGCGGAAAAACAACCCTTCAGCATAGCGAATTAGATATCGAGGTCAATGTTGCCGACCATTCAAGCCACATCCACACTTATAGCGATGTTCTAGAGCATACTCACCCAATAACTGACCCTGGACATTCGCACAACGAAGGCTACAGAAACTCGGGCACAGCAGGTACAGCAGGCGTTCAAGGTTGCAGTTCAGCAAACAACGCCTATATCGCAAACGGCATTCAAGGTAAAACAACAGGCATCACAGTTGACAACCCAGCTGGCGCCCTCGCTCAAGGTGAAACCGACGGCACAACCCTAAATCATGAGGTCAGCGTAGAGGTTGATTCGCTTAAACCGCACGTGTGTGTTGAGCCGCCCTTCTACAAATTAGCATTCATCATGTTCATTGGAGGTGAAAATTTGACAGATTGCATCATTAGAGTGTTCTGTTCTCTCCCATCTAACACGGGCGTGGAGGTTGGAGATGATACAGTTGAGCGAGGAGTATATGACGAATCAGGCGACGGATCGCAGAAAGTCCAGACGTTTGTAGTGCAAAAAGGCTCAATTCTAAACTTGCAGCTCTACAACAACTCTGGAAGCGACAAAGTCCTTGGCTTCGAATATGAAAGCGCAGAAGATGGACGCACACACGGAGAAGGGATCACCTCGATACCAAATGAAAACGGTAGAACCTTCAAGTTTGTTGCTGATCAGAGCGGAGATCTCTGGATATACGAGGATTAGGTGACTTGGAATGCCTGTGACTCTACAATTCACTGCAGATGTTTTGGAACCCGACCTCTACAATGACGTGCAGGGGTTGCCCGATCCCTTTGGCATGGCTGTTATGGTTGGGATAAGCAACACCTACACCGCTGGGCTTTATTTCAGGGTTAGGCTTGTTTCACCGCCCGCCGACTACACAGTCTACCAGGTTAACCTTGGATTGCTCAACGCCGGAAGCTCAAGCATCTACTCCCCAATTTTCACAAGAAACATCCCAACATTAACCGCTGGCGAATACGACGAAACCGTAACCATGAGACTCGAAGCATTCTCAGACGCAGGGTACTCGGTTCCATACGGGTCAAAAGACCTCTCAGTTAATATTCACCACTTCGACCACTTAGATCCTGCTTGGACAGTTATAGAGCACGCTGATTTCAATGGAAGCATGAACGGCTGGAGCCTCTACTCAGCCCAAGGCGGCTACGACACAACATACTTCTACTCCTCACCCTCATCAGTCCGCGTAACATATACAGGCAGCTCAAACTATGGACCAGGCTACCTCAAAAAAACAATCACCGTCGGCGCTTACTCAAAAGCACGGCTGGTTATCCATCACTATGGCAGAAGTGGAAGCGACTACCAAAACAACGACGACTTCGAACTCACTGTCGCGGGGGTTCTTAAAAAGCAAAGACCCCTACCGTTACCCTACAATCAATGGAACCGCTTATGCTTTAACATGCCAGTTAACCAATCGTCTGAAATCTACTTCTGGATAGGCGGCCACCTCTACCATTATCCCATGTATTACGTCGACGAAATCTGGGTCATCGCAAAATAGCATTAAACGCTTTTGTTGGCACGTTTGCCATAAACATATAGGCGCATTTGTAATGCGCTATATGCTTTTTTATAAGTCTGTTTGAAGTGATGACAAGACAGCAGGGTGTTTGCGTTTCTTGAAGCAAACCAGCAGACCTACACCTGCAACAGCCACTGATACAACGATTACTATGACCAAGGTTGTAAGGAACGGCTCTGTTTTTGGTGGTTCGGGACCAGTATTAATGGTTGGATACGGTGTCAAAGTCGGCGTTGTCGGGATGCCAAAGTTAGGAATTTCGAAATCGGTTATCGGATTGACCAATGGGTGGTAGTCAATGCTTCTGTTAGTTGCCCAAGTGACTTCATCCACATAGGGCGTGTCCCAGATTCCCAACCCAACAACTTCAGAGGCGTTTGGGTATTTGGAGGTGTAGTTGCTCCAGTAGTTCCTATCAACAAATGGTGCATCCGATAAGTCAACAAGTGTGCCACTATCGAAGAAGTTGTTTTCAGTAATGATATCAAGCCCACCATGATTATAATCAACAAAAATTCTTGAATTCATGAACACATTACGCTCAACTATATTTCCCACTCCGCTACCGCCTAGAATGTGTATGCCTGCACTTTCAAAGCGGTTGCCGATGAAACTGTTATTGTTTGACGGCGTGTAAATGCCTTCCAAGAAATTACTAATTCGCAGATTCTTCACCAAGACGTTACCATAAGCATTGACTGTTTCATCATGCCCCACCAGATTTATCCCTCTCACGTTTACTGTCTGGTTGCCTTCAAGGGTATGTCCTGCTCCGTCGATTGTAATTCCTGCTTTTTGAACTGTTATGGTGCCAAAAAAATCCACTACAAAGGTGTAGGTGCTCCCGTTTCTTTGAAGCCAAATGAAATCAGTGTCTGGTTCAATGCTTCCATCTGGCTTGATTGTTAGGTTTAGTGGTTCTTGTTCTTGCGCTTTAACTGGTAAGGCGAGGATTGAAAGAGAAACTATAAGGCACACAGTAACTAAAGCAATGCAGGCTTTCATTTCTTATCTGAAAATAGTCATGAAGTTTTCGTCTTATAGGTATTTTCGTCAAGGAACATTGACTAAGCACTCAACTAAAGCGGGCGGTTTTTTTAGTCAAACTTTATTGACTAAGACTAACTAAACATTAGAACAGTTTAGGATAGGGATAGAAATAAGAGCTTTGACACCATGTTTAGCGATGATTAGGTGGCTTAAGGTTGGCTATTGAATGAAACATAAAGTGATATTTGCCACTGTTACGGTGCTCCTAATAGTATTAGTGTCAGCAACCGCCGTTATTGTTAACAACGCACCAACCAAAAATGACTCAACCCGTGTTGGTGTAACTTTCGGCGGAGACAATAGCGCCGACGCGAAACTGCTGATTGATAGAGTCAAAGGTTATACTAACTTGTTTGTTGTGGCATCAGGTCCTCTAGAGTACAATAGTTCTGAATTAGAGAATACATGCGATTATGCTGTTACGTCAGGGTTAGATATCATCGTTTACTTTGGTTCCTACGAGGCGCAGAGAAATATAACTGCTTCCTTCATTGACACTGCACAAAGTCGCTGGGGAAGCCATTTCTTGGGCGTATACTATGGGGATGAGCCTAGCGGAAAAGCGCTCGATGGAATCATGCGGTTAGATAACGTCCCCAACATAGGTAATGTGTCAGTAAGCAGCCATGACCTTACCGTTAGCCAAACCTCTGGTTCAATCATGACAAGTAAATCATTCATGTATAGTCCTGATTTTTCAGGACAAATTAACGTACAATGTGTTGACTTTGCTGCGGGGAATTCCACAATGATTAATTATTTTCCGAACGGAACAATCGCTCTCGCCAAAAACAATGAGTATTTGATTTACTTGACAAACGGAACCGTGTTCAAACAAATAAGCTTTCCAAGCGCATTTCCGAACCCGAATAATGAATCCTGGGCATCAAATGGAACTGTCCTCATTCAAGAAGGCCCGTTTCCTACTCACTCGGTTTCTCCCCCCTCATTTATAGCTGTGACGGATAGAGGCGATATTTCTCAGTTCGAACCATACCAGCAACTCTGGGATTCACGTCCATTCCAAACAACAGATGACTTATCAGCAGTAGCTACATCATATGTAAAAACCCAGCAAGCGACAACAGATTGGATAGTCAACCAAGGCAAGGTTAACCTCTTCACTTCTGATTATGTCCTTCACTGGTGGGATTATCAGGTCGGATATGACACCGTTTTTGCTGAGCTTGGCTGGAATAACACTGCTGCGCAAGAAATCGACTTAGTAAGAGGTGCGGCGAATCTGCAGGGCAAAGATTGGGGCACAATCATAGATTGGAAATATAATCAGCCGCCCTATTTACCCAGCGGAAATGAGATGTACAATCAAATGCTCCTGTCCTATCAATGTGGCGCTAAGTACATTGTAGTTTTCAATTACTCTGAAAACATGACTGACCCTTATGGAACTTTGCAGAATGAGCATTTCCAAGCACTTCAACGGTTCTGGACTGATGTAGTGAAAAACCCCCAGGTAGTTAATGGTGAAATCAAGTCTGAGGCAGTTTTTGTTTTGCCTAGTAACTATGGGTGGGGCATGCGGAACCCGCAGGATAGTATTTGGGGCTTATGGGCTCCAAATGCTACTTCAGAGCAAATCTGGACCCAGCTTCAAAGCAGACTTACACAATACGGCTCAAAGCTGGACATAGTCTACGACGACGCAGCTTATCCTGTTGCTGAAAAATATAATCAGATTTATTCCTGGAATCAAACAACCTAAAACCATTTGGTCTCTTAACTTTTTATTGATATCTATTCTTAGGGGTTGAAGCATTTGGACGCTTGTATCTTTAGATATGTTTTTAGGTGTTGTTTATCGGTAAAATCTTTTTTTTGGGCAGGCTGGGCTGCTGCTCTCTTCAAGCAAAAAACTTGAATTTTTATTTTTGTTTCGAACTTCTCTTTTCCGTTTGATGCTTTTTGGAGGTGATTTGTTTGGTTGATGCGATAGAGGTATCTGAGAATAAGGAAGCCCTAATCGTCTTGGCTGGCACCGTCGCCGGCGCTGTTGCTTCGTTTGTTGCTTCTTTGCCGATTCCGCTGGAGATCAAGACCCCCGCAGTCGCGTTAGCATCCACCGTGACCGGTGCGATCCTGCTCTACTGGAAAAACAAAGTTAACAGACAATAAGAAGGCCTTCCTGTTTTTTTGAGTCTGTCAGAGAAGTTTTGATAAGTCATCGTATACTTTTTTTCGGTGGCCTACAAAGAGCACAATCACTTGGTTATTTTCGGTGTTTATTTCGTAGATGGCTCGGTAGTCGCCCGACCTTACGCTCCAAAAATCTGAGGGATGCAATGGCTTTCCTGTTTTCCAAGGGTCAACTGCAAGTTCTCCAAGAATCTGTCTTATTCTCTTTTGGTTTAGTCCATCAAGCTTTCTCAATTCTTTAGCAGCGTTCGGATGCAACAAAACCTTGAAAACCAAGATCAAGCGTCCTCTAATGGAACCAGCGCTTCAGGATTTTTCTTTGCCTCTTCGCTTCGCTTGCTTAATAACTTGTAGAATGCACGGGTTTTCTCGCGTTCTTCATATAGGCTTATAATAGTTTTTATGGCGTCGCTACGACTCTTGAATTTACCTTCTGCTACCCAACTGTCGATTTCAGCGATCATTTCCTCTGGGAGTCTCAACTGCACTTGTGCCATCAAATACACCTGTAAACAATACTGTTTACAATTCATTTAAAAGTTTTGGCCGCTGGTTGAATAACAACATGAAATTTTCGGCAGGAGACATAAAACTAAATGGCACGTCGGATGCCGTTTGGATGGATGAAATCTGGTTCATGGCAAGCGCGCGTTCTAGTGACCATTATCCTCCTGCTGAGCAATGGTGCCGAGAAACTTTCAACATCCCTTTGCTCTGCATCGACAAGTATTAAGTTCGGGTTCTACTACACGTGGGATGCGCATGGCGATTATGTTGATGATTTATGGGTCATAGCCAAATAGCAATAAGACTATCCCGCTTCAACCTGCTCAAGCTACTGGTTTTTCGATACCTAACTATTACAGCCATAGAAACATCGATAGGAGCAAACTCAAAATTGCTTTTACTTAAATATGTAAGGCGGCGGTGAAGAAACTGGAACAGGGACTTCTTGGTTAGTCGTAGGTGAAGGCGGGATAGAGGGAGTAGCGATAGGCGAAATTATTGGCTTAGAGTTTGAGATTGTCGACTTGACGTATAGGGTTAATTGGTGTGAAGTTACATTTACGTTGCTTACCACGATTTGCAGCCCCTCAAAACTGTATTTAGCTCCTTGAATGGCTCTGAAACTTTGGTTTGAGTAAATAATTAGTGTTTGTTCTGTTGTAATGTGGAAAAAAGCGTCAGGAGGGGCACCTATTATGGGAGCGCCTCCATCAGATTTTCCAACTAAGTAAAAGAGTATATAATACGAAGTGCTGCCAAATTTTACAGAGGTTGGCGGGTAAGAATAAGGGGTTAAAGTAATTTTACTATAACCTAAGAGCGTATTAGCTACAAAGAGTTCAATGCCAACGACCGCTATGACAACTACTGCCAATAAGATGGCGACCGTTACAATTTTTCTCTTTGGCATTCAATCGCTTCCTCTGTTTCCAGTTGTGCTTTCTATTTCAATACCAATTTTACCCATGCTTAACATTAGGTAATGGAGTCGATAAAAGCCTATTCGTAAAGGATCCTTAACTAAGCCTCGCCAAGCTTTCTTGACTGATGAGCGAATTTTCGATACCTGATTACCCCGGCAATCGCAAATATGGAAAAAAGCAAAGGCAAGATCACCAGCCAAGATAATTCTGGAACGGTAGATGTTGGGGAAGGATTGTCGATGCTGGCGCTAGTTCTAATTAACCAATTATTGCCTACCCCATTACCTCCCGCAAGCACAAAACCTCCGTCACCCTCTTGAATCACTGAATACGCTGTCGAGTTTAATGATAAACGCCACAGCAAATTTCCAGCCGAATCAGTCTTAATCAAGCTTCCAGAATCGAAGTTGCCGCAACCTAAAGCGTATCCTCCATCACCAGCCTGAATCACCGACCAAGCTGCACCAGTATCGTATGTTTGGTTCCAAACCATTTTACCATTCAGGTCAGTTTTAAACAACAAAACGGTATTGTTTACAGAGCCAGCCAACAAAAACCCTCCATCATCTAATTGAATAACCGAGTACGCAGCACTTTGGATGCCATCATAAGTTTGGTTCCAGAGCAAATTGCCTAAATCGTCGATCTTCATGAGAAGAGCACTATTATTCATAAAACCTGCAGCGGCATATCCGCCATTACTTGTTTGAACCAGCGACATAACCATGCCGTCTTTACCTTCATAGGTTTGGCTCCAAATTATATGACCAGTTAGATCAACCGCAGCCAACCAAGGAGCGCCGTTTTCGCTTCCAGCCAAAATGTATCCGTTGTCGCTTTTCTTGATTAAGCTTGATATGCTTGTGTCGCTGTAGTTTTGTCTCCACTGAAAAATGCCTTGAGAATCAGATTTGACCAAGTAACTGGAGCCGACAAGTGCATATCCCCCATCTGGCGCCTGGACAATAGAGTCAGCTCCACCCAAATTTACATTCATTTTTTCAGCAAAGTAAAACTTTTCCCATTGTTTGTCGCCCGAAGAATCAACTTTGATTAGCCAAGGTCCGACTGCTCCAATAACTATGCTCATCGCAGAACCTGCCAATGCGTATCCGCCATCGCTCGTTAGAGTCATTGCTCGAATTATTGATCCTGTGCTGTACTGCTGTTCCCATTCGATTGAAGGTGTGGTTGGAGAGATGGCAGTGATCAGAGTTGCTTGTGACATCAAGGCTGCTAACAGTAATACTGAAATGAAAGCGAGAATAAGAGCCCAAACAAATTTTCCTCTCATGCACTTCCAACTCTTTTGACTGTAGCAGATGCTGCCTTGGTCTTGATTGCGACAACGATGACGAGAACAGTCGCTAACAACGTTAAGACTGCTAACAATGAGAACTCTGGAACAGTAGGAGTTTGTGTAGGGCTTGGTTGTAATGGTTGAGTTCCTGTAGCAAAAAGAACTGTTGAGGAACTATTTAGGAAGAAAATGTCTAATCCTCCAGCAAACACCACTGCTTCAGCATACACAGTTAGATAGTGATTTCCTGGTGACAATGCAGGGGAATTAAGAGATGTGTTAAAGTTTGGGATTCCTGATGATGAAGAAGCACTTCCATTTTTCCAAATGGTGAAGGCTTGCTCTGTCTTGTCATCTAATGTGTAAGTTATGTTGATTATAGATGAGATCTTTATGTCTATGGATGAGTCATTCATGTCCAATTTGGGTCTATCTACATAGAAGTTTATTGTTAGATTATTTGAGGAATATGCTGTGTTGTTTTGTGGGCTAAATATTGTTATTTTCGGTGGGATTGCATCTGGTCTTGGCTCAATTTGGTGAAATATCCAAAAAGGGTTAGCCTCTACAACCTCAACCTGCATAGCACTCAATACCAAAATGACCAGCATTAAGATAGTAAATAGTGCTATGAAGGATTTCTTAATCATGGCTGTCACCAAACTTTCTCTTTCTAAATAAGACTAAAACAAGGATTGTTGAAAGGAATAGGGGTAAAATTATCAACCAAGAAAATTCTGGAACAGTTGAAGTTGTTGATGTTGTGGATGTCTGATTTAAGTTGACTGTTTGTGTGTTGCTCCAGTCACTTGTTTCAGCAGGGTTAAAAGTAATCTCTGAATAACCATCTCCAGACTGTGCTTGAGTTGGAGCACCAGGTATGTAACCTGGCTTCTGAGTTATGGCATAGTAACCAGTTTTTGCTTGAATTTGAAAATCAAGCAAAGTACTGTTGCGAAGCAGGGGACTGCTCAGAATTGAATTCAGGAGTGACATTCCGGGTAGTGGGGGAATTGAAATAATTGTAGTTTTAGAGTTAGATTGAAGGTTATAGTTGCCACTTTCTAGCCATAAATCAGAGTTGTGGTCCTTTACTCTGAAGTAATATACTATTGAGTTAACAGAACTACTGTTAGTGAATGCTTGATTTTCCACAATTAGTTGTATTGTGCTGTTATTTGGCATTTGAATGGTAAACTTTGGTGCTGATGGCTTAGTTGACTGGGCATAAACACTCTCAGCCATAGGTTCCACTAAGAAAATTATCACTAAAATAGAAGTTAGTATAGCAAAACCGGGTCTTATTTTTTGCATTTTCTGCTTCATCTAAATAATTACTAGAGGCAACCAGCATATAGTTCTATTCAAAGAACAATCAAACAGCAGGTTGTTCCAAAATGGAACACTTGTGACAATAAACAGCTCGCCTTGGGAAAAGGTCTTTGATTTGAGTTATAGGACCATACAGGATCATTTTTTATTCACAGTTATTGGAGGTGAGTTTTGTTTGGTTGATGAGGTAGAGGTATCTGAGAATAGGGAAGCCTGATCGTTTTGGCTGGCACAGTTGCGGGCGCTGCTACTACGTTTGTTGCTTCTTTGCCGATTCCGCTGGAGATTAAAGCTCGATTAAAGCTCCGGTGGTGCAGATTATGCGAGTAACTTGATGAATTCTTCCCTTTCTAGTTTGGCGTCTTTCATTATTTTTAAAAGTAAACCCACGCCAATGTTTTCTTTAGCATGAACCGGAATCACAGTGATTCTACCGTCTGCATGTTTCATGACAACGTGGCTGCCGTGTTTTCTAGCAACCTCAAAACCAAGAGCAGATAAGGCTTTCATTACTTTTCTGGCTGGCTGTGGTCGAAGGCTCAATTAGTGGTGACCTCAACAAGCTGTAAACCGACAAGCTCTATGCCTTCTTTAGGTTTGACAGCCTCAACCTCAAGGTAAGCAGTAATGGCTTCTTTGATGCGTTTAGTCAATTGGTCAAGAGTTTTGGCTTGCGTGTGACAGCCAGGAAGGTCTGGAACTGAGGCAACATACATGCCATCTTCGTCTTTTTCAACGATTACTGCGAACTTCAAAATAGATCACGATTTAGGATTAGTCAGTGCGCTTACTAAAATCTTCTCGTCTAACTGCATGTTTGAATCTTTCTTGGTTTGAGTTCGCATTTCTGTTTTAGGTTAACTTTTGGAGGTGATTTGTTTGGTTGATGAGGTAGAGGTATCTGAGAATAAGGAGGCTCTAATCGTTTTGGCTGGCACAGTTGCGGGCGCTGCTACTACGTTTGTTGCTTCTTTGCCGATTCCGCTGGAGATCAAGACCCCTGCAGTTGCGTTAGCATCCACTGTGACGGGTGCGATTCTGCTCTACTGGAAAAACAAAGTCAACAAACCGTAAGCATCATCTTTCTTTCTTTTTTTAAGAGAAAATCAGCTTTTCATAGCCAAGAGTGTTTTTGAAGAGAGGTTGGCTTCTGTTTTTTACGCAGCAATGCACCCTTTCAGCCAGTCTCTGGCTCTCTCTTTGAGTCTGTCTTTATGTCAGCCTTCAGTAGTAGCTGTGGTTATACAGTCACAAATCGTTAAGTGACTTTAGGTCAGTTATACAAGTGGCGAATAAAATGATGTTTTTGAATTATAAAAAAGGTAGTTTAGCTGGTTTGCTTTCGTATGCTATTATAGTAATAGTATCACGCGCATGCTACGAGTCAGTTACGCAAGTGGCGAATAAACAGATGAATATTTGGCATAATAAAAAAGGTAGTTTAGCTGGTTGGCTCTGGTATGCTATTGTAGTGGTAGTATTAATAATAATTCTAATTCTTGCTCTGAGATTTCTTTTTGGCATAATATAAGGCAAACTCAAAATCAGGAAGAAAGAGCTAAGGGCTTTTTTATAAATCGCCCTGCCTTAATTGTTGGTTATGCGGTTAATTCGCCCAACGTGCGCCTTCTTTTTTAATCAGTTATTTTTTGGTTTAGCGGTAGCTCTGGCTTCTTCTTTGTCTGCTCTTTTCTAGTCCTCTTCGATTTCTTTCAGCAAGTCTTCATCTTCAACTTGGCAAGTGTTCTCCTCATCCACTTCAACGGCTCGGTCTTGGATGCGATGTTTCGCTATTGTTATCGCTTCTGCTTTGGTGTCTGCATCTACAATTTCGGAACAGTATTCAACTATGAAGTGATTCTTTTTTGGTTTGGACATAAGTTAGTCTCCTTTAAGCTGAGCTTTTACCACCTTATTATGTCTAAAGGGAAACCAGACCAAAGGCTACTTAATTGATCAGCCATTTTTTTAGAGTACCGGCAGTATAGTTAAGCATAATTATTTAATACGTGTGGAATCATAGTAGGGTTCGACCAAACATGACATCTGAAGCTGAACTGAAAGAAATTAGAAGTCTGCTGCAGAAACTAAACAAGAAAGTCGATGGGTTAAATGACTTAGTGGAAGAGAGACTAATCGGTTACGAAGAACCAACCAAAGAAGATGTTGCTGCAATAAAAGAATATGAAGCAACCAAAAAGAATGGAAAGCTAGCCTTGGTGCCTTTGAACGAATTGACAAAAGGGAAATAGCGCTTGACCAAACACCTGGTTTTTGTTGAAGCTAACGCTCAAAAGCAACTCAAGAAAATGCCTGTGCGTGACCAAACAAGAATAATCGAAGTTCTAGATACCTTAGAGAAGGAAGGTTTGTCGGCTAGGCTTGATATTAAGCAGAAAATGACACAGGCTTACCGTTAGGTAATGTGTTGAGTTGATAACATGTTTACGCCTGTTTTGGATGCCCACTCGATGTCAGCGACAAAAGACAACAAAGCTATTTAGCTATTAAGACACCTCAAAACAAGACAACAATTGCTTGTTTAGGGATACGAGGAATTAAAATTTGTTGTGTGTCGGAATGGGGTGGTTGTAATTGGCGGGGGTTTGCTGAGGCTCTGGGTTGAAGAGGAAAGGATACAAATGCGTTTGTGGTGAGTAAGTCACCATTAGTCTGATCAGAGCCTACTCAGCCCCCAACATATCACCAACACTTTTTTTGACTAAAAAAGGGGGAAGGAAGTTTTGGTTGTAGGTTTTTTATGGTCGCTTTCTAAGCATTGACAGCACAACTAGAGCGAGGACTATGATGACTAGAACAAATAGGCCTGCGATTGCTGGAACAAAGTATTGATCAGCCATAGATGTTGTTGTAGCTGCTGCTGGCGTAACTGTTGCTGCCGGTTCACTGGCGGTGAAAGCTGTTGAAGCTGATGATGGATAGTAAGATTCTGAACCTTCAAAGTTGGCGATGACTGTGTAGTCGCCGGCGATGTCTGGTGTCCAAGTTAGACTGTAGGTACCATAAATGTTGCTTGTGGCTGTGCCGATTGATCGGTAGTTGCCGTTCGAGTCAACGACATTGACAGTTACTGGAACTCCAGTTACGTCGTTTGGCAATGGCTGCTGCATGTAAACATACTCCATCCATGGAGTCATGCTACCGTCAGACACACAGGGAACACCATTGGGGAAGTTTACTGATTGTGCCAGTTGTTTTGTGCCAGCTGAGAGATCTGTAATTTTTCCACTAATCGTTATCGGTGTAGCGGTTGTAACTCCCACGGCAGGTGCAGTAACAGTAATAGCGCTTGGTCCTTTGCCATAGGAATACAGTTGATTGTCGTATGCATTGCACGCGGTCATGATACCATCAGCAATAGTTGCACCGTTCGTAACGTCAAAGCCCGTTATTTTCCATATCAACGAACCATCAGTGGTGTTTATTGCCAGTTGCTGTGCTCCGCGGAATAAGGGTGGACTATATTCATGTCCCTCATTAAGGAACCAAACTCCATCCGCAACAGACCCACCGCTGAAAACCCAAAGTGGCCATACACCATAAGGTGTATCAGACCCAGCAAGACCATGCACTATGTTAGTACTTGTATACCACAGTTCTTCGCCTGTCAATATATTAATAGCCCAAATGTCTCCTCCAAAGCCCATCAAGTAAATTACGCCGTTAGCAAGAACAGATTGGTAACCGCCGATACTGTCATAAGGATCTGGTACAGGATAGTTTCCGTTATCACCGGTAAGTTGCTTTGGACCCCATACCAACTTTCCTGTATTCAAGCTGTAAGCGTTAAGTACTCCAGTAGCAGATTGAAGATTAACGAAGACGCCATATCCAGCAGTAGTCATAGATTCCCTTGTGAATGGTGTTAGCGTCCGGTTAGTTACCCATAACTGAGAGCCGTCGGTTGCACTGTAACCGGCTTCAATTTCGTAGCCAGTATTGAAATAAGTTGCATTTCCAGCAGTCAAGTAAACTACATCGCTACTAACGGTTCTAATCGAGAGGGTGGTTGGGAAATTGCCGGTTGAGATGCTAGTAAGCTAGTGGTACTGACCAAACGACGCCACGTTGGAAATCGATTACGCTATCTTGTCGGGGTCTCCAACTCCAACTTGCAGTAGTATCGCCAGGAACGTATTGGCTGGTTGGATAGAAAATCGCTTGTGTCGAGTTCCACATATTCAGCGTAGGTTTATGGTATGCATTTGCAGTGCTTGAGTTAACATAGTAGCCAATCAAATTGCCACTTTCATCTTCTGTAAGTGACATCGAAGTCCCGTTAGCAATTGTGAGAACATAGTCCCCTGTCATAGCGTCATACATATTGTATGAAAGACCAGTAAGAATGGTAGTCGATGATAGTGAGGCTCCAAGCGGGTTTCCAGTGCTCCACAAATACGCGATGGATCCATACTGGTTGGGTGTTACCATTTGAAGTAGTTGACCGCATCTTAAAGTTTCAGTTGAATCGTGGGTCCATAGTGTTTGTCCCGTTCGCAAGTCTACAGCAATCCAACCTACAGGGTTGGTTGAACTTCCAGGGTATAGTTCGTAATACATTACGCCGTTCATGATTATGGGTGCCCATTTTGGTTCGTATTGTGAAGTTGAATAGTAGTTGCTTGTGTCTGTTCCGCCAAATTCTCCTCCAACTAAGCCTCCGAATGCTACAGGCTTTGTCCATAAAATATGGGCGGTCTTTGGCGCTGAAGTGTATGGATTATAGTCTCCGGTTAGGTTGTATCTTCCGGTGTTGGCGAAACTATGTGCAGCTAGTCCAAGCCAATTTCCAGTAAGTGTCGACCATAAACCGTTTCCAGATTGTACCGGTCGTGTCCAGAAAGTTGTTGGAAGCGGAACGGTTGGAATGGCGGGTATTGCTTCTTCTTGAACTAGAAGTGTTGCAGGTTCGCTAGTGGATGGTTCAAAATAATCGCCAATGTACTCGTTATTTGGGCTTGCTCTATTTGCGCCTGCTAATGTTTCTCCTGGAAAGTCAAATACGAAAATGTAGTTACCTAGTTTGGTGGGTGTATAGGCTGTCCAGGTTCCTCCTGTATCGTCGGATGTAAATGGTCCTAGCGTTTCAGTTGTTCCATCAGGATGTGTTACTGTCACTTTGAAATTGTGCCATCTGTCTCCGAGTGCTCCTGCAGCTGTTGGTGGAGGTATTTGAATCCAGAATCCAACTGTTGCTGTTTGACCAAGACCGCAGGGGTTCGGTGCAACGTTACAGTAGGCATAAGTTGGAATGTTATATGCCGGCGTATGTGCGTTAGCATTTGGTAACATAAGCGTTGAAGTTCCCATTGAAATTGTCAAAAGTGTTGCAATCAAAATAGCCATAGTTTTATTTTTTAGTTTTTGCATTTTGTTTTTCTTTATCTTTCTTTTATTTTAATACACATAAAGTGTATGCAGCATGTATTCATCTTGAATTGCTTAAGAAATAGTGTAACCGCAAATTGTTGATGCAAAAAATTCTTATAGAAACGGGGAGAATTTAATACAGTGGGAAGGGTACACACGTGTTTTTTGAAGATGAAGAAGCACTCATCCTGACCAAGCTTGGATTCACTCAAACTCAGACAAAACTGTATTTGACTCTTCTCAAAATGGGAAATGCAAATGGTAGAACACTCGCAGAACATGCAAAAGTGCCCAGATCAATTGTCTACAGGGCACTCGATGAACTGCAAAAGAAAGGATTAGTTGAGAAAGAAATTGCACAACCTTACATTTTTAGGGCAATTTCAATTCAAAACGGACTACAAATGCTATTAGATCAAAAATTTGAGGAATGTAAAAAAATCCGAAAAGAAACAGGTAAGCTTCTTCGGAAAACAAAAAACAACCAAGACATGCCACTATCTGACCGACAATATGAGTTCTTAATGATTGACCGAAAAGAAAGGATAATCCAGAGAATGAGACACCAACACGAAAATGCAAAACAACGCGTGGACGTTCTTTCTACCCTGCAGAGATGGTTGCAAATTCTTAATGAGTGTTTGCATGACTATGAAAACGCGATTTCGAGAGGCGTCCGGTATAGGGTAGTTTTAGATAGTTGTAAACAAGACATTGGGCGCCATAAGAATATTCGGGATCTGCTTTCAAATCCAAACGTTTGCCTCAGGTTGAGTACCTGCTCACTGAGCGTCAACGCTGCCATCTTTGATGATAAAGAAGGCAGTTTCTGTTTTTATCCCTCAAAGCCTTTGTCAGAGTCCCCTATTATTTGGACGAATCATCCTAGCTTCTTGGCGATGTTTCAAAGTCACTTTGAGAATATTTGGGAGTCAGCACAGTGTGCCACTGGAATAACAAAAAGTATAATTCAGCCTGCCAATTTAAGACAAAATGCGATCAAAACTGAGCAACCTGAATTGAAGTAAATCAGTTTGGCGTGCATGAATTCGAATGCTTTAATGACAATAGCTACAATCATAACGCGCTCAGCTGGCAAAATAATGAATGCAAAAGCCACGACGTATAGAATGCCTATGGCGAAAAATCTTACAACTAAGTTGAACCAAGCTGTTTCGGGAATGAATGTTGGATAGAAAATTGAAATCAGGGTCAAAATTATGGCAGGCACTAAGGGGAACAACCCAGTAATAATTAGAGCCATCGATACTTTGCCCATAGGTACACAGTTATTTTAAAATCATTTATGCCTTTTCACTCGCTCTTAAACAGAACTTCTTCAACCCGTTCAAGCCTGTCGTCCTTTATCGAAAATAACGGCATATTAGTAAATGGGCTCTATTTTTTTAAAAAACTTGGCATTCACATTTTTAGAAACATTGTTATACGCCAGACCAACAAGAAATTGCTGCTCAAACTGCCCCCTTTCAGGTCATTGAGTTCGCCAAAAGAATGTTAATAGCGTTTCAACTTTTGTTAACCCTTAAATATGCTTTGAAATATACCCTGTGATATTCACCTTAAGGTATTGTAAATAATGAAAATAACTAAAGAAGTAATCGCATGCCTAATTATTGGTGCAATCTTGGTGTTCTTTGGAACATCGGTTAAAAGTTACGTCTTTGAAGCATTAGCTATTGTTGTTATAGCTTTCGGCGTCATTCTAGCGGTTTTCTGGGATGACATCTTCAAGACCGACAAGAAAACACAAGAAAAGAGAGAGAATGAAAATGGAATCGTTGTATAAAAAATTCGTTGCTGTAGCAATTATCGTTATGATATCAATAGTTTCAGTGGCAGTATTAACAAATGCATACCAAACAGTACCAACCGGATACCAAGGCGTTGTACTTGCATGGGGTAATCCAGTTCGGACTGTAAGTTCAGGGCTAAATTTGATAACTCCAATCGCTGAAAATATTGCTTTAGTGAACACTCAAATACAAAAAGCCACAGCCCAAGAGTCAGCCGCGTCTTCAGACCTACAGGAAGTATCAACATCAGTTACAGTTAACTATCAGCTAGATGCAGCTTACGCTAAAGAAATCTACACCAATCTCCGTGACCAATATGAAACCAGAGTAATTCTTCCTGCGATGCAAGATGCCTTAAAAGCTTCAACAGCAAAGTTTCAAGCAAGCGAATTAATTACACAGCGAGAAGCAGCTAAAACCGCCTTTCTAACTCTGTTACAAGATAAACTAACTCAATATCACATAACTATAGTCTCAGTTTCTATCACTGACTTCCAATTTTCAGAATCATTTAAAGTTGCCATTGAAGCAAAAGTTACAGCTGAACAAAACGCTCTTGCAGCAAAGAATAAACTTGAGCAAATAGGCTATGAAGCTCAACAGCAAGTCATCCAAGCAACCGCAAATGCCACAGCAATAGTAACCACAGCTAATGCTAACGCAAATGCAACAATAATAGCAGCAAACGCAACGGCTCAAGCAGTGCAAATAATTCAGGTGCAACTTACACCGGAGTATATAGCGTACCTTTATGCAATCGGCTGGGATGGAAAACTTCCAATCTACTGGTCTTCAGGGAATAGCACAGCTCCCTTCTTGCTATTGCCAACAGAACAAGCAATCAACACCACAACCCCATAGTATAACAAAGCCGTGAAGAGAAATATCGAACTCTACATGCAGAAAAAACCCCTCATCACTGATGGCACAGTAGGAAAGAAACCGTTTTTCAAACGAAAACAACATGGGAAATCATGAAACCAAGTTCAAAGCAAAAGTCACTAGAGATTGCCCTCGCTACTGAAACGATAATAACTTGTTAAGGGATACAAGGAAATAAAATTTGCTGTGTGTCGAATGAAATGGTTGCAATGGGCGGGAGGTTTACTGAGGCTCTGGGCAGGGATTTTAAAGAGGAGCAAGTGCGTATCCCTAGATTAACTCATAACCAGAGCCTACTCAGCCCGTTTCTTCTCCGATACTTAAAGACAAAAAAAGGGGAAAAGATTTTTGTTGCGATTTTATCCTATGATCTTTTCCTTAGCAGCAATAGTGCTAAGACTGCTCCGATTACGGCGAGTGCAACGAACAAGCCAACAATTGCAGGAACAAAATATTGATCAGCAACAGATTTCTCAGCGATTGGCGATGGAGTTGCTGTTGGTGCGGCTGGGTCAACAACGAACGCTGCTACTGCGTGCGATGGGTAGTAGGATTGAGAACCAGCGAAGGAAGCGTAAACAGTATATTTGCCTTCGATGTCTGGAGTCCAGGTGAAACTAAAGAACCCGTCAGCATCACTTGTGGTTTGTCCAATGTCTCTATAGTTTCCGTTTGAATCCATAACACTTATTGTAACTGGAACACCGGTTGCATTTGTTGGGCGGGGTAACTGCTTATATACATATACCATCCAGTCGCTCATGCTTGCATCAGATACTGCTGGAACACCGTTTGGAAAACGTGCTGTCAAAGCGTATTTTTCTGTGCCCGGCGATATGTCAGTTACTGTACCTTGAACCAGCACACTGCTGCCAAACGTTGAGACTGCGGGTAATGCTTCAACCTTTGTTTCACTCGGGCCTTTACCTACTGCGAATATAAGCACGTCATATGTGTCGATTTTTACAAGCGTACTATCTCCTATTAAACCTCGTCCGCCCCAGTCAGAACCTCGCATTAGCCCGTTTACTCTCCAGATGACCTCGCCCGTTGTTGCATTAAGACAGACGTACGGTGCACCTCTTGGCAATGGTTGGTTGTCGGAGTGCGCACTGGTTCGTATGTAGATTTTTCCATCAGCTATGAAATCAATTCGGGCGATCCAGTTGTCACTCCATAAAATTTCATCCAGAGGATCAGTCATGGCATAAGCCCATAGTTTTTCTCCGGTCTTTGCATCATAGCAATCAATTATGCCCTTTGTCCCGTGAGTGTAGACTTTTCCGTCAGCGATAATGGTCCAAGTTTCTAGATAGCTTAAGTAAAACTCTGGCTCAGTTGAAGCCCACATAAATTCTCCGGTGTCAAGGTCGTATGTACGCAAGGTGCCAAGATCTTTCATGTAGATAACAAAGACTCTGTCTTTGACACCGACACGTGAGTAGCCAAAAGTTACGTTGCCAGCTGGTGCGTCATAGGTTTTATTGTACAGAAGTTGCCCTTGGTGTCCCAGTTTTAGGTCGATCGCCCAGATTGTGAACGGGGGATTGTTGATGTTTTCAGGGCTGGCTCTGAAGTAGCCGATTACAATGTCTTCTGCAACATAATAGCTAGGTGATCCCGGCAAGCCCGTGGGTATCGATACGTTCGCTTGGTAGCCGTTTAAGCCTAAAGGTGTTGAATATGTCGTTGCTGTCGGTCCAGTTGCGTTGATAGTCTTTCCCTGTGGTCGCCATGAGCCCCAGTTGGGACTGTTTGGGTTTGTACCCCAATAGCAGTCAATGACTGCTGAGGAGTTCCATACCAGCATATAGCCCCTTGTTTGATCGAGTACATATTTCATGATTTCTCCGTTTGGACCGAGTGTTGAGCTTGCGCTTGGTACGTTGGTCATTGTGAATAGCCAGCGTCCATCGGCAGGGTCAAATGCATACCATGTTGATCCAGAAGTGCCCCATAAGTATGTGAAAGCGCCCTGAACGTTGAATGAGGTGAATTTCATTACTTGCCCAAATGATAGCGTTACATTGGTTCCGTCAGGTGCCCTTAGTGTTCTTGACCACAACTGTTCGCCTGTATGTACGTCAACCGCAACTACATAGTTCTCGACAGAACTACCGCCGATAGTGTTGAATTTATTGTAATAAAGTATTCCGTTGACGATCACCGATCCAGAGAATTTGCCTTCGTAGGCATCGCCACCAAAGACCGAGTAGTCATAGTCTCCTGTAAGTCCTCCGTATTCTATGGGTTTAGACCACAGAACGTGTGCACTTTCTGGTGCATAATCGTTGTTTTCAACCACTGCACCAGCTAAGTTGTCTCCAAATTGGCCAATACCTAGCCAGTTTCCACCGATTACTTTCCATTCTCTAGCTTGTGCATCGATGGGGCGAGTCCAGTATTCTGTTGGCAATGGTATTGCAGGGTATTGATCAATTGGCGCATCGGTTACTGTGAGGTTAAGTATTTGGCTGTCAGCTGCCTCATAGTAAAGTTGATATTCTGTTCGACCAATGCTGTAGTTGTACCATTGTGCGGGAAAGTGCGTCTGTATTTGGTATGTGCCTGCAACATCTGGTACAAATGTTGTGCCCGTACCGCCCGTTGCATCTGTTCTAAAAGGCCCCAAGGTTTGCATCGTACCATCGGGTTTGATTATTATAGCTGTTATCCCTGTCCAGCCATCTTGTGTTATCCGCAGAGGTTGTGTGATGCCCAAATGGAGAAGGGTTTCTTGACCAACTCCTACAGGGTTTGGTGTCGAGCCGATGAAAGCATATGCTTTGATTTTGCCGGTAACTTGGCTGTCGGCAAGTGGTAAGGTAGCGGCAAGAGATATTGATATTGACAACATTAGAAACAAAGCAAGCAAAATCGTAGTTTTATGTTTAGACATTTTTCTTTTTTCTTCCCCTAAACTTATAATTGAACAGAAACAAATTTTTCCAAAAAATTGTTTTTGTTCAATGGTCTTTGTTTTGTTAGGATATAATTTATAAAGTTAATTGGAAAGTGGGTACTGACGTCGAAAATGAATTATAAATTGATAAGAATAGGCGTAATTATAACAAAATTATGGCATAAATAGATAAAGCCAGATATAAACATTCGTTAACAAAACTGGGCTTTAAAGGTCTGAGAAATTTCGGTTTTAGATTTCTAAGACAGCAAAAGCTTATTTTCTGATAAAAACAATAAAGCATTCGTTGTCTTGTTTTGTGGTGTCTTAAGAGCTTACACTCTTTGTATTGTCTTATTGGTGTAAATCGAAAGTCAGTCAAGCTGCCCTAGACGCTAAAAATGTTTGAAGATCTCAAGGAAATAATTCTTTTTACTATGCATTTCATGACACATTCTAATTAATTTATGGTAAAAAGTGTTAATGGAAAAATTATTTAAACGTGTAAACAGCCTATTTAACCATACTTTTGCGAAGAAATATGTTACAAAAGTGTTGTAAAAGGGTAAAACCGAACAAACGGCACTTTTTCAATGAAAACCTATGGAGAAAACCCGTATAATTATTGAATTTCTTGATAATTCCTAAAAAGAGATTGTGTTCCAACACAACAGTGTGTTCCTTAAATGGAACAGATTGTTCCACGAGTAGAGCTAAAAGGCACTTTTGGTCCCTAAATAGATAAAGGAGTTTTGAGAAAACCATGCGTCCGCTAGCAGGCAAGAAATTCACAATAATACTTATTATCGCACTTACCTTAATGACTTCAGTAACTGTAACATTACTTAGTAAAAACGAGTTCCTGACGAAAACTAATGCTGAATTACTAAGGACAAATAATGAATTACAAGAGAAGTACGGTAGCTCTTATGAGAATTTATTAATACAATTACAAAATGTATCTTCCGAGTTAGAGAATGTTAGAAGAAATTATACTCAGTTATTGAAATTTTTTGGAGCAGATTCGGAGCCTAAAATACAAACCCTGCTTGGAACAACTTTAATAGAACCATACCAAAATAAAGACGAAAACTATCTTTGGGTAACAGGAAAAGTTGAGAACACAGAAAACGTTACAGTTTATGACGTGCGATTGAAGTTTACGATTTTTACAAACAATGGAGTCGATGTCAAAGAGGACCTTATTGGAACCCTGCAACCCTATCAAGTGGTTGATAGACGTTTCTCAGTCTTAACCTCTATGGGGAAGATAACAAATTGGTCGATTGAAACAGAAGCAACTTTCATTCCGACCGATTACTAGCTTCTATTGATCAGACGTGATATAGAAACGATTCAAAACTAAGTTTTAACCTACAAAGACCACCAATATTTTTTTGTGCATTAAAATTTAATAATCCCGATTTGACTACGGATACCTGCCCTGTCTGAAAATAAGCTGAAAAGGCAGGGCATTGTTTCTGCTCCCAATAATTGAGTTTGAGTTCCCCTAAAGAGGGACATCGTGAAGTCTTACTCTGAGAATTTATCTTTAAGAAGATATTTTGACGGACCCGCACTCGTTAACGTGATGAGACATTCGAGAGGGTTAAAGGTGGTAGCGCATCACTTATTTTTTTAAGGCTGGTCCGCTAAAACTTTCTTGCATTTGCATTTTAATAACTTTTTTTGCAATAAATAACTTTGTAACTGGATGAGTGCAGTGACAAAAATGTTCATTTTCACCTTAATTCATAAATTCATTTTAAGGCAATTCAAGGCTTCAATTATCAAAGCATGGCCCAGTCTAATTATTTTGAATCATTTTGAAGTATTTCAATTTCTTCGGCTATTCTTCAGCTTTTTCCCAATCGGATTCAAAGCTTGTTCTCAACACACCGATAAGGTTCCCGTTGTTTGTCCACAAAGAGGGGCTTTGACCCAATCCGCTTTCTTTGGAAGTTGTAATCAAAGCTTCTTTATCATCAGACATTATGAAGTGATTCAAAGGTTCACGATGAAACTTTACTTGAACTGAAGCGCCATCGATGAGTTTTTGCACTTTTTCCATGAGCAACTCGTCCGGATCTTCTCCTTCAAAAATTAGTCGAATCTGAGCCCCTTTCTTTATCGCCTGCTTGCATTCATCTGAAAACTGAGACATAGTCGGTATGATTCTTGCCTTGTCTGCAATCAGAGCGACTTCTTTTGCTGAGTTTCTAATCAGTCCCGAAGTCTTCGCCAAAATAGCTTTTTTTTCTGCTATCAGTATGAAAATACTTTCCTCATTAGAAAGCGGTGGTTTCCAATCCTTAAGCGATAGTCTTTCAACTATACCTTTCATACCCTTCAAACGTTCATCAGATTTGCCTTCTTCTTCTGACACAAGGAAACTTAAGGCATCCGATATAGGCGTCGCTCGAATCTCTGTTGGTTTACCTAGCAGTTTTTCGATCAAACCCATATGCTCAAGAGCTGGCAGAATCCTGTAGACATCCTCTCGGTACACTTTCGAAAACTTCGATATTTGCCCAAAAGTGGTTTTTTCGAGTCTAAGTATAGCTAAGTAAACCTTTGCCTGATTGAGAGTCAAACCTAAACCAAGAAGCAAGTCCATATTTTCGTCGTTGGACAAAATAAACTCCCATTATAATTCTTATATTGAATATTTTTAAATTTTGTGTCCTTTTTCCAAGTTAGCACTGAAAGTTATTGAATAAGTGATTATTATTTTGCAGGCTATAATCAATAAAACTGGAAAACTTGGTAGAAACGAGTTGGTTTGTATATGATAAGCTCCAGTTACATAGAGTTATATTCTATTAAGAAAATAACAGTTTTGATTGTAGAATGCAATAAGGAGAAGCGAATTTTGAGCAGAAATTCTGAATTGATTGATTTTCGATTGCCAAAAGAAAAATCATGGTGCGTTAGAATAGTTGAAGGTGAATTATTAGACGGTAAAGTCAGAGCAAAACAATGTTCACAATGCAAGCACTCTTGTAATTTGGTTGCCACTGGATGTGGGAATTCAAATTCAATGCTGTACGGTTGTTCTGCAAGCAAATGTACTCATTTACTCATACACGTTAAGTATACTTCTGCTTTTCTTCAATGAAGGTTATTCAATCCATATTTGAGGTAGGTGATGAAGAATTGAAAATGAGTGATGCAATGATATTAAAACGTGAAATGGTGAGCTCCTGCAACGTAGACGTTGAAATTCTTGAAACCTTTAAGGATGGACTTGTGTTGAGGGTTGAAAACACAGTCAACAGAAACTCACTTGTGCTTATATCGGATTTTGTTGATAAACATCGGCTAAATATGTTGTTCGATAGTGGGGTTTATTTCATTTCTAAGGAAATCCTTGCGCCGTCAGAATTAACTTACTTATCAGAATAAGTGAAGTACTATCGTAAAAGCCCTTGGCGGGCGCGATATATAGACTAAGAATTTGTGTATCCAATACCATAATCCCGCCTCCCACTTCAACACTATCCTTCGCTTTGAAGATTTAAGATTTATCATCATTGAAGACTTGGCTAACGCCTCTAATTTTTTGTTTTTGAAGGGTTTAAAATATAGTTTTAAGTTAGGCGAGACAAACAGCACTGCAGAAATCCAAAAATACTGCAAACGAAGTTGTAGAAAATCAAAGAGGGCTCCTACAAAAGATACAGGCAATCTCAAGATTATGTGCCAATACTATGATAAACCGTATAATGAAAATAAACGGGCTTATGTATACACTGTGGAAAGTTTTTTTGCTCTTTCCATAAAATCCCATACAACAGAATTTAATCCCCAAACCCAAACTCTCTCCCACAGACACATGACAAAGCCATAGGCTAAAACTAATAGTTAAGACAAAGAAGAAGAATATTCTCAGATAAATGGTATATAACGTGTTTGCATCAAAATTTAACCCGATAAGTCTCCTTTTCCTAAGAGGGCAGAAAAGGGATTTAGGGATCAAAGGAGCAGAGAATTATGTTAAAGAACTCAGTAAAATGAGTTAGAGCATAATCGTATGTATACCGAAGCAACAAAAACAGAGACGATGTTTGCGAGAAATCCCCTTTTTCTTTTTAATGGTCTCGTGCTATTGTGCAAAAACAGAGTCCTTAGGTGCAGGGAGGGTGCCCTTTAGGTAGGTGTACTCGCTACCTGAGGTGTTAGCTTATAAGTACTGCGTTTTTGTTTTATTGTTTCATTAGTTTTAAGCCGTTTGTTGATGTATAGACGTTCTGCTCGTACACTCCGTTCCAGTGGTCGTGCCATGTGCCTTCCATCTGGTTTGAAGTGAACGTAAATACACCAATTGTACCAATTTGCTCAATCGGACCCGCGTTTCCTTTAGTTAGAGTTAGCTGTGTTCCATTTATTGTGCCTGTTAGTTGCATTGGTGAAACATCAGGGGTATAACCAGACCCTTGAACTAATTGTCTATTTGAATAAGTAAACTGTATGTTGACAATTACGATGTGCTCGTCGCTTGTTCCCGTTATAGTCCAAGTCATTGTGCGATCTTCTGAGCCCACATTTGTGAGTTGACCGAAGTTTTCATAGTCTGTGGCGAATGTAAATTGTGTGGACAATGTTGTTGTCCATGTTCCTTCTATGTCTCTTGTTGGAGTCAGTTTACCTCCATCAGAAATAGAGGTATCAGTGAAATCATTGAAAAAACCAGTAAAATATAACGCTCCGACGATTGACACGATTAGTATCACAACAGGTATTATTTGACTTGGTTTCGCTTTGTTTTTCGTCTTGTTTGATTGCGATGGGACTTTGGCAAATCTAAACATTTTTACACCTTACGCGAGATGAGAGGTAAACCATAAAAAACTTGTGTATTACAAATAAACATGCTTGGACTAAGCAACAATTTTGTTGACGTGCTATTTCTCGGTTTTTAGGTCTTATGGTGCCAAAAACAGGGCTTTCTGATTACCCATATGTAAGCAGAGCAATTCTTTTCTAGACAGTTTCTTCGGCACTTCACGAAAGCCCTTTTAAACTGGGACGATGTTGATTCGATGGGGGATGATGTCGCCGTCCCAGTCTGACTGTAAGATGAAGAACGAAAATTTGACAGACCCCATTTTCTTTTGTGTCTTTTTTTCTGCGGTTGGGTGTTCTTCTGGGGGAACGGGGTGTTCTTTAGGGAGAGTAATATCTGGGAGTTGTCAATATCTTCTTGGTGACTTGAATGAGTTTTCAAAGTAAAAGGGTCGGAACGTTGAAGAAAAGAGGAATCCTCAAATCCCTTATGCTTGCGGTAATTTTGTTTTCGGCAGTTTGGATGTTTAGCTTCCAGACGGGGCAAGCTTCTAGGATCATTGTCGTTCCGCAAGATTACCCCACGATAGGTGAGGCAGTGAGCCATGCTTCTGCAGACGACGTTATAGCGGTGAAGCCAGGGGTTTACTATGAAAACCTGCAAATCGACAAATCCATAACGCTTATGGGCGAAGACAGAGAAAACACCCTTATCATAGGTGAAGGCGGATCCGACGAACCAGCCGTTCTCACGTTGGCAGCCGCAAACATCAAGGTTTCAGGATTCACCATCCAAAGCGTCAACAGCACAAATCCCTCACAAAACGCCATAGGCATATACCTCCTGGGCGATGACTGCACAATCAGCGACAACATCATAAAGAGCAACTACTTCGGAGTTTTCTGTGCCGTCCAATCATCTACAACCATAACCAACAACATCATCACCTTGAGCATTAAAGACGGCGTCCGATTCTATGCTGGCTCCCAAAACAACATCTCCGACAACAACATCATAGCAAACGCGGTTTCAGGTGTTGCTTTAGGCGGCTACTCAAATACAGTTGAGGGAAACACCTTTCAGAGCAATACCCGCGGGTTAGGTTTGGGTGCATCCAACTCTGTGGTGTTCAATAATACAATGGCTTCGAATACTGAGTCAGGTATTTTCCTCTCAGGGTCAAAAAACGTAATCGTTGGCAACGAGGTTGATTCCAACAAGTACGGAGTCTACATTACGACTCAGGGGGCTTCTCCAACTGCAAACGAAATTTACCGAAACAACTTTGTTAATAATTTCTATAACGCCTTCGGCAACTCTTCTTACCTTATCGAGAGCTGGGATGGCGGTTCTCAAATGGGCGGAAACTACTGGAGCGACTACCAAACAAAATACCCCACGGCCGCTGAAAACGGTAATTCAGGAATAGAAAACACTGCATACACCATTAACGCCAACAACCTGGATCAGTATCCCTTGACCACGCCCTTCAGAATCGCAAGTCTTGACAAGGCGCCAGCGGCAATCTCTCCAAGTCCTGTCAAGCCCAACAGCGTCGTTGCTTCATGGTCATTCGACAGTGTCGATTCGGATCTTGTGGCTCCCGATTCAACTGGCAATAACCCTGCTGTTTTGGGGTCGGTTACTGGTGTCTACAACTACACCCCGGCCCGGGTGCAAGGCAAATTTGGGGCGGCATTAAGCTTCAACGGCAACACCTATGCCGCAGTCCAACCATCACCAAGCCTCGAAACCCTAAATGAAGTAACAGTTGATGTTTGGGTGAATGTGCCCGAAATCAAAGCAGACGTCCCCTACAACAATATCCTCATCGAAGCCGTCCGATCCACCGCGTCCCTCCCAACAAGAACTCTCGGTGTAGCGATTAACGGCGAAACACCCAGCAATGCAAGTTCCCCACCCATAGGTGTCCTCCGTGCCTATACCATGACATCCAGCGGCTTCAACGAGATAGACACTAAAGAGCCTCTTCCGTTTAACACTTGGGTTCATGTGGTTTTTGTCCGTAGCATAACCACCGGTATGCACCTCTATGTAGGCGGAAAAGAGCAGTCCGTTACCGTCGTTGCTGGAACAGCTAACCCCACGGGTCCAATACAGAAACCAACCGACATCTACATCGGACATGACTCAATAACTGAAATCGACCAACTCCAAATCAGTAACAATGCTGAGGCTTTTGGGCAACCGCTTTGGCAGCAATGGTGGCTATGGGCGGCGATCATATTAGCAGGCGTGGCAGGGTCTGGTTTGGTGTTCTACTTCAAGAGACAGAGCGTAGGAAAATTATCTAAAAAACAAACAAATGAATAGCCAGAAAGGGAAAAAGATCCCTTTCTTTACAGGCTTTAATAAATCATAACGGTTTTGGTGTAAAAATGGATTAAAAAAAACAAGTATTGGGCAAGCTATTTTTTGCCTTTGCTCGCGTGTTTGGCTGGAAGTGAGACCTGTTTTCTCTCTTTTCTTTTCTGTTCTTTTTCACGTAGCATTTGTTTGTGTTTTTCTAATCCTTCAGCTTTTTTTGCTTTTTTAGACAAAATCTTCAACCTTAGCATGCAATAGAAAACGGCGGTACTCAAAAACATTATCCCAAATTTTACGTTTTGTCGCAATATTTAATAACAAAAACCGTTCACGATAAGATGGTGAAATTGAAAAACGCCTAAAGTTGAGATTCACTGTCCAAAATGTGGCTCCTCAGCGGTTGAGCGGACTAAGAACCAAGAGTGCCGTTGCTCCTATTGCGGGGAAATTTTTTATTTTGTTACTCCGCAGTGTGGTTCTCAAACTGATGATTTAGATAGGTACAATCTCTGAGTTGATGTGTTTTTTATTTGTGTTGGGTGGTGGATTTGTATTTTGGCACCGTTACCTTTATATGAGTAATTATTCATATGAACATTTATTCATATAAATGAGGAGCGGTGAAAACAAATGAAAAAAGGGCTAACAAAAATCTGCTACCACTTCTTCACAAACCTCGCAAACCCCACCCGACTCGCCGCCATAGAACAACTAATGGACAAACCGATGAGCGTAAACGAACTCGCCACAACACTCGGACAGGAACAAAGCATGATCTCTCATAACCTAAAACCCCTCCTCCAATGCCACCTCATCGCCATCCAAAAACAAGGCAAAAAACACATCTATACCGTCAACCAAGAAACTCTAACCCCCATCTTTGAAGCCATCCAAACTCACGCCCAAAAATTCTGCCCCACAGGCGGAAAATGCCTAAAAGGAGAAGATTAAAATGAAAAGAAAAATCGTAAACATAAACGAAGACCTCTGCAACGGATGCGGAGCCTGTATTCCTAAATGTGTTGAAGGTGCCCTGCAAATCGTCAACGGCAAGGCAAAAATAATCAAGGAAACTTATTGCGATGGACTTGGCGCCTGCTTGGGCCAATGTCCTCAAGATGCGATTACAATAACTGAGCGAGAAGCTGAAGCATTCAACCAAGAAGAAGTCCACGAATACCTAAAAAATAAAACAACGCAGATCCTACAAACACCTAGATCAGCCAACAAGACAACACAAAAGCCCCAGTGGCCCGTGAAACTAAACCTTGTTCCAGTGAAAGCACCGTTTTTCGAAAATGCCGACATCCTCCTCGCCGCTGACTGCGCTCCTGTCGCCCTCAAAAACTTCCACGACCTCATGGCGGAAAAAAGAGTCATAATCGGCTGCCCAAAATTCGACGACGCAAGAGCCTACGCACAAAAGCTAACTGAGATTTTCCAGCAAAACAACATAGCCTCGGTGTCTGTTGTCCACATGGAAGTGCCCTGCTGCACCGGTTTGAAGTGGGCAGTAAACAAGGCGCTGGAAGGTTCAGGCAAACAAATCCCTGTTAAAGAATTCGAGGTTAAGATTGGAGGTGAAATAGTTGAGCTCTAACGACAAACCGATTCAAAAGAGCCCTGAAACTTGCCCTGGACTACGCGACCTCTTGCAGCCTAAGCCCGCCTACATCAAGTGTCATGTTTGTGGGGGCGACCTTGAAATCTGGAGTGATGAAGACAAAACCACATGCCCAGAATGCGGAGCGGAATGGAAACGCCCTGACAGCAACGCTGCCTGCCTTGAGTACTGCCAATACGCCGATAAATGCCGCGGAATCATAGAATCAAGGAAACGATAGAGAAAACAAAATTTCTTGTTTTCTTCCTCTTGGTGATTATCTATTGTTACGGATTTCTTTTCAGAAACACTTGTCTAGAGCGACTGCTAAAGGTGAAGCCTAAGAAACCGAAGGCTACCGAATTAAAGCTTGATCTGCAAAAGTGCATCTCAGGCGGCTCACTTCGGGGACATCATGTTGCCCAACAATTCGTTCAAGGGCGGCATGCTTATTGGTTCATCTTCCACTATCTTTCCGTTGACGAGACGGTAATACGTGAGAACTCGGGCAGAGGCTTTTTTCCCGCTGGCAAGGTGGAAGTTCATTATGCCCCGAAAAACAACCGAATCGCCTTCAGCTACTAAATCCAAGATTTCAAAATCGCGTGCCGGCGCAGTGGCTTTCAGACCTGAAATCACAGTCTTGAAGCCAGATCGGTCGGTGACGCCCATGCTTGGATTAATATATTCAGACGCAAGCAATTCGTCGATAAGGTCAACATTGCCTCCGCTCAAAATTTCTTTGATGAATCTGCGGACAATGGCTTTGTTTTCATCAGTTGTCATTAAAATTTCTCCTGTACCTTGAGTGGGTCGCGAAGTCAATATAACTGTATTGGGTTACATTTCGTTACCAACATTGACAAAATAATTTTTTGTGTGCGCGAACGGAAAGATACGATACACTAAAATTAATTCCTGAGTGGAAGAATTGTGTGGTGGACCGGACCGTATTCAGACCCTAATGGGTATGGGTCCCTGAGGCAGAATTCTAAAAAAACGAAAATAAATTCTAAAAAACTGAAAATAATTGAAAAAAAATAGCTAATCGTTCACGGGTATGGGTCTCTTTTTGACTTATCCCCAAACTGGCATAAGTTCTTGTTGGAGCCTAAGTAGAAAAGAACCGTATGGCGCTGGATGTGGGAATCCTTCCCACTATTTTTCCGCGGGTTATTACCTTTTTCCATGGTCGGTTTATTATTTGACATGTGTGGTAGCCCGGGAGTTACCGTTCTCAGACTGTAATTTCTACCGAAATTTCCCTTTTTTTAGTTTTATGGTGGGATCGCTAGGATTTGAACCCAGCCCCAAGTGGAGTTAGGCGATATGGGTATTTTGGATACTTCGTGGATGTTCTTTGCAGCAGTACTATTGCTACAAAAATTAAGGTAATAACTCCAGACAGAATAAAAATTGCTGAGCTAAACGTTGAGGTCAAATCGTCACCCATAGCTGAGTTAGCCATGTTAACAAGAACAAAGTACGAGCTTACTATCAATATCAGGACAACAACAAGTATGATAGCCAAGATGCCCCAACTAAGCCCTTTACTGTTCATCTAACATTGGCTCCAAAATCTATCAATGTTTTGCGGATTTAAGACTTATCTTTATGAAAACTTTAGCTGAAATTCATAAATGTATTATCCAAAGTTGGTCATTAGAAGATGAAGCTGAATAAACATGGGAACCACATACTATAGGTGAATAAAAAATGGGATTAGAAATGGTAGCATTTAAAGTCGTTATCGCTGGGAACACCATTGAAGTTGTTACATTAGGTGACGCAAAGCAAGCTCTACGACAAAAAGAAGCTGAGTTACGACAAAAAAGAAATAGACAACGGTTTGCAAAGGATATAATCAAGCGGGAATAAGAAATACATCAACGTTGCAGCATAAGACATTGAACGTTAGCTCAATTTAGTTACAAGTTAGTGCGCTAAAATATATCGAATTTTCACCGGTTTTCTTGAGGTGTGATGATCAATCTATTGAGTTTGCTTCTCTTTTCATTCTCTTCTTGGCAATAGCTTCTGCCCTATCAAGGATTTCCCTAATCTTTTCAATTTGTTGATTAGGTGCTTCAACTGATTCCAACGAATCAAATATAGCCTGCAATTCAAGTTCAAGCGGAAATAGGCTTCTTTGCTTTATATAGGTTACTAAAGGCTCAAGCTCTTTATGCAATATCCGCTCAATTCTGCCAGATAACACCATTTCATCAATAATCTTAAGCATGTCTTCTTTAGATACGCCCAATCTCTGTACACCGTAGGTGATTAGGTCGGTTTCCTTTGTGTTTCCATAGGTGCACAAATAAGAAATGATTTTCTGCTCCAAATTCGAAAACGATTTTTCCATGTTAATGCCCGTTTTTCGTTTGTCTGGAGGCAAATTTTTGTCTTCATAATATAAGGAGGGCCTTCTATTAAAGAGGCTTCGCAAAGTTGCCTCTGTTCAAAATTGTTGTCATCCATTAGGTCTTTTGAATAAATCCTTAATATGAAGTGCATGGAGATTGTGCCAAAGGTCCAGGAAGCAGCCAAGAACGTCAAGAAAGTCTATGGATATTTTAACAATCACTTTCATGGGTACGTCCCTGAGAATTGCCTGCAAATGATTGAATTATTGGGCTTAACTACTGAGCAGCAGAAGATGGTTAAGGAAAAATCTAAAAGCAAACAAGCGCAGCTAGGTTCTTTTTTTGGATAACGAACTATTTACCAGCAACGCGCTTTTGATAATTCAAATATACCCTCTGCTGAACTGCCTGTTAGTTTCAACCCTTGCTTTATTAAACAAATCAAGCTAAACGCCGCGCATGATTGATTTATCTAGACCCTGTGATGCTTGCGGCAAATACATAGGCGGCGGGTTCCATTGCTGCCAGAACTGCCAGATCTACTTCTGCTTCTACTGCTCACTTCAACTTCCAACAATTCAAAATACAATAAAGAGAAAATGCCCTATGTGCAATGGAAAATTCGAGTAGTTATTGACTTTTTCTTGATTTGCTTTCGGAACAGTGAGGGTTAAAGCAATTAAGACAGCCTTTAGGGAAGGTTTGGCAGAGCTGTTTTTTCTTGAAACCCCATTTTTTTCTCAGCTCATCAGCTTCAGCTTCTTGATCATATGACACGCATTTTGTTTTGGTCATCGAGAATTCCCATTTAAATCAGCGCTGGAAACATTGGCTTCGCCACCAACACCAAGTGACCTTCTGAAGCCAATGCTGAACTATGTGATGGAAGTTAATGGACAAACAGTTGCAAAAGTTCACAGAAAATGGCCAACACTAAGAAACCAGATTAAATTCTCAATAACTGGATATCTTGATCATCGCCTAGTTATAGGCGCAGTAATTGTTATTGAACACGTGTTAGCGGAAGGGAAATAGCGCGCCGCTTTGTCCCTAAATTAAGTGTTGAAGTAAGTCGGTGATACTGCTTTTTCATGTCTGCCAATCCTCTGTGCTGCCTCTCTGTTTAGCACTAAACAAAGAATGCTGCATAATGAATAGAACGTAACCTGCGCTAGTCCTCTGACCTTATTGTTAGCCATGCTAAACTGTGTCTTCAAAAAACTGTTAACTGCTTCAATCGGCGGTCTCTTATGATACTCCACCTTGTCCTCCAAAGATCCATAAGTCCTAAACTTCCTATCAACTCGCAGCAAACCCTCCACATCCTTGCGATGATTAGCAGGATATGGAATAGTTGCCTTCTCCACAGCACACCTGAGCTTAGAATCGCTGTATTGGCTATCCGCTACTACACTTCTAACTTTAGCTTTACAGTGTTTGAGAATTTCCTTGGCCTTTTCAAGTAGAGTCAGTGAATGTTTCTTTTCGTTTTGGTTTGCAGAGACGAAAACGTTTGAGAGAGGAAGCATTGTTTTGTGGTCGATTGATAGGTGCATTTTGTAGCCCAGTGCATATGATCGGCCAGATCTGCCAACTCTGGCTTGGGCATCTGAGAAGCCTATTTGGTTATCTGTTGGGTGACGTGTGCTCCAAGCCTTAATAAAAGATGCATCCAACACTACGTCCACTTCATTGCTTTGCTGGCTTTTTAGCAGTTTGATTACTTTTTGATCGATTATTTTGTTGAGGTTGTCTTGGCCTACTCGTTTGGAAAATCGGCTCATTACGCTTCGTGTGTAGCCTTTTTGGCTGTCTTTGATTAGGCAGAGCTTTCTAATTCTTAAATCGTTGTTTAGGATGCGGGTCATTTCTCTTAGGCTGCGTATGGCTTTCATTTTCATTATTAAGAATGCTCGAAATAGTCCCAGTGGGTTTCTGGGTCGTCTTCCTGGGCCGCTTGCGTGGAAGCACTGTTTTATTAGGTTGTTACCAAAGCTTAAGTCTACGTTTTTGAAAAGGGTTTCAAGGGTCTCGTGTTCATCCTGTCTCGCAGGGATCACTTCCTTGTGTGATTGGTTCTCAATGATACGAGACCCAGTTTCTAGTTATAAGCTTTTCAATTTAGGGACAAGCCAGCGCGCTTCCTAAGTAGTTTCCTCAATATCTCGCCATTTCGATAGAGCATTCATAGCTCGGTCTCCCCGAACACTTGTTATTATTGCGACCAATATCTCTGCTGTCATTTGTGGTTGATTATAACTAGATTTGTTTTGCTTGACAGACGTACTATTGTCTGTATTTTTAGGCGTAATTGATCTTGCGTCGTTCATAGCTTTAGTTAATTCTTCAACCTTCTTTTTTGAAACAGTATTTCCTTCTTGAATAATAGCAGTTAGCCCTGTTGCAGACTTAATTCCAATCATCTTGAAACGATTCATCCATAATTCTCCAGTGCAGGTATATAGAACTGCTTGGTCCACCCAATTAAACAGTTGTTTAGGAAAAAAATTAGTATTAGTTATGAGTTGTTCAAGAGACGCGCTTGCAAGATTATGAATATTATCAATTTTCTCTTCCAACAATCGTGACTCATGCCAAGTGTTTAATCATTCGTGATGAAAGCAATCTTTCACCGGAACAAACGCCTTACCTCTTTAAATTAAAAACTAATCTGTGAATCTACACTAAGCAGTAGTGGAGTCCTATCTGAAAGTAACCTGACATTAATAGCGTGCTTTGGGTTTCATATATAGTAGCTACTATTTATTTGAATAAACCGGGTTAGTGAAGTAATTTTACGGTTTGATTAAATTGGTGTTCTTTTCAAAACAATTCAAAGGCATATTTTTTTCTATAGACTAACACAGCTACAACAAGGATAGACATTAACACGAAAAGAACCGCAAATGAAGGAAACTCGGGTATCGGCGGTGTGGGTTGTGGGACACTGCTGTCATTTAAGGGTCCATAAAACATGGACAAAGCTGATGCTGAAATCAAAACAGCTGCAGCAAGTATGAACCATTTGCCTATTGATTTGGAAACTGAACGTTTTTTTAATGTCATGTTTCCTCTATAATAATATCTTAAGGATCAATATATTTATTTTTTGCACTTGTCATTTCTTTGATAAGATTTTATCTACTGAAACTAAGTATGCGCTAAGTTTATTTAATCGGTTCATGGATAAACCATAAAATTTTCAAAATTCGACTGCATAATTTAAGGTTATCCTGTTTATCGAGTATTTACATTCCAAACATTCAGCTTGTCAGATCTATTTTAAGATGGGATAATGTTATAATGATAATTGAGTACTATATTACATAAAGTGGTTAATTTGGAGGACCCCATTTTGCCAGAGTGCAGTAAGCACACTCCAGCTTTAACTTCACACTCGAGAGACATTCTCAAGAATTTCTTAGAACACATTGGAAATTTCTGCTTGACGCTTTCAGATGTAACAAACGATTACTTGTTTGAAGCTGAATATTGCTCAAACGTAGAGAAGCTTGACCAACTCAAAGCGGAATTAGCTGGTTTCAAAGAAGACAACTCTGAAATCTATGATTGGGCAAAGCTTGGTTTCAATGGGGTGACATGCTTCTTTTACGGGAACAGAGATATCGCTATGGGGAGATATGAAACTGAGCATCTCGAAAGAGGAAGAACATTCTTGTTGGCTTTTGCTGAACGCGTACCCCCGAAGGTAGCCGAGATTTTCCAAAAGAGCGGCGTCGATTTTGAGACTGTTGGAAAAAAGAACGCGTTTGAAATAAAGGCGTTTTCAATATTCTCAGTAGCGAGGGCACACTTGGAGCGAGGGGAATACGGTGAGGCTGCACGTAATTTTGAAGAATGCTTATCTTTGAGGATTCTGAATGGATTGGAAATTTATTCAGACATAGAACCTTTGAAATGGTATGCAAGAGGTCTAGATTTTCAGTATGAACAGGGAAAGTTTTCTGAGGCCGCCGATTCGTTCAGAAAAAGCTCTGAACTCTATCAAAAAATTGCGGAAAAAGCGACCTTAACGGATGACATCTTTGAAGAGGGAAGAGCTAATTCTATGAAAGTTGTTTGCGACTGACGAGCAGCCGTTTGTACAGCTCTCCATAATAAGGTTGGAACTAGCCCCGGCTACCAGAGTTTCCGTCAAGACATAAATACCGTTACAAACGAATATAATCAGGAGGTAAAGTCCATTTCAAGTGTAAGTGAAATATTGGCTTTGAACGAGATTGCCAAAAGCATTGAGAAGATAATGGTTTATGCACAGAATTTGAGAGCGTCTTCAGAATTATTTAGCATAGAGAGCCAAGTTTTTGAAAGACTTTACGATCAAGGAGACACCATAAAAACTGAAATATTGACTTGTATTGATGGATTGAACGAAATCCAAAAAAACATGGGAACAACCCTACAAAGCCTAACGGCAAGTATGGACCGAGACAGATATCGGAGGAGCCTGCGAAAGATGGTTAATTTATGTAATAATGACCTCATACCTGCATATCAAAAAGTAGGTGGAAGATTTAGTAAAAAATCGAACACAAATTGAGGTCGCAGTTGAGCAGAAGAGAGCAGTAGGAGAGAAAGTTCCAGAAAAACCTCAAGTTAAAGAACTTTTAGATGACGCGAGTAAGGAAGTTAATGAAGCCAGGAGCTTAAAGACCCGACTCAAGGGCTGCTATGAATATGGACTGAATTTCTTAGAAGATGCGAAGCCTTATATTGAAGCGCTTGGAAATGCTGTGGGATTCATCTTAAAATGTGTTGGTAAATAGGCACGTTTTAATCGCATCCAAGGCTGAGCCGTACCAGACTTAAACCCCAAACCAGACTGTGTTAAAACTTGGAACTAATTTCTAATGGCATCGATCATTCGAGCTATTGCCTGGAAGTCTCATTCCCTTGTTTTTACTTCTTCACCAAACTTACTAGCGCCTCAACTCCAAAAATATTGATAATCCTTCTTATATTGTAAGCAAGCATTGTAAATCCGACCTCCCCTCTAACCTTACGCAAACCTTTCAAGAGCACATAGCCCTAATTGAAAGCACGCTTAATAGTTCCAAACGGATGTTCCACTATCATCCGCCTCAACCGAAGCTTCTCTCTACCCTCAAAACTATGCAGTCGCCTCCTAAGGCGATCAACAGCACCATCAAACTCTCCTCTAAACATATACCTTCCACGCTTATTCCTAGTACATTTACTCCTCACAGAACAGCAAGAGCAAAGCGCTGTCCGATATAACCTGCCTTTAAGACCACTTTCTCGACCGCCCTGCTTCCAAAAAGGCAACTCCTCTCCAACAGGACAAACATACACGTCCTTACCGATATTGTAAATGAATCTGTCAGAATAAAACTCAGGCGCAGGAACCCCAACCTTCTTGTATGGATTCAAAGCAGCAGGAATAGGCATGAAAACCCTTATGCCATTAGCCTCACAATCAGAGATGTCTTTCTCAACATAGAATCCTTTATCGCTTACAACATCAAGCTCATCAACACCCAAAGTCTCCTTGGCAGCTAACGCATCCTTAGTAAGCTGGTGATGATCAGTCGAGATATTTATCACGTCATAATCAACGATAAGATGCTTTTTTGCATCAACTGACGTTTGAATGTTGTAGCCAACTTCAAGCCGTTGGCTGTCTACTCTCATTAAACGGCTGTCTGGGTCCACAAATGAAACTTCCTTCTGGCCTGTTGCCTTCATTTGGCTTTGAATCTGCTCATATCGCAGCTTTTCTTCTTCAAGTTTGCATATTTTCTCCTTAAGCTCATCGACATTGACGCTTTCATCTTCAGCTGAATCAGCCGTATCGTTTTGGTCCATTTCTTTGAGGTACTCTGCGATCTTTTCCTCTGTTTGTTTGAGTCTTAAAGCGATTGTTTTCTCGTTGAGGTTGTTGCTCCTAGAGTTGACAGCTTTGAATTTGGTGCCATCAATAGCTACTATCTGGGCGCCGTAAAGATCCAAGCTCTTGCAGAGATACACGAATTCTTTGAATACTCCTTTGATGCAGTCAATGTTGTCTTTTCTGAAATCAGCGATGGTTTTGTGGTCTGGCGCCAACTTTTTCGTTAGCCACATGACTTCAACGTTGCGGTGGCATTCTTTCTCCAATTTCCTGCTAGATCTCACCAGGTTGAGGTAGCCATAAACGTAGAGCTTGAGCAGATCTGACGGATTATAGGAAGGTCTTCCAGTGTCAGCGGGGATTGAGTGCTTGAAACCAAGCTTTTCCAGGTTAAGGCTGTCTACAAAGGCGTCGATAAACCTGACGGGGTTTTCTTTTTCAACGTACTGATCGATGGTATTGGGAAAAAGCACTGTTTGGTCTCGGTGGGTTCCGTTTACGTGTTCGCTCATGGCTTTTCAGTTGCTCTAAGGATAGTCTAGATTTAAGGTTAACGGTGAATAGCTTGCAAAGAAAGAGACTTTTCACACAGTCTGTAATGGGAGTGGACCGGGCCGGATTCGGACCGGCGACCTTCTGCACGTCAAGCAGATGTCCTAACCAGGCTAGACGACCGGTCCACACTTTTGCAATGTCTTCTACGTCATTTTCCTATATAGGCGCTCTGATTCTTCAATAGGCGCTTTGTTTCTGAACATCTTACTTTCGCTTCCTAAATACTTTATGTCCTGCAATTTCAGTGTGATATTCAAAGCCTATTTCCATCAGTTTAATAGCGTCTTCTAGTTCATCAGCAACCTTAACGATAAAGCCGTCAGTACCCTTCGATAAGTAAAGCATCTTGTCAATGTGAACATAGGTTTCTGTTGAGTTCTGTGATTTATGGCCTAGAATAATTTGCACTCTTTCGCGGTCATGGAAGTTATGCAGTTCAGTTGTAGCTTTCCAATGTCGGGAGGTATGGAAATGAATTTTTAGTATGTTTGGATTAGCGATTTTATCAGCTATTCTTTTGCGTTGACTGAAAAAGCAAGCTCGCAAGCCACTTGAATTAGCAAAGATTCTTTCGCCTTTTCGCCTTATGTTAGCAAGCATGCTCATGGATTTCTCGGTTAAAGGTAGGATTCTGCCATTGCTTCGTTTCTCTGCTTTAATGTTGACTTTACGCTGCACAAAGTCTATGTCTGCCCATGTTAACTGTGAGATTTCACCGCATCTGGCGCCTGTGTCTTTGAGTATTTGGCAGAATGTAGCGGTCTTTTTTCCTAAACCGGCTATGAGCTGGTCGATTTCTTCCTCAGTTGGAATATAAGGAACTTCACTATCTCGATAATAGGTTGGCTTTTTCCAGTAGATTCCATTAAAATCAAACCATGTGGCAAGCATACTTGCGGTTAATCTTTTACTTGCTTGCTTTATCTCCAAGTCAGCTAAGACAGCTTTTGTGCTTTCAGGGTTAAAGAGATTCGCGCCTTTTTTAAGCAAAAGCCCAAGATAGATTTGATAGTTTAGTATGGTTGTTTTTGCTTTTCCATCGTTCTTTAATTGTACTAGTAGCTTCTCGATTTGTGGGGCTGCTTTTAACTCGTATTCTGTTGGTGTGTGGTCCTTCTCCGCACAGATTTTTATTTTCTGTGCTGAAACCATTTTTTTCGCTCCGGATACGCTTAAATGGTTACTTTCCTTATTGACGCTAACACTATTTAAGACTGTGTTTTGGTCCCAACGGTGTCCATATTCGGCACATCTATACCTTTGAACTGGCTTTTCAGATAAAGCGCTAGCTTGGTGCGGGTCGGGTTCCATCAAGATAAACCCGTTTGCTTCCACATTGAGGGCATTTAAGAACCGCTAAGGCTTCCATCTAAGGACCCTCCGATTCATAGCTTGTCATTTCTGAATGGGCTGGCCTCCAAACTGCTTTAGGATATTCCTTTTGCAATCCTTCTAAACATGTAGTACAACGTAGAATGGTGTCTTTAGTAGGTGTCAACAATTCCTTAGTGACATTTAGAGCATGTTTGCAGTATGTTCCTTCACATTTAGAGCCTTGAGGAATATCTTTTACAAACCAAACATATTTTTCCTCTATTGATTGGTTACTGCCAATATGCTTCTTTTCACTGGCGTCCCCCCTACCTACTATTTTATTTTTATCAGTATATTCGGGGGGGACGTTTGTGAAATGACTTAATTCTGCCTCCGTTTCCGCTGGGATTTCTTCAGTTTCCAGGAGGTTTTTTAGTTCTATGTTAAGTAGTGTCCAACCGTCTTTTTCGGGGGTGTGCCTTGCAGGTCCGTAAGGATTTGTTGTTTCTTCCTTTTTTTCATATTCTACAAGCCCCAAGTATTCCATTTCTTTTAGTTCTCGCCAACAAGTAGCCAAAGGAATTTTTGCATTCCTAGCAATTGTTGAGGTAGTAAACTGTGCGTTTGGTGGGGTCAACATATTCTTAATGACCGCTACTCTGTTGGGCACGCATGTGTCACGTGCTACACGTTTGACTGTTTCAAGGTCTTCTTTTGTTACATTTTTACGGCCTCTGATTATAGCAAGGCTGTAAGCTAACTTCATGAGTTGTTTAACTAGTCTTGTTGGGTACTCTGTTACTGGTTGAGCTGCATCGTTTATCTCGAATTTCCAGAAATTAATCGGGACAGGTGTTCTAAGGATTGCCACACTAAGGGATATATCTTCAATTAGAAGCGAATACATTTCGGAAATCGTTGGGGTATCATCAAAATTGAGGTATTTTAGAAATCTTGAGGTGGCATCGATTAATTCATCTCTCATTTGTTCTTCTTTGCCAAGGTTTTGAAGGGCTTTATGTGTGGCTTTTTTACTATCTGGATGGTGTCTTATCTTTAGAAACCTCTCGCCTAGTTGCAAGTACATTTTCGTAAAAGTGTCAATGGCCGGTGTGCAAGCGATAATTAAACCTATATTGGCTTCTATTCTAACGGGTTGAGCTGAAGTTCCAAAAGCAAACTCTATGTATCCATCATAAAGACTTCTTAATTGACTAAATATTTCGTCTCTGTCCTCTCTGCGTTTACCAAGTAAAACAGTGAAATCTTTGATAACTAGAACTTTTTTGTCAATTTCTTTTAGTATTCCTAAAACAGGTATCGGTTTGCCCTCTTCGTCTTTGTCAACTTTTCCACTAATGAAGGTGTGTGCTGTTACGCTGTCAAGAGTGTAAATGTCATCATTTTTTAAGCTGCGTACTAATTCAGTTTTTGTTCCACCGCTTGGACTTATCAACGCCATCCATAACGGATCACCCTTTATTCTTCGGTCAACTGCTGCGCTTAGAATTACATCAATAACTTCCTCATCCGAACCGATAAACAACCATTTTTTGAAGACATCTTTAAGTTCTGATAGTTTGAGTTGATTTTCCTCTTTGTCACGAGCTATGTATCCAGTTGCGTTTTCAACCATCCGAACTAGGTCATTGTCATTCATTGGTGGTTTGTTTTTTTGGTTCCAGTCACGCATTTCTTTTAAGGCAGTATCAAAGTTAAAACCTTTAACGCCTACTAAGAAGGTAGCGTATTTTATTCCTTGAGAATGTCTTATTCCTGCAGGTACTCCATTTCTCATTTGTTCATATGTGATTTTTTGTTTTACATCTTTTCCTAAATAAGGCTTCACCGCTTCCATAAAAACAGAGTATTCTATTCTTGCGATTGGTACATTCTTGGAGATAACGTATATTCCTGTTTTTTCTTCTTTTGTCGTTAAATCTTTGTAAGTGATTGGTGTACCCGGTGCAACTAAGTATTGATTATTTGCTCTTATTTCTCCCGATCCGTCTTCTTCTCCAGGAATATGTACGGTCTTGTTTGGAACTTGCTCACCACATACGCAAAAATATTTATGAGGTAATCCTCTCCGTGGGCTTGTTACCTCAAAAGTTTCGGGTAAGACCTTGCTTAATAGATCGTACATTTCTTTTTTGTCAGTATCAATTAAAACTAAGAAGTCTTTACCTAAAATTCCCCATCGGTTATGTGGTTGTCTACCTTGGCAGTATTTACAGAAACATGGAACAAAACTCTCCAAGTTTTCTGGGCTGTAAGGATGGTTTTGAAAATCAAACTCAAAAGCTGCCTTATCAGGTCCAATTTTCAAGAAGCGATCAACTGATAACTCCGTTTCTTTTAGGCGTTGCACTAGTATAGTTTGCTGCTCGTTCAAGGTTTTAGCTCCAGACTAAAATTTAATGGTTCTTGTGTTGCTGTTTGGGAAAATTTACAAACGTCTGCTTGGGGAATATGCATTCGTAAAAGAGAATCTAAAGCCTTTCGGGTTACTAAGCCTATGAAAATAAACTCTGAATTGACCAGAGCGTACACTTTGAAGGACCGCCATGAATGCGATGGCTCGATTTTTCCCGTTAAATAGAAGCGGTTGCTTTGCATTGTTTTTCACCGTTTTTTTTGCGTTTTTGCCGATAAATCTTATCGGCCCCAAAGAGCCAATATGAAAATTCGTAGTTTTCACCGTAATAACGGTCTGCTATCGTTGCATTGTTAACTCTCATAATGTTGAAAGGTGAATTCCATTTATCTGGTAGATTGTTCTGTTTGTGAGCTACTTCAAAGTCTCCAAGTTGACTGCCTTTCTGAGATTCATACTTCAAAATACCGAAAGTGAGCTCAACAACAGTAGCAGTATGCTTCTTGTTTTCTTGTGCTTTAACTTCTTTAGGCGCTATAGAGTCAATGAATTCGTTTGTCGCATCGGCTAACATTTGAGCGCTATCTCGTACCTTAACTAAATATTCGACAAGCCTATGATCGGTCAAGCTTTATCCCTCACACGTGGCACCCCTTGATTGCACGCTGGAGTTAGAGCCGTAGTGTGTTTTCCAAGACTGCATTTGTAATTCTCGAAATCGAAATGCTTGCAGAATTTGCATTTGGTAATTGGCAGGAAGTTCTCTAAGCTGGTTTCTTTCGCTCTGTTTAAATAAACCAATGGAGCGAAACGTGCTTTAAGATGAAGAATAAAACTCTCAAAGAAGGATAATTCTTGTTAAGCCTCCTTCTCATTCTTTTCCAAGGTGCCAAATAGTGCTACTGATTTATTTTTGGACCAAAAAACCCAGGACTTGCTTGTTTTTACTCCACTGATCTTCTTTGCCATTAGTAATCCTAAACAATGAGCTAAAGCGGTGCTCCAGTTTCCTATTCCGACTTCCAGTCGAATTTTTTCAGTATCCGTTGGTGTATCTGTCTTCTCAAGGAGGTTAACGATTCTTTCGTCATATCCGTTTTCCATTTTGTTGTACCTCTCTATGACAGTCTTAACAACTGTCAAAAGAAAAAAGCTGGAAATTAATCCTTATTTTAAGCTGGAAACTAAAAAACCGTTAAACATATAAGTCTAAAAATAGCACTATGCTAATATGGAAGATGTAGAAATTAACCGCTATTACGCCAACAAAAAAGAACGAAACCTAAGTTGGCAAGGAAAATTCTTTAGAAACGGAATGACTGATTATGAAATGTACCGCAACATTGCTAGCTTGTTAAGACCTGAAGAACGATTGAAAATATTTCAAAAATATTGTGAAGTTCTCGGCAGCAGAATTCCAGAGCGCATAAGAACAGATAATCTGAAGTTCAAAGAGACTCTTCTCAAAGGTGTGCCTAGCGTAATACAAACTGACGTTTACAGGTTTCTTCCTAAGTCTAAATCTAAAAGAGGCGGTCATGTCCCCGATCCAGAAACATGTGCCAAATTTATTATTGCTTTAAAATATTTACATAACCAAAATGCCCTGGTTCTTGAGCTATTAAAACCAGCCATTAACGCAATGACCTTTACCTTCAAGAGATTTGGTGTAGAATGGTTCAATGCCTTTGTTACTAAGTATTCTCAAGAGGACATTGCTCGACTTGTCATTTTATAATTAAGTAGCATAGTGCTAATAATAACTCTTAATTATCAGTTAAAAATGAAAAATAGCCTTGAATCTAAGTATTATTGGATGTTTTTTCTTTTGAGGGTGCCGGATGTGCAAGTGATCTTTAAGGTTTGGAGTCAGTTTTTTTTGCAAGGAAGCTGGCGCTCTCACCATGCTGAGAAGATGCTTGTCCTCCGGCGTTCTTGGGGTATTGCAAAAAAATTGAGAAGGTCACACCAACCAAATTTTCAATGCCAATGCAGTACCCCTTTTTTCTATGGCGGGGCAATTAAGGGGTTTAAGACTTGAAAATGAAAAAGAGAAAACAAATTCTGTTGTTTTTAGGAGTAGTTACTCTATTTTTAGGCATTGTTCTTATTGGTGGAGTGGCTTATGCAAGTCTTGAGATTAAACCGCTTGGCCTGTTTTATAGTCAAAATAGCCTTTATACTGCCGATTTTTCCCCAACTATAGCGACAGTTGCAATCAATCAGTCACAATTTTTTACTATCACGCTAAAGTCTTGGAGTGGAGCAACACTTGACATAGCTTCTCACACAATCAGTTATACTTGGTTTTTAGACTCAAATCGGGTTCCAATAACTGGTTCTTATGGATTCTTATTTTTCGGGGGTCCTGGCGCTAATCAAGTTCGGGTTCAAATATTGGTGGATGGAAACCAAATTAACTGCTATGCAACTTTAAATGTGACAAATCCTGACGGCTCCATGTCTGTTCCAACTCCAATCCCAACCCCAACACCGAATCCATTAACCTCTTTAGTTCCGAATAATCCACTAGCCAAAGCATTAATTGTCGTAATAGGCTTGGCAAATACGGCTTTAGGCTCAACAATCCTCTTGTTATCAAAAAGATTGGGGAACTAGAAAGTGCAAGTTAGTAGCCCAATTAAGCTTAAGGAGAAAGCAATTTTTGATTCAAGGACTCAAGGTTTCATAGACCAACTGAAAAAAGAATCAACGAGGAAAGGTGGCTCTCAGTTTGAGTTATAATGCACGTGGAGGTCACGGTTATGGTGGTCAGTCGAGAAGGGGAAGTTCTGGTTCTCGTAGTTATCCAGGCAAACGACAAGTCGCCAATATTAAACCTTTACTGCATAGGATACTGTTAAGTTATTTGTCATGGGTCGAGGTGCCTAGTTAATGGGTACCTATTACGACATCGTCTGCCCTCAGAGCAAGGATGTCTTGCGATTATGGAAAGTTGCTAACCTTTGGGAAAGGCTAGAATATTTGTTTCAAAATGGGCTTTTGGCAATGAAAAGAACGGAACCAGACTCTTCCTACACTAACTTCATTGTTTTGGCACAAGCTTTTTTCCATATCGTAGAAATGGAAGTGCCACAAGCAAAAACATGGCTTGAAGACCATGTGAACTGCAAACTCTTCTTTGTTGATTCCGAGTATAGCGACGCTTTCAACTACTACATAGGTTATAACATAACTGACAGTCAATAATTCTGCTCAATTTATTGCCCAAAAACTTTTACGCTAATCCACATAAAATAGAGCAACATATGGTTATCCTAACTCCTGAAGAAAAACGCTCAATCTTGCTCAGAGCACAAACCATGTCAGTCGGCAATAAAGCCGCAGAGAGAAATTGCCAAGAACTACTTGCTGCCCTAATGATTATCAAAAAAACGCTTGGAACCCAATGGTACCAGAAAGCTATGAAAGGTTATCCCAAACAAATATCAACTATTATGCCAACCACGCACAACCATCTATTAAAAGAGGACACTGACCCACCACTCACAAGACTCCTCAAGGGAGGTGTGCCCTCAAACATCGTTCAAATAATTCAATTCGCCATGTATATCCAAGAATTATCGGACAATACCAGTCTTCAGGAAAAAATAGCCGATTATGTCAACCAAGAACGACGTGTTGACATATTATATAGTCATTTTACTCGTTTACTCTTTGAATTGAAAGTTGCCGATGTCTGCAAGAGGCGTGGGTTGAGTATTCATTTTCTTCCAAAGCAGAAGAAGGCTACACCAGATTTTGAGGTTTCTTCCCCCCTCGGAAAGACCTACGTTGAATGTAAACGCAAGGATATTCAGGTTAAGTTTTCAAAGGAACTCAACGATATTTACGGGCGAATTATTGTAGGGATTCAAAACGACATGAGCCAAAGGAATTTAAATTACTCAATCAAGGTTTTACTGAATAAAGAGGCAAAAACTGAAGATATAGAGAAGGCTATTTCAATCGCGCATGAAGGCATAATTCAGAATCGGGACAGTTTTAAAATAAACGTGGGCAGTCTCACCGTTGAGGGGGTTAGACTTACCGACTATAATGTAATCCACTCTTCGAAAGAAATTCCATCGGTAGAGGATGAACCGACTCTTAGGGACTCTGATTACTACGCTGAATGCAACATACACCCTCCTCCAATTCATGACTTTTTTAACCTTCAAAAATCGGATTTACCCATACGAAATTTCAGGGTTGTTGCTGTTTATTCGCCATTTTATGCTAGTTTAGTTGAAAGTATTCTGCATTCGATAAAAGACGCTAGTACTCAACTGCTTGAATCAAGCGGGCATGGTGTAATAGCAATAGAGATTTCATATGATAGAACTATTGCTACTGCCGAACCAGAAGTTAGAAAGGTGACAGAAAGTATTCCTGAATTGCTGAAAACAATGCCTCATATCGGGGCTGTTCTATTCTTTTTGGAAGAAGTGGTTGATGAGGCGAGAAAAACCCACAGGCGAACAAGATGCCTTCGATTTTTTAACCCGTCTACGTCGCATAAACTACCTGCTGATATTGAACATGTAATGGCTACTGATGTTTCTTTACCACATGCTTCACTTCTCGAATAGGTATCTTGTGGGTATACCACTGTTGGTAATAACAAAGAGTTTGTGGGCACAATTCCCCTAATCCCTGCATCTCCTGTTCGTAAAATAATAGATTTTTATCGTAAGCATGAAATCCAAACTTTTGCTATTGATGGGGGTACTAAGGATATTATTACGAACGATGTAGAATTGCGCGTGGTTTTATCTGCGATAGATGGCGAGAGTCATTGTTTGAGTGGCACTTTAATTTACGCATGTAACCTTGGGTATCCGAAAATTGTTCAGAATGAATCCAGAGCCGATGATTTTCTCAGTCTTTTTGCATACATCGATATTTTTGGCAGTGTGTTTAAAGGTAGAGGCGGTAAGTCAAAGAAGAAACCACCAAAGGCAAGGGCTAAACTGTTTTCCAGCGAAAAATATAGTTATGAGAGTTCCACTTATGTTGAAGCGAGGACAAAGTTAGGTTCACCTCTTTCCCCTGAAACTCTTAAGGGCATTAATAAAAAAAGACAATTAATCTAATCAGACTATATACGTGACATCATAGGTAAAGAAGACATCAAGCAATATTTGCTGAAAAAAAGGGTCTGTTAAGCAACCTATAGTAACCCGTTTAGAATCGCTTGCTAAAATACAAAAAGTCTTTAGTGACATTGAGCCAATGAAAAAATATTCAATAAAAGGGTCATGACAAATAACTTAACAGTATCACTGCATAGTCAGTCTGTTGACCAAACTAACAATCCGAACTTTATCATAATAGCCAAAGCATTGCAGACTTGGAACAAGCCAACCTGTTAGTTCAATCTTCCAACCAATGAAGACCCACAACGATTAGCTTTTACTATAGCCCAAACGGCAAATCGACGGAAGCTTGATCTCCAAATCATAGAATCCCAAAAGGCTCAAGAGTTTCGAGTTGAAAGGATTATCCCTAAAGAAGATTTAGAAGATCAAGAACTGAATCCTGAAGAGAACATATTGCCTGAAGAAGGCCAGTCATTTGAAACATATAACTTCCTTACTGATCTCAACCTTCAACTCAAACTATTCGGTTGGCACTTAACCAAGGTTTAGAGTTGCGGTCCATTCAAGAGGACCCTTTCTTGTTTCTTTACCCTACTTTTCTAACATATAATACTGTAAGCTTATCCATGCATGACCATAGTCACTCTGAAACTTTGTTGCTGCAAACTTTTAGTTTTAATAATGGTTCCAAGTCCTTGAAATGCTAAAGAAAAAATTTTTTTGGCTTTAAAAAAAATTCATAACCTAATATACAGAGTTTCTAAAAACAGCCCTTAAATTACGTTATGAGTAGTAAAAGTATGGATAATAGATGGAACTTGGAGAGGGGGGTAAAATAGAAATTACGCCTGCGCCCGCCTTTTAGGTAAGTTAGTAGACTTGTATAGTGCTCCTCAGGTGGTGTTCCATGAAAATTGATAAACATATTATATTTAGACTCGTCCATGCTTTAGATATACAACCTAGATTTTCTTTACCGAGGTTTTTTTGCTCTCGGTTTGGCTTGGGGTCGGTTGCTTATCGACTTCAAGAATTATCTTAGTACCGACCTCTCCAGCGAGCCGAATATCATACAAGACACCGTTAAATTCATCCGTTTCTTTTTCTAAAGAGTCTGAAAGCTCCTTTTTTACCTTATTATCTTTAACATATTTCTGAACAACCTTTTTCAATTCAAGCAATGGAGTTGCTATTAGACTTAGCACTTTAATGATATCGCTTGTTGACATTTTAGCTCAGGTTGTTTTATACCTTTTAATTTAAGAAATTATGGGTAGAAAGGAAAGCTCGGCACTGACTGGTCGAAGAAAGTGAGAGTTTACAATTTTGATAATTATATGTGAAATAGACAGAGTGACTTTTTTTGATACCTAGCTCTCTTTCAGACGTTAAAGCTCTTGCCATTTTCGAACCATTGCCACTCTTTTAGGCAATCGGTCATCCATTGGTCTAGGCTATTTACGGCTTTGCCAGTTGGAATGTCGAGAAATAATCCGTAATTGTAGTGGTATGCTGTGTAGGGATTTTCATTTGATTTATTGGTAAATGCTTTGAGTTTTTCTTCATCGAATCGCTTTTTCCATATATCCTTATTTCTTATTTTCTTCATTTCAATAACAATCTCATTATTGTCGTCAATTCCCCTTGTGTGAACAACAATGTCTGGGCGTACAACTATCGCATTGTTACCATCTATTTTCTTCATTAATTGCTCAGGAGTATATCTCTGTCTTAATAACTCCAGCATTTCCTCTGCATCGCCAAGCTTCTTCCCTTTATCCCCATGCTTGTTGTATTCGCAATCAACTTTTAGGTCGGTAAATTCTGATTGCAAGTACGATGCAAGTCTATGTGAAATCGATTTTTCATCAACATCTCGATTTAATAGGTCAGAGTCTTGCTTGTACAGATTTACCAATGCAGATTCTACTTTACCTCTTAATTCGTTTAAGTCCACAGTATCTAAACAACCCATCTCTTACTTGTCTGAAAAAACGTATTAGTTTTGCGATAAAACTCTGCTTCTAAATTTTGAAGGTACCCTTCGAACCATTCTTTGAGGGCAGAAAACAGCTATAATTAATCAAAAAAGCAAAAACAGTTCTTAATATGTCTCCATGCTACGGACTTTTTCTTATTTTATCTGGGTGTCGGAAGGGTCAATTTTCTGCTCCGAGAGGACTTACTTGGAAACATCCCTAACTTGATTGTGTGCTTCTACATAGTTAATGTGTTTTATTATTCGAGCAATTTCATGACATCGCATTCCGTTCCCTGTCTCTCCAGCGTACTTGCAAACAATTACTGCTCCAACCCCTTCAAGGATACCTTTTAGTTTTTGAATTTCATTATAGATTTTTTCTTCGTCCAGTTTATTTTACCTCAATCATAGTCAATTCATCGATTCTTTACGAGGAATTCTAATTCTTTTCCATTCTCTTGTATTTCAATGCGTATTTTTTCCAAGTCTAACATGTCATTTGTAACTTCATAGCTTATTAGCCGTGCAAGTGAGTAATTTACGATTTCGTCACTCATAGAGTAGAGGAGTGCACCTTTTCTCCACTTGATTACTTTGATTGGTTTGGCATCTGTTGGACTGCTTATTGTTATACCTGAGTCATTCAATTGTTTTATTACTTCTTCAAGGGTTTGTTGATTTTTTCTGTATTTTGTCAAGTCCTTCACTTGTTCGAATGTATTACTATTTTTTGATATGTGGATTGTTTCTTTGGATTTTTCACGCTCATCCCATTGGTGTATTGTCAGCAATGGCAACCTTTGGTCAAGCATGTAGAGTTGGCTATTAGATGCTAACCCGACTGCAACGTGGTTTGTTGTATGAGCAAAGTAGAGGTCTGATGTAGGGTAGAGATTAGATAGCAAACAAGCGGTCAATTTTGCGTAATCTCTGCAAACACTTAAGCGATTTTCTATAATATCATCTATTTTGACGCTAGGTCTAAGTGTGTTCCAGAACTGACTTATTGCAAGTCTTCTACCATAACATAGGTACATCAAAGAGATAGCCACAGTTGTTATCAACTCTACCCCAAACCCTATAACAAAAGAAGAGGCTATCGACCAAACATTGAACCCATACACAAATAGAGTGTATGGAACAACAAGACTTACAACTAATCCTATCAGTGAAGCACCTAAAATCAGAGGTATTGGATATCTTTCAATCCAGAACTTCATGTTTCTGTGTTGCCACTCTAAAATATTTGTAAGTGTTTCCTTGTCTGACTTACCTTCAAGTTGATGCGCCAAGTCTTTTACTTTGTCACTTGCTATCTCCTCTAAAGTTGGGACTGGTCCGCCTTTCCACGCTTCCCCATTAGACCTGAGCAATTTAACAAGAAAGAAGACAAGTAGTACGGTCAATGCTATTGAGATGATAATGATTAAATAAGCTAATAGGTTGAGTACATCCATAAGGCTATTTACTGAGGAGATTACTTTAAAGACTTGCCAAATCTGTTATCGATTTGTTAGAAATGCCATCTTTGGTTATCTAGTTGTATGCTGATATGTTTGATTTTTGGGTCTTTCAGATACTCCTGTTTTATTACCTTGCTCATTTTCCATTGCTCAACAGCTTTTCCACCGTGATACTTATCAAATGTGTTAAGGTCTACTAGGTAGAGGTCTGCGCCTTCCTCATTTTCTGAGTAGATGGCAACCCACGGCTCACAACCAAAACACTCACATGCATCTAAGAGCTTCTTTCTATCATTTTTTCTTAAAGAGAAGACGTTAACTGATGCCTTTACGGTATCTGAACCTCTTGTTCTTGACTTCACCGTTATACCTAAACGCTTCTTGTTGACTTTGTCATAAGCAATTATGTCGATGCCTGTATGGTCAACTCTTAGTACCTCAAAGTTTGATTTGGATAGTGAATCACAAACAAAGTGCTCACCGAATTCACCGATGATTTTTGAATGTCTTGTGCTTTTCGATATGACCATATCGATCTTTGGAATCTTTGGTCCATGCGCTTAAGTGCTTTTTGGAGTGGGACCGCAGCAATTTCCAATCAATAGCTAACGATAGAGTAGGTGTAGTTTGGGGCATAACTAAAGAAGAGTTCTTTTATGTCTTAAAGGCAGGGGATGACCATATTCCTTCTCAAACACGACAAAAATCCCACGTTGATTCTATTACCGAGTTAATAAGAAGTCAAACGAACTGTCAAGAACTAATCAATCAAGAGCTCAAACAATAATAAGATAGTAGGGGAACAGAGAAAAAATGGTTTCGCATGTTCAAGCTTTTAAGCAAGCGGTTGCTAATATCGTAGGGGGAAATGTGTGGATAAAAAACCAATAACCGTCGCCGAAGCAGGAAGGCTAGGCGGAAGAAAAACCGCGGCAACCCATGGACGCGAGTTCTACGAAGAGATAGGACGCAAAGGCGGACAAAAAGTTTCTAAAAATCATGGTTCAGAGTTCTACAGTGAAATCGGCAGTAAAGGTGGCAGTGTACGCGCCAAACAGCATGAAGGCTCTAAAGAAGCCCGGGGCAAAGTCAGCTTAGAGGAAGCAGGCCAACGCGGAGGGCAACGAATGAAACGCTTAATCGATTTAGGAAAAAAAGCGAGAAAGAATAGCTGGGATTGTGCTAAGATAAAAATGGGTTGTGTGAGTGATATCTCCACTTTCGCTTGGGCTCAATCCCTCCCCAGTCAAGTGACAAGATGTTTCTATCAGTCTACACGATAGGCAATAGAATTAAAATTTAAGCCCACACACTATGTCAACGGTTACAAAGGTTAGGTTTCAACCCGTTTTGCAGAGTAACACGCTAAATAAAATAGGAAATAGGAATTTAGTTCTTAGCGCGCTGCCTTGTCCCGATATTACGTGTTGAAATAGGTTGGTGACACTGCTTTATCATATCTTCTTATGTTTTCGGCTGCTTCTCTGTTTAGAACCAAGCACAGGATGCTAAAGAGCGCGTATGAAGCTACGTTGCCCAAGCCCCTAACTTTGTTGACGGTTAGGCTGTACTGCGTCTTTAGGAAACTGTAAACTGCTTCAACATGAGGCCTCTTATGACACTCAATCTTCTCGTCTTCTGGACCAAAGGTACGAAATTTCTTATCCACCCTTAGCAAGCCCTCAACATCACGTTTCTGGTTTGCACGATATGGAATAACCGCTGCATTGACAGCGTTTCTGAGTTTGCCGTCACTGTACTGACTGTCTGCTATCACGCTTTTCAACTTGGCCGCAGACTGCTTGAGAATCAGCTCAGTTTTCTTCAATATATTGAGCGAGTGTTTCTGCTCGTTCTGGTTGGCAGAAGCAAAAGTGCAGGCTAAAGGAAGCATAGTCTTTGAATCGATTGATTAGTGAAGCTTATAGCCTAGTCCGAAGGATCTGCCTGAGCGTCCGACTCTGGCTTCTTTGTCTGAATAGCCAGTCTGGCTGTCCAATGGATCGCGTGTGCTCCAGGCTTTTATGAAGGAAGCATCAAACACGGAATCTACGCATGCTGCGCCGTTTTGTTTCAAGAGCTTGACAACTTTTTCTTCTATTATTTTGATGAGGCAGGTTTCTCCGAGTTTGCGGATGAATCTGCTTAGAACACTTCTTGTGTAGCCTTTCTGGCCTGGTTTGATGAGGCAAAGTTTTCTGAGCCTTAGATCCGTGTCTAGGAGTCTGGTCATTTCTCTTAGGCTGCGAATGCCCTTCATTTTCATGATGATGAATGTTCTGAAGAGGCCTAATGGGTTTCTGGGATGTCTGCCTGGTCCAGAAGTGTGGAAACAACCGCGTAAAACGGTTTGGGCAAAGTTTAAGTCGATGTTTCGAAAGAGGGTTTCTAGGGTCTCGTGTTCATCTTGTCCCGCTTGGGGTCACCTCCTAAGCTTGGACGTTTCTCAAAAAATACGAGACCCCGACTAAAACATAAACTTTAGTAATTTCGGGACAAACCAGCGCGCTTGCGACTTTTGGGTTTCTGAAAAAAGAAGAAATAGTAGTTGTCATTTAACAAATCTCTATGCGACTACTCTTCAAAGAAGCAATAAAGACTTGCTTCAATCCACCAGAAGACCGACTAAAGAGACTAAACACATGGGTAGATAACTCAAACTTGGCAAGAGATCCAGCGAAACCAAACTTAGAAGCTCACCTAAACCAATACGACAAAGCTGAAGAACTCATAACTTTCTACACCTTCGCACCATTAGTGGTAAGCTTAAACAAAGCAGGTCTAACCAACAGGATACTCTCCTTAGCCAAAGTGAGTGCATATGAAGAAAATAATGCCGATGTATCTTTGGAAAGACAATTCAACCCACCTAAAGGCTATCTCAAATGGATAAAAGATAACATTAGAAATCACCCTGTGAGGTACATAAGAGAAAAAGCGAATGTGTATAAACCAAACCAACGTTTGGAATCAAATACTCATGTTGATGCATTCATTGAGACCGACAAGTTGCTTATCTTTTTTGAAATAAAGTTCACTTCAGATATCTCTCCAAGCACAACTTTCAATCCTTGTAGAAATCAATTGGCAAGACTCGTTGATGTCGGATTAACAGTCAATGAGCACAATGGCAAAGAAGTTCTGGTTATTCTATCGAGTCCACGCAGATTCTTCGAAAGCAAGAGCAGACTCTACTATTACAAAATCAAGGATTACACCGACCCAGTAAAGATAAAAGAAGACATTGAGTGGAGAAGTCTCTCAACTATTAGAGATAATGTCTTAGCAGTTAGGTGGATTGCGCTCGAAGACCTCATAGACGTTTTCTATAGAGACTTCGAGCATGAAGATAAGAAAGAAGCGTTAGAGTTCTTCAAAGAGAGAAACCTTTTGTCAAGTGTTACATAACACAAAATTCTACTTTTTATTTACTATTATCTCTAGTTTGCCAAAGGATAAGGTCAATTTTCTTAGTGTTATGTTGAATCTAAAGCCTCTAAAAAAGCGCCTATGAGACTGTTACAGAAGAAGATGCAGAAGAAAAAAGGTCGCAATTGCAGAGTGGAAACAGGACTTCTTGACTGAGATAAATCCACGAACCTACCCAATTGCACTTGCGTTAGTGGGTGCGATAAAAATTGGAATATGTGCTAATGGTTACTTATTCAAAAAATTGAGCTATACCCAAATAGAATAAGTAGTTAGAGAATCAGCCGTACTATCCCCTGTAATAACATACAGAGTATAAACACCTTTTCCGTAAGAAGCTACTGCTTGAGAAAATGAGAACCCAATTTGGAAACTATTTCCATTTTGGCTCCAGGTATCAGCCACTATTCCTTTTACACTTATTCCGCTCCAATCATAGTATTGGTCGGAAGGTAAGGGAGGCACGATGATTGCGACATCTGTTCCGGCGTCATAACTATGCTGGTATGGGTCATGGTTTAATTGATTTACAGTTAAAGGCGCTGGATTGTCATAGTAGATGTCAATTTGTTTGATACTTGTTTGAGTCTGCAAAACTCCTTGCATTGTCACTTGGTTGCCATTAACACTCAGTTGACTCCATGATATATAATCATCTTCAAAATCTTGTACAAGATACACGTTGTTTGCGTCAAACGCAATTCCTATGCTTACTTCATTGTGCAAAGGGTTTAAAATGTTGTCTTTATGTCCCCAATTTGAAGATGCGTCATCATACATCATACTATTTTCCATATCCTTCAGAGCTTGTTTGAGGCTGGAATAATATCCTAATATAGCAGCGCAGTTTTCCGCAACTGCCCCTTTACCACCTGCTAGCGTGTATCGCATATAGGGTTTGTAACCGTTCATATCCCAATGGCTAAAGTAAACATTTTTTAGCATTTCATTTGCATGATTTTGACCTGAGTTAATGCTGCTTAATGTCACATTTTGTAGCCCATTTGCTTGCCTATCAGTATTAATCAAAAAAAGGGCATAGTTGGCAAGGTCGGAATCGGCTTGTAGTTGAGCTTGCGGTATAGGCGTTGATGTGACAAATGGATTTGTATATGGAGTTGGGGTAGGATTTGGAGTTGACGAAGATAAAATTGTATTACTTGTATCAGTGGTGAAGAAAGGGAGCTTAACTATAGAGACTAACAAGGCTACTGAAGCTATTAAGACAACTGCTATGAGGATAGCAGCGAGGGCTTTTTTGTTACTTTTTTTTCCGTTTCTAAATTTAGTTGTCGGTCTCGGTACAACTTCTCCATAGTGAGAAAAATTTCGGGAGAGAATGTAATTTGGGGAAGCGAAAGGTTTTCTTTTACAATTGTGGCTTTCAGGAATGCGATGGTGAGCACAGAAATAACTGCCACAATAAGCACACTTAAATGGCATCTCAACGTATTTTCCACAGACTTCACAGCGCCCCATAACCTAATTCCTCTGTGCATCTAAATGAGACTTAACTTGTTTTAACTATTGTTCAATTTTGTTTAAAAGACCTATCTGACTAAAAAATATAAGAAAGGTTTTCAGCAGTTATATGGGTCACAACAGCGCGTCGCTTTGTTAACTAATCTTTTTCAATTGAATGGGTTCTATTTTCTCTTTTATTTTGTTAGGTTGAATGAGCCATCTTGTTTCTGGCAGTTTGTTTGCTTCAAAAATGTTGTAATCAAATATCCTTAATTTAGGTTCAGATAACATATCATAAACATTGTAGATAAAGAAAGAACCCTGTTTCAACTTACCAGCGTCACGAATAGACTTCAATGCTTGTTCTGTCATTCGTATGTTAGTTTCTCTTTTCAAGCAACCTTTAACATCGATATACTTACCCTTAGAAATAATATCAGCTCCATGTTTCTGTCTTTCTGGTTTTTCTCCCTTACTCTTCAAAAAGTTCATAACATAGTTAATTGCCAAGTCTTCAATTTCTTTAGTTGATAAATTTCTTTTTTCTGTGTTAGCATCGCTCTTAGATAGCGTATTAGCCAAAGACAGCCCTCGATTGCTATATGGTGCTTTTGATATTTAGATTTTAGCAATAAAAAAATAGCTTCAACTAAATCTTATGTGAAAAAGCACTCAAAGGTAATTCGTAACCTCTGCCATCCTTCGGTTTCCCTAAGCGCCGTTTTTTGCAGTAGGTGTAAGGCGCTGCTCGCTGCTCAGGATAATTGTGTCGTTTGCCTTTGTCGGGCGCGGTGTTCACGCTTACGACTTTTAAAACCTGAAACCGTAAACTCGGCTTCACCAGTCAACTAAAGAAGCCTCCAAAAAAAGAAAAAGAGAGTTGTGTACGGAGTGGAGACATCACCAAAAAATTATCGTGCACTTTAATGTGTATTAAAAAAAGAAAAGGGAAAGTTGTTTTGGTTTTTATGGTTTTTTCCTAAATAGCAGTAGCCCAAGAATTGCACCGACTACAATTATAACAACGATTATTGCAGCGACTGCGGGGATAAAGTATTGATCAGCTACGGACGGCGATCCTGTGGTTGGTGTTGGTATTATTGCAGGTGTTTCACTTGCATAGAATGCAGTAGATGCTGAAGAACCGAAGTACGAGTTGGAGCCTGCAAAAGTCGCGTAGACGGTGAATGATCCGGATATGTCGGGTGTCCAAGTGAAAGAATAGTCGCCTAAAGCGTTCGTCGTTGCCGTTCCGATTGATCTATAGTTGCCGTTAGAGTCTATGACCGATAGTGTGACCAGAACGCCTGTAATGTTGTTTGGCATCGACTGCTGCTCATAGACAGCCTCCATAAACGCCTGCTGGCTTTCGTCAGATACTGCTGGTAAGCCATTTGGGAAGTTTGCTGCAACCGCATTTTGTTGCGAACCGGCAGAAATGTCCATGACTGTGCCTGTTATTGTTACTGGAGTGGTAGTGGTTGCTCCTATGCGTGGTGCAGTAACAGTTGTCTTGCTTGGTCCTTTGCCTATGCAGTATATTTGCGCGTCGTATGCGTTGAAGGCTGTGATATAGCCGTCTGCGACGACGGCATCCCATACGCCGCTTTCTCCAATTGCTTCACGCGCAGTTCCCCAATTGAGAAGTCTCCATAGTTCCGCTCCGTTTGATGAGTTGAGGCAAACTAGGTAGTATCCTTGTTCTAGTGGTGAATTAGGTGAATGGTCGCTTGAATCAAAGACAAGTTTTCCATCTGCAGTAAATTCCAAGTTCATCGGGTTGTTGCCATAGAAACTTGTGTCTGCGCCGCCGGCTTTATCAGTGTATGTCCATAAGGTTTTTCCAGTTGTTACGTTGTATGCAGTTACTACTCCACTGTAGCCCCAGCTTATGAGCATGCCTTCATAGAAGACGTTTGGCATTGAGTCAAAGTAGTTAAATGCTGATTCAGGCTCAGTTGGTCCCCAAAGCATTTCTCCTGTTTCAAGGCTGTAACCCCAGCGTTTTAAAGTCAGTCCTTCAGCGAAGGTGAAGACGCCGTTTGCTAAATCTATGCCATCTAGTCCCACTTGATAGCGATGTTTAACCAATCCATTATTGCTTGCGTACGTACCGAATTGGTCTGTAAATACGCCACCGAGTACATCCGCAACTACGTTAGGCATTACTGTTTCTGGCGGGGTAAAGGATATGTTCCACAACAGTCTTCCAGCATCTTCTTGCTTCACGCTTAAAGCCCATAAGTTGCCTTTTACGATGGTTGTGGAGTTGTGTATTCCTCCAACGCCTCCTACCACGTACTGATCTGGTTCAATATCGAGAATGGTTCCTGTCACTGCCGACGGTATTGATACGTTGATCGACCAGCCTGTATCTCCGTTTTTCACGAAATTCTGTTCAGGATAGTAGTTGCCGTATAGCTGATTACCTTGTGCAACATTTGGTGTTATGCCCATTGTTTCGATTTGAGATGTGTTCCAACATTGCAAGTACTGTACTCCGCCTATCTTAGTAAGACCATATCTTAGTATGCTTCCGTCATTGCCGTATGCTGGAAATCCGGTGGCTGACACGTTGGCTATTATGGCTACCGGGCTGTAAGTGTATCCATCAAGCATTTCCCAAGTTTGAGTGCCTGATCTGCTTGTGTAACCGGATGGCAATGTGACGCCTCTGGTTATCCACACGTAGGGGAAACCGCCGTGCTGGTTAGCTGAGTCATATTCGTATATTGAAGCAAAATCTGGTTGCTCAGCATATGGGCCAGCACCAGTTATCGTTGCTGTTCTTGTGGTGTTAAAGAAATTTATCGTCTCACCTGTATATAGGTCAACGACGTACCAACCGGCGATTGATCCAGCTGTGTCATAATTGGAGTAGATGAGTCTTCCATTGAGGATTATTGGCGGGTATAGCTTAAGTCCCTCGTAGAGTATTGATGCATATCCGTTTGTTCCAAGTCGTGCGTCCATTATGCCTCCAGCCCAAAGAGGGCGTGTCCACATTATGTGCGGGCTCCCGGGAACTTGACTTGTGGAAGTAAGGCGAGGAAGGTCTAGAGCATTGTTGTCTATTTCCCAGTGGCTAGTTTGCGCTGCACTGTTGAAACCTAACCAGTTCGATGCTATTGAGTACCAGTTTCTGTTGTTTTGGTTTATTGGGACTTGCCAATATGCCGTTGGAAGTGCAGGTTCTTGCCATGTTGGTATCGGGTCTGATTGAACTGTGACGTTTATCGGATTACTGTTGCTTGGTAATATGATGTCTCCGACAGAAGATGGATTAGCCGAACTTGCAGGAAGACCCGTAAGAGTTATCCCTTGAAATTTCGCCACGAAAGTGTAAATGCCTGCTTCAGTAGGAATGTAGTTAGCCGCAGCATTCCCTCCGACATCAGACTTGAAGGGTCCAATTGTTTCGTTTGTTCCGTCAGGTTTCATAACAACAACCATAAAGCTGTATACGTCGTTGTCAGCGCCAGTTGGGGGACTTGGTCGTGTCCACATATCAACGCGTATTATTTGACCAACGCCTATAGGGCTTGGTCCCACCGATAGAAGTGTCCAGCTAGGAACTTCCCATGCCGGGGTGTGCGCGTTAGTAGTCGGTATCATTAGAATTAATGTACTTGCAGTCATCACTATTATTAGCGCAGTTGTTAAAATTTTTTTATTTATATTTTGCATTTATTTTCTTCCTTAAGTTATTAGCAAGGCACTTTCGAAAAATATTCCCTTGCCACTTTTCTAATATGAAACGGTCAATTAATAAAACTTTTGAGAGTACCCACTGGCGCTTTATCTGAACACTATTTTGTCAGTAATAAAAGCGAAAAGAAGGTTAAACAGAGTGTTAAGATCAACTAAATTTATATTATTCTTCTTTTTCTTCGCTATATTCTCTTAGTAGGTCTCGAATTTCTTTGCGACTTTTTTGAGATGATTCATTCAATTCTTTTTTAAAATTGTAGTTACTAAAGTTGAACCTGAATTGTTGACTATGCCACTCTGTTTTAAATCTTTGTTTTTCTTGTTGTGTCAAGTCAATTCCTCTAAGCGATTTAAAACCCAAAACTGTAAACTCGGCTTCGCTAGACAAGATAGAAGCCTGCAACAAAAGAAAAAGGGATTTATGCGGGAGATACAAATTGGAGATTAGAGGTAAAGATTTAACAAACACTATCAGATATTTTGGCAGTCCAAACAGCAAGCTTTTGGAGTCAGATTTTACTGACGAACAAAAAAAGGATTTTACAATAAGAAGGGAAATTATTTGGCAATCCGATGATGCAACAGATAAGGAAGTAAACAAAAAAGAAGTTGAATTAATTCTCAAGTATAAGTCAAATAATCCAAAAATTGGATATAATAGGTCACCAAAATTCAAAGAAAAGTAATCCTGTGTTGGACAACGCGCGCCTTTGAAAGATTCAATAACGAAATCTCTTTAACCCCGCCAAGGTTATAGCCCCCTAAAACGGGACCCATAAAAGATAGGAAAGAGCGGGCGCTAATTTTTAACAAAAGAGAACGTAACGCTAAGCAATAAGCACAATAGAGTTTAAAGAAATGACATTGGTTGTGAAATTTCTATTATGAAAATCCCCAAAAGAAACGAAACGATTACGAGATGTGGCAAGAGTAACGCGAAAAAAGTAAACCTTTCTTTTTGTTTAGCTTTCAATAGTTGGGCAATATGGATTAAACCAAACGATGCTATGAAAACAAGAATGCCCAGAAAAATAAACCAACGATTTAAGTCCTTCCGCAAATGTTAAAACATTTGCTATTAGAGAAGTCGGAAACCACAGAGTAACCAAAATAAATGCTACACCTAACAGGGCAAATTCAGTCGCAAATGCACTTCTATGTTTCTTCAAATAAACGGATACAGATGCACTTACCAAAACAGCTATGGCAACATAAACTAATGAATTCACAAGCATATTCAGCTGATAATTCCACCGATCATTTGCAATGTTCGATTGTTTAAGGCCATTAATAGGGGGATTAGGTGTTGGAAACGGATCATCCATCAAATATTTCTGTTGAGAACTAAGCGTTGAATTATATGTTGAAATCATCAGCATTGTATTGCCTCTAGAAGTAATTAACGAGACCGAACAATTACCGCCGTCTACAAGGGTTTTGGGACTTAATCCTAAAGTTACAAGACCGTAATAATATCCTGCAATAAATGTTGGTTCAGAATCGAAAAAGGTGGAATTGACACCATTAACAGACCCCATAACAATTCTTGCATTCATAGGACCCGTGTTTTCAACTAATGCTTTTACGGTGTCATTAGCGTTTCCATCAATAAATCGAAGTTCCACAATGCGTAGTTGTTCTACGTTACTCATTAAAACAGTTGACATAGATTCAGCATTCGCGTTTTGTAAGCCTCCAATATCCGCGACCACATTGTAATTTACAATTACGATTGACCCTAAAAAGATAGCAAAGACTATAATTATTAAGACAGAAATAAAATTGCGGTGTCTCAACAGGTATTCAACAATAATTTAGTGGTAATATTCTTTTAATTAGATTTATGAATCCAAAATCCCAAAAGAAGAGTTTTAAGCAAAGATTTTGACTCAAGAAAGCATGGAATCTATTCTGATTTCTAAAAAAGAAAAAGGGAAAAGACCCGGAAAGAGGTGCGCGCGCGTTGGAAGATATGATAAAGCAGTCTCACAACTTACTTTAACACTTAATATCGGGACAAGGCAGCGCGCTATTTTTCTGCTTCACCAACTATTTCCGCAGTTGTCTTTATGCCGTTCTCATTACCCGAGCCTGTGCCCACCCAAAGCAGATAAACTGGTTTTTCGTTTCTTAGAATATCAATAACATTCTGAAAATCATCCAGATGATAGTATATTGATGTTTGAGTATCCTGAGGCAAAGCTGTACCGTTTGCCTTGAAGACTAATTGAGTGCCAATATATTTGCCTCCAGCCTTTAGCCAAATGCGCGGTGGAAACTGGTTTGCGGAGTACATAACTTCATATTCATCTATTTTCGTTAAAACCAAGAAATCACCTCATATTTAGAGGATGTCATAAAACTAATAAATTTTATCTTAAAATAGTTAGACTTAAATAATGAGCGCGTTGTGAACCGCTAAATCGAAGCTAATAGTTGAATATCCACATTCATGACTTGCACAAAACAAATAAGAAACTGAAGAACAAACCATCATGAGAAGACCCTTTTTGAATATGAAAAAAAGGTTTTTGTTGACTGTAATCTTAACAGCTTTTGTTGTTTATGTGAAAACGTTGAGCATTCGCGCGTACTCAGGCAACGGACGTTTTGAAATCTTAGCTGAAGTAATAATATTATTAGTGTTATTGTTTCTGGCGGACATGATATTATTGGCAGGGCGCAAAAATTAGGTTAAGGTAAAGAAATGGTAAAGAATAATGCTCGTACATGATTTAGTTAGCTGACTTATGGACTGTGGATTCATAAAGCATAAGCCTCAAAAAAACGAAGTGCATCAGGACCACTAGTGAGGGCTGTTTCAAACTTTAACCGAAGAATCCATTTCGTCTTTCATGGGTTAGGCTTAAGCTGTGTAGGCGGCGCAATATTCCTCCAAATATTAGCGTTCTCAAGCATACTCTATCAAGGTTATTTTAAGGCCGTGGAGAAAAATCCTGCAATACTCTCTGCTGAAATAGCGCTCACAGCTTTTGCCCTAATCTACTTTATCTACATCTATCAACGAATGATCAGGTCAACCAAATAAATACAAATGAACAACTTTCTATTGAAGTCTATTTGGCGTGTCGATAAGAGTATTCTTTTTGTGACTACTGTTATTTTCCTTTCTAGCAAATATGCTGCAAGCAAAAAGAATGAGCGGTTAGCATTACTCCTCAATGAGCCTTTTTCGTTTACGAAGAATGGGAAGTCCAAGCAAGATTCCGATTGTGGCTACTGCGATAACTGCTACTGCCACGCCCACGTACATGAGGGGTATTCCAGATTCAGTTTCCGCGGTTTGCGTTGGGGTTGGTGTGGGCGTAACGATCGGATTTGAAGTAGGAGTTGAGGTTGTTTGAGTCTGAGAAGGAGCTTGGGTGGAGGTTGGAGTTGATGTCAGAGTTGGGATTGGTGTTGGGGTTAGCGTTTGTGTTGTGCTGGCTGTCGAGGTAGGTTCAGCTGTTGGGGAAGGCGTTGGCTTTGGGGTCTCAGTCGGCGTTGATGTTGGTGTTGGAGTTGGCGTTGGATTTGTTGTTGGTGTAGAGGTGGGTGTTGGGTTTGAAGTTGGAGAGGGGGTTGGACTGGGGGTAGGAGTCGGGGTTGGAGTCGATGTAGGAGTTGAAGTGGGTGTTGGGGACGAAGATGGAGTAGGCGATGGAGATGGTTTTGGGGTTGGTGTTGGAGTTGGCGAAGGAATTGATGTAGGTGTTGGACTTGGAGTGGAAGTAGGAGTTGGAGAAGTACCAAAAGCATAAACGTTTCCATCTGTGGAACCTATGTAGACAATGCCGTTGGAAATGGCAGGAGAAGAATCAATAGTGCCGTTCGTTGTGTAATTCCAGAGTTTTGCTCCGGTATAAGCATCCAAAGCGCAAATGCTGCCGTTTATGGTTTGTGGCGTTGCATTAAACCCATATCCTATGTAGACTACGCCGCCTACGATTGCAGGAGATGACCAACGAATCTGGGAAGTAGGTTCAGTAGTGTATTTCCATAGTTGATAGCCGGTATTAGAGTTTAATGCATAAACGTTGCCGTCATTGGCGCCTACATATACTATGCCATTTGCAACAGCAGGCGAAGATTCGATCACGCCGCCTACTATGGGTAACTTGTAGTTCCAAAGTTTTATTCCAGTAGCAGCATTTAGAGAATAAACTTGGCCGTCCATAGAACAAATGTATACGACGCCGCCAACGACTGCAGGAGACGAGTGAATATAGCTGCTGGTGGTATAGTTCCATATCTTGTTGCCGTTTGCGGCGTTCAAAGCATAAACACCACCATAAGTGTGTGCTCCTGATCCATCGGTGAATGTTGCTGCTCCTATGTAGACTACGCCGTTGACAACCGCAGGAGACGAATAAACCATGGTTTCCGGATAGGGATTAGTACCTGAACTTATGGGTCCCGCTGGAGAAACCCACAGTTTGATTCCAGTTGCCGCATTTAAAGCATAAACATACCCATCTGTACAACCTATGTAAACAATGCCGTTGGCAACAGCAGGAGATGAATAGAGGGGGCCGCCGGTTGTGTAATTCCAGAGTTGGTTACCGTTTGCAGCGTTCAAAGCATAAACGTTCCGATCCATGGATCCTATGTAAACGACGCCGCCAACCACTGCAGGAGAAGATCTGCCAACTGGTCCAATTGTGTAATTCCAAAGCTGTTCTCCGTTTGCAGCGTTCAAAGCACAAACACTCCCAAAATATATAATATTATATCTACTAATGCCCTTCAAGTAATCCGCTCCTATGTAAATCACACCGTTGACTATCGCAGGAGATGAATACACTTGGCCATTACCATCGGAGAAAGAGGGATATTTCCAAAGTAGTGTGGATTTAAGTACTGGATTGCCAGTGCCGACACCGTCACGGGACAAGTCGGAGTGGAACATTATCCAGTCAGAGCTCGCAAATGGAACAAAAACTAAGCTAAAAACAAAAATTACACAAAAAACCTCAGTCACCACAAATAACTTGTTCAAGTGTAGAACCTTCACTATTTCTATCCTTTTGTTCTAAGAACTATTAAAGCTCTTGTTTTTAGGGTATCTAATAATACTCAGACTTTAAAAATGAAGTTCAAGAAGTTTGGAGAGTAAGAAATCTCAAAAATTCTGAAAGATCCGAGAGTCAAATAATTATGATCTGTGAATTCCTTCTTTAATTAGACTAAGTACAAAAAAATATTCGTTTTTTCCAATCATAAACTATTGTGCAATTTTTTTTTGAACATTGTTAAAGAGATTTATCGTTTTTGCGAGAGTAATATTCTCATCATTTTCATAAGCCTAGATATTTCTAAACAATTTGAAGAAAAGATACAAACTCAAGAACTCATAAGCTTACTTAAGACAATAAAGAAAAAGAGAGCATGTTCTATTATTATGTTATTATTTTTCTGGTCTTTCAAGCAGTTCTATATAGCCAAAAACAGGCAGTTCCAAATCTTCTCGTCTATATCCTTTGAACGCAACGTGTTTTTCCCATCTGTCAGGGTCTACCAGAACAGTTCTGTGGTCAACGTAGATTAGTTTTTCAAAGGGAACGATTTTTTCAGAAACTTCTTTGTCGGGTAATTCTTCGCCAAGTTTGCATCTTTCCATTGCCCAACGTTTAGCTTCTTCTTCAGTCAATTTGAAACCGCTAATAGTATCAATTCCTATTTCCTCATTCAGTATCCAATCTTCTACGTGACCTTTGAGTTGATGCACATGCCCTGTTTTGGAATATTCTTCAAGGTCGATGTCCCTATTGTCATCTATGACTAATAACAGATAGATTTTGTTCATAATTTCAGCCTAATTGATATTCTACTCAATGCAGAATTAAGACTTTTTGTTTCGAACTGATTAGGTTTATACCCTTAAACTGCAATAAGTCCTAAGTTTAAGCCATTTGGTGTTTCACATATTCAAGCTTTTAAGCAAGCGGTTGCTAAGATAATAGGGGAAATGTGTGGATAAAAAACCTATTACCGTTGCCGAAGCAGGAAGGTTGGGCGGAAGAAAAACCGCGTCAACCCATGGGCGCGAGTTCTACGAAGGGATAGGGCGTAAAGGCGGCAAAACAGTTTCTAAAAATCATGGATCAGAGTTCTTCAGCGAAATCGGCAGTAAAGGTGGCGCCAAGCGGGCCAAGCAGCATGAAGGCTCCAAAGAAGCCCAAGGCAAAGTCAGCTTAGAAGAAGCAGGTCAACGTGGAGGGCAAAAAGTTAAACGCTTAGTAGAATTAGGCAAAAAGCGCGAGAAAGAGTAACTTTGTTCAAAGAAAAAAAGGGAGTTAGATTTTAAGGTCGTTTTCTAAGGATTAGAATCGTTATTGCAAAGCATGCGATGATTACGAGCACTATGCCTATCACAGCTGGTAAGAAGTACTGATCCACCGTTGATTGATTTGGAACGGCTGTTGGTGTCGGAGTTTGCGATGTTGGGTCAACAGCGAAAGCTGCGACTGCTTGTGATGGCCAATAGGAATTGCTGCCAGCAAACGAAGCATAGACAGTGTATGTTCCATCGATGTCAGGGGTCCAATTTAAGCTGTAGAACCCGTCAGCGTTAGTGTTTACAGTGCCTATGTCTCTGTAATTGCCATTGGAGTCAAGAACGCTTAACGTTACGACGACACCGGTTGTGTTCATTGGCTTTTCTTTTTGCATGTAGACATATTCCATGAATGCACTTTGGCTCTCTTCAGAAACACATGGAACACCCTTTGGATACAATGCTACTGCTCGGTCGTCTTTGGCGCTTGGGGAAACATCATTTACAGTACCCGTTATCAGCACGCTAGATCCTTTGAGGGTAACTTCAGGTGATGCTGCAATTGTAGTTGCGCTTTGGCCTTTACCGAATGCGTATTGGCGACCGTCATAGAAGTTGGTGGCTACCAGCAACCCGTCTGCTATGAGTCCTTGCATGTTGAAGCCCGGTGACCAGAAACTTATGTTCCATATTGTTTCTCCCGTGTAAGCATCAAGACACCACATTCTCTTTCCTTGATAATACGGTGATTGTTCACTGTGCTCGTCGTTGCCAGCATAGACTTTTCCGCCCGCAACTGCAATCGAGGAGAAGAATGGTTGATAGCCATAAGGCGTTTCATATCCAACTGAATTATACCCGCCTTTCCAGACTACTTGACCTGTTATTGCATTGAATGCCCATACATATCCTGTGTAGGTTGGATAGTAGACCATGCCGTAAGCTGCTGCTTTAGAATAGCTCCAGAAGCTTCCCCATGGATATGTAGTAACAGTGGAATCGTACAGAATGTTTCCGTTTGATATGTCGATAGCCATCAGTGGTCTTAATCCTTGCTGATTGGGGTCGCCGTAATATTTCGGATAGACGTAAATTCCGTCTTCAGTGAGAACTCCTGCGCTTGAGAACTGTGCTTCGTTGGTAGTGTAGTTTTTCATCCAGAGTATTTGACCTGTTTCGATGTCAAAGGCTCCGGAAGGGGCAACAGTTGAAAATGCTACGCCAAAGTAGAAGCCTTTACCGTCGCTAATTCCAGTGATACCGTTAAGCGGATAGGTGACGTTGTATACGATTCTGCTTGTGAAGTTGTTGCTGTTGCCTTGTGGGGTCCATTTAATTAAGTATCTTTGACCAGCTATTGTCTGTGTGCTGTAGACGTATGTTCGCACACCCCAGTCGCCTGCGTCGTAGGGTGTTGGGTCATAAGTTCCTGACATGCCGGGTACCTCAACTATTAATTCTCCAGTGTATGCGTCCCATTTGCGAAGTGTTGAGCCGAGTTGCATTAAGTATGCGTTGTAGGAATCGACTGGTGGACCTTGGGCGCGAACTAGATAGTTTTCAGAGATTGCAATGGATAGGGTTATGTCTTTTTTAACCCATAATTCTTCTCCAGTACGTAAGTTTACACAGTGTACTCCGTCGGGTGCGCTGTAGTAACCCATTCCGGCGATAGCGAGTTGCATGTACTGATAAACGCGTGTTCCTGATGGGTCGCCGCTGTATACGCTGTCTGCGTAGACGTCGCCGACTATGCCGCCTTTGCCAGTGGTTTTAACCCACAGGATGTGTGAAGATTCTGGTCCTCCGCCGTATGGCTGATAGTATGCGCTATTAGGGCTGTTGCTGCTCATTACCCAGTCACCCATAAGTGATGCCCATTCTCGGTTTTCGATTGATACTGGGCGTTGCCAATATTCTGTCGGGAGCGGAGTTGGTTGATATCCAGGGATAGGTTCTTGCTGTACGACGAGTTCTGTTGCTGGACTTTCAGCAGGAGCAAAAACGTAGGTGTCCACTGTTTTGCTTGAATATGCAGATGTTATTACGGTGCTTTGGTATGGTGTTCCTGGGGGAACTGTTTCTCCAGGATAAATGACTTTCAATTGATATGTCCCAACTGTCTTGGGTGTCCACTCGGTCCACATCGATGTGTCTGCTTGTATGCTAGTAAACGGTCCGAGAGTTTCTTTGGTTCCGTCAGGATGTGTGATTTCAACTGTGTAGCCATGTGCCAGAATGCCTGGTTGTGGCATGGGCGGTGTTATCCAAAAGTTAATCAATAAGGTTTGGTTGACGCCTATAGGGTTTGGTCGAATAGAGAGATAGGCGAAGGTTTGATAGTTGTAAGTTGTTGCACCCTTAACGGGGATTGGCAAAATTATCAGTGTAGCAGTTATGCTTAATATTAGAAACAAAGTGATTGCTGTTTGTATTGTTTTATTTTTTTTCATTTTTCCTTTTTCTCCATTTAATTTTATTGGACAAAAAACAAAAGTTATTTAATTTAATATTGTCCAATAAAGTCAATATTGTTTGAGATTAAATATATGACTAATTGGCAGGTGGGCACTGGCGACAAAAGCAATTCTTAATTTCTCTAAAAAAGGGACTGCAAAAACAACTCTCAAGCCTCAAAACCCTATGTTGAAATGAAAAACATAAAGTTGACACCACTCTCAGAAAAAGCCCTCGACGCAGTAGCCAAACAATTTAACGTACCAGAAAACTGCTTTGTCTGCCTATCGCTCGAAAACTTCAGCAAGCTGCCATTGAACAACCAACTTGAATGGATTAAAGAAAGAGCCTAAAACAACACCCATATTTCTTTTTTTTTATCATTTTTTGGTACAGAAAAAACGTAGGAAAAAAAACGAATACCTCACTGGCATCGCTCCTACAAAAGAAAAATACTAAATGGTCGGGCTAATCATGAGCGAGAAAAATGTTTACAGCGTGTTAAAGTTGCTTGCCTCATTATGTAGGAATTTGACATTATCGAACATACCCTTTCCAGCTTTGGCGGTCATGGATTTGTTTTTGAAGTTTCTTATGTTCCTTAAAAGCGCCTAAATCCTTGTAGAGCTGTTCATTTAGAAGGGCACTGTTGGCTAATTCTAATTCAATCCTTAAAACTTTAGCAGTTACAAGTTTCTTTTTACTGACTTTTGACTTCATTTTCTCTTTTCCTGCCATGTTGCCATGTTACCGCTTGAATCGTTTAAGATTAAATTCCCATAGCAGTCGTCAATCTAAACAATTGTCTATTTGTTTTCCTTCGGTTGATCTGCTTTTTCTAAACATACGCTTTCTTTGACCGCATGAAGCCTTAGACGGCAAAACTCCAAGCGAAGCATGTGGAACAACAATTGAAGGCAAAAACAAGTGGATAACCCTAATACGGAATGCTTCTCAGAAAATTGACTTCATGGACACTAAATTAGAAAAATAGAAGAAAAGAATTATCTATCGAACAAACTCGGCGCAGACCCACCCCCCATTTTCGGGGGTAGAGGTTTTTTAGCGATTTTGAACTTGATTTTACTGATTTCCTCTTTACTGTAGTCACCTTTTGCATCCAAAACAAATAGCTTCAAACCCCCGCCAACCTCTTTTTTGTTTACAATTGCTAACTCAAACTCTATCGCACCATCAAGCATCAGCCCGTCTGTTATCCCATTTTGAATGTTAGTGCATACAGAACGAACATACTCTTCTAGTTCCTTTCCCAGTTCCATTTTATTCACCGTTAACTGTTGTCTACTGATAGCACTCTTAAGCTTTGGTTAATTCTTAGAACTCAGATAGCCAGCCCCGTTAAGGGGTACGGTTCGCCCCATCCATTGCAAGTAACACTCAGTCGATAAACTGTCAAAGCACCCCTTAACCGAAAGTTTACATGGAAAAGAAATAACCGAAGACTTTACAGAACCGTTTGGATGGTTTCTGATATACTTGATAATCCGTTTTTGATATGGTATTGTCCTTGTATTCTTGTCTAGAGCGCAGGCAAAATGCGGCTCATTAAGCTTAATAAAAGCTGTAGAACAATAAATCGACTCATTTGTATATTATTTGTACTTGATTACTTTTGAAAGTAGTTCCTGCAGAATCTTTAACGGTGATTGTATAGGTGACTGTTTGACCCTTTTGCTCAATAGGACTCTGTTTTTGCGGTAGAGGCTGAAACGTGAAAAGATAGCATACCCTGAATGCCTATCGCTAACTTGTAGCAGTCAAAACACAGTCACATTTCAATAAATATTACTATAACTCTGTAATAAAATAAGGAGAAAACATTTTGAATATAAATCTATTAATAAAAAGAAAGAATGTTTTAACTGCCGCTTTGCTTGTCGCAATAATGGCGCTTAGTTCTTTTGCCATGTTCACACCGGTTTCCGCTGACGACCCCATCCTACTAGATCCAGACACAATACCCAAATTTGTAAACCAGCTAACAGGACCACCACCAGTCTATACTCCTAAAAATATCCCTAATCCTGAAGGAACAGGGGTAGCTCAGTATTACGAAGTCACTATGGATGAATCAACTCAACAAGTACTGCCAACCGTTGACGAAAACGGGGATCCCACTGGCTTTGGAACAACAAGTGTCTGGGGCTATGGCGGTCAAGCGCATGATGCTATAACTGGAAAACCATTAGGCTATGTTCTCAACTCGCCAGGTCCATCTTTTGAAGCAACTAGAGGAATACCGTCAATTGTAAAATGGATAAACAAAATAAATACACAGTATATGTTCCCTATCGATCCAACACTACACTGGGCAGACCCGACTAACCCAGTTCTCGGAACAATGCGAATGTGGGATTCATTCCCAGCAACGTACCCCGGCATCTTCTACAACACCATGAGTGGTGCAATGTTAAACGCTCAAACACCAGTTCCATTAGTTCCGCACCTTCATGGCGGAGAAGTTTCATCACTATATGATGGAGGTCCAACTGCTTGGTGGACTAATAGCGGAATACAAGGCCAAACCTACAATAGTTTATACGACACAGCCTCTAATGCGGCGGTCTATTACTATCCTAACGAACAACCAGCCACCACACTGTGGTATCATGACCACGCACTAGGCCTAACCAGAATAAATGTCATTTCAGGTCTAGCCGGATACTATCTACTAAGAGACAACGCAGACGCGCTAGGTCACAAACTAGACGCTTCAACATTCGAAATGCCTATTGCAATTCAAGACCGAACTTTCCTATCAGACGGCTCATTCTACTTCCCAGCAGATGAAGCAACTAACCCAGACGTACATCCATATTGGTCACCTGAATTCTTCGGCGACACAATCATGGTAAATGGCTTAGTTTGGCCAAACATGAACGTCGACCAAGGCATATACCGCTTCAGACTTCTCGACGGCTCAAACGCCAGATTCTACACACTCAGCTTTGTGGTCAACCCTGATGAAGATCTCGACGGAGAATCCTTAGACTTTACTCAGATAGGAACAGACGGTGGATACATGCAATCACCAGTGACCATGAGTTCGCTAACAATAGCGCCCGGTGAACGCGCAGACATACTTGTTGACTTCTCAGGACTAGCAGCAGGAACCAAAGTCTTAGTACGAAACATTGCTAACGCGCCATTCCCAGACGGAGATCCCGTTGATGCTAACACAGCACAAATAATGCAATTCACCGTTTCAGGAAAAGTTGTTCATAAATCGATAAAACTACCACAACTCCTCAACAAAGACCTTAAAGGTGATTGGCCAACACTACCTGAGCCAACAAACACAAGAACCATGACCCTATGGGAAGTCCAGGGTCCAGGCGGACCATTAGAAGTGCTTGTTAACGGTCAGAAATGGGCTGCACCTATCTCAGAGGATCCGCAGAAAGGCACAACCGAAGAGTGGGTAATAGTCAATTTGACTGGTGACACACACCCGATACATTTGCATTTGACACAATTCCAACTTGTTGGACGCTACACACTTACAGATCCAGATACATACGCAGCAGATTGGATAGCCGCGAATGACAATATTGAACCGCCATACATGACCACACCAAATGAGCTACCAATAGATGGCTACTATGATCCTAACTCATTTGTTAGACCTGCTCCGAACGAACATGCCTGGAAAGACACAATACAGATGAATCCTGGCGAAATAACCATAATACGAGTACGATTTGCACCCATCGACGGAACTGCTAACTACCCATTTGATCCAACAGAAGGCCCAGGTTACGTTTGGCACTGCCACATCATCGACCACGAAGATAACGAGATGATGCGACCATACATAGTAACATAATAGAAAATCGTTAATACTATCGCCACTAACTTCTTTTTTTCTTTTTTTAGATTTTTGCGGAAATCTCGAATCTGCAACTACGAAAGCTTTGAAGAGAACCTTAAGCTTGTTTTTTTAAGTAAACCAAGTTCTTCGAATCAAAAATTTTTTAGAGGTAGAAAAGAAATAGCGCCGAAAAAATCTAAAGTAAATAGCTTAACACATAAAACTGACTTCAAACATAGACCCAAAGAGGTCCAAAAGAAAAATCAAAGTCCCAACAAGAGAATTGAGACATTTTTGCCCATTTCAAATGAAAAGACACCAAGAACTAATTGATCATAGTAATAGTTGATGTGTCCTTTTCCCTGAATTTACCGTTAGGAAGTTATCCATAACTAAAAGGGTGGATTAAAAATTAATTTAAAAAAATCTATGGCTTTGAAACAGTCAAGTAGTTGTGGGTCATTTTGCATGACAGTGCTCTTTTTCTTACAAATTGTGCAATTGCGAAACGGTCATAATCGCCTCTAATCTGTAATTGATATCCTTCTGGTTCATTGTGTTCAATAAGAACTAATTGGGGATTGACAAGATTGTTAGATCCTAATTCATTTAATAAAACTGTTGCCTCTTCCTTTTTCATGTGCTTTCCACCACGTTGACTATGCGCCGTATAAGATTAAGATTATGCGGTTGAATCAAAAAAACTAACGAATTGATTCAGACAAATGGAAGTAGATAATTATTTGATAAGATGCAAGAAAGCTTATTGGCCTTGGTTGGTTGGATTGAATATGGGTTAACACTTAAGGTTTTGCATTATTATCCCAAAATATGGTGTATATTTTAATTTTGTACGATGTTTTGGCGTATATTGCAAAGTTATTTAAGCAAGAAGTAGACATAAGAGGAATTTGGCAAGAAGCTAATTTTCATATTTTTTAGTCTAAATTAAAGGAAAGGAACTTCTTGACCTAAATTAAAGGAGAAGAAAAACAAAATGCAAAATTTAAAAAATAAAACTATGGCTTTTTTGATTGCAACCATAATGATAACGTCAATGGCGTCAATGACGACTTTTTTTGCTAATGCACATACGCCACCAATAACAGTGCCAACATGGGCGTATCTTAGCGTTATGCCTAATCCAATCGGAGTTGGGCAAGAAGCATTCGTTAATTTCTGGATAGATAAAGCACCTCCAACAGCAGCAACAGTTTATGGTGACAGATGGGGCAACTTTACAGTAACAGTCACAAAGCCAGACGGAACTACTCAGAAGATGGGACCATACACATCTGACGACACAGGCGGATCACATGATACATACACACCTGACCAACTTGGAAACTATACATTCCAATTTACTTTCGGAGGACAGACATTAGCTGGAGACAACCCACCACCTTCAGGAAATAATAACGTAATGATTGGTGACTACTACGCACCAAGCACAAGTGAAAAAGTTACACTAGTTGTACAACAGGCATCAATCCCATCAGAACCAGTAGCACCCTTACCAACAGGATATTGGCAAAGACCAATTTATGCAGAGAACTTAGATTGGTACCAACTTGGCGGAAATTGGCTTGGACTAGCACCGGTAGGATTTACCAGAGTAACTGGTGAATACAACGCAAGCGGAAACTTCAATCCATACACCACAGCACCAACAACATCACACATACTTTGGACTAAAGAACTGGCGCCTGGAGGAATTATCGGAGGAGAATTCGGAGGAGACCAATTCGGCAGTGCATATTATTCAACATCACAATACGAACCTAAATTCGGCGGAATCATAATTAATGGTGTACTATACTATCAATTATTACCAGGTGCTTCTACTAACCCAGCAGGATGGGAAGCTTGTGATTTACGAACTGGTCAAGAACTCTGGTTCGCTAATACCACTGAACCTTTGCTATGCGGTCAAGTCTTAAAATACAATTCACCAAACCAATTCGGAGGACTATCATATCTTTGGACGACACAAACCACCATGAAACCAAATACTGGCACAACTTATGGAATGTATGACGCAATGACAGGTAATTACATACTAAGCATAGTCAACGGAACATCATTCAAGCTTACCGAAGACGACTTCGGAAACCTGATTGGCTACTACGTTAACTCCAGCACCGCCAACGCGTATCACGCACCTACCTTGAACATGTGGAATTCAACTGAATGCATTATCGATGGAACCAACGGTCAGGCAGCATGGCAGTGGAGACCGACGCAGAATGCTCAAATACCCTTCTCATTAGGCTTAGAATGGTCTAAACCAATTGTTACAACGATGAACGACCAACCTATCGACCCCGCCTTAAGTTTGACTCTAGTAGGTTCGGGTGTGGTCCTTATGGTTTCAACACCAACAGCCTTAACAGACAATCGTGGAACATGGCAACCAGGATGGCGATGGATTGCAGGATACAGTGCTGCAACGGGCGAATTACTTTGGGGACCAATGAATGAAACAGAAGTTCCTTATGTGAGACTTGATACCCAAGGCATTTCAGAAGGAATGTGGTTTGAATTCGACCACGAGAACTTGGTATGGACAGGACACGACGCAAATACAGGAAAACTACTTTGGACTTCAGAACCTTACAACAGTCCGCCTTGGGCATACTTCATCAATTACGCATCAATCGTAGCTTACGGAATGCTATACGCATGTGACTTTGGAGGACAAGTACACGCATACAACATTACAAACGGCAACCTGGTATGGCAATATTCAACAGGTTCCAGCGGTTACTCGACTCCCTACGGAATCTGGCCACTCGTCCACGTTGAGGCGGTTGCAGGCGGTGAAGTCTTCCTTTCAGGAGGACACACATATAGTCCACCACTGTTCCTAGGAGCTAAAGTGTATGCGTTGAATGCTACAACAGGCGATGAAGTCTGGAGTGTTTCAAGCTTTGACGACTCTAACGGCGCAAGTGCAGCAATTGCAGACGGAATATTTTTAAAACCAAATGCTTATGACAACCGCCTTTACTCTTTTGGACAAGGATTAACAGCTGTCACAGTGTCAGCACCAAATGTAGCGGTTTCTATGGGTACTCAGGTAGTCATTACTGGAACAGTCACCGACCAATCTGCAGGACAAACATGTCTTGGTATTCCAGCAAAAGGAACACCAGCAATTTCAGATGAAAGTATGTCTGCTTGGATGGAATATCTCTACATGCAACAGCCAAAGCCTGACAACGCAACAGGAGTTCAAGTAACTTTAAGTGTACTTGATTCAAACGGCAACTTTAGAACCATCGGAACAACAACCAGCAACACAGACGGAACTTTCTCATATGTGTGGGCGCCAGACATCACTGGAAAATATACATTGACAGCAACGTTTGCAGGTTCAGGAGCATATTATGGCTCATCAGCATCCATAGCTTTCAATGCAGGCGAATCACCTACACCAGCACCAACACAGGCAAATGTAACATCGATGGCTGATCAATACTTTGTTCCCGCAATAGCAGGCCTATTTGTTTTAATCATCATAGTCCTCGCTCTATCAGTGCTGTCGATGCTTAGAAAGCGACCTTAAGAATGTCTACAAAATAAAAACCATCTTTCCCCTTTTTTAGTCCTTTAAAAAACAATGGAGAAAAAATAAGGGCTGAGTAGGCTCTGGTAATCAATTCACGAAATAGCTGTATTTCAAAAGAGCTTCTCCATTTGCTCTTTTCTCCTTAAAGCCAGAGTCTCAGCAAACCCGTTCCCTAGAGTGACGCGCTAAATAAAATAGGAAATAGGAATTTGGTTCTTGTAGTTCCGCTTCCTTAAAGAGTATGCATTTTGGTTTTTTAACAAGTTTAATTATTTTTTGCCATTAAAATGTGGATTAATAATATTAAATAAGTGCATAAAACTTTTTACAAACAAATAATTATCATTATATTTGAAGATTATACTTCTTTTAGAGGAGGTGAATGAGTTAAATAGAAAAGCCTTAGCAATAGCTTTAGCTTTAGTGATTGTAGCTATCCTGGTAACTCCTCTCATTGGGACTACTCTGGCTAGAAATACAAAATCTACTTACACAATTGGCGTGGTTGGTACACCAGGTCCAGCTGACAAGGTGTTTGATACTGGCGACATTCGACACACAAAAGGGGGCACAGGAACCCAAATTGTTTATGGAACGCCTTGGGGTGATGGAACCGCTCAGACTTCAAAACAAATCTCTAACATGAATTTAGTTGACTTTACTGGAAAGGGTGTAGCACATACCAAAGACACGTATCCTGCAGGAACTATTGAAGGTATCATAAATTTTGAATTGCCAGGAATTGGTCTTTACGTCTATCAAGGACCAACTTTCACATATGACACTCTGACAGTAAAAGCTGGAGATACATTTATTGGAATATTAATGTCAGGCATCGCAGTAAAAACAGGTAATAGCGGAGATTTGAATGGGGTTCAGATGAGAGGAGACTTCAGTGGAGTGATATTACTTCCAGGAGTCGGGAACCCTAGTGTGTTAGAGGGCAAAAATCTAGTATGTGAGACTGGTGTATACTGGTAAAACATGTTAAAAGTGTAACGAAGGATTCATCCCCTTTTTCTTAGTTCTATAAAATAGGTAAGTTGAAGGAGAAAGCAGTCAGTGTAAAAAACTGAATGAAACTAAGGCAAGTTGGTTCTATCCAGGGAGGCAGCTCAAAACATTGGCAGAAAAGAGAAAGCAGGTTAACCAACGTACTTCAACACCTAATAAAGGGACAAGTCAGCGCGCGCTTCAAAGTAACACTCAGGGAATTAGACTACATGTATAATCTAACATAGATTTTGTTAAAACTTGGTTCTTTAGATAATTTGATATCTCTCTAACCTATTTATGGCTTATCAGTTGCATTTAAATTGAGAAAAATATGTGTCAAAGGTCAATATAAGCTATTGCAAAACAAATAAAAATTAAATAATAAGGAGGTGATTGAGTTAAACAGAAAAATCATAGGTATATGCGTAGTATTCATGATGGTGGCTATGCTTGCAGTTCCAGTAATGGCAGCGCCAGCAACAAAAATTGAAGGTGTCACAGCAACAATTGTTTTTACAGAAACAGTAGAATATCGATTTGTTGACCATGATATTATGCAATTAAGAGAAGGCATAACTACTGGAACAGTCTTTCTGAACATTCCTGGACAAGATCTTCTAGTAGGAACCTTGAATAGAGAATGGATTGGCAAGATAAAATTCAGTCAACCAATGCCTGATCCAGCAGCTGAAGGCAATTTGAATGAACAGCTAGTGTGGACGTTTGAGGGTGTGGGTACAACAGGAACGTTTGAGGGAACAAGGCATACAAAGTTTATTGGTTTTCCAATACCAGCCATGTCATATATAGAAATTAGTTATAACCTAAGAGGTACAGGTGATTTTAAGGGGCAAACTCTGAAATTGTCATATCAAGGACCAACACCACCCATTTTTGAAGGCTACCTGATAATTCCAAACTAACAAAGCAGTGAAACACAAATATTCAATCCAAGTTTGAACCTTTTTCCTCTTTTCTTTCCTCTTCTCTTACGCTCGAAAAAAGTAAGAAATAGGAGTCTGTTTATTATCGTTGGTTTTCCCTAAGCGCCGCTCTTTGCAGTAAGTATAAGGCGGTTCTCGGACCTCTGGATAATTGTGTCGTTTGCCTTTGTCGGCTCGGTGTTCATGCTTGCGGCTTTTAAAACCCGAAACCGTAAACTCGGCTTCACTAGACAAGATAGAAGCCTCCAAAAAAAGAAAAAGAGAATTGTGTACGGAGTGGAGACATCACCAAAAAATTGTCGTGCCTATATAGGTGCTTCGTCTTGTTTGATGTTGCATTATTTGATTTTCTAGCTTGTATTAAACCATTTCCCAACAGCTTGCCCACGAAGATAGAAGTTTTAAAGCTCCCCCCCACATAATATTGAGATATGGTTAAATTGCCATGGCTGCAACGGACGAAGTGCTCAAGTTACTGGTAGAATTCATAAACAAAAACTCTAACGTAGTTGATTCCCAATGGGACCGCCGCATGAGCCCAAGACTCCTGTTTAACCCCTACTCAGAAAAGTTTGAAGAAAGAAAAGTCGCAGCCCACTACTTTCTGCTTGCCGCCTCAATCCTCGATGATACAATCGTTGGATACCCCGAAAATGCCCGTATGCTTCTCGTCTACTTGCATGAAGCCTTTGGCAACGCATTCTTTGAAATCAAAAAGGCTCATCTATTTGAAGAGGAAATCGTAAAAGCAGATTTCTATCATGACTTAGGACCAAACAAAAAAGCTGCCTCAGAAATTCTTGCACAAATCAACCTCTTCGTTAGGCTTAAAGCTGAACGTAACCTTCTGCAGTATGCTCAAAAATTCTCAAAACCAAAAGACCTAATCGAAGACCTCGCCCAAAACATCCCAGCCTTGGCTGGTCCACATAAAGACAAACTATGGATTTACATGCGGTGGATGGTGCGTCCCCAACCTGACCTACAAATCTACGACCACTTTCTGCCCGAAGATCTCTACGTACCGCTTACCAAAGAGAACGCCAACGTTGCCGCTAGTTTAGGTGTTATCGGAAATGCATCACCCTCCATCTGGAGAGATGAACAAACTGCTGGCGAAGCAAGACAAAAACTTACATATTTCGCCAAACGCCTCTTCCCCAAAGACCCTGCGAAAGTAGACTATCCCTTTTTCTTGTTGGGACGTTGGCTTAAACAGAAAACCCTCAACCGCTACACCCTCAAAACCGCCCTCGATTTCCTCGACCGCATGCAAAAAATCACAGGACAATCCCAATCGTACTACCAAAAGATGAGCCGCTACAAGAGCGGATGGGAAAAAAAGACCGCCCTAACATTGCTAAGAATGCATATTCCTTACGGTTATGAAACAATTAGTTTTCCCTTGCCAAACGAAGTGTACACGCCTGACTTCATCTTAGAAAAGACGGTTCAGGGCAGAAAAATTATTCTCGAGCCGCATTTTGAGATGACAAAAAAGCAAGCGAGAAAGTATTCTTTGTTCAAACGTACCTATGGCCACAAATTTGTTCTAATCCTTTTGTTAAAAAACGATTTAATCCCTCTGTACCATCAGCGCAAAATTTTGACAGATGATGTTTGTGATGATGTTTGGCCGATTGAATTCGTTCATCTGTTGGCAGAGAAGATTAGGCGGGGAACCTACGGCCAATAGCCTAGTTAATAAAGTGGTGGACCAGTGTGGAGGTGACTTGTGATGGCAGAGGATAACTTCAAACCCTTGGTCGTTTGGCTCATCTTGAACGGTAAACCAGAGAAAGCACTGGACCTTTTAGCAAAAAAATTCAGGGTTAATGTTCCTGACTTAAAAGTTGGGTTGCCTAAAGGACGTAAAATCACCGCGTACGGCTGCTACACACCAAAAAACCAGACTATCACCGTCCTAAACAGCGACGTATTAGCCAACCCATTCGTTATACTCCACGAATTCTACCATCACCTACGCAGCAAATCCGTGGACAGAATGCATAAAGGCACTGAGCGAGGAGCTGACCAATTCGCCCTGGAATTCCTGATGCACTATCAATTAGCTTCAAAAAAAGCCCAAGAGGGCACTCAATAAAAGTCTTCATCATCAAATTCTAAAGCGTCAGTTATTTCTAGAGGCACCTTGCCACCGTTGGAATCATACGCTGCAATGCAACCTTTCCCCTCAAATGGGGGACCAACTATCATTAGAACTCGCCCAAAAAAATAATTTAAATCCACATGGCTCGGTGAAATGTTGCCTGACGGATGAGAATGCACTGTTCCAACCAACGAGAAATCACCCGAAAACATGTGGGGGTTAAAGTGGACTTCGCCTTCTTGGTGGACTGCGAACGGGGCTAGAACCAAATCGGTGATGTTGATGATGTCTTTCTTTTTTTTCCCTCTCAGCAGTAAGAAGCTTTCGCGTGGGTAGAGTTCTTTAGCGCCTGCGTAGATCGCGTCTAATATGTTGCTTGGGATATACACGGCTCTGGCTGCTGTCATGCAATAACGGTTATGTTTGTGTGTTAAGTACTTTTTCCCAACAACTCGTTTATCTATAATTCGGTAAACATTTACTCCAATGCCTCGGGCGATAACTCCCTGCCTTCTTTTTCTGTAGCGCTTTGTGTTTGCTTGTTTTTCAGTATTAATTTGGAGGCTATTATTCTTGAGCACTTGTTATAGTCTGCGTTTTTTGGTGCGTGCGCTGCGCTAGGCAGAGCACGCGATGTTGGTGCTTGTTGACAACCACAGACAATTATATTCTGATCAATCAGAATTGCTTTATTTGGCGAATTTTAATGAGTGAAAATAAAAAACCAGCGAAAGCAGAAGAGACTCATAAAAAAAATGAAGTGGCAATCACAAAAAAGAATACAGCGGCAATTAGCAAGCCCTCAAAGAAGACATCAACCTTAGCTCCAGTAACTTCTTCGGATCTTTGGCGAGCATTTGACGACACCTTCGCAAGATTCAGAAATGATTTTGAAGACATCTTATTTCCAGCAAGTTGGGTTGACTCATTTTCTTCTATGCCTGAAACCAGAGTTCCAGTAGTTGATTTGGAAGATCGAGAAAAAGACTACCTGTTGAAGGCGGAAATGCCCGGCTTTAAAAAAGAAGACATCGAAATCGAAGTGCAAGACAACCTTGTAGTAATAGCAGGCGAGGTAGGGTGGAAATACGACAAGAAAGAACATGAATACGTATGCAAAGAGCGAGCTTGCAAATCATTTTACAGAGTGGTCGATTTACCTGAAGAGATAAAAGCAGACGAAGTTACAGCCAACTTATCAGAAGGCGTTTTAGAAGTATTGCTTCCCAAGAAAGCACCAAAACAAAAACGAAAAGTCTCAATAAAATAAACAATTTTTCTTTTTTTTAAGGACATTCGATTTGTTTTTAATGCTTCATTCACTTCTGCGGAGTGGTTGTAGTTTGCTGTTGCGGCTAGGCAGTCACATATCAATTTGTTCTGCTTCCAAATAAAATGGCAAGGGAAGAATGTTGCCAAAATCATCCGTAACCAAGAGAAAGAAACAGAAAAAGTAAAATGATTCTTTGCTTGGTCACCCAGAAAACATTGCTTGCGATGCATTGTCTAAATGTTGGTGTGAGTTAGCAGTCAAATAGATTATTAAAGAATACATACTTCAAAGTTGTTAAGCTCCTTTTGAAAATCTGGTGGATTTGTTCGAAGCAACTGTTTGAAAAGAATACCTCTCTCCAGAGCTTTTGAGTGTTCTTTGCACTGAACCTATTGTTCTTCCACCGTGGGATCCTATCGGAACATTAGCAAGACGAAACTGAAGAAACGATTAAAATAATTTTCGCGCGTGTTGTGGGCAAGGGTGCGGATACAATTTGATTCAACTCTCTGGGCAGGTGAGTTTTTAGGGAAGAACACAATAATTTGTTATTCATGCAAATAGGTTATATTTTTCTGTGTAATAATGCTTCGATGACTGAGTGTATGAGAAATAAACACTTAAGTTGTTCAGGCAAGCAAGTTAAAGTATACAAAGAATTAGAACTGAATACAGTCATTTTTTTGCTCAATGATGAAACAAAAACTCTTCTTGGTCCATTCACCGTTGTTCAAGGGCCCGAAGATTTGGAGAAAGGAACATGGTACAGCAGTGTGGATAAGCATAGCTTTTCCGAAAACATCAAAGTCGAATGGGAAAGACTACATGAACTCAAAAATGCAACGGACAAAATACCTTTCTTGAAAGACACAAAAGAATGTGCATTAACCGAACTGCAGACTCAGGAACTGCTCTCAACACTAAAGGATGCTCCTTTATACACAGAATCAAAATCTGAGTAAGCGTGCGCAATAGCCTTCGCCGCTTGGATCTTTTTTATCGGTTGGTACCGGAGACCAAAGGGAAAAGTCTTGAACAGATTGAAGGGCACTGGCGAGCAGGCAAGCATCCACGTGAAATGCGAGAAAAAATGAAGCGTTAAGCTAGCAACCTTCCAAGATTGAGCAGTAAGTTAAAATAATGCGATAGGCTAAACCATTCGTTAGATTCTATTTTGATTAATGTTTTTGGATTGGTGTTTGTATGTCCTTGGAACTTAAGAATTTGTTGAGTACGGTAGCTGTGGAAGATAATGAACGTAAAGAAATGGAGTTCGTGGAAGGGATAAACCGGTATAAGTCTCTTCTTCTTAGGGTGGCAAAAGTTCAGCCATTTGATATACTGGTTTCGTCTGAGGGAACACAATCGGGAGACTTACACCAAAATAAGGTAGATTTGAATGTGCTCGAAAGAGCCCACTTAGTGAAAGGACAAACAAAAGAGACAAATCATAACGTATACCGTCAATACGAGCTTACCCCAGAAGGCGCTGAATTAGTGGAAAAGCTCTCAAAAGAAACCATGAGCGACAAAGAGCATCATCAGCCCCACACGTTGAGCGTGCCGTCATCTCAAGAGACACCAAGGAGGGGAGCAGAACCAAACCAGACCCCTTGCCCAGTCTGCGGCAAAACCTTCAAGACCAATTCAGAGATGGAAAGACACAGAGATACAACGCACCACGAAACAAAAGGACACGAGTAAAAAAATGAGCAGATTAACAATATCTATTCCGGCTAAGTGGGAACAATACCTAAAACAGTTAGCTAACGATCATCAAGTTGACTTGAATGGCGTTTTCAGTGAGTTGTGTGAGTGGGCTTTTTCTAATGCTGAAGGCAAAAAACAGTTTAGACTTTGGTTAGACGATGCTTTTCCTCCAAAAGGTGAAGCTGAAGATAAAGCGCGGGATGCAGGCGCCAGAGAAAGAGCCCGTGAAGAAGAGGCAGAAGAAGAGTTTGAAGAAGAAGCTCATGAAGACGAAAACTACAATGAGGACATCGCCGGAGAGAACATCAAAGGGGAATTCAAGCCCTAAATTGGCGGTCATAGTTCTCTAACCACATGAGTCATAGAGCTAAGGTTAATCCGTTGTAGTCTCACTACAGCCACATATCTTTAAGCAAACTGGAACTAACTTTTAGAGTAGAGACTTCAAATAGGTGCGTATTATGTTAAACAAAATCAAAACACTAAAAGGTTACAGATTAGACAGCCTTGATGGGGAAATAGGTAAGGTCAAAGAATTCTACTTCGATGATACGTACTGGACAATTCGCTATTTGGTTGCCGACTCAGGAAACTGGCTCTCAGACAGGCAGGTGCTGATTTCTCCGCATGCGTTGCTCGCAGTGAATAAAGAAGAGCAAAACATCGCCATTAATTTAACCAAAAAACAAATCGAGGACAGCCCACCATTGGAAAGCGACAAGCCCGTCTCCAGGCAATATGAGAAAACCTACTATATGTATTATGGCTGGCCGATGTATTGGATGGGCGGATACCCGTGGGGTCCTTATCCCTACATCGTGCATGACCGTTATGCCTTTTTGCGGGAAGATGCTTTGAAAAAAGAATGGGATACCCATTTGCGTAGCACAAACGCTGTGAGTGGTTATCACATTCAAGCCTCCGACGGTGAGGTTGGTAACGTTGAAGACTTTATTGTAGATGACGATACGTGGGCGATTCGTTATCTAACCATAAATACCCGGAACTGGTGGCCGGGAAAAGAGGTACTGGTTTCGCCGAAACTGATCGAGCGCGTTAGTTGGAATGCGTCGAAGGTCTTTGTCAATCTTACCCGCGATGCCATCAAGCAGTCACCAGAATACAATGAGTCTCTGATAGAGGTAAAATCTGATATGCCTGTACTGCACTCGGGATTATGAGATGCAATTGCCTCAATATTACAATCGACAAGACACTGGATATGATAAACTTGTGTATGTTAGCTTCATAGTATAATCTATTGGCGAGCGCCCGTTGGGTGAAATCGTCTTTGAGAGGTCCCAAAAGTTGCTGCCTCAAGCGGTGACGAGGAAATGAAACAATCCATCCAGGTCAGGAAACATGCCTTAGATCTTAGTAATTTTTCACTACCTTCTTCACTCATTTTGTATCTCTGAGTTCTAATTGCTGCTATTTAATTATAAGCTTTCAGAAAGAGCAAACCTATGGGCTTCCAAAGCTCTGTGGCTGTGTATCTGCAACAACGTGAGTTTAATTAGTCTCTGTAATTACCCCTTACTTGTTTGGAGTTGCTGATTTTTGGGCGCGATAGACCAAGTTATTAATTTTATTACCTCTGGAATTATCGGCGGTATTCCACCATTAATTTTGATGATTATTCCATTTGTTATCGGACTTATCGTGGGCTATCTAGTACACAAGATGCTGAAGATCGCGATTATAGCGGCCATTATACTGGTCGTAGTTGCTTACTTTGGGTTTTTCGGTTTAAGTCTTGGCGCCTTAAAAGGCATTGCAGACACATACGGTCCCATAGCAATTCAATACGGAACCCTTCTGATGGGCATTCTTCCACTAGGTATAGGCCTCATTGTTGGCTT
>CAVTBV010000014.1:0-164598 GCA_963733095.1 Candidatus Bathyarchaeota archaeon
TTGTTTTGCAAAACTGCCCTTGATGCCTTCAATAAAGATGAAATCTCAGACTCATGCCTTCGTGATTCGTTGAGAGATGTAGCTAATTCCGGTTCTATTTTCTTGGGTCCGTTAAGTCTAGCTCGCGCTCGCTTTTTAGACATAGGTCTGATCTCTTGTGCTGTGGTTATCCTTAGTGTCCGAAATAATAAAAGCTTGGGGAAAATCAATGCCTCTGGTCCATCTGTATCTTATGACGCAAATTGCTCTTAAAACATCTAATGGCCTTGTCAACTGAAGGCCTTCCAAATTCTGGGTCCTATAATATGAAGCGGGTCTTCCGTCTAAAATTTAATCATCAGAACTTATAAAATAGAATAATTATTTTTGGATCTGACTTATCCTATGGTGCACAATCTGTGGAATGCCTTCGAAAACTTTTAAGCTTGCTGTTTCAGTTCTTTGTGTGGGATATTCATGGATTTTATGGATGTTATATCGGCAAGGAAAAGTATTCGACGTTACGTGGATAAGCCGGTTGAGGAAGAAAAGCTCACGAAAGTTCTCGAGACGGCAAGGTTGGCGCCTTCATGGGCGAATAAACAATGTTGCAGATACATCGTTGTGAAGGATAAAGCCAAAATTCAAGAGTTGGCGGGCGGCTTAAACGGCTGGCTCAAGCAGGCGCCAGTTATAGTAGTTGCATGCGCTGATCCTAAAGATTCTGGCGACCGAAACGGCATGAACTATTACCTTGTGGATGTGGGCATATCAATGCAGCAGCTGGTTTTAGTGGCCACCAATTTAGAACTTGGGACTTGCTGGATTGGCGCCTTCGATGAAGCAAAAGTCAAAAAAGCTTTGGGGGTTCCGGAAAACATCAAGGTTGTGGCGATGACTCCTTTAGGGTACCCTGCAGAAAAAGAGGGCATCGGCAGCAAACTCATAAAGACCGCAATCGGAAGCGGCAAAAGAAAACCTCTCAAAGAAATCGTTCATTACGAAAAATGGTGAAGCTAGCGGGTGCCCGAACAATGTTCGTTGTGTCTGGGGCGACTAAGACCTTCCAGAAGTTGGGTGGTATAGAGTGAGAAAGCCTTGCCGGAAAATAACATCATCAGAACACATAAAAAACAAAATTTTATTTCAGGGTTGATTCTTTCTATTCGCCCCAATCGGCGACAGACTTCTGCCCAATCAGTGTACTTTGTTCGCCAATTGCTTTATTTTACTCTATAATCGGTAGAGATTGAGTTGTAAGGATTCTGGTTCTCTCTTCGCTCAGCAGTGTCTTTCATTTCCTCAACGATTTGGTCAATACTTGCCCCGGAAGATAAGATTCCCAAAACGATTGACCGTGATAATAGCTCAAGTTTTTCATTATCTGCGTTGACCTTGATCTCAAGAATTGTCATCTCTTTATCAGTCACATAAAGCTCTACAACACCGTCTTTAGGGCGTTCTTCGGGAATTCCTCGCACAAGTATTGCGTAATAATCCCGTTTTCCCCTTGCAAAGAGGCTTCCGTCTGAGTCAACGGTTGTCCAATTTAATGTTGCCAATTGCTTTCTCTCCCTTGACTTTGAGTGTTGAAGTCTTTGCGCTTCCTGCCCTCAACTTATCTGCTTATTTGTAGTATAGGTGCTTTGTTCTTTTAAAGTTAAACAGACCGACTTATCAAAATCAGAATCTGCACTATACACGCGCACGAGGCCCCTACTCTGAGGGGTATAGTGGAAGGAGAATGTTATCCGCAAAATAGTTTATCATCAGAACATTTGAAAATCAAATAAATAAATTCAAACTTATCAACTCTGTAACCTCCGTTCGACAGGCCTTGGCTCCTTCATTGCATGCATGGTACAATCGTCATGGCTTATAGATAACGCAAACTCCCATGTCCTTTCTTAGACGCCACATTAAGCCTCGTTGAGCAATGAAATTCTGCAAGTCGGGGCTACAATCAACCTTCATAACAAGTTCAAATTTGCCCTTGTTTTCTCTGACGTAAACGGCTGACGGCTGCGCAAGCTCCAGAGTTATAATCTCCTTTACCAGTGCTACTGCTTGATGCCTTTCCAAGTGTAAGCCCCAAACTTCTTATCGGTTGATTTTGTATATAACGGTTTAGCGAATTTCAATGTATGATGTATCGATTTTAACCCGAAATTTTTCCGGGAAATTTTCGGATGCGCCTATACAAACGAGCCAAGCGGTTCCACGCATTTAACATTTCTGCCTAAGTGGATTTTCAATGAACGGATTTTAGATCTTTTTGACAGTGGCTGCTCGATTATCGGGGGTGTCGGTCATTTGCCATTCTAAGGTGTCAAGATCGTTCTTAAGCCTTCAAGCTCCCCATTCCGTTGGGCAAGGCGATAAAACATTGATGGTTAGATCGAACATTATTTTTGAGGTTGAAACAACGGTCGCGGGTCGAACAACACTCTGATTGAGCTTATTTTACCATTTTGCATTTGATACAATCCGCATGCGAACACAACCACCTGTCGCGCGCTGAAGTTTATATCGTAGATAATGCAAACGTCGTTTCTTTCAGAAAACACCTTTTTGGCATCATATTTTAAGCGGAGAGGCTCAAGTCCTTTGAAATAAGCATCAGCGCCCTCAAGGGGCGATCCATCAGGCGCGTAGAAAGACACATTATCCGTTACGTAACTTCTGGCGTTTATGTAGTCTTGCTATTGTATCGCCTTCAAAAATAATAAAACGATTTCTTTTGTGTTTGAATTCATAAAAATCATGTATTTGTGAATAATTTTGAAATATATGACTTCTTCTTCCGAGTTTTTGGACACAAAAATTAATTAGGTTAACTTTCGAACGACGGAAACGCGTTCTCCGTTTACAACTTCTATTCGCCCTTCAAGCGTGTCGCCTGTTGCAAGGTTCAAGAATTCATCTATTCCTTCCTGTATTGTTTTCCTCAACGACTTTGATTTCGGCGCTAACAAATTTCCGAAAACGCAAATAAACCTCGACTCAAAACGGGCGGGGATAGCTATGGACTCTCGTTTGAACCCTCGGGTATGGGGTGGGTCGTACCGGACTTACCCCCGAATCATCCGATTTATATAGAATTTGCAATTATTCGAGGCGATTGCTGCTTTGTGCAAAAGCTTTTGTATCACATGCTTTGAATAATGGATTGGGGTAAATATGCCGAAATTTCAAGTATACAAAGATACTGCAGGCAAACACCGTTTTCGCCTCCGAGCAGACAACAATAAAATCGTAGCTGTAGGAGAAGCATACGAACAATACGCAGGCTGCATAAACGGCATCAAGAGCATACAGAAAAATTCCAAAGCGCCAGTTGAAGATATCACAGTTGAAGGGCAACGATTTTCAAACCCAAAATTCCAGGTTTACAAAGACAATGCTGGAAAGTTTAGGTTCCATCTATACGCAAGAAACGGCGAGATCATTGCCGATAGTAGCGAAGGATATGAGACCAAAGATGCTTGCTTTAATGGCATTGATGTAGTAGGGCAAAGTGGCGATGCTGAAATCAAGGACCTGACTGAATCCGAAGAATCAACTGCAGAAAAGACCCAAGATGCTTCACCGACAATTTCTGCAGAAACGAAGACACCCCAAAGTATTGAGATGTCTAAACCTGAAGTGATCAAAATGGATAAAGAAGACGAAATATTAGCAGAGTTAAAAAAAATTAGTGCAGCTTTAGAAAAAGCTCCGCCACCAACACCGCCAAAAGGCTTTGTGAACGAGTTCAAGGATTTTTTGTCAAAGTACAAGATATTTGGCTTAGCTGTTGCTTTCATCTTAGCTTTGTATGCTGGCATTTTAATTCAGGCACTTGTTAAAGACTTCATCATTCCTCTCTTAGGCTTAGCAATCCCGGGAATGGCAAACCTAGCCACGTATGCAGTTGGCGTTATGAGTCAGTCATTTGGCGTAGGAGACTTTCTAGTAGCACTAATAACTTTCATTATAGTGGCATTAATAGTGTTCGTTATAGTGAAAGTAGCCAAGAAATGGCACATAGAATAAATCCCTTCTTTTCTTCCTTATTTTTTTATTCTAAGATGTAAGTCAAGAATCTAGCATTAGAAGTTGGTGCTCAAATTATTTATTGACCTAGCACCTAATAGTTTATGATAGGCTAAGAGAATAGCAAAGTTTTCCATTAGACAAAAGGCAAGGAAATATCCTTTTAGATTCAAGAAATTTTATCTCACTAAAAGAAACAGCGCCTAAGCAACCATAGAAACATATCATAGTCCTAGGCAATACTCTTTTTTATAGAGTGCATTGTTTGTGTCACAAGGGATGAATTGACTATTTAGTGCATATCCGACGGATAGAGCACATATTTAGCTGATTCAAGTTAGTGCTTGTAACAAAACTTAAATTAGCAATAATGTTAAACCAATTGATACTTTTAGCTTTTTTTAGGAGGTGATTTCTTTGAAATGTGGTCTTTGCAAAGGTGAAGTTAAGGAGCAATCCAAAATAACAGATGATGGAAAATGTTCAAACTGTGGTGCCAAACTGGCAGTTGCCAAATAAATTCTAAAGTGCCAACGTTATTATTCCCTTTTTTATTTAATTTTTTCTTCACGCTCCAATTTTGTTCTTTAATGGTCATTAAATAGGTCTTTTAGTACTCTGGTCAGCTCCAAACTAGGAATTATCTGTATGAAGATTAAGTGTGTACAAGCTAAGTGTGAGATATGTGGTAAGTTAGCTTCAATTCAAGTTTTCTATAATAAGCGTGGCACAGCAAAGTATGCTAGAGCTAGACATTATGTAGGTAGAGAGAATGGTAAACCTAAGTTTGAATATCACCAACAATCGCTAGAATATATTCAGGTAGAAATCAGTAAGATTCCTAAAGTTAATCCTACTAATACCTTAGAGATTGGTCATGTTGGTCAAAGAATGGATATTGACCTAGAGAAGCTAGAATTAACCTCTAAACTAGATACTGTGGCGGGCGGGGAGGGATTTGAACCCTCGACCCCCAACTTAGGAGGCTGGTGCTCTATCCAGACCAAGCACACTGGAAGTCGAGACCCCCACACGTTGCTTGATTATCCGTCCTGAGCTACCCGCCCACAAACAACAGCAACAAACAAGAGACTTACCTATAGAAACCTTACTGAAAATCCAGAAAGTTTCAGACGCACTGGAACGCTTAGGCAAAGTCTGAAACACCAGAGACGGATTCGAAAAGCACATCAAAACCTTAGCAAACCACGAAGTTGACGACGGCAAAGGAAAAGGCAAGCTTGAATTTGCCCAGGTAGCAAAAGTAATTCTTTCGGGAGCAGCAGCGGCGATGGATGCAGAAACTGGCAGAAAATAGCTATGATACTCAAAAAATACCCCAAGTATTATGCCGCCCTGAAAATGGTAGTTCAAGAAATGATAAACCAACTTAGTCAGTTAATTATTGATTGAGAACAAGCACTTCTTTTGTAAAGAAGGTGCCAAGGAATGAATTACTCTAAGTCTGCACAGGAGTAATCAGAAAGCACTGTTTTTGGTACCCCAACCCCAAAAATCGCTTTAATCTACCAAAGAGTTATTTCACTAAGAAAGAGGTTCTGTCTTAAGGATATCTTTTTCCTCAATAAATTGAAAAGTCACTGGGTCTTTGCAGGCAATTTCACCCACCACTTGAGAAGGCATTTTTTCCGTTTCCAAGATTTCAATTAGCATACCCCATGCTGTGGCATGAGCATCATAATAAATTGATAAAGTATAACTGCTTTCAACGCCTGTTTCAAGCCAATATTTTACTTCATTCATTTTTCGATTACTCAACCTTATGGTAAAGTCGATAGCTTCTTGAAGTTCAAGTGCCATTCCCTTCAAGTTTTTGATAATCGCTTCCCTGTCATTGTCAGACGAAACACCTTTTCGCCAAACCACTTGACATTTTTCAATCGGAAATTGTCCCATACTAATCACATATTTTCTGTTTTCTTATGAATTTAAACATCATGCTGACTTAAGCAAGAGGCACGCCTTTAGAATGACCTATGGTGACTAACTATGAATTAAGAACCAAACCTTCTAGCATAAATTCAACCGTCAAGCAAAAACACCTCAGGTAGCGAGTGCACCTCCCTATAGGGCATCCTCCCCGCAAGCAAGGCCTCTGTTTTTACAGTCCAACACTATAAAGAAAAGACTTGATTAAAGAGGATAAGTTGGTATGTAATCAGGAGCTATTGTATCCTCATTCTCCGTTAATTCTTCTTCAGGCTGGTTTTCAAATGACCTTCTCAATAATAAAGGTGCAATAAAAGTAGTCACCATAATCATGCCTAATATTGCAGCATAGACACTTTGCGTGATAGCGCCAGCCGAAATAGCTATCCCCGCAACTATAAGACCCACCTCACCACGAGAAATCATACCATAACCAACGCGTTTTCCCTTGGTTTGACTTTTTAGGAAATAAGCAGCTGGTAATCCACATCCAATTATTTTGCTGATTACAGCTATTGCTATCAACGATATGACAAAGGCATAGAAGAACAAGTCCGTGGTGAAAAACGCCCTTACATCGAAGGCTGCACCTGCTAAACCAAAGAAAACGGGGGAGAAAATTATGCTTATTTTCTTAGTGTACTCGCGAATTTTGTCAACAGTTTTAGAGCTCGCAATTGCCATCCCAGCAGCAAAAGCACCGACAATAGGTGATAATCCGAAGACTGCTGCTAGAGCTGAAGCACCAAAACATGAAGCCGTTGCCGCAGCCTCAAGAGTTTCTTCTGACCCCTTGGAGGTGAAATTGATTATTCGTGGAAGAATTATGGCGGCAAATACTGTTATAGCAAGCCATACCCCCAGAGATGTTAGAATTACCGTTACTATATTTAGTGGGCTCATGGGAGTTGAAGTTGTTATAAATGAAACTATGACTCCCAAAATTGCCAGCCCCAAAACGTCATCAACCACGGCAGCACTAATCATCATTTTTGACTCTACCTTTCTGGACTGCTTAAGCTCCTGAAGAACAAGTGCGGTAATCGAAATGCTCGTTGCTGTGAGCGCTGCCCCAATAACCAAACAAGCTATAATATTTAATCCAAAGACTATTGCAATTCCATAACCCATGATGAACGGAACAACCACCCCAACGCTTCCAACAACAAAACTGCCTAACCCAATCCTTCTAAAGTCTCTAAAAGTCATTTCTAAACCAGCGACGAATAAGATGAGTATGCCGCCTATATCTCCAAACGCTCGCACAATTGCATCAATTTGGATTACGGGCGAACCATTTACTATAATCAATGAACCCAAAGCATATGGACCTAAAATGATGCCTGCCAGTAACTCACCCAAAACAGATGGAATTTTTCTCCATGAAAAAATTTCACCCAAAACCTTTGCTGAGAAAACTAAGATACAGATTGTTACAATAGCTCTCAGCACTGGGTCTAAAGCCAAAGCCTATCCTCCTCATCGTGAAATTATCTTACAATCATTCTAATTAATTATATTAATTAGCGCTATCACCATTTTTCTACTTAAAATATGGTTCTTGGATTTGTAACAAAAAAGCCGTAAATCATCTTTAATTGTGTAGAACAGTTTTGTTGCTCTGCGTGCAATTGAAAAATTATGTATAACAAAAGCCGCAACTGCTCTGTATGTAAGCTGGAAGTAAGGTAAAGAGCGCCCTCGCACCTAAGAACTCTGTTTTTGAACAACAAAACAGTATTGCAAGAGGGTAAAAGGAAAGGTATTATCGAAGCTTTCTGATTGCTATAACGATTCCAGCTAAAACAGCTAAAACAGCTAGGTAGAAAATAAGCCCCAAAAATGCGCTATTCACAGCACTAAAAAGCAAACTTGAAGCTGCAAGGTCAAGAATCGTTCCCGCCGATAGGAATGCAGTTTCAAAGTTACTCAGACCGCGATATTCTACGTAACCAAATATTACCAACAACGCGGTCCATGTTATGAATATGCCATGAGCACCTCCTATGAAAAGGGGGTAGGAAATAGCTCTATTGAGTATCGAGATGGCAATTAGGAAGGGGGCTCCTATTTTGTTTCTTCTAATAATCCAGATAAATGAAATAATATTAAGAACTGCGAAGATTGCAGCGTTAACAATGGCTATTCTGTAATCAACGGCTAAGCTGAAGCGAGCGTAGGGTTCACCCCCTACTGGACGGTTTGTTGTCCAAAGAACTATCGATGCAATTTCGCCAATAATTGTTATTGCAGTTAGAACCAACAAGATATTGTGCTTTAACTCTTGCATGACAAAAAAATGGAATGCTAAAATAAAAGAATTGTGCGACTTCTAAAAACTTGTAACTATACGGCAACACTGAGAATACATGGATTAATATAGGTAAGGAAACAGTGAGGAAAAACAGGAGATTACTAAGTCCCACGGCTTGAGCTATGCCAGAGGTTCGAGGATAACCTAACTAACTATCTACAGAGTATTTTTCCAAATAGTGGGTGGTTGCTACAATAAATGATTGGTAGTCTAGTGTTTTTGGAGGGGAAGAGGCTTTGGCTTTGGAGCTAAAACCTCAAATGCTATATGTTGAGCCCACTTTTTGAGTTCTTTTTCTTTTTTGGCCATAAATCTCAGTTTGCATGGCATGCAGTAGAGGGGTATTTCGGTTGTTTGATTTAGCACTATCCCGCCGGCTAAACAAAGAATGTTTTGGTGTTTTTGACATTTTGGGCAAATCAATATTGCTCGTTCCTGCTTGGTTTTTTCAGAACGATCGCCTTTGTTAGGTAGGCAATGTTCTGTTGGCTGGGTTCGTTTCCGGAAAAAATATGGAAACCAACTATATCGCAAATATTAATATTTGTTTAAAAGTGTTGTGTATTTCAGCTTCAAGTCCACAATTGTTCAACAAAAATCCCAGCCACCCCAGAAAATCCGGCTAAAGATAATTTTGAAACATAGAAAGATAACGTCAACTTGCTGAGCTATAAATCGCTGGCCATCCGTAGCACCTGAGCGATTAAATCGTCACGTACACGGTCAGCCTCAGCCCTGGCTTCCCTTCGAGTCATCCCCTTCCTCATGTGCTCTTTAGCGTGAGCTTCAATAGCTTCCCCCATAGCCTCAACGCTGGGAACTAACAGAATTTCAGCTCCGCAATAACATTTAATCACGGGAAGTTCCAAGTTAAACAATCCTCATAACCTCGTTCTCTTGTGCTTTCTCTGCAGAGATGATTGGAAAGTGGTTTATGCTGAAGTTTTTGTCGATTGCTACTTTCAAATTAGAGAGTTCGCTTTTGTTTACGTTTATATTACATGAGCCGTCCAGGTTAAAATCTAAAATCGTAAAATCTTGTTCCGAATCAAGCCTAAGCGAACTGTGAATCGGCTTAGGCCCCGTTAATGAAAATATTTCGGCGGTAAAATCGCTGTTTTGCTTGGCGAACTCTTTTAGCCTGTGTTTTTTTGGCACATATATCTCTATTTTTGCCGAAGCAAACCTGCAATTCAAGCATACATCGCTTTCCATGCTAACCAACTTTGTCCCAAATGAGTGTTTATTCCAAGATAATGCTTTTTAAGAATTGGACTTCGCTTAGTTTGTTAATCAGAGTTTGCGGTTTTGTCAATATGAACGGGCAAGCTTGTCAAGTTTGCTTCCTATGGAGGTATTTGCCTGTTTTCTTATTTTTTTTTGGTGGTTGGGCAGTGTTCAAAACCTAAAACAGCTGCTTGCTTCAGAATCCTGGTCAACTCGGGTTTTAATCTAACAAAGTTTCCAATTGACATGTGACGTACGTTCTCGTTTTTTTCTGCCACTCCCCGTCTCTTAAGCAAACCCGAGTCAAGACTTGCTCCCATCGCAAAATCCAAATCCACATGGTCTTGAAAATGGCTTATCCAGACAAAGTCTTTGTTCTCGAGTTTAAAGGTGATTTTTCCATTCCTAACCATCTCGGTCGTTTCTGGAACGGCGATTTTGATTAGCTCACGGAGGTTTTGGATGGTTTCTTTTTGGGTTGGATTGAGGCTGCCTAAAATTTCATCTATAGTTCTTTGATTTACCATAAATAAAACCACTAATAGAAGTTAGCTCTGGTGATTTTTATTGCTTGCGGGAGGAAGGACAGTCGGTTGAGTCTAAACCCCACTGCATACACCGCATAATCAGAAGCACTAGCCAATTCGCCTCCTTGATGTGATCTCAGCTACGCTTTAGCAGTTACTTAGCGACCAATACTGCGTGTTAGCCATGAAGCGTGTTCCTCAACCGGAAAATACAACATTGCTTTTCATACTTTATAATGATGTTATGTTGGCACCCTAAGCCGCCAACTATAAATGCGCTAAGTGAATGCAAAAAACTTAAACAATACCGCGTAGATGATACGATGCTGGTGCCGGGGTATCCGAGCCAGGTCTAAATAGGCGGCCAGATAATTTGATTGCCTAAGATATGGAGGAGGACTTAAGATCCTCTGGCGCAGGCCTTCGTGGGTTCAAGTCCCACCCCCGGCACCATAATGTTGAATTAGTACGGGGGTTTGTCCAGATGGCGACTGCGCCAAAAACGTATTTTTTTTGTCATGACAGATTCTTCTTTCTGAATAGTTTATGTCCTTCAAAATCGCATACAAAATCAAATCCAGATTCAATGAGAACACATGCTTCAGCTTCAGTCTTGGCGATCTTTGATATGTAGTCAATTTCGTCTTTGAATAGTGCTTCTTCTAGCTGGATGTAAATGAGTGTATTTTTGATGTTCTTGTGTCCGAGTCGGTTCATAACGTAGAGAACATCTTTGGTGCGGTGGTAATCCATTGTTCCTCCCCAGGTTCTTAGCGTTTTGAACATGATTTTTTTGAGTCGTGGGTTATGGAGTTTTTCGGCGATTCGGTTACGCTGTTGATCGTAGTTGTCTCTAAAGTTGTCTAGGCTCATCTCGGGGAGGGCAAAGTAGTATTTTCCGTATGGTCTGGGTAGATTGTGTAGCATGCCGACGAGTTTTGGGCTCATTTTGAAGATTCTGGGGTTGCTGTTTTTTTCTGGGGTGATGTTTACTGTGTTGGTTTCAAAGTCAAAGTTATCGTCGCTGCTGTGCCAGATTTCTCCTGGTCTTGCATGTGTTTCCTTGATCAACTGCACAAATGTTCCGACTCTAATGCTTAGTCCAGCGATTAGTTGGTCTATTTCGGTTTCTTTTGGTACGAAGGGTAGCTTTGGGATTGATTTGTATGTCGGCGGAGTCCAGGTTCCTCCAACCATAGCTAAATAACTGCTGTATGCATCGACAGCATTTGCTTTTCTGCCTTCACACCAGGTTGTCTGCTTGGAGATAACGGTTTTCACTGATTCTGGGTCATTGAAGTCTCCGTTGCGTCGCCAAAGTATCTTTAGTAACTTAGTGCGGCCCCTGATTGTTGCTATGCGCCGTCCTTCTTTTTGAAGGTACCATTCGTATTTAGCAAGTGTAGAGTTTATGTCAAAGGTTTCTTTCCGCAGAACATCAGTTACCTGTTGCTCTGCAACCAAATTTTTCACTTCTGCGCATATTTGGCGAGAAACTACTATGCCACGGTCGCTTTTTAATTCCTTCGTATCAATGGATAAGTCGTCTTTCAACAAGTTTTTTGCCGCTTCAACATCTTGTGGGTCACTGAAGCGTAACCCGCATCGACGGCAGAACCAACGCTGAATCTGTGATCCAAACATCGATGTGTAAGTTCCATCACGCCAAACAGTCTTAGTTTTGGGACCACACTTTGGGCATTTAATGGGTTGAGATTCTTTTTGGGGACAAAGCGTTTGGCTTGATTGCCACTCTTCAGTAAACGCATTTTGTGATCCTACAGAGATGAAATTTGAAGAGCTACTTCTCCCTGAACCTCAACCATAAACCCTAAGAAACCTCCCTTGGAGGCTGACCTTTATACTCAAAGTCTGGCATCTCAACTGTTGACTTTTAACTGCTTACGCTTCTCGTCACAACATTCCTTGTGAGCTGGCTTATTCTCCGAAAAACTACTCTGCTCCCAATCATTATCCATAAGGGGTTTTTGGCAGAAGTAGCAGACAAGCTGCAAGTAACTGCCTGCGGTTTCTTCTTTAATGTAAAATTGTGCATGCTCTTGTAATTTGACTTCAGAATGTTCAGTAACTTCAGAAACTACAGTTTTCGATGGTGAATTATCGTTTTTTTGAGAAAATGTCGGTGATATATTAACTTCAGTAACTTCAGTGTTCAAGTGTCCTGTGAGGCTTTGTTTTCCCATGATTACTGAAGTTTCTGAGGTTTCTGGGGTTTCTGAAGTTAGTTGCGAACCGTTAGGGAAGTATCTTGCTTTCAAGCGGTCAATTAGAGTAGCGTCCCAGAAGAACCCTGCTTGTCCTTTCCCGCCTACTCTGCACTTTTCAAAACCCAATGCGGCAACTTTTCGTCCTATGAATCGGCTGGTAGCTTGGTCTTTCTCAGTTAACCCGTCGTTGAAAACCTCAGTTATTGCTTGAGTGCTAATTTTTCCTCCATCTACTTTGCTATCGCTTTTGAGAAGTGCATCAAAGATTCTGGCTTCTACGCTTGCTTGTTCTGCATCAAGTCTGCTCTGTGTTATCTGTTTCATGTGCGCTATCAGTTTCTTTTTGACTTCTTCCGTTGGTGCTACTTGAATAAGGCTTATGAATAGTTCAATCACTCGCGCATTGCGAAAGTCTGCGTTTTCATTAACAAAAGCCGCTACCATATCATTGCTTGCTTTCCCCAGATTTCTGAAGCGATACATCAACAGTTTGTTTCTTAGGTTTTTGGCTTTGTCTTCATCCATGAAAAGATTTAGTTTTCTAACTGCTCGGCTCATTGCCGTTATGATGCATCGACTTTGAAGTGTAGCGGCTAATTCCTCAGTTCCTGCCATGGCTTTAAATCCGAAAGTATCAAACATCCCAATCTGAGGATTACCTTCTTCTGTTTTCTCTATTTGAATGGCATACTGGCCTCTTCGGTAGCCACTGTTTAGGAGAGCTAAGACTTCAGCCATGCTTTCTTTGTTGTAAATTTCTGTCTCATCCAAGAGCAGAGTTGGGTGCCAAGCTTATAGTGCTCGAAATATTGCTGCTGCACTCATAGAGGTTGAGAGAAGGGCACGATAGCAAAGGCGTTGTAAGCATTCTAAACCTTCCGTTTTACCACTGGAAAGTGGTCCGAGGAAGAAAAGATAGGGAATAACCTTGAAGTCTTCTGGTCTCCATGAGGCTAGAACAAAACATGAGTAGACATCATAGAATAACTCGTTAGGTACATCAATGTGTTCTACCATGAAAGAGCGGATTTCACAATAGAGACTTTCTTCGCTCTCATAGTCTGTGAATGATTCTATAGGAAGCCATGGAAGGCGCGGCAGGGGAAAATACTGTAGCTCGTTGATGGTGTAGTTTCTCCAGATGTCAGTGTTTGATTGTAGCTTCTGTTCTATACGGTTCCAAACAGCGTAGTAGCTACCTTGGGCTTCTGATTTTAGCTGCTCAAAGATTACTTCGGTCGTTACTATACCTGGGCTACTAATTGGTTTAGAATCATCGCAGTTTTTTGATATATTTTTCCTGCCTGATTTTCCTGATTCTCCATTGAATGAACAATTTGGAAGGCAATACCCTAATTCAGTTATGGAGTTGCAGGTAGGTGTCTTTTCCGGATCTGCACTTGATATTTGAGTCCTGCAGGTGTTTGAGTCGAAGTCTCATTGTTGCCGGAAGAGGTCAATTATCTCGTCGTCGCTGTAGCCATGGCGTTTGTATTCAGCTGCTATAGCCAAGCGCATTCTGTGACCATTGGGACCTGTCAGCTGCAGCTTGAGAGCTTCAACAATACAGGGCCTTGGTCTGTTGGATCCTGATCTAGGTTGTACTGGTTGACCTGGCTGAACCTGTTCTTTGAGTAGACCCTGCTTCTTCATTACTGAGTTGAAGGTCTGCTCTATGCTCTCTACTTCAGTAAGGCAGTTGATGTTGATTTTGCGGTAACCTAGGCTTGGCGCCATCAGGCAAAGTTTCTTATCACCTAATAGCTCCAAGCTTGCGGTGTTATGATAGGTTCCGATGGTTTTGGGCTTGGTTTTGCTCCGTAGATTAAATGTTGCCCCTTGTTAACGGTCTGCTCCATGCAGGTAATTGGGAATTCTTTGAGCAGTATTCGACCTTTCTCTTTCACTTCACCGGTGACGTCGTTGCCTTTGCAGTCATAATCCACTACAGCGAGATAGAGGCCATTTCTTGCTTGAGTTCCCAGTACAATAGCAAAAGCGTTAGCGCCATTCCAGTCAAGAGTTATGAATTCCTCGTCTGTTTGAAGTTGCGTTTCCCATTTCTTCCAACTTGGTGTAAGGATTATCTTTTCGTATTCTTCGCCTTTCTTTATGAGTTTGAAAGGGATCATGCTGAGACCTAATGCATGATAGCTTCCAGCAGTGGCCTTGAGTTCCTCTTCAGTGGGCTGTTTAACGGTCTCTTGCGTCTCTGTCACCTTTCTGCTTTTTTGGGGAAAATTCGCTACATGCTTCGTCTCTTGCAATACGCCATATTCTTCCTTTAGTGCATCTGCCAATCCAGTTTGTGCAGTCCCAACAGCGTTTCATTGTCTCTCCGTTTATAGCTAGGTTTAGAAGATTAGCAGCTAATGCAGTGCAGTCTTTGAGAGCCTCACTATATCCTTCAGGAGGTGATTCATTTTCTTGAAAATCTGGTGATTCAGCGTAATTGTGAAGGACCATTGGCGTTAGCGCTCCTACTCGACTTGCTGCTTGGCGATAAACTGGCGTTCCACGACTTTTGGTCGGTACGTTTCACTACGTTCAAGTTCTTCCAGTTCAAGTCGATTTTCAATATAACTGCTAAGAATTCTGAGACTCTTCAAAACGAGACTGAGCGGTGTTTCTGAATTGTAAATGACAGCTGTTCTTGTATCGCAGATTAAGTCAAGCTGATGGCCTAATTCTTCTCTTACTTCTTTAGGAAGGTAGTATTGCCCTTGAGGGTTGGCTTTTGTATGGAAGGTTACCATTTTTAACATATCCTTGTACAAAAAATATAACGCTGGGACACTTGACTACCAAGTGATGAAACAAGGTATGACACCTAGTAACAGCCCTAACCTTGAGAATCAAGTTCAATCGATTATTGAAAAGAAGGGTGCAGACGGTTGGATCCGAGTTAGTAAATGTGAAAAAGAATATGTAAATTCCAATCCGGATGAAAACAGCAGCACTCGCCGAACAAAATTTTACCGGTGGCTTATAAAAGTCGAAAGAAAAAAAGTCCCTGGCTTTCAAATCATAAAATTTCCTAATAACCTCAGCTATATCGGGCTTACAACTTCTAGCCCAAAAAAACTTGATTATCTTGTGACTAACGACAAAAAAGCAGCTCAGAGAGTGAGTTTTAGTGAAACCTTCTACATCAATGCTTTCAAAAAAATTGATGAAATATGCAACTTGGCAAACGGTAATAAATCACGTTATGCTTCTCCCGATGAAGCTTTGCTTGAACTTAATTCTCTTATTGCGACTCTTCCAAGAGACTTAAAGGAAAAAATAAAGCCCCTGCAAGACCTAGCTATCAGTAAAGCGACAAAACAAGGAAGGATACCGTTACAGCCAAAGTATTATCGCGGCTTAGTTGGAATGCTAAGTGATGAAGAAGACATTCCTGACAAAGAATTTCTAAATGATTGTTATAGTTGCGTTCAAGAGTTGGTTAAAGAAGTTTCGTCTCTTCTACACGAGTCCAAAGACAATTTAACGCTATTCGGTTTAAATCAAACCGATTGCAAAACGAAGGGAAGGCCTGAAGTTTCGGGCTGAATAATCGAATAAAGAAGGAAAGAAGAATGTGTGTGATTTTCTATCAATTGCTGATTAGATACAAAAAAATGGAAAATTGAAAAAGACCTACCTTCGGAATCTATCTTTTATCGTCTGTGCTGTGGAGTAGTTTTAATGCTTGAAGCAGAACGCCTGTTTTTGGGTTTTCTTTGTTTAGGTTAATAATTCGCATTCGGACGATGTGCTTGTCGGTAACAATCCCTTGCTCTTGAAGAACTTGCAGCTCAGAATTCACTTGGGGATATTTACCGTTTATTCCAACTGTCAATCGCATGATGTTACATGAACCGTTTTCAACTAAGAACTTGATTATCTTTCGTCGACAAGAGGAAGACAATATCGTTTCTAAATCCAAATCATTTCCCTAGTTAGGAACCTGTCTTGTCTTCCTGTTTTACCTTATAAGACATAGGGTACCAAGGGCCACTGGGCGAAGGGGAGGGTTCAGTGAAAGTGAAGACACTTTCTTTCATCGTTTTTTCCATCAAATCGTTCACTTTTACCTATCTCCCACTTACGGTAACTGGGTTACCCACTTACTATAACTCGGTTACCCAATTACTATAACCGTTCTACTGGCTTTAAATCTAAAACGACCGATGTAGAAGTCAGGGATAAAAAAATGGAAAAAATCAAAAAAATTGAATGGAACCCTGATAAACGGTTCCAAGAACTTGGCGAGACCTTGCCTAAGACAGGATTTACATTGTCAATGGTTTGGGGAGGTAGAATGAGAAATGACGACTATTTTTAGCGACGACTTTGAAAGTGGAGATTTCAGTGCTTGGACAGCAACTGAAAATTCGCCTACAATCACAACAACCCCAGTTCACCACGGCAGCCATGCTATGCAAGCGAATTTAGCCTCCTGGGCAGCTGCAAACTGCCGAGCAAGTAAAAACATAACATCTAGCTCAGCGGTGTATATGCGTTGCTATGTCCGAATGGAAGACCTCTTTACGGGTTCTGGCTTAAAAGGCATAGGACCACGCTTCTACTATAGTGGCGGTAGCTCAATTGCCTTTGTCATCGTTGATTGTCCAAACAATAAATGGGGCATTCGAAACAACGTAAGCTCAACAAGTTACTTTGAAAGCGGAACAAGCGCAATTAACCCAGACCAATGGTATTGTCTAGAACTTTACATTAATGTAAACAGCGCGTCTGGAGAACTAAAGCTATGGGTCGATGGAATCCTAAAGGTTGACCAAACAGGGCTCAACACAGGAACCAATAATGTAACAGGAGCTTCAGCCAATTCTTACAGCCAAAACGCAGAAGGTACAACAAGAACACTCTACTTCGCCTTCACAAAGCCTCACACCAGTTCCTAGCCAATCTAGTGCTGGATCCTCGGTGTTGTTTGGGTTGAACTCCGAAGTCGTTATTGCAGTTCTGCTTGTGGTGGTTGTTGTGTTGTTGGTTTTTGTGATGTTTTATTTGCGCAAGCGAAGATAGTGCATACGTTTCATTTTTCATCGTTTTCTTCTCTGCTTGGCTTTTTGCGGTGTAGTGTCTCGTTTATTATGTTTAGTTCTTTTGCATAGTCCATTAGTGCCATTCGTAGGGTTTCACTTTCGCTTGTGCCTAGTCGTGTTGAGAGGGCTGTTAGGATTTCTTTTTGTTGTTTGCTGAGTACCACTTTTGCTATGAGTTTTCTAGCCAACCCTATGTTTCCCCCGTGTACCTTTAGGCTTGTTTTGCGCCAAAGATTCCTGATTCCCTCCGGATCTGAAGAGAAACACAGAATGCTCCCTACCTTGCTTATTACACTAACTAAGCCTGTTTTCCATGCCTAGGTGAGGCAAACTTTTTTGGAAGCAGATTTATTGTTGCAGTTTTTTTGATAAAAACTTAAGAGAGGTTTTTTGAGGTGCAAAAATGCGTAGTTTATATTTAATTTGGAGTGTTAGGTTGAGGTTTTAGCGTTTTTTTGTGAGCTTCTTTATGAAGAGAAGTCCATTGTCAGCGTCGGTTGTAGTTTTGTTTTTCTTTTTGCGGGGGGATGATAGAACATAACTTCTATTGGACTATGGCTTGTGTTTTCCTCTTTTTCTCGCAATCCAGCATCTGTGTCCTGATTATCTGAGCGAGTTTTTTCGTAATCAATAGATTTTAGTGCAGCAAGCAACAACATAGTTTTTGAATTCTTTTTGTTCAACCTAATGATCCTGATTCTCCCATGCCTAACCTTCACAGGATGTTGGTTGATTATTATGCCTTCTTTTTCCAGAATTGAAAAATTCAGAACCTATTAAGATTAGATTCGTCTTAATATCGTTGACAATAAGGGTGACAACAAAAAAAGGTACATTACTTTTTATGCTATAGGGCATCTAACAAAATTAGACTTCCAAGCAGTCTCGACAAGTCTGCATGCAGCTCTCTGCATTGAAAAAAATGTATGTTTTACCATTCTGAATTCTAAACAGGTAACTTATTGAATAATTATCTGAAGGAAAAATCCTATTCTTGGAGAAAAAACCGCGTAAATTTTATAACTTTAGCTAAGTGATTAATATGTAATGAAAAAGAGCTTCGCTGTGATCCTGTCAGTAATTGTTCTATTTTCTTGCATTATTGTAATTAGGCCTGTTGCTGGGGTATCTGTTATTCGGGATTCTTGGGTTTCTAAGGAGCCTATGAATCAGCCCAGAGCAGGTGTAGGTGTTGTCGCAGTCGACGATAAAATATACGCAATTGGTGGTACTTCTACGGCTCCTTTCATTTATCAAGTAGAAAATTTATTGAGCATAAACGAAGAATACGACCCCAAAACAGACACATGGACAATAAAACCAAGTGTGCCCACTCCCAGAGCATATTTTGGGGTAGCCTCCATTGAAAACAAAATTTACTGCATCGGCGGAATAGTAGGTGTAGAGAAAGAAGAAATCGGGTCTATTATGCATACTTTTTCTGTTCATAGCGCTATAACTGAGGTTTATGATACAGGTTCAGAAACTTGGGAAACAAAGGCATCCATGCCCACTATTGAGTCAAGATTTGAAGCTAATGCAGTAAACGGCAAAATTTACGCGATAGGCTCGCATTTTACTTACGTCTACGATCCAGCAACTGATTCATGGACAGAGAAAACGCCTTTTCCTGGCAGAGTTAGTGATTCTTGGTGGAACTCGCCAGTATCAACTGCTGTGGGTGATGAAATATTTGTATCAGGGGAGTTTAGTACAGGTCAACGTTTGTTTGTTTATAATACCCTAAATGACAGCTGGAGCGAAATTACCACTGATGTTTTTGAGGCTGGTATTGGTGTAGGTGCAACGATTGGTGTTAGGGCTCCTGAGCGTGTTTATGTTTTAGGCTTGATTAATTGGAACTATGATCAAGTCAATCAAGTCTATGACCCACTAACTGGTGATTGGAGTTCAGCTGCTCCGAACCCGATTGATCAGAGAGATTTTGGCTGTGTTGTCCTAAATGATGTTTTATACGTTATTGGTGGGTATGTTGAGTCAGGGGAGGTAACAGCTGCTAATCAAGCATACTACCCAATCGGTTTCAGCCCTTTGCCAGAAATTAGGGTTCTTTCCCCTGTGACGCAGACGTATAATGAATCAAATGTCTCCTTGGTTTTTACTGTAGATCGACCTGTTAGCTGGATCGGTTATAGTCTTGATGGCGCCGACAATGTTACTTTTACTGGCAATTATACTTTGTCGGAATTATCGAATGGTGTGTATAACGTTACTGTTTTTGCTAGCGACTCTTTTGGGTATGTTGGGGCTTCAAAAACGGTTTCCTTTAGCGTTGCATCAAAGTCTATTCCGTACGTGCTTGTTGTGGGTGCTGTTTTAGCTATTGTTTTTGTATGTATAGTTTTGATTCTTCTTTTAAAGAGACACAAGCCCTCCAATCAATAGCTACAAAAAGTAAAGCATCACTAGTTGTTTATGACTAAGTAATTCGGTTTATTTAGTAATAACATTGTTAACAATAAACCTCAATTCAAAACTGAAAAACGGAAAATGGGGTAATATCTCATGATTAAACATTTATACTATTCAACTCTTGGCTAATTGGGGCAGATTTTCTTTAACGAAAGGTAGCATGACTATGCGTTTTTGGGTTGTAAATCGGCGGGATATGTTGTTTGTAGGATGCTATCCCCTTTTTGTAAATGATAGAGTTAGTAAATTCATATGAATCCCCCAACAGTATGCAGAACAATTCGCAAAAAATGGAGCAAGTTCTTATTATGCCGCTCAACTGGATTTAAAAAAATGATTTAACAAATATCTTATACTAGTTATCAACAAACAACAAACCAAATGAGTGCTTGAGTCAATATTGCGATGATTGGTCTGTACTCGTTTTTCCTGTGCAGGAGTAATTGATAGCACATACCAATTAAACATGGGGGATTGATTAGAAATGGATAAGACTTCAAAACAAAAAGTGGCACTTGGATTACTATTAACTCTTTTATCAATTTCATTCATATGCGCGTCGATAACACCGAGTGTACAAGCTGCTACACCTAATTATAAAGAAAAAGGCCTGAACTTTATGAGTGATGTAATGGGTCTTGACATAGCAAAATACACTGTAGTAGCGGAAGAAAGTACTGTTGACATGAGACCGTTTGGTGGTGTGCTCCAAGAATGTGTACTCTACAACCTTGCTTCCGACAAAAACATATTGCGTGTGTTTTTGAGTTTTACTAACGGAAATTTAAATGGACTTTATGCACTAGAAAATAGTGGTGACCCCATTGTTACTAAAATCGTTCAAGACACATCTGTTGCTAGTGCTCAAGCTTTTCTTGTTAATTACCAAATGTATACTGGCGACTTGGCTTACCAAGACTTCAGTAATACTTTAAACAACGTTGTTGCAGACAAGAATCTTACAAAAATAATTGGAGATAAAGTACTCCAAGTTACTACAACCAACGATAGTACTTCCTTTAAATGGTCGTATACATCTAATGGCGTTGTTGCTTCATATACAAAAACAGTATCTATGAGCTTTGAAAAGGGCTTCTTATCATCATTCTTTGATAACTGGGATATCTATCCTATAGGTAGCAATGTCATAAACTTAAGTGAAGAAGAGGCAGTTGCAATTGCAGTAGATGTTGCTAAGCAACATTCCTGGTCAATGCAGTTGGATGAAGATACAATAAGTCCAACCAATTTCAATGCTAACACAAGTTTGTCGTGGGTTAGTTTATCTTATGATGGATCATACAGTGCAAATGTAAGCCGTAGTGAAAATGTTTTTGAACTCTACCCAGTTTGGCGAGTTGGTCTTGTATTAAACAGAGTATACGGCGAACTATATGGCTTGCAAGTCGATATTTGGGCAGACACTAAAGAAATCAGAAGTGTTAATGAGCAATATTCTCAATTGGCTGAAGAGTATTATAGTAAAACGAATGATTTTGTACAACCTGAAGTCAGTCAATCTTCAATCAGAAATTCAACCATGTGGATTTTACCTCCAGTCGCCCTAAGTATGCTATTGGCAGTGTTCACCTTGATTTTTGGGAAAAATGCAGTGGCGTTGTCTACTCGAAAAAATCGATTTTTGAAATTAATGGGCGTACTATTTTGTATTTTGTTGATGCTTGTGGTTTTCCTACCTTTAGTTCAAACTGCTAGTGCATCAAATGTCGGCATTATTTGGGGTTCCAGAAGTTCGGATGCAGTGAATCCACCTTATCAAAGCTGGCGTAAATTGAACTCAGAAATTTCCTCAGCGTCGAATATGACTAGCTATATAGCAACCAATTGCTTAAAAGCGGCAAATGGCTATACCGGCTATTCTAACTATGCAGTGGATAAAGACGTCATCCTCTATCAAGCGAATTACATGAACGACAATTATGATTATGTAGCAATTATTGATTGGAACCACGGTGTAACTGGTAAACCTGGCTTAGTCGATGGTTATGATGTGCCTGCCAATGAAGAACATTTTATGTTCGAAGATGATTCTGGAACGATCTGGGGTACATATTCTCAATATATTAGCAATAAGGCTTATTACACGGACTATAGCCATGGAGTCTACGACATGGATATGTATGAAATATTCCCCCCAAGCAAAGTTCACTTTGCTTTTATCAATACATGCATGTCCGCTAACGTAACTTTGCAAGGATACACGGCGGAAGGTAACCCGATTGGAATGCCATTGGGTCTTACTCATCGTATGGTAGATTATCCTAGAACGGGAACAGAAATGAGTCAGTTTGGTTATACCTATCCCGATAGTTTTCCACAATGTTACATTGGCTTCAAGTTTGGCTCAGCGGCATTAAACCAGTCTATTGCGTATGACGGTAGTTGTACTTATGGTCCCAGCTGGTCGACTTGGGTTGGCTCATTTTTTAACTATGCGTTTAACTTTGATAATTCAATAAATGATGCACTCGACCTAGCATCGGCTTATACATGGAATGGAGATTGTGATGACTTCTCAGATAGCCCTCTAAGACAAGAGTTTTCTGCACTATGGCCTTTTGACCGAAATGGCGATGGTATCCCTGATGATGACGACCCATATGATAGTTGCACTTTAGAAGTGTACGGTAATGGCAATATACACCTAAAAAACTTCCAACCATCAGATTATGTAATGCAGCCCGACATTAGCGGTCCGACAAGCGGCACTGAAGGGATAACATACCAGTTCAGTGGACGCTCAATTGACAGCCATGGCGATAATATTCAATACAGATTTGATTGGGATGATGGTAGTGGCTATGGTTATTCGGGAGAGATGTCTAATGGCGAGTGGGGCTCAGCAACGCATTCGTGGAATAGAGGAATATACGATGTGCGTGTTTCAGCTCAATGTTCAGATGACACTTGGAGTAGCTGGTCTGATTACTGTACTATAACTGTAGGTGAGCCTACGGTGAGTTTCTATGACACACATCTCTACTACGGTGGTCAAATGAATATGTGGGTTTATGTAGATGGCGATGGCGGTCATCAAATGCCCTATGAGAGCGACATTTCTACAACAACCACACACGACTTGGAATTCTACGAAGTCTATGGTTACGTATGGGTTGATCATGTTGATCATTACCACGGCTCGACAACCACATACTACAGCAACTATCAGATGACATATCCGTATCTGATGGCGACTACTTTACAGTCTATTATGATACCTGGAGCGCATTTATGATGAGAATGGACGATTTGGGCTATGACGAGAAATATATTGAAAGTCTTGTCTTAGATGAAGGAATAAGTCCACAGGTGCTAAACAGCTACATCAAAGCAGGATACAACCTAAATGCAGTCAGCGTCCTTCTTGATATGGGCTTCCAAGCAGAAGCCTTCCAGCCAATAGAATTCATTCAATCAGTAACTTGTAATAAATAAACACACATCTTTTCTCTTTTTTTGGATCCTAAATTCGACAGCGCCAACTAAGTCTTTATCATTCAATCATCAACAGCGTCTGTTGCAGTTCTTTCTGTTTTTCGTTTTCTTAGCTTTGAAAAGGGGACTAATACAAAATAAAGAAACAAAAACCCAATGAATAGAAATTGTAATCGGAGACAAAGGTGCTGATTCGAGTTTTTCCTTGCTTTTGCCATTTTGGACGTATTTTTTCTCTAAAATTATCAAACATTACTTGCCGCTCTCTTAATTCGGTTTAAAATCAAAAATAGTGCTGAATAGACAAAGAAAAAAGGGAAGACTGCGAAAAGAAACCTACCTGTTCTGGCGATATCGCCATGGTACTGGGAGTTCAAGTCCCATCCCCAGCTCTTTGTCTTAAACCCATATACTTGATTTTACTTGCGTTTTCTGAAAAGCTTCAGGTTATCCATTTCTGTAACGTATTCATAGCCTGCTTCGATTAGCTCTTTGGCTTCTTTAACGTTCTCCTTCTCCGCTGTTTTACAAATGAAATCATCGTTGTCAAAGGTTACTAGTTGAGTATAGATTAGTGTGTTTTTGATATTTTTGTGCCCTAGTGAGCCTTAGGCACCTTGACTCTGGGAAAGTTTGGAACGGTAACTTTGGAACAAAAAAAGGAAAATTAGAAGGTGCCGACTGCACTTAATACTCCTTTGGCGGTGAAGCTGTTGCTGACTGCGCTTTTATAGTCTCACTTCAAATCCAACTGAGTGATCACAACGTTGTTAAAAATGTACTCGGGATTTGCCGGGCGAGGATTCCTTTTTGATGCCCTGCCAAGGTACGTTAGGATTACCTGCAAAAGAACGCCAAGCAGCCGACAATTGGAATCACCATTGATGACGCCCTATATGCTATCAAGCGGGAAAACAATAGCCTGAAAGGCATTCTACCAAAGAACCCCACGCATTAAAGCCTTGGCAATGGGTGAAGTTTGTCTTTGCAAAACCAGATGTATTCTGCTAATTTCCTGAGGCAACTGGCAGATTTCTCTCAGTGCGTGTGCTGGAGGCTAAGTATGCTATAATTTCTCCGCCAAGCAGGCAGGTTTGCAGCGAAAGCGCGTTAGAAAAGATGTAGCTCCATGTAGCTCTACATGGATTTTCTAAAATGGCTAAATAGCTTAAGCGTGACGAATGAAGAAGACCTCTCGGTTCAACTTAACTAAAGGTAACGTCACGTGAAGAGGAGACTACTCATTTGCGTGGAGTTAATGCAGCTTCAATATGTCAATTCCATCCATCAGGGGCCAGGAAAGTTTTTGGAAATGGCTGTTTGTCCAGCAGATGCATAAACGGTAAAGGTTGTAATGTAATCTGAAGCTGGGTTCACGACAGCGTTGAGTGACGGACCCATGAAGTAACTTATGGTTACGTTATACGTATGTTCATTCTTCAAAGTAACGGAGTAATTTCCAAAGGGATTGTAGCTCTGTTTGGAAAAGGAAAAACTAAAAGAAGTCACCAAACCTGTTTGAATGTCGGTAAATTCTATTTTTTGTATAGATGTGAACCACGGTTCAGCTAGAGCAGCACTACTTGCTCTCCCTGACACAGTTACATTACCAGTTAAAACCGACACAATAATTGAAGCATTTACTGACTGCTTATCGGTTGATGCAACAATAGTGATAGAGTAGTTACCTGTTGGAGCAGAATAAGGTATGCTCATAGTTAGAACGCTTGTAAAGTTAGAGTTACCAATTGAAGGCTCAAAGATGCAATTTATTCCGCTTGAACCGCTATTACTGCTTAACGTTATATTTTCAGCTTTACCAATTGAAGTTACATTAATCTGGGCTCGAAGCTTATTTCCTTGTATCACGCTTGGTTGGTTTAATGAAACATTAAGATTAATTGCAGTTGGTTTGTTAGTTATTGGTTTGTTAGCTATTGATGGCTGATAAACCAAGATTAAGAAAGCAAATGAAGCAACCACAAGCACAACTATGATTACAGCGACAATCAGGGAATTCCTACGGTTGGTTGAAATTTGAGCCATCGTTAACATATACCTTCTTGGTCATTTTAACTTGCAATGCAAAATTAATAAATAAAAAATGAAATTTTTGCTTTGATTCAGTCCCTATGGTTGAGCAGTAGGATGAAATAAGTCTTCTTGCGGCAGTTGAGCTGAAGGCACAAGGTCGTTGTGGAGAAAACCGCTTTCATAATTGCCAAGCTGTACCATGTCTGCTGAAGTATTGTTTGGCGGTTCTTCAAAGACGGTAACTAATCCGTTTGTTATCGTTATGCAACCAATTCTGTAGATAGTAACCGAGATAGCATTTGGTTTTCCTGCGCTGAATAGTCCTAATGCACTGCTGGTCGCTTGGGTATAAGTCGTAATGGAGCCAAGAGTGTTTGTTAAAAATGATATGCTGCTATCCCAATTAAATTTAAAGTTGCCTGCAAGGCTGCTATAAAGACTAGCATTATACAAGTCAGGTATATATTGAATTAAGGTCGATAGGGACGCATTCGAAAACGATGCAGTGTAGTTGGTTCCTACAAAATAAGCATCGTACTCTGCGGGCCCTGTATCTGTAGCAATTTTGATTCCATAGACTTCAGCAATTGCATCGCAATTGGGAAATTGCGCTCCCGGAATTGACGTAATATTCAACCTTACTACTGCTGGATATTGGCTGACTAGTCGCATTGTAGTGTTCCTTGCTTGGTCGAAATACGTGCTTACGTTAGAGGGCGCTGGTCCAACATATGCATATGCTACTTGTATTTGAAACTGTGTCTTTGAAGATGCCACTTCATGAGGAGCAGTAAGCATGTTTGTTTGAGCAGGAGGTTGGAAAGAAGTTGTTGTGGCTAAAGCGAGTGAGATTGGAATAGCAAGCATGAGTGCAATAATCAAGCCTAGAGCAATCTTTCCCTTATTATTGGCAAATAGAGATTCGCTGAGTTTCTTTCTTTTTGACATTACCAATCACCGCCATCGCTGTATGGATGTGCCGTTAGGAAGGCATAAGGCGAAATTCCTGAGGGAATGCTGTGTCCTGGAGGAACCTGAGTCTGAGCGTAGTAATAGTCAACTGTATTAGGGTTACTATTGTAATAGAATGCGCCAACGGTCATGCCTTCGGCTGAAACGTGGTCACCAAAACTCCAATAGGACTGGTAGCTTACGACGCTGGCATAATATCCGCCGAGACTGCACCAGTTCCCATTAAAATAGTAACCGTTTGTCCACGTTCCGCTATCATAGTCATAGTAATCAGAGTGGTATGCGGTGGATAGGCCGTAGTCAAGGTCATAAACGCGATCCATCGGCGGCATCGAATGTACTGGCGAGTTATCAGTAGTGCTTTGACTGTTTCCCGCTTGGGTACTAAACCACCAGCTTCCATAGTCATAATAGTATTGGTTGCTTGTGTCGTAGTAGGTATACAAGCCGAGTCCGACCATCATATCGTCGCTATAGCTGAGGTGTGAATGCTCGCACTCGCCATACATTGGATAATCTGGACCAAATTGACAGCCATTGTTTACAAAAGTTTCATAACTGTAGCTATTACCTGAGGGTCCCTCTGCTACAACGCTCCGTATTGTCATTGGCAGGGCTATCATTAATGAAATAAATACAAGCGCAAATATTGTTATACGTATTTTAGGCAATCCTTTCACCACTTTTGCACTACGAGTGCTTAGTATATAAAGCGGCTGAGTTTCCGCTCGGCGGTTAAAAATTTATGGAACCCGCAAAAAATTCTTTATACGTTATTTATGATGCAATTAATTCGCTTTTGTTTTTTAAAAATAGGAAAGTATATGCAAAATTCTTTTCTATAGAAAGATAAATACACCATATCTTGAATTTCTTAATATAATCAACCGATTTGTTGCTAAATCGCATAGTTACTAGCACAAGTATGAAAACAGCATTAAGTAAATTCCCAAATTTACTTTTATAAGCACCGCGTTTTAAAAATCCGTTTATTTTTCATATACTCCCCTTTCCGTTAAAGCTTAGCCAACTATTCATTGAAAGCTTCATTCTTAGCCACTTCGTTTTCAATTTCAGCTGCTCTTTTAGAGGCATCTTGCTTTTCCTTAACTGTTTTCTAAGAGGCCCTTGACGGTTTTCCAGTTTGCTGTAACACTCGAAACAACACTGTTGCTTCCGAGCTCAAAGCCCTCTCTAATGCTCGCTCATTAGTCTGAGTTCAATCAGTTTTCGATGGATCTGGGGTGAAGTACCTCGAGCCATTTCGTTCTCTCTTGGAAAGATTGAATCGATTGATACAGCAAAACCCGTCAGCCCATAGTTTGTCAGAGTGTTTACTTCTTGATGGGTTAGGTTAAGCGAGCTTTCGTCTACACATTAACTGGTGAATCGTCACCACATTCAATGTCACAAATGGATCCTTGCAGATCATTTACAATTTCTCTAGTTTTAGCACGTAATTGTCGAATGAACGGCATGCCTGGTGTAACGGCTCTATCAAGAACAAAGAGGCACTTGAGGTATTCATTGTCTTGCTAATATTTTTCTGCCTTTAACAATTGATACTTAAGGTTGTGATTGTAATTTGCCATCATCAATTGTTATCATGTTACCTATGCTATCAAGTTATCGATTAAAACTTCTTAGCAACTTCATTACCGCTCTCTGAATTGCAGGGTTAACGGTGAAAAAGGAAAAATGAAGGATAAATTCTCCTTTAGCAGGCGAATTCCACCAAACCCTTTCTATATAAAATTGAAGCTAGAAAAGATTTCGCAAAAAAGGGAGAGAAGCTGCTTAGGCGAGCAGTATTGGCGATATCGACAACGGATATGGGTTCAACTCCCACCCCCGGCACCACAGTGGTAAAACATACTGGCGGTTTACGCGGCTGATGATTGTGCTATTCTCTTTTCAGGAAAAGCTTGTTTCCGTTGAAGCCGCATACGAAGTCAAATCCTGTGTCAATTAACGAGCATGCTTCACCTTCAGTTTTTGCTACTTTGGGGATGTATTCTATTTCGTCTTAAGATAGTTCCTCCGCGAGTTGCACATAGACGCGGGTGTTTTCGATGCGTTTGTAACCTAACACTTGTTTGAGGTAGAGAATGTCTTTGTTCGTGATATTCCATTTTGCTTTTCCAGTGTCTAAGAGTATAAATGTTATCCTTATTATTCGAGGCCTCTTGAGTTTGAAGACTAATCTTTTCCTTGTCGAGCGAATATGTCCATGTGAGAGTCGGAGCCTTGGTTGGGAATTGAGAAGATTCTTTCTATGCAGTCTTTAGGTAGTGCTTCGAGTATGCTTTTGAGTTTTGGGTTAATTTACCAAATTTATCACTTGCCCATTGGCGAATGGATTCGCGCATATTTGGCATCTAGAACTTTTGCCCGAAGTCACATTAAATGATTTGGCCGCACCATTTTCAGAGAAACGGTTTCCACATTCGCTGCAGAGGTAAACTCTTTCTTGCTAATGTGAATAGTTGCTGTTGCTGATCAAAAAGTTCAGCGGTTAACTCGCACACTAGGCATCACCAATAATGTAATAAGCTATTGTCAGACTTTGTTTTATGGGGTTAACGTTTGAAACTTCAAAAAGCACTTATGTCAATTCTTATGGTATGCTTTACTTCTTTTACTTTGGTTATGATGGCTGTTGCTGCCCAAAGTGGGGGATTGAATTTGGAGGCTGAGCAGAATTGGGATACTTATGGGGTTGGTGGAACCTGTGTATATGGAACTCAAAACATTTTTGTCGGTGACTTGGATGGTGATGACACGGGCGAGATGATGACTGGAGGGTTTGCCTACCATATTAACCAAAATGGAACAAGAACGGTAAGTGAAGCGCCCCTAAAAGTTTGGGCTTGGAATGGACAAAATGTCACCCTTAAAGCAAGCACAAGTTGGAGCGGCACAATCTATTGTCTTTATGCCGCGGACGTAGACCAAGACGGGACGATAGAAATATTATGCGGTGGCTCGTTTAGAAATGAAACCGGAAATTCAACAAGTTCTATGAGAGTCCTAAAGCTAAGTAATGGACATTTGGACCTAAAAGCTCACTATGAAGGTATCCCTGTTAACTCAATATTTGTAAGCGACGTCGACAAGGATGGGACAAATGATTTACTAACAGTTGGTCGGAGCGTTAGTAACACTTCGCAACTTTCAATTTGGCATATCGAAGGAAACAAGCTCACGCTAGTTAAAAGTTTGCCGCTGGAAGAAGCTAATATTACAAGCTCTAACTCAGTTCACGCAAGCGATTTGGATAATGACGGTAAAATAGAGATAATGGTTGGAGGTTATTCAGATTCTCTTTCAGAAAGCAAAGGACTAGTAAGCATTTGGGGATGGAACGGACAAGAGCTTAAACTGAAGACAGTGAAAACTTGGCAGTTAGCTGAAGGCTCAGCTAAAACTATTGCTGGAGGAGTCCAGGGTAATACTGTTGTTTACAATGTAAAAGCTGCTGATTTAGATAAGGATGGAAAAAAGGAGATGGTTACAGCAGGGTCTACTTATGATGGCGTAAATGTAAATGGTGAGATTAAGGTTTGGCGTTGGAATGGAAGCGGTTTGATAGAGCTGGCAAGCCAGGAATGGGCTACCGATTACATGACTGAGGCAAAGAGCATTACATTAAACGACGTTAATGGAGACGGAAAAGTCGAGATTATAGAAAGTGGCATAGCAGCCGCAGAAGGCAGTTTTAACAACCCAGAAGGTATCCACGATAGGGGAGAACTGAGAGTATTGAGCTATAATGGAACCAGCCTCGTTTTGGAAGAAAACAAGAATTGGACGTTTGACGAAGGAGCTTGCGCATGGAACGTCGGTGTCGGAGACGTTGACGATGACGGTGTGGTGGAAATAATTACGGTTGGATGCAGTGCTTTAAAGGGTCAATGTGACCCTGATATGCGTATCTGGTCACTACCAGTAAAACAACAAGCGTACCCAAACTATTTACCATACGCCATAGCTGGTCTGCTTATTTTTACAGGCGCTTCTTCTATTGTTTACGTATACCTCATGAGAAAGAGATCCAGAAGCATAAAATAACAAATGCGCCAGTATAAACGCTTTTACTGCGTGTTATTTTTTTTCGATGTGCTCCATTTCTTGAACTCGTCAAGCATGCCTTGACTCACAGGGGGATCTTTAATTTCTCCCCAACACCAAATAAAAAAGACAATAAAGTAAATTAGTTCTCAAGACATAACAAAAACTTTCGCCACTGGGTAGCGGGTTTAAGTCCCACCTCCAGCACTACTTATAAATAAAATAACGGGGTTTTGTCCTGGCGATGTCTGAAGTTAAATTCGAGCTTTTCATTTTATTATCTCTTCCTGAATAGCTTGTGGAAATCGAAATCACATAAATTCAAATCCTGCTTCTATAGCACGCAGGCTTCAGCTTCTGATTTGGCTACCTTTGAAACGAAGTCTACATAGTCCTGGAATAACCCTTCCTCGAGTTTGAATGTAAATCAGCGTATTCTTGATGTTTTTGCGACCTATCGCCTGTATGACATATAAGGCCTCTTTGGTTCTATGGTAATCCATGGTTCGTTTTCAAGTTCGCAATGTAGCTATGATAATTATTATTGTTTGGAACACGCCAAGCCATCTAGCAACTTTCTCTAAACTTCTTCCTGCAACGGGTATGTTCGTAAGAATACCCATTTATGAGGACTAATCGAGCGATTATGTCTACGATTTCAACTATCATTGATGAGCCCTCTGATTCTTTATTTTTCTGTTTTAATATAACAGGTCAAGCCTTGCCGTGCTTGCATATTGAACAAAAACCTTTTGTATTACATACTCTGTAATAACGAGTTTGGGGAGAATATGCCGAAATTTCAAGTATACAAAGATGCGGCAGGAAAATACCGTTTTCGCCTCCGAGCAGACAACAACAAAATCATAGCAGCAGGGGAAGCCTACGAGACCTATACAAGTTGCATAAACGGAATCAGAAGTGTACAGAGGAATTTCAATGCTCATGTTGAAGATACGACAGTTGAAGGGCAACGATTTTCAAACCCAAAATTCCAAATCTACAAAGACAACGCTGGAAAGTTTAGATTCCATCTGAACGCAAGAAACGGAGAAATAATCGCCGATAGTACCGAAGGATACGAGACAAAAGATGCGTGCTTCAACGGCATTGCTGTAGTGGGTCAAAGTGCTACTGCTGAAATCAAAGATCTAACACAATCCGAAGAGATTATTGCAGAAAACACTGGAGTCGCGACACCGGCAATATCTGCAGAAGCTAAGACACCCCAAAGTATTGAAATATCTAATACTGAAGTGATCAAAATGGATAGAGAAGATGAAATATTAGCTGAGTTAAAGAAAATTAGTGCAGCTTTAGAAAAAGCTCCACCACCAACTCCGCCGAAAGGCTTTGTGAACGAGTTTAAGGATTTTCTGTCAAAGTATAAAATCTTTGGATTGGCTGTAGCTTTTATTTTGGCTTTGTATGCTGGCATTTTAGTTCAGGCGCTTGTTAAAGACTTCATTATTCCGCTGCTGGGTTTAGTTATTCCGGGGATGTCTAATCTAGCTACGTATACAGCTACAGTGTTGAGTCAAGTGTTTGGCATAGGTGACTTTCTGATAGCGTTGATTACCTTCATTGTCGTTGCGTTGGTAGTATTCGTTGTTGTGAAAGTAGCTAAGAAATGGCACATAGAATAAACTCACTCTTTTTCTTTTTTTGTTAAGTGCAACATTGCCAAAATAGGAAGAATTCTTAATATAAAAGTTAGACTTCAAATGAGTTTTGATAATTTCATTTAAAAAAAGAAAAATGTTTCCGATTACAACTTTTTCTTTACCTTGTTGGCAACCTTTTTTGTTTCTTGAGCACCCATTAATCCGGCTTTCTTTGTTTCTTCGGAGGCTTTTTTGCTGCTTCTTCAGTTTTCTTCTTAGCTTTGCCTAAAAAGACATCTTGATTAATCCTTGGCTTCAATTACCTTTGCTATTGCAGCTTTTTCTAAACAGATTCTACGCCGCCTACACAGCCTTCTTTTGAAGCGTATCCTTCACTGACCACAATTATTTCTCCGTTAGCTGCTTTCAACCTAAAACGGTATTTTCCTGCTTTGTCTTTATACCACTCAAATATTGGTTCAGGCATAATATCACTGCTGATAAGTTTAATAAAACTCCTTTAAAACTTTGCGTAATTAATAAAAAAATACAGTAAAGATACCAAATTCACTAATCTTGCGTGAATAAATTTTATGATATAGAAAACCTATTCAAGAAATGTGCCGGAGAACCAATCGAAGAAGGGGTCCTCATTTTCGAAAAATTAAAAAAAAAGTCTCCGCCTTAGAGGATCAATTATGCAAAAAAAATTCGATCCTATTATTCCTTTTCTATATTCATCTTACGGATTCAATTGAGACATGAATTCTTTCCATTTCAAGAAATTACTCAGGGTTATTCTCGTTTTCTAACATAATCTTTAGATTAGACTCATTGTCTGCTCTGAGTTTAGTTTTTACATTTTCATCTATTAGAATCACAGGAGATAAGAACCTCTTACTCGGTTTGAGCGCGTAACGCCAATTTTCTGCAAATTGAACATCTTCAAACATGATTGCACACATCAAATCCAAACATCTCTATGGGTTCTAAGTTGAGTTGTGTGCGCAAACATTATTCCTACGTTAAAACCACATTAGCCAAAAAGCCTACCCAAGAAAGCAAACGTTTCCAAACCCCACGGTGTAGTGTGCAATCTTTAGGCGCCAACCCACACAAAGACAAAAAAAGAAACACTGGCTTTAGAGCTTCTAACCAAACGCTGTGTAGATTTAAACGGCAAATGGAAAAATAAGGTTAAGAGCAATATGCTGGACACTGTCGAGCAATACGCTGAAAGTTAAGCGTATTAGATTTTGCTAATTTAGCGAACTGTTCTTCGCTTATTGATAGAAGTTTTGGAAATTTAGTGAATTCTACTTTTCAAAAAAGTTTATTCCAGAAGTAGGGATATCACTAAATTGTAATTAGCACATAACTAAAATCAGAACAGAACGCATTAGGGGGAGACTTTGGGTGAAGTCAGAAGTGATTAATCCGAATCTGAAGAATAATCGCTACTATGGCGGAATCGCATTGTACCTACTAACTAACAAGGTCGAAAACAAGGCACAGACGCAGGTCAAGTGTAAATATGAAACAAAACGAGAAGCAATTTACTAAGGCGTAGCAAAAAGAAACCCACAATTTCGAATTCTATTTTATGTGCCCGCCAGTTCAGTTAAGAAGATAAACGCACTGGTTAACAAAGGAGATTTGTCTATATGCTGGAGCATAAAGAATTAGAGAAAAGTATCTCCAACGTAAAGCAGCTCAAGAGGTACGTAGACCTTGCTCCTGATGAAGCAAAGATGCTGAAAAAAATAATTAGAGTTCATCCTATGCGCATAAGCCCATATTACTTATCGCTTATTGACTGGAACGACCCCGATGACCCGATAAGAAAAATGGCAGTGCCTTCTGTTGAAGAGCTAAGCCTTGAAGGATCCTACGACACAAGTGGAGAAACAGAAAATACGGTAGTTCCCGGGCTGCAGCATAAATATTCTGAGACAGCTTTGATTTTAGCTACGAACCAGTGTGCAACATACTGCAGACACTGTTTTAGGAAACGCCTAGTGGGATTACCAAACGGGGAAATCCTGAGACGCTTTGAGTCTGCCGCCGCTTACGTAAAAAAACATAAGGAAATAAACAATGTTCTAATCAGCGGTGGAGATCCGTTTGTGCTTGAGAGTGAAATCATCAAGAGGTTCCTCGAAGTCTTGGATAGAATGAAGAATATTAGATTCATTAGGATTGGAAGCAGGGTTCCTGTTACACTTCCCGCGAGACTTTCTGATCCAAAGCTTCTTGCTATTTTAAAGAAATACTCGAGGAGAGACAGGAGATTGCATGTTGTGACTCATTTCAATCACCCCCGAGAAATAACACCTCAATCCATAGGTGCCGTGAACAATCTGCTCGAAGCCGGAGTTTTAGTCAGCAACCAGACCGTTCTGTTGCGCGGAGTAAACGAAAGTCCCAGCACACTTACAACCTTGATGAATAGACTCGTGGGAGTTGGAGTCGTGCCCTACTATATTTTCCAGTGTCGTCCAGTCAAGAGGGTCAAGCATCAATTCCAAGTTCCCTTATGCGAAGGATCTAAGATAGTGGAAAAAGCAAAAGCACAATGCAACGGGCTTGGCAAACGTTTCAAATATATTATGTCACATGTAACGGGGAAGTTGGAGATTCTTGGAATAATGGACAACGAGATTTATTTTAAATATCATGAAGCTAAGGACAGGGAGAACTTGGGCGCTATGTTCAAGTGCCAAGTAGATGAAAATGCAGGCTGGCTCGATGACTTTAGAGATGCAAAATGGTCTTCAGTCTTTAAACCAGAATATCCGCCCAATCTAACTGGTGCAAGCTAGCTGAAGACTAGAAACACAACAAGTTAACTAAAAGAAGAAGAAGCACAAATTTTTCAACCTTCTTCTTCTACTACTAACCTCGTTTTAGCCTCGGAAACAAGTCCAATTTTTTTTCTTTTTCGATTGCTGATAGGTGTCTTACATCAAGCCTGCATATTCCCTTATCCCTTTAATCGTTGCAAACACAATAAAATAAAGCACTTGACAGACTTCTATTCCATTGCTATTTCATCACCAATTAATCCTTTAAACGGCATCTATCCGAGCGGAAAGCAATAATTAACTGAATGACGTTGTCTTGTCAAATAAAAAAGCGATTTCAAGTTAAGAGGTCCTCTTGGTGAACTCTGAAGAGTTAATTTTCGGGAACAAACCGGCCAAAAGAAGAATTCACAGACAAACCCGAAAATTCAGTTTCGTGCTCTACCAAGCATTTTATGGTCCGATTGCTTTTGCTAAAGCAGTTTACCGCCAAGTTATTTTGCTGGGCTTAGTTTTAATATGGGGCGCAGGGATTTTTTATTATTATGATCATTTACCTTTCTTGAGTTCTTTTCTCGCGTCAGTTTCAACGATTACAACCATCGGGTTGTACGTTCCAAACGGCGGGAACTTTGTGACTTTGAATCACATGGAAGCGGTGCTCTTAATAATTATGATAATAATATCGGTGGGTGCAGGCGCATCGATAGTGCAAAGTAGCGTAAGTTTGCTGGCGGATGGTCATCTTGCGAAGAGCGAAGCAGAAAAGCAACTGATAAAGAGAATAAAAAAACACGTCATTGTCTTTGGTTACAGCCACCTTGGTAGATATGTTATTGAAAAACTCGACGAGTTAGGCTTTGACTATGTAGTTATTACCAAAGACCCAAATATCTACAATGAGTTGATAAAAAAAGATGTCTTTGCCATACTTGAATATGAAACACAGCCCATAGTTGCACTGAAAGCTGCTGGAATAGAACGAGCGTCTATGGTTATTGTAGCTCATGAAAAAGACCCTGAAAACATGCTGACTATACTTAGTGCAAGAAAAATGCGTCCTGATATTAGAATAATCACAGTAGTTCACGATCAAACCCTCATAGAAACTGCTAAAAACGCAGGCGCCGACATGGTTATACCTTCTTCTGTTACAGTGGGACACTTACTTGCCCTCTCAGCCGTTACCAAAGACTTAGTGGGCGTAGTTTTCTCAGAAAAAATTGGGGCCCAAGAAATAGCGGAATTCTCGATCTTCAAGTCTTCCAAACTAATTGGGAAAGGGCTGCAGGAAATTTCAAAGGTTGTTGCTATAATCGGGGTGGTCCGCGACGGCAAGATAGTGACTAGTCTCTTTGACCCAACTTTTACCTTGAAAGAAAACGATACCGTATTAGTCATAGGTGAGACCGATAAACTTCAAAAAATCGAAAAAGAAGCAAATGCAATCTAGAAGATTCTGAATCCCGCGTCTATGGTTTTTGCAAAATTAGTCTCTTGGTACCCGGTCTTTGTGGGTTGGAACTGCAATTTGAAAGTAATCTTTTATTTATCTTAAAGTAACCAATAACTTGCATGGCAAAAGACGAGATCCCCGTAGTTATCGAAAAAGTTAATGCAGAAACTTTCGATAATTTTCTGGGTTTAATCAATAAGCTTGCTGAATACGAGAAACTTTCTCCACCTGATGAAGATGCAAAAAGAAGGTTACTGCGAGACTGTTTATCTGACAAACCCAAATATCAAGCGTTTATCGGAAAAATCGGCGACAAATACGTTTCTTACATGATTTTTTTCTTTACCTATTCGAGTTTCCTTGCACTGCCAACGCTCTTTCTGGAAGACATCTTTGTACTTGAAGCGTATCGAAGACACGAGGTGGGCAAAAAAATGTTCAACTTCCTAAAAGCCACAGCTAAACGCGAAGGATGTGGCAGAATAGAGTTTACGGTTTTGAAATGGAACACGCCCGCGCAAAAATTCTATCAAAAGAACAGAGCCCAACGCTTAGAATGGTACTTGTATCGTTTGGTAAGGGAAGATTTTTAGTTTGGCATACTTGAGGGTTGGGCTGCTTTTCTTTGCAGAAACGTGTTCACAGCATCTATGAGCGCTTCACAAGCAAACCATCGCTCTTCCAAGGAACCATCTGTCTCCAATGTTTGGATTATTCTGCGGAATTTCTTTATCTCCTCCAGTACAGGTTCCCTTTTTCTGTCATACTCAGCCCGCAGTTCCTTTTGCTTGGCATTAAAATCCAGCATAACCAATTCAAGTTCCGCCTGCTTATCATTTAATTCCTGCACTATAACCATCTCTTTCTGTTCCCTATCTTTTTTAGAAACACCGCGGAAAAACCCCGTTTTCATCCGAATAATCTTATCCTGCTCTTTTTTCAGGTGGTTTATGGTACTGTATAGAAGCTTGATTTCGCTTTTTCTTTGACTTTGAATGTTTCCCGTCAAAGTTGCGTATTCTCCGTTGATTTGTTTTAGGCGACTTCTCCAATCTGTTAGATTCTTTAGTTCTTGATCAAGTGCAACTTCTTTGCGGCGCATGGCTTCAAGTTGAAACTTAATGCTGGCAAGTGCCTGCGCACGCTCCATCAGGAATTGTTCATCTGCACCTACGTTTGGGTGTGACTCAAACTCGCTTAGAACATCTGTTACGTTTGTTAGCCAACGGTCAAAGTGCTCGCTGTACGGGGTAGAACCAAACTTTTGGATGCCCAACGTATGCAACCGTTTGAGGGTTAATTCCGAAATTTCTCTTTCCGTTAAACTATGCTTCTCTTCCAGTATCGGCTTTTCAATGCCTTTACGGATGCGTTTTCTATCCTTCCTTTTTTCGCGAAGAGGTTTTTTGTATCCGTGAATTGGACCTCTGGGCGGTTTCGCGCGAGGTTGGTATCCCATAAACAGAACGTAGCACTCTTGAAGTATTTACTTTGTGCCTAACTGACTCTTAGTATCCTTATCAATAAATCAAAATAAGTGAAAGCGGAGGATCCGTCGTTTAAAGATCCAAGTACCCATTGTTTTTCGCTCAAACCACAAACGTAATAAGTTTATCTTGCAAAGAAGAATCGGTGAAATGATTATGCCAAAGTTTACAGTTAACCCTAGCCGAATTGACCCATATAAGAAATTCAAGTTCATAGTAAAGTGGGATGGTAAAATCGTTGCTGGCGTCTCCAAGATGAGTCCGCTGAAACGAACCACAGACGTCATCCTACACAGGGACGGAGGCGACGCTAACGTGGATCGGAAATCCCCCGGTAAAACCCATTATGACGCTATAACTCTGGAGCGGGGTGTAACTCATGATCTTGAGTTTGAAGGTTGGGCGAATTTGGTGTTTAATAAAAACAGTGGGTCGATGTCTCTTAAGAACTTCCGAAAAGACTTAGTCATCGAATTACTCAACGAAGCGGGCGTTCCAGTGATAGCCTACAAGGTTTATAGAAGCTGGGTCTCAGAGTACACTGCGCTGCCTGAATTGGATGCAGGCGAAAACGCAGTTGCCATACAAAGCATAACCATCCAGCACGAAGGCTGGGAAAGAGACACTGGAGTCGTTGAACCCAAAGAAACATAGAACCGCAGGTAGGATACGCACTTGCCAAACATCAATAGAGGAACCCTGATTCTGCTCGCCCCAAACGCCAAAGACGCCTCCATCTCTCAACAGAACGTTTTCTTTGTCTTCCAATACAACCCCGAAAAATTACTCCACACCTTCAACCAATCACTGCCCTCTGCCTTAGCTGCAAACACTTCGGACCCGCAGTGGTTCCCATCTGAGCTCTTCAACTTAACCTTTGAACTCGACAGCACTGACCTTGACCCACCAGCTCAAAACCAGACCCTTACAAACTTTGGTGTCCATCCAGCTTTAGCCATGCTAGAGCTAATGATGCAACCTCAAGTGGTAGGCAAACAAACATCGTTGCCCATTGTTGTGTTCAAATGGGGTTCAAATCGGTCGGTACCGGTTCGTTTGATCAGCATGAGCGTCGAAGAACAATCCTTCGATGTAATCTTGAACCCAACTCGCGCCATGGTCAGTTTGACGCTAAGAGTGCTTGATGCTTCCGAAGTCAACGGCAACCCCGGTGCCCAAAGCGTCTTTTCAAGTCATCAAGGCGTTCGAGCTACGTTGGTTGATGCGTATAAGCTGCAAACTGGGCAGGCGACCTTTGTTGGTGGTGTTGGGGTTGCAGGCGCCAGCAGAGTGTCAAGTGATGGGGGTTCTGTAGCTAGCGTTTTGGGCGTTCGAAAGAAAAGTGCTTGATTCAACCTTTTTAGAAAAAATAGGCAGGCTGGGCGAATATTTCAAATCGCTCGGCACCGCTTTCATAAATCATCTAGCTTTTCTGTATTAGTTTTTGTTTTAGATGCTTAATCTATAATTTACTTCCTGATGTTTTCAACCGATTCGGCGACAGAAAGTAACCCCCACCTCTCCCGAAAGGTGCTTAAGGGCTTGTTTGCTCTCACAAGAGCATTGAAAAATACCGAAAGTTAAACTTCACGAGATTTTTCTGCAAAAATCAATTTTGTTTTTCTTAAATTTTGTTTGCTAACATTTAAATCAGGCGTTTAAATGCTTAGTTGACTGGTGAGGAGCGCCTGTGAAGCGGTTGAATTGCCCCTCTCCCTTTCAATTGGGGTTTTTTCAATCGCGAAGGAGGAACAGACTCACCATTTCTCTCTATCCGCGGTTACCATAACTCTTGTTCATGCAGTCTTGGCAGTAATTTCGCTTGAACCGTTTTATCCGCTTTGGCTGAAAGGGTTTTCCGCATGAACTGCACTTTATCTGGTTGACAGTTTTGGGGTCGAGTAGTTTGAGTCTTCTTTCAATCTCGCTTCTAACATCCACATCGTTTTCACTAACTAACGCATGAGTTAGAAGCATTTTGGCTTGTTCTTCACTTTGCTCCCCAAACATTTTGGAAAACACGTTGTTCTTTTTCTGATCCACACTTATCTGAGAGGGCAACATGCAGATAAAATTCGACGGGTAACTCTTCGATTTATCTGAGTCGACTACGGCAAAGCGGTAATGTCTGCCCACATAGTTGCCCTCGACGTTATCTTGAGTGAATATCTGTAACTTGAACTTCATGATGAACCCATATATAGAAAACACCTGCCAAGCTAATATCTCTTAGTTCTCAAGAAACCCAAATGCCGCTGTAAAAAGTCATCAATTATGGCAAAACCCTGGAAATAATCGTTATTTGGCTTGCTGTTTTGCTAAATCCTTAGAGTCGCCAAAAATTTTCGTGTAACCAAGTGCTGAAACCATTTCTTTAAAGTGGACAGCGATTAGTGCCATTAACGTTAGGAAGGGTATGTACGAGTAATAATAAAGGGGTGTTGTTATGCCTGAGCCAACAACCATGTTCACGAATCCCGAGCCCATACCTGGATAAAGAAGCATTAGATTCGATATGGCCAATGCGCCGATTCCACTTGCAGCTGCGACTTTGAGGTTCTTGCGGTTGTACCAAATGAAAAGAGGAATTGCTAATAAACCAAATCTCACGTCAAAAAAACCAAATGCCAATGCAATTCCTGACAGGACTGGCCTGCCTCGGCTGCCAAGGTAGAAGCTGAGCAGAAGCAGGAAAGTTAGGAAGACTTTGGCTTGTCCTTCTCCCCATTGCCAGTAGTAACTTAGGGACAGCCCTTTATCCGCGGCTGGGAAAGGCAGCAACAAGGCAATGGTTATCACCGTCAAGGTTATGGCAAGATGTTTGTTGCTTATGAGTTTGTAGATTAAAAATGCCATTACGGGAAGAAGCATAAACTGGATTATGTCAAAAGTCAGGAGTGCCTGCTGATAATCCAGAGTGAGGAGAGGTGAGACAACTACCAGAAAAGAGGGTAGGTACTTGTATGCTTCTGGATGTGGCGGAGTGATTGGTTCTGTACCGCCTAAAGCGCCGAAATGGTAAATCTGGGCTGGGGTATGCCAGAGTCTCCAAGCGCCCACGTAGTAGGCTGAGAAATCTTTTGACAGTATTGTGCCCGAAGTGGTGATGCCTGGGCTGGGCGTGTAGGTTTCTGGATAAGCAACCACGAATGTGTATAAGTTTAGAGTAATTAGCACGGCAACTCCGATGATGAGGAGCGTTTTGATTGTACGGGGTTGAGGTGTCATTTTTCTCAGCAGTCAGGTGTTTATGGTTTTATTTCACTGTGCTGGAAACTTTTATACTTGGTTATTATTACGTCGTCAAATCATTTCCGAAAAATCGTGTTACAAATGTAATACGTGCAAAAATGCTTTTATTCAATCTCCACCATGAAGCCATCAACTGCTCAAACCCAAGGATTGAATATTAAAATGATGCAAAAACAAAGTAGTGCAAAACGAGCCTCAATAATCGCTATGACAACAGCACTATACATTGTATTCTTCTTCCTCTCATACTCCGTAACACTGCCAAACTTCACCCTCCTTTACCTGCCAATTATTCTGCTCGGTGTCTTTCCAATTTGGTTTGGCTGGAGCGGACTAGTGGGCGCAATGATCGGAGGATTCATAGGCGGCGCTTTCGTAGAAGGCTTAGGTTTTCTAGGTATATTCGAATCAGTCGTGGCGCTTATCATATACGTAATCAACTGGACACTTATTCCCAAAAAAGCCGCTGAAGATGGAAACAAACTCAACTTAATAGGTCTTTTAAGCGTGCTAACTGTGAGTTTGCTCGTTGGTACAAGCTACATTCTCCTACAATACACTGTTATGCCTCAGCTCTTCACAGTCTCAGAGTCCTTGGTCATTCTGGTTCCAACCTTCTTGATTAACCTGCCAATTGTATTGATTACTTGTCCGCTACTGATTAGAACAGTGTCTCCTAAATTAAGAACATGGGGGATGTACTCTGGGAGCTTTGCTGAATGGCGAAGTCGTAACACGAAACCAACGTAATTTTATCCAACTTTTCTTTTTTCTTAAACTTAGAAAATATTTTTAAGTTTTCGACAACTAAAGCAACTGAGCGACAAAGCATGAAAATAAGAATCCTGAAACTATCACCCGAATCCCTCGCTGGATTAATGCAAGGCAAAGCATCCACTTTTGCCTATAACTTGCCTGTCGACGCTGAAATTCTAGACATAAAAATGGACCTGTTCACTAAACAAGTTTCCATGGTGATTAGGAGCGAAAGCTTCGAAGACATTGCCGAAGCCATACCAATTCCAGAGGTTCAAATATCAAAAATCTTAGACTCCAAGAACGAACCTCAACCAGCCACGTCACCCATAAAACCTCAAGCCATGCCATCACCTGAACCTAAATCCAACATTGCAAAGCTGCCTCAGCCCCATCCAAACCGAATGGCATCAAAAATGGAGAATGAATTCAGCCCCGAACAGCGCAAACTCCTCAGCTTTACAGTTAAAGAAGACTGCGTCATCGTTAAGCCAGTGATGTTTTTGAAGGCTGAATGGGACGACATAAATGAGGTTGTTAAGGGCATTGGTGGTAAATGGGTTAAAGGCGACATAATCAGCTACTGGGAAATTCCTCTACAATAGGTCGGAAAGGATTGAGTAAAAAACGAAAAAACTTTAAGCCAGAAAGGGCTAATTTGAAGGATAGTGAGCTAAAGATGGAAAAAACTGATAAACCTCTAACAAGAGACGCCTTGGTCTCAATGCAAGTCATAGACGCTAAAGGGAAGCTAATGGGCAAGGTAAAGGATGTTGCTTTCGCAGTCGGAAAAATGGGCATTTCATTAACCATTGAAGATGAAAAGGGAGAACCACACAACGTTGCATGGGAAGATGTCCAAGCAGCCTCAGACTACATAATTCTAAAGCCCCAGATGGTTCTGCAAAGCACTTATCAACCACAGCAACAACCTGCTCAAACTGCAACTCAACCCGCCCAACAGTCAACACAACCGGTTTGTCCAACATGCGGTAGACCTTTAACTTGGATTCCCCAATACCAACGATGGTACTGCTACAACGACAAAAAATACGTTTAAACGCATTTAATTCAATATTTTTATTATTACTTTTTTTTATTCCAGACATCAACAGTGGCAACCTCGTGTGTGAGGTTGCTTCAGTTCAGTTGCCGTGACAGTTTGGATTTAAGCGCCTAGCAACTTGAGGAAAATTGCCTTAGCAGAGTATAATCGGTTTTCTGCCTGTTCATAAATCACCGCCATAGGGTTCTCGATGGCTTCTGCGCTTATTTCATATTCCCGGTGAATAGGCATGTCATGCATTATGAAGGCGTTGCTGTCCTTTAGCAGTTGAGCGTTGATTTGGTAGGGCATCATGAGTTTTATGCGCTTTTCTTTTTCTTGGGCAAACTTTGGGTCTGTGAAGAACTCCATATCAATCCAGGTGTCGGTGTAAACAAAATCTGCCTCCTTAACAGCCTTCTTTACGTCTAAGGTAGATCGCCAAAGCCCTGTCTCTCTTGCTTCATTAAGCAACTCCTCATCTCTTGCCGCTTCATTAAAAATCGGAGTAACTGTGGTTATCTCGATGCCTGTTTTGGTGCAGCCTTCGATAAGTGAGTTAGTTACGTTGTTGTGGACGCCGATATAAACGAGTTTGGCGCCTTCTAATTTACCATGTTTTTCTTTGATTGTAATTAGATCTGCTAAAGCTTGGCTGGGATGGTACTTCTCGTCGCAACCATTTATTACGGGAACACGCGAAGCATGTGCCATCTTGAGCAAATCTGAATCGCACAGTAACCGAGCCATGATGCAATCAACATTACGCGACAAATACTGCAATTCGTCAGTTATGTCGGCTAAGGCAAAGTTGGTTGTTCGCCAATCAATGTACAAAGCGTGTCCGCCCAGCTGAGTCATGGCAACCTCAAACGAAACTCTTGTTCGAGTAGATGTTTTTTGGAAAATCAACGCTGCAGATTTGCCCTCAAAGGCTTTAAGGTATTTATTGGGGTTTCTTTTAACTTCGATGCCTAAATCAACGAGTGAACCAAGATCTTTGCGGGCTAATTCTTTGAAGTTAATCAGATGCATTTTTTCTGTGCCTTCAACAGACGCAAAGCCAAACCTTCAATTATAAGCTTTATGCAAAAACTTTTTCCAGAACGAAAGTGCTTCACTGTAAGGGAACAACCGATGATTCTGATAGTAGCTTCAAACAAAGATGTTGCAAGTCTAAACATCAAAGAAAAAATCCTGAGGCGTTACCCATTCAGTAAGATGGCACAAATCTTCCAGGAAAATCCCATGTACTCTGCAGATATAAACAGCAAAAAAGTGGCTCTAATAACTTTAAACGAAGAATCAGTTAAAGCCCAAAACCTACCTGAAAAGTTCCCTGACGCAGACTTAATAGTTTTCATTTCGAGACATAGCAGCCAAAGCGGCAGACCAACCCTCTCAGTTCATACACCGGGAAACTTTGGAGATGCAGAACTTGGCGGATTACCCAAAACGGTCTCAGTTTCTCCCGCCTGCGCAATGCAAACCGCCCTAAAAGCCCTCATGCACTACAAAGAAACTCTAAGACTAAACTACGACGTATCTTTCGAGTGTACGCATCATGGTCCAAGCTTAAAAATCCCAACGATGTTTGTAGAACTTGGCAGTTCAGAAGCCCAATGGAGTGACTTGAAAGCAGCAGAAGCCGTTGCTCACTCTGCGATGGCTGCAATTGCGAACTTTTCCGTGACTTCCAACTTGGCTGTTTTAGGCATAGGCGGAACTCACTACAACCAGCGTTTTACGCTGATGGCTTTGATGGGCGAGGCAACTTTCGGTCACATGGTTCCCAAGTACACTGTTTCCCTTGTCGATTCTGAGGTTTTGAAGCAGTGTGTGGAGCGGACTTTTGAGAAAGTGCCGTTGGCGATTCTGGATTGGAAAGGCATCAGAAGCGAAGATAAGCCCAACTTGTTGTCCGCGTTGGAGACGGCTGGGTTGCCCTACAAAAAGGTATAGGACTTATCTTGTGTAAGGAACGTTTAAAAGGCTTGATACAGTAGTTTTTTAAACTAAAAAGTTACAGTAACGTTTATTATATAATAGTGAAATGTTGAGTGTGCGGTAAATATGGGTATAAAATCTTGGCTAACACAAGCAGCAAGAACCTTAAAACTATCCGTTAAACCGGATCGTGAAGAGCTATGGCTCTCGATAAAAATCAGCTTCTTAGGTATAGGTGCAGTCGGCTTAATCGGCTTCGTAATTAAACTCATAGCCACTACAGTTAACCCATCAGGCGCGTAGAAGGCAATCCAATGGACAAAAAAGAAGAGCTAAATCAAGTAAAAATTTTTGTTGTCAAAACAACAACCGGTCAAGAACGTAACGTAGCGCGCTTAATCGCTTCAAAAGTAGACATGGCTCATATTCCCATAAAGGCTCTTCTCGTTCCAGATACACTCAAAGGCTACGTATTCATTGAAGCAGACGGACCACACCTTGTCGAAGAAGCAATCACAGGCGTCAGACATGTCCGATCCAGAATTCCCGGACTCGTGAGTTTCGCAGAGATTGAACGGTACATAGTGCGTAAACCAGTCATGGAAGACCTTAACGAAGACGACGTCGTCGAAATTACTGGTGGACCCTTCAAAGGCATGCGTGCTAAAATCACAAGACTCGACAAGGCAAAAGCCGAAGTTACCCTCGAACTGCTCGAGGCAACATTCACTTTGCCAATCACAGTACATTCAGACTATGTAAAACTAGTTGAAAAAGCAAAATAAACGGTGAAACAAAATGGCAGATAAAAAAGTTGTAGAATTGATCGTCAGCGGCGGACAAGCCAATGCAGGTCCACCATTAGGTCCAGCTCTTGGCCCATTAGGCGTCAACATAGTGGCTATTGTCAACAAAATCAACGAAATCACGAAAGAATACGCTGGGATGAAAGTTCCAGTAAAAATCAGTGTTGATACCGAAGACAAAACCTTCGAGGTTACCGTTGGCACACCTACCGCATCAGCACTTATAGTTGCTGAACTCAAAGTTGAGAAAGGTTCAGGTACACCCAACTCTGTCAAAATTGGCGACTTATCCATGGAGCAAATCTTGAAGATTGCAAAAATTAAAGGTCCTCAACTGTTAGCTCCAACTGTCAAGAAAGCAACTAAAGAGTTGCTCGGCACCTGCGTAAGCTTAGGCGTTACCGTAGAAGGCAAAGATCCCCGAGACGTCCAGAAAGACATAGACGCTGGCAACTATGAACAACTATTCGGTACTGAACAATGATAAGCGAATATTTTTATAATGGGTTTCTTATCCCTCATTGGCACGAGGCTTAAAAATGCCCCTAGACACCAAGACTATATCAGAAGCAATTAAACAGGCAAAGGCAAAGTCTGGACAGAAAAAATTTAACCAGGCTGTAGACTTGATCCTCGACATTGTTGAGATCGATATGAAGTCGCCAGAAGGCAAAATTCAAGAGATTGTTGAACTTCCTCATATAACAGCTAAACCAAACAAAATCTGTGTTGTTGCTTCCAGTGGGGACTTTGTTGTTAAAGCGAAGAATTCTCAAGCTGACAAAGTAATTGAACGCGCAGACTTAGATGCGTTAAACGGCAAGAAGAAAGAGCTACGCAAACTCGCCACTGAATATGACGTTTTCATCTGCGAAGCTCCCCTTATGCCGCTCGTAGGCAAAACGCTCGGTCCAGTTTTAGGTCCAAGAGGAAAGATGCCTATTCCAGTTCCGCCAAACGCAGACATCGCCTCTTTAATTAACAAACACCGCAAAACCGTGGTTGTCCGTATGCGAAGTCAACCAATCATTCAAGTTTCCGTCGGCTCCGAGCAGATGAAAGATGAAGAACTTGTCGATAACACCATGACTGTTCTCCGTATGTTAGATGGAAAATTGAAACGTGGCTTGAAAAACGTAAAGTACGCTTTCATCAAGACATCCATGGGTGAACCAGTCAAAATTAAAGCTTAAACGAGAAGAACAAACATGCCATCCCAACAAGTATTAGAAGCAAAATCAACCGAAGTAGAATCGATAAAAGACATACTTAAAGAGTACAAATCCATCGGCATCGCCAGTCTCCAAAAGGTTCGCGCTTCGCAACTTCAGGAACTCAAGAAAAGCATGGCAGGCAAAGTCTACCTCCGCGTCCTTAAGAATACGCTAATCAAACTCGCATTAGACCAAATGAACCAAACTGAACTCAAGAAGCTTGAGGATTACTTGGAAGGATCAAACGTTTTCTTATTCACTGACCTCAACCCCTTCAAGTTGGCATTGTTGCTGGAACGCGGCAAAGTTAAAACAACCGCCAAGTCAGGCGACATAGCCGCGATGGATGTAGTTATCCCAGCGGGAAACACAGGTCAACCTCCCGGACCAGTCATCAGCCAACTCAACGCAGTCGGATTACCCACAAGAATAGAGTCAGGCAGCGTCTGGATCAGCAAAGACACCCTAGTTGTCCGTCGAGGCGAAATCATCAACGAACGACTCGCAGGCGTCCTCTCAAAACTAGGCATAAAAGCAGTCGAACTCGGCATATCCATGCGCGCAGTCTTCGACAACGGCATGATTATAACCGGAGAACAACTCAAAGTTGACGTTGACGCAACACGCAAGAGCGTTCAAGCAAGCAACTCAGAAGCTTTCGCATTAGCCCTTGAAATAGGCTACGCAAGCAAAGACACCATCAAACCACTGCTACAACGAGCACACCAGAAAGCAGTCGCACTATCCATAAGCGCAACCATACCCACAAAAGATACCATAGCAGACATTATCCGCAAAGCCAATGCAGAAATGACCAGCCTAAACGGCGCGGTCGAAAAGGTTAAGCCTAAAACAGCTTAAACTCTTTTTCACCCCATTATTAATATTAAAGCGACCATTTTTTGTTTTTTATTATCAGATTTTTTGCGTCAAGTATCTTGTGCTCATTTAAAGTGATTGGTAATTTTTTCCTCATGTTTAGTTGCACTTAATTGTTGCAGTGCAGAACGGTTTGGCTGAATCTGGGTTTGGGAATAAAGGTTATGTAGGTAGACCTGTTTTGCTAGATTATTAGGGAGAAGTTTTTTATGAGGTGTTTGAAGAGTTTTGCTCAGGGTTTTCTGGTTGCAAGCGGGTTAATCTGGGTATTCAACATAGCCTCGCTTATCCAAGGCGGAGATGCATGGCTGGGCTTGATGTACCTTCTAATTTTACTCATCCCAATATCCAGCTTAACTGTTCTTAGACTAAAAAACCAAAACCGCCCTCAACAAGCAGATACAAAGAAATGGCGTAACCTGCTGTTCTCCTTCCAAGGCGTCGCCTTAGGGTTCTGGATGTTTGACATCCTGACGACTTTTTACGCCATAAATGTTACTGGATTAGCATTCGAGCTTAATCCTTTGGGGTGGCCTTGGGGCATTTTAGGTGCTTTTGCCTTTTTTGGTCCAGCTTTGGTGTTCTCGTATGTTTTACTATTTAGAATGAAAGACAAATTCTCCTTGTATGTAGCAGTTCCCTTGATGATGTTGACGTTGGGGATGGGTTCGATGAATTTGGTGGCGGGTGCGCAGAACTTTCAAGTGTTCGTTGACACCGCTGTCCTTGCAAGTGGAGTGCACTTTGGCTTGTTAGCATTAATTGTTGGGGCAAATTTAGCGGTTCCGTTAGCGTTGAGCCGTATGGTTACTCAGCCTAAACCAAGTTTGAGCCTAAAGAAACTTTAATTTGCTTGTGCACCGAAAATTAAACTGCTACAGCAGTTTAGCGGTTGCAGATGTAGTCTCAGGCTGTAACCACATTATCTTATATATTTTACAAGGTAACTCTTTTCTGAGAAAGAAGAAGGCGCCCCGAAAATAGGTGAGCGGTTCTGACTTTTGCGGAAGCAAGTGAGGTTTTTGCATTTTTCTCCCCTTAACTTCTGTTCGCATAGGTCAGACTGCCACTATTTTATCCCGATTAACTTATATCGGAATTTTTTTGTGTGAAACTTATGATGTGTTTAGAGTCTTTTTGTCATGACGTATGCGTCTTCGCCGTCTGAGTAGTAGCCGTTGATTGTTCTGGTAACTTCAAACCCTATTTTCTTGTAGAGTGTTATGCCAGCTTCGTTTGTTACACGTACTTCTAAAAAGCCCTGTTTTGCCTTGTAGTACTCCATGCCTTCCAGAGCCCTTTTGATTAATGCTGTAGCCACACCTTTGCGTCGGCTCTGCGGCAACACTGCAATAGAAACCACATGTCCCTTGCGAATTAAGCCGCCAAACCCAAAATTAGACAACCCAACTTCGATACGGCACATGATGTACCCTGACACTTTTCCATCTTCTTCAGCTACGATGAAGGTTTCTGGGAACCTTTGATGTAAATCTACGAAGAAGAAGTCAGTATAGTTTTCTGGGAGGCAGACGCGGTTGATTTGCATTACGCTCTGCAGGTCGTCAGGTATAAATTTTCGCAGCGTGAAGGTCTGTTGCATCTTTTCGCCTTGCCTAAACCAAATTTCAGTGTTGAAACTTAAAGGTTACGCTTTAAAGCTTTACCGCTCGCTTCCCATGTGGCTTGGGCAGGTGCAGTTAGGTTTTTGTTTCTTCAGGCGACTTATACAAAGCTAGCGTGTAGCTGCCATATGGCATTGCCCAAACTCGGGAAGCTGAACCCGCGATTTTGAGTGCTTCTGTTAAGGCGTCGTTTATGGCTCGTGCGGTTTTGAGTTTAAAGATGCTTGTTGCGTAGTAATCTGGTAGGGAAGAAACCAAAATTATCTGATGGTTCTGCAGCGCCTTTAGGAGGTAGTAGGCTTTGTGTCCGCCCAAAACAAAGTTGCGTTTAACCTCACGCTCCACATTCTTGAGGTCGGATAGCCTTGTCATCCAATCGTAGAATACTTGGTTGCCATGTCCTTCAGGGCATTCAGCTACAAGAATGATTACTCCCCCCCGCTTAACCGCATCCAAGGAGTTGTCTAAGCCCTTAAGAGCTTGATACAGACTAATGTCCGCTGGGTAACCGCCTGAACTTACAACGATGATGTCTGAACGTCGATCCACTGTCACGCGGAACATTTCGTCCACGAGCTTTACAGCCTCCAAAAATGCCGCTTCTAAATCGCCCGCGAAGGCTTTAACGACTTCGCCCTTCCGGTTTGCCACGACATTAACGATAAAATCAACTTTTGCCAACCGCGCCGCTTCAGTCATATCCACATGAACAGGATTATCCTCTAAATTCCCTGCCCGCGCACCAGAATGAACTAGCAACGCATGGTTTTGCCTGATTGTTTCTTCGCCGCAAACAGCTGGCAACACGCTTTTTCTGCCGCCACCGTAACCCGCATAATAGTGAAAGTTCACATCACCCAAAAGCACCTTCACATCCGCCTCGGCAAAAACGCGGTTCACATACACTTTGTTGCCATGCGTCTTAGTCGTGCCTACATTAACAAGGTCTGGGGCGCGAAAATCATGACTAATCGCCTTCACACGTTTGAGCACTTCTGCTCCAATCAGCGCCTCGGTTTCTTCAGGCTTAACAGCCCTGTGTGTTCCGCATCCAAAAATAATCGTCACATTCTCGTCTTTGACGCCTGCCGCGTTGAGTTCGGCAAGGACCGGCAAAAGCATGGCCTCACTTGGCGTCTTACGCGTTAAATCATCCACAACGATGGCAACCTTGCCCTCCGCCTTAACAATCTCTTTTAGCAGTTTGGAGCCTATAGGTTCCTTTAGCGCCCGCTCAACCTCAGCCTTCGCATCTGCCGTAGCCGGCTGCTCTTTAGGCTCAACTGTACCAAGCAAGTTCCGGGCTGGAACACGCACGCACACGTCGGTTTTTCCGTAAGGGAGCCAAACATCAACCATGCCAAGTCACACTAACCAATTTATCATGTACTCGACACAAGAAACTATTAAGCCTTATCAAAAAAGTTCAGTTAAGTCTTGTCGGTTAGGGGGTTCATGTAAACTTTCGTCTGTTTCATACACATGTTCCGACTATAAACACTAAACCACCGGAACCAAAAATAGAAGGAATAAGCAAATTTTACCATATTTATTGGGTTACCGCCAAATATTGTACACGTCAATATTTCTCTGTTAGCGTTAAGTTGATTGTTTTCTTAAGTCTTTCTATCAATAGTTAAGTATGGGGATAGCGGTTTATTGATTGTCAAGTTAACTACGCATCTTTTTGCTTGCGTTTTGTATAGGGGGTATCCATTTGTTTTCTCCTTCCAATCTAATGCCGCACGATTCTGATCGGGTCTTGCCATCTAACTTACCATTCGGGGAAAACTATTCCTCCATTCCATATTTGTATCCTAATACCCGACCATTGCACTGTAACTATAGAGAGGTAGCCCTGCACGAACCTATTAAGACCATATAGTGGGTCTATGTTGAAACTATAGAGGGGTAGATCGTATTGGCATTTTCTGTGCTACTAGAATGTTGAGAAATAAAGGATACGCAACTTCTTTTAAACGCACCTCGCATAGTAGTTCTTGAGGAATCAAGTTATGTCCATCCAGAAAACGCCGGAAAAAAACAGCATCCTCTTCGTGTGGCTCAACAACTACGCAGGAATTCTCCTAAAAACCCCCACCAAAACCTTCGCCATCGACCCTGTAGACGTGAAAGCCAAGAAACTCCAAAACGTAGACGCCATATTGATAACCCATGAACACTACGACCACCTCGACCCGCCCCTAGTTATAGAGATCCAAAAAGCCACAGGCTGCACCGTAATCGCTGACTCCGCCTCAACCAAAAAACTCCAACTTGCCATCCCCAGCGACAAACTCAAAGAAATCAAGCCGGGCATGGAAATTAAAATCGGAGAAGTCTCAGTCAAAGCAGAAAAAAGCAATCACCCCGCTCAAGCTCCAGTAACATACATCTTAACCAGCGAGGACCAAGTCAAAGTGTACCATACCGCGGATAGTTTGCCTTTCCCCGAACTCGCGAAAATGGCGCAGAAAGAAAGCTTCGACATGGTGTTTTGCACTGTTGGTATTGCTCCAGGTGCATCGCCGCAGACTGGTTTTGAAATTGCATGGTTAACTAAGCCTCAGATTGCGGTTCCATATCATACAGGGACTTTTGCGAGTCAGAAGACGTTTGAGGAACTGCTAAAGAAGGAGTTGCCTCGTACTGCATGCTTGATTCCTGAACAGAACAAGATTTACCAAGTATCCAAGAGGAAGTGAAAAAATGAAAAACCAAACCGCATCCCCAACCCAGAAGGAAAAAATGGCAAACATACTCTTCAAACTAGACGCCATAAAATTCGGAGTATACAAACTTACCAGCGGGAAAGCAAGCCCATACTACATTGACCTAAGAGTGATTCCCAGCTTCCCCGATGCTTTCCACGAAATCTGCGACTCCTACGCCCAATACATAACCAGCCAAATAGGAGTCAAAAACTTCGACCGAATCGCCGCTATACCCTTAGCAGGAATCCCCTTCGCCTCCCAAATCGCATACATCCTCAAAAAACCCTTCCTGTACGTGCGCAAAGGCATTAGGCTGCATGGCAGAGAACGCCGAGTAGAAGGCATATTGGTTTCAGGAGACAAAGTGTTACTAATCGACGATTTACTTACCACAGGGCTAACCCTAAAGAAAGCTGCCGAAGTCGTGAGAGCTGAAGGCGGCGTTGTGACTGAATCAGTGGTTTTTCTTGACCGTGAAGAAGGTGGAAGAGAGTTGCTTGAGAAGAACGGCATAAAGCTTCATGCTTTGTTAAAGGTTAGTGAGATTGCAAATACACTCTATGAGATGGGTGCGATAGATGAAGAGAGCCACAAGACGATATTAAAACAGGTAAAGAAGCATTAAAACGGGGTTATTCGTAGTAGATTAGGGTGGTTTCTTCGAGTAGCGAATGCAATTTATCTACGGCTTCGTAGACGTCTTGTTCTTTTTTGGCGCCGGTGCAGACCAGTTTGCCGCTGGCAAAAAGTAGAATCACAACTTTTGGCTCTACCATACGGTAGATTAAGCCTGGGAACTGTTCCGGCTCATACATCGCATGATCCAGCGTGTAAGCCGCTTTTTCTAAGTCAATCAGGCCGCCCAAAATGCCTGAGGCAACGATGTTTTGTATTTTTAGTTCGGGTTTGCTTATGATTATGATGCCGCCTTTCTTGAGTTCTTTCACGACTTTTGTCACGGCTCGGCGGGCTTCCTTCTCCGACTTCGCACCCGTACACACCATCTTTCCCGAACTGAAAATCAAAGTGGCTGTTTTTGGACGTTTTAGGCGGAAGACTAAGCCCGGAAACTGTTCAGGGCGATATTCTACGCCTGGGTAGCCTTTGACAACAGCGTTTAAGTCGACTTTTTGGTTAAGCGTTGCGGATGCGACTACATTTTCTATGCTTAGTTGTGCTTTAACTTTTGGCAAACAATCTTTCCCTCGGTTCTATCGCCTTTCTTGAATGTTCATTTATCAAAGGCTTTCTTTATAAAGACATCTATAGCTGGCTGTCCTTGGGGGGTGTTGTGCAGTTTTTTCCTCTTATTTTTAGCAAGCGGCATCACAAACTCGATAATAATTAATAAAATTATCGATGCAACTACAACTGGCAGAGCCCACGAATTACCCCTCATGATTAGGGTAATCCAACCTAACCATGGAATCCGCAAAATTACCTTTCCCTCAACAAGGTTCTGGGGGACTCCTCTTGAATCGGGAATATTATCATGGTAAATTAGGAACATCGGGCCACAGTGTGGGTCCGTTGCCGTTGCCCTCGGTCTTGAAGTATAGGGTGCTGTTGATTTCTTGTTCTGAAACGATTCGGTAGACGATGGGTGTTACACCGTTGGGGTTCTTGTAGACGATTATGTCGATCTCGAGATAGTTGGCGTTTAAGTCGGCTGGGTTTACTGCCTGAATGATTATGATGTCGCCCTTGTGTAAGGTTTGGGCAAACGGATGGTCTAACGAGAGCAAGCCATCACGCCCCGCCATAAGGAACGCCATGCTGCCGCTTTCAACAACTCTAATTGGAACTATAACCCTAAAACCAGCTGCATGCCGAAGAATAGTCCTGCAAGGATGGCAACAATCAAGGCGATGGGGACGGCAGTTTTGAAGTAATCGTTTTTCCAGATTTTCTTTAAATTAACCGCTTGCTTTGCCATCTGTCGAACCTAACGTTCAGTTTATTAGCAAACGCTTGGTTTTAATACTACCGTTCACTTAAAAAGAAAAAATAGAGCGTGCCAAATGTTGGCAGCTATCTTTGGTTAGTTTTGGCTGTTTAGATTTTTTGTTTACTTAGTACTTCGCGGAATACGTTGCCACATTTTGGGCATTCGTAGAGTCCGATTTCCAGTTGCATGCGTTTTCCAGCTTTATCTGGTCTACCAGCCATTTTCCATGTCTTTTTTGGCTTTGCTACTTCTGTTGCACATTTTGGACATTTAGCCATTTAATTTTCCTCCGTGTATATGCTTCCATGCTTTAGGCTGATAAGATAAAAAACTTTCCGTAGTTTTTCCATAGATATTTTTCTTTTTCACGGTGTGATTAAACATTTTTTTGTCAATAGCAAAAAGCCATGGTATAAGACATGTCGAAAGTACCTGCTGAATCCCTGCATATTCGCATGGAACAATGCCAAAAATCACAATTTCGCCTGTTAATAATGATTTTCTGCCCCAACCTTTTTTAAAGCATAAACAAAGCTATCTTCTAACAGTCGAGGGTCACTTTATATTGCACGCCATTTCTGAAAACGCCTTTGAGATGCTAGTAAAGCCAGTTCGAAGGCTCGTGGAACAGAGGGGATTCTTAAAGCCGACTGAACCTCAAGCAAAAACCATTCCCAAAATTCTCGAAGGAAAAAACGTCCTGTTAATCTCGCCCACCGCAACGGGCAAAACCGAAGCAGCATTCCTGCCAATACTTAGCATGCTTTTGCAGTTGCCCAAGACTCCAGGCATAAAAGTATTGTACATCACGCCGCTGAGGGCCTTGAACCGTGACATGCTCGAGCGGATGCAGTGGTGGTGCAACAACCTTGACATTAAACTGGCGGTTAGGCATGGCGACACTGAAACAAAGGAGAGAACTCGCCAGTCACAATGCCCACCCGACATCCTCATAACAACGCCAGAAACCCTGCAAGCTATACTTACGGGGTGGCTGCTACGTCAGAGCCTCCAGAGTCTCAAGTGGATAGTTATTGACGAGGTGCATGAGTTAGCGGATAGCAAACGCGGAAGCCAACTGTCCCTCGCGCTTGAGCGCATACGGGATTTAATCGGCAGAGACTTCCAAATGGTCGGTTTATCCGCCACCGTTGGAACCCCCGACAAAGTGGCCCAGTTCCTCGTCGGCGATAAACGTCCAGTCGAAATAATCCGTGTTCCCGTTGCCAAAATGGTGAAGTTGCAGGTTATTTATCCTAAGCCGACCGAAGAAGACATACAGTTCGCCAGCAAAATCTACACCCACCCAGAAGTCGCCGCAAGACTCAGAATCATACGCGACTACATGTGCAAACGCAAATCCGTACTCCTCTTCACCAATACCCGCTCGGTCTCGGAGGTCTTGGCTTCACGCTTCAAAGTGTGGGATGCTGAATTTCCAATCTCAATTCACCATGGATCCCTAACTAAGCCTTCACGCATTGCAGCCGAAACAGGCCTCAAAAAAGGTGCCCTCAAAGGCTTAATCGCCACCAGCAGTCTAGAACTCGGCATAGATGTTGGTCACATCGACCTTGTCATCCAATATATGAGTCCACGTCAGGTTTCACGTTTAATCCAGCGAGTTGGCAGGGCAGGACACACCTATGGGAAACTGTCTGAAGGAGTAATTATCGGGATGGATTCTGATGATACGCTTGAAGCGTTGGTTATTGCTAGGCGTGCGTTGAGTGAAGAGTTGGAGCCGCTTTTCGTTCCAGAGAAGCCGTATGACGTTTTGGCTCATCAGATTGCTGGGCTGCTGCTCAAGAACCGTCGTTTGGCTTTCAACGAAATCTTGGCGTTGGCACGTAACGCTGCTCCCTTCGAGAACCTAACGCTGGCTGACGTTGAAAAGATACTCAAATACATGCATAATCGGTTTCCACGTTTAGCTTGGGCATCTTTTGAGGATCAAGTGGTGCTAAGGCCCCAGCGGACGAAGGCGTTGTTTGAGTACTATTTTGATAATTTATCGATGATTCCAGAAGAGAAACAGTTCTTAGTCATCGACGAATCAACCGACACATCCATCGGCGTTTTAGACGAAGCCTTCATGGCAGAATACGGTAAACCAGGCACAAAATTCATCATCCGTGGCAGCCCATGGCAAATCATCCACGCCACCGAAGAGAAAGTTTACGTTCGCCCTGTTGACGACCCCACAGGTTCCATACCCAGCTGGATTGGCGAGGAAATTCCTGTTCCCTACGAGGTAGCGCAGGAACTGGCGGAGGTTCGCGGTTTCGCCGAGGAACAAACCCAACATGGAGCCTCAGGAGAACAAATTAGTGCGATGCTTGCTGAACGCTACCCTGCAGACCAAGAGACCATTCTGCATGCGTTAGAAGAAACCTTAGAGCAAGTACATAGCGGTTTTCCTGTTCCTACGCCCAAGAGGATTGTGGTTGAGGATTGGGGCGAATTTGTTATCGTGCATTCAAATTTTGGTTCACTGATTAATCGAGCGCTGGCTCAGTTTCTGGGGCAGGTGTTGTCTGATAAGCTGGGACGCGGCATCGTTGTGCAGCATGACCCTTACCGCATCTTTGTACAAACCATGGGCGCCATGACTGCTGAACGCCTCGTTGAGGTCTTAAAAGACATTCAGGGCATGAGTGAAAAAGCTATCAGAGACACGCTGACGCAGTCAACGGTGAAGACTGGATTGTTCAAAAGACGCGTAATTCAAGTTGCCCGGCGGTTTGGGGCACTCAAGAAGTGGGCTGACTTTGGCAGCGTAAGCATCCAAAAATTGATTACGAGTTTTGAGGGAACCCCGATTTACGATGAGGGGCTAAAGGAGGTTTTCTCCAAAGACCTTGACAGCGACGGTTTGGTCATGGTGTTGGGACGCCTGCGGGATGGCGCTGTCCGACTGCAGGTGGTTGAGACAGGCGGCAACGCAACTCCAGTTGCCCGCATAGGAATCGAGAGGGTCAGCATGAAAACCGACCTTATCCCACCTGAACAGATGCGTGCTGTTTTAGTTGAATCTGCAAAAGCAAGGCTGCTAAATGAGACTGGCAACTTCGTGTGCACAGCCTGCTGGGATTACATGGAGATGATACGTATCAAAGACCTGCCTGACAAACCCAAATGTCCACGGTGCGGGTCCTATGCGATTGGGATGCTCAAGATTGAAGAAGAGAAGGCTTTGCCGCTTATCGAAAAAAGAGGAGAAAAACTGGGAAAGAACGAGGAGAAAATGCAGATGTATGCACGGCAAACTGCGGAGTTAATTGAAAAATACGGTAAAATGGCTGCGGTGGCTTTGAGTGCACGGCGTGTTTCATCAGCGGATGTTAGAGCTGTCTTGGAAAAGGAACCCAAGCTTTCAGACAAGTTCTACGAATTAGTTCTTGAGGCTGAACGCAAAGAGCTCAGCAAACGGTTCAGGTAAGCTGTATTCAGTAATTTTTGTTTAGTTGAATTTTTCTGTAAGTTGTCCATCGGAGTTTGTTTTGGTTTAAAGAGCTTTGCTTCTATTGCTAAACTAAAATTCGTTCTCATGTCAATCAATGTGATAACTTCAAGTATGGTTAGTGTGGCGACGGCGATTAGTGGAACCAAATCGTACGAATAAATCTGTGAAACAATGTCACCATTAACTTCTGTTAGCAAAAAGTTCAGTCCTATGTTGTGGTAGAAGAAAAAGGGCAAGTTTAGCGCCGCAAGAAACGCAACCGCGCCCACCCCAAACTTTAACAGTTTTTGTCTGTTGTACCACAGAAGCAGAGGAACGGCGAGGAGTGCCCCGCGGGGGTCGAATGCGGCTACTGCGAATAGGAATGCGGAAAACCATGGTTTTTTAGAGAACCCAAAGTACAGGGCGCCTACGATGAGAGAGGTTTGGATTACGTGGGCGTTTGCTTGAGCGTAGCCCCAGTAGTAACCGGGTTGGAAAGCAATCAATACCGCGAAGGCAGATATGGCGCCCCATAATGGGTTTTTGTCTTCCACGATTTTGTAAACAAAGAACGCCAAGGCAAAGATAGAGACAAACTGCAGTATATCAAAGACGTTGATCGCATCTTGGTAACTTAACGCAATAAAAGGCGCGAAAAAAATCAGAAAAGACGGTGTGTACTTGAAGGTTTGAACATTTGGAGGAATATAATAGTCACCCGGCTGGTTGCCGCCTATGTAGATGGTTGTTGGATTGTGGAATAAACGCCATTCGCCGATGTAGTACGCTGAAAAATCTCTTGCATAAACTGGGGACATGGGCTTAAATGTTTCTGGATAGGCAGAGAGAAAAGTGAAAGCGTTTAGTGCGACTGCTATGGCAATTACTATGATGAGGATTTTCTTGAATTTAGACTGCACTTCTCTTTCCATCCCAAGCGGGTTCTGCAAGTTTTTAGCCTTAATTTAAGCCAAGGGATTTTTCATCTTTTACCAAAAGTATTCGAACATGTTATTAGCTTTTCGCGAACTCAGCAGAATCTTAATTGACAATACAGCAACTTTTTAAGCAAAGAGATTCCTATTTGGCTTAACTGCTTGTTATACTCAGTGGGGCATTAGAGTTTGGAAATAAGCCGAAAAAACCTGCGTAACGAAGTTTTAGAACGCATAAAATATGTTAAAACCTGCGTAATGGCGCGGGAACTCTGCTTACTTGTACGCACCAATAGAGCAGTTCTGGAACCCCAAGACGTCCAAGAAATCTGCCAATACATCTCAAACCTCTGCAAAGAAGAAGGCTGCAAAGAACCAAGCGAACTGTGCAACAAAGCCGCAAGCGCTATAGGTAAAGCTGATGAAGAAAGCTACCTCGACTTATGCGCCCAAAGCTGCGTAAAATGCGGCGAAGCCAAAAGACCCCAATCGAAAAAAGACGCATATGTGGCATAAAAGCATGACTGTTTATCTTGTAAAAAGAAGGAACTGAATATGTTTATTGCTCCTTTTGTTCCAAGCCCACAAACCGTTGTCGAATACATGCTTAAGCTGGCTGATTTGAAGGCTGGCGAAGTCCTCTTTGATATGGGTTCAGGAGACGGAAGAACCGTGATTACGGCGGCGAAGACTTTTGGCGCCCGCGGTGTCGGCATTGAACTGCGGGAGGATTTGGCGAAGAAAGCGATGGGTAACATTCATGAGAAAGGTCTTGATGACCGCGTAACAATCATGAACGCTGACATGTTCAACGTAAACTTAACCTCCGCAGACGTGGTTTACCTCTACTTAACAACTAGCGCTAACGAGAAAATCAAGCCCAAACTAGAAAGTGACCTCAAAAAAGGCGCACGCGTCGTCTCACATGACTACGAGATTATCGGTTGGCGCCCCACCAAAGTTGAAAACTTCTGCGAAAACCCCAAACTAGGCTACCCTTCACATACGATTTACCTATACAGAAAACCTTAAGTGCCCACTCAGCTTTTTGGAAAAGAATTTAATACTCTTCCATTTTTGTTTCGTTAAGAGGTTTCCTAAAATGCATTTTGTTCCATGGCAGAACGTTGCGGATTGGCGTTGTAAAGCCTGTGGTTACTGCTGCAAGCCCTAAGTGTTGTTTTAGGTTTTCTTGAGTGGCTAAATATTTCGAGGTACTTTGGCGTTGAAACCACTGTGTCAGGCTTAGGGCGCTTCTTCCTAAAACGCACCAGCGACGGCTCTGCAGTTTTCTCTGCAACAAAGCAAATACATACTTCTGGAGCTTGTAAGGCATGAAGCCAGAAGCATGCAAAATCTGGATCTTCAAAGTGCTCTCAGAACCAAAATACGATGGAGCCAATCAGGTGGCATTCGACTACATGGGGCATCAAACTCTACGTTTACATAGACACACTATGCAGTGGCTTAAGGTGTGGAACACCAACATGGGATTTTCGTTACACAACCATAATTCGCTGAACTGGCTTTGGGCATAAGGCACATGCAGTTCAAAACTACCCGATATCAAAGTTATCTGACCCTACCGTAGTTAATGGAGCCATCTATGCTTCTCCGTATCCAGCGTATCCTGAAAATCCGCAAAAGGCTATCTGAAAAAAATTGATAGAACTGAAGCATGTCATTTTTGATTGCTTTAAAACGAGATGTAAAAAGATATATAGAATAAAAGAATAAAAAGGACTCAGATTGCATATGAGAGTAGGACTTTTTGGGTTTGGAAGGGCAGGAAAAGCCGTTGCGACAGTGTTGCTACAAAACGAAGAAACAGACCTTTGCTGGGTTATCCGAAAATCAAAAGTATTAAAGCATCGATCAGTTCCCGAGTTTCTCGGTATCAAACACGATAACCAAGGATTAATTTTCCCCAAAGACGAATTGACACCGGAGCAGCTTTTCGACAAACATCCTGTAGACGTTATAATCGACTTTTCTTCTGCTGATGCCATATTATCTTATGGAAATGAGGCGGCCAAAAAAGGTGTAGCTATTGTAACTGCAATATCCGCTTACCCTGATGAAACAGTAGCTTTATTAAAAAACTTGTCACGGAAAACAAGAGTGCTCTGGTCTCCCAACATAACTGTTGGAATCAATTTCTTGATGCTGGCAGCTAAAATCCTTAAAAACATTGCACCTTACACCGATATCGAAATAATTGAAGAACATTTCAAAAACAAAAAAGAAGTTTCTGGTACGGCTATAAGAATTTCAGAGGCATTAGCACTACCCGACACAGATATTAAGTCAGTAAGAGCAGGCGGTATTGTCGGTCGTCATGAGATTATCTTCGGTTTTCCCTATCAAACAGTGCGTTTAATTCATGAATCTATACAAAGAGAAGCATTTGGTGATGGGGCGTTGTTTGCTGCTACGAACCTTGTCGATAAAAAGAAAGGATTTTACTCTATGGAGAACCTGTTAATACCATACTTTAACATGAAATGATTATTTCACCAACTATTAAGCTCCCAGAAACGACAGCCAAGCGGAATAAGTAAGATCGTTAGCCTAAAGAACTGCAAAAACCCCTAAATTTCATTTCAACAGGTTTGAGCTATTTTGAGGATTAAGTTATTTAGGCAGTTTCAGCTTTTACCCTCAAACATTCCATTCACAAGAGGAAATTGTATGTCTAAAGCGAAAGTTGGCGTTTCAATGCTCTACTGTTTAGGTGAACCATTCAACCGCATGGTAAAACGTTTAGGAACGATGGATACTACGTACATTGAGATTTTGGATGATGGTACTTATGATTTAAACAAATCACGCATCGTCGCGCTTAAAGAAGCAGCAAAATCTTTCAGTTTAGAATACTCGCTTCATGCTCCTTTTGCAGACATCAATATTGCCTCGCCCGTTAAGCCCTTACTAAATGCTTCGCTCAAACGCCTCAAACAATCCCTCCAAAACGCATCCGCCATGGATGCTAAACTCTGGGTCTTCCATCCTGGGCAGCGCACGGGCATAGGACAATTTTATCCGGGAGCCGACTTCAAGCAAATGTGCAAAAGCATTCAAGAATTGTATGCCCTTGCAGAGGAATACGGCTTAAACATCGCTTTGGAGAATTTGCCATCAAAATACTGGTTCCTAATGAACTCACCCGAAGAGTTCAAAAAAATGTACAGAGAAACAGGCTTGCCCATCGGGATAACGTTGGATCTTGGACACGCCAACTTGGAGGGACAAATCCACCCCTTCTTTAACCAACTCGCCGACAAAATAGTCCATATTCACGCCAGTAACAACGACGGCTCAGACGACCAACACCTCGGTGTCGAAGACGGAAACATCGACTATGACTGGTTTGCCCAAACGCTCAAAAAAATCGGTTACGACAAAATTGTAGTCGTTGAATCCATGCATAAGGTACCCCAGAGCATCCAGAAGCTAAAGCAGCTACTCGCTTAAGGGCAGTTCAAGCTCCATAAAGTCCTCGGCAAGGACCGTGTTGGGGAATTTTTTTTTTGCTTGATCCAGAAGCAGCCCTGCGTTTGGGTAACGCGCACTTATGTGGGACAAAACCAGCTGTTTTGCCTCAGCCGCCTTCGCTTGCCCAGCCGCTTGGCTAGGCGTCGAATGACCATCCACCGCGGCTTTTTCAGCTAATGAATCGTCAAAAGTGCAGTCATGAATAACCAAATCAGCGCCCTCCGCGAATTTTGCGAAGGTTTCGAAGGGTTTGGTGTCGCCTGTGTAAACGATTTTGCGTCCAGCCCGCATTGGGCCCATCACATCGCTTGGCTTAACCACTTTGCCATCTGCTAACGTGATTTCTTCGCCTCTCTGCAGCTTCGACCACAACTCCCCCGCCGCCACGCCAAGCTCCACCGCTTGTTTGGGGTAGAACTTGCCTGGACGTGGCTTCTCCACAAACGCAAAAGCATAGCTCTCTACGGCATGGTTTGATTTGGTTGCTATAACGCTGTATTCTTCTTCGTCGCAGATGACGCCTTCGAATAGGATTTGGTTGATTTCAACTGGGTAGTTTAAACCAAAATTGAGGGTTTCTTTGGTGCAGACCAAAAATTCCTTCAGCCCAACTGGACCATAAATCTGCACGGGCTCCTTGCGGTCCATCAACGCCATTGTCTGCAGAAGCCCGGGTAATCCAAGCACATGGTCACCATGCAGGTGAGTGATGAAAATCTTCATTTTACGGTGAAAACTGACCTTTGCGCCCATCATTTGCCGCTGTACGTTTTCGCCGCAGTCAAACATCCACTGGTCTCGAGGGCCTTGGACCACAACCGATGGCAAGCTCCGTTTTAAAGTTGGTACACTACCGCTTGTTCCCAAGAACACTACGCGAAGACTCATGGGCTCACCTTTTCGAATACTGCAATTTCCCGAGTTAAGGACTGGTGGATATAGGCGAAGTGGGATTCCACATGCCGATAACCCAACTTGGTTCCAAGTCGGGAGATGTTTAATGTTTTAGGTGAAGCTATACAAATCCGTTGCCCCACCCCAAGGAGCTCAAACGATGAAGCTAAAACCCCCTCAACTAACCGCTTAGTTGTTGATTTCAACGTGCTTGAAGAGCGACCATACGGTGGGTCAGTAACCACACAATCGACCTTGAAGAAAGGGGGTTTCTGCGAATCTGCCAGCACTAATCCTTCTGCATCAATGTTGAAGAAGCGCAGGTTTTTCTGTGTGCCCAAAATCATTCGCCTTTGCGCATCTACTCCGACTGCTCGGCAACCAATGAATGTGGCTTCGATGAGGGAGGTGCCTGTTCCACAGAAAGGGTCAAGCAACAGAGACTCAGCCTTTGCGTGAGCTAAATTTACCATGCAGCGCGCCATCTTCGACGGCATCGCAGAGGGGTGGAAGAAGGGTTTTTTGCGGGGACGCCGCTCAGAGAAGGTTTTGCTGGTTATATCGGTTAGTTTCAAACCTAAGATAATTTTTTCGTCCGTTATTATGCCTATGAAGGTTTTATCTGGGTTTTTCAAGCTGACTTTACTTCCATCAGTGCCGTTCAAGATTTGCTTGCCCAACGTGCTCTCCAGAGTCATCGTGTTTAGCGCTTGGTTAGCATAGTTTTTTATACGGTTTATACGCACAACAAAGCTTTCGCCTGCTTTAAGGACGGCTTTGAAGTCTGTTTCTGACGCCGCTTTCGCGATGTCAGAAGAGTTTGCGTTTGCCACGAATAACTCTTGGGCGCAAAAACGAGTATACGCCGAGCGCACTTGGACAGCCTTAACGCAGTCCAACTCGGATTCTAACCTCAGGATTTGGTCAAACTCTGAAGCATTAGAGTAGCTATAGCCTTCGGCTTCCAAAATCGCTTTAACTTCGGCGGCTGGCAGCGACTGGTTCTCGCCAGAAAGCAAAAAGAAGAGTTTGATCACTAATTCGCGCCTTTCAATTCTTGACTAATCAATGGTGCCAACGAAACCTTACTGACGTTTCCCGGAACACTGTCGGTACCCACTATTTCCTCAACGCCTGCATCCAAAATGCGCTTCTCCGCATCGCCAATCAGCAAGCCATGCACGCAGCCACAGAAAACATGTTTAGCTCCTTGTTCTATGAGGATTTTTGCTGCTCCAACGATGGTGCCGCCTGTGCTGATGATGTCGTCGAGGATTATGACGGTTTGGTCTTTCACGTTTAAGCCCTCGGCGGTTTGAACCGTTTGTCCTGTGTAGCGGTCGCGAGTTTTATTGAGATGCCCCACGTCACCTCCTAAAACCGCCTGCGCTTGTTTTGCTATGTACATTGCGCCTTTGTCTGGGGACAGTGCGTATGCGCCTTTGTGGGCTTTTTTGACGAAATATTCTGCTATGAGTGGGATGGCGCTTAGGGTTTTGGCCGGAAATGGAAACTGCGCCAGAGTCGGTTCAGAGTGAATGTTAACGGTTAGGAACTGGTCGATTCCTGCAGCTTTAAGCATGCGCGCGATGGTTTCAACGCTTATGCCCTCGCCTGAGAGGAACATTTTGTCTTGACGGGCATACGCCAAGTAGGGCACTACAGCGGTGACTTTCCTTGCGCCCGCACGCTTAGCCGAATCAGATAGGAATGCTAACTGGAAAAGCCTGCCATCTTGCATGGGTGGACACGTGGTTTGAACAATCGCAACGTCTTCGCCTTGAACATTGCCATCTAAACGCACATACGATTCTCCATCAGGAAAAACCTTTGAAACAACAGGAACATTTGGAAAACCAGTTTGTGCTGAAACTGCTTCAGCAAGCTCTTTTGACGCTGGACCAGAGATAATCTTCATGTTATTTTTTTCCTCTCTTCTTAGAGATGCAGTTGCTTAGTTTTTAAGCATTTATCTATTCCTCAAGCGAGCGTTACTTTTACTTCAAAAAGTCTACTATTGCATAACAGTTTTAAGTCCTACCACAATTTTTCATAAGAAAAGGATTGACCTGCATGGATACTTGGCGTTTACTTCCATTAGAAACTAATAATGCGTTCATGAACATGGCGATTGACGAAGCAATCTTGAATGCGAGAATAGCCGGGCAGGCACCGAATACGTTGCGGTTTTATCGTTGGCAACCCTCCGCTGTGAGCATTGGAAAGAACCAGAATCCTGAGAATGAACTTTACCTTGACGCTTGTAAACAGCAGGGCATTGATGTGGTTCGGCGAGTTAGCGGCGGCGGCACCGTTTACCATGATTTCGAAGGTGAGGTCACCTACAGCGTAACCGCCCAAACCGCAGTTTTCGGCACAGGCGACATAACGGCTGTTTACTTCAAGATTTACGAGGCAATAACTGATGCGCTCCGTCTCTTGGGTGTTCCAGCCGATTTTAGCAGCGGAGACGCCAAAAACTGCCCAAACCTAACTGTTAAGGGCAAAAAAATTTCGGGAAGCAGCCAAACCATTACCCGCGGTGTCGTTCTTCAACATGGCACAATACTGCGCAGTGTAGATTTACCCAAAATGTTTACGCTCCTAAAGCTCAAAGACGCATCCTGCACCCAAGCCGCCGACATCGCCAAACGCAAAATCACAAGCATCCAAAACGAATTAGGGCACCAAATCTCTCCCGAAACTATAGCTAACGCTCTTGCCCAAGGTTTCAAAGCAATCCTCAAAATTCAACTCGAACCAAACGAATTAACCCAGACTGAAAGAGAAACGGCAAACAAACTATACAAACAAAAATACATAACAAAAGAATGGACTTTCAGCGGAAAAACCGCTTAAGCCTTATGCCAACGTACGCCCTGCGCGGTATCTTCAAGCACGATGCCCATGGCTTTGAGTTGGGCTCGGATTGCGTCTGCTTCTTTCCAGTTTTTGGCTTTTCGGGCTTCCTCACGCTTCTGTACTAAAGCGTCAATATCTGAGGGCAATGCTTCCTCGACTTCTACTTTGCCGATGACACCTAGGGCTTCGTCCATGCGCATCATTAAGCCGCCGACTTCTGCTGCTTCCTGTTTGCTGACCAAGTTGGCATCGAGTAGACTGTTGATTTCTCGGACAAAATCAAACAGCGATGAAAGCGCTATGCCGATGTTTAAGTCGTCGTCCATGGAGCCGCCGAAACATGCTTCAAGCTTAGCGGTTAAGGTGGCGACTTTTCCTGTGGCTGTTGTACCCTCAACTTCATGCAAGCGGCGCACAAAGTTACGCAGTCTTTCAACTGCAGCTTTTGAGGCTTCCAATCCTTCGAAGGTGAAGTTGAATTGCTGCCGATAATGCGTCGACATCAACAGGTAACGGATGACGATTGTGTCATAGCCTTTGGCTAAGAGGTCGCGGAGCGTGTAAAAGTTGCCGAAGCGTTTCGACATTTTCTTGCCTTCAACTTGCAGGTGCTCGTTATGCATCCAGTAGTTGACGAATTTCTTGCCTGTCGCAGCTTCAGATTGGGCAATTTCGTTTTCATGGTGGGGGAACATGTTGTCGACGCCTCCACAGTGGATATCGAAGGTTTCGCCAAGATATTTCATGCTCATGGCGGAGCATTCGATGTGCCAGCCGGGGCGTCCCTTGCCCAACTCTGTCTCCCAATAAACATCGCCGTCTTCGGGAGTCCATGCTTTCCAGAGGGCGAAGTCTTGGGCTTCTTCTTTGGCGTATTCGTCTTGGCTGACGCGTGCGCCAGCTTTGAGTTCGCCGACTTTGATGTGGGACAGTTTACCGTAGTCTGGGAACTTGCAGACGGAGAAGTAGATGGAGCCGTCTTCACCTTTGTAAGCGATGCCTTTAGTGATTAATGTCTTGATTAGCGCGACCATTTCTGGGATGTGGTCGGTAGCTTTGGGGTACACTTCTGCGGGTTCTATGTTTAGAGCTTTGATATCCTCAAAGAATGCTTTCACATAGAAATCTGTGAACTGACGAAGCGGCACACCCTCATTTTGGCTGCCCTTAATCGTTTTATCATCAATATCTGTCAAGTTCATTACATGGGTAACTTTAAAGCCCCGCTGCACCAGCCAACGCTTAAGCAAATCCTCAAACAGAAAAGCCCGAAAATTCCCAATATGTGCAAAATCATAAACTGTGGGACCGCAAGTGTACATTTTCACATTATCCGCTTCTAACGGATTAAAAACCTCTTTTTTACGTGTTAAGGTGTTAAAAAAACAGATTCTCGACTGCGTGGATGTCACTTTCTCAGCTCGAACAAAATACGGAGCCGAAATTATTTAAGCATTCCAGTGGGTGCGGGGGCACGCGTGCGTGGGAGAGAGTAAGAGTACGAGCGTGCGTTTGTGAGTTCAGGGAGAGAGAGAGAGAAAGATTTGGATCCTATTAGGAACTCATTGCAGAAACTTATAGGGGGTAGGCAAGTTCTCTAAAGGGGGCAGACCAGCATTAGTTGAAAACAAGCGTATTAGGATGTTTAAATTCAGAATTATCAGTTTGGCGCTTCAAGTAGAAAAGGTGTGTTGTGGGTTTTAGCTTTGCAATAGTTCTCCTTTAAGGTATGTTGCTGAAGCCTCGACAACTTTGACTTTCAGAGTTTTGCCCAGCAAGCTAATCGTACTTTTCAATACGATAGGTTTGTAGGCAAAGTTGCGTCCCACCCACGAACCATCCACTTTGCCCTTCTCATCAACCAGCACTTCACCACTCCAGCCGACCCAACGCAGATTCCGCTCAGCCGAAAGCCGCTTCACCAACTCCGACGCAACGGTGCTTCTGCGTTTAGTTTCTTCTTTATCCACCAACCCGTCATTTATTTTGGCAGCCACAGTTTTGGGTCGAGCAAAAAACTTGGAAACATTAACCACATCAGGCTTAATTATCTCCAAAAGCCTAAGCGTATTATCAAAAGCCTCTTCGGTTTCGCCTGGAAAACCAACGATTACATCTGTTGCTAACGTTAGTTGGACGAATTCGTTTCTGAAAGCGTTCACTATTCCCTTAAACTCTTCAGCAGTATAGAATCTGCGCATGTGCTGGAGCACTGTGTCATCGCCGCTTTGGACAGGCAAATGTAAAAACTTGAAAATTTTAGGGTTATCAAACGCTGTTATGAGTCGGGTTTGCATTTCGGTAACCAAGTTGGGGGTCATCATGCCTACTCTGACGTGGAAATCCCCCGTTAAACCTCCCAGCGCCGTCAGTAGCTCTGCAATGTCTTTTCCCAAATCTCGTCCATAAGCGGCGGTGTCCTGCGAGGTAATCCAGAACTCTTTGAAACCAGCATTATAATCGCTTTGCACTCGCTCGGTTACTTCTTTGATGCTGTAGCTTCGTAGGTGTCCGCGGGCGAAAACGACGCAGCAGTAAGAACAGGAGCCTAAACACCCAAAATTTATCGGCACAATGCTTACCACTGGATTCGAATCCTGTCTTGGCAGGTTCAGTAGCGGCTTCTCTTTGACCGGAGCCAACTCAATTACGTTCTCGCCAGCTAGAACGCGGTTTGCCACATTGACGATTTCTTTTCCGACTGCGGGACCAACAGCTCCGTCAAAGTGAGCTTCGAGGCATAGGCGTTCAAAACTAATTTTGGGTAGGCAGCCTGCGATTATGATTTTTTTGTTTTGTGGGGCTTGTTTTAGGGCTGCTATTATGCGGTTTTCTGTGGGTCCTTTGACTGCGCAGGTGTTGTAGATGAGTAGGTCTGCTTCGGGTTCTGATTTTGCTATTTGGTATCCAGCCTTGGCTAGGCAACCTGCTAAGACCTCGCCGTCTGCTATGTTGGAGGAGCAGCCGAAGTTTTTTATGAAAACCCGCATGACCATGTTATATCGTTCGTTAGTTGCTTCAACAAGGAATAAAAACGTAATCCTTTGTGTGTCTGAATTGACACTTACTTGCTTCAACCATGATTCTCTATTTATAAAGGGGTGGAACGAACATGTTTAGAGCATATTTGCCACATAATATATAGAAGTATAACCAAGAATACATGCTTTAGTTATCTGCCCACCAGTTACGGGAGAAAATCCTGATGAAACTAATCACTCTGTATCTGCCTGAAACGTATATAAAAGCTTTGGACCAGTTGGTAGACGAAAGATTCTATCCAAACCGAGCCGAAGCCATCCGAGTAGCAATTCGAGATTTAATCAGTGCTGAAGTTTGGAGGCGAAAAGGCATTGACTAAAAACCTGCACGAAGACGCTCTAAAATCCCACTTAACAGCCCTTGACCCAAAGATTGAAGTTGTTCCAAGCCTAATGACCAACAACCTGGCTATTGGCGCATCCAATCTCATATCCAAACCTAAAAACAAAATGAAAACAAGGATGGTTAAAGCTAAAGTGACAACTAAAAAAAGCCGCTTAGAAAAAGCCACCAGCCACCTCTACGACTTAGAAGACAGCTGCGGACCCGAAAAAACGTTGAACATCGATTTCGGGCTCTACCAAATGGAAGACTACTAAGCCTTCCTTTCCAAATTTTTGATTTAAGTTTTTAGTGTCTTGTTGGAAAAAGCTATTATTCCCAAAGAACCGATTTCTTCTACATGAATAGTATCTTGGCTCAAATCAGAGTAGACCTTAAAGCTGCAGTAGATGAAAAGACTCAAAAAAGCTTTCGGCGTTTCTTCAAAGAACAAGTAAAATACTACGGCGTCAAGACTGAGACCGTGGGCAAAATCGCTAAAAAACACTGGAGTCAAGTTAAGACTTTAGATAAGCAATCTATTTTTAAGCTTTGTGAAGAGCTTTTTTGTTCCGATTACACAGAAGAAGCCTTCATTGTTTCCTTCTGGTTACCCAACTACATCCAGCAACTTGAACCGGGCGATTTGAGAGCCTTCAAGGGATGGATTGAATGCTACATTAACAATTGGGCTAAATGCGACGGCTTCTGCAACCACACCATCGGCGACCTAATCCAAAAGCACCCAGAAGCAATAAGCGAAGTGAAGAGTTGGGCTAAAAGTGAGAACCGCTGGCTTAAACGTGCTTCGGCTGTATCTTTGATAGTTCCTGCCAAAAAAGGCTTGTTTCTGCAGGATGCTTTCGAAATCTGCGATATACTCTTGGTAGATGGGGATGATATGGTGCAGAAGGGTTATGGGTGGTTGCTTAAAGAGGAAAGCCGAAAACACCAAAAAGAAGTTTTCGACTATGTCATTAAGAACCGCAAGGTCATGCCGCGAACTGCATTGCGGTATGCTATAGAGTTGATGCCAAAAGAATTCAAAGATGAAGCCATGAAAAAAGATTAGACATTTTGAAATAGAATTTATGTCTATTTCTACTCTTTTATTGTTTCTTAGCCTTTTTTATAGTAGCTGCATGGCCAACTCTTAGTTTTTCGATATCTGCTCTCTGGGGTGGCTCAACTGTTATGGTTTTGTTTAGTGTTTCCTGTCCAAATTTAACGGTGACTTTTCCAGATCTAGCATCCGAATAAGAAGCGGTTAATTTAGCAGCCGTTTCAATCGCAACCTTAGTTTTAGGTCCTTGCAAAAGGGTTGTTGGTCCAACGATGTCTGAGAGTTCAAGAAGATAATCGCTTTTTATTTTGTTAGCTAATAAAAACTTGTTTTCTGCCTCGTTTCTACCAACTATTATTTTGTTTTTGCCAAGCCTAAAGTGCCTGCCTACCCGCAGCAAGGCTACATCTGCCATGGATATGCGTTTCTTGTTTTCGAAGAGGTCCAGCAGTTTTTTTGAATATTCCTCACATGTGAGTAGGCAGCCGCCTGCTGGTGAGGGAAAAACGGTAATTCCGTATTCTTTTGCGAGCTTAAACTGAGGCTTGCGCGACCTACCCTGAATGCTGAGCAGCTTGTTTCGGTCAACGAACCCTTTTTTTTCTGCAACCGTTTCAGGTAGCAACTTCGCTGATAGCGGCCTCAAAAGTTTTCCTTTTAACCCTGATTCTTCAGCAATAGTCTTCAAGGCTGGTCCATGCTGAGACATGGGTCGTTCACCCAAAACTTCGCCTGTAAAGATAAAGTCTGCGCCGATTTCTTTGGCGTATTTTTTTGCTTTTTTTAAGATGAAAATTTTGCAGTCGACACAGGGGTTTAGGTTTTTGCCATAACCGTGCTTTGGTTTTCGTAACATACGCAAATAATCTTGTTCAACACATAGCATTTTTAGCGGCACTTTAAGTTGCTCTGCGGCTTGAGTGGCTTCACTTGACCCATCTTTTTTAGGGATGCCGAAGGGAGTTTTTACGTTGAAAGTTATCACTTCGATGCCTTGCCGTCGAATGAGTTCTGTGGCAAGAATGCTGTCTAAGCCGCCTGAAAGCAAACTTATGGCTTTAACACGGGTCATAACGCTGCTATATTTCAGCAAGGCAAAATAATAATGTACCGATGCAAAGAAAGAAAAATAGCTGAAAATTGTAAGAGGCGATACACCAATATGTGGCACAAAAAAAGTTGCCAATAACATTGAGCAAAAAATAAAAATAACAGAAATTTGCAAAAGAATACCAGATGTGCAGCTAATTTTTTGTTAAGATCGTTTCGCTACTTAGTGAAGGCAAGTTGGCAAAAACAAATAAAAGCCATAAAACCTAAGGCTGAAACCAGCAAACAAACAAGCACTTTTGGAGGAGAGAGCAGACAAGAATGATTGTTGAAAATGCCCAGCCGCTGATAAGTTACGAATCATACTTATCAAAAAACATTCAAAATTTTGTCAGCCTAAGTGAGTGGACAGATTACCAATGGCAACTGAGCAACTCAATAAAAACGATAGAGGATTTTGAAAACTTCACAGGCATTAAATTCACCCGAAAAGAACGCACAGAACTTAAAAAAACCATCCGTAAATTTCCCCTCAGTATCACACCCTACTATGCTTCCCTAATAGGCATAGAAAACTATCAAAACGACCCTATATTCAAGCAGGCGTTTCCTAACCCTGCTGAACTTGAAATTTTAAAGTGCGACATGAAAGACCCTCTCCATGAAGATCAAGACAGCCCAACAAAGGGTTTAACACATAGATACCCTGACAGAGTGCTCTTTTTAATTAGCAATCGTTGTGCCATGTACTGCAGGCATTGTACACGAAAAAGAAAAGTCGGAGACCCAGACCATATTCCCTCACGCCAACAAATAATCGAAGGTCTCCAATACATCAAAAACCACAGAGAAATCCGCGATGTGCTCCTCTCAGGTGGAGACGCCCTCATGCTGCCTAACGATTTTTTGGATTGGATTCTGACAGAGTTAAACAGTATTCCACACGTTGAAGTGGTGCGCATCGGTTCACGAACACCAGTTGTGTTGCCCTACAGAATAACTGATGAATTGGTGGAAATGCTCAAAAAACACCACCCACTATGGCTTAATACTCATTTTAATCATCCAAGAGAACTTACTCCTTCGGCTAGAGAAGCGCTCAGAAAACTGGCAGATGCCGGCATCCCCCTTGGAAATCAATCTGTCCTGCTTGCAGGCGTAAATGATTGTCCACAAATCATGAAAAAACTAAACCAAAAACTTGTACGAAACAGAGTTCGTCCCTACTACCTGTTCCAATGCGATCTCTCAGAAGGCTTGAGCCACTTTAGGACGTCGATTGGAAAAGGCATCGAAATTATAGAAAGCCTCCGAGGCCACACAAGCGGATTTGCAGTGCCCACCTTTGTAGTAGACGCTCCTGGTGGCGGAGGAAAAATTCCTATTCAGCCAAACTACGTTATTTCCTGGTCCACACACAAAACTGTAATGCGAAACTTTGAAGGCGTAATCACCACCTATACCGAACCAGACAACTACAAACCTGTTAAATGCGGCAAAGACTGCAAAAACTGCATTCTGAAACTAAAACTAGATGATAACGAAAAAACCGCCGTTGGAATAGAAAAACTGCTAACCGATGCAAATGACGTGATTTCTCTTGTGCCCAAAGGCAATGCACGAATTGAGCGGAGAAAAAAATAGGTATTGAAGGCGCCTTAAAAATCAAAGCAGACTCTAAAAACCTAAAAATAAAACTCAGAAACGCGACTTTAAAGGACATAAAAGAAGTCTACAAACTTCTAGTTGCAAACAGACCATACGTAGGATTAAACTCTAGATACACCTATTTTCTTTTGGCTAAGGATTTCTCAGAAACCTGTATAGTTGCTAAATACAACGGTAAAGTAGTTGCGTTCTCTTCTGGATACATACCACCCAATAGACCTGACACTTTTTTTAGTTGGGAAATCGTCGTTCACGAAGACTTTCGTGGAAAAGGTTTGCAATTGCGGATGCTTCTTCACCAAATAAAGATGACAAAAATAAAATTTTTTGAAGGCACAGTTAATCCCTCAAATAAAATTTCCAGGAACAATTTTGTCAAGTTGAGCCAAGCGTTGAATTCGAAATTTGAGGAAAGCGTCTTGTTTAGTGAGGAGGATTTTGAAAATGATGGGCACGAAGCTGAGGTCTTATTTAGGATTGGTCCGATCGAGAACGTAAAAGACCAACTTGATTAATGAGCTTAGTCGGTGAATTGGAACAATTTTCTATTTTATCCGTATCTTCCGTCGCTTACTCTCTGGATTGTAGAATAATTTAAAAACCTAGATGCGAATAGTCAATTGAATTTATGCTCCTGATTGAGGATTAATTGTGGACGTCAGCATCTTCATCCCTGTTTACAAAGAATCCACTCAACTAGCTGGCATGCTGAAAGAACTTAACTCGCAGAACGTCTTGAAAGAAATTTTTGTTACAGTGGACGAGCCAACAGAGGAATTTTCCGAAGAAATAAAACATATTCCTAAAGCGAACGTTCAATTCATCGTTAACAAAGAACGCATCGGAAAAGCTAACGTATGTAACAACACCGTCAAACTCTCCACAGGCAAAGTGTTGCTTTTCCTCGACTCAGACGTTGCGCTCCCAAACGACCCAGAATACCTCAGAAAAATCATCATGGAAATGCAACATACCGATATACTCGACATAAAAAAAATAGTCACCAAAGGCAAATCTTTCCTATCAAAGATGGCGTATTACGAATACTTAACTTTCAATGCTAGTTCTTGGATATCTTCAAGGTACCTGCATAAGTGCCCTGCAGTAAATGGTGCTGCCTTCGCGATTAAAAGGGAAATGTTCGAGAAAGTCAACGGTTTTCGAAAAGTTGTCGCCGAAGACATAGACCTTGCTACCCGCGCTTTCTTGGCCGATAGCAGTTTCGCCTATACAACGGACGTTGAAGTAAAAAACGAAGTTCATGCGGATTGGCACAAATGGCTTACGCAGCGCAGGCGATGGTCCATTGGACAAGCCTTGTGGCTAAAAGACTGGTATAAACAGTTAGGTAAACGCTTCGTCAAAAAGCCCCAGGTTTTCTTACCCAGCCTTTTCTTCCTCTACCCTTCAGTGGTAGTCTTCGTTTTAAGTGCTGTAGTCCCCAGCTTGTGGATGTACAATTCACTGTTGGTTGTTTCGCTGTTTTTGTCAGTGAAATTCAACATTGCCCTGCCGCTTTTACTTATGTCGTTGGGAACTGCAGACGTGATTAAGGTTATGCTCATTTCCATTTCCGGTTTCGCGTTTACCGCCGCGGTTTTCTATGGTTTTGCAAGAAAACTCGGGTTTAAACAAGTAAAACTCCATGAATTATTCGTCTACTACTTCTTCTACTCCACCATCTGGATGGTACTGATAATCATTGGCCACATCCAAGTTTTTGCTTTAGGCAAAAAAGCTGGACCAGGCTGGAAAACTTAAATCTGTTCTTTTGGGTCTTATATTAAATCTAGGTAGTTGTGGCTGGATAACTCCTATAGCATAACAACAATCAACAGGTCGTTTCACATATTGCGTTTTGTTGTCTGCGTTAGGTATGGGTTGAAGGCCTGTTACGCAAGCAACCATAAGTAGACAGAATAAAAAGTTCATGATTAAGCAGATACCTTTTGCCATTAGCGATAGGTAAAATTATATGTAAAGGTGTTTTCATTACAGTGCTCTATGTGGGTCCGTGACGCAGTACGGATAGCGTGTCAGCCTTCTAACGCCCCGTTAAGGGTGTGAAGACAGCTGAAAGTCATGGGTTCAAATCCCATCGGACCCGCCATAAAAATTAGGCGAATTGTTGATTTAGCTAAAGCGCACTGTTTGATCGTTTAAGAGGAAACTCTATTAACCGATGTGCAGCGTTTTAACTGCTTTCTAAAATCTTTTCATTCACAATCAATTGGTTCGAATAATGAGAGTTAATTATCAGAATTTACTGTTTACATATTACAATCCGAATTGATGTTAAGTGGGCTTTTATTTAATTAAAATAATGCCTCACTCATAATACGTTTAAGGATAACTGCCCCGTGCCGCATTTTCAATTTTTTCTCCCCGAGTCTCTGCCGATACTGAATTGGAACTTCAACAGACTTGTAACCTTTCTTCTCAATTAGGCTATTTAGTTCCACTTCTATGTCGAAGCTCTTTGACTTTACCTTCCAATCTATTAGAATTTCTCCTCTAATAACACGTAAACCTGTAAGAGGATCGCTTAAATTTACGCTATTGAGCATCCTATGAGCGAACGCGAGAAGTTTGTTTCCCAAATAGAATCGACTTCGAAGCGCCTCGGAGTCTACCTGACCATTGAATCGGTTTCCACAAACCATGCCAACCTCTGGGTCCTTCTCCAAAACTTCAATCATTTCTCGAACGTACTTAGCAGGATAAGTAAAGTCAGCATCCGTGAGTATAATGTAGTCTGTTTTGTTATCGGTTTGTTTTAGCGCCTTGGCGATAGCATCTCCTTTTCCGAGCCCATCCTGAAAGACCACATCCGCCCCAAGATTCTTCGCAACTTCTACTGTTCTGTCGGAACTGTGACCATCCACTACCAAGATGTGGGAAGTGAAAAGCGCTTCTTTAAGCTCCGCTATTGTAAGTCCAATGCCTTCCTCTTCATTCAAAGCCGCAATCACCGCTATAGAGTGCGGATAGTTTTCCTGTTTTTCGACATGGGTCTCCATAATTGACAAATCACAAAGTTCTTTAAACAAATTTTTCCTTTCCTGATTATTCTTTAGGCATGATGACTCAACCATAATGTGCCGGTTGATTCGTGAACCCTCAAGATAGAACGGTTCACGCGCCTAACAAGCTATTTTATAACATGTAACCGCTTGTTTTAAGCATATGTGACTGTTAGATGGCACCTACAATGCACAATATGCATTTGTCATCTGTTTCTTTCAAGTTATTTTAGGTTTATTGTTGCACTCATACAACTACAAATATCTATATCGCACAGCTGAAACAAACAAGATTTGAAGCACTATACGGCTTCAATTCCTATCGAACTAATAATCTCAAATGAAGGTTTCGAACTCTGCTGTACTCTGACCAGAACCTGAAAGCGGTTTTCAAATGCAGAAACTAAGTCATCTAAAAGTATTTCTCTATACTCACAAGAGAGCGTCTGGAGTTCATCATTGAAAACAGCAGATAGTTTGTCTTGTAGTCTCTTTCTGGTTTTTAAGTTCAATTTTGATTTCATAATTACATTTCCCAAGTAAGATTCGATTGGTATCTCTGCCTTTAAATGGTTATGAAAATAAAATACTTACTTGAAATCACTAAATATGTATGATTCAAGCGGAACGCAGACAGATGTTTATTATTGGGTCGTTTAGCGCGGTTAACTACCCCCAAACAGAGAGCTTTCTTTCAATCCATCAATCTTTGTGTTGAGTTAACTTAATCGTATCCACCATACTCTGTTTTATGCAATCGGTCCGGTTGGGTAGCGTCCCAATGCGTCGAGGATTTCTTCGATGGTTGTCTTTTTGCCTACGTTTCGGACAAAATCTGAGGAGACAACGATTCCAACCAGCTTGTTCTCCTTCAAAACGGGAAGTCTTCTTATCTTGTTGGTTGACATTACTCTTGCTGCTTCTTTGAGTGAGGTGTCAGGGTCAACTGTTATGAGCGTTTTCGTCATTACCTCCCCCAAGTTTAGGTCTATTGAACTACGTTTGGCTACTATTCTTCGAACTATATCTCGTTCAGTGATTATTCCAACGGGTAGCGACTTGTCTACGACAATTAAGCATCCTAATCCTTTTGACGTCATGATTTGGGCTGCATCAAAGATGCTTTTTTCCACTTCGATTGTTACAACATCTTTAGTCATTATGTCCTTAACAGCTGGCATAAAACATCAAGATAACCAAAACTTTTGGAGATAAAAGCGTTGTGACGATAATGGGTCTCAATTTGTTTTGATCTGCCCCTTTAGGTTGCTGATAAGACAGTTCACATCCACACAAAGTCAAAACGCCAAAGAGCGTCCCCGCGGCACACCAAGCCACTTCCACACTTCTATCTGCCCAGTATCTAACCGTCTATTGCGCCTTCCGCGTAATAGTCCACCGAGGCATTCTTTTTTTAAAAATCCCTTATTAGTTAGGGTTAGGTTTTATCCGATTCGCACGCTGTATGGTGTTTGATACGGTGTGTTTGTTTAATGGTTAAGGCATTTGTTTTTTACGATTCAAAGTATGGCAATACGAAGCTTTGTGCGGAAAAGGTTGCGGAGGGGCTTCGTAGTGGGGGTGTGGAGGTTGATTTGGGCTATGTTAAAGAAGTTAGTCCCGAGCACGCGTTGGATTATGATGTATTGGTTTTGGGTGCACCAAACCACATGGGGCGACCCAGCCAGACTATGAAAAAGTTCGTTAACCAGCTTTCTGCGCTTGGGTTGAAGGGCAAGAAGGTGGCGGTTTTGGGTACTTACTCGGGGAAAGTGCGGTTGCTTGATAGGGCGGTTAGGAAAATGGGGTGGATGGTGCAGGAGAAATTGCCCGGCTTGATTTTGGTTTCGCCGTCGTTGTCGGTTCGGATTAATGGGGTGTCGGGTCCTGTGGTGGAGGGAGAGTTGCCTAAATGCATCGATTTCGGCAAAGCCATCGTTGCTAAACTTTAATTTTATGTCCCTTTTTTTTGAAAGGTGTTGCGCTTTGGTTTCTTTAATAGTCTGGATTGTTTGCTTGCAGCATTGACCTTCTATTATGTAGGGAGATGTTGTATGTGTTCTATACAGTTTATTTGTGCAACTCTTAATTCGAAGGCGCATCTTCTAATGTTTTGCCGATATGGCCGCCACTTCACTACTGGTTCATTGCCTTGGTGGATCAACGCTGATGGTGTGAGCCACCCTAAACTTGCCATGGAAACCAAACCCACTGCTTACATAATCAACGTATGGTCCATCAAAGTCCAATAGAATTATAATAATTCTTTTCAGTAATTTTGGGCACAGTTAATTTTGAAAGCTTAGATTTTTTTTAGGTAAGCTTAAAAATGTCTCAATTACAGGATGCGATGTGCTGTTTAGACGCAGCTTTAAGAGTTCAAAGATTTCCATGTCGACTTGGCAGGTTTCGGCGAATAGTTTTGTTTTCCTGCAAAAATTAAGAAGCAGTTACTCAGCTATTGTTTTGATATAATCCCAGACTTTATCGCTGACGTAATGCAGAGTTTTAACTACTGGTCCTTTCTTGGTTTGTTTGGCTGTTTCTGCATCGAGTAGGCTCTCGCCTAGCGCTAGCGCTTTGGCATGCTTCATATCCACGACGAGAACAAGGTCACCTTTAACGAATTCGCCTTCAATGCGTACGATGCCTGGAGCCATAACGGTTGCGCCCTTGCACACATAGGGGATAGCACCCATGTCAACCACGACTTTTGGAGCTTTAGCTGCGAACTCACTAAAAAGCAGTGTGGGCAAAATAGAATCGCCTGACTTGAAAAGAATGGGCTTTGTGTCGACGAGGTAAATCTCGCCTATATCCGACTCCACGACTTCTACGTTAGCTTTGGCACCGAAAAGTGCGTCCAGGTCGAGGCTTAATTTTTTTGAGGCTTCTTCTATGATTTGCTTAGCTTCTTTCGCTTTCAGGGGGTACCTGCGTTGTTTTGTTGGCATCTGTAACCTTCTCTATTGCGTTCCTGGTGAGTTATTTAGTTTTTCTTTGATGTTCTCAGTTTTTTTGGTCCTTTTTCTTTTCATGTATTTTTCTGATAGTTTGCCAAAATCGACCTTGAACAGAATTATTGTTATGACGATGGTTAGGACTATCGAAATTACTATCATGGCTTCGGGGCTCAACCATGTTGAGAAGTAGTTTTCAGCTTTATTTCCGATAAAAGCCCCTGCTACCGTGATTGAAAGTTTGCCCAGAAAATAAGCTGAGAAAAACTTTGTTGGGCTGTACTTCATGAGTCCAAGCGGGATGACTACAGGTTCATCGGGAATTGGGGTTGCAGCGGCTAGGAACAGCAGTGGGAACGCCCAGCGCCTAACTTTTATAGCGTCTGCATCAAGGTGTGCTCTTCTCTTTTCGCTGAGGCGTTTGCTGACAAAGAAAGTGACCATGTAGTAGATGCCTTTGGCTACGGATGCGGCTAAAGCGATTACAAAACCGATGAGGATTAGGGTTGTGATGTCTGCGTTTGTTATGCCGATGGCAGCTGTGGAGGCGATTAGCAGGTTTGAGGGGCCAGCGAACGGGATTAAGTTGAAGCCGAAGGCAGTAAGAAAGAGGATTATGAAATCAATTATCAAAGTCATTCTTGCTGCCTCCTATTGCGAAAAATTAGGTGTATTCCTGCTTATAAGTGCAAGTCTGCAAACTGCTAAAATTAGAAGGTGTTGGAGAAAGGATGCTTTAGCGTTCTTGTTTGGGTAGGTGATGTGGGTCCTGATGTGTTTTTGGTCAACAAACTTTTTTAGTAAGTATGACGATACAATACACTAATAGGCTCGCAAGCTGGTAATGAAGAAGATGAAAAAACAACTCATCACAATAATAATAATCCTAACCATATTATGCTCACTAACCTCAGTCAAGGAAGCCTACTCCGATACCGTTGCACCTGCAAAACTCAAAATATACGTCGGTCCAACAAGCGTATTGGCTGACAACAGTTCGTACAATTGCATCTTTGTGCAACTGCAAGATTCCAGCAACAAACCAACCCGAGCAGCAGAGGACACCGCTATAAGTCTCTCATCTTCTCAAACAAACATCGGAACAGTTGATTCGTCAATTACAATCCTTAAAGGGCAATCATATGCTTCGGCAAACTTTTATGCAACTTTCAGCCCAGGAATTTCGGTAATTGCGGCTGCTGCAACGGGATTTGCAACCGTAACAGCCCAAATAACTACTATCGGACCAGTTCCCAACACCGTTGCAGTATACGGCTTTCCATCCACACTTCCCGCGGATGGAAACCAATACTCCGCCATAATGGTCCAATTACAAGATTCAAGCGGCACTCCAGCAAAAGCTCCCAAAGACGGAGTACCAGTCACACTCTCCTGCTCTGACACCCTCAACGTAGGTACCGTCAGCCCAACCGTCGTAATTCCAGAAGGTGAAACTTATGCCATAGCCAACTTTACTACAACTCAGGAAGCTCAGACACAAGGAAAAATATTGTCAGCAACAGTCACCGCAATATCACAAGGATATGCATCTAAAACGGTTACAATAATCACAACTCCGATAACTCCAAACCCGACTCAACTTAAAATTTATGCAGGACCTACCCAAGTTCTAGCTGACCAAGGTTCCTACAAACAAATTGTGGTAGAATTACAAAATGCGACAGGGTTCGTGGGAAAAGTCCTCTCAGATGTGGAAGTAACAGTCGCATCATCCGACCAAACTATCGGAGCAGTCGACCAACAATTAACTATCCCTCAAGGTGAAGGTTATGCAGTCGCAACCCTCACTACAACATACAAAGCTGGATCCACAACATTAACTGCAGTTGCCACAGACCTTCTGAGAAGTCAACTATCCATTGCGACAGTCGGATTTACCCCTTCAAAATTGGCAGTTTACTGCGTCCCGTCAATGCTCCCCTCAGACTCAACGACATACCCAGCTATCCAAGTGCAACTTCAAGACTCTCAAGGACGACCAGCAAAAGACCCGCAATCAGACGTTACAATAAGCTTATTCTCTTCGCAACCAACCGTCGGAACAGTCAGTTCAACATTAACCATACCCTTCGGCAACACACAAGCAACCGGAACCATCAGCGTTACTAACGCTCCTGGCACAAACACAATAACTGCCCAAGCTTCAAGCTACACCACAGGTCAAGCAACAATAACCACCTACCTTATCGACTTATCACCTACCCAAATAACACTGACAGCCGATCCAGAAGCAGTCAACAACAGCGGCAAATCACAAATAACAGCCTACATAACTGCAGACGGTACACCTGTCACAGGAGCTACAACTAAATTTACTTCAAACAATGGCGGCAAGTTAACCACAGTTATCGACCAGGGAAATGGCTATTACATAACAAACTATACTGCGCCAAGCTTCACAAAAGCCACAGTTTGCACGATAACAGCAAGTGTCTCAAAAACCGGATATGTGAATTCTCTATCGACAGTTGACGTAACGGTAGCGCCGCCTCCGGCTCCAACCGCAACACCAAGTCCAACTGCAACGCCACTGTCAAATTCTTCCCAGACCTCAAACTCAACTTCAACCACTAACAGCACAGGAACATTAAAATTACTAATAACAGATGGGGACGGCAACCCCTTATACAATGCCAGCATCTCGTCAACCGTGCAACCAGCCGGCATGGAACCGCTCATCGGTGTCACAAACGAAACAGGGTATGCTATATTCAACAATGCCCCTCAGGGCTCATACACATTTAGCATAGTTAAAGAAGGCCTGGATCAAGTCAACAAATCAATCAACTTCAAAGGTCAAGCAGTGACATACATAGCGGTATCGAGCGGAACTGCTCCCTCAACCGACAACAGTCTAATGATAGCAGCTGTTATTATCATAGTGGTTGTCGTCTTAGTAATCTTCGGTGTTTTAGTGATTAAGCGCAGAAGAAAAAGTAGACCTAAAATATTTGAGCCCCCCCGCAAAATTCCAAACCCTGCCTCGCAGCTCCCGCAAATGGAAATGGTGGCAAACTCCCTGCCATTTTAAGTCCCCTTTAAACACTGCAGATTTTTCTTGAAAAGGAGTCTGCAGAGTTTTTGTTTTTTGAACTCTGTTAGTTAGGTTTAATGTTGATTTGTTTTCCAAGTTTTTCTTGGTTTAACACTAACTCAATTGAAAGATATGCAGAGAGTAAGTCGTAAACGAATAGAGCCCATGAAAACTCGGAATTGAAGGGGTAGCAGAACCACGTAACCCGAGAGAAGGAGAAGAGGGGAAAATGCAAAACCCCGGTGAATGTTGGGTGGGTTAAGTGGTTCTGAGGGGGTGGTTTCTACCCGCTATCATTCAAATAATACTTATGTTGGGAATAATGGTTTGTGTGTCCCAAACAGAATGTACACGAAAAATTGATTTGACATCTTAAACAACTTCGTTGTGTCCAATTCATTTTAAGCGTCTCAAACCTAACTTATCAAAATTATGTTCCTGAGGAAACATCATTACTTGCGGTGTCTACACTGCTTTCTTAATCTATCTATGACTACAATTGACAGTACGAAGACGAATAAGGGTAGAATCATCAACCAAGAAAACTCTGGAACAGTAGGTGTTGGAGTTGTTGAAGGACTAGGGGATGGCGATTGTGGTTCTAAAGTTTTGGTGACAGTAAAGTAGACCTGAGAGCAGGCAGTCACTTGTCCCCCAAGACCGCCCATAGCAGTTGCTTGGACTACTATTGAGTGTGATGCTTTAGACAATCCATTAAGCGCCACTGTCTCGGTCAAGTTATGTGAAAGTGGGTGTCCGGGTGCAATCTCTATGTATGGTCCTCCATCTAAACTGTAGCCAATGTACCAGACTCCTGGGAAGGCTCCAAAATTAGCTATGAGGTCTATATCGTTTGTGTCATACGTTTTGTTTTGTGGAGAGATAATTGAAACTTCTACATTGCTTGTTCCGCTGCTGTCGTAGGGTGCAGGATTTGCCTCCACTGAATCAATAGTTTGTAATTCAGATAAAGAAACGAGTAATAGTATGACTGAAATTCTTGCTAATGATTTGCTAACCATAGCAATCATGTTACATTTGAAGTTTTGACAATAAAAGAATTTCTCAACAAAATTATTTTTAATAGTTTGAGTCAAGGTTTATTGAATAGGATGAAGTAGGTTATTGTGAGAGATGTCAAACATTTCCACATACTCAAATGGGAATCATCCAGTATTTCTTTTCTTGAGTCCGTGAGATAGGTTTAAATTGGGAGAGATAAAGTATAGAGAGATAAAGATACATGAGGATTCCAATATGAGCGAAATGACAACCGAAATCCTTGAACAAAACCTCAGCAAAATCGTACTTGTACGCTTAAAAGGCGGTAAAAGCCTCAGAGGCAGGCTGAAGGGTTTCGATCAACACTTGAACCTAGTTCTAGAAGAAACAGAAGATACCACAGTTGTTGAAAACCAAAAGAAACTAGGACTCATCATCGTCCGCGGAGACAACGTAGTCCTCATTTCTCCACCCCCAAGGTGAGTTGAATGGGAAAAGGCACTCCATCAATGGGTAAGCGCCAGGGTAAAACCGTACACATCATGTGTAGGCGCTGCGGAAGACGCGCATACCACGTTCGACATAAACGTTGTGCAGCCTGCGGGTTCGGCGAGCAAGCAACCATCAGACGCTACAACTGGCGAACCAAGACTCTGCAAAGACAAAGAATCTGCTAAGCCGTAAAACAATTATTTCTTTTTAAATTTTTAACTTCAACCTTGTTTCTTTGAACAATCCTGTCCTGCAAAGTAAAAAACAGTCAACACTCAAAACCTTCGTAAAATTATTTCAGGATGCCTTAAAGCACATTTGAAAATGAAAGAAAAGAAAAAAGATTAAAATTACTCATTTAACGCGTTATAGTAGCCTTTGTCAATTTTGACAAAGATTAGTGGACCTTTGCTCTGCGCCATCTCTCGTGCCCTCCGCAACGAATTGTTTAGTGTTGTGAACAATCTTTCTCTATCGGTAAGGTCTTGAAGGTTTTTTTCTCCAAGCTCCATCTTCAAGAGGTTCTCCGCTAAGATTTCTGTCCCGCAAACCTCTCCGTTCTTTATCAGTGTGGATACCACGACTTCTTGCAGTTCTTGTTTGTGCTCGATTTTACGCCAGAGTGGCTCTGCGTTGGCGAGTGTTTTGGACATTTTGTTCCATTTGTTAGCGTTCTGGTTGCCTATGAGCAGTTTGACGCGTTCCTTCCATTTCTTAAACCAAATGCCCGTCCAAACTGTCAAGAATGCGTCGAGTTCTTCTGCGTCTTCCTTGTACAGGGTTTCCAGTTTATCTACTAATTCACATTGGTTTGCTTCTTTTCCAATAAGCTTCCAATGGAATTTTAAGTAGTTGGTGAAGTCTTGACAGGCTACCTGCAAAACTTTACGGTCCGAGCCCATAATGTCGAGGGCTTGATCTGCATCTTTCAATTTCTCCCCTATCATAATCTCCACAAAGTTCATTCTGTTACCGCTCCGCAGCCTTCTCCTTCTCATAGTGCTTAAGATTGAGGTTTTAATTAAACCTTATTTTTTTAGCGGCATATAACTACCTGAGGAAGATTCAGCAATATTACTAGTTTTGATATGTTCAAAAACAGTTATTCCACGAAGTCAGGGAGCAAAGTAATATCGGGCAATATCAAATCGGGGCATTCTTTGGCGAGTTCGTCACGGTGAAATAGTCCTGAGAGTAATGCGACAGTTCTTGCTCCCGCAGCTTTACCTGCACGTACGTCGTTGACGGAGTCCCCCGCTATGATGCAGTCGCACATTTCAACGTCTAAGGCTTCCACGCATCGAATTAAGGCTTCAGGCGAAGGTTTAGGCTGAGCAGTATCCATTGCGGTCACTATGTGGGTGAAGTACTTTGCGATTCCAAAATAGACTAGTTCTTTTTGGATAACTTGGTTTGGGCAATGCCGCATAGTTATTAGTGCCAGCTTGGCCTTTGCTGAAAGTGCCTCAAGGGTGTCTGAGATGTTTGGGAACAGTTTGGTTTTTGCTTCGGTGACCGAATAATAAGCTTTCAAGTAGACTTGCATGAACTCTTTTGATTCTCCCTGCGTTAAGTCGTCGATTGTAAGGCGCATCTCTATTCTTCTTGGAATTTCAAGGAAATCTTGGTTCTCCAATGTCTCTTTCCCAATGGCCCGGAATGCAATTCTGGCTGCTTCACTGTAGGCGCCTGTGGAATCTACGATTGTGCCGTCTAAATCCAGGAAAATACCTGTTGCTTTCCATCTTTTCTGGTTCATTTATGTCTCTTGTTGAGAGATTTTCTGGTTTCTTAAATGTTCCCGTGCATTTTAACGGTTTTTTTCCTTTTTTATATTGTTTATATATAGATTATATTGGTTATCTCTATAGGTATTTTCAACCACATTGATATCGAATATGTGGAGATGTGAATAGAAAATGTTGTCACGAGATTGTGATGGCTGCTCAAAACTTAAAGAATGTTGCAAACGGTACCAGAAAGCCTTCAAAGGCGACAAAGTCTATTGCCCAGACGGCACAGCACACTTGATCGATAATGACAGTGTGGATCAAAGTCCTGACATGGTCTGTTTTTTGCAAGCGTTCCAATGATGGGGAGCTTTAACCTACGAATGCCCTAATCAAATCAAGTAAAACTTTTTTCTATTTTTAATTTTAATCGTTTACTTCTTATTTGGCGCTTGTTATGCTTCATATTTTATTTAGTTTCTATTTATTCTGTGAGCAATATATCGACTTTTGTATTCTATGTTGAGTGCCTGTATACCTCGTTTTCTATAAATCCAAACGGGAAAAAATATGAAAACAACATATTCAATCGCAGTAGCAATAGTTGTAATCGCCATAAAAATCGGCTCAGTTGCCGCCTACACATACATAGGCTCAAATGAAACCCACGCCCAGACCAAACCCAACGCCAACGGCGGCACCAACTGCAAGCCCAACTGCACTGAACAAATTTAAAAATTATTTTCCCCGCAATGCTATATGTCTTTTAACTGACGTGACCTCTCTGTTGTACCGAGTTTCTCTATCGAGTAATTTTTTCATAAAAAAAGATGTATAACTTTTGCCTTTTTTAAAACAAGAATGCACTTAAAAGATACAGGACATAAAAATTAAAAAAATTAGCTTAAAACTGACTCTACGTTCAAATTCAAAACAACTTCAGAAATGTCGCTGGCGTACTCCGCGGTTCGCCTAACGCTTTCAATCAGCAGTCTCAAGTTAACGATTTCTTCAACTTTAGCATTCTGCGAGCACAAAACAGCTTCCTTCTCAACTTTGTGCGCCTGGCTTAGTTTTTCGATAACAGTCTCCGCCAGGTTAAAATCGCGTTTGAACAGTGCTTCCATGGAGCTCTCAAACATTGAAATAGCTAAGGTGCTCAACTGGCTTATCTTTTCTAAAACCTCTTCTTTTACTGGTTCTTTAAGCAGCAGGGTGTTTTCAGCCATTTTTGTGGCGTGGTCAGCTGTTCTTTCAACGGCTTTTGCAATTAGTCTGTAGCCTAAGCATTCTTTTTGGTTGGTTAAACCGATTTCTTTAACAACCCTTTGATTTGTAACGGCCAACTTCAAAAGTCTTACTACGTAGAGTCCGAATCGGTTCACTTCGCGGTCAGTTTCTATAACGGCTTTGGCACCGGGGTAGTCGAGTTTTTTTAGTGATGCTAAGGCTTCTCTATGCATGGATGACGAGATTATTCCCATTCTGCTTAATGCGTTTTGAACGGTAAGTTCAGGATAGTTAAGCAAAACCTGCAGGGTTAATTCGGTTGGAGTGTCGATAACTATTTCTGTTCCGACAAGGTAGTTTCTTGCGAAGCTTTTTAGGTGGTTGCGCAGTTTTGAAGAGAGGACCTTTTGTCCTTGAGCTCTTATGTGGAGAACGTTGTAGCCGCTCAGGTAGGCTGATATTGCTGTTCTCATGATGGCGTCGGGGTTGTCGTTTATGGATGATTTGATGTAGGCTTCGTCTTGTTTTTGTTGTTTTGGAAAGCTTGAAGGAGCAATCGATAGTGAGCCATCTTCTTCTTCGCGGACCATCATTGCACTTCCGCGTTTGAGTTCGTTTTTGGTGGCCCAGTCTTTAGGTAGAGAAAGGATGAAGGTTGAGCCGCCTGTTACCTGGAGTTTACGTTGTTCTTCACTTAGTTTTTCTGTTTCTTTAGTCAAACTTGACTCCAAGTAACTCTTTTTACGATTAGTCATTATATATGGTATATCTATATAGTCTATAAATTTTATGTAGATATACTATATAACCAATGTATAATCTGTAGTTAAACAAAAACGAGGAATGAAAATATGAACACTAAATATGCCATAATAGCAATAGTTGCAATCGCTATAATACTCGGTTCAGTAGCGGCATACATTTACCTCTCACAACCCTCAGGCACATCTGGCCAAACCACAACCCTCAACGGCGCAGGAGCAACCTTCCCGTATCCACTCCTTGACTCCATGATAGCAAGCTACTCAACAAATGTGAACACCAACGTCCAAATAAACTACCAGCCAATAGGCAGCGGCGGCGGAATTTCGGCAATGCATGACAAAACCGTTGATTTTGGAGCCTCAGACGCACCATTAAGCGCAACTGACAAGGCTAATGTACCGAATGCATTGCATATCCCCGAAACAATTGGAGCAGTCACGGTAGCCTATAATCTACCTGGCATTGCTTCTGGTCTACATCTAACGGGTCAAGTCATTGCAGACATTTTTGAAGGAAAAATAACCAAGTGGAATGACCCCTCAATTCAAAACATCAATTCCGGAATTACTCTTCCAAATGAGGGAATAAACACTGTTCACCGCTCTGATGGTTCAGGAACTACCTTCATCTTCACCAGCTACCTCAGCGCATCAAGCGCATCATGGAACAGCTCTGTAGGCGCAGGTAAATCGGTCTCTTGGCCAGTTGGAACAGGCTCAAACGGCAACACAGGAGTTGCTTCAACGGTAAACGGCACAAGATACGCCATCGGATACGTCGAATTAGCTTACATCCTACAAAATGGAATGACTGTTGCCGCAGTTCAGAATCCATCGGGAAACTGGGTCCTGCCCAGCCTTGATTCAACAACGGTTGCAGTTCAATCAGGTGCTTCAAGTGGATTGCCCGCAGGCGATGCAAGCTGGACTAACGTGAGTCTCCTCAACGCTCCAGACGCAAACGCATACCCCATAGTAAGCTTCACCTACCTGCTTTCGTACAAAGAGCTTAACGTGCTTTCCGACATGACACAGGCTAAGGCAACAGCTCTGGTCCAGTTTCTCTGGTACGTCGTACATGATGGACAAAACCTCGCCCCTCAACTTTCCTACGCAAAATTGCCCTCCAACGTAGTGCAAATCGACGAAACAACAATCAAATCCATAACATTCAACGGACAAACACTTCCAACAACTTAAGGTGGATAACACTCTGACGCAGTCCCACCCCCAAAACTTTTTTACAAAAATAAAAACTATATTAACAGGAGACTTTCTATTCAAGAATATAGCCGCTATCGTGGCGGCTTCAGCAATCGTAATTTTAATTATAACCGGTTACATCCTTGCAAGCGGCTCAGTGCCTGTAATTCAAAAGTTCGGCTCAAACTTCTTTTTCGGCAGCGCTTGGAACCCTGTTGAGGGCAGAGAAATCTACGGTGCACTCCCCTATGTGATGGGCACCCTTGTCACTTCAGGTATCGCGCTACTAATTGGTGTCCCGTTGAGTTTGGGAATAGCAGTTTTTCTTGTAGAGATGTCGCCTCGAACACTCAGGGTGCCAATCGGCTATTTAGTTGAGTTGTTGGCTGCTGTTCCAAGCGTGATTTATGGACTTTGGGGGTTGTTTGTTTTTCGTTACTGGATTTTGGATTATGTAGAAAAACCCATATCCACATACCTTGGGTGGATTCCTATTTTTAGCGGAACACCGTTTGGTCTGGATATTTTTACTGCAGGAATTATCTTGGCAATCATGATAATTCCCACAATTGCATCCATCTCGAAAGAAGTCATAAGCGCCGTTCCAAACAGCATCCGCGAAGGCGCCTACAGCATCGGAGCAACAAAATGGGAAGTCATCCGCCACTGGGTAATCAGCTATGGGCGCTCAGGAATTTTCGGTGCAGTAATTTTAGGCTTAGGCAGAGCTGTGGGCGAGACAATGGCTGTTGCAATGCTTATCGGCAATGCTACAGGACCAGCAGCGATGCCTACGTCGCTTTTTAAACCCAGCCAAACTATGTCTTCCCTTATCGCCAACGGGTTCTTGGAAGCGACTGGTTCCTTGCAGGTTTCTGCCTACATCGGGGTTGGATTAATCCTTCTCATAATCAGCTTGCTCATCAACATTGGTGCAGGCGTTTTGGTTCATCGTGTATTGAAGGTTAAGGGAGGTGCAATAGAATAATCTCCAACTATAGCTTCCGCAAATTCAAGAACCGCCTGTTCTTCATTCTATGCGCCGTCTGTGTGGTCCTTACGGTTACTCCATTGCTCAGCATCCTTTGGGAAGTCATCGTAAGGGGTGCACCTCAGCTAAGCATTGGCTTTTTGATTAACAACAACTCTGGAGGAGGAATTGGACCCGCAATACAGGGCACTCTCATTTTGATTGGGTTAACAAGCCTATTCGGTATCCCTGTTGGAATAATCTCAGGTGTTTACCTTGCCGAATTCGGAAACAACAAGTATGCAACTGCCATGCGCTCAATCAATGATGTATTAACAGAGTTTCCATCCATCGTCGTCGGCATCACAGCTTATGGCGTAATAGTCATCGCCCTCATCGGACACTACTCAGCAATTGCAGGAGCTATCGCACTCTCATTCATCCTAATCCCCATCGTCGCAAGAACAACCGAAGAATCCCTAAAACTCGTCCCAAACAGCGTCCGAGAAGCATCCCTTGCCCTCGGCGCCCACAAATGGCGAACAACACTAAGCGTCGTATTGCCCACCGCCAAAGCCGGTTTGCTCACTGGAACACTCCTCGCAGTTGCCCGAATCGCAGGAGAAACCGCCCCCTTAATCATGACAATACTGGGAAACCGGTACTTCTTCCAAGGCTTAAACCAGCCCATGGCAGCTTTACCCCTTGAAATTTGGCGAGACTCCCTCCAGCCGCAAGCCAGCCTTCAGGCGCAGGGTTGGGGAGCAGCCCTAATCTTGATTCTCATGGTACTCAGCCTAAACATTATAGTTAGAATAGCAACAAGAGGTAGAAACAAAAGATGACAAGCACAACTAATACTCAAACAAAAGCTGTTGACCCAGAAATGAAAATGCAGAGTATTGAATTAAACGCTTGGTTTGGGGCAAAACAAGCATTAAAAAACGTAAACATCAATATCAAAGCAAACGCGGTAACCGCCATAATTGGGCCATCAGGATGCGGCAAATCCACTTTTATCCGTTGCCTAAACCGAATGCACGAACTCACCCCAACCGCTAAAATGACCGGACAAATACTGTTGGACGGACAAAACATCTACGACAAACAAGTTGACCCTGTTCAGGTTCGCCGAAGAGTCGGCATGGTTTTCCAAAAGCCCAACCCCTTCCCAACAATGTCCATATACGACAACGTTGCCGCCGGCTTAAAGCTGACAGGCACTAAGAAAGGCAAGAACCTCGACGAAGTAGTCAAACGCAGCTTAGAGCAGGCCACCCTTTGGGAAGAAGTTAAAGCTGATTTGAAGAAGCCCGGCACGAGCATTTCTGGGGGCCAGCAGCAGCGTCTCTGCATTGCACGGGCTATCGCGTTGCAGCCTGAAGTTATCTTAATGGATGAACCATGTTCAGCGTTGGATCCGATTGCGACGGCTAAGATTGAGCGGTTAGTGGTTGAACTTAAACGAGATTACACCGTTGCCATAGTTACTCATAACATGCAGCAGGCGTCGCGAGTGTCGGATTATACAGCTTTTATGTACCTTGGCTCGTTAATAGAGTTTGGACCGACACGAGATATTTTTGAATCTCCCAAAAATCCATTAACAGAAAAATACATAACAGGAGAATTCGGATAGGAGACTAAAGTATGAGCAGAATAATTGACCGCGGATTAGAAGAGGAGTCAGTCTTAATTGTTAGGATGGGTGAGTTAACCTATGATACCCTTGCCCTTTCAATTCATGGGTACCTTGAAGGCAAAAGTGTTCAGAAACAAGTTGAGGAAATGTCGGACATTCTTCTTACGATGGCTGATAAGGTTGAAGATGAAACCTTCCAGTTAATCGCCCGTTTCCAACCCGTCGCCACTGACCTTAGAACCATAAAATCCTACATGAAAATTGCAACAGACTTTGCAAGATACGGCCGATATTCACTCGATATCGCCTTCATCAATGACCAACTGCATGGAACAAAAGAATGTGAAACTTGGACCCGTGACTATATAAATGAAATGAGCGAAAAAGTCCTCACAATGGTCAAAATAAGTGTGACAGCACTGAAAAGACAGGACATCACCCTTGCTAAAACGATTTCAGAAACTGAACGCCAAGTCGACAAAATGTACTTCGACTATCTCAACAAACTAATCAAAGAAGAACAAGCTAACAGCAAATGCGTTCTATCGAGCGCTTTGATGACCCGGTATTTGGAGCGCATTGCTGACCATGCGGTCTACGTTTGTGAATCAATCGTTTACATAGTGACGGGCAAAAAGGTAAACTTGGGCTAAATCAATCTGGCTCAGAGGCAATTCAATTATAACCTTTGCGCCCTTGCCGAGGTTTTTTTCAAAACTTACGTTTCCACATTAACTCAGAACCATTTGTCTGAAGTAGTGCATTATTTTTCAAACGTTAACCTGCTTCTAGTTAATACCAAGAGTGCGCAGGTTTTAGACAATTAAACAATCTTCCCTAAGGCTTGATATTAACTTGGTAGCTTTTTTACTGTAATTTGGTTTGTCCTCTATTTCGATGAGGCCTCTGTAAGCTTTTCTATTAAACTGCCATCGATAAATATCTGTTTCAATTCAATTTTCAGACGATGTTTTAGCGATTAATGATAGCATGTTAAACCATATACTGTTAGCGCTATCAACCTAAACCGCCGACGCCATAGGTAATATTAAGCTCCGCAACCTAAATGTTATTGGATGATTTTGGATGTCAATTGATGCAGAAGACTTCAAGGTTCCGGCGGGAAAAAAGGTTAGTTTGAAGGATTATGATTCCAACTGGGTTCCAAAATGGGCCAAAAAACAAGAACAAAAAGAAGGAAAAAAAGCGATAAAAGAACAAGCCTCAGCGCTTCTTGAAGCCAACAGGCAAAAGCTGATCACTCAACAGGAATTGTTCTGGGCAAGTGCCACCTATTCGATGTTGATTATTCTTCAAGGGATGGATGCCGCTGGGAAAGACGGCACAATCAATCATGTCATGTCAGGGGTTAATCCACAAGGCTGCCAAGTTGCAAGTTTCAAAACCCCTTCAGCCGAGGAACTAAATCATGATTTCCTCTGGCGATACACTAAAGCTCTTCCAGAAAGAGGCATCATAGGAATTTTTAACCGTTCATACTATGAGGACGTGTTGATTGTTAAGGTACGACCCGAAGTTCTGGAAAAAACGAAATTGCCCCATCAAGACGAAGGGGAACACTTTTGGGCTCAGAGGTATGAGGACATTAATCTGTTTGAACGTCATTTGGTTCGGAACGGCACGGTTGTGTTAAAATTCTTCCTCAACCTTTCAAAGAAAGAGCAGAAGAACCGTTTGCTTGACCGACTCGAACACGCGGATAAAGAATGGAAATTTTCGTTAACTGACCTTTCTGAACGCTCCAAATGGACAGATTATATGGGGGCATATGAAGATATGCTCAATAATACGAGCACTGATTGGGCTCCGTGGTATGTTATTCCTGCAGATAAAAAATGGGTTGCTCATGCGTCGATTTCTGAGATTATTCTTTCGGAAATCAAAAAGTTGGATTTAAAATATCCTGTTTTAAGCAAAGAGCAATGTGATGCTTTGGAAAAAGCAAGAACTGAACTGGAAAAGGAATAAACAGTTTCGGGATGCCTAAATTATGTATCATGGTTAACTATGCAATGTGCATCCAGTTCTTTCCCGAATGCTTCAAAGAATGCTTGTCGGTTCTGGATAATGCTCCACTCTTCCAAGCTGCAATCTGAATCGGAATAAAACGAGAGCAACACCTGATCTTTGCTCATCTTAACAAATTCAGCCTTCTTCACAAGGCAACAGTGACTTCGATCAAGCTTTTCTGCAAAACGAAGAAAGGTGGAAAGAACCGCGATTGTATGGTTAGTTTTCTCGTCCAATCCCGTATTTTTCAAAGCCTTCTTCGATGGCAGTTTTTTGCGGTGAAAACGAGCTATGTTGGCCATTATTTGAACTTCCTTTTTGTCAAAACCTAAGAGTTCAGCGTTGCTGATGATATAGTGGGAGTGAAGTTGGTGGTTGTTAAACGAGAGAAAATCTCCAACATCATGCAAAGTTGCAGCATGCGTCAAAAGTTCTTTTTCGGTTTCTCCAAGGTTGTGAAGCCCGATTTGTTTTGCACTTTCAAAAAGTTGCAGGGCCAAAGAAGCCACTGTTTCGGAATGTTTCTCGTCAAAGTTGCATGACCTGCCTAAATGCAGAATGCTCCTACTCCTTGTGGGTGCTTTCTGCAGTTCTCGAAAGCCCTCAAAATTAGACAGATATTCTGAGAGCAATCCATCGCGGAGTTCTCGGTGGCTGATACGGATTTCTTCTATGCCGAATTGTTCCATGATTGCCTCGATTATAGCTGCTCCAGCTATTATGATGTCTGCGCGGTCTGGATTGATAGCTGGTACTTTTTTCCTTTCCGCAAGAGGCAGCCAGCAAAGAACCGTCGCAAGCTTTTTGAGGTTTTTCCTGGTTAACATTAATTCGTTGTTGGGGTTGTTTTTCTTGAACAGTTTGTTTGAGACCTCTGCCAAGTTTATCATGGTGCCTGATGAGCCCCATGCTAACCTAACGCCGTACTCTAAAACTCTGGGTTTAACCACTTTTATCTTAGTGCAAGCGTAGTGCTTTATTTTCTTGTAGGTTTCAGTTTTTATGGGTCCAGTCCAGCCTTCGCCAATAAACTTTGACGTTAGCCGGATTGCTCCCAACCTCAGACTGTTCAAATAGAAGCTTTCATGTTGGTTTCCGATGGCAATTTCTGTGCTGCCACCGCCTAAATCGATGAAAATGGCTTTTTGGTCGCCAATATCTATACCGCTGGAGACACCTAACCAAATGAGTCGCGCTTCTTCCTCCCCTGAAATAACATTAACGTTGAGCCCTGTTTTGTCATGGAGGTTTTGCAGAAACTCACATTGGTTTTCGGCTTCTCGAATTGCCGAGGTACCGACTGATATTATTTCTGAGGCACCATATGTTTTGGCTAGGTTAGCAAATTTTCCACAGACAAATATTGCGCGCTCCATTGCTTGGGGTTTAAGTATGTTATCTTTGAATTCATCTTCCCCTAACCTGACGACTTCTTTTTCTTGACTGATGATGGTGTATGAGAAATTTGGGTTTATCCTCACCACTAAAAGACGAACTGCGTTGGTTCCGATGTCCACGAACCCGACTACATGTCCAGCGGTTTTAACGACTGCTTCCATATCAGCACCATTCTTTTAGCGAAGACCTTTTCAAACAAATCCTTCTTCTTATTAAAAGCCTGCTCTTCGAGCATGGATCTTGTTTTGGAAACGCATTCAACAGTAATTCTCTTAGTGCTCACTTTCACATTTAGGGCTTCTGCTATTGCCTGATGTGTATAATCTAAGGCGTCCGCAACGCGGAGCAGACTCGACAACATCTTTACTTTTTGGACAGTTAACCGATCCAAAGTCGAAAGGTTGTAGTTGTCTAGTTCGGGCAACGCTTTGCGGTGGTACCTCGCAACACTTGCAATTATCCGCCTTTCCAGTGAAGTGAAGGGCAGCTTCGTTTCGTTAAGGATAAGTTTGGCTGACCTTTTGTGGTGGCTGCTCCTGGATCTTACCAAGCCAATATCGTGCAGAATTGCCGCGCATTCAAGCCAGCACCGTTCACGCATCCCCAAGTTATGTACCTTAATTAAACCGTCAAATAATGATAAAGTAAGTTTACTAACATGGCTGTAATGCTCAGTGTCGGGCCAATACTTTTTTGAAATTTCATCCGAAACCTGTACCATTTTGTCGCAGTCTTGAACCATCAAGTCTTCTTTGGCTTGATCCTCTTTGATAATAGTATCCAAAGATACTCCGCGAAGTAGCATCTGAGAGAAACTTTCAGGCAAACCCTTCCGTCTTAGGGCTTCAGCTGCGCCCTCAACGTCGTAATCCAACCGAATTAACTCAACTTTAAACGGGTTAAAACTTAAAATCGCATAAGCCGCCTGAGGGTTTCCATCGCCGGGTCTACCTACACTTCCAGGGTTCACAAACCAAACTCCTTTTGCCCGTTTGCGGAACTGTTCATGAGAATGCCCCATGATGACCACGTCTGCTTTAGCAGTGTCTGCCAGAGGTTTCAGACGTTCAATCGGAGTGTCACGGTAAATGTGCTCTTCAATCGACTCGGGACTCCCGTGTGTAACAAGCAGTTTTTTGCCTGCCGCTTCAAGCCGAAGTTCACGCGGCAAAGAAAAAAGGTAACATTTGCAGGACCTCTCCAGCTCTTTTCTCGCAAATTTCAAGGCAAGGTTTTTTTCGCCTTTAGCCCCTGCTTTGCCCTCTACAACATCCAGGTCGTAATTTCCCAATATGCTTAACACGTTTTTCTCGCACAACAACTCCACAACTTCGTTTGGGCAAGGACCAAAACCTATCGAGTCCCCAGCATTAACAAAAGCGTTGACTCCCCGTGCTTCAGCATCGACAATAACTGTTTCTAAAGCATTCAGATTAGCATGAACATCTGACAAAACCGCGATTTTCAAATCTGGGTCTACGAGAACCTGTTTTATTTTTTCTTCATCTTTCGCCGCGGATTCTGCATTTATTGTTTTGATGAGCTGAACAAAAAAGCCGGTCTGTTTGTTTTCTTCCCAAAAACGAACGAATTCTTCATAGTTTTCTTTTCTTTTTCCTTTCACAAAGCTCAGGAAATTTGAGAGCGCTTGCTCTATTTTTGCGGTATTGGCTGGTTTCTTCTGTTTCGATTTTGTTTTGACGATTGTTTCTTGCAGGAATTTAGGGATATATTCGATCCAGACGTCGCAATCATGTATTTCGCCCAGAATATCCTGAAACGTCTTAATTGTTTCTATTTCCTCTCCAAGCTTGTTCGGGTAGAGTGACGCAAACGATTCCATGGTGTAACGGAGTTTCTTCGCGCATATTCTCATTTCATGATGTTTTAAAATTTCATTTTCCGTGTGAACGTAGTTTTCCATGGCTAAGAAATGATCTATTCTAAAGAAAATGTGCCACCGGGCTTTTTCCAGCACCTTTTGGGGGTTAAAAACTTCCATTGCTCGCTCCTTTATGATTTGTTCACAAGACTGATGAAGGTCTTCCAAGACATCAGTTGCTTTTAGCTCCTCCAACCCAGCCTCAACTGAAGGTTGAACACTTTTTCTGCGTTCTCTGTGGCTCTTAAGCAGAACGTCTATGCATACTTTTTCAGTTGCCGAATCCAGTTTTTCCCTATACCGTTCGACGAAGATTATCTGCACATCGAGGTCTCTTGCATCGCCAAGTAGGCATGTTACTTTCTTGATTTCGCATATCCATAGTTTGTATTCTTTTTTGTGAAAGCAACCTCGGAAACGAGGCAGGGTTGCTCTTAGTCTGCGGGAAGTTACGCGAGTTTTATGAACGTATTCGATGTCGTCGTTTTTTATTATTCCAGCAATCTGGTCTTCGAAAACTGATAGGAGTTTTAGGAGTGATTGTGACCCAAATTTGCAGTAACTAATGTCAGGTTGGCATTTTTGTGCCTTAGTTGGCGCGTTCATTCCAAATGCCCCTATTCTCTATGAGCCAAGCTTGAGAATTGATGATTTTTTCGCCTTCTTTAACTGTGACCCTTTCATAGGTTCCATCAGGACGTAATCGTCTAGCTTTAACGTTATCGCGAAGATGGATTTTCAACATATCTTCGAGGATAGTTTGTCGAAGGAAGGGGTCAGGCACGGACAAGAGAACTTCGATTCGTTCATTAAGGTTCCTAAACATCATGTCTGAGCTGCCAATAAGCACTTCATCTTCAGTGTCATCGCGGAAGTAGTAGATTCGGGCGTGTTCAAGAAAACGTCCAACTATAGAAATAACTGAAATGTTATCGCTTACACCTTCAATTCCCGGTCTTAAGCAACATAAGCCTCGAACATTGAGTTCAATTTTGACTCCTGCCATCGACGCCTTGTAGAGGGCTTGAATGATTCCTTTTTCCTCAAGATTATTGAGTTTAAAAGCCAAGTACCCTTTGCCCGTTTTCTGGTGAAAACTTATTTCTTTGTCGATTCTTCTGAGAATTTCTTTTTTCAAAGTTTTTGGAGCTACAAGCAAATGCTTATTCTCTTTTTCTTGGACTCCCTTTGTTATTGCATCAAATAGGTTTTCAAGCTCCAACCCTACTTCAGGGTTCGCCGTAAGATAGCCTATATCGCCATAAATTCTTGCTGTCACAGCATTATAATTACCTGAGCCAATGTGAGAGTATCTAATGGTGCCGGTTTTTTCTTTTCTTGTGATTAGGCATAGTTTTGCGTGTACTTTGAATTTTGGGAAGTTGTAAACGGTGTTTACGCCGCCGCTTTGCAGTTTCGTGACCAAAATGATGTTGTTTTCTTCATCAAATTTGGCTTTCAACTCGACTATGGCAGTGACTTTTTTGCCCTTTCGAGCCGCTTCAATCAACGCGTCAACAATCGGTGACTTATGGTCCATGCGGTACATTGTTATGCAGATTTCTGAAACATCCTCATCTATCGCTGCTTCTCTTAAAAGGTCAATTATTACGTCGAAGCCGTCATAGGGGTGGTAGAGGACGTAGTCGTGTTTGGCAATAGTTTCGAAAATGTTGTTATCTGTAATAACTAACGGTGAGATGCATGGAAAGAAGCTTTGATCTTTAAGGTCTGAGCGGTCTATCTTAAGCAGTTGCCAAAGGTCAACGAGTCCAAGTGGTCCGTCAAACTCGTAGGTCAAATATTCAGGCAAGCCTACTTTTTTAGCAATTAATTCTCTTATTTGTGTGGGCATTTTTTTGTCAAACTCAAGCCTAGTCGGAAAACCCACTTTGCGCGTGGATAGGCTTTTCTGTACTGTGTTTAGGAAGTCTGCGGATTCATCCATTAGGATGTCTATTTCTCCATTACGTGTCAGCCTGAATGGATATGCTGTTAGGTTTTTTTCAGTTGGAAAAATCAAATCGAGGTTGTTTATGATTAAATCTTCCAGTAACACAAAATTTTCTTCCTTGTTCTCCTTAGGTTCCTTAACTTTGCTTCCATTTGGGATGGTTATTAGTCTCCCAAATTTTTCGGTAGAAACATCGAGCAAAATGCAGAAGTTTGGGTGATTCTGAAAACCTGAAATGTAGAGAGTTAAATGCAGATTTTCAATCGATACACTCTCAAAACCAACCTTAGGAACTCTAATCAATGGAAAAATAGATATCATAAGGAACTCTTGCAGGAGTTCCCTATCTTTTTCTGGCAAATCCTTAAAGTTATTAATGTGGATTCCTTTTTTTGCTAAGGCAGGGATAAGCTCATTTCTCCAGCAATTTGAGTGCGCTTCAATGAGTGGAATTATTTCTTTTCGTGTAGCATCAATTTGCTCCATGAAGCTCATTCCATCCATGGATTTTTCCTCTGATCCTGCTTTGGCTTTTTTTATAAGCTTGGCAACGCGTGTCATAAAGAACTCGTCAAGGTTGCTGCCGCAGATGGCAATGAATTTAACCCTCTCAAGCAAAGGATGCCACAGGTCACGAGCTTCCTCAAGAACACGTGCGTTAAATCTTATCCAGCTGAGTTCTCTGTTAAGAAAATAACTTGGATTATCCAGTTGTTTTTTCAGTGTCAAAGCAGTGTTTGTGTCTGAATCAGTGTTGTCTGGAGCTAACAAAGTCTCTACCTGTCGTTTTTCCCATAGTTTAACGTGTTTTTTACTTCAGAATACACGGAAGACGTTCTCATTAGTATCAACGTAGCAATCTAAAAGAATCTTTGCCAACATTAAATATTTGTGGTCAACGTTCGCGCTTCTTTAAGGAATTGTTGATGTCAACATATTTAGGCTTGCGAACCGCAAATGTTTCATATTCGAAAAGTAGGACTTTTTTGTTCATTCCAAGCAACTCATGTATTTTATTGCATGAAGCTCTCTATTAAGACTGTGAAAATGAAATATATAAACAACAATGGTATATATAGGAAAGGTTAAATTTCTCATTCTATTTACTAAAGAACATGAATTCTGTGTCACTCAAAGAAAACGGCTTCGCCGAATTTGTTCCAATCAAAATGATTACTGTTTCAACCCTGCCGAAGGATAAAAGCAGCGTTCTGGTTTTAGCAGACAGCGCTCTCACTGGAAAACCCGTTTCTGATATTTTATACATTGGCAAATCAAAGAAGCCCGCTAAAAGAGTCTTTGGCGGATACCTAGCTGGATACGGTGGCAAAGCAACTCGAAAAATCAATTCGATGTTGCTCAACGACGGATACCTCGAAAAGGTCACAATCAGCTGGATGATAAGTGACAACCCAAAGGAAACACAAAAAAAACTTCTTGAAAGTTTCAAAAAAGAACACGGCGAATACCCCGTTTGGAATGCCCCAAAGAAGGTTTCAGCGCGTCCTAAGCCAAAACCTAAAGTTGCGCCAAAACTTGCAAAAGTTCGCCCTACCCACAAATAATCTCGCTAATAACGAACTTGCCTATTGTTAGGACTTTTTTTGGGAATAATAGTTGATTAAATCTTCAGTAGACCATGGCAAGCAGTCTTTCGCTTCAAAACCCAGCAACTCAGCGTGCTTGTAAATTAAGTCGCTGCTTTTGGCTTCTATCTCCAAAAACTCCGGAATGTAGCCAAGGTCACCTGTATAACAGTCAAAGTCAAAGCGTGCCTCATCAACAGTGTAGCTGACCCTATGTTTATGGGTTCTACCTGTTACTGGTAAACCCAAGTTTTCCAAGATTATCTCCATGGTCTTCAGGCTTGAAACACCGACAGAATATTCCTCCGCCGTTTTTGCTGTTGAGGTCACGTGGACTTTTTTGTAGGTTAATTCAACTTTGTCCTGCTCTTTCCTTAACCGTAGTACGTTTTTTTGTTTAACTATGGTTCCCTCTTTGAAGTCGAAGAACAAAGTTTCTATTTCGCCATCGAAGACTTTTTTGGCGCCTAAAATAGTCAGGCTTTTCTCAAGTAACGGTCTGTTAACTTCTAAAATCTTAACTTCTATTTCTTCCATAAAAGCAAAGAAAGCGTTTGGCGGTTAAAAACTTGGCTATCAAAAAGAATTCATAAATGAATTATGTAAGCATTCAACCTGACGCAAACCCTTAATTTCCCATTTGAAGAGCAGGTCATCCATCCAAGTCTTATATTACTGCATAGTTTTGATTCAAACTTTAGAGCAATGTTCAAAAGCAACATTTTAGCATTCCATTGTTTAATGATACCTGTTCTGAACGTTAATTTTCAAAGCCCCGAAGCCGACTACAGCCTTAGCGAACGCGATGCTGACGTGCTGGCGCTAATTGAAACCGAGGACTTAGCCACCTTCACCTTCGACGGGCTTAAAAGAAGAACAGGTCTGCATTCAGAAACGCTCTCACGCATCCTAAGCCGCCTCGAAGAAGAAGGTATAGTGAAAAAGGTGCATGAAGGCTACAAGGTAACCCCAAAAATAACCGAACTAAGACTCCACCAACCACACAAAGAAACACCCACCACACCGCTCATACAGACATTCCTACCCTCAGATCTGATGACGCAACAGCTTATTTTGTCGCTTAAAGGCAAATGGTTCGGCGTGCTCCGATGGCTCGGTATATCAGAAAACAACCAAGGCATAACCCTAAAATGGATCACAGAGGACGGCGCAATCCAAATAGCTGCCAACATACAAGGAACCGCCCTAAACATCGAAGCCAAATTCTTAACCAGCAACAACGTGAACCTGGCATTGAAGGCTTCATACCAGCTGATGTCGCTTATAGGCAAACTCTGCATAACCTCACAACCCAGCAGACAAGTCATGGCAAGAAATGTAGGTTACTATAGCGGTTTCACGATGCCTGCCTAATTTTGTGACTGACTTTGCCCATTCCTTAGTCAACAAATACCTTTTTGGCTATTAGTACTTCAGTGAAAAATATGGCTCAATTAGTTAACCCATTAGAAGTCTTAAAATCACTCTCAGAAGCAACAAGCACACTCATCAAGAAAACCTCCGAGTCAGTTGTTAGCGTCAAAGCGCAGATGTCAAGAGGCACAGGCGTTATCCTAACCAAAGACGGCTACATAGTCACCTGCAACCACGTCCTTCAAGGCTGCGGTACCGTGAAAATCGGGCAAGGAGAAAAAATCTTCAACGCAAAAATCGTAGGCACAGACCCATACAACGACATAGCTGTACTCAAAGCAGAGAAAGGCGAATTTACACCCATCGAAACAGCGGATTCAGAAAAACTAAACGTAGGACAATACGTTCTGGCTCTCGCTAACCCATTCAATAGAAACCAGCCAACAGCAACAAGCGGCATTGTAACAAGCGTGAACAGCACCATCAGAGGTTGGCGAGGATCAACCGCGATGGAGAACGTCATCGCTACCGACGCACAACTAAACCCCGGCTTCAGCGGCGGACCACTCATCGACGTTCAAGGCAGACTAATCGGCATAAACACTGCTTACGTTTGGCAAAGAGGCATAGCCATCCCCGTAAACAAGGTAAAAGCAATCACAGACCGTTTAATGACTGGAAAAGTCGCGCAAAGAGGATACCTTGGTATAGTTGCCAACACAGTAGCCATTCCAGAGGAAATCGCTGAAGCCGCAGGCTTAGAGCAGGACACAGGCGTTATGATCTTTAGTGTTGAAGCAGGTTCACCCGCGCGCAAAGCAGGTTTAGCAATGGGCGACGTACTCGTCAAGTTCAACGGCAAACCTGTTACCGAGTTCTATGACCTGCCAAGGCTCCTATCCGAAGACGTAATCAACAAAGAAACCACCCTAACCATAATCCGAAGAGAAAACCTAATCGAAACAACCATAATCCCAACCGTTCATGGAGGCGAAGAAGACTGATAAGCCATGCACCAGTAGAAATTGAACCGCCCTCCCCCATGCCAGCGCCGCCCCTGCGTAAAAGACCCACAATAACCCCGCAATTCCGCAGCGTTCCACGAGAAGACCCATCTCTCCGATTATTCACAAATGAGCACTGGAACTAAACTCACAGCCTTTTCTTTTTTTTGAACACATTTTTTTGTGCTGCTTTGCGTTTTCAATGTACAGGTTTTGTTTTGTAAGATTACAAACTCCTTTGAATACCTTATAAATATATTCAACCTATTACTAGTTCGAGGGATTTGCATGCATGCTGGACTAGCTTTCGTCATAGGTATTTTAGCTACTTTAGCGGCTTTTCTGTTCGTTGCTGCAATTTCCGGAACGACTTTCTATGGCTTAGCTGTTTCGATCGAGTTAACCATTGGAATTGCATTAATCATTGTGGCTTTGATTGTGGCTGTCATCTTCTATATGGGTGTCGAAGCTCAGTTTAGGAGAGTAAAAACTGGCAAAGAAGCCCTAATCGGCGCCAAAGGCATAGCGACCTCGGACCTTAAACCCAAGGGTGAAGTCCGTGTGCTGGGTGAGTTCTGGGAAGCCACAGCCAAAGAGGCGAGACTCGTAGCTGGTCAAATTGTAGAAGTCGTGGGAATGGAAGGCATGTTTTTGGTGGTTGTACCCGCCGAGCAAAAAGCTTAATTCCCAAAAGCGTAACATAGCACTAGTCGAGGAATGAAGTTTGGTTGACGTTTTAACTCCTATTATTGGTTTTATTGCTATTGTTGTTGCACTTTTTCTGTTAAGCGGTATTCGTGTGCTTAGAGAATGGGAACGTATGCCTGTTTTACGTCTTGGGCGCTTTATTGGTCTGAAGGGTCCAGGTATCATGTATCTGGTTCCGTTAATCGACCGTGCACCCCTAAAAATCTCCACACGCCTAGACACAATTCAATTCCGAACAGAATCCACCTTAACTAAAGATAACGTACCTGTAAATGTTGATTCTGTACTATACATGAAACCTGTCGATCTGGAAAAAGCTGTTTTGCAAGTTGAAAACTACTACCAAGCAACTCAGCTTGCGTCACAGACGACTCTGCGAGAAGTTATAGGCAAAGTTGACTTAAACGAGTTACTTGCTGAACGCGAAAAAGTCGGTGCACGCCTAAGAGAAATCATCGATGAAAAAACGGAGTCATGGGGCATCAAAGTTACCGCTGTCGAAGTTCGAGATGTCATCATCCCCGCCAACCTACAAGATGCTATGAGCCGCCAAGCACAAGCTGAACGGGAACGCATAGCAAGAGTAACCTTAGCCACAGCAGAGTTCGAAGCATCAACAAAAATGATTGAAGCAGCAAAAGCGTACGAATCGAGCCCCGAGGGTCTAAGACTTAGGTGGATGAACATACTCTACGAGTTAGGTCAACAATCACAAACAAACACTATAATGCTTGTCCCAGCATCCATGCCTGAAGCTGGCTGGCCTCCAATTGGAACCTACGGCTTCAAAGACCTAACTCAGGCGCAACAGGCCCTATCAAAGAAGAAACCGATGCTACGAGCAGAACCGTTGCCGCCTGCACCATCTGAGCAAGAAAGTGAATGAGAAGATTTTTTTCTTCTTTCTCTATTTTTTGCCAAAACGAAATTAGATTTTAAAATTTGCTTTTACCGCTTTTACTGTATGCTCCAAAACAAGTGCGGCTGAATCTTGATTGGGCCAGCCGCCTAGTCCGCAGTCAGGACCGGTAAAAGTCATCCTCTCACCATACTTTTCTTTGGCAGCACGGTACCTCTTTTGTATGCCTTCTACTGAATCCACTAACTGTTCATTGGATGGCTTGGTGATTCCTTTCTCGTAGAGTTCAGCCCAAATGGCATCGATGTCTGTTCTGGCGATGCCAACGCGGATTTGCTTGTCAGCTTTTTCGAGTACGCTCTTTGGGACATCTTCTATGTTCTTTGGAGAAGCTGCATATTCAAAAGATAATACATCGAGTCCTTTAACAGTAAGTAAATCATGGATTCCTGAAGAAAAATGAAGATGGATCTGCCTAACTGGACCCTTAAAGTCATAGGCTTTCTCGAGCGTTTTCCGAATTAATTCTGGGGTGCCTGTGAAGCTGCTGTGTCCAAGGCTGGGTTCATCTATGGATATTACTTTGGTTTCTATGTACTTGCTGTTTAGTATGCTGTTTTTTGCGAAGCGGTTAAGGGTTTGGGCAAACCCGTCTAGCACATCAGGGTAAGCTGTTGCACCAACTTCAGATAGGTACTGTTCGATGGGGCCGAAGATTGAAACTCGTAAATGGATTTTTTTGCCAAACTCTTCGCTTAGGAGTTTGGCTTCTTGGTTTAGAACGTAGATTTCTGGAAGAAACGCCCTCTCTTCGTCGACGACAAAAGAGCCCTTCTCCATAGCAGCATGGACGGCATCGCCCACCTGTCTTATTCCGCTAAAATGCTGAGGAAAATTCACAATATCTAAGCCTGTGCGAAGTTTTGTTTTAAAAGAATCAACCACTATCGAGTAAAAGTTTCTTTGGATAAAATCGTCTTTTGCGGGGTCTTCATGGTTGATTATGGCTTGTCTTGCCTGTTCGTATGCTTTGGCGTAGGTTTCTCTTTTGATTCCATCAGGCAACGGGAAACTGCCAACATCGTCAACTAAAGTGTCCATAAAGTATTATTGATTGGGGAAATTCTATTAAAGCTATATCCTACCAACAAACCGCTGAAAGGTATGACTGTCATGTCTGAGAATTGTATATTCTGCCAGATAATCCGAAAAGAAGAACCAGCATGCATCGTTTATGAAGATGACCAAGTGGTGGCTTTTCTGAGTAACCGGCCCGTTAACGAGGGGCATACATTGGTGGTTCCCAAAAAGCACTACGAGAACATATATGAGATTTCTGAGGAGGAAGCGGGTTATCTGTTTAAGATTGCGAAACGGGTTGCGCATGCGGTTAGGGATGCAATGGGTGCTGAAGGCATAAGACTTGTGCAGAATAATGGGTGGGCGGCTGGGCAGGTGGTTTTTCATTTGCATGTCCATATTATTCCAATGGCTCCAACTGAAGGTTTCATTTATGGTAAGGCTTTCCGTGACCACGCAAATCCTAGGGAATCACTGGAATTGGAGAAGGATGCTGAAAAAATTAAGCAACGTTTTTAGGAGCACATTAACATGCTGATTTTCAGTGATTAAAATAAGGGACTAAAGTTTATGTTAAGAGTTGGACAAGCAAGGGTTTTTTTGCCACAAAAATAGGCACATGTATAAAAGGGTGAAAAACAATCTTGCTCTATTCAAAAAGCTGGATAATACATGACTCAACAACCCAACGAGCAAAACAATAATAATGAATCATCCCCCAAAATAGAGAAACTTTTAATCGATGACCTCTCGAATTTTCAGTTCCATGCTGCATACCTTGTTTATGAAGAATCATTCGATAAGGTAAGTGACGATGATTCTAAAGAGGCATTAAACCAGAGCATTCAAGATTTGAAAGATAACAAAATTTCAGCTGAAACCTTCTATGGAAACGTGTCTCGCTATAGGAAGCTAGATGTTCCTCGTCAGGAAAGGTTTTCTATGCAGACGCAGCGCAAGAAGGATTGGCGTAAGAAGACGCAGCGTCAAGAAAGAATAAGACGACACAAAAAGTAGCCAATTAGCTTAATCCCTATTTCTTAATTTTGTTTTTATATTCAGTTTGTTCTTTGAAAATAGGTTCTTGGCATCGTTAAAGTTTAAACACGTTTAAACAATCTTTACGGAATCCTTAATTGCTTGCTGAAGTTGAAAGTAAAAAATAAAATTAGAAGATGGTTCATTTGAAAACTCAAGATATTGCCGTTACAGGAATCTGTGCAGCACTCTATGCTGTTGTTGGAATCTCGACAGCAAACGTGAATTTTTTCGGTATAGGTTTCTTGCCGGCTGTGGTTATACCTGCCGTTTTCGCAGTGCTTTATGGTCCATGGGTGGGCGGAATCAGCGGAGCACTCGGAATCTTCATACGGGATATGTTTGTGCATGGAAACGCCGCCTTGAGTTTAGTAGCTGGTGTGCCACCGAACTTCATACTGTTCTTTCTAATCGGCTACATATCATATCGAAACATTAGCCTAAAACAGGTTATTGCAGGAGTAATAGTGGCTGCTGTAGCATTATTAGCGCCCACAATCATTCTTCTTCCAGACGTCACAGCCTACACTGGATTATCAACTGAAATATTCATCCTGTCTTTCGCATCAACGTTTATTCTAAGTCTTGTCATTATCACTGCGGTTGCAGTTCGCTGGAAAGAATGGCGAAGCTACGCAATCGCAGCGGTGGTAGGGCAAGCTGTGGGAGCAGGTTTACTTTCAATTACTGTGTGGGCAGCCAGTCCTCTTTTTCTATCTTACTTTGGAGCCCCACTTTCTGCGTCATTAGTTTTTCCAATATTTGTTTGGACTTTCGCGACTGAACTTCCGTTCATTCTGCTTGCAGGACCCCCAATAATTAAAATATGTTATAGGGCATTCCCCAACTTAAGACGCAAAGAAAAACAAGTGATAGGTATTGAAAAAAGCTAAAGCCTTCGCACCAGGTGCAATCTCGAGTTTCTTTGAAATCCACGACACAGAAAACAACATGCCGATTGTTGATTTGGAGAAGATTGGTGCGGTAGGTGGGGGTTTTGGGCTTGAGAAGGGCGTTATAACCACCGTATCTGCGCATGAAGCAGAAAAAAACAGCATAAACATTTTTATAAATTCTAAACCCGCCGCCCAAGCAAAAACCACAAAACAAGTAATTGAAACCCTTCTAACTAAAACAGAAACAAAATATGCCATCACCGTTGAGCACAAAATCGAAGTTCCCATTGGAACAGGGTTTGGCACCAGCGCAGGAGGCGCGTTGACTGCAGGTTTGGCGCTTAGGGAAGCTTTAGGGTTGCCGCTGACGTATAATCAGATTGGCAAAATAGCGCATGTTGCCGAAATCCAATGCCAAACTGGCTTAGGAACGGTGAGCTCCTTAACTTTTAGCGGGGGTTGCGTACTTGTTGTTGAACCAGGTGCCCCGGGCATCTGCCAAATCGACCGAATACCCCTAACACCCGATTACATTATTGTAGCTGGTTTTTTCCTATCAAACATTCTAACGAAATCCCTGTTATCTTCCCCTGAGAAAAAAAGGGAAATCAACCACTACGGACAAGAAACGTTAAAAGCAATCCTTGCCCAACCGAGCTTGGAGAATTTTCTCGATTGTTGCTGGGAATTCTCGCAAAAAGCAGGCTTCGCAACCGACAAAATTCGCAAACTCGTAGCGGCCGCAAAGAAGGCTGGTGCAGTTGGTGCAGCCCAAAACATGATCGGTGAAGCCGTCCACGCCGTAGTACATGAGGAGAACGCTGACTCGGTAGCAGAGGCTTTTAAACAAACCTTGCCCCAACAACAAGTAATAGTCAGCAATATAGATTTTCAAGGTGCAAGGCTGGTAAAATGAGAAAATTTCGTAAAGTTGCGGTTGGCGGAACCTTCGATGAGTTGCATCGAGGACACAAGAGACTACTGGGTAAAGCCTTCGAAGTAGGCGACAAAGTCGTGATTGGCCTATCGTCTGACGAGTTTGTTTCAAAAATGGACAAACCCCACGCAACCGCACCGTACAATGAAAGGCGCAGAGACCTCGAAGCTTACCTGAAAGAGTTAGACTTTGCGAAGCGTTCAGAAATTGTGCCTCTAAATGACCCATTTGGATTAACTATCTCAAGTAAAGGCTTGGAAGCTTTAGTGGTTAGCAAAGAGACGCAGAAAACCGCCGAGAAAATCAATGAAGAGCGTCAACGTGCAGGGATTGCGCCTCTAGAAATCGTTGCTGTGAATATGGTTCCAGCCGAGAACAACTCTCCGATATCCACAACGCGCATACGCAGTGGAGAAATCGACCGCAATGGACACATGCTAAAAAGCATCCAAAGCTGACTTCCTTAGAGTATTTCTCCGACGACATTGATTGGTTTAGCGATTAGCGAAGTTAAATCTTCGAGCTTCTCCCGGTCTATCGTTGCAAGAATTACTGTTGCTGGACCCGCTGACTTGTCCAAGTCTAAACCTTTCACTTCATAGAGTTTCAGTTGTCTGCCGACACCGTAGGCCATCATTCTGGCTTCACTGGCAATCCCGAACCCTCCAACCGGCGAGATATCGTGAACGTACTTTCGTTGAGACAGCTGGGTTACGTTTTTAAGGTCGGCAATTTCTCCTCTTGCCTCTGACGCGATGACTTCGTCTCCAACTTTAGGCTTGCCGATTGCAACAATTAAGTCACCAGGCATAGTTTTTCCAAGTCTAAGGTCTTCTTCATTTGCAAATCCAACCACGGTTAACCCTGCACCTGTCTGGATCGTTTCAAAATTATCCTCTGTATTCTCCATCAATACCTGATTTGGGTCAAGACCTAAATTTCTAGCTTCACGCCGGATCCCTTCCATTATCGTGTTGCCCGTGGGGTCCTTTTCAACGCCCAAAGTAACAGATAATACCAGTGGAAAAGCCCCTGTTGCGGTAACATCCATTAATGCAACCCTTGCCAAGAACTTTCCCAACACCTGCCCATCCACTTTGACTTTATCCATATCCTTTGGACCTACCGCTCCAGAAGAAGTTGAGCCTGCGACAATAGCATGTCCAGTTGGAATTTTTAGGATTGAAACATCACCTCTTCGGGTGTAGGTTATTTGAGCGGGCTTTACTTGGAAGACTATGGGTCTTAGCATGGTCGCCGACGTTTTCTGTTAGGTGAATGTAGATGGTAAGGGCTTGGCGCATGACTTCTGAGCGGGTGAGGTTGTGTTTTTTTGCAAGTTTGTCGATGTCTGCGGTTAATTTGTTTGGTAGACGGACGTTTATTATATCCATAATAACCAACTGTATTACAATCTTAGTGCGTTCGAGCATGCCTTTTATTGTTTACCCTAAAGATTTGATTGCCACCTTGGTTTATTAATTTGTGCACCAAAGTTTTTTCGCCTGATGATTATTGCAAGAGGTTGAGGTTTTTTGAGGCTTATAGGGTGTGACGCGTTCTGGATGTTTTTTTAATTCATTCTCTTCCTGGATTTTTAGTTTCGATTTTACCCGTTTTAAAAATTTTTTAAAAGTATATTCATATCGTTTGTTAAGTTTAGCGCTTGATTGAAAGGTGTACTCACAAGCTTTGCAAAGAGGAATTTGTGATAGTCGAATTTGATTTAAGGTAAATTGATTAATTTTGGTCTTATTTTTCTGTTGAAGCGGATTAGCACAAATGTTATATGCATCATACGTTTACAAAAATTGGGAGGGTCAAACTTGAAAAACAAAATTTTAGCTTTAAGTCTTCTTCTTATTTTAACAACAATGATGATAATTTCCTTTTCGCCTCCAGTGAAGGCTGTAGGTGAAGGACAATGGATAACCACCTACCAAATTGAGGATTCATCGGGGCAACTTTTGGTTCAATACGACCCCCTAACCAATACAACTAATACTTTAGCGCCAGTTTTGCCTGGAGCCGACATTAAAGTAACCTTCACCGTTAACATCATTGCACTAGGTGCAGATACCCTGAGACTTTCCACCGTATTACAAAAATCCACGGCAAACCCCAGCGGCTACTGGGACCTTCAAAGCTCAACATACGATATGGGCTCCACATACAACCCAGCCGCACAATCTACAACGTTCAAATGGACTGAGGGAACCTTTGACATGGTTCTCTATGGTAAAGTGCCAAACAGCGCCTCAAACGTCGCACAAACCATAAACGTTGTTAGCTTATACAGCGGGGCCGGAGGTTCTGCTATCGACCAAATAGTTGTGCAAGCTACCAGCGCAGGCTTAGCAAACTTTAACGTTCTCTACAATCAACAACAAACAAAACTCAACAAACTCATTTCCGACGGTGTATCCCAAGGTTACATCGATATATTCACAAACGTTCTCAACGCCTCCAGAACAATAGCTAACGCAGGCGACGTCACCGATGCCATGGCTCTCTTGAACGGACTCAACACTACTAATGCACCAGTATCTTCAACGATGGAATCTTTGTTCCTACCGATAGTCGGTGTGTTGGCAGCCTTAGCGGTGGTGTTCGTGGTTCTGTTCCTTAGAATACGTGGAAAAGTAAGCTACTTCCAACTTGTAGTTGAAGACCAAATCAAAGACTTAGAAGGCTTAACACTTCGCGCATCGAAAATTGACAGGGCAATGTCCTCAAATCTTGAGTCCGTTAAGGACAGATTGAAAAGATTAGTTGGGATGTGATAGGTTACGCGAATATATCAAAACAGTGTTCAGTTGATCGGGCTTGGTTCAGCAGGCACCAACATCGTTGAAACTTTCCTAACGAACAAGAAGACCAAAGAGCTGTTGGAGAACGACCTAACGCGTCTTTCTCTTTTAGCAATCGACATAGCTGACCCAGAAATTAGAAGCCTCCAAGAAACCTGTGAACAAATAACGCGGCAAATGATTAAAGCTGGTATCCCCCGCGAGCGAATGCGTCTGATTGCTCAATCCGTAAAGTTCCCGACTGCCGAAGCAATGTTTGATTTTATCAACCAAAAATACGGCGAATACCTCGTAGGTGAGGGTTCGAAACTTGAAAACTTTGTTCCTTGGCTGCAAACCACTATGGCTATTCCACCAATGGCTGGTGGCGCAGGCAGAAGACGGGCATTGGCAAAAGCAATCTACGCATTAAATTACTATCAACTCGGCATCATCCGCAACTGCATAAACGCATTCAAAGAACAAGCACTTTCATCGATAGTAACCCCGACCGTAGTTTTGGTCTATGGCCTTGGCGGTGGCACTGGAAGCGGGGTCTTCTTTGACTTTGCCCGACACCTTCGAAAAGTCTTGGGCTCCGGTGTGCCAATAATCGCTTTTGTCATTACGCCCTGTGGCGGAGATGACCCTCCAGCAAAAGGATGCTCAGCTTTCGTAGCCATGAACGAGCTTTCATTGTTACTCAACAAAGACTACAACGAATACGTCACTAAAACATTCGGCGAAGTTTACCGAAACCCTCTCAACGCATTAATCTATCTGCCTCTGTTGCCGGCATTCTCGAAGGTTGGCAACATCGTTAGCGCCAGACAAGAAATGGATCTGATGGTCGTTGACTTGCTCTATGTTTTGATGGATTTCGACTTGGCGGACCTTTTAGGTGGCATAGGTACCGAAGTGGGACTTGGCAACAATTCTTCACATACCTTAGGCATGACAAAAGTGACGTATCCAGTTGAAGACTATATCATGGCTTACAAGTTGAACTTTGAAGGAATGCAACTGCTGCAGGAATCAAGGAAAGAAAAACTTGACATCCTCGACGAAATTAACAACGTCATCAAAGTAGACAGCGAAATCACCCGCGAACTCTTCAAGAACTACCTTATAAAAACAGGCACCTACAATGAAGAACAATTCGAAGAAAAACTAAAAACCACCATAAACAGCAACCCCCGACTTGAAGACGACACAATCCTGCACGTTAAAGGTACAGAAATCCAAGTCAAAAACTGGCTAGACGACATAATGAAGTTTCTAACCACCATAAAACTCATGGGCAAAACAGGACCCATCGAGCAGTCAATCATAAGCTTGACCCTGCACAAAGACGGCAACAGAAAACTGGACAACCTCGAAGTCCTACTGACCACCCTGACAAAAACTCACTTAGAATTCTCTGAGCGAAAAGCGGCAATCGTTGAACGGTTAAACCAGCTTATTCCAAGCTCACAAGTCTTCACCCTCAGACAAAAGAAAGTTCTAGAAGATTTAGTCAACATAGCTGAACTTGCTGAAAAATCGCTCACTATACTCAAATTCTACGACGAAACCCGATACTTGACAGATGCCCTAATGCGGTACTACGAGGTTCTGCCCGAATGCAAAGCTGAACTTGAAGACTTAAAAGCCATCCAAACTGAACTTGGAACCATATACCTCATAATCCAACTCATGCTAAGAACCCCCGCTGACGAAGCCAAAATGATTGATGAGCACTTAACTTACATAAACGAAATCTTAACCCAGCGTATGCAGAAAAGAGGCAACTTCGACAATGAAGTCATGAGAGTTCAAGAAATCAAGAAACGCAAAGAATTCGACAAAACCAAGATGGAGCGGCAAGTCAGAAAGTTCCTCAGCAGCAAACGGTACGCCAGAGAACAATTGCTGAATATAGACCGGGACCTCAAACGGGTAGAGCAAGAAGAGGCTTTTGCGATAGAGAACCTCGATAAAGTTGACAGCACAATCAAACTCTACGAAAAACTGGCAAAACGCTTCGAACTCGTGTCTGCATACCGCAAGCGACTAAACAAAATCGTTGATTTACACCATGAATACAACGCCAAGATTGCTGAAATCGGCTCACAAAAACCATACTTTGAGAAATCTGCAGACTTAACTCAACGCGAGCAATTAAAAATCATATTCAAAATCCTCACCGAACAAGAAGACACCCTTACCCGCGAAGTAATCTTCAAACAAATCCTCGACATGGACCACTTCAAAGACTACATGAAAAGTGTCATCCGCGCCTTCAAGACCCCGAGCCTAATGGGCTTCAAACCCACCTACAAGACCGACTACATATGGGTAACCATCTCTACCCCGCCAAACATGTGGTCGGAGGACCTCTCCCAAGAAATCTACACAGCACTAGCAGGATACGTAACCAGTGAAGTCTCAAGAACAATCACAGTACGTGTCATAGAATCAAGAGATGCATGGACAACACGAGTCATGGTGGTCGGTGGACGAGGCAAACCCGAAGACATGGAATCCTTCGACGAAATGCAACTACTCTACAGCAAATCAAGCGACTTCGAAAGACACCTCTCACGCTCATTCCTACTGGAACACGGCGTACATGCAGGAAACATAATCAAAGCATTAAATGGCATCGGCAACAATAAAGGCGAGACTAAGAAGTAAAACTGACTTAGGCGGAAGTTTGTTGCTTCTGCTCTTCAACCTTTTCATTTTTCGGTTTCTTTTTTGTAACCACTTTTTTGGTTTTACGAGTCCTTTTAGGTTTGACGGTTTTTGGTTCTTCAACAATTGGTGAAGGTTCAATGGGTACTTGAGGTTCTTCTACCGCATTTGATGTTTCTACAGGACCTTCTGCTTCTGCGGATTTCACATCATCCAGAGCAACCTCGGTAATGACTTTTTTTTCTGTTTCCTGTGTAACTAATGCTTCGGTTACAGTCTCTGGCTCTTCAACGTTTAACGATTCTGTTTTGGTGATGGTTGCTGACTCTACGGTTTTGAGTTCTGGCTCTGAAGGTTCCTCAATTTTTAGTTCAACTCGCCCATCCGCCGCCATCAACCCCTTCTCGACGGCTTGATTCTTCAGTGACTGAACCTTCATCTCCAAATCAGCCATCATCTTGCCCAAGTCAAAGCCACCGACAAACAGAACTGCATCTATCCTATCGCTCATATCCTGAGTATAGATGGGTTCACTTATGATGATTGACTGCAAACTCGTTTTCTCTTTAAACCACTTGGTTATGGCTAACTCAATTTTATCTCTCGGAAGCTTATCCTTCAAGCTCAAAGGCATACGTAAAACAACATACAGCAGCGTTGCACTCGATAAGTCAAACGTCAAGAGCGGTTTGAGCAGTGCAGTGTTTAACATGTTTTCTAAGGAGCCATAAATCCTGTAACTTGCGCCGGTAACAACTATGGGAGTGAAAAATTTTGTGTTGAAAGTTCTGGATAATTCGGAGATTTCTTCAACTAATCCATCTTTGGCTAAAAATAGGTTCAAGAGGTAATTTGCAACTGTGTTTCCTTTAAGTAATTCCCCTTTTCGGTCAACGCCCTCATAGCTTTCAATAAGGTCCCTGTCCATGAGTATGGCTGTTGCTCCTTCAATTGCCAAGCACATTTCTAAGGCGGCATAGGCGTTGAAGTGGGAATCTGTGGGCTGAATTTTCGAGGGCAAAACCGCTATGGCTAGGGAATCGATGTTTGCAGCCTTAAATTTCCCTATCAACGCTGGTAGCGTAGCGCTTCCAACTCCATCCCAGGCAGACGAAAAAATTATGGCGCTTTGGAGTTTTTCTGTGTCTTTTCTCCTTAAACTTTCCAGGACTGATCTATTCCTTGAAATAGTTGGCAAAACATTATACCAGAAATGCGTGTCAATACGTTGGTCTTCGAAGCCTAAAACAAAATGTGGCGCGTAGCCTTTTGGAAGCCACTTGTAGATTTCATCGCTTGACTTTTCAATCAAAACGGGTAGGGCTTGCTCTCTAATGGTTGCATCGGGTGTTTTAAGGAGGGTTTTTATGGTGTATTCGCCGATGCAGACTAAAGCTTGTTTGGGTAGGAGTGGTTTTAGGGCTTTGATGTGTTTTTCTATGCTCTCCAGCACGTTAAAAGTGCTTTTGCCATCCATCATCCGAGGTACCTACATAAACTTTAAGAAGAGTTTACCTAAAATAAGGTTTTAGGTAGATTGAGTGAAGAAGCCCTCGCTTAAGATTTCTGGCGTAAACTCGTGGTACAAAACCAGAAGACAGAAAAACAAAGAAAAAGAAGAGTTGGAACGCAACCTTGAATCTTCATCACTCAAAATGTTCACTTTTCTGGTCACAGCTATTGCTATGGCTTTGGGCATGTCCTATCTACCAATTTTTCCTCAGCCTCTGCCAATTTTAATAGCGGTTTTGGTTGCTTTTGCCGTTTACCGAAGTCCACGTTTAGGTATGCCCGTTGGAGGTGCCGTCATAGGGTTTGGGTTACTGTATCACTTGGCTGAGCTGAAGTTCATATCCTTCCTTGGGGACCCACCCGTTCGTGTGACGTTTGTCGTTGTTTGGTTGGCGTTGTTTATAGCTTTACCCATAGTTTCTAACCGCTACAAAAGTGCTCTCGCAATCGATTTTGGCATATTGGCAGTCACATGTCTTTTCTTTGCACCACTCTACTTCTTAGCTATCCCCCTGATTTTGGCTTCAGCTGTATACTTCAAAAAATACGTCAGTTTTTCCGTTATCTATTTCGTATTGCTTATGGTGCCCCTGCAAATCATGCAGTACTACACCTATGTGGTTAAACCGATTATCCGATCAGACTGGTGGGTAGAAGCCGGCTCCAGTCCGCCTCTTCTTGTTCCTTTAACCTCAATTGCTAAAGACATCAGCGGTTCTGTAGATCAGTTTCGGCTCTACGATTTGTCCAAAGTTGTCTACGACATTGCAGGGCAGACCACGTGGATTCCTGACTGGCCAGGACGCACCATAGGCGATGCAGTAACTCAATACCGGGATTCTATTCCAGGATTGTTGATGTTTGTTGTGATCGTGGTTGGGTTGGCAGTGACGCTCATGTTCTTCACCAGAATGATGGTTAAAGAGGGCATAATAGGAGCTGGCGACAAGTTCTTCCAATGCTTCACAGCAACCATAGCCGCAGCAGTGTTCTTTGTGCTGTTGAATGCTCTCCAAGTGCCTTTAGCGTTTACAGCTGACGTTAGCCCTACAACGATGGTACTTGGGATTTTTGCAACCTTCCTCCTCACAATACCCGTCCTCTTTATCAATACCGCGCCAAAGCAGACCACATCGTTTTCTGAAGTCACAAAGAAAGCTCAAGCACTAAAAGACAAATTACGCATCCTTGAGGCACAGTTAGAAAATGTGAAAGAAAACATCCCAGTGATTGTAAGTTCGCCTGAAGGCAAAATGTTAGTCATCAAAGATTCCGTTGATGAAACACTCAAGAACATACTCATGCATGCTTATGACCAATCAGAGTTAGACATAAAGCTTCGAGAAATTGCCGACCTAAGCAAGGATACGGATGCCATAGAAACAGAACTTAACACCATATTGGCAGAATACCAAATCTTCTCCAACTGTCAATTCTCGGATTGGATGGGAAAACTCAAAGCCACTGGATTAGACATCAAAACAACCTTGAATGCTCCTTACCAAAAAGAGCTGTCGTTGGAACAGAGAATCCAAGCTATCAAAGACATTTTAGAGCAAGGTCGTGCCTTAACTCGGGAAGTTATTGGAGTTACTGAACCTATCTATGGAATCATAAAGCCGCTTTATGATCCTTCTCTTCCAGAGAAAAGCCGCTCAGTAGAATTTGCCCAAGAAAAACTTGCGACGAAAGAAGCACCCTGGATAGCTATTGAGGCATTGTATAACTCGCTTAATAACTGGAAGCGCCAGTACGGCTCAGACATTAAGGCGTCCATGAAGTATCTTCGAACCTCCTTGACACCGATTGCAAGGCTAAGCTGCAGTGAAGATTTAGCGTCAGTCTTTGGTGAGAACACTCAAAAAGTGGTCGGCTACGCCCGGACAGCAGAAGCAATGAAAGCTAACGCCGAAGTCAGGGCGGAGAAAGAAGAGTTGGACATTTTAGACGTTGTAGCTTTGAAGGATGACGTTCAAGACTATCTTAGAATATCCAACGACGTCTTAACCATGCTCTACAGTGGAATAGTCAGCGATGAAGAAGCAATTGACCGTTTATTGCCAACCAAAGATTACCTTTGGGAGAAAAACTCAAACCTGCGCGACCGCCTAAAGAAAGTCACTGAAACCCTCGCTAACCCATCAACCTACAAGATAAACCAGATAATGGAAAATCTGCCTACTTACCTCTCATATCTGGAAGAGGCCGTACAAACTTTGGCGGTTTATAGTGAACGCAAAGAGTTCCTGCTCAATTACCCCTTGGCAGAAGCAGCAATCGAAGAACGCCTCAAAGAAAAGCAAAGGCTTTTGCCCCAGGATTTGCCGTTCCCGCCAAGGTTCGCCGCGGAGTATTTGAGACTCTACTATACCGCAAGGTTTGGCGAGTACGCTTTTGACACGGACAACCTGGCGCTGACTAAAAGAGGTTAGCCATCTTTTTAACATGCTAATCGCGACGAGAATCACCAATACGACCTACCCCTAAGGTTTCAACATAGAGCCTTACTTAGGATCCAAACAGGTGGGCGGAAACGTTTGTGGGTGTGCCATGTTAGTAACCACTTTTTATATTCCTAGTTACTCATTATTTTAGCAAAGAGTTTTGAGGAATTCAAATGGCTTTTTTTACTGATCGCATCGACGCTGGAAAACGTTTGGCTTTGGCGTTGAAGGATTTTTCAAGCAAGAACGGGATAGTTTTGGGGATTCCGCGAGGCGGCGTCGTGGTAGGTTATATGATTGCTAAAGCACTTAACCTGTCTTTGGACGTGATTATTCCCAGAAAGATTGGTGCACCCGACAACCCGGAACTGGCAATCGGCGCCGTTGCTGAAGACGGAACCGCAATCCTCGACAACAACCTAATCAAGTACCTCGGAGTCAACCGAGAGTACCTCAAAGAAGAAACTGAACTCCAAAAACAGGAAATCGGTCGCAGGCTAAAACTATACAGGCAAGACACATCTTACCCAAACCTGAAAGGACTCGACGTCATCGTTGTCGACGATGGCATAGCTACGGGCTCAACCATGAAAGCGGCTTTGGCATCAGTCAAAAACAGGGGCGCCGCAAGCATAACCGTCGCGGTTCCTGTGGGTCCACCCTCAACAATTGAAGAACTCAAAAATATGAGTGACCGCGTCGTTTGCCTCTACAAACCCGAGTTTTTCCAAGCTATAGGTGAATTCTACGGAGATTTCAGCCAAACATCGGATGAAGAAGTAATAAGACTGCTCGAAGAAAGCAAAAAGAACCAAAGTGGAAAATCAAAAGGAATGGATGTTTTATGATTCACAACCAAACAGATATGAAAATTCCAGTCGGAAGCGTAGAAGTTGAAGGAACTTTAACCTTGCCGCCTGGCGCTAAAGGAGTTGTTTTGTTTGCTCATGGCAGCGGTAGCAGCAGGTTTAGCCCAAGAAACCAATATGTTGCCAAAGAATTCAACAACGCCAAAATCGGAACGCTGTTATTTGACCTCCTCACACAAGAAGAGGAAGAAACGGACATAGTAACTGCAGAATACCGCTTTAACATCCCCTTACTTGCAGAACGCCTTATGGGAGCTACAGTATGGCTGAGGAATGACCTCTTGACAAGAAGGTTAGCTTTCGGGTATTTTGGGGCGAGTACGGGTGCGGCTGCGGCTTTGATTGCTGCTGCAAAACTTCCGGATGACGTTGTGGTGGTAGTTTCGCGTGGAGGTCGACCTGACCTTGCAGGCGATTATCTGCCCAGAGTAGTATCGCCGACTCTGCTGTTAGTGGGTGGCTTAGATACTGAAGTGATTGCGTTAAACCGCCTTGCAATGGACCAAATGACAAATGAAAAGAAACTTGTCATAATTCCGGGTGCAACACATCTGTTTGAGGAACCCGGTACTCTTGAAGAAGTAGCAAAGTCTTCGACTGATTGGTTCCTACGCTATCTGCACTAACGAAGCTGGCCGTTTATTCACCTTTGGGCGCGGTTATCATCTTGAACAGTGCGTAGTTCTCTGCGATGTCGGAGGTGTAGATGATGCTGAAGGCTAAAACCGCTTCTAGGGGTACGTTCATGTAGACTCTTTCTTTTGAGACTCTTAACGCCTGAGATTCTGAGGTTAAAATCACGTTCAAGGTATCTCCAACTTCCAGTTCGTCCCCAATTCTGTGTCCATCTTCAGATTCCTTGTCAAGGGCTATGACTGTTTTCCAAGCGTCTGGCCCCCCGAAATCAACGATGATGTAGGGGTGTCCTATCTGAATTATGGACGAGATAGAGATTGAGGGCATACATTTCTCGCATTTTCCCACTAGCTGATTCATTTCTGTTTGGCTTAATGGTATGACGAGAACTTTATGCTTAATGCTGGATTGGTCTGTAACAGTGAAAAACTGCATAAAATCACAAGGTAGTTATGTTTTTGGAAGCCTTTAAACTTTTTCTGTCCAATTGAAGTTGCGCTATCACGGTTCCCTTAGAAACTTTCTGGTGCTTCACGGTAAGGCATCTCCAAATCGCGCAGACAACAGACGGTTTGGATCTGTTTAAGCTTTTGCTAGTTTGTCTGAACAGAAAAAAAGAGTTACAGATAAGAAATTTTTATATTTTTAGAAAACAATTCATTATATAACAGCATTTTAGAAGGTGATTTTTTGGCAAGAAAGAAAGGTGACCAGTATAAGTGTGATGAATGCGGCTTGGTTGTTTTGATTGAAACTCCATGCGACTGCGAAGATACCGGGGAACTGATTTGTTGCGAGCAACCAATGAAACCGGTCAAAGCAGCATCAAAGAAGGCTGCCTCTAAAGCTCCAGCTAAGGCTTCTGCAAAATCAAAGAAGAAATAATCACGTTCAAACGCTTTTTCACACACACTCTTTTTCTTTCGTAGTGTAAATTATAATTATTTTGAAAAATTTCTTATCTTATTCCTTAAGGATTTTCACCAATTTCTCAACTTGCCCAATAATATACTCGTTTATCTCCTGCCCTTTCTCGACGGTCGCCACCGTTGGGTCGCCTTGTACTCCGCTTGGAAAATAGAGTTCAGGATGCGCAACAACCTCAAAACGGGGCATCTCTGAGAAACTCGCGGCGCCTTTTGCTTTAACCAGCTCAGGCTTGATAGCCATCACTCGAGCGGTTTCAATTGTCCCTGCATGCCCATCTTTTTCTGAAGCATACTTGGACGTTAATTCTTGTGCAAAATCATAGTCTGAGAGCACCATAATCCGCGTCTTCTTCTCTGCTTTTTGGGCGTCGTTTTTTATTACGATGTCTTGGGCTGCCATCCTCAAAGCAATCATATGTGAATTTCCTGCATGGCCGCTAAGAACGATGATTCTGTGAAAGCCGTTTCGTAATAGCTCTGAAAGAATTTCATTCACCATTCGGTAAAATGTGTCGAATCCAATTGTAATCGTTCCCGCAAAGTTGCGTGTAGCATTACAAATGCCATAGCGCAGCGGGGGAGCAACGAGGCATCCTGTTTTTTTGGCGACTTCCAAAGCAACGTACTCGGGTTGGATACTGTCAGTGCATAGGGGCAAGTGCTCGCCGTGCTCTTCGACGCTTCCTACAGGAAAAATCACGACTGTGCCGTCTTCCGAGGCTTGGGCTGCTTCTTTGGTGCTTAATTCATCAAGCCAGAAGTGTTGCGTTTTGGAGATTGACATAGCTGTAAGTTGGCGGATGTTCTTCTTTTATTTTTTGGAAAATAACCAGCGAAGAACCCTTAAAGAAAGGAATAACAAAACAATACTCTGACTTTTAGAATTAAATTTAGGTAGATACCTTGCAAAGTCGCCGCAAAATGATCGTGGCTGCCTTCTTGTCTAGGGGTTGGTTTTCGTTTCCGCATTTGGGTGAGTATATGCATGAGGGGCAGCCTTCTTTGCATTCGCAGTTTTCAATGAGCTCCAGTGTTTTTTCCCACAGCGGCTTTATGTTTGAGTAGAGGGTTTCTGAGATTCCGATGCCGCCTTCAAATCCATCGTAGATGAAAATTGTTGGCTCGCCTGTATCCGGGTGCAGAGGGGTCGATAATCCGCCGATGTCCCATCGGTCACACATCGCAAAAATAGGCGACATCGCTATCATGGAATGTTCAACAGCGTGGAGTCCTCCATCAAAATCAAGCCCTTGTGCTTCTATTTCTTCTCTAATTTCTTCTGGGATAATAAACCACAAACCAACAGTTGAAAAAGAGAGCGGGGGCAAACTAAGTGGGGTTCTTTTTATGACTTCATCGTATGTTTTGGTGAGGTAGGTATGGTAAATTTCGGTAATGGATAGTTCTCCTAATCCAACTTTAACTCCGTTGTTGTTCTCTTCATGTGCTTTTTTGATTGTGACATCGACGTCTTTTAGTGCCTCGGTGTAGTAGTTGACGTTTTCTTGCCTAACTTTAGCAGTTAATTGATCCAAGTCGAGGTCTTCTGAGATATAGGTCTCTCCTTGATGAAGTAAAACGGCTCCTGCGTGAGCTTCTTCGTAGGCTTTGTTTAGGGTGAGTGTTTCTAGAAGGTTATCGTTGCAGGTCACGGTGACGGTTTGATGGGTTATGCTTTCAAGATTTACAATTTCTGTTGTTCTTGCTGTACCTGAGTAGACCCATCCGCGTGGTGTTTTTCGGATTAGGTTTTCTTGCTCCAGCGCTCGAATGCTTTCTGGGAGCAGTTCTGTGAAAAATTGTCTATCAACTGCTTCGTTGATTGGCAGTTCGCTTGATGCGCACATTATGTGTCCCAAAGAAATGTATTGGTTATGGAGGTCGATGATTGCTTGTTCGTGTGGTCTTCCAAAGAAGTCGTTTGGGTGTTTCATGAAGTATTGGTCGAGTGGGTTTTGGAAGGCTACTAGAGTTACGAGTGAATCGGAGTTGCTTCTTCCGGCGCGTCCTGCTTGTTGCCATGTTGAGATGATGGTTCCTGGGTAGCCGGAAATGATGACTGAGTCTAGTGAGCCTATGTCGATTCCGAGTTCCAGTGCGTTGGTTGAGACGACGCCGATTAGGTTTTTGTTTTTTAGTTTGTTTTCTATTTCTCTTCTTTCTTGGGGTAGGTAGCCTGCACGGTAGGCTGTTATGAGTGTGGGTGATTTTTTTCGTTTTGTGAGTTCTTCTTTGGTCCATCGTGTTATGAGTTCAGCCATTTGTCGTGATGTTGTGAAGCAGAGTGTTTGCAGGTTTTTGAGGAGGTTTAGTGTTAGGATGTCTTTGGTTTCTTGGTGTGTTGATCTGCGATTTGTGTTTGCTTCGTCGATGAATGGTGGGTTCCAGAATAAAAATGATTTATTTCCTCTTGGAGCGCCATCTTTTGAGACTACTTCAAAATCCTTTCCTGTCAGTCTGCTGGCGTGTTCCTTTGGGTTTGCGATTGTTGCTGAGGAGAGTATGATTTGTGGGTTTGCGTGATAGTAACTGCAGATTCTTAATAGTCTTCTTATGACCATGGCGACGTTTGAGCCGAAGACTCCGCGGTAGACGTGTGCTTCATCGATTACGATGAATTTGAGGTTTTGAAGAAAGGTTCGCCATTTGTAGTGCCAGGGTAGGTATTGGTGGAGTCCGTAGGGGTTGGTTAGGATTATTCTTGAGTTTTCTCGTATGCTTGCTCTTTGATGCGGGGGCGTATCTCCGTCATAGACATTGGCGTCTGTCTTTATGCATGTGTCTTTTTCGAGTTCTTTTAGGACTTTTAGTTGATCGTTTGTTAGCGCCTTTGTTGGGTAGAGGTATAGTGCGGTTGCTTTCTTGTCGTTGGTTAATGCTTCAAGAACAGGAATGTTAAAGGCTAATGTTTTTCCTGAGGCGGTAGGAGTGGCAATTACGACGTTTTTGCTTTGTCTGGCTATGTTTATGGCTTCGGCTTGATGGGAATAGAATTTTATTTTCCTGTTTAACAGGCAATTTTGGATTTTTTGGGTAAGCGGTTTCTCGAGTTCTGCATAATTTGCTTCTTGAGAAGGAATTTTTTCTATATGTACGATTTGTTTTTTGTAGGACGACATGTGTTTTATCGATTTTATGAAGTCATCTATCAAGGTTCCATTCCTCATAGAGCCTCGAGAACAGGCTTCCAAGTGTTAATAGGTCTTGTCTGTTGTGTTCAACTATAGGTACAAGGGGTCCAACGTTTTTGGTTCTCATGTAGGTTTCGTAGAAGTGTGGAACTAATGCCCCTGGTATGTTTACGTCTCTTTTGACGCCGATGTATTTTTCAACGGTATCTAGTCTGCAGTCGGGTAATTTGTGGCGGAGGGCGCGTCTAGTAAAATGCAACATGTCGAAGTGTGTGTTGTCCAAGGGTGCATCTAATCCATAGTAAGCTAATCTCTGCTTTATGTATGGAATGTCGAAGCTTCTGCCGTTAAAGGTTATGAGTGACGAGTTGGGTTCAAGCTGTGAGACTAAAGCCCAAATCGCGCTTGGTTCATCTTGGATGTCTCTTAGCAGGAATTGGCTTGTGCAAATGTGGGTCTTTGTGGGTTTTGCTATCCCCAAAAGGATAATGGGTCTTTCTGATAGTCCCATGGTTTCGATGTCTATTATGGCGAAGTCTTGGTCTTGGCAGAACCCTGCTAAATAGTGGAGGAGCGGGTGGGATTTTGGGAGGCGTTGCCAGAGCCATTTCTGTATTGAGTCCACTTCTTTGTTGTCGACTATTTTCATGTAGTCGGCGGCTTGTTTTCTCCATCGGGAATGACGCTTGAGGTCTTCTATTGTTTTGAAGCCCTTGCGTTTTAGTGCTTTTTCACCCACGGGCCCAATTCCTGATAGGACTTTTAAGTCAGAGATGACGTGTTGCCTGCTTTCCTGGTAAGCTACCAGTTTGAAGTTTGATGCGCAAGATGATGAGATGGCGTAGCATTCGCCCTGTTCATTTGAAACCACTTCGCCAGATATTGCGTCTTCAAGACTCTTGTCCTGGTATTGCTTAATCAGTTCGCCCTCGAGGTATAGAGCATCGTTGTATTCAGCACTCCATACCCAACTCTCAAAAACCGGTTTCTTGGGCTCCTCTTTAGCGCCTTCAGATACAACTTCATACTCTTTTGATTCGCCCACCCTTTGCCTAAGACTCTCAGCAGCCCTACTTAGAGCGGATTTTTCCTTGAAAGAATTATCAACTTTAGCTGCCGCCGTTTTAGATGTTGACCCCTGATTTTGTACTTTGAAATTAGGCATCAGAAACGAACCGCATGACTGGCAGAATCTGCTTTGCGCATACTCGTCTTTGGAGTAATTTTTACCGCATTTTCTGCACAAATACGAAATTGGCAATTTAGGGTCAACCTACAATCTCTGCAATGATTATAAAAGCCCTATGTTATTTGGAAATAAAGCAACCACAAACATATGTGAGCACTTAGATTTTTTTGGTTGGTTTAACTTTTGTTTGATTGTTGTCGCTACCGTTGTGCAGAATGTAGTTCGGCAGCAGCAACAACAACTTCTCTGCGCCTAATGAGGGACTACTCCAGTTGCTTATGGATAAATTATTAATGCAACTTGTATGTTAACTGCCTGTCGGGACAATTGATGAATGCTAAGCTTACATTCTACGGGGGCGTCGATGAAATCGGCGGCAACAAGATCCTGCTCCAGACCGAGGATGGTTCTGTTCTTCTGGATTTTGGTCGCCGAATGGGCAAGTACAGTAAGTTCTTCTCCGAGTTTCTTGTGGCTCGTTCCAAGAATGCTTTGCGGGATATGGTGCGGTTGGGGATTTTGCCTAAAATCAACGGCATATACACGCCCCACCTGGTTGACATGACTGTCTTGTTTGAGAGCGAAGCGGTCAGCGAAAAAGTTCCTCTAAACGAGGCGTTGGATTATTGGAAAACAACAGACGTCTGCCCATGCAACCCCCAGCATCCAGCGGTCGACGGCGTGTTTGTTTCGCATGCCCATTTTGACCACATCCAAGACGTCAGCTTCCTTGACCCCTGCATCCCTGTCTACTGCACCGAAAAAACCAAGGTCCTAGCAAAAGCGATGACTGATGTTTCGGTTTCTGGCGTGGATGACCAATACTACAAAGTCGCTAAGAAAGTCACCATCAAACAAAAATCACCCATGTTTAAGACCCTCTGCCCCGGAGAATGCGCGTGCAGTGAAGAAAAGGAAGAGGAGCACCCAGTCATTGAAGATCCCAAAACTAAATTCAGATTTACCTACGACATTGCTCCTCAGTACCGAACGTTTAACACGGCTTTGGAGGGACAGATAAAGGGCATCAAGTACAAGTTGATCCCGGTTGGGCACTCGGTGCCGGGTGCATGTTCAGTTTTGCTTGTTCTTCCAGATGGAAAACGTATCCTCTACACTGGAGACGTTCGGTTTCATGGGGATGGTGAGGTTTCGACCGATGAATATGTCCGCTCAATCGATGGTCCAGTTGATGTTTTGATTACTGAAGGAACCCGCATAGGCTCGGATGAAGTAATAACCGAGCAAGATGTTGAAAGAGACATCAGTGTAGATATTGGGCTTTCTGAAGGGTTAGTGCTCATAAACTTTGGCTGGAAGGACCTAACACGTTTCAACACCATCTACCAAGCCGCCAAAGAAAACAGCCGCACCCTGTTAATCAACCCCAAACTCGCGTACCTCCTCTACGAGATGTACCATAATTTTCCCGATGAATACGACGACCCACGAACAATGCCCAACCTCAGAGTCTACTTAAAACGGGAAGGCGACCTGCTCTACTCCAAAGCAGACTATGACAAATACAAAATGGGTTACCTTCATTACCATGGAAGAAACATCGCCCAGACAGATCGCAACATAGTGCGTGTTGCAGAGAGGTTAGGAGTAGGTGGCGATTCAAACAACTCCAAAAACCCCTTGCCGCCAACTAGTGATGGGGAACCATACGATTACCAAGAAATCTATTCGTTAGCTATCCATCATCTAGACAACGGTGTTAGGGCATTCCAGATTAGGCAAAGCCCTACAGAATACGTTTTGATGTTCTCTTATTGGGATGCTAACGAACTTTTCGATATAATTCCACCTGGCAGTAGTCATAAGACAAGGTACATTTCTGCTTCAACTGAACCGTTCAATGAGGAAATGGAGATCGATGAGGCTAAAATGGTGAATTGGCTGGATTTCTTCAACGTTAACTATGACTATGAAATAAAGAGAGAACACAAAATGTTCGTTCGAAGACATGTTTCAGGGCACGCTTCAAAACCGGAACTCAAAGAGATAATAGACAAAATTAACCCAGCAAAAATAGTGCCGATACACAGCGACCACCCAGAACTGTTCGAGGAAATGTTCAAGGAAAAAGTCCTGTTACCGAAAGACTCGCAAGCTATCGAAGTCTGACTAAAACCGCTTAATAAGTTTCTGCCGGGGTACAATTTACCGATTCTTCACGTCTCTATGTACTCTTTTAGGGCTGCAGCACTGTTTAGTTTTTCTTCTTTCGAACCAAAAAGGAAGGTTATATTATGTTTTGCGGATTCAGCACTTAATTTTTCAATAGTGTCTTTTTTCTCTTCTAGTTCAGACCAGTACCTCAACTTGAACTCGGGCCATTTCGCCGGATCATGTCCATACCACTTTCTTAACTCCACACTGGGCGCTATGTCCTTCAACCATTCATCAACCTTCGCGATTTGTTTCTTTAGCCCTCTGGGCCAAAGGCGCTCTACCAGAATTCGTTTGCCATCTTCAACATCTGGTTTTGCGTAGGCACGTTTCAAAAGAATTGGCATACATAACCTCAGGTAGTTCTGTTGTATATCGAAGTAGAAATGGTTATCTCTTAAGCTTTTTGACAGTCAAAATAAAGCTTTCAAATGTAGATCCGTTTTTATCTAAAGGGAAAAATAGGAGAACCCGAATAGAACCTAGCGTTTTTCCAAACACATTATTGTGGGGAGTCAATGAAAACAAGTTCTTTCGAGGATTTTGAGTTTCAGGAATTTTGCGATTTTTTAAATCTTGAGGAGAGAGAATTGTTTGCCTAGAGATCTTGTTGTAGCCAATGGTCGCGTGGCGATTGCTTTGGATGGAAAGATGCGGATTAGGGATTTCTTCTATCCGCAGGTTGGTTTAGAGAATCATGTTGCTGGTCACGAATTTCGTAATGGAATCTGGGTTGATGGGCAGTTCTCGTGGATTGGCGATGATTGGCAGTTTTCTTTGAAGTATTTGCCTGAGACTAACGTTACTAAATGCAAAGCTGTGAATCAAAGGCTTAACTTGGAGTTGACGGTCAATGACGCTATCTATAGTTTTCTTGATGTATATTTGAGAAAAATCGTCATCAGGAACGAGGCTGAATCGAAGAGAAAAATTAGACTCTTCTTCTCTCATGATTTTCATATCTATGGGGAAGACACGGGAGACACAGTGATGTATGACCCTTCCAGCCGTTCAATTGTTCATTACAAGCGGAACCGTTATTTTCTAATAAACGGCGTAACTGATAGGGGAGAAGGGATTTTTGAATATGCAACAGGCCAAAAAGAAGCGTTTGGCAAAGAGGGTACTTGGAGAGATGCTGAAGATGGTGTTCTAGAAGGAAATCCGATAGCTCAAGGTTCGGTAGACTCCACTCTATCATTTGAGGTTGATGTATATCCCAAGTCGGCTAACACCATTTACTATTGGATTGCCTGCGGCAAGAATCTTGAACAAGTCGAAGAATTGAATACCACCGTAAGAAACATCGGAGTAGAACAGATGCTTTTGGAGACCGAAAATTACTGGAGCGCTTGGGTAAACAGACATGGCTTAAACCTCAGCATACTACCACAAAAGATTACGCGCTTATTCAAAACCTCTCTACTTATAATGCGTACCCACGCTGACAAGTCAGGCGCTATTATTGCATCCTGCGACTCAGACGTCTTACAGTTCAACCGCGACACGTATTCATACGTTTGGCCTCGCGACAGTTCAATCTGCGCAATGGCGTTTGACATGGCAGGTTTTCAAGAAGTGTCAAGAAAATTTTTCCGTTTCTGCAACCGTATAATAACTGAAAAAGGCTATTTTAGGCATAAGTATTGGTCTGACGGCTCGGTGGGCAGCAGCTGGCATGCACTAATCGACAACAGAGGTGAACCTGAACTGCCCATACAACTCGATGAAACGGGTCTAGTTCTCTATGCTTTATGGCAACATTACCAGAAATATCATGACCTCGAGTTCATAGCCAGCGTATACCCAAATCTCGTGATTAAGGCGTCAGATTTCATGCTGAAGTATAAGGATGAAGCAACTCAGCTTCTAAAACCATCATTTGACATGTGGGAAGAAAAGACAGGGGCGTTTACCTCGACAATTCTTGTAGTTTCCGCAGCTTTGGATGCTGCAGCAAAGTTTGCAGAAGTCTTTTACGATAGCGGACGCCAGAAAATTCTAAATGAAGGTGCAACCCAACTAAAAGATAGCTTGCTTAAACATCTTTACGATTATAAGTTGAGGCGTCTCAAGAAAGCAATCTACGCTAATGGATCAAGCGATTCTTCAGTAGATAGCTGCCTTCTTTTTGGCTTACTCTTCAACCAAATTGACTTGAATAGCGAATTATCCCAATCCACTGTGAATGCAGTAGTTGATAAACTGTGGCTAAAGGAAGGAATTGGTGGACTGGCTAGGTATGAAAACGATGAATACCATAAAGTCGCAAACAACGTCCCGGGCAATCCATGGTTCATATGCACGTTATGGCTGGCGCGATGGTATATTGCTGCAGCTAAATCAATCAACGACTTAAAGAAAGCCATGGACTTGCTTTCTTGGGCCGAAACGCATTCACTTCCGTCTGGAATTCTAGCGGAACAACTCAACCCCTTTGATGCAAGCCCCGTATCGGTTTCTCCTCTGCTCTGGAGCCACGCTGAGTTTGTAACCGCCGTCTGTGAGTATGTCGAAAAATACCAGCGGCTTAGACAGGTTGAACCACTAATGCCTCATTTGGAGAGCTCTGAAACGTGACCTACCTAAAAATTTGTGACTTGGACATACTTCCTTCGGAAAGTATGAAGCAATTTCGTATTAATGACAAAGAAATCCTTGCAATTAACTCTGACGGAAATATCTACTGCTTGAGCGCTAGGTGTACGCATGCCGGCGCTCCTTTGGCTGAAGGCGAAGTGGAAAAAGATGTGCTTACTTGCCCCTGGCACGGCTCTCAATTTAGAATCACAAACGGAGAAGTATTAAGGGGGCCAGCAAACCAGAAACTTGCCACTTTCAACTGCATAGTTAAGGATAACATGCTTTTTGCTGACTTATAATTGGGTAACACTGAGTTCCTTTTGAGTTAGCTTCCAGTTTGTGGTTGCTTGATGTAATCACGCATCTTTAATTAGACAAATATCTTTGTTGTTATTTGTCGTGATAAAGACATGGGTATTGTTGTTCCAGAAACTGAAGATAATATAAATATGTGTCAATGTCCAGGATGCCCGACTTTCAAAGGATCGCCCCTGAATGGCGGGTTCTTTTGTGCTAAAGGCAAGGCAAAAGAGACAGTGAAACAAGCGGGCTGTCATTGCACGTCATGTTCTGTTTTTACTAAATATGGCTTGAAAACAGGTTACTTCTGCGTGAATGGCAGATCGGCAGATCAATAGTCTATGAAGATACTTCGTGGCATCATATTTTTTTGGCAATTGGTCCATATGTTAAATGAGAAAGAATATTCTAGCGAATGAATAGAAGCTATAACTACTGGTGTGATTTTTCATTCAAGAGAATTGTCTTAGGCAATTATTTCGCTGAGACATACCTGTTCTCTTTTATGTAAAAACGCCAATGCTTATTCTTCCATTCCCCAGCATAATCTATACCTATACGAGTTGTTTCAACAATTTCCTTTGGAGGGACGGGTTTAGAGTCTTTAAGGTACAACGGTGGGATTGTGAGGTCGATTTTGTTCTGTGCCTTTGTTATGTCCATTGCCATGCAGAGCTTTCCGGGACCATTCGTCAAGTTAGCTTTACTCCCATGAACAACATGTCTGCGTTTAGCCATAGTTTCTTCACCAGCCACAGGTTCGATGGCTCGAAGTAGAACTGCCTCGGGCTTTCCAGGCAAATCGCCTGAGGTAATGTTGATGCAGAAATACATTCCATATATGAAATAGACGTAGGCATGCCCTTTCTCTTCATACATGACCTCGTTTCTAGCTGTGCGACGCCCGCCATAACTGTGTGCAGCCTTGTCTTCAGGACCCCTATACGCTTCAGTCTCCACTATTCTACCAGCGGTTATGCCTTCAGGCGATTCATGAACAATTATTTTTCCTAACAACTCTTTTGCAACTGTTATTACATCTTTTTTATAGAACTCTCGTTGCAGAATCATGCTTTCGGAAAAGACGTCATCTCAAAAATAAGCTTTGCCTTATTAAGGAATAAATGGGTTACTTTGTTTCTTTTTTTTCTCGACTGCTGCTCTGATATCGTTTATTCTTTCTTCAATGGTTGGGTAGAGTTTGGGTAGGAACCTTTCTATGCGTGTTATTCTTTGGGGTCGCAGGTTGTTTAGCTTGATCATAGCTGTTATCATTGGTTCGCCGTTTAGGTACTTTACTGAGCTGAGGTCGCATTCTGTTTCTTGGTTTCGGAGCCATTTTGCGTTAACGTACAGGGCAGCAACTAAACCAAAAAAACCGAAGAATAAGGTTGCAAGCAAACTGGACACGACTTTTCCTAGACTGTCGACGAGAGGAATTGGATCTATTGATGAAAAGTTGAAAAACACAAGGAGACCCGTAAGAACTCCAATTAATGCTGAAGGAACGGTTAATCGAAAGAACTTCTTTGTTCCATGCCTTTTTTTTAGGTGGGTTAGTTCATGCGCTGCAACAGCTAGCACCTCATCAGGTAGTAGTGTATCGAAATAGGTGGCATCAAAGAAGATTCTGTCCAAGAAAGCCATACCGCCAACCCGCAACCTTGCCTTATAGTATCTATCTGACATGGGTTTTTTCAAAATTCTGGATATATCCATTGTCTCTGCTAAGTTGTCAAGGGATTCAGATGGAAAAGGACTTGCTTTTAGTAACCGTGCAAGAAATGAATTGATAATTCCCATGGTGTCTCTCTTCACTTAATCGACTATTATGGCTTCTTTTACGTCCTTGCGGTTTTCATGATTATTTCTTGGTATGCCTCATCCTTAAAGTCTCTTTCACAAGCTACTAGAACAAGCCTATTCCGTACTAAAAGAAACGGTCCACATAGTAATCTATGATGCCCCAAGAAAATTGGGCAACGGGCGGAAAGTTGCATTCAGAATAACACGCCCAAAGACCCTCAGTACTCGCCTGTGGGAGTTTTCATGTTGTTTCATTATACTGAAATTCTAATTAAGTTTTTCAATCTTATGGAACGAAGATATAGGTGCAGCAAGGTTGACTGGCGTCGTTCTTTGTAAAATAAACCAGGTAAGCAAGTTTAAGAAAACCAGAATACTTGCGCCTAGAGAGTTTTTCGATAGCCTCACTTAAAACCGACTGCGTTTAGTCTTCTTCAACTCTAGATTTTTGAGCCTTGAGTAATCGAGTGTTTAAGATTTTTTCTTTTGCTCCATTGCTTGTTTTGCCAGAGCAACAGCTTCTTCTCTTGTTTTGCCAAAAAGTGCCCCAATTCTATCTGCGTCTGCTTTTTCAACGGCGGCTCCTCCGATTATGATTTGAACTTTCCCCTTTAGACCTTCGAGTTCTAGGGCAGAAACCAATTTGGGAAGATTCTCTTTAGCTGCACTAAGCAAAACCGAAACAACAGCGATGTCGGCGTTTACCTCTTTAACTTTTGAAGCAAAAGCTGTTGGAGAAACTCCTTTTCCAACATCGATAGTTTTGAACTGGGCGAGTTTGAGCGATTTTCTAACCATATTCTTAGCTGTGTCCATAACATCTGGATGTAGAGAACCTATCACGACAGTTCCGATTGGGTTTTCAGGTTCAGGCGGCTCCTTTTCTCTCATAGCTTTCAACCATGCCACTTCAAAAATTCCTCCTAACTCTTTCACTATTTAATTAGAGCAGATCCTTTTAATGCTACCGTTAATCTAGAAAAACAATTGGAGGAAAATGGAGAGACTTATTGGGATAGTTTTTGTCGGTGCTTGCTAAATTTATGCTTTGACGGAAACGCCTGTGACGTAGTCGGTGATTGCTTTTAGGTCTTCTTCGGGAGTTTTTAGGGGCATGATGTTGAGTTTTTCTACGAGCACTTTGAGGATGTTTGGGGTGATAAATGCAGGTAGACTTGGTCCTAAACGGATGTTTTTTACGCCTAAGTAGAAAAGAGACAGCAGAATGGCTACAGCTTTTTGTTCATACCATGAAAGTATGAAGAACAACGGCAACTCGTTTATGTCGCATTTGAAGACTTCTGCGAAGGCTTGGGCGATTTTGACAGCTGAATAAGCGTCGTTGCATTGCCCAATGTCTAGTAGTCTGGGGATTCCGTCTATTTCGCCTAAATCTTTGTCGAAGAATCGGAATTTTCCACATGCCAAAGTGAGAATGATAGAATCTTTTGGAGACTTTTCGACGAATTCGGTGTAGTAGTTGCGTCCTGGTTTAGCACCATCGCAGCCAGCCACTAAGAAGAAAGAGTTGATGTGCCCGTTCATTACTGAGTCAACTATGTTTTCGGCTACTGAAAGAACTGCTTTTCTTCCAAACCCGACCATGACGTTCTTGACTTCGACGTCATCAGAAAAGCCTGGCAACTCTAAAGCTCTGTTTATGACTGGCAAGTAATCGTGGTCTTTTATGTGAGTTACTCCGGGATAACCGACGGTGCCTGAGGTGAAAATATTGTCCTTATATGTTTCCGTTGGTTTCTGAATGCAGTTGGTGGTCATCAAGATGGCGCCTGGAAAAGCGGCGAATTCTTTTTGTTGATTTTGCCATGCGGTTCCGTAGTGTCCGTAAAGGTTGGGGTATTTTTTGAGTCCTGGATAGCCATGTGCTGGGAGCATTTCTCCATGGGTGTAGACTGCGATATTTCTGCCTTGGGTTTGTTTTAGTATGTTTTCTAAGTCGATGAGGTCGTGACCTGAGACTAGGATTGCTTTTCCTTTTTTGTGTCCTAGAGGAACTTTAGTTGGAACTGGATGACCGTAGGTTTCTGTGTTTCCTGCATCCAAGAGCTCCATGGCACGGATGTTGATTTCGCCGCATTTTAAAGCAAGATTCAAAAAGTCGTTAACGCCCAAAGAGGTATCCAGGGTGGCTGCCAAACCTTGTTGAATGAACTCAAAGACTTTGTCGTCCTTCTTTCCGAGCAGGTAAGCATGATACGTGTAGGCTGATACGCCTTTTAATCCGTAGATTAAGAGCCATCGTAGTCCATTTAAGTCAGGATCTGCCGAGGGATCAGAGTTCACTCCGACCTGTTTTCCTTGCTTGGCTAGTCCTTCCATTGTCTTCTCGAGGGACATATCCACTGGGCCATGGAATTCGACGTGGCCTCCGGCTGATTTGACCTTTTCACGTAGAGTGTCACGAAGTTTTGAGGATCTGTTTATGTATTCGACTATTGCGTCTGGGTCAAAATTCACGTTTGTTAATGTGACAAAAGCTGCCTCGCATATGAATAGGTTTAGTTGCTCATCTTTGACGCCTACTTTTTGTCCTTCTAAAGCTAACTGGGATAATCCTCTAAGCATGTAGATCAATAAGTCCTGGAGCGCTGCTACTTCAGGGCTTTTTCCACAAACACCATAAACTGTACAACCTTTTCCTTGCACGGTCTGTTCACACTGATAACAAAACATTTGATCCAAGATAATGCACCTGCTTATTCTCTTGCTATTTTTGACGTAAATAGGTTTCGCAGGCGGTTTGGAATCGATTATTTGGCAGTTCTTAATTGTGTTTCTATTTGTCTCTGGAAATTTGTCAGGGTTGCGGTCGAGGTATATCCAAAGAAGACTACGATATCTGTGTAGGCATATGTTTGGAATGCTGGGACGACCGGGTAAATGAGGAGTCTGACAGCATGTTCGACGACCTAAAGTAGGAGGCATGCTCTTGTGGCCTCGTCAGAATTGTGGGCATGAAAACGATTAATCCTCAAGGGTTTGCGATAGTTGTGGCGTTTTGAGGATGCTAAAAATTAAATATGTCTTCTAAACTATCTGCTTGTAGAGCTAAATGTCGTATAGGAACAGTAGTGCTGATAGATGTTCCCGTTGTGGTGGTGCAGTACTTAGGGGTGCACAGGGCGGTTTCTTTTGTTGTGTGTGTGGACTTGAAAAACGAGAATTTCATGGAGACTACGAATCAGTCGATACCCGAATGTTTTCTCGACGAAACAACCCAGAAAATACTAAGCATTTACAAAGAAAAATCTTTTAAAATATTGTGAACGTGATACGTTGGCTCTGGTCATATTGCATGAACAATTAGTCAATTATACCTAGTTACTTCTTTATGTGCGTTTAGATTGAGGTATTGTTCAGAAAACAATCGAAGCGTTCTTGAGTAAAAGTCTTCATTAGTTGAGTGGAGGCGTTTCAATGAAAAATCAATTATTACCTCTTGCAGAAGGTAGAAATAAAAAAGATATTACTGCCCCCAGTCTTCTTAATTTAAGAATTATAGTGGAAAATTCCTTGAAAATTATGCCAAGGGTGTACCAGATGACGCTAAGCAGTAATTTAAAATTATATTGAGAAAATAGCGGATAATTATTTAACTGTGCAAGAGCTAAGCGCTAAATAGAAAAGGTGTGCAAGCTGGAAATTCATGAAATATTTTGTCCGATTCAACTAAGGTGTTATTGGTTTCTTAACCCAGTTAGCAATAGTCTCACTAAAAGACACGCGCATGATTTTTTCGCGCGCTAGCCGCCGGCTTTATTTGTTGTTGTATTCGAGTGCCCACAAAGGTTTTTATGCCTACGAGCTTCTCTGCTTTGATAACGCGCATGCGCGCGATTAATATCGCATCTAACTTTTTGCAAATAACAAGATTGGTGCTGGCTTTTTTGCTAAAACCAATTTTTGTTTGCTTAAAGTTAGTTGTAATTTGTCAAAAATTAAAGGAAGGAAAAGCAAAAAAATGAAAAGATTTAAAAATAAGGCTATTGCAATTTTGACAGCAGTACTTTTAACGATTTCAATGATAGCAGCTATTGCATTACTACCAAACGTCACCGCACACGATCCGGGATACCAGATTCCAACGTTTGCTTACATTGCGGTTCATCCTGACCCAATCGGTGTCGGCCAGACAGTTAACGTTTTCATGTGGCTCAACCAAATCTTCGGAGTAGGCTTGGGTGACTCAAGCAGCTATGCACTACTATCCAACAGCTACAGATTCCACAACTACAATTTCACTATCGTTGCTCCAGACGGCACTGTTAAAACTACAATTTTCGAAACTGTTTCAGACACTACCTCAAACCAAATAACAAGTTTCACTCCCGACCAAACTGGTACATACACTTTAATGTTCAATTTCCCAGGACAAACATACACAGCAAGCAACGGTAATCCAAACAGTATAATGGTCAACGACACATATCTACCAAGCAGCGCATCAACAACACTTACTGTTCAATCAGAAGCAGTTCCAGGTGCTATAGGTAGTTCTCCGTTGCCGACCGCTTACTGGACACGTCCAATCTACGGTGAAAACAGTGACTGGTGGACTATTTCCTCAAACTGGCTGGGCGCAGGCTCAGCGGTTAACCCCGCAGTAGGTTCAGGCGTAGTCTCAAGTTTCTCTACAGGACCACCAACAAACATGTGGGGAGCAATCATGAGTCGAAATCCCGGTGACGCAATAGGGTCCCTGACTAGCCACGTAATGTGGACTAAGCCGATTCAAAGTGGCGGAGTCGTCGGAGGCAACGCGTTCTATGAAGGCGGTGGATATCCAGGAAACGGTCAAGGAGTCGGCTACTACGAAGGAACTGCATACGAACAACGCTACATCAACCCGATAATTATGGACGGTATCCTCTACTACATGGGAGTATTAGGATTCGATGCTCCAAGCTATGGACCATTAACAGCTCTTAATCTGCAAACTGGACAAGTTGTTTGGACCAGCAATACATTGCCAGCGCCATCATTTGGCTACATATACAACCTTTGGAACCCTGATGAACACGGAACTTTCCCACCAATACTAATTTGCCCGAACGGAGCCCTATGGGAAATGGTTGATGGATTCACTGGAACCGTACTGTTTAACGTGACTGGTGTTCCCTCAGGCTACGTCGCAGCAGGCCCATCAGGCGAACAACTACGATACGTCTTACAGAACAAAGGTACAACCGCAAACCCGAACTGGTACTTGGCAGAATGGAATTCATCAAGAATCTGGCAATACGACATTAACCCATTCACAGGTGCAGGAAGTGTTTCACCAGCAATCATCAATGCAAGCACCGCATCATCATTAGTTACAATATTCCCAGCTTCCAACCAAGCAGCCGCTCAAAATACGCTCATTGTCCAAGCAAACGTAGGATTTAACACAATTGTCCCAGGTACACTTTTGGACTCTACTAAGTACCCCTCAGAATGCACTTATGACTGGAACGTTTCAATACCCGAACTGAACAACCCTGGCGGATCATCACCTTCAGTAATTGCAGGAATGTACAACAACGTTTTGATGACCTTGAACGGAACTCTACCCGCATCGCCAAGCAGCTTTAATGGAGCAGGCAGCTATACACCTTACACCTACATGGCATTCGACCTAACCATCGGCCATGAAGGGGCATTTAAATGGATAAACACACTCCAACCAGTAGCAGGCAACGTCACCGTTTACTATGCAGGCGTTGATCCGACAACTAACGTCTTCATAGAAGAAAACTATGAAACCTTGAATTGGGTTGGATATAGCCTGTTAACAGGACAAAAGATATGGGGTCCAACTCCAGCTATGGAGTCGCTTGACTACTATGGTCAAACAGCGCCAAACGAATTCTGCGGTCAACTTGCCTTTGGTAACTTATACACAAGCGCATTCGGTGGAACAGTATACTGCTATAATGATTCAACTGGAGAACTGCAATGGACATACGGTAACAGCAACACACCTGGCAACAGCACTCTTGCAGGATTTAATACACCCTACGGCGATTATCCGACGTTCATTCAGGCAGTTGGCAGCAATGGCGTGATTTACACTGTTACAACTGAGCACACTGTGATCGACCCGATCTACAAAGGTTCATTAGCTCGGGCAATTAATGCCACAACAGGTGAAGAGATCTGGACAATTTCAGATTACACCAGCGAATTCATTCAAATGAGTTATGCTATCGCAGACGGATACAACACTTGGTTTAACGGGTATGATGGACAAATCTATGTTGTAGGCAGAGGACCGAGTCAAACAACTGTTACAGCGCCAAATGCAGGTTTAGCCTTCGGGCAGAGCGTGGTAATACGCGGTACAGTTACGGATATATCCTCTGGCACAGAGCAGACGCAGCAGGCAGCTAATTTCCCCAACGGCATTCCAGTTGCAGCAGACGGGATTATGGGTGACTGGATGGGCTATGTCTACCAGCAGCAACCATTGCCAACTAACTTCACAGGTGTTCCAGTGGCGATCAGTGTGACGGATTCAAACGGCAATACCAGAGTTATCGGCACTACGACAACTGACGCAAGCGGCGATTACGCTCTAACATGGGTCCCTGACATCCCCGGTGACTTTACTGTAACCGCAAACTTCGCGGGAACAAATGGTTACTGGCCATCAGCATCGACGACCTCATTTAACGTCATGGTAGCTTCAACACCTGCGCCGACAACCTCAGTGCCTTCAGGTCTTGCGTCTACAGATACTGTGGTGTATGGCATAGTGGCAATTATAGTTGTGATGGTTATAATTGGCATTGTGTTAGCATTGCTCATGCTGAGAAAGCGGCCCTAAGCTAAAGAACCAAATAAATTTCTTCCCTTTTTTTTGTTTAAATGTATACGTTGAGGGCTGAGTGGGCTCTAGTTTAATTGGCAATGCTAGTGGCTATATTTTTGTGAGGAGCGTTTTGCGGTATTGCCGAGTATTCGCCCTTCGCAGAAAAATCAGAATACAAAAAATAGCTCAGCGGCAATCAGTGAATAGTCTTATCAGAGGTTTCAAGGTTCACTTGGCGCTCGCTTGAAGTAAGGTTAGATGGCTAAATCACGGCTTTATTCCCGTAGGTAGCAGAGGACACTGTTTCGCTCGGATACACTACTTTCCACCTATCGCTCTAAAAAACCTGGTAGTTTGGCAAGTAACAGATCTAACAAAATCATATATTTCAGTTAATATCAACTGATTGTTCAAATGAAAAAGCAGATCTCTGTAATAACAATTTTACTTCTTGGCTCGCTTATAGCATCTTATGTGGGGTCAGTTCAAGGTTGGAGTAACGGCGGCTATTCTGCTGACCCTTCTTACCCAGATTATGGAACGCATGATTGGATTGCTCAACATGCCTTAGATTGGTTGCCAACCCAAGAGAAACAATACATCATTGATAACTTGGCGGCTTATCTTTACGGAACGGAGCTTCCAGACAACAATAATGCTTCAGTTCCAGGTCATATAGGGGACACAACAAAACACCATATTTACTTCAGGTCCACTGGAGTTCTTCAAGATGACGCTGCCGCAGTCAGAGCCGATGAAGAATACCAAAATGCGTTAAGTCGCCTAAACGCTGGAAATCTTTCAGGCGCTGCCACAATTGTGGGAATAATGAGCCATTATATCGCAGACGTGGCTGTTTTCGCTCATGTAATGGGTGCAAATACTGATTGGGATGCCGAAACAGGTAACAACCATGCTAACTATGAAAGCTATGTTGAAACCCGAACAAACGCTTATTCTGACACCTACAATTCCTACTTACTGTTCGATGGACTCTTGTCAAGTGTTTCTGCTTATGATGCAGCGAAAAACCTTGCCTATGACACAACTTTTGATAACGGTGGAATCTACAATTGCGTTTGGATGAATAATAACTATGATACTTCTAATCCTAACTCTGCTTATTGGGTCAGAGCTGGAGAATCCCTCAACCTTGCAGTAAATGCAGTTGCAGATGTCTTGCATACCCTCTACATCAGCTCAAACGCTCAGCCAACATCTACCCCAACACCAACTCCGAGCCCTACTCCTACTCAAACGGGGACAGATCATATATTAATCAATGAAATCGAACAAAACCCTACTGGAACTGATGCTGGAAACGAATATATTGAACTTTTTAACCCCACCGTAAACAGCGTAGATATTAGCAGTTGGACTGTATCCTCGACTGCAGGAGCCACAGTTACCTTGACAATTTCTTCAGGAACAGTACTTCAATCTAATGGATATTATTTGGTGATGTCTGGTTCACAATGGATAGATAACGAAGGCGAATCGGTAATTTTACGCAATTTCAGCGGTAATGAAGTAGACAGAACTCCTTCTTTTAGTGATACAGATAATAACGGTTGGAGTTGGCAGAGATATCCGGATGGTCAAGATACAGACTCAACAGCCGACTGGGCGTTTCGATTGTCTACAAAAGAAGTGTCTAACGGCGGGATACCAACTCCAACACCATCTCCAACTCCAAGCCCTCCCCCAACTGTAACTCCAACGCTAACCCCAAGTCTCACTCCTTCCCCTTCTCCAACGCCTTCACCTGCAGCAACTCCGACGCTCATACCTACCATTGCTCCAACGCAAGCTCCAATAGCGATAACTTCACCCACACCATTCACTACATCAACTCCGACCGCAACACCGTATTCTATCCAGAACCCGACACCTATGCCTACAATTCCAGAGTTTCCACCAACCATAATGCTGCTCCTGATGGCTGTGTTATTTCTAATAGTAACTTTAGGTTTGGTTGCCTATCTTAAGCAAAAATCCTGATCTTGAGTATGAGCTTGTATCCATAATTTTTTTTCTTAGAAACAGAAAAGAGAAAGCCGAAGTAAACTTGCCCAACCAACATTTATGACTGTGAAGTACTATTTTCCCGATAACAACTATAATACATTGATTATAACGCAAATTAACAAAACGACAAGTGAATAATTAAAAAAATTGTGTTCGAATTTGTAAAGTCAGGACTTGGAAAAGTACCACTTCTTAATTTCTTCCAAGCTTTTTTGGGATTTATTGAATTCAGACAACATGCAGTCTATAGATTTGGAGCACCCGAAGCACGTTTCAGGTACAACTTCATTTTTGCCTTTTTCTCTGAGAAACCCAAAATAGTAGGAACACTGAAATTCCGAGGTTCCCCAGGTTTGTTCTTTAGGTCTTTCTCGGCTCTCATTGCTAAGCTCCGCTGACTTTTTGTTTGAAATAATTTCTACAATATTTGGCTCTTCCAAATGAGAATATGCACGAGCACGTTCAGAGGTTAAATCGAAAACATGCGGGTTTGCTGTTGCCTTTACATCAATTACTTTTGTATCTTCAGTTACTATTTCAATTTTCGTCATGCAATGGGGGCAAGCGTAATGTGTTTCTCTAGGAATCTTAGATGAGTCGGTAATCATGGTGGGCTTGTCAAATTCTTTCTCGCATCCTTTATAGGGGCACTTGAGCTTACTTTTTTGGAGCTCGCGGAGAAAACGCAAATCGGTCGCTTTCCTTGATATTCTGGGTTGATGAATATTCTGCTAATTGTGTTACCATGCCTTTCCACTGACTGCAATATTTATGGATATTGTACACATTTAGATATTATGACTTAATATACAATATTACTACTCCACAAACTCAATACAGAAAAAAGACTATGAGGGCCAAATAGGTCAAAGAAAGGAAGAATAATTTGCCTATTATTCGGTGCACGTGCAGTTTTGAGTATCTTTGGTTGCCAGATATGCAAGTTATGGGTCAGGCTATCGAAAAGCATGCTTTGAGCATTTTACGGAGAAATTTTACTCGTTTCCAAGCGAATGGCGATGTTAAAAGTGCGAAAATTTTGGGTGTTGATGCTTTTGGTGACAGAAAAAAAGCACATTTCGATAACATATTTAGCTTAACGCAAAATGGAATTATAATGCTAATCTTTTTCTTCTCTTGAACTTATACACATACTATTGAATGTCTGTCGCCTTATCACTTAGTCAGACGAATATCTCTCAACAAAAACAATCTTTGAAAAGTAGGATAATTAAGAATTATGTTAAGAATTCCCAAGATAATTATGCGTCAAATTCCTTGTTTGTAGTTGGTTTTGATTTGGCTCAGTTATTTTCAAGGATGAATCTATAGCACTTCTTTTTTCCAATTTTTTTAATAAACTCTTATCTATTTGTTGATTGGCAGAACAAAGAATGGTTTTCCCGATTAAGGCAGTCAAGAAAGTTTGACGAAAAAACTTTTATTCTCCTATCAATTGGCACCAATGAGATAAAATGAAAAGAATTGTCTACTTGTTGCTTGCCCTCTTCATATCTTGTGGATTCCTAGCTGCTTGTGAAGGAGCCGTATGGTTTGAAGGGTACACCCCGCAAGAACCACAGGAAATCCAACTAAATATGCAGCACATTGAAAATCCCATCGTAAATGCATCTGTTCCAACATGTCATCTTTTGCTTAACGAAACGGGACCTGACAGTGCTGATCTAACCATTAGTATTGGCACGGTCGCATTGTTTTACCAAAATGGAAACTTTAGCACTTGGTTCTCCATCGACTCCAAAGCACCAGAAGAACTTGCCAGCATCCTAAAAACAGAACCTTCAGCCGCTGGAGAGTCTTGCAGCCGCCAATACAATATTACACTAAACGGGTTAAGCAATGGTGCTCATCTCATTACTATTCGAGTCGCAGGACAATATTACGGTCCTGAGGTGAGCTATTATGATTGTGAAGGTAACAAAACTGTTCTGGTTAATAACCAAATCACTGCATCTCCAACTGTTCCAGAGTTATCTTGGTTATTAATCATGCCCTTGCTGATTGGTACTCTTACAGTTGCACTACTGCTTAGACATCGAAGAAACATTAAGACAAGATGAGTTATAAGTCAATAATTATCAGGGGATTTTCGGCGCTAATTAAGAATTATGTTGGGATTTCCTATTATAATTATGAGGTAACACGTAGCTCCAGCGCTAAAATTAGTGCAATCTCGATAGAGTTCATATTAGGTCTGTAGGTGGCAGGTTAGAGATTAATGGGTAAAAAGCTGAAGACTATCTTGCGGGCAGTTGTTAGTATGCCTATTACTGCAATTCTTCTTCTTTCAGGGGATCTCTGTGTTGTCTACGGTCACGTTCGGTGTCGCACACGCTACGTGGGATATGCCTAAGAAAATGCCGACCAATAACTTTCGAAGATTCCACATTGAAAGTTGAATGATGGTAACTTGGTTTTTTTATAACCATTTTTGGAAGCACCTCTCTCTTCTTTCTTTGAAACATTATAACGTTGTTATGGGCAGAAATAAACTTTTGCCTTCAATTAGTTGTTTTACAAAAACAGAGTTCTTAGGTAGCGCGCGCTAATCTACATAGCAAACCCTTTTAATTCAGCTAAAGATGATGAAAGTTATGTCATCAACCAAAAAGATGGTTGTTGAGTGGAAAGGTAATCTCTGCTTAGAAGAAATATTTTGTAAAAAGAACCGTTGGGAATTCCCTTGATAATTGTGATACAAGCCCTAACCAAGAGTAATTCCGAAATCGGCAACCTAAAGCCGTTGCACTATCGGGACTTGGAAACGTTCAGTTTTACAGCAGCACGAATTAGGGTCTTGAAGGCTTCCTCGTTAATCTTCTCGCCTTCATGTATGTCGATGGCGCGCCTGACAGTTCCAGGCTGGTTGAACAGGTGCGAGGGGTCATCCAGCGAAGCACCCTTGAAGAAAGTAAGCTTGACCGCACTCTTGTAGGTCTCTCCTGTACAGATGCCACCGTTGTGGGACCAGACTGGAGTCCCGGGATTTGTTGGCTTCACCCACTTCCACTCTTCAACTACTTCCGGGTCTGCCTCCTTGATGAGTCGGCGCACTTTAGCTAACGTTTCTCCGCGCCAGTCGCCTAGTTCCTGAATTTTCCTGTCGATAAGTTGTGAAGGAGACTCGTCTTTTTTCTCGCTACTCTTTGCCATGTTGTTCACCTGTCAAAAGATTTCATAGTTAAGAACTTGGTTGCCTAGTTTTAGGTACTCAGTGCCTTATTTATACCCATACTTATTGGCTGAAGGCTTCTTAATTTCTAGAGCACTTGGGCTTTTTGGTACTTTAATTAGTCGATAGCATCTATGCGGAACATATTTGTGCGCAGGATGTTGAGTACATCTGAGTTAATAATTATCAGGGGTTTTTCGGCTCTAATTGAGAATTATGTTGGGCTTTCCCTTGATAATTATAGTCCAAACCCGAATAGCTAGCTCGAGTCAATTTAACTAAGTATTGGATTAAATTTTAGTCCCCAAACCCAAACTACCTAACGTCTAATCGCTATCTCTTCTTCCCCTACTCCCTCTTATTCTCTAAGCGCGCTGTTAAATATTAATATTAAAAACACTAAATAGTCAATATAAAGGAAATATAATGAAGAATTCGAAGGATGGCTGGTTCTGGATCAATCTGGAAAGGCCGGACCGGAGGATACTGATTTTCTTTTTCTGTTGCATAGCTATAATCTTAACTCTGATAATTATAACTGGTATCCTATCATTGGAAGAAGACCTTTTTTTCTCCGCCATTCTTGTTCTCGGTGGCTTGATGAGCGCTTTCATAATCACAGGAATATTGGCTTTCAGTTACTATTATAAAAGAGCGATAATCTCCACCAGAACGGTTCTGTCATGGTTCGCAATCTTCGCGTTTATTTTTTCAGCAGTGGCTAATGTCGTCATTTATCTGCTGGCCCAAATGAGATACTTTGGCGCATCCACATTTTTTCTTTTTGACCTCAACACCGTTAGCATCAATAATATCTTGTGGCAATTTCTCGTGCTTTTCCTATTGGCCATTTTTGTGCTGATTGAGACCATGTTTGAGGCTTTTGGCCTTATTTGGATGCTGGCAGTCGTGGAAAAAAATACTTTCCCCTATGCTCTGACGGACATAACGAAAATAACTTCCAATACATCAAATTCAATGTCCAGAAAAAACAAACTTACCAGCAGAAGATACTCATTGCTCCAATGGTTGTTCAATATACCAGACGTTCTTGACACAAAACTTCTCAGCATAAACTATGATGAACAGAAGAAAAGGTTCCAATGGAAAGCCCTCAAAACCGCCGTTCTCTGGGGGTCGTTTCTAGGCTTTATCCTAACAATTCTCGTCGTTAACTACATAAAATCCTTAGCACAAATATCCATAGAAAACCTGTTAGCGATATCCAGTATAATAGTAATAATGACACCGGTACTCGTTCTCTCATGGTTTATCTTCCTCAGACTGGATGCCCGCATCAAAGGAGACGTTAAGGACTTTAAACTCTACAACGGCCTCAAATCCCGTATAACTAGTTACACTGTGACATTTGGCACATTCATTATCTTGATCCGTTTTGCCGTCGAAAAGACGGACTTTCAACAACTGTTCTGGTCGTTCGTCAGCTACTACCCGATTTTTTTGGTTTCAGTAACGATTTTCACTTTCATTTACTTCAATTATTTCGAGAATAACATAGCAAAGAACATTGCCGACAAGTATCGTAAAAAGGAGTAGTCTTGGAAATGGTGTAAAAGCGGGTATTTTTTTTTATTCTTGTTTTTCTTAAAAAGAAAGAATAAGAGTGGGGGTTGGGGATTAAATTTTAGTCCCACACACATTTTCAACGGCAAAGCCTTGGCTCTGGTTTTACGTTGCTTGATTTCAGGTAAACAGGGGTCCGCCTGGAGGTCAAATGTAGGTCTTGCGCTCACGTTCAGGTATGTATCTACCATCGAGGAATCTCACCCCATAACACGTACATTTCACAAATGAAGAAACGTTCCTCTGATCCTCTCAAAATAGGAATAGATACAGGGGCGTGATTGTTATCTAAAATCAGCGTCTCCAATTATTATATTTGGCGTAAGTGGTTATATCGGGAGATTCGGTTTTTGCCAATAAATCAGTAATATATTTTTTTGCGGATTCTACAACCTTGCTTTCGAAGGATACGATTCCTGCTTCAAGCAATCCTCCTCCTGTTGAACCACTGTATAGGTTCATTGAAGAGACTATCGCCACTTTATGGTCAATTATTATGATTTTGGCATGGATAGTATTGATGTAATGAATGTTAACTCCTTTTTTTCTCAAAAGGGCATGACACTCTACTTTTTTAACATCATCTTTGTCCTTTTTTGGTCTGGTAGTAACAATTCTAACATTTACACGTCTGTCCTTTGCTTCTGTTAAAAGTGTTATAGGGTGACAACTATCAACATAGGGGCTTGTAACTAAGATTTCGTCTTTAGCTTTTTCAATCAGGTCTCTGGCTAATTCTTCAAGCCTTAACCCTTCTAAAAAGAATTGTTTTGATTCTAAAGCAATATTGATTGGCTTTGAAGCTACCCATTGAATTAGCCCTTGAATTAGGCTATCGTCAATTTTTTCTGAGATGGGTACCTTTTGAACTGGTTTTTCTGCTTCTTTAGGTTCGACATTTGAAGTTGTTTTAGACTCTATTTTTATTGAATTTGTTTTTTGTTCGGCTTCTGCTTTTGCCTTAATTTGTTTTTGTATCTCTTGATGTTTTCTGCAAAGAGCCATATTGAAAAAACTTGTAGAGTAACTATATTCTTTAGGGGTTATTTCCTCTTGGCATACAACACAGCAATAATTTTGCTTTTCCAAAGTGCTTTCAGGCTCTGATGGTGCATTTGTTTTTTGTTCAGTTTCGGCTTTTGCTTTAATTTGTTTTTGAATTTCTTGGTGTTTTCTGCAAAGAGCCATATTGTAGAATTTGAGTGAGTAACTTTCTTCTTTGTCTGTTATTTCTTCTTGGCAAACGACACAGCGATTGGTCATAGCCAAATTTTATCTCAACAAATAATATAAATGGTTCTAATCAGAGATCAACATCCGTTTTACTCAATCATGTAAAACGTCCTTAACGTCGTAAACTGTGACAGCTCCAAGCTGTAACATTAAAGAACGGTTGGATGCAAAAAGCCCTAATACCTCATTAGTCCAAGCACGATAATAACCCGAATCAAAAAAATCGGTAACAAACTCACTATCTTACTGTGAACACAGCGACGAAGAACTCAAAGAACAGGCATATCAATTGCTAATCTGGAAACGAAACTTCAGAAAACACTTCTATAAGACCAGAAAAAGGAGGAGGGATTGGTTTTTTTTGCTTGAGGAATTGGCTATGGCTTTTTTCTAAGTAACAATACGCCGACTATGGCGATTGCAATGATTATGGCGATTACTCCCACTGCGATGTACATCATTATGTCTGTTGTTGTGGCCAAGTTTGTTTGAGGTGCAGCCGTTGGTTGGGCTGTTGGTGCTGCTTCGCTTGCAGTGAAGTGTGTTTCTGCATTGGAGGGGTAGTATGAGTCTGATCCTGCAAAAGTAGCTATGACTGTGTAAGCGCCTGCTATGTCAGGTGTCCAAGTAAAAGCAAACGTGCCGCTGCCATCGCTTGTAGTGGTGCCGATGTTTCTGTAGTTGCCATTAGAGTCAAGAACATCGATTGACACTGGAACGCCAGTCACGTTGTTTGGGCATGATTGCTGCATGTAAACATACTCCATCCAAGCGCTTTGGCTCGCGTCAGAAACACAAGGTAATCCATTGGGGAAGTTGGCTGCTTGTGCCTGTTGTTGTGTGCCTGCAGAGATGTCGGTAACTGTTCCCGTTATCGTTATTGGTGTGGAAGTTGTTACGCCAACACTTGGTGCTTCAACTGTTAATTTGCTTGGTCCTTGACCGTAGGCGTATAATTGATTATCATATGCGTTGAGTACCATTGCTTCGCCGTCTACGATTGGTGCCGCGTTGGTAACGTCAAAGCCCATTATTTTCCATATCAACGAGCCATCAGTAGTGTTTAGTGCCAGTTGCTGTGCTCCGCGGAAAAGGGGTGGACTATACTCATGACCAACATTAAGTAAATACACTCCGTTTCCAGAAATAGACCCGCCGCTGAAAACCCAAAGTGGCCACACACCGTAAGGTGTATCAGAACCAGCTTCTCCAATGAGCGTGTTAGTATTTGTGTACCACAGTTGCTGTCCACTTGTTACGTCAAGAGCCCATATGTCTCCTCCAAAGCCCGCTACATAAAGTACGCCATTAGCAAGTTCTGTTTGGTAGCCGCCGATGCTGTTGTATGGGTTTGGCACTGGGAAGTTTCCGTTGTCACCTGAGAGTTTTATTGGACCCCATGCCAGTGTTCCTGTATTCAAACTGTAAGCTCTGATTGTGCCTTGGGTTGCATCAATTCTAACTTCAAGTCCATATCCAACCTTAGTGATCTGATCCCTTGCGAAAGCATCTAGCGTTCGATTAGTTATCCACAGTTGTGTTCCTGTAACTGAACTGTAACCTGCTTCAATTCCGAACCCAGTATTAAAACTACCAGACACGTCTGGAGCAGGAACAGCAGTCAAAAACACCACACCGCTATTGACATTATTAATCGACAGCGTCTGGGGCAGAGGAACACCTGAAATGTCTGTTGCTAGCGGTGTTGTCCATTGTATTCCACGTTTGAAATCAATGACTTGGTTTTGTAGTGGTCTCCAGTTCCAGTTCGCAACTGTCGTTCCGAGAACGAATTGGCTGTTTGGATAGAGAATTGCTTGGGTCGAGTTCCACATGTTCAACGTTGGTGCGGTTGGAATCGTATTGTTAACAAAGTAGCCTATCAAATTTCCGCTGTCATCTTCTGTTAGCGTCATCGAAGAACCGTTTACAATGCTCAGAATGAAGTTCCCCGTTTGGGCGTCATACATATCCCAAACTGCGGCGTTTACGCTGGGACCAGTGCCCAGGTTAAATGGGTTTACCAGAAGAGGATTGGCCCATAAGTATGCGATTGACCCAAACTGGTTGGGGTTCACCATTTGTAGCAGTTGGCCGCATCTTAGAATGTCAGTAGTATTTTTTGTCCATAGTGTTTGTCCAGTGCGTATGTCTACGGCAACCCAGCCGCCTGGTGTAGTGTAGGAATTCGGGTATGTTACATAGTACATTATGCCGTTTATGATTATTGGCGCCCATTTTGGCTCATACTGTGAAGTTGAGTAGTAGTTGCTTGTGTCGGTTCCGCCGAATTCTCCTCCAACTAAGCCTCCGAACGCAACAGGCTTTGTCCATAAAATGTGAGCTGCCAATGGCGCGTCAGAGTATGGATTATAGTTTCCGGTCATGTTGTATCTTCCTGTATTGGCGAAACTGTGTGTGCCCAAACCAAGCCAATTGCCCGTAATCGTTGACCATAAACCGTTTCCAGATTGTACTGGGCGCGTCCAGTAGCTTGTTGGTAGCGGAACTGTCTGTATATATGGGATTGCCTCTGCTTGCACTGTGCAATGTGCTGTTTCACTGGTGGAGGCCTCAAAATAATCGCCAATATATGGACCAAATCCTCCGTTTTCACCGGTCAGTGTTTGGCCTGGAAAATTAAACACAAATGAGTAGTTTCCGAGTTGGGTTGGCGTGAATGTTGTGTATGTTCCTCCTGTGTCATCAGATGTAAATGGCCCTAGCGTTTGTGTGGTTCCATCAGGACTTGTAATTGTCAGTTTGAAATTGTGCCATCTGTCGCCAGTTGCGGCGAGTGCCGTGGGTGGTGGTATTTGAAGCCACATGCCAACTGTAACTGTTTGACCGAGACCTGCAGGGTTTGGCGCAACGTTAACAAAGGCATAAGTTGGAATTTGCCATGCTGGTGTATGTGCATTAGTGCTGGGTAATAGAATCATTGAAGTTCCCATAGAAATTGTTAAAAGCAAAGCAATCAAAATAGCCATAGTTTTATTTTTTAGTTTTTCCATTTTATTTTTCCTTTCCTTTAATTTAGGTCAAAAAGTATGAAAATACTTCTTGCAGATTCCCTCTTGTCTACTTCTTATTTAAATAACTTTGCAATTTACTCCAAAACATTGTAAAGCGGCAGACAAATATCCAAAAGGTGCTGGTAGTAAAACAGGTGGTTTGAATGGGAGCTGATGGATAGAATAACGATAGACCCTGAAGTTATGGTTGGTAAACCAGTCATTAAGGGTACCCGTATCACGGTGCAGCTGATTGTTCAACTCTTGGCAAATGGGGCATCAGAAGTTGAATACTAAATGATTACTCGGATCTGAAGAAGGAAGACATTAAAGCTGCCTCTTATACGCGTCCGAATGCCTTGGTCGCGAAGAAGTTATTCCTGTTTGAGCGCAGAGGAAGTCGCGTCTTTGGCGAAAATCCTCGTCGACCAAAATATAGCAAAACGTGCCCTGGACTGGCTCAAGCATAAGGGCTTTGAAATAGTTACCTTAGCAGATGTCAACCTCAGAGGCCAGCTGACAAGAAGATAGCGGCATTCGCTATGCAAAACAACATGGCGATTCTGACACAAGACGTTCGAGGAAATCAGGTATCGCATACCCTGTGATGGTCTTGCCAAAGACTCTCTACAAGCATTTAAGGTATTTGATTAGCCGTTGGAATTCTCCGGTTTTTCTCATCTGCCCCCTCTGAAGCATTTCTTCTATGGTCGACTTGACGTAAAGTCCGCCAGGAGGATACAGCTGACGCGCCACTAAGGTAAAGACTTTGCAGTTTTGTTTTCCAATAGCTTCTTCTTTAAATCGCCATTTGTAGGGACCTCCCGGTGGAAGAAGCGTTTCAGAGAGAACGACAACAGCAAAATTCCGCACCTTGGCAGTTGCTTCAAGTTCATTGAATTTAACCCGCAGCACCTTGTTGGAGTCTTCGCGTTTTCCGCTCTCCAAAGTCTTGCCGCCGACAGCGTTGTTCTTAACCTCTATCACTATCTTCACTTGGCTAGATGGGGCTGTTTCTTGGTTTGGGTCTACACCGTTTTTCAAGAGCAGCAAATCATTTTTGATTTTAGATCCTTGAATCTTGACGTTTGGAATCATTGACAAATTAAGGCTTCTTCTAATAAGGTGATTGCGTAAGACTGTTTCCGCTGGGCTTCCGTTCCGCTCGCGAGCTGTTTTGTCGGTTTTTTGTTTCTCAAATTCTTCGCTGACCTCGATCAGCATAGTATACTCCTCATCGGTAGCTGTTAGGAGTGGTTTTTTGGAATAATTGGGCACAGGTAGGATATCACTCGCTTATAAAAAAACTCTTGCAAATTCGGTGAGCAACGCTTTTCTAAGAACATATTAATCGGACGGTAACTCACAACTATTTGAGGTTGAATGTATGCCGATTGTTCAAGTTTCTGTTTGGGAAGGAATGACTCCTGAAAACAAAAAGAAAACCGTTGAAGGAATAACCAAAGTCTTCGAAGAAATGGGCGTACCAAAAGACGCAGTCCACATAGTGATCTATGAAGCTCCAAAAAGCAACTGGGCAACGGGCGGAGTGTTGCATTCAGAAAAACACGCCCAAACACCCTCACTATAATCTGCATAATTAAATCAAAATACTAAAAATTAAATATGTCTTCTAGACTATCTGGCTTGTAGAGCTAAATGTCGTATAGGAACAGTAGTGCTGGCAGATGTTCCCGTTGTGGTGGTGCAGTACTTAGGGGTGCACAGGGCGGTTTCTTTTGTTGTGTGTGTGGGCTTGAAAAACGAGAATTTCATGGAGACTACGAATCAGTCGATTCACGAATGTTTTCTCGACGAGACAACAGAGAAAATACTAAGCGTTCACAAAGAAAATTCTAAGCATAAGATTGTGCCCTACGATGAAAACAATTTGTACTGCTCAGAAATTTTGTTAAATTTGCTTTATGCTAAAAGAAGCAAACAATTATGCCGGAGCTTTCTTGCAACTTATTTAAGAATTATGTTTGTAAATACTGCGATAATTATGCACTAAACGCCAAGCTACAGTTTACACAAAGCTAAGGTGGGGAAATTAAACGCTACTATATTTTGAGTTTATCAAGAGGTAAGTTAATTGGGATTGTATTTATGAAATGCGCATTAAAATCACAGCGTTTTGTTGATAGGTAGTTTAATGAAGAGTAAACTTAAAAAGTGGATAAAAAGAGTTTACCTAATTGGAAGTCACGATAATAACTTCAGACAAAAAGACCTCAACAGTTTTGGCAATATCGGGTTCTCTTAGAAGTCCCTCTTTTACTGAAAAAATTTTAGACACATTGCTTAAAGGAATGGGTGATGTGGAAGTTCACAAGTTTTACCCGCATAAGATGAAGATTGGACCCTGCACAAGCTGTTGGAGCTGCTGGCAGGGAAAGAACAAAGGTGAATGCGTCCAAAAAGATGATTTTCAATCAATATACGATGTTTATAAAAAATGTGACTACTTTATCATCGCTGCACCAGTCTACGTTTTTGGTTTTCCCGCCACAGTAAAAAATGTGATAGATAGGTTCTTCGTAAACTTGGACTCTTCCCAGATTTTAATGGATAATGGGATAACTAATCACCCTCAGCGCTATTCACCTAAGGCAAAAGGAGTCTTGGTTTCAACCTGTGGTTTTCCCGACATGGAGAATTTTACTTTAATGAGTGAACATTTTAAGAAGATTATGATGCACTTTGGATTAACTTGGGCTGGCGAAGTTCTAATCCCAGCTGCTGGGGCGACAAACGTTCCACATTTGCTTGATGACAATATTGAAGCAGTTAGGCAAGCTGGTGCTGAGTTGGTTAATGGAACAATATCTCCTGAAACAATGCACACTATTAGTGATGTCCCAATATCTAAGAACGACTATAGGGAAATGACTAATGCTAGCTTTAAAGGAGGTCTAACAGGAAAAGCAAAAACAATCGCCATCGGCATCAAAGCAATGAGAAAAAAAGGTAAGAAAAAACATGTTTGATAGCTTTTTGGTTCGCAACGTGTGCTGAATAACCGTCTTCTTGATTTTTCTAATAATATTTAGGTTTAAACCAAAAACAGCTAGGCGAATAATTGTAAAAAATGATTGTTGAAATGACCCATATCAAGACTGCAAATTTAGAATTTAAGTCAAAACTAAAACAGTTCAGGTATGGAGTCCCAATCTCCTCTCAGCTTCATTCTTTTGAGGATTCAATTGTGTGATTGTTATCTAAAATCAGCGGTGTCCCCAATACTTGTTGTATGATGTTATGTCGGGAGATTCCGTTTTCTCCAGCAAATCAGTAATATATTTTGTTATGGAGTCTACAACCTTGCTTTCAAAGGAGATTATTCCAGCTTCTAAGACGCCTCCTCCTGCTGAACCACCGTACAAGTTCCTCCTATCTCTTGCTTCCTGCAAAGCAGCTGTAAGGTAGCAACACTCAACGTAAAGGGTTAGCCACTAAGATTTCGTCTTTAGCTCTACCAATAACATCCCTTGTAAACTCTTCAAGCCGCATTCCCTCCAAAAAGAAGTGCTAAGCTTACGTTCTACAGAGGAATCAGCAACAAAATCCATTTTCTCAAAAGCCACCTTTCAGGACCTGCTTCAAACCAGAACTCAAAGAACTAATACGAGAATCAACCAGCCAAAATAGTTCCAATTCACACCACAACCCCAACCAATTTGAGGACACATTTGGAAAAAAGAGTTGTTTTCCCGAAATACGCTCAACCAATCGAAGTACAGCCATATGACTTAACAAATCCAAATGAACTATCTTTAAATTAACTAAAAGATGCAAGAAAATAATTGAAACAATAGCTAATGTTTTTGAAAACTTGGGCGTGCCAAAAGAAGCCGGCCAAATAGTGATCTATGAATCTCCAAAAAGCAACTGGGCAACAGGTGGAAGATTACATTCAGAAAAACACGCCCCAAACACCCTCACTATAGCTTGCAGCCTCTGATGCCTCAAATTAAATAGCGCCTTAGCGCTTTTTATTAAAATAAATCTCAATTCAAATCAAATATTTTCTAGCTCACTTTGAGGAGTTGGTGACAGAAAATATGCCTGGAGGTTGGCAAGAAAGAATTGTGGCTAACCCTAAGAACTCGTAGGAAATTCTCTTTAGGTATTAAAAGAAAATGCTATTTTTTTCTGTTGGTTAGCGTTTGTTTGAACGAGCGGATCAACCGCTGATACATGTATATAAAATAAAGAAACCCGTAGGCTGTAAGCACAATTTCGAACGCGAGAATAGTTGGATTATTCTCCACCCCCCGAAAGTATCCTTGGAAAAGAATGCTTGAAAACATCACAACTTGGAGGATTATTGCGCCGCCTATGCAGCTAAGGCCTAAAAAGTGGAAGATAAAGTCACTTCTACGATTAGGGATTGAATCAGGCGTCGTCATTGCGTTCCTGATTTAGTTCGGTTCTTAAGGCTTATGCTTTATGAATCTCTAATCAACTTGCAGAGCTCTTAGCTGTCATTGTTGGGGATTTTCTGTCGTTTCCAGAAGCCATTCTATGGTGTTTTTTAGCAGAGTGTCGAATTGTGGTGGGGCGTGGAAGTTGAAGTAGACTACCTTTCCTTTATCCTCTTTAGCTATGATGGCTGGTATGTTGGGCTTCCCGTTGACGCTGGGATATTCTGCGACGACGATGCCTGTGCTGTTCTTGGAGACGCACACATCGCCTGTGCAGTTCTTCAGGTTTAGTTGTTCTCCTGGGCTAAATTCTGAAACAATGGGATGTTGATTGAGTACTCTTATGGGCAGTTGACTGGAATTGACAACCTCATAGTTCATGTCTGCGTATCCTAACGCATTCGCCAAGGATTCTGGTCGAGCCAACATATTGCTGCTGAGGATTAGCAGGGATTGACCGCTTTTGACGAATTTTACGATGTTGTTTTCCCACTGCTTTTTCAGTTCTACTTCAGGAGAAAGGATCAGTAAATTATAGTTCAAAAGGCAATTGCACAGGTCATCTGCATCATTTAGTTCATCCCAAGCGTAGGAATGTTTGCTTAACCAGCGCTTGTACACTTCTTGTTGTGAGTTTTTCTGGTTGGATAGAAAACCGATTTTAACGGCTCTCGTGAAGGCGCTCTTGGTCTGTTCTGAAGTTACTTGACTCTTCATGTCAAATCTTAGAACATAGTGTCCTCTGTCTATGTTTTTTTCACCTTGAAATTGAAAAACTTGGTTAGAATTTTTGCCCGCTTTAAGAGAGCGTATTGTTCTTTCGTTTCTGCTTATTAAAATTCCAGGTGTTGCCTGAGCCCTAATCACGATGTCTTTTACGTTAGAGTTGCCTGTGTTTTTTACGTTGATTTGGGCATCATATGGTTTTGATTCCATTATTCTTGGGGATAGAGTCGCATTCAATTCTAGGGAATTTTTTTCTTTCTGCTTTTTCTTTTTCTTCTTTTCTTCTTTTTCTTTTTGGTTTTCGTTATCGGTGTTTTTTTTGAATCTACCTTTGGATCTGAAAAAATTGCTCAGTTTGCCTCGGAAAAGAATCAGGCCACCGGTTAGGCTTATTGATCCTGCCACTGCGGCAACTGAAATCGCCACTAGACTCAGAGACGTTGATTCTTCAATCGTTATGGCTTGTTCGCTTTTAATTGACCAGTCTCCGTTGTTGTCTTGCACTTGGAAGGAAATCCTGTGTGTTCCCACTGAGAGATTACTGCTGGAGAAACTGGGCAAAGTGCTAAGGAACCCATCGATGTTTGAGATCCAGCGGTACCCTGTGATGACGCCGTCGATGTCATCTCCGTGACCATTTAGGGTAACTTGTTGTCCAACAGTGGCTGAACTGGGTCCGATGGAATCGATCACGGCGATTGGAGGTAAATTGTTCTGTTGGAATACGGCGTCTAAGGATTGATTACCGTTTATCGTCACCAAGTAGGTGAGTGCTTGGCTGACGTTATTGTTGTTGAGCAGCCAACAGCTAAAGCTCCAGTTTGCATTGGGTTGAGCTGCAACCTGCAGAGTGCTGCCTAAGTCATAAGTGTGATTGCCGACGGCTGGGCTGGTGCTGCCAGATCCTTGGACGCTAATAGTCAGTTGAGCTGTTAAGGGGGGCTGTTGCTTGAATACCGCTGTTAATGTATTGTCAGCGTTCATTGAAACGGTGTAGGTAGAAGTGCTACCAACGTTGACCCCGTTGAGCAGCCAGTAACTGAATGTCCAACCTGAAGCTGGAGCCGCACTAACGCTTACAGCTGTGCCTGCCGCATATTGGTGGCCTCCAGGGTCAGGGCTGATGTTGCCTGAGCCAGACACTACAGTGCTTAAGGTGTAGGCAGGTTGTTGTGTGAATACAGCTGTGAGGGTTTTGTCGGCATCCATTGTTACGGTGCAAGGACTATTGATGCCTTCGTTTACTCCGTTTAGCATCCAGCTACTTAGTGTCCATCCAGATGACGGGATGGCACTGACGCCTACTACTGTACCTGATAGGTATTGGCGAACGGCAGGTGTAGGATTCGTGGTTCCTGAGCCGGTGACCGAGATGTTCAAAGTGTATGGGATTTGGGTGAACACTGCTGTCAAGGAATCGTTAGAATCCATCGACAGGTAGTAAGGACTAACAGAACTAACATTAACACCGTTAAGCACCAGGGAGCTAAGCATCCATCCTGAACTAGGGGTTGCGGTTACATTCACAACTGCACCTGATTGATATTGGTAGCTTCCAGGAGCAGGACTAATGGTACCCGAACCGCTAACTGATGTGGTCAACCTGTACTGAATCGGAACGAACACTGCTGTTAAAGTCTTGTTGGCATCCATCGTTACGGAGTATGGATTGCCGGACCCCACATTGACTCCGTTTAAGGTCCAGGAACTAAGGGTCCATCCTGATGTTGGGGTGGCGCTGGCACTCACGATTGTGCCTGATAGGTATTGGTGAACTCCGGGTGTTGGATTAGTGGTTCCTGAACCGGTAACTGTGATGTTCAAGCTGTAGAGATTTTGTGTGAAAACTGCTGTCAAGGTCTTATTTGCATCCATTGTTACAGAGTAAGGACTAAAAGAACTAACATTCACTCCGTTTAGCATCCAGTAGCCAAAACTCCATCCCGAACCAGGGATTGCATTGACGCTCACAACCGTACCCGGTGTGTATTGATGTATTCCAAGAGCAGGATTAGTGGTTCCTGAACCGGTAACTGTGATGTTCAAACTGGAGGGGATCGGTGTGAACACAGCCGTCAAAGTCTTGTTAGCATCCATCAATAAGTAGTAAGGACTAGCAGAACCAACGTTAACACCGTTTAGCATCAAGGAACTAAGCATCCATCCTGAATTGGGGGTCGCACTTACATTCACAACTGTACCTGATGCATATTGATGGATTCCAGGAGAGGGATTGATGGTGCCTGAACCGGTGACTGTGTTGTTTAAACTGTATTGAATCTGTGTGAAATATGCTTCCAAATACTTGTCTGCAAACATCGTCAGGTTGTACGGATTGGAGTCGCTTTCATCTCCCCAGTATGAAAAAATCCAGCCAGGAGCGGGCAGAGCAGTAACTGAAACGTTGTCGCCGGGGTTGTAACTATAAACGCCTGGAACGGGGTTAGTGGAACCTGAACCCGAAATAGCAATAGTCAAATGCATACTCACAGGGTTTTGTTGTACAATGAACGTTGTGGAGCTACTAACGCTGGCGTTGTAGCTATCTCCTCCATTGAAAACTTCTCTTTGAAAAAAAAACTGCGCGTGGAAGGTGCCAACTTGTTGTGCCACATATTGTGTGGCTGCAAATCCTGTAGTGTCAGACGAGAAAGGCCCTAATGTTTCATTAACTCCATCAGGTTTCGTAATGATAACTCTGTAATTATGGAAAACATTCCCGGTTGGAGGGAATGGGTAAACCGACATCGAAATCTCGACTTTTTGGCCAACACCGATAATTGAAGGCTCTACCCAAATGTATGCGTTGGTTGAAAAATTAGCAGCCTCAACCACCGAGGGTGTCATTACTAGAGCAATAGATATGCAGATAAGAAACAGAATAACGTATCCTAAGATTTTTCTGTGCATCCCGCTTTTATTTTTTCGCAGAGTCAAAGGAGAAGCGCATATTTTTTTGAAGACTCGAGTAGAGTAAGGAGCAAATCTCGTTGTTCTTGTTGGGTGTATGCTCGCTGCTGATGCTTCTGCCCCAAGATTCGCCCTTATTTGGGCTTCAATTGGGGTTATCGTTGGTTTACCTCTTTCTTTACTCATATTCTATTCTCCTTTCGAGGTAAATGAGATGCGAGTTTGATTGCGTCTTCTTGATATCTGTGTTATTTTGAGGAGCTGTTCGGTTTCAGTCTCCGACGAAGGCTTTAGTTAGTTAGGAACACAAATCGCAGTCTTTGAAGGCTTTTGAACTTGCCATTTTCGTGAAGTCAAATTCTTTTAAGTTAACAAGGTACCTTCCTGCAGATTCGCCTACAGTTGAAACAATTAGATTTTTCACTATACCAGCGGAAGTGTCCATCTCAATGCTCTCGATTTCGCCGCCTTCTCCGCTTGGATCTTCCACCGGCAAATTCTGCATATGAGTGAGGTTTAGGGAGCATGACCACAACCGACCGTCATTTGGCGCACCACCGCAGTAGAAGGCTTTCTCTTCTTCGGAGATTGATTGCTTATCTGTGAAGCAAAAGTCCGAATCGATATCTTGGAAGGCTTCGTTCAAGACTAGTTGCTGTCTTTCTTTTATAGCCGAAACTTTAGTAATTGGAACGAGGTAGAACTTGGCGATTCTTTCTGCTTCTTCTTTGCTAAAGCCCCGCTTGACAAGTTCGTTCACTTTGTTGGTTGTGTTTTCTATAGTTTTTTTAGCGGACTTAACATTTATGTTATCTGCTATGCTATTGCCTGCTACTTCAATAACCGCATCAATCAATTCTTCTTTCAGCGAGTTCACCAAGTCAGGAAAAATAAGAATTTTTGCCCGTCCGAGTAATTTCGGGTTAGTGCTGAAAATGATGTTGACGAGGGTGCCAAGGGATTTATTGTCTTTGGTAACAACTTTGATGTTTCTAATTAATCCGGCTCTAACAATCACCGTTTTTCCCCCAAAAATAATTTTTTTAATGGGAAAACTTTGGAACATCGACAATTCTTGCGGATTAGTATATGTATGATTGAGTATTAATATTTTATGCAGAATGCCTCAAACGCATCAAAAGAGAGAGAACATTTTTTACAGAACCCTATTTCAATTGAAAATAGAGCTGTTTAGTTAGCGATTGTTTTTTCGTTTTATTTCACAAAGTCTGGTCTGGATTGGGTTCACAACCCCAATAATAATCCATAATTTATTACGACTTTTACTAGAAGATGGAGGTGGTGGAGGTAATGGTAGTTGTCTCAACATAAGAATTACTGCGTTCTAATCAAGCGAATTCAGTTTTAAGGTTTTGCATCCTTAATTGCTCCTAAACTCTGGGCAAAGATTTGGACACCTTTGAGAAGGCTATTGTGCTGTTTTTCCCCGATCGCAGCCTCTAAGGTTATGCGCTAAGGAGTTTCCCTTCTTTTGCGACGGAGGTTTCCCGTCTCCGTCAACCCCACCCCCCGTGGAGTTGGAGGTGAAAAATTGCCCAAAGGCAAAGCCGGATTACCCAGCAAAAACCCAGGAAAAAAGTCAGGCAAAGGAAGAGACAATCTCTAAATATGATTTCTCGTCATTCTGAATAAAAGTGACGTTATTTGCCTTTATCCTCAATCTTTAAACCAATTTTTTGGTTAGAATATAAAGTTGGCGTTCTTTGAGGCTTAATTGTCAAAAGCAGCAATCTCCATTGCCGCGTCGTTCTGCTGAGGATTCAACCTATCAAAAGTAATTGTTATCTGAAATCAGCGGTGTCCCCAATATTTGTTGTAGGATGTTATGTCGGGGGATTCTGTTTTTTCTAGCAAATCAGTAATGTATTTGGTTATGGAGTCTACAACCTTGCCTTCAAAGGAGACAATTCCAGCTTCCAGCACGCCTCCTCCAGCTGAACCACTGTATAGATTCATTTAAGATAATATCGCCATTTTGCGGTCTATTAAAATGACTTTGGAGTGAATTGTATAAATATAATGAATAGTGACTCCTTTTTTTCCTCAAAGTTGCGTGACACTCTAATTTCGAAATGTCATTCTTGTCCTTTGTCGGTCTTCTTGTAACGATTCGGACATTCACTCGCCTATCTCTTGCTTCCTGCAAAGCAGTTGTAAGGTAGCAACTATCAACGTAAGGGTTAGTGACTTGCGTGCGCTAAGCAAATTATGGCACGATTTCAACAAAATAGTTCTCACTTCAATACTCTGATAAGTGAATGGTCTTTTTGGACAAATAGGGTTTGCTGAGACTCTGGAGACTTTTAGGAGTAAGAAAAATGCTAATTGCAATTCACGATTGTGCTAAATTCGTAAATTCTAGCCAGAGCACACTCAGCCCCAACTCTTTTTCTCCAATAATTTTAAAAAACTAAAAAAGGGGAAAGATAGTTTGTAGTTGTTGGCTTTTTATGGTCGCTTCTTTACTGTGAGAAGTATTAGAGCACCAACTATAGCGATTGCAGTAATGATAGCTGCAGTGGCTCCTGTTATGTACATTTCAGTTGGAGGAGGTTGCACAGTTTCTGCGTTCGGTGATGGCGTTGGTGCGTCTTCAACAACGAAAGCGGTTTCTGCTGATGAGCTATAGTAAGATGTGGATCCTGGGAACGTGGCGATGAGGGTGTATTCTCCTGGAACTTCCGGCGCAAAGGTCATGTGGTAGTTGCCGTTTGCGTCAGAGGTAGCTGTACCAACTTGGTATGCATTGTTGTTTGGATCAATCACGCTTAAGATGATGTCAACACCTGTGGCATTTGTGGGTCGTGGCTGTTGCATGTACACGTACTCCATCCAAGCTTCTTGGCTTTCTTCTGAGACAACTGGAACTCCAGCTGGAAAACGTGCAATCCTGTCTGAATTCTTTGTGCCTGGAGATTGGTCTGTAACGGTGCCTTCTGCTAGTACTTTTGTGCCATCTATTGAGAATTTGTTGGCGACTGAGACTGTTGTGGCGGTTTGACCCTGCCCAAATACATCTAGTTGTTTATCGTAGCTATTCCACTGAACCATCATACCATCTGCAATAGCACCCGGTGCACGTCCACTGAAGCTTTCTATTTTCCACACTAATTCTCCAGTAGTACAGTTTATGGCGAGACGATGGTATCCTGGACTCATTGGAGGATCGTACATTCGACTCTCTGAGAGGAATAACATTCCGTCGCCCATACTTTGCGACCCAAAGTGCCAAATTGGCCATATGCCGTAGGGGTTATCGTATCCAGCGCTTCCACGTGTAAATACCCAGTTAATCTTGCCTGTTTGAAGATCAAGAGCATGTACAAAGCCGCCGAAGTCCCAAATGTAAACTTGGCCATAAGCTATTTCTGCTCCTCTTGAAAGATAGCTGAAAGCGTTTCCGCTAAGCTTTACTGGGCCCCAAATCTGCAGTCCACTGTTAAGAGAGTAGCCATATGCTTCATTGGTGTCTTTGTTGTGTAGGATAAAGACGTTCTCTCCTGATGCAACCATGGTGACATCTTGATACTGCGGTATTGATTGGTTTAGTGGACCCCATAGTAATGCACCTGTTTTTATGTTGATGCCTGCAGTGACCTGGTAGCCTGAAGATGTGTAGGCAATTGCTGTAGGTGCAGAACGCAGAAGTATTACGCCTTCGCCAGTTGCTTTATCAGAAACGGAAATTGTACCAATGGAGGTGGGTGTTCCAGCGGGGTATGTATTAGCTATGTTGATTGACCATTCAATTCCGCTAGTCCAGTTTCTCTGTCCAGATGCACCATTTGTGAAGAGTTTTGATGAGTTCCAGCAGACAAGTTCGGTTGAACTCCCAGAGCCGCTAGTGTAATAGCGTAATATGCTTCCTAAGGTATTGTAATCCCAAGAATCCACTATGCCTGATCTGGTGCCTAGCATGGGTGCTGCGGGTGCGTTAGTAACATTTGCCATGTGATCTCCAGTGAATGCGTCATACACATAGAGCATTCCTCCAGAGCCAGAGGACCAGAAAGTTGCAAAGGAACCGTATTCCTGAATTGTATGGAATTTCTGTATTTGACCCCAGATAATGTCTTCGTTGTTTGTAATTCCGCGTTGTTTTTCCCACAGTAATTCACCTGTTTTTAAGTCTATAGCTTTCCATACCAATGGATTGTCGATGCCTGAAGGGTTATTTGCGGCACGAAATTCTTGGAATATAAGCACTCCAGAGACAATAATTGGGTTGAAGTGGTTCTTTAGTATGGAGCTTGAGGTAAACTGACTTTCTTGATCAGATGTGATTTCGCCGCCTGGTTGCCCACCAAACGTTGTTGGCATGGTCCAGAGTATGTGTGCGCTTCTTGGGGCTTGACCGTATGGTTGGACGTTTCCTTGAGCATCGTAGCCTCCAGTTTGGCTAAACGAGGGTCCGCCTAGTCCCCACCAGTTCGAGCCAAGTTGTGCACCCCAATCAAAGTTTGTTGAGTATATTGGTCGAGACCAGTATTCAGTGGGTAGTGGATTTTGGGCAGTTGTCGGTATTGGCTCTTGCTGTACGGTGAATGTTACAATTGTGCTTTCTGATCCGAGGTATTTGTTGGTTGTTGTGATGTTTTGTCCTGGGTAAAACGCCTGTACAGTGTAGTTGCCTGTTAGGGTTGGATAGTAAGTCATGAATATTCCTCCTGTAGCGTCAGCTTGTTTTGGTCCCTCAGTTTGTTTAGTTCCATCGGGGCTTGTAATTACTATCGACAGATCTTCAAATCGAGTTCCTGCAGTGCCCATGCTCGCTCCTTGATTTGGTTTAGTCATGAATGCGTTAATGTAGACGGGTTGACCTACGCCCACAGGATCTGGGGTGGCGCTAGCTATTATCCAAGTGGGAAAGTCTATTGCGTTAGCAGTTGGGGTAAATGCCATCAATGTACCTGTGGCAAACATGCAAATCAAGATGAGTGTAATCGCGGTTTTTGAGCATAATTTTCTTTTTGTTTTTAGCATTTTTCTTTTCTCCATTCATTTTTTATTGAACGAAACAGAGTTTACACAATGTTGTTGTCCAATGGCTCAAGTATGCGTTGTGTTGACTTATATGACTGATTGGCAAGTAGGTGCTGACAACAAAAAATGATAATTAATTTTTTTAATATGATGAAAATTTTGTGATTTTTTGGATAGAAATCTAAGTTTGTGAGAATATTGAAGTGGGTTTCTAGAACATTTTATTCCTGACTTACACAACTTGCTGTAAGTCTAAATCCAGTTCGTTGTGTACCAAGAGTTTCAATAATGTAGATAAGTCAAGTGAAAATTCCTGAGAGTTTGAGGAGCGATTCGTTTCCTTGTACCATTTAGAAAAGGGAAAGGGTACATAGTGTCTTCTGTTAGTGATGTACATTCTTAGCGTTTGGCTTGCTTCTGTGATTCCGAGAATAGCCGCTCAAGTTTAATGAGTTCAAAAATGTAAAATTTCGCGCTCTGATGTACTTTCGTGCAGTTATTTTTTATAGAACTCTGACGGATTTTCCCGTTCATGCGGTTCTAACTTTTTGCCATGTTTTTTCTTCACTTAATCAATCTTCAACTTATCAAGGTCGAACCCTAAGGCAAACCCCAATCCCTACGCATATGGATTTTACCTGCATCCAACGAAGCATCAGGACAATAGTTCACAAGGTTTCCCAAGTTTGCGGTTATGTCGGTTTCGAAATAGTAGAGTGCGTCTTGCTGCTGGGAATTTAGATTATCAAAAAGGTTAGCCATCCATTAACACCCAAGGACCGGTTGATTATCACACAAGTTATTGGGCGGTTGGACACAAATTGCTGCGGAAGGGTCGTCGATGAAAGATTACCGTTAGCCGTTTCTTTGTTAGAGAATTTTTATAATTGGCGCTGACATATTTAGCAAAAAAGGGATGGGCGCTTACTTTCGGCTAAGTTCAATTGTTTCTATTGTATGAAATGTATTGCCTGAAATGTCTTTTTTCTCTCGCTTATATCCCTTGACTGTAACCAAATCGTTTATGCTAGGCGTGTAATCGCCCCAAGAGCGGGGCATGGTTTGCAGGTGGTCATTTACTGTGAGGTAGTAGCGAACGTTGTTTGCAATAACTGCGTATGCCAACCCTGGCAAGCACGGTACCGTTGTACATGGGTTTTCGATGATACGGTAATAGCCTGTGATTGATTCGATTTCTTTATTCCCTATTGTCATCAAAAGTTGCCTTCATTTTATATAAAAGAAAAAGGGGGTATTATAGTCCAGTCGGTTGCTTTAGTGGTTAAACTTTGAATTGGAAGTAGCGCCAATCACTCCAAGGGCAGACAACGCTTCCAACTTTTGCTCTTACTCGCCAACGACCCCTTTGCATACCTACAAACATGTGTTCATAGTTGGTTGCGCTGAACGTTCCTGAAACAAGGAAAGTTTTGCCTGATTCAGCAGCCCATTGACCAGCAACGACAGCATGAAATGCGTCAATTTCAACTTGGTAAGACACGCCTACATTCAAAAGGTTTACTGGATTCCAACGCAGGTTCATCATACGCGGATAGTGGTCGAAGACGTCGCCCTCTGGGGGGTCAATTTGTGTTGGAACAGCGCCGCTCCACCAGTTTATGGTTGGGTCACCTAGAAGTGTTAGACCATAATACCATTGCCGCATGCCAAGGTCATGTGTTGTGCCTAATGCTTTCCACCAGGCAACATAGGCTTCGCCGATGGTTTTCCCAGTTGCCATAGAACCATAGAAATTCTCGAAAATCTGCATTGAACCTGACTTGGTGCTTCCTATGGCTGCAAGCCCGTTACAGATTGAGCCTCCACTTTTATCGAAAATATACCAGCCTGCCATGTAGTCGGATTGCGTGAACAAAGCATTGCTACAAGCGAACAAGTTGTAGAAGAAGGCGTTGGGTGGATTAACATCACGTAAGTAGGTGTTTTGCACATATTCCGTTGATGCGTTTGGAATTAAGAAACTATGGAGCCAAGGGTTAGAGTGTGAGCAAACTTGAGCCCAAGCACGGTACTGGTTGATTTCGCCTTTGTATCTGCTCACATTAGTCTGCGCCGGGTCTGTTATTGTCTCGACGTTGGCAGATGGAAACATGTAATCAAATGCGCAGTCACCAAATCCCTGCCAAGGGTCATCTACGAAAGCAAGAGCAGTGTTTATGCAGCCTAAGAGGCCTTTTCTGTATTTATGGTTGCGGTTAAAGTAATCGTTGATTAAAGCTGCGTCATTGCCGTTAGAAGTGGGAGTGTAGAGACGTCCTACCCAGATTTCGGGTTGTACGTTTGTGGGGTGCTCGCTGAATTTGCCATCGTTGTCAGGGTCATTCCAGACGCCGTTAAGGTCCATATAGTATAGGTCGCATGGGAACTCTGCTGGGCCGTGAAAGTCATCTGCCATCTCGAACCATGCAACTGGTAAGTTGCCAATCATGAGGGCGCCTGCAATTGGCTGTTTGCCTATGATGAAATTGCGTAGTTCAGCTGGGGAGCCATTGCTAACAAGATATACAGTTACAAAATATCCTTCGTAGGCGACATCTTTGATATATTGGTCGATTGCGCCTTTTATTTGTGGGTAAAGGGCACTGTTGATTATGACAAGCATTTTTCCTTTGGAAAAATTGATTGCCGAGTAGTTTTGCAGATATCGCAGGTCTGTCGAAAATATGGGTCTGGCCTGCTCTTGGATTGATATTGGCGCTGGTGGAACAATTGCGCGGTATTGAGCGAACGTCTGGGGTGGCTGTTTCTCTTTGTTGACGTATTCTAAGTTGTGAACTTTGGTGTAGTCAATTTTTAATGGACGAAGTTGCCTAACCTTTTCTATATTTATTTTAGAATAATTTTCGGACATAAAATACACTTCAATCCTTCAAGTCTTAAATCATGCGTTTGCGCATAATAACGTTGCCAACTACTATGTGGAAAAATGAAAGAATTAAAGCTAAAGTCTTATGTTCAAACATGTAGCAAAAAGAGCAAATTCTCAGATTATATGACTGAGGTACTAGTTATTTAGCCATAGTTGTGTTTCGGTCTCCAAACATACGGCTCCACTGATCTAATATTTTGAGTTCTTCTTAAGTAGACTGCTATAATTGGGAGGGTCCAATAAATCTTGGAGGTAACGTCCTGCCGCTGTTATCCTATTTTGATTACGTCCAGGATGTTGTTTAGTTTTTCAACCGCCCATTT
>CAVTBV010000015.1:0-40115 GCA_963733095.1 Candidatus Bathyarchaeota archaeon
GAAACGCATCTTTCGGTGTAAGTGTGAAGTGTAGTGTTTGGCCTATGCATGGTAACTCATAATTTGTTGAAATAATCTTGTGTTTTTGTTTTGTCTTTTTGTTTGGTGTAGGTGGGCTCGTAATTTTTTTATTTGTGTGAACTCTTCAGTTTTGGTGTATTCTTCTGTTTTTTTGCTCTGTCGAGTGCAGGTGTTAATTGTTTGTGGTATGCACGTTTATTTGAGTGAAACGGTTTATATGGGACATTTGTGGGGAATTTCGGGGTTTTTCTGGGCAACAGTTATATCGGCAAATGGAGCATAAACTTTGATGAGCTCAATGACTGACAAAGCACCCCTGTGCCCGACATGTTATATAGAAATGAAACCCAAATGCAACAAACAAAAAATAGTAATCTATCATGTATGCCCCCAATGCGGAACCCAGATACTTTTCACTCACTCAGGGCATTAACCCGCTTTGACTACCCTCTATCGTTTCTGCATAGAACCACTATGAGGATCATAATAAGTTACGCTTTTCTACCCTTCATGGGTAAACTGAATATAGGCTGAGCATAAATCAGAACTGTAAGGCGACAAGAAATGGTGGAAACTCAAGAACAGAAGAAAAGACGCAAAAAAAAGCAGCTTATCATCGTTGAGCAGGTGCAGGAAGAAAAAGTCGTCCAAAACGCAAAGGAAGTCACAGAAGCCCTCGATGAGCTTGAGGCGCAGGGGTACCAAGTTGACATCCAAGTCTGTCCCAGATGCAAAAGCCCCAAAATCGAACGCGCAAAAAGCACCAGCGGAGACATGTGGGCACACATAGGAATACTCCCCCCAAGCTATGAATGCCCCGACTGCGGCTGGCAAGAACGCATAGTCCTAAAAGCCACCAACAAAAAACTGACAGTGCGAGAAGTAGAGTTGATACGAGAAGTCATGGATGAAACAGACTACGCAGACTCCAAATAATTTAACCTGAATCTTGCCTTCATAAAACCTAATTATATCAACGGGGAACGTACTTCTGAATTAAAATGAGAAGCAAACAAAAGCTCGAAACCTGCACTCTAGACTTCCCCATTACCATTGACTTTTTAGATTTAGGTACTGTTGAACAAGTTGTTGAGGAAGCTTTCATTAAAGAGTCAAAGAAACGAAGAAGAAAAGCCTAGAAACCGATCAAAAATAGTGATGTGCTGGGTTAAATTAAGTCCATTCCGCAGTTGAAAACCTGATGAAAAATGGGAATAATCTTTGAAAAAATATGGATGGTTTGGCGAATGCTCTTATTCGCCCCAATCTTCGCCTTCAATGGTTAACTCTTGAAGATCTACGCATCCACCTCCATCACTTATTTTTTTGACTTCAAGTTCCAGCCCACAACCGGGACAGCTTAGGATCTCTCCTTTCTCTGTGTCGTATGGAACGGTTAGTTCGAATTCGCAGTCTGGACATCTGGCTTTATTATTTGGATTATCTTGGTTGATCATTGATTTTTTCTCTTTTTGTTTGTTGGTTCTTATTGATTACGATTTCTTTTAAATATTGTGACTTTTGTATAACAAAATAAGCTATTATTGTTCTATTTGGAACAATGTGACTTTGTTGAATTGAAAAACATTTATTCCTGAAACAAAACAGTGAACAGCTAGCTGGAGTATTCTGGAAAAAGGAGTTGGGTGTGTAGCGTTACTCAGAAAAGCCCTATTGGGTGTTGCTATCTCGTTTCTACTCTACAACATCTATTTGGCGCTAACTGCAACAGTCTTTATTTCTCACTTCCCAACCATAGTCACCCGTCTGCCCGATTTCATACAAAGCTCACAACCAAACCTGCAACTGGGGCTTTTCCTGCTCCAGGAGCTATCGGGTTTCGTTGGGACTTGCCTGCGTCTGGTAGGCGCGGTATTTGCCCTGAACTGCGTAGTGCTCTTCTTGCGAAAAGACCCCCGATGCCTACGAAAGCTTCGGTTCGCTTTACTTTTTGAATCACTCTACTTTCTGCTGCTCTCGCCAGCCGCTATGAACCACTTGGTCGGCTCAGTGATCTCAATCAGTCCATTTTTGAATTTTTACACAGGAATTTCCTTCCTGCTTCAGGTAACGCTGATTTTTCCAGCGTTGTTCATGCTTAGCCGAAAACTGCAGAATCCCCGTGAATCCTCTTCGATTCTAAAGTGGGCAGGTGTCGCCGCTTTAATGTATATTTTAGGTTTTTGGGTTAAATCTGGTTTGATGTGGGTGTATGCGATTTCGCCCTCGGAAACCATGGGCGGTTTGGTTGGCGCGGTTGGGTTTTTTAATTCTTGGTTGACTCTGCTGGTTGCCGCGGTTGTTTGTGCTTTTGTGTGCTTAACTTTTAGGCAAAAAAAGAAACTCAATATAAAATTAGCTGGGATAGCTGTAATTTTGGTGGGGGGTTACTTTTTGATTTACGATTTCGTTTCAGTTTGGAACCCGATTTATCGTGCTTTCTTGCCTCTTACTGATTTTTGGATGATGAGTCTGCTGGTTGTGGGGCTTGCTGTTTTGCTTGACTCAAGCCACGCAGCTGAGCTCTTTTAATTTTTGCAAAGTCAAATAAATCTCATATGTACCACTTTATTTGGTTACTTGAGTAAATGCCTGCGGATGCACTTCGATGAGGATTATCTTCCATTTGGACATGGATCATTTCTACACTGCAGTTGAGGAGCGCGAGCGCCCGGAAATCAAGGGGAAACCCGTTATCGTTGGTTCGGATCCAAAGGAAGGCAAAGGAAGAGGCGTCGTATCCACAAGCAACTATGAAGCCAGAGCATCAGGCGTGCGCTCAGGTATGCCGATTTCTATGGCTTGGCGGTTGTGTCAGCGGGCGGTTTATTTGCCGCCGAATTTCCCTTTGTACATTCGGGTTTCAGGTGAAATCATGTCGCTGGCGCGTAAGTACTCTGGGAAGTTTGAGCAGTGGGGGATTGATGAGGCTTTTTTGGATGTGTCGGAGAAGGTTGCGAATTGGGCTGAGGCGGCGGCGTTGGCGCGGCAGATTAAGCAGGAGATTAAGGACAAAGAGGGCATCACTGCATCGATTGGCGTGGGACCTAACAAACTCGTCGCTAAGGTTGCCAGTGACTTCCAGAAACCCGACGGCTTAACCATCGTCAAGGAAAACGAAGTAGAAAAGTTCCTCGAACCCCTGCCCGTTCGCAAGCTGCTGTGGGTGGGGCGCAAAACCGAAGCCAAACTCAAGGAATTGAGCGTGAACACGATCGGCGATTTGGCGCGTTATGATGCTTCGGCTTTGACTTCGATGTTTGGGGTGATGGGCTTGCAGATGCATTTATCTGCGAAGGGCATCGACAAGAGTGAAGTTGAAGAACGCCTAGGCGTCAAAAGTGTAAGCCACGAAACAACCTTTGAGCAAGATACTGCAGACTCCACTGTTATTTTTCAAGCGTTGGGTACACTCTGTGAGGATGTTTTGAAGGAAACTGTTAATCAGCATTTACTGTTTAAAACTGTCACCGTTAAGATTCGCTATCAGGGCTTTGAGACTCATACGAGAAGCAAAACCCTGCTTTTCTTAACTAACCAGCTTCGCGATTTGCAGAAAACCGCGAACGAATTGTTGTTTTCTAATCTGCGCAAAGACCGTAAAGTTCGGCTTATCGGTGTGCGGGTTTCCAGCTTGGTTTCTTCTGAGAAGCAGAGGACACTGGTTTAGAGTTCAGAGATTTTCTTGGGCACCAGACGCTTTCCGTATTCTTCTTCGCTGGCGACTTGGCTTAGGGTTTTTCTGTTTCGCACGATGTTGAGGAGCTTGCTGGATAAGTCCAATTTACCGCTTGGGTAGCCGACGGAGAGCATGACGAGGACTTCAAGGGGGTCTGGGATTTTCAGGGCGGCTTTGATATCTTTTTCGGCGAAGCTTCCTACGCAGCATGTTCCTAAACCTAGGCTGACGGCAGTCAACACCATATTCTCCACGGCTAAGGCAACGTCGATAGCGTGCCATTTAGGCGATGCTTTCTTGTCGCCGCAAGCAACAATGACAAGAGGCGCCTGCGTTAGGAACTTTGCCCATGTGCCTCCAGACAAAGTTTTCCGCTTCTCGGCGTCGGTTACTGCGATGAAGTGCCAGGGCTCGATGTTTCTGGCTGACGGCGCCAACCGACCCGCCTCCAGAATCTTTTCCATCATTTCTCTTGGAACAGGCTTGTCCTCATAGCTGCGGATCGAACGCCGCTCCTGTATGGCTTCAAAAACATCCATCTATCTGTCGCTTCCTAAACCTAAAAGGCGATTGTATCCTAATATAATTTTAGACAACAACAGTTTTTCAACATTATAGTGGCTAAGAATAGAGCCACTAGGACCTATCCCTCTTTCGGGTTTAGGCTTATTATTTTGTGGGGTCAGCTATGCCTGCTTCTTGGAAGGCTTTTTTGCGGTTGACACAGGATTCGCATTTGCCGCAGTGTTTCTCGTTATCTATGTAGCAGGACCATGTCAACTCAAAGGGAACGCCTAATTCGGTGCCTGCCTTGATTACTTCGGATTTGCGTTTTCCGCTGAACGGGGCTTGAATCGTGATGTTTTCGCCTGTGCCCAGCCTTGCCGCCGTCTCGAACGATTTGTAGAATTCGTGTCTGCAGTCGGGGTAGAATGGTTCGTCTGAGCCGTGAGCGCCGTAAAAAATCTTGTCAGCGCAAACGGAAACTGCGTAGGATACCGCTACAGATAGAAATATGGCGTTTCTGAATGGGACGATGATGGGCTGGCTGAATTCAGCTGTTATCGGAATGTTGATGTTGCAGAGTGAGGTTACGTCGCCGAAGACTCCCTTGAGGGCGGAGAGGTCAACGATTTTTGTTTTGGCGCCGAGGCTTTCGGCGATTTTTTCTGCGGCTTGGGTTTCTTTTACGGCGATTTGCCCATAGTTGAAAGTTATAGGGTACAATTCGTAACCCTGTTTTTTTGCCCAGTACGCCACCACAGCTGAATCTGGACCGCCGCTAAGAACGATCACGCATTTTTTGGTTTCTTTCATGATTTCTGCTCCATATTTTTTTATTTTCCGAGCCATCCTTGAATACCTGTTTTCTTTAGAACCTTGAATAGTGGGTATCCTATTAGGACGCTTGCAACGGTGTTTCCAAGGGTTACGTAGGCAATGGTGACAAGCAATGGGTATCCATAGAGGTATGAGAGCATCCATCCAACTGTGGTTCCTAGAACTGCTGAGTATGCGATGCAAGTTCCGATTATAGTGTAGTCATTGCTGGTTTTTTTGTAAGTATAATACACGACGAAAGCCATGACGAAGGATGGTATCGTATTTAGCAGGTCGATGGGGCCTGCAGGAGAGAACAAGTTGGAGATGAATACTCCAAGGGTATGACCTAAAACGCCTGCTATGCCTAGCAGGGGTACAGCGGCAACCATTGAATCTGCTATTCGAACATTCAAGAGTCCATAAGATAAAAATCCGAGGCTAACAACTAGTGCCACATACACTGCAGCATAAATCGACATTAAAGCTAAATCTTTCGTACGTATTTTCAAGTGCATTTCTCCCTACTCCCGGGTTTTATTTTTTGGTTGGCGGAACGGGTAGGAGAATCCACTCACCCGCCAATTCGCAAATGAACCTTCAAGCATCAATAAAAACCTTGTGAATAATCTTTTTTCAAGTCCCATTTGCCCATGCATTCAACGTCTGAATGTTTAGTCAAGAAAGTTTGACTAACTTTAGTCAAGAAAATTTTACGAAAACCCATTTTATTGATGATTAAAAATAGGAAGTCACGGAAATGCGAGGGATATGGCGTTAAACCACTATGTGATAAATCATAGACTTCTTATTCAAATGCAGAAAAACGGCAATGTTTTCTGCGCTATATGTCATCAACCGATCGTTGAAGGACAGCGAGTTGCTTCAAGAAAAGCCACATCTGTTCGGCATGAAGAATGTTATCAGCGGTCTTTTGTTTAACAAAGGCCCCTTATGATTGATACCTTGATCTTCAGGAAAGTCGGGTATCAGTATTGGTATCTCTTGGTCTTTACATGGAGAATAGGCGTACAGGGATAATGGCGTCTTTGGCGAAATATTAATAAAGTCCTCAGAAAGATTAGATGTTGCTACTTCCTAGTGGATGGCATTCCGCGAAACGGAGTTTTAGGGAGCACAAAACTATGTCACAAAATAATACAACTAGCCAGCTAGTCCTAAAAGGAACAACTACAATCGGTGTCGTCTGTAAAGATGGCGTAATTTTAGCTTCAGACACACGAGTAACTATGGGCTACTATGTTGCTCATAAATTCGGCAAAAAAGTCTACAAAATCGACGACCACATGGGCATGACTATCGCAGGAACCGTAGCAGACGCGCAAAGAGTGGTTGACATCCTAACCGCGAACGCGCACCTATACAAGATTAACATGAACCGCCCCATGCCAATCAGCTCAGCCGCAAGGTTAGTTGCAAACCTTTTGTTCTCAGCACGCTATGTACCCCTCTCAACACAGGTATTGGTCGGCGGCATAGATGACACTGGACCACACGTCTACAACCTAGACCCCTATGGCAGCTTAACTGAAGAAAAATCTGTTTCCACAGGTTCCGGTTCACCAGTCGCCTACGGCATCCTTGAAGACAAATACCGTGAAGGCATGCCCATCGCCGAAATGTTACCTACCATCGCTAAGGCAGTTAACGCTGCTATGAAGCGTGACGTTGCAAGCGGCAACAACTACAACATCATCGTAATCGACCAGTACGGTTACAAGGAATTAACAGACGAGGAGAAATGCAAACTTCTCAAAGCAGGAAGTTAAGTACAGTGGCTCGAACGCAAGAAAAACGGACCCAAGATAAAGACAAAATAGAAATTAGCCAATATATTCTCCAGAAAGTTCCCCGAGAAGCAGAGGTAACCAGGATCGAATATGAAGGTCCCATGCTTGCCGTTTACACTAAAAAACCAGAAATTTTAGTTGATCAAAGCAGCGTTGTAGCTGAAATCGTCGGCGTCATCAGGAAAAGAATCGTTATCCGACCCGACCCCTCCGTTCGGATTCCCGAAGTGGAAGCAGAAAAAATCGCACGTGAACTTATCCCTGCCGAAGCAGAAGTAACTGACATTAATTTCGACCCCAGCCTTGGCGAAATCATTATAGAAACCAAAAAGCCAGGCTTAGTTATAGGCAGAAACGGCGCGGTTTTGCAGGAAATAATAAAGAAAACCAAATGGCGACCTCACGTATTGCGGAGCCCGCCAATTAAATCCAAGATTATTACTCACATGCGCCACTACTTGCATTCAGAAAGCAAAGAACGCGAACGCATCTTGCGCACCGTAGGCGAACGTATCTTTAGACCTAAAACCTTCGACGTAGGTGACATACGCATGACTGTGTTGGGCGGCGCACAAGAAGTCGGTCGTAGCGCATTTCTCATTAAAACACGTGAAAGCAGTGTACTCTTAGACTGCGGTATTCATCCAGGTTCACAGAGACCTTTCGAATCGTTCCCACGCTTTGATTGCCCAGAGTTTCAACTTGATTCTTTAGATGCAGTAGTAATCACCCATGCCCATCTTGACCACTGCGGTTTAGCCCCCTTCCTCTACAAATATGGTTATGACGGTCCAATTTATTGCACAGCCCCCACATCAAACTTGATGACTATGCTGCAACTCGATTACTTGGATGTTGCTGGCAAGCAGGGCGTCACCCCATTCTATGACCAAAAAGATGTTCGCGAATGTGTTTTGCATACTATTCCACTCAGGTACGGGGTAGTCACCGATATTGCCCCCGACATACGTTTAACCTTGCATAATTCCGGCCACATCTTGGGCGGTGCCATGGCTCATCTGCACATCGGCGAAGGCTTACACAACATCGTTTACACCAGCGACTACAAGTTTGCACGAACCATGCTTTTAGAAGCTGCCGCAACAGAGTTTCCACGTATCGAAACCGTGATTACGGAGAGCACCTATGGTGGCTCAGAAGACTTTACGCCTTCTCGTGTTGACGCAGAAGAAACCATGACACGCATCGTAAACCAAACCTTGGAACGCAAGGGCAACGTGCTCATTCCAGTGCCTGCAGTCGGAAGAGCGCAAGAAATCATGCTCATAATCGATGGGTACATGAAACGCGGCTTAATGAAAGAAGCCCCAGTCTTCATCGAAGGCATGATAAGTGAAGCCACCGCAATCCACACCGCTTACCCAGAATACTTGGGCAGAGAAGTCCGCCACAGCATCCTCCACGAAGAAGTTAACCCATTCAAGAGCGACTACTTCACCATCGTTGAGCACCCCAGTATCCGCCAAAGCATAATCGAAGGAGAACCATGCATAGTTCTTGCAACTTCAGGCATGCTTGAAGGCGGACCCGTAATTGAGTACTTCAAGAACTGGGCCAGTAACGAGAAGAACACAATTATCTTCGTTAGTTACCAGATTGAAGGAACTATGGGCAAACGTGTCCAGAAGGGGGTGCGCGAAGTAACTATGATGGATAATGAAGGCAAAATGGCAGCATTATCAGTTAAGATGCAGACGGAATCAGTTGAAGGTTTTTCAGGTCACTCTGATAGGCGCCAACTGGTTAATTACTTGACCCACCTGACACCTAAACCTGAGCGTATCTTTGTTGTTCACGGCGAAAAACAGAAAACCATGAATTTCGCCAACTTTTTGGATAACAAAGCCGGCATAAACACTGTTGTTCCATCTGTTCTGGAAACCTATCGACTGCTCTAAAATAAAAAATTGTAATCTAAAAATTAGGCTGCTGAAGGTAAAGGCTCACTGGAAACTGGCGCTGGAGTTTTCTCTCGCCAAATCCTTATCGTTTTTGGACATATGACCACTCGTTCTTCGCCTAAACGTGCAATGTCGCCGCCTATAGATTCAGCAAACTGGAAAAGGTCGTTAACTGCGCTCTTGACATCTTCTATGCTTCTACTTGCAAGAGGTGTTACGCGCAAAATAATTATGTTGCCGTTTTGGACTTCGGTTTTTATGTTTTCGAGGTCAGTTAGGTCCCTTAGAGGCATGGCTTTAAGGTAGGTTTTGCTGATTGGTGGCTCTGGAACAGCTTGTTTTTCCTCAACTGGTGGCGGGGCAATGTTATCTTGTGGTTGCTCTGGGGCAGGCGAAGTGATTTCTGGTGCTGTTTCCTGTGCTGGGATAGTTGGTTCTTGTGAAGTTTCTTGAGCGGTGTTTACTATTTCTTGTTTAGTCTCTTCCTGAGTGATATTGCTTGGGGCTTGGTCAACCTTTGGATTATCTTCAACTTCTTGCTTTTGTCCTTCTTGGGACTCAGCAAATGTTTTTTGTTCGGGTTCTTCTTGAGGAGGCACGGCTGGTTGTTCCTGTTCTGGTTGTTTCTTTTTGTGGAATATGTTGAATGGCATTATTTTCTCCTCTAAACCCACTAATATCTGTGCTTTCACAATTAAGCGTTTCTTTACTTCTACTTTGGTATATCGCTATGTTTTAGATTTGTCAGTACATAAATATTTGATTTGCGTTTTCCCGCTCCATTCTTTTCTGTTTTTAATTAATTTATCTGGTTTACAGCGCAGAGAATTTAGACTAAGAGGATTACGAGGTTGTTTATGATGGTAATTGTAAGTAGAATTGTTAAGCCTGCATAGGTTCCCTTTATTAAACTGCTTGAATACTTGAAGGCTTTAGTGGTTTTATCCATCGCTTTGTTCAAGATTCTTTTCGCTAAGATATATGTAAAACCGATTAAAAACGACGCGGAAATCTTTAAGGCTAAAAACGCCACGATGTTTGTGCTCACCAAGCCTGTCAAGAAGGGGTTCAGCTCGGCAGCGCCAAAATATGTCACACCTATAACGGTGGTTACGCAGTCGATAGAACCCAGTAAGATAATAAAGAGGCTTGGAAGCACCTCTGACTTTGTCCTAAACATGAAGCCTTCTCCTTTTCCCTGCTTCTCCTTCCTCTCAAACGCAGTTTGTTTTTAGGGCTTAAGAATCAGATTGCCAAACTCGATATATGCCAAAAAACAGACAGTAAGCTCTCTTTACCGAGCCCTACTGCTAAATATTAATAATATATATTCTCACTTAAACATTTTGACTTTTCAAAGTTGCCGACTTTTTTGTGCATTCCGGGTTATTGAAGGTAAAAAGGCAACGGTTTATCCGCATAAGCCTTATATTTTAATGTTCAACTCTTTTGCTGAAGGCTTTATGCATGCACAAGAAACTCTTGATTCCTGGTCCAACCGAAGTAAGTAAGGAAATGCTCAACGAACAAACTCACTACCTAATAGGCCATAGAGAAAAAGAGTTCGCTGAACTATACGGCGGAATAACCGACAAACTCGCCAAGTTCTTCCAACTTTCCGCCGATTGCCAACCTACAGTTACCACTTCCTCGGGCACTTTGTGGTTTGACATAATCGGCCGAAGTATAGTAAAACAGAAAGCCCTCGCATGCGTTAACGGCGCTTTCTCTCAGCGGGCAGCCCAAACGCTGAAGGCATGCGGCAAAGAAACAGACATTTTGGAAGTGGAAATGGGCAAAGCAATCAAGCCAGACATGGTTGCAGAGAAGCTAGCAAGTGACAAATATGACACTTTGACTATTTGCCATAACGAAACCTCCACGGGAGTTCGGAATCCCATATCTGAAATCGGAAAAATGGTCAAAGCAGAACATCCTGATGTCATCTTTGCCGTGGATGCAGTCTCATCGATGGCGGGCGACAAAACCTTGCCCTCAGATTTCCAATGTGACATAATTTTTGGCTCTACCCAAAAATGCTTTGCACTGCCACCTGGTTTAGCAATAGCATTAGTTTCAGATAAAGCCATTGAACGGGCAAAGCAGGTTCCAAACAGAGGCGCCTACACAGACTTAGTGGACATTTTCGAGTTTGAAAAGAAACACCAAACCCCCTTCACACCAAACATTTCCCTATTATATGCTCTTAATAGACGTATAGACTTGCTGCTGGAAGAAACCTACGACAAAGTCTACGAGCGCCACAAGGATATGGCGACATACACGCAGCAGTGGGCAAAGAAACACTTTGCAATGTTTCCAGAGGCGGGCTATGAATCCATAACAGTCAGCTGCATAGAGAACACCCAGAACAGAAACGTCAAGGAACTCAATCAAAAACTCAGCGAAAAAGGATTTCTGATTTCTGGAGGCTATGGTAAGATGGCTGAGAAAACCTTCCGCATTGGACACATGGGCGAATGGAACCTAGCAGGAATCAAGGAAGTCATTGGTTTAATTGATCAGATTTGGGGACTTTAAGTGACCATTAAGATTCTTATCAGCGATAAAATATTTGATGATGGCATAAAGCTTCTTGAAGAAAAAGGCTACCAAGTCACGCGAGCGTGGGATTCGCCGAAGGCTGAGTTGCCAAAAATTATCGCAGACTATGACGTGTTAATCGTTCGGTCAGCCACCAAAGTCAAGGGCGAACTCCTCGACAACGCTAAAAAACTTCGCGTCATAGGGCGTGCGGGGGAAGGCTTAGATAATGTGGATTTTGAAAGAACAAAAGCCTTGGGTATTGCTCTTGTGAACACGCCCCACGTTTCTTACATGAGCGTTGCAGAACTAACCATAGGTCACATGTTGGCGTTGGCGAGGAGCATCGTACAGGGAACGACTAGCCTACGTGAGGGTAAATGGGAAAAAGAAGAATTGATGGGTTATGAACTTAACGGCAAAGCCTTGGGCGTTATCGGCTGCGGCTACATCGGTAAGACCGTTGAGCGCTTAGCCTTCGCTTTAGGCATGAAGGTGTTGCCAGTGGAAGAATGCGTCCATGATAGATTCGTGCCATTGGGCGAGATGTTGCCCCAAGCTGATTTCATCACAATCCACGTCCCCCTAACACCCCACACACGCCATATGATATCCACAAAAGAATTCAACCTCATGAAAACAGGTGTTATGCTAGTCGACTGTTCCCGAGGCGGCGTAGTAGACCAAGAAGCCCTCTACCAAGCGCTCGTTTCAGGCAAAGTCGCCGGTGCCGCACTCGACGTTTTTGAGGAGGAACCGCCCAAAAACAGTAAACTGCTCACCTTAAACAACGTTATCGCTACCCCGCATATGGGTGCGCAAACGCATGAAGCCCAATTTAAGGCAAGCATCCAAATAGCTAAAGCCGTTATCGAAGCGCTGGAGAAGTCTGTGAGCTGAAACGTTTGGTTGACGTTAGACCCTTCAAAGCCATACGCTACACCCAAAAAGCAGGCAACGCGGAAGATTTGATAACGCAGCCCTACGACAAAATCGACCCGCAAATGCAGAAAGAATACTACGCAAAGTCCCCCTATAACTATTGCCGCTTAATCTTACCGCTCGAACAAAACAAATACGAAGTCGCCAACCAACGCATCGGGCAGTGGCTAAAAGAGGGCGTATTGGCAAGAGAAACTCAACCCGCAATCTTTGTTTCACGTCAAGAATTCACCTTAGACAGCAAAAAATATGCCCGCACAGGAATCATTGCTGCAATGCGGCTCTACCCATACAGCGAAAACATAGTTTTTCCACATGAAGCCACCTACAAAGCACCCAAAGCTGACCGCTTAAACATGTTGCGCACGGTTCAGAAAGACCTTGAACCCCTCTTCTTGATATATCAGGACCAAGAAAAGAAAACAATTGCTTTCCTCGAAGAAACCACAAAAACTGTGCCTGTAGTCCAAGTTACTGACGCTTTGAATGTTAGACATACAGTCTGGAAGGTAACTGACCCCGAAAAAATCAAAACTCTCCAAGGTGTCTTGGGCGCCAAGACGACGGTGATAACTGATGGTCACCACCGCTACGAGAGCGCCTTAGCTTACCGCGACGAAGTGCGGAGCAAAGGCAACTGGACAGAGGATTCCGCGTTCAACTTCCATATGTCCTATCTGGTGCCCGTTGAGGAAGAAGGACTTGTCGTGTTGCCAACTCACAGGTTGCTGAAAGATTACCAGTTGACGGACGATTTGTTGCAGGTCTTCAAGTTTTTCTTTGACATCCAAGACGTTGAACCCAACGTTTACGGATTAGAAAATTTTCTAAAGAACCATGCAGATGAACATGCCTTCTGCATCTACGCAGGCTCAAAAGCCTACGGTTTAATATTAAAGCATGACAAAGCTGTCTATGAATTCGTGAACGCTAACGTATCAAAGGAAACCAAAATCTTTGACGTAGTTATCTTGCGTGATATAGTTTTCAGGTTCATCCTTAAGACTGGCGAATTAAACATCGATGATACCATTCTCTACGTGCGCTGGACCAAAGCCGCCGTCGAGAAAGTCGACAGCGGAGAGGCCAGCATCGCATTTTTAGTTAACCCTATTAGTGCAAAAAAAGTTGCAGAAATAGCGCAACAACACGAACTCTTACCTGAGAAAAGTACAGATTTTTATCCTAAGCTAGTTTCGGGTTTTATGATGATGGATATTTCTGCTAGCGAAAAGCTCTAAGCCATGTTTTATGTTTTAGCGCATTCTTGATGGAAACCATTATTAAGCGATTGAAAGAAAGCTCTGGGCTATTAGATAAAACAAGAGGAAAGAAAAATGACTGTGTCTGAAAAAATTTCTGTACCAACTCAAATTACACCCATAAAACGATATCTTGCTGAATTGATTGGAACTATGGTGCTGGTGCTGATGGGCTGCGGCGCCGCGGTCATCGCAGGTTACGCTGTTGGATACGTGGGAATAGCTTTTGCTTTTGGTCTTGCTGTGCTGGTGATGGTTTATACAATAGGTGGGGTCTCTGGCTGCCACATTAACCCAGCAATCTCCATATCAATGTTTGTTGCTGGAAAAATAAGTGCAAAAGACACAGCGCTATACGTTGTCTTTCAATGTGTAGGCGCAATAATTGGGGCAGGCATTCTCTACGGTATAGCTGTTGGAAGCCCAACATATAGTTTAGCTCTAAATGGCTTAGGACAAAATGGTTATGGAATTGCTTCTCCAGCAAATTATTCCTTGACATCCGCATTAATTGCAGAAATAGTCTTTACCTTCATATTCGTGCTCGTTGTCCACGGCTCAACACATGAGCGAGTGCCTAAGGGATTCGCAGGCTTAGCCATAGGCTTAACTTTAGTTCTTATCCACATTGTCGCGATACCCATCGATGGTACATCCGTGAATCCAGCTAGAAGTTTAGGACCCGCGCTCTTTGTCGGCGGCACAGCACTAAATCAACTTTGGCTCTTCATTGTCGCTCCAATAATTGGCGGAATCTTGGCGGCTGTTGTTTGGAAAATCTTTAAATAAACTTAGAATAGCCTTTTTTCTTTATTCTTTTCAAAAAAAATTATTTGATGAATTTTGTTGCGTGACGTTTGAAACGTTTCTTGCAGACAAGGCTACAGAAATAGTATGTTTCGCCATCATAAGAAATCTTGAATTTTGCTGTATTCTCGTCTAGAACCATTCCGCAAACAGGATCTCGCATTGACATTACTTGTAGGTAACCCTCATCCACAAGATTCTCCTATCTGCCTATTATGGTTAGTGGTAGCGCAAGCTAAAAGCAACAATATTACTGAACACAAAAGGCTATCTTCCGTCATTTAAAGGGCAATTTATGTTTACTTGAAAAACTTAGCGCTTCATGAGTGCCCCCTATAGAAAGAAAGCGATAACGGCTGAAGGCTATGGTGTTCAAGTAGAGTTTTCTTGTTGTGCGAAATGTTGTCGCTTCCTTTTCTTTAATCGAGGCAAACGTTGGTTTGTAGTGTCTTCTAAACGAAGGTATTTGGATAATACTTAACTGAATTAGAAACTTGTCTAACGTCAAGGTTTGTTTCTTCAACAGTTTAAAGGTTTAAATCTACAAGCCAAATAATAGACCCATTCAGGTTTTCGCATTGGAAACAAAAAACGTTAACACCGCTTCTGAAAAAACTTACATGCTTGTTATACGGATAGCCAGTTTTCATGGAAATAAACCGATCAAGAGTCTTAACATCAAGGTTTTCATGTTGGAAAAGGCATCAATAACTCTCCAGCAATGGACTGAAAACCTCAAGAATGGAACTCCATTTAAGAGGTTGGTACTTTCCATGACTACTGATAACAATGGCTTGGTAACTGCTGAACTTGGAGCTGGGTCCTATGAAGTGGTAGTCGAAAAGTACGGATTAAAAAGGGCTTGCGAATTAACTAAAGATGAGACTATTATTCTTAATGCGCCAAAAATGCGTTGGTGGCAAGAATCTTAGTTTTTTTCTTAAGAAAGGTAAAGGGTTGAACTTAATTATTTGCTTCCTTTTAGGTTGAGCTGATTAGTCGTCTTCGGCGTCTTCTTTTGCTAACTCAACTGAAACTGAGTCATCGTGGCTAACTGCGTTTTTGCGGGTTACTTTTTTGCTCGGGTCTGCTTGTTCTCGTCCATCCATAAATCCTTCTTCAGCGGCTGTGATTTCGTCGTCTTCGAGCATTTCTTCTCTTTCTTGTGAGTTGTATATGTCTTCCGTCTCTTCTTCTATGTCAGGTTTGGGGTTTCCGGTGTAGAAGTGTGGTTGAGGCTTTTTTTTGGCTTTACTCATTCGATTTATCTCCATTTTAAGCGTTCGAGCTAATGTTTAGTCTGATTCAACTTGTGCCTTATATGGCTTTTATTACTATGTGATTGCGAGTTGACAGTCACAAACCTGGAAGAAATTGTTTGCTTAACTGCTGAAACCAAATATGTGATGTTTTCACTCAAGCTACAGTTTTTATGTTTTTAATTCTTTTGATTGCCAAAATAATATAATTAGGGGAAAATTCGGGTTTTTTTGGTGTCAAACTATTTGGTTTCTTAAAAAACCTTCATCTTTGCCTGTCCTTTGCCTGAAATCCTGCTAAACCTTTTTATACGCGCCGACACATTTTTGGGCTTGTCACATTAATCATGCTATCACCAAAGCTTCTGAAGCTTTTAGAGACATCATGAAAAATCCTGTGGCAGAAGAAACAAAAAGTATGCAAATTCAATCATTTAAGGACTTGCCATTATCAGGAGAAGTCCTAAGAAGTATAGCAGAACTCGGGTTTGATAGTCTTTTTCCAATTCAAGCTCAAGCAATAATTCCACTACTCGAAGGCAAAGACGTCATCGGGCAAGCACAAACCGGAACAGGAAAAACAGCCGCTTTCGGCGTACCCATGGTTCAACGTTTAAACCGTGAAATCCGCGGAGTTCAAGGACTAATTTTGGTTCCAACCCGCGAATTAGCCGTACAAGTAGCAGAACAAATGGCGCTTTTCTCAAAATACGCTAAACTGAAGGTTTTAGCTGTTTACGGTGGAGAATCCATCAACAAGCAAATTCACGCATTATCCAGCGGAGTCCACATCGTTGTCGGTACTCCTGGAAGGTTAATCGACCTTATGGAAAGGCGCGTTCTAAACCTCTCATGCGTGAAGATTGTTGTTCTTGATGAGGCTGACCGCATGCTAGACATGGGTTTCACCGAGGACGTTGAGTATATTCTCTCAAAAACTCCCCGCGACAGGCAAACGAGCCTTTTCAGTGCAACCATGGAACAATCAGTCATGCGCGTTTGCAACAAGTACATGAAGAACCCGGAGAAAATCCTCGTCAGCAAAGACGAAATTGCATTAACCCAGATGAAACAGTTCTACACTATCGTCAACCAAAACGGCAAATTCGGGGCACTCTGCGACATCCTACACGATGACCGCGTCGACAAAGCCATCATTTTCTGCCGAACCCGCCGCGAAACCAGTCGCCTCTCCGACCAACTCTACCGCAAAGGCTGCCGCGTACAAGCGCTCCACGCAGGCTTCACACAAGCACAGCGCGACCGTGCAATCAACGACTTCAAAGCAGGCCGATTAAACCTACTCGTAGCAACCGACGTTGCAGCAAGAGGCTTAGACATCGGAGGCATCACCCACATAATCAACTACGACGTACCAAATGATGCACCAGTTTACTTCCACCGCATAGGCAGAACTGCACGCAAAGGCGAAGAAGGCACCGCGATAACCTTGGTTAGCTACGGCGAAATGTCAAACTTTAACAACATCAAATCGTTGACCAAAACCAAAATCGAAGAAATCAAGCCAGCATCCGCTGAACGTACGGAAGAATCGCCAATCCAAAGCTTTTACTAAAAAAGCTTATTTTTATTTTCTTTTTTTGTATTTTAAGAGCAAATTCATTAAACCTTAAAAGAACATCCGCTCTTATTGTAGACCCATGCGTAAGCTCTTAGGCAGCTTTATTCAGGGCTTGGTTGGTTTCACTAATAAAAGCCTAATCAAAAATCTCCTTATCATCACGCTCTGTATCTTGTTTATCTTTGTCCAAATTTTCTATCCCTTCCAGTATTATGAGTCAGCGCAGAGGCATGCAAATTCGCCTTTTCAAGTTGGAATCCACTATGTGTACGAACAGGATTCTCTTGACCAAATCTATGGTCAAGTTGCGCAGATTTATGATTTAGGTTTCAAAGCAATACGGATAACACTTGAATGCAACCCTGATATCTACGACGACCTGCAAAACCAAAAAACAGACACTTTCTTTGCAGCGACCGATAACTACGGGTTAGCCGTGGCATTGGTTATCCAGAACTTGGATTCGACTGACAAAGTGAACTATTACCTGGATCGCTGGGGAAGCCACCTCAAATACATCCAAGTTATGAATGAACCTGAGGCATCTGCTCCATGGGCAGTAGGTGCATTATTCTCCGACGACGAAATCATAACCAACTTTGATACGATGTATTCTACCATAGTATCCCATCATCTTCCAGCCCAGCTCTACACCAACTTTGGAATCGGCTACATGTTGCGAACCAATTTACCGATTGAGCTCAGCAAAAAACTCGATTTCGTCGGTTTCGATATCTTCATGGATTCCTTCCTTGTGCTCTCACCACACTTCATAGAAAACCTGCAGAAGATAACCAATCGAGACGTAGTGATAACGGAGTTTGGTATGTCAACCAGCGATAGTCAAACCCAAAGCGACTTCATCATAAAGGGACTTAACCTCTTCAAGAGCATGGGGCTTCCAGGGTGCTGGTTGGTTTACTGGAATAGTGCCTTTGACAATTATGGGATTCGCGGCAGGACCGCGCAACAAGAAGTAGGTGAATGGATTGCTAAAAACGCTAACTGAAACCCGTGTCTTCAACCATTTCCGAAACATGCGCTTAGTGGAGAGGCTGCTGATTCAAGGGTTAATTCTAACGATTATCCTGGTCGTTGTTCAAAATGAGTTGGACGGTGCGCAGCAATCCTTTATGTCCTACATGCCTCCCATTGGTTTTGCCCTTTTGATGTTCACAACTTACCTTGTTCAACCGCTACTGCTGGGTGTTTTAAACATAGCACTCATAAACACGTTGTTTGGTACCAAAGGTTGGCAGGTGGGTTTTTGGTTAAACGGCATATTTTTGGTCCTCACATTCTCCACAATCAATCTTATCTTAGAAACCAGCCTAAACTTGTCCTTTACCTCCATAGCCATAATTGACATTGTTCTATTGGCGTTGCCTTTCGGCTGTATAGCACGTTTCAGCAACGGGGGATGGAAAAAACCCATAGACTAACTTCTTTGGTCTCGATAGATTTCCATTCTAGCCCACCCCTCTATCGTTTCAACGTGGAACCTACAAAAGGACCCCTGTGAGATTTCTTGAAATAAATCAAAACAAAAATTTGTGGATAGTAAGCGATAAGTAACCTATTTTTATTCGAAATAGCTATTGTGCTAGTAGAAAATAATTATGATCAACTTTTGGAGGTAGTTAGTTGCGGCGAATCATATTTGCAGTTGCTTTTTTGGCGATCATCATCGTAGTAGGCTCTGTTTTTGCCGCAACACAACTTCTAAACAGCCCTTCGACGGTACAGACATCTGGCTTTCACGTAGGCGTTTCTTTCGGCGGCAGTACCGCAGCTGAAGCCGAACTGCTCATCGATAGGGTAAAAACCTTCACCAACCTCTTTGTTGTGCAGTCAGGTCCAGTCAGCGTTAACGAAACCGCCATGACCGAAATCGTCAACTATGCGGTCGCCGCCAATTTAGATGTGATTATTTATTTCGGCTTCTTTAACCCAAACTATACCTGGCAGATTCCCTGGCTCGATTATGCTAAGCAAACATGGGGTAGCCACTTCTTGGGCGTTTACTTATTCGATGAACCAGGCGGCCAAGTCATAGATGAAAACCAGACAGCTGCCTTTAACCAGCTAAGAACGAGCTTCCCTTACGCCTACTATACGCATCAACCGGGAATTGACCTCGCATTAAACGGGTCGCTTCCCATGGATAATTCATCTGCAGCATCACACTTCAATTCCATTATAAAAGCAGAATTAGGATTAAACCAGTTGGAAACCCGCCAAATCTCATCCTTCACCAGCGACTATGCCCTGTACTGGTTTGACTATAAAGGTGGTTATGATAATATCTTCGCTGAGTTGGGCTCAAATCAAAGTGTCAATCAAATGGCTCAAGCCATGGATTTGGTACGAGGTGCCGCAAGAATGCAGAACAAAACATGGGGAACCATAATAACATGGACCTACAACCAACCCCCCTACTTGGTAAACGGCACAGAAATGTACAACCAACTTGTCGAATCCTATAAGGCAGGCGCAGAATACGAAGTCATCTTCGACTATCCCCAAATCCCCGGCAACCCCTACGGCATCCTAACCGACGACCAGTTTGATGCTCTGGAAAATTTCTGGAATAACCTGAAATCCTTTCAAGTTAACAGCAAACCAAATGTTGCATTTGTGATGCCGCACGACTACGGTTGGGGGATGAGGACACAGCAGGACAAGATTTGGGGCATTTGGGCTCCAGACAATACATCAGCACAGATTTGGGACATCAAAGAAAAACTTCTCGCCCAATACGGCACAGGCTTAGATATCGTGTACGATGATGCCCAATATCCCATTGCAGGGAGAGGTTACGAATATGTTTACTTCTGGAACCAGACAGGATAGTGACAAAGATGCGTTCTAAAGTAGTCGACTCAGCTAAACACCCACAGATTCGCCGCTTGTAGGCTTTGAAAAATGCATGGCAATAGACTATGAAAAGTGTAATGACTGTGTAGGTAGTCTAGAGCTTCTGACCAGATTTCCCTAAATTATTTTCAGCGATAGTTGTATAGTGCCAGTTTTATTCTTCGGGCAATGTCAATCAATGTACCGCTATGCTAAAATACAATTCAATCATAAGGCACTTTAGTGCTCGACCTGCCTACGGGTCGCATTTACTGAGGAATTTATTATGACAGAGACATCAGAGAAAGTTGTTACTCGTGGACTGAGAAATGTTCATGCGGCTGAAACTAAAATTAGTTTTGTAGACCCTGAAGGTGCCCTCTATTATTTAGGCTACAACATTGATGACCTTGTAGAATATGTATGCTATGAAGAAGTGGCGTATTTATTAATCAACAAAAAATTACCTACAAAAAAAGAATTGGTTGAATTTCAGGATCTTCTTGAGTCGGAGATGAACCTTCCAGATGCAACCATTAAAAGCCTTGAATCTACATCAAAAAACTGTCATCCGATGGAAGTTTTGCGAACAGAGGTTTCTCGGCTAAGCCAATATGACCCTGACTACAACGATAATTCGGAACTTGCAAACAAAAGAAGAGCCACTCGTTTGGTAGCTATGGTTCCTGCTTTGGTGGCTGCCATTTACAGATTGCGCAAAAGCCAGAAACCCCTTGTTGCAGTGAAGGAATTTGGTTTCGCTGAAAATTTTCTTTACCTGTTCCGTGGAATCCCCGCGGATGTTGAAGAGAAAAATGCCATTGACCGCTTTATGACGTTGCACGCTGACCATGGTTTTAACGCATCAACCTTTGCAGCCCGCGTTACAGCAAGCACCAACTCAGACGTGTATTCAGCGGTAACTTCTGCTATTGGAACCCTTAAAGGTCCCCTGCATGGAGGAGCCAGCGAGAAAGTGATGCACATGCTGGACGACATAAACACTGAAGAAGAAGTGGAAGAGTATATACAAAGCATGTTGAATGATCAAAAAAAGATAATGGGCTTTGGTCATAGAATGTACAAAACAGAAGATCCGAGAACCAAGCATCTAAGAGGCATAGCTGAACTGTTATGCCGCCACAAAAACTCTTTAAAAATCTATAATTTATCTCTTAAAATTGAGAATGTGGTTCATGAGAAAAAGAAGATTTTTCCCAACGTAGATTTCTACGCGGCGGTAACGTTGAACACGCTGGGAGTTTCCTCTGAGTTCTTTACTCCGTTTTTTGCGTCAAGCAGAATCTCTGGGTGGGTAGCACACATATTGGAGCAATACGACGATGCTGTTTTGCTACGCCCATCATCGAAGTATGTGGGTGAATTCGAGAAACCGTTTATTCCAATCGAAAAACGATGAGTGAAAGTCGATTGGACTTAAGCCCTTTTCCTCTTTGGCAAGTAGTTTATTTCAAGGAGGCTTATTAAGCAAGAGCTATCTTCTGCGCTTATACGCAAGGGTCCTTATGTATTACTCTTTTTCTCAATAGATATTGATTGCACGATGGTTGTGCCAAGCTTTCCTGAAGTTTTCTTCGTAGAATTCAGTTATGTTCCTGCTATTCGTCCAAAAAACATTTGGATAACCGCGTTGAGTTACTTTTTTTCTGATAATCCACAGTTGTTCATGGTCAAAAATCTGGTAGGGTAAGGATTTGCTTTTGTGAATAAGCTTAACTGCGAAGTCGCCTTGGTGGGGTTTAATCTTTTCAAGCGTCTGCTTTACTAAATCGTCGTTTTTGAGGTTTTCTACAATAATTCTGATCTTTGCTTGCCTTCTTGCAATCAACTTAAAATTCTCAGAAAAGGTATCGGCTAAACGTGTAATCAGGTCTAAATTCGTAACCCAATCAAATTCATTCCGCAGGTTTTTGAAGGCTAAATCTCTCATATGGGCTATTTCGGAATCGGTTTTTAGCAGAATAAACTTTCTTTCTTGTTCAAGCGTTTTCTTCTTCTTTAGCGTCTGTTGCTTTCTCAATTGATCTGTTAGTTCTTTAAGGTTGGTTTCTAAGCGAGAGATTCTTTCGTTTGCTTTCTTCCTTTCGGCGGAAGCTATGCTCATTAGGCACTGTTCTACAGGAATAGCTTGGATTATGAAGGGCTCATCTATGGTCTTTGTTATTAATCCCATTTTTTCAAGTTTATACAATATCTTGTAGATGTCTTGGCGAAATAGCTGGGTGGATTCTGCAATTTCGCTCACGCATGTTGATTCGCTTTGGACTATCCTGAAATACACTTTGGCTTGGTTGACTGTAAACCCACATTCGTTAAACATTTTGGCTAAGTCTTTTTCCGTGTTCCAATTCCTCGGTCTTAAAAGCTAAATAAGCTATGGACACGCTTACCTTGTGCGTCTTTAAGCTTGTATTATGCTGTATCTTAATAATTTTGCGTTTTTTTTCATAGTGTTGCCAGTGGTCCCCTTTCCACTAAGCCTTTTATGTAAAAATTGTGTACACTCCTTGCTTCAATGATGAGTTCAAGTCTAATCTTGTCCTCACCAGAAAAAAATAAAGGAGATAAGAAAAATTTGTACAAATCAAATGGAAAGACTTTAGCTATTTTGACAGCGATAATTCTAACAATCTCAATAGGAACACCAATGGCACTGCTTCCCCAAGCTTCCGCGCAAACACGATCATTCCCGACACTTGCATTCATTAATGTAGCTCCCAACCCAGTGGAAGTTGGACAAAGAGTGACAGTTAACTTCTGGCTTGCTGTACCATTGCAAAACGTACAATTTGCACATAACATGACAGTTGTTGTAACGAAACCTGACGGTACTACTGAAAAATTAGGGCCATTTACATCTGACTACACAGGCGGCACAACTACTTCTTACATACCAGACACAGTCGGCAACTACACGTTCCAATTCTTCTACGGTGGAGAAACACTCGGCGTTGGAGAAACATCTGGCTTTACTGGCGACGTTGAACTACCAAGCCAAAGCAGTATAGTAACGCTTGTAGTTACACAATCATCACCAGCATCTTATTACCCCGTTACTCCGCTTCCCACAAGCTACTGGCAAACCCCCGTTAACGCTGAAAACGTACAAAACTGGTACAACATAACTGGACCATGGCTCGGATTAGCAGCAAACGCATTTGGCAATACTGGTGCTTACAATGACTCAGGAAACTATAATCCATTCACAACAGGACCAACCACAGCGCACGTCCTTTGGACCAAGCCCTGGGCAGTCGGAGGAGTAGCTGGTGGAGACGCTGGCGGAAGTGAAACAAGCAATTACTGGTCAACCTCACAGTACGAGCCTAAATGGAACCCAGTCGTAATGGACGGCATAGAATACTCTACTTGGTACACAACAACCACGGGATACAGCAATGGCATAGTTGCAACAAACCTATACAACGGACAAACCATGTGGATACTAAACACAACCAACCCATTAGTCGGCGGTATGCAAGTCAATTTCCAGACAGTTAACCAATACGGCGTTGTCGGACCCTACATCATAACCACAGGAAATCTACCTGGAGTTGTCAACGCTCCACGAGCAGGCGAATACAACCTATACGATGCATTAACAGGCACATACGTTTGCAGCATTGTCAACGGCACCACACCCGGCGCAGGCTTTGCAGGCGGCTTCATGACAAACGATGCTAACGGAAACTGGGTAGGCTACTACGTAAACAGCACTTTCGGTAGCCCCGAAGTTGTTCATCCAGCTCCAGGAGTCAGCGAAGTTGTAAACAACACCGGACCTTCGATGAATGCTTGGAACATGACTCAGGCACTAGGACTCTACGGAACCCAAACCATCGGCAGCCAATGGACCATACGCTCAGGCAGCGTATTTGCATTCGACGACGGCTTAATGTGGTCAAACCCATCAGTACCTACTACCTATGACGGCAACAACCTGGGCGCAGTCAACACACTTAGCAACACAGGCGGACTCAACGGCGGCGGACTAAGCGAAGGACAAATTGCAAGCAACGTTATAGTCCTAACCTACGGCTTCGGCGCAGGCATTAATGGAGCAACCTCAGTCGGAGAATCACCTGGATGGGCAATCGAAGCAGGATTTAGCCAAACTGACGGCTCAATGCTCTGGGTCAAAAACCAGACAGAGACACCTTTCACAAGAATCAGCGAAAACTTCTACAACCTTGCAGGCGACGGAATATATGTTGAAGTCAACATGGCAACATTCGTTACAACTGGATACAGCCTAGACACAGGCAAACAAGTATGGCAAAACACTCTTACTGTCAACGGTGAAGCTCCAAACAGCTATGACGTCTTCGGCATCCAAGCAATTGTTGATTCATCACACGGCGTAATTTACCTCTGGGGCTTAGGCGGAGACATATGGGCAGTCGACATGTCAAACGGTAATATCATTTGGTCAACGAGCACAACCACACTTCAAGGAACCCCTGGCTATGAAACTCCTTATGCCGTTTGGCCTATATGGGTCCAGTACGGCGGAGTAATGGCTGGCCAAAACAATGTTCTATACGTCTCTGAAGGCCACGAATACAGTCCACCGCTATTTCACGGGGCACAACAACTAGCCATAAACGCCACAAACGGGCAACTACTATGGAGTGTTCTAGGCTTTGACGACACAGCCGGAGAAGTCTCATACGGTATCATGACGACGTTTAACTCGTACGATAGCCAAGTATACGCTTACGGTCAAGGACCAACCGCAACCACTGTTGACGCACCACAAGTCGGCGTTACAAGCGGGACACCAGTCACCATAAGAGGCACAGTTATGGATGTCTCAGCAGGTGCATCTCAGCAAGCAGTCGCAGCAAACTTCCCCAACGGGCTTCCAGCAGTCTCAGACGACAGTCAGAGTCAATGGATGGAATTCGTTTACATGCAACAACCATGCCCAACCAACGTTACCGGCGTTCCAGTCACATTAACCGCAATTGATCCCAACGGAAACCTCATCACACTCGGCAGCACCACCAGCGATGCAAGCGGCATGTTCACATACACTTGGACACCCCCAACTGTTCCAGGCTCCTACACAATCACCGCTAACTTTGCAGGCTCAGGCGCATATTACGGATCAAGTAGCGAGACATCAATGTACGTCGGTTCACCAGCATCACCCAACCCAACAGCAACATCCCCCAGCCAAGCAACAACTCAATCATATATCTTAGACACAGGCATCGCAACCATAATTGTTGTAATCATAATCGGCGCAGTACTAGCAATTCTGATGATGTGGAAACGGTGATAAACAAAATATCAAACACAATTTTCCTCCCTTTTTTAGTCAAAAAATCTGTAGCAAAATAGGGGCTGAGAAGGCTCTGGTTAAGAATTCACGAAATAGCCATAGTATCGTGATAGAGCGTTTTTGCATTTTCGCTCTTTCTCCTTTAATTCGGTCCAGAGCCTCAGCAAACCCCTAGTTCATTCCTGCTTTTTGTTAAGGTTATGTTATCCTCCTATTTAGCTTATCCAAACTTGGCGGCGGGGAGGAAAGGCGAAAAAGTATCATAAACGATATTGATACGTAAGACCTACTTAGAGAAAAGAATAGCTTTTGCCTTAATAAAAGAAAAAAGCAAGGGGCACTGTAATATTGCCTTAGCTTCCTTCAACAACGAAGGCTATTTTGACTACTGCTCTGTATTCTGCAATTTTGTTGTTTTCCACTGTTGCTTTGCAGCTTTTGACATAAACAGATTTGATGTTTTTAATTGTTTTAGCCGCTTGTGCCAAAGCACTCTTAACAGCATCTTCCCAATCATTTGGTGAAGTTCCAATTAACTCAATTATTTTCACAACAGCCATTTATTTTACTCTCCAATAACTATTAACCCAACAAGCGAATTAGAACATGTGTGACTACAAAAGGATACAACAAAACGATATTGAGAAGTAAGAGCATTTGGGATTGAAAATAACTTTATAAAATTTATGATAATCAATAAGTCAACAAAATTGCTCTAATCATGTCAAAAATTAGCGAGCATTCATGATAATAGAAAACAAGCAGAAATATCTAGATATATGTTTTCAATAACCAATAATAATAACCAAAGAGGGAGTAAGAACTGCTAGAACAATTTGGACTAATTGGAAACATTGCTGTTCTTATTTTGTCACTTGTTATTTTAATGAAGGCTAGCAGTTGGGCTATCACTAATTCAGTTAAGTTGGCTAGCATAACTGGTTTAGGAAAAACAAAAATTGGATTCATACTTGTTGCCTTCTCAACATCTCTTCCAGAACTTTTTGTTGCGATATTTGCCGCCGCCAATCCAGAGACAATTGGCATTTCAGTGGGCAACGTTTTAGGATCAAACATAGTGAACATTTGTTTGGTACTCGGCGTCGGCTTACTTATTATGGCATTTAAGTTTCCTGAAAGTGGAGGGTTTTTTACCAGAATGGCTAAAGATGAAGTGGGAAATCTTAATTTTGGACTTTTCATTGCGTCAATTGTTCCTTTGATCTTGCTCTATTTTGGCTCTGCAAACCAAATAGTGGGCGCTTTACTTATCGCACTCTTCGTTTACAATATGTATGAACTAATTAAGAAGAGAGAAACAGTGGAAGAAATTTCCGATACAGCAGAAAAACGTGAACTTGGAAAATACTTGTTCAAATCTGTCTTGGGGATAATTGGAGTTGTTGGCTGCGCCTATTTTATTGTTGACTCTGCCTCTTTTTTGGCTTTAAGTGTCGGTATTCCCCCAGTTATTGTAGGAGCTACTGTGATAGCTTTTGGAACTAGTGTTCCAGAACTTGCAACAAGCATAGAATCTATTAAGAAAGGCTTCATGGACCTTGCAATTGGAAACATCATTGGCAGTTGTTTCATAAATATTACCTTAATTTTGGGATTCACTTTGATCCTATCACCCTTTAACGTAAACATATCAGCTTTTTCAGATTTGATTATCTTTTCATTAATAACTAACGTTATCTTATGGTATATCTTGCAGAATACTAAAGTGAGCAAGAGAGAAGGAGCAATATTGCTTGCACTTTACATAATATTTTTAGTAATTGGCTTTAGTGGAAGTTAATGTCAAGCGTTTAAAGCTAAATCCATTTTACAAACAAGACTAAATTTGAGCTCTAAATCAGTAATAAAGGCAGGTCGGAATTTGACCTGCTCCATGGTGCTCGTAAGATGCTAAATATTCTTTGGTTAATGCTAAATCGGCATAAGGTCCAGCTTCAACACGCCAGGATAAGCAAAAATCTGAGAGTCTAAAGCTACTGACTTTATGCCGTTTTCTGCTCCGTGAGTAGAACTAAAGGCAGAATAATTCTATATGTACTTTAGAATAGGCAAGCTTAACGAAGACTCAACCTTCAACCAAGCGTAGAAATATCATAATTGCTTCCATAGTCATGGTTGGGCTTATAATATCATCGATTGGGGCAGTAATAATATACAGCCAATCTACTACTATCGAACTAACCTTCCTCTCAACAGACCAAACGTATGTAACAGGGAAGCAGTTCTCAAATCAACATTGAAATAACTTCAATTGATAAAGCTGAGAATGTGCCGTGGCCAGTAATGTGGGTTTAAGCAGTACGAACTCCACGTTTGAGCCTTCTGTAGGAATGTTTGAGGTGCTCTAATTGTCACTGTGCCTGATTCTATTCCAACAGGCAACTATTCAATTACTATAACTGCATTTAGTAATGAGCAAGAAGAGAACGCTTCTTTGGTTGTTTTGGTTGTTCTTGTAATTGCTGCCGCAACAGTATCGGTGAGGGCGAATAGCCTTCCCCTTAGTGCTTTCCCTACAATTTGATTTTTTTTTGAATAAGGATCCTAAAACTTTAGCAAGTGTAGTTTCATTTAGTTAATTTTCCTGCTTCAAGAATTAACACTAATTTAGCGCATAATTTTTTTCTTCTTTGGTTGTAAGTGTATTGATAGTAGCTACAGGAAATCAGAGAAAGAAAGACAAAATTTAATCCCGCCCAATTTTTTTTGACAATATCTTACCTCCAAGCCAAAACCTCAGGAGAATCTGAACTAACAGTTTCTAAACCAATCCGGCTAACAAAATCTTATTAAAGGATGTTTGCAATACAACCTTTAGGAAAAATTTTTCATTTTGGTGTATTAATTATGAGTAAGAATTCTGTCAGACCAGACTATGAAAAGCCATTAGTTTTTTCTGTCGCAGCATTTTTGAAGGGGGGTGAAAAAAGTTGTTAAAAATTAAATCTTTTGCATTTTCAGCAATCTTTTTAATAATACTTTGTTTATCAATCAATTTCGTGGCGGTTGCTTCCGCACAAACAACAGTACCTGTTCCAAATGCGTTAGTCTCAGCTTCAGGAGATGTGACTTCCAGCTCAGGATCTGATATAACTGATTCCCAAGGACACTACAGTATTACTTCTTGGCTTGACACAGACACTTACTCAGTAACAGCGTCAGCAATAGGCTTCATAGACACCACTGTTAACAACATCGCCGTTACAGCTGGCGCAGAGACTCCCAACGTGAACATTATGATGCCGATTTCGGGAGGAATATCCGGAAAGGTAACTGACGCAATATCTAATGCTCCAATATCATCAGCCATTTTGACAGCCACTAACACTACGGGAGGCAGCGAGGGCAGCTATGCAATCACGGACTCCAATGGGAATTACCAGATTATAACCAACCTTGCAACTGGAACCTATAATATCACCGTAACCTTCCTTTCAGGCTACATTGATAAGACCTTAACTTCTGTCTCTGTTACTGCTGGAGTAATGACTTCCAACATTAATTTTGCCATGCAGCGTTCTGGAATAATCACTGGAACCATAAGAGATTCAGTGTCGAATGTTGTCCAGCCAGATGTTTCTGTTGAGGCAATAGATTCTAACGGAGACTTTGTGTCCTTTGGGTCATCGGATTCTTCAGGAATCTACACTTTAGATACAAACCTTGCGACTGGAACCTACAATGTGACGATACTGTTTCCAACAAATCACATAGGGAAGACTATCTCCGGAGTCTCTGTTACAGCAGGATCAACAACAACGCAAAATATGCTGATCGATCCATCCGGAATTATTTCGGGAAGGATAACATCGAGTGGACAAGGATTGCCTAATGTTTCTGTATTTGCCTCTTCGGACGATTCAAAGTATTTCGGCTCTGCTACCACCGATGCTAACGGTAACTATCAAATAGTTACTGGACTAGGCACCGGAACCTACACAGTCTTTGCATCGTACCAATCTTCTTTCAATGAAGTTACCGGCGTTAGTGTCGCAGCAGGCCAAACTACAAGTGGAGTCGATATGACTTTAACAGTGACACCAACTGGATCAATCAGCGGAAAAGTCACAAGCACGCAAGGAGGCACTGGAATCGCAGATGCGTATGTAGATGCTGAATCAGGCAGTGACTCCGGATCGACCTATACAGACAGCTCAGGCAACTTTGTCATAACAGACTTGTCAGCAGGAAGTTACAACGTGACAGCCTCCGCAACAGGATACACGTCTCAGAGCCAGAACCCAGTGGCGGTAACCGTAAACGTCGTCACAACCGGCATCAACTTCCAATTGACGGCAAAAGCTTCAGGAATAATCAGCGGCACCATACTAACGAATGGTACACCTCTGCCAACTCCCACCCCAACTCCTTCTCCCTCGGCTAGTCCATCTCCATCTCCGACTCCAACAGCTTCACCAACTCCAACATCAGCGCCAACTTCGACTCCCTCTCCAACACCAACTCCGACTTCAACCATCTCGCCAACCATTTCACCAACAATTTCTCCTACCGCTACCCCTCGTCAACCTACTCCAACTCCAGTGACCAGCCCAACCGCATCTCCCACATCAACTATTTCACCAACCCCCACTCCAACCGTACCGGAATTTAATACATGGTCGCTTATTTTCGTGGCGCTACTAATTACAGCTGCAACAGCAATAGCGTTTAGAAAATCCATTCATATGCACCCTTATTCAAAGAGCGCTACAAAATAGAAATATTCCTCTTTTTTCTCTTTTTATTTTTTTGCAAATGATTTAGTATATGGAATCAGCAAAACTTAAGTATATTCTGTATTAAGACACATCTGTTAATAGAGGATTTGGAATTATGGACCGCACATATGTACTACCCTGCCGGAAAGCAAGTTTTAAAATTCTGCTTTAATATGGTTTAAAGGTTTACAACAAAGTGAATTAACCAAAGATTTAGCCAAACCATGCCAATCCACCTTTTTAATGTTCTTATTAGCGTTTATAATTGTTATAGTGATTGGTATTTTAATTTGGAAATTTACAACTTCAAAAAAATCATAAAACAAAGATGCATGTAGTTCATTTTAAAAGGAAATCGATCTAGCCGAATTTCAATGTACCAATAGATAAAATCCAAATGGATAACCTATTACACAAGGCTTGTCGCCCAACAGCAAACGAAGAGTTTGGCGTGCGGGGAGGGATTTGATCCTATGCTCTAAGAGAGATTTCACCCAAAAATCCCTTTTTTTCTTGTTTATAACAAAATACTAAAATTTTTCTTAATTTCAACTAAGGATTGCAGATTATACGAACGGTATCCTCTATCGTGCTTCCTGTGGGAAGACTCATCAATCCTGGAATATCCAATAGACGGATGGCGGATTGGCGATTGGTTTCCGCAATAATATATTTGGCGCTCCTCCTTGCCAGCATCACTTACAGCTAAGGTATTCCAAAATCGGGAAGTATGGAGGAAACTGAGTCTTCCGCCAAATATCTTATTATCGGAACCTGCAAATAAATAATAATATTCAAGCTGTTTGTCTCTATGCCGCCTGTTTTTCGGAAGACCTTTGCCCAGTACAGTGTTTTTTGCTTGGAAAACTTTTCTAAAAAGGGTTTTTGCAGCTAGATTGCCCATAATCCTCATGTGAGGTGTTCCAGGCTAGCTGGTTTGCCCTGGCCTTTTACCTAGGCTTCTTATAATTTAGTTATTGGGTTTTTGGAGGCGTGTCTTTGTTGAGTCATGTTTTTATTGTTTGTTGGGCCGCTTTGGATAGTCGCCTTTTTTGCCTCCGAATTGTTCTGCGGTTTTTCTGAGTTGTCTGGGATGTCAATGTTGTTGCGGCCCAATTTTCTTCATTTGTTTTTGCTGGTTAGATGTTGTTGAAGTAAGCGAGTGGCCAATTTTTGTTTTTGATTTTTCTGTTTGTCATGTTTTGTTCCCGCTTATTCACATTAGTATATAAGTGTATACATGCTTATAAGTGTATGTGTTTAAGTGTATAAAATGTCCATTGACTCTGCAATGTACGCTGTTTTCGGGCATGAAGGCCTTCCGTCGATTGGGGGATATAGTGGGAAAGGTTTTCACGCTTTAAGCTTATCATCAGAACCTATAAAATACAATAATTATTTTTGAATCTGACTTATCCTATGGCGCCCGATTCGTGGAAGACCTTTTGCTTTTAACTCATTTCTGCCTTTGACCCACTATAGTGCAATTCGTAGCTAAAGCCGCTATGGCTCCAATCGCGGCAAGCCAGGGAACTAGGACAATTCCTATAACTCCGACTGTAACGGGAATGTCGAGCAGAGTTTTGCCTTCTTCGCTCTTTATAGTTATTCGCCTGACATTTCCTTCATGAAACAATTCTTTGACTTTCTGGACCAAGTCTTCAGAGGAAACAGAAAAGCTCTCTTCCTCCATTCCAATGGGTGTTCCGCAGTTTGGGCAGAATTTCGTGTCGTCAGATATCTCTTTTCCACATTTATTGCAAAATGGCATCGGGTTTATCTCCTGAGTTGAGGTCGTCAGTCTCTCTTTATATCCTTTTTGATGCTGCTATGTGCGTAAGGCCTTCCAAAATCTGAACTAAACGATTTGCTCTAACTTTGTGCGCTTGAAATGCTCAACTTGGTTATTATTTTCCTCTTCATTGAGCGATCTGACTTGACCGCCGCCAAAACGAAATTTCTTTTTAGTTTCCATTGGATAATTCACCACTCAAAACACGTTTTATATAACAATGATGAAAAACACTGATAAACTTGGTGGTAAGGCCCACAGTAGTGAAGAGGTCTTCCGTCTGAAATCTATTCGCCAGAACATATAAAATAAAATAAATAATTTCGAGTTTGACTCTCTCTATCCAGCCCAATCGGTGACAGACCTTGGCCCAATCATTGCTAACCATCCAAGTCAATTGTGCACAAATAATAAAAGAAAAGACCGATAAACTGAATTTAGAGGAAAGCTTATTGGATGTTGCTTTGGCGGCAAGGATCTTTCTAATCGCAGTTTTGATGCTGGCTGCATTTGACATTCAGACCGCAGAGTCCCAGTCGAGTTTCATTGATAACTTTGATTCCCCAACTTTAGGAACTGAGTGGAACGTGATTGACGATGCGGGCGGTTCAACATTTGGTTTGTCCGTCCATCCAGGGTGGCTGAGAATCACGACAACCACGCCGCCTACAAGGGACCTAAAAAATGATCGAGTTGTTTCTAACACCTTGGCTCCAAGAATTATGCTGTCAGGCGTCAGCGATGATTTCACAATTGAGACCAAGATTGAAAGTACAATGAATAGCACTGGTGAAGCAGCTGGAATCCTCGTTTGGGCAGACAATACGCGATTTATCTGGCTATCAAAATATTTTAACAGGCTTTCTGGAAGCGAGACTATGTATTGTGGGCAGAACGATGGAATCGAAGTCTTGGGCGGTTATAACACCTCGAATCCAATCTATTTGAGAATGAGCAGAAACGGCACCCTTTTTACCTCTTATTTTAGTTATGATGGAATCAAATGGACTATGTACCATATATTTCATTTCTATTACCTCGATTACAATTTTCTCCACGCTCCGTTGATGTTGGATTATACATAACGAATGGCAACTCAAGCATAAGCAGCTTCTCGGCTGACTTTGACTATTTCAATATGACTCTCTCGACTCCAAGCCCTACTCCAACCCCAACTCCTTCGCCAACCGCAACTCCCTCGCAAACAGCAACTATGCCTACTTTAACTCCAACCGCAACGTCCAGCCAAACATCAATGCCCAATCCAACAACCAGTCCATTCCCAACTCCTACTATTCCAGAGTTTTCTTCAATTCTTTGGTTGTTTGTTGCGATAGTCCCAATTGTAATCCTTTTCAAAACACTCGATTCAAAAATTGCCAGAAGAAAGATGAGAAGTGCTGACATAAGATGCTCTCGCTTCTGTCATAGTATCATTGCGAGGCTTTGTCCAGAATTTTTTCGATAGAAGAGGCATTAAAAGCCTTGACTCTCCTTGGAATAAACGATTTCTCTAGTTTATTCCCAGACCTCATGCGAAAAGACGGATACCAGTACAAGTTCTGAACCTGGCGCAATCAAGGCCCTCCGAAATTTGGGAGGTATAGCGGGAATAAGGTTTTCCGGGTTTTACCTTATTATAAGAACCTATAAAATGAATATTATTTATTTTGATTTGGCTTATCCTATGGTGCCAGATTTTTGAAAGGACTCAGTCAAACATTTATTGTTAATTCCTTTGGGGCAAACGTACTAAGAAGGTCGTTCCTTTGCCTTCTTGGCTCTCGAAAGTTACGGTGCCACCCAATGCTTCAGTCATGCGTTTAATAACGACTAAGCCGAACCCTTGGCCTTTCGATTTAGTTGTAAACATTGGCGTAAATAATTTGCCTTTAACTGCTTCGGGGATACCAACTCCTGTATCCTTAACGCTTATGATAGTATCGTTTGCTTCTTTGCAGGTAAGTATGGTTAGTTCACCACCATTTGGCATGGCTTGAACTGCGTTATTTATTAGATTGTAGATGATGCGGTTCATGAAAGTGGAGTCAGCTGCAACTTTTTCTGCTTTCACATTAATGGTTACCTTGATGTTTTCGGGCAAACCGTTCTTAACCAGCAAGTCATCAATTACTCCCTTGAGATTGGTTTCCTCTACATTCGGTTTAAGCGGTCTGGCGAAATCTTGCAGATCTTGAACGATTTTGTTAATATAATTGGTGTTTTTTTCAATCTCAGTTAGGCTTTCTTGAATATTGTCTTTCATTTCGCTTTCTGGAATGGCTGCCAATTCTGTTTTAGCTAAGTAAACATCGCCCGTTATAGCTTGAAGTGGATTGCGGATATCATGCCCAACCATACCCGCAGTTGCACCGATAGCAGCTAACCGCTCAGAATCTTTAAGCTGTTTGGTGCGTTCTTCAACAAGTCTCTCTAAACTATTTTGATATTCCTCAAGCTTCTCTTCAGCTTTCTTACGTTCAGTAATATCTTGAACCATGGATAATACGCCAATTACGGAATTATCTTCTCTTTTGAGGGGGGTGTTGCTCCAAGAGCAAGTTATCAGTTTACCTTTTTTGGTTAAATTGTCATTAACGATATTTGCTGTCTCATCTCCTTCGAGTAATCGCCGCCAGATTTCTTCTACAACGGGTTGGGCTTCTTTGGGAACAATAGTTCCGTAGGGCTGTTTGCCAATGATTTCTTTTGTAGAATATCCAAAAATGGTTTCTGCAGCAGGATTCCACGAAGTAACCCTGAAGTCTTTATCCCAGACAATACAGCCAATTGGCATCCTCTTAATCTGCAACTCCAACTGATTCTTGGCTTCTTTCAACTCTTTTTCATTTTCTTCCAGCATCCCAAGCATTTGGCTGTTGGCTAGGGCAATCGAGGCAAGTTCTCCAAATGCCATCGCCATTTCAGCGTCTCGTTTTGTAAATCCGCCTTCTTTGTTAGCCAGCCCAATTACTCCGACTGTTCTCTGTTCAATTTTTAACGGCGCAAATAGTACGCTATCGAGTTGTACGTGACCTTTGGGCGAGAATTTTTGCCATTCACTCTGTGGGAAATCATTTTCAATCGCCACTTTCCCAGAGTTGTAGGCTTCAGCACGGAGTCCGCGAATAGGCATTGGGAGTGAAGGATCAACGGTGCAGGGAAGCCCTCCTGAGTCCAAAAATAGAACTATGTTTTCTTTTCCGTTGTCGCTTAAGAGTGCAACATAACCAGCGATTGCGCCGATTAGTTCTTTACAGGCGTCAAATATTGCTCGAGCAGAATCGGGGAATTCTTTGTTTTGCAAAACTGCCCTTGATGCCTTCAATAAAGATGAAATCTCAGACTCATGCCTTCGTGATTCGTTGAGAGATGTAGCTAATTCCGGTTCTATTTTCTTGGGTCCGTTAAGTCTAGCTCGCGCTCGCTTTTTAGACATAGGTCTGATCTCTTGTGCTGTGGTTATCCTTAGTGTCCGAAATAATAAAAGCTTGGGGAAAATCAATGCCTCTGGTCCATCTGTATCTTATGACGCAAATTGCTCTTAAAACATCTAATGGCCTTGTCAACTGAAGGCCTTCCAAATTCTGGGTCCTATAATATGAAGCGGGTCTTCCGTCTAAAATTTAATCATCAGAACTTATAAAATAGAATAATTATTTTTGGATCTGACTTATCCTATGGTGCACAATCTGTGGAATGCCTTCGAAAACTTTTAAGCTTGCTGTTTCAGTTCTTTGTGTGGGATATTCATGGATTTTATGGATGTTATATCGGCAAGGAAAAGTATTCGACGTTACGTGGATAAGCCGGTTGAGGAAGAAAAGCTCACGAAAGTTCTCGAGACGGCAAGGTTGGCGCCTTCATGGGCGAATAAACAATGTTGCAGATACATCGTTGTGAAGGATAAAGCCAAAATTCAAGAGTTGGCGGGCGGCTTAAACGGCTGGCTCAAGCAGGCGCCAGTTATAGTAGTTGCATGCGCTGATCCTAAAGATTCTGGCGACCGAAACGGCATGAACTATTACCTTGTGGATGTGGGCATATCAATGCAGCAGCTGGTTTTAGTGGCCACCAATTTAGAACTTGGGACTTGCTGGATTGGCGCCTTCGATGAAGCAAAAGTCAAAAAAGCTTTGGGGGTTCCGGAAAACATCAAGGTTGTGGCGATGACTCCTTTAGGGTACCCTGCAGAAAAAGAGGGCATCGGCAGCAAACTCATAAAGACCGCAATCGGAAGCGGCAAAAGAAAACCTCTCAAAGAAATCGTTCATTACGAAAAATGGTGAAGCTAGCGGGTGCCCGAACAATGTTCGTTGTGTCTGGGGCGACTAAGACCTTCCAGAAGTTGGGTGGTATAGAGTGAGAAAGCCTTGCCGGAAAATAACATCATCAGAACACATAAAAAACAAAATTTTATTTCAGGGTTGATTCTTTCTATTCGCCCCAATCGGCGACAGACTTCTGCCCAATCAGTGTACTTTGTTCGCCAATTGCTTTATTTTACTCTATAATCGGTAGAGATTGAGTTGTAAGGATTCTGGTTCTCTCTTCGCTCAGCAGTGTCTTTCATTTCCTCAACGATTTGGTCAATACTTGCCCCGGAAGATAAGATTCCCAAAACGATTGACCGTGATAATAGCTCAAGTTTTTCATTATCTGCGTTGACCTTGATCTCAAGAATTGTCATCTCTTTATCAGTCACATAAAGCTCTACAACACCGTCTTTAGGGCGTTCTTCGGGAATTCCTCGCACAAGTATTGCGTAATAATCCCGTTTTCCCCTTGCAAAGAGGCTTCCGTCTGAGTCAACGGTTGTCCAATTTAATGTTGCCAATTGCTTTCTCTCCCTTGACTTTGAGTGTTGAAGTCTTTGCGCTTCCTGCCCTCAACTTATCTGCTTATTTGTAGTATAGGTGCTTTGTTCTTTTAAAGTTAAACAGACCGACTTATCAAAATCAGAATCTGCACTATACACGCGCACGAGGCCCCTACTCTGAGGGGTATAGTGGAAGGAGAATGTTATCCGCAAAATAGTTTATCATCAGAACATTTGAAAATCAAATAAATAAATTCAAACTTATCAACTCTGTAACCTCCGTCCGACAGGCCTTGGCTCCTTCATTGCATGCATGGTACAATCGTCATGGCTTATAGATAACGCAAACTCCCATGTCCTTTCTTAGACGCCACATTAAGCCTCGTTGAGCAATGAAATTCTGCAAGTCGGGGCTACAATCAACCTTCATAACAAGTTCAAATTTGCCCTTGTTTTCTCTGACGTAAACGGCTGACGGCTGCGCAAGCTCCAGAGTTATAATCTCCTTTACCAGTGCTACTGCTTGATGCCTTTCCAAGTGTAAGCCCCAAACTTCTTATCGGTTGATTTTGTATATAACGGTTTAGCGAATTTCAATGTATGATGTATCGATTTTAACCCGAAATTTTTCCGGGAAATTTTCGGATGCGCCTATACAAACGAGCCAAGCGGTTCCACGCATTTAACATTTCTGCCTAAGTGGATTTTCAATGAACGGATTTTAGATCTTTTTGACAGTGGCTGCTCGATTATCGGGGGTGTCGGTCATTTGCCATTCTAAGGTGTCAAGATCGTTCTTAAGCCTTCAAGCTCCCCATTCCGTTGGGCAAGGCGATAAAACATTGATGGTTAGATCGAACATTATTTTTGAGGTTGAAACAACGGTCGCGGGTCGAACAACACTCTGATTGAGCTTATTTTACCATTTTGCATTTGATACAATCCGCATGCGAACACAACCACCTGTCGCGCGCTGAAGTTTATATCGTAGATAATGCAAACGTCGTTTCTTTCAGAAAACACCTTTTTGGCATCATATTTTAAGCGGAGAGGCTCAAGTCCTTTGAAATAAGCATCAGCGCCCTCAAGGGGCGATCCATCAGGCGCGTAGAAAGACACATTATCCGTTACGTAACTTCTGGCGTTTATGTAGTCTTGCTATTGTATCGCCTTCAAAAATAATAAAACGATTTCTTTTGTGTTTGAATTCATAAAAATCATGTATTTGTGAATAATTTTGAAATATATGACTTCTTCTTCCGAGTTTTTGGACACAAAAATTAATTAGGTTAACTTTCGAACGACGGAAACGCGTTCTCCGTTTACAACTTCTATTCGCCCTTCAAGCGTGTCGCCTGTTGCAAGGTTCAAGAATTCATCTATTCCTTCCTGTATTGTTTTCCTCAACGACTTTGATTTCGGCGCTAACAAATTTCCGAAAACGCAAATAAACCTCGACTCAAAACGGGCGGGGATAGCTATGGACTCTCGTTTGAACCCTCGGGTATGGGGTGGGTCGTACCGGACTTACCCCCGAATCATCCGATTTATATAGAATTTGCAATTATTCGAGGCGATTGCTGCTTTGTGCAAAAGCTTTTGTATCACATGCTTTGAATAATGGATTGGGGTAAATATGCCGAAATTTCAAGTATACAAAGATACTGCAGGCAAACACCGTTTTCGCCTCCGAGCAGACAACAATAAAATCGTAGCTGTAGGAGAAGCATACGAACAATACGCAGGCTGCATAAACGGCATCAAGAGCATACAGAAAAATTCCAAAGCGCCAGTTGAAGATATCACAGTTGAAGGGCAACGATTTTCAAACCCAAAATTCCAGGTTTACAAAGACAATGCTGGAAAGTTTAGGTTCCATCTATACGCAAGAAACGGCGAGATCATTGCCGATAGTAGCGAAGGATATGAGACCAAAGATGCTTGCTTTAATGGCATTGATGTAGTAGGGCAAAGTGGCGATGCTGAAATCAAGGACCTGACTGAATCCGAAGAATCAACTGCAGAAAAGACCCAAGATGCTTCACCGACAATTTCTGCAGAAACGAAGACACCCCAAAGTATTGAGATGTCTAAACCTGAAGTGATCAAAATGGATAAAGAAGACGAAATATTAGCAGAGTTAAAAAAAATTAGTGCAGCTTTAGAAAAAGCTCCGCCACCAACACCGCCAAAAGGCTTTGTGAACGAGTTCAAGGATTTTTTGTCAAAGTACAAGATATTTGGCTTAGCTGTTGCTTTCATCTTAGCTTTGTATGCTGGCATTTTAATTCAGGCACTTGTTAAAGACTTCATCATTCCTCTCTTAGGCTTAGCAATCCCGGGAATGGCAAACCTAGCCACGTATGCAGTTGGCGTTATGAGTCAGTCATTTGGCGTAGGAGACTTTCTAGTAGCACTAATAACTTTCATTATAGTGGCATTAATAGTGTTCGTTATAGTGAAAGTAGCCAAGAAATGGCACATAGAATAAATCCCTTCTTTTCTTCCTTATTTTTTTATTCTAAGATGTAAGTCAAGACATCTAGCATTAGAAGTTGGTGCTCAAATTATTTATTGACCTAGCACCTAATAGTTTATGATAGGCTAAGAGAATAGCAAAGTTTTCCATTAGACAAAAGGCAAGGAAATATCCTTTTAGATTCAAGAAATTTTATCTCACTAAAAGAAACAGCGCCTAAGCAACCATAGAAACATATCATAGTCCTAGGCAATACTCTTTTTTATAGAGTGCATTGTTTGTGTCACAAGGGATGAATTGACTATTTAGTGCATATCCGACGGATAGAGCACATATTTAGCTGATTCAAGTTAGTGCTTGTAACAAAACTTAAATTAGCAATAATGTTAAACCAATTGATACTTTTAGCTTTTTTTAGGAGGTGATTTCTTTGAAATGTGGTCTTTGCAAAGGTGAAGTTAAGGAGCAATCCAAAATAACAGATGATGGAAAATGTTCAAACTGTGGTGCCAAACTGGCAGTTGCCAAATAAATTCTAAAGTGCCAACGTTATTATTCCCTTTTTTATTTAATTTTTTCTTCACGCTCCAATTTTGTTCTTTAATGGTCATTAAATAGGTCTTCTAGTACTCTGGTCAGCTCCAAACTAGGAATTATCTGTATGAAGATTAAGTGTGTACAAGCTAAGTGTGAGATATGTGGTAAGTTAGCTTCAATTCAAGTTTTCTATAATAAGCGTGGCACAGCAAAGTATGCTAGAGCTAGACATTATGTAGGTAGAGAGAATGGTAAACCTAAGTTTGAATATCACCAACAATCGCTAGAATATATTCAGGTAGAAATCAGTAAGATTCCTAAAGTTAATCCTACTAATACCTTAGAGATTGGTCATGTTGGTCAAAGAATGGATATTGACCTAGAGAAGCTAGAATTAACCTCTAAACTAGATACTGTGGCGGGCGGGGAGGGATTT
>CAVTBV010000016.1:0-178984 GCA_963733095.1 Candidatus Bathyarchaeota archaeon
TGTCTCATTTAACACCGCATTACTAATACTTACAAAAAAGCCAACCAAGCCAACCCTCTATAGGCGCTGCATATAGTTTCTGATGGATCCAAATAGGTTCGTTCGACTCCGCCCTCTATCGTTTCAGCATAGAACCCCTAATAGGACCCTAATATTCCCGCAGGGAGGCGGAAATAGTCTAACGAGATAATGCAATCCACAGGTGATCAGAGACAGGTCTTGGCAGCATCTCCGCCGAATCATCCCTATGCAAAAAGATACGCTTATTGGAGTTCGCGCTAAATTCTCCAATGACTTCAGCGAAAATGTGTTCTTGGGATAATGCATCGATTATTTTGTTTGCAGCTTCAGGCTCCACTGCAATAAGTAATGCTCCCGAGCTGATAAGTTGCAAAGGGTCAATTTCGTAAAACCTGCAGATTTTAGCGGTTTCCGGCTCAATTGTAATTTTTTCCTCTACAATTCGGACCCCTAACCCGGCAGCATCCGCCATTTCATGGATACCGTTTAGAACGCCGCCCTCGGTTGGATCATGCATGGCATGAACGCCGCCGCATCTGTAAGCGGTTAAAGCTTCTTTTACAACGCTGATTTGTCTGTAGAAGCTCTTTGCACTCTCAATCAGGGCTTGGTTGAATGTTTTTGAGAGTTGTGCCTCGCGGTCAGAGGCTAAGATTGCTGTGCCTTCGATTCCCGCGCTTTTGGTTAGAATTAGTTTATCGCCGGCTTTTGCTCCCGCCGCTGTCACGTATTTACCTTCTTCAGTTAAGCCCATAACGCAACCCACCACGATAGGATTAGCCAATCCAGGAGTTGATTCGCAGTGTCCGCCCACGATGGCTATACCTAACTCTTTTGCAGCATTGTGCATTTGGACACTTATGGTTTCAACGATTTTGCTGTCGGCGTTCTCTGGAAGCATGATGCATGAAAAGAAGAAGGCTGGTTCCACGCCAAAAGTGGCTACATCGTTTGCATTGATGTTTATGGCTTCCCACCCTATGCGATCAACTGCACCTGTGATTGGGTCCATTGAGACTACGGCGTTTTTGTTTCCCAAATTTAAGACTGCCCCGTCAACTCCAGCTGCAGGTCCTAAAATGACTTCGCTTCGAGTAGCACCGAGGTTTTTGAAAACAACATCTTTTAAAATATCTATTGGGATTTTTCCAGGTGGAAGCTTCATGCTTTATCCTCTGTTAAAACTGTCTTTTAAGCTGTGGGAAAATACGGAGAACGGCATGCATTATGGGTACAGCAATTATGAGACCTATGAGCATTTGTACGATGTTGAAGGGAACTTCTACAGCTGCCAGAGCGACTGGATAGCCCAAGGCAAGGGTTTCGTACATAAAGTATCCAACAACCATCTCAAAGCCACCGATTACGATGGCTATAGTAGCGCAAATTGTGAGACTTTTTATTTTTTTGTTTAATTCTTTGGTTAGAAAGCCGACGAGGAAACCCTCTACAGCTTTTATAGTTAAGGTTCCAGGGGCAAATTGTACTGCAACAAGTGCGTCGGCTATAGATGCGCCCGCACCCGCAGCTGCTCCCACTAATGGTCCAAAGAGCAGAGCTGCAACGTAGATGAGCGTTTCGCCAAGGTTGAAGTATCCACTGGTTGCGGGAATAGGAATTACGAAAAGGAGGGTGGCGGCTGCTACTAGTCCTGCGAAAATTGCTGCTGCCGCGATCTTGAATGCGGGGGATGATTCAAAGCTCAGTTTTTTGCCGAGGGCTTGTTTTTCACTCATCTACTTCACAGCGTTATAGTTTCAGAGATACATATTTTGAGGTGCCCTATAAAAGCATCATTGCAAAATTTATGCCTTAAAGAATTAGACAACTTCTTTAAGATACTGAAAAATTAGCTTTAAATGAGGAGGCGACAGTTTTAGTGAACTTCAGGGAGCCGCATGGCGAAGAGGAAAATCTAAATGTTACTTCTTCGCAGAATAATACAGAACAAAGAAGAGTTGCATAAAATGAGCACAGTTAGAGAAGACCCAATTAAAATGCACAAAGACGCTAACGCGTTAATGGAAAACCACCAATACATCGAGGCAAGAGACCTTTTTGCCAAAGTAGCCGACCTCTACTACAAGGGACAGAACTATTTTGGCTCAGCAGAAATGAACTACAAAGCCGGCGAATGCAGCTTCGCCTTAAAAGAATACGAGAAAGCTATAGAGTTCTTCATGAAATCCGCCGATGTCTCGTTTAACAAAGGCTTTGAACGGTTTGGTGTTAGCGCATTAGAATATGCAAGGGACAGCCAAATGAAAGTGGGCAACACCAAAGAAGTCGAGGAACTTAACAAGAGGATTAAAGAAATTAACGATAAACAAAATGAACCTGAAGGCGAATCATCGTTCTCAGTATTTTCCTAAATCTTAATTAGTTATCTTTAAGTTTTTTTGTTTTTTAGAGAATTTGGTAACTCATACTTGCCCCTTTGCTGCTTGTAACAGCAAAGTCGGTTAAGTTTTGATATTCAGGGATAAAATCTACGACGCCTAACATGTAAGATGGATGTTTCTCCAACTCTACCTCGCTTGTGTAGAGTGTTTTTGTGAACCTAAGCACTGTGTTTGCTTTTGCAGTAGTTATATCTTGCAGGGTACTGTTTCTTCTGTTGCTCTCATGGGACAGGTACGTTGCGATTACGATAATTCGGTGCTTCTTTGCAAAGCCTGCAAGGTAACTCATGATTTGGCTGTAAGCCGCTTTTGCTTCTTGGTCATCCACACTATCATGCAAGAATGAACATGCTATATCAGAGATTACTACAAGTTTTGCACCAGAGGTTTCTACGGTCTCTTCTAGTTTCTCCATTATTAGAGAAGTTAGCCGATAAGCCGTATACGCCCGCATGTTAATAACCTGCCCAAGTACTGCATTGGGATCTAGTCCTTGAAGTTCTGCAACCTGGAATATGTTTGACAATGAGGAGCTGTTTGCTGCATCGATGAAAACAACTTTACTTTCTAAGCCACCAAGTTGTTTTGATAATTGAGCGCGAACGCATAGTTGAGATACTAAAGAAGTAACAGATTGGGAGCCATATATTGCGGCGAAGTCTCCTGCTTTGAAACCTGGAAACAGACCATCTATGTCTGGCACATTAAAAGTGAACCGTGTTATAGTTGTTTGTGCCGTTGCCTTTTTAAGTATTAGTTTTTGTTGCATCGTAACTTCACTGAAATCCAGTTACGGCGTTTTTGCCTATTTAAAGCATCGATGCAACAACATAGCCCCATAGAGGAGGGGCCAGTGAAAGTAAACTTTAGGGCAATCAATTATAGGCTCAAACAGCTCTATTCTAACTGTGTTTTTTGGGGTAAATTATGTCTGCCTCATTCAAATCGCTCTCTGAACTGCTCGAAAGCGTCGAAGGTACAAAGAAACGTCTCGAAATCATTGAGCAGACTGCAAACTACCTAAAAACGTTGAGCGCTGAGGAGATTGAAACTGCCACTAACATGATAGTTGGCCGAGCCTTCCCAAAGTATAGCCAAAAAACCCTCGACGTAAGCTGGTTAACCCTAACCCACACATTAGAGCGTGTAAGTGTTTTTGACTGGGAGGTTTTCCGACAAGCCATGGCAAGTGCGGGCGACATAGGCTCAGCCACAAAAGCAGTCCTTGAAAACTCCAAAGCCAAAAAACAAACCCAACTAACCCAAAAAGCCCTAACCATAACAGAAGTCCAAACAGCCTTCGACGCCATCGCCCAAACGCAGGGTTCGGGGTCCAGAACAAAAAAAGAACGGCTAATCACAGCGCTGATGAGCCAAGCAGAACCAGTCGAAGCCAAGTACCTGGTTAAAATCTTCATGGGCGAAATGCGCACGGGGCTTCATGAGGGTTTGATGGAGCAAGCGGTTGCAAAGGCTTTTGATGTTCCACTTCAAAGGGTGCAACATGCTAGTATGGTTTTAGGGGACATAGGTGAAGTTGCGGCTGTGCTAAAGACGCAGGGAGCAGAGGGATTGGTGAAGGCGGGATTTAGTGTTTTTAGGCCTGTGAAGCTGATGCTGGCGCAAACTGCCCAGTCGGTCAAAGAGGCATTGGAGGAGCATGGCGGCGAAACCGCTTTTGAATACAAGTATGACGGCGCGCGCGTGCAAATTCACGTTCTAAACGGCATGGTGAAAATTTTTAGTCGAAGGTTAAGTGATGTTACGACGAGTTTGCCCGAGGTTATGGAAGCTGTAAACCAAAACATCGGTTCTCAATCTGCAATTGTTGAGGGAGAAGTCATCGCACTCGACAGTGCAGGTTACCCTATTGCGTTTCAGCATTTGATGCGTCGGTTCAGGCGAATCCGCGGCGTCACTGGCATGGCAGAAAAGATTCCTATAACTCTCTACCTCTTTGACATCCTCTATCTCAACGGCATCAGCCTAATAGCCAAATCATATAGAGAACGACGCCAAATTCTCGCCCAGACAGCAGAAAAAATCGCGTTGTCCAACCAAATCGTAACTAACGATTTATCTCAAGCTGAAGGGTTCTTCAAAGGAGCCCTCGCCGCAGGACATGAAGGTTTGATGGCGAAAAAACTCGACAGTTCATATACGCCTGGGCGCAGGGGCAAACGTTGGCTTAAAATCAAAGCGACCCTTGACTCCTTAGACCTCGTCATCACCGCCGCCGAGTACGGTTACGGCCGCAGGAAAGGGTGGCTCTCCGATTACTACCTCGCAGCAAGAGACCCCCAGACAGGCGAGTTTTGGAACGTCGGCAAGACGTTTAAGGGTTTAACTGACGCTGAAATCATTGAATTAACAAAGCAACTAAAGCAATCTGCGGTTAGCCAAGATGGACACCGACTAATTGTTATTCCAAAAGTTGTCGTTGAAGTTGCCTACAGCGAAATCCAGAAGAGCCCCCGATACAAGAGCCAAATGGCGCTTCGTTTCGCAAGAATCACCCGAATCCGCGATGACAAAACTCCCGAGGAAGCAAGTTCGATTGGTCGGGTTAGGGAAATATATGATAGGCAGTTCCGCAATAAAGGCAAATACAGCAGTGACTAACAGGGAGTGTTTGAGTTGGATACACAAGAGAAAGAGGCGTTTGCGAAGGAGTTCTACAGTCGCCAAACCATCCTAAAGGAGCTGGGCGAGAAGGGGCAGCAGAAACTTGCCAACTCCAAAGTCGCTATCGTCGGTGCGGGTGGTCTGGGCACCGTTTCCTCCCTCTACCTTGCGTTGGCTGGGGTTGGCTACATCCGCTTAATCGACCAAGACACCATCGAACCCCACAACCTCCACCGCCAAATCCTCTATAACCCAGATGACCTCCACTACCCCAAAACAGAGGTTGCCGCAAGACGGCTCGAAAAACAAAATCCAATGGTAGCAGTTGAGGCGGTTCCTGAAAACGTTAATGCAGGGAATGTTGAACGACTCCTGAAAGGGGTTGATTGTGTCGTTGATGGCTTAGATAATATGGTGACCCGCTACCTCGTTAACCGTGCCTGCGTAAAACTGGGCACCCCATACATTTTTGGTGCAGCCATCGGCATCGAAGGCAACCTATCTGTTTTCGCGCCGCCAGAAACAGGGTGTCTAGAATGTTTGATGCCTAACCTCTCCGACTCAGACCTTCTAACATGCAATACTCGCGGCGTCATTGGAGCAACAACTGGGATAATTGGCTCTCTGCAAGCTATGGAGACCATAAAACTCCTAACAGGCGTAGGTTCGACTTTGAAGAATAAGTTGATGGTTTGCGACTTCAGCGACATGGACTTCACCATTATTGACATTTCCAAAAACACTCACTGTCCCGTCTGCCACGGCGACGTAGCCTCAATTGCAGGCGGCGAACGGCTGGTTTGGCTCTGCGGCAAAGAAACCGCCAACATCAACCCCGAAAAACCCCTAAAACTCAACCTCGAAGAAATCTACCCACAGGTCAGCAAGCAATTCAAAATCCGTTTAAAATCGCGTTTAGCATTAATGTTTGATTACAAAAGCTACGAGGTCAGCCTCTTTAACGGTGGAAGGATGCTGATAAAAGGGGTTGCGGATGAAAAAACCGCTTTGACCGTTTACAGGGAAATCCTGAAGAAAATAAACGTCGGTTAACGGTTTAGCAGCTTTATCAAAGCTGTGGCGTCATTTACCCAGCCATCGATGACTTTGAGGTTATCATCTAGCTTCTGAGGGTTCTTTTCAAATCCCTTAAGCTGTCCCTGCTGATGAACGTAGTAACCTGCTAATTGGTTCAATGGCTCAATGAACTCTGCAGTTGAAGCCATAGCTTTCAAGCTGTCTCCTAATGCCTTAAAGTGTTGTTTGCATTTCGTCAATTGACATGCCTGTAGTCTTCTTGAAGTCTCGGCTTACCCATTGGCGTTCAAAGAGGTTACGTTTCTTCCATCCTTCAGACTGCTCAATGTATGTTTTAAGGATCGCTTGGTAGAGTTCGGGTGTGCTCCTTGTTTCGCTTGGGTTAGGTATTTCTGCCTTTTGTTGTTGTTGGCTTGGTTTCGATTCTTGGATTTGGGTTTCTTCTTGTTCTGTCAGAGGTATTCCTGCTTCCCGAAGCACTTGGATGGAGCTTGTTTCTTGCCCATGGTACTTCTTGGCAAGGGCAACTGCTATAGCGAAGCCTGCGCCCGCCGCCTCAGGAGAAATTTGGGCATTCTTGTTTAACTCAAACAGCTGTTCCAAACTCATCCCCATCAGCGACGCCACCTTTCCACCGCCCTCAACAAAGCCAGGCGTTTTGGAGATTCCTGGACCAATAGTGAAAGCGTACACTTCTGTCCTTCCACTTCGGCGGAGAGGGTGTTTGAAAGCTCAACCTGCGCGGTTTTGAAGACCTCGTAGGTTCCCATAAAAGGCGCTGCCCCCGACGAGGAAACGCAGACGAAGACTCCATGTTTGCGCCCCAGCATATCTGGCAGAAACTTTCTTGCCAAAACCACTGGACCCCGCAGGTTCACGCGGTAGCTAAAATCCCATTTCTCGACAGGCGTATCTTTGACGGCGCCCATCGGGAACACGTTGGCGTTGTTTAGGATGATGTCGACTTTTCCATATTTTTTTGTTGCGGCTTCGGCAAGTTTGTCAATGTCTTTTTCGTTGCTGATGTCTGTCTTAACGAAAAGCGTTTTGCCTGCTCCGAATTCTATGTTGATATTTTCTTCTGCGGCTTTGCCGTTTTTCTCGTCGATTCGGCGATGACCACATTTGCGCCAAGCCAAACAAGGCTTCTTGCCGCTTCAAAACCGATTCCGCGTCCAGCCCCCGTTACAACGGGGACGTCTCCCTTCAATAAATCCTGACTTAGGTTTCCTTTGCTGACAATCAATCCATTCACCAAGCGGTCGCTATTTGCCCGAAGCCATATTTTAGGTTAACTTAGAACAGTTTAAACCCAAACCATGCTATTTCAGCCCAAAGCACCGCCGATGCAATGGCTACCTGCAAAACCGACAAAACGGCGCCGACTTTCAGGTATTCTCTTAGGCTAATATCTACGCCTCTTCGCCGCATGATTTCCAGCCACATCACAATCGCCAGTGAACCGAGTGGGAAAAAGTGTGGTCCCAGATTGTTGCCTATGATGTTGCTAAAGACCAGGTTGGTTAAGGCTGGTCCAGTCACGGCAGCTTGATGAATGCTCAGTAAACCCAGAATTGTCATAGGCCAGTTGTTCATGAAACTTGCTCCCACCGTCACAACCATGCTTGGCCCAAAAACTCCCAGAACTGACGGAAGTTTGCTGGTTGTTACAAGTGCGGAAGCCAACAGATTCGTGACCCCGGCAGCTTCTAACCCCTGCACAACTATGAAAATGCTGAGCATAAACAGCACAATATCCCAATTGATATCCCTCGCCAATCCCACGAGCCCTTTCCGCTCTTCGTTCACCGACCCGTCATGCTTCAATGTAAACCAGTAAACCGCCACAAGAAACAAAGCGCCGCTACAGATTACCAACGAAACAGGGAATTTATTCAATGAAGTCAAAACGTACCCAATGTCAATCATCACTAGAGTAACCGAGGTTATTCTCAGTAGGCTGGGCGAAATAGCGGGTTTTCCTTGGGTTAAGGAGGCTGCTGCTTTAAGGTTATAAGTGCTGGGAATCTGTTTTCTGAAAAATAGCCAAATCAAAAGCAGACTGCTCAGAAGAACCGCCACTGCGACGGGTCCCATGAAAATTAGGTGGTCGATGAAGCTGTACTTGAAGTAGTCTGCGCTTAGGATGTTGATGGGATTGCTTGTTATTAGGGGCATGGCGGCGGTGTCGGCGATTAATCCTGCGGTGAAGAGGTAAGCAAGTTTGCCTTTTTTGTCTACACCCAAACAGATTACAATCTCAAGCACGATCGGAGTAAGAATCAGAACTGCGCTGTCGTTGGCAAAAAGGATACTAACCGCCGCGGTCAGCAGGGCAATGTAGAAGTAAAGTCGCAATCCACTTCCATTTGCCAATTTTACAACTCGCAGAGCCGCCCACCTAAAGAAACCCATAGCATCCAGCGTCACCGACAACGCAATGATGCCCAAGAATGCCAATGCGGCATCCCAAATGTCCAAAAATGACAACGCCGCCTGACCCAAACTAACTGTACCCAACAAAAGCGACGCCACCGCGCCGATGCCAGCCGCATAACCCAGCCGCAACTTGAAAGGGCGCTTAATCATCAGAAACAGCGTAACTATGAAAACGGTTATTGCTGCAACTGTGACGTAGACCAAACGGAGCCTCGCATATCTTAGCAGGCGCTGTATTCAGGTATAAAAGATTAGCTTTAAACAAACAAGAACTTGAGGGTGCTTAAAACAAAAAATAAGATAAAGGTTGGAAAAAAGAAGCTTATTCTGGCTTCTTCTGTTTAGGACGCAAAGAACGGACAGTTGCGCCTGCACGCCACATTTCGCTGTTGCCCATCTCTTTGAGTTCGTCAGCGAGTTTCTGGCGGTAGTCGGGTGCTTTGCTCTTTTCCAGCACGATGCGTGTTTCTTCGCCTGCCGCAACGAGTTCGTAGAGTGAATCGAACACTGGTTGAGTTGCTTCACGGAAACGGCTTCTCCAGCGTAGCGCGCCGATGCGGGCGGTTTCGCTGCAGTTGCAGTACATCCAGTCCATGCCGTTTTCGTCGACGAGGCGGATCAGGCTTTGTGTGAGTTCTTCGACGCTTTCGTTGAAGGCTTCGCTTGGGCTGTGTCCATGTTCACGCAGGGTTTTGTATTGGGCTTCTAGGATGCCTGCGAGTGCGCCCATTAAGGTTCCGCGTTCGCCTGTGAGGTCGCTGTAGGTTTCTTTTTCGAATGTGGTTGGGAAGAGGTATCCTCCGCCGATTGCGATGCCGAGGGCTTTTGCGCGTTCTTGGGCTTTGCCTGTTGCGTCTTGGAAGACTGCGAAGCTGCAGTTTATGCCGCTTCCGTCAACAAAGTTTCGACGCACGGATGTTCCTGAGCCTTTTGGTGCAACAAGGATTACGTCTATGTCTTTGGGTGGGATAACGCCTGTTTGTTCCTTGTAAACAATCGAGAAGCCGTGGCTGAAGTATAGTGCATCTCCTTTTTTGAGGGTTGCTTTGACTTTTGGCCATACTGCTTTTTGTGCCGCATCGGTGAGTAGGAAAAGTTTGATGGTTCCTTTTTTGGCTGCTTCTTCCATCGGGAAGAGGTTTTTGCCTGGAACCCAGCCGTCTGCGACTGCTTTGTCCCATTCCTTTTTGAATGGACCTTCTTTTTCTTGTCCGATGATTACTTTTATGCCTTGGTCACGCATGTTTAGTGATTGAGCTTGACCTTGAATGCCGTAACCGAGTGAGACGACAACCTCGTCTTTTAGGATTTTTTGGGCTTTTGCCAACGTGAATTCTTCTCTAGTAATGACGTCCTCTTTGACGCCTCCGAAATCGATTTTCACCATTTTTTATGTTACCTCAGCTTCTCCATTTAGCAGACGGTGTAATTAAGAATTTTGTAGAAAAACATCGAGATATTGAACGAAAGAGCGAAAAGAGGCGGCTCAGAATTTATCTTGCTTGATTAGATTTAGGTATTGTCCTATTAGGTTTTAATTTTTTGCTTTTGAATAGGTTTAAGAGTATGACGCGCGTCATAATAATATTGGAGAGAAGAAAACGAAGCAAAAAATCCTCATAACAACCATAATTCTTGCATTTCTAATAGCTCTTCTTTTTCCAACAGCGCTGTCTTTGGAAACACCTCAATGGGATCTACAAATAACAGCCCTTAGCGGAACAACCATAAACTTCACGTACCGAGACCTCCTAGCCCTACCCCAAACGCTCGTTACTGCTGACCTATTCTGCTACGGCGCCCCCATCGCTGGCGGAGATTGGCAGGGAGCAAAACTCTCAGACATTCTAAACCAAGCAGGTATGGAACCATCAGTCTTATCGATTGATTTTGGAGCAAAAGATGGATATTCAGTAAGCATGCCAATCGACACAGCAATGAGATCGGATGTAATAGTCGCTTACCAATTGAACGGGTTGCCGCTCGCTGAAACACTGCGTTTAGTGGTGCCTAGCTCAAACGGCAATGTTTGGATATCTATGCTTACATCGATTAGCATGAGCAACAGTCCCCTTGGCGAAAGCATCTCTGCAAATGCCAGACTAACACCCTATGTGCCCCCTCAGACTGCATCAACCACCCCAACAGTCCAACCTTTACAACAACAGCAAACTCAACCACAAACTCCCACAGCCACAAACAACAAAAATTCAACAACCGAACCCACAGTACCTCCAGCAAACGTAACTCAAATTCCTTCCGAGCAGAAAATGGCAGGGCAGCAAGAGTCAATCCTGCCCGCTGGTGCATTCTACATTTTAGCGATTGGCGCGGTTACTGGGTTAATTGTAGCTTTCTCTTTGGTTTTCCGGCATCGCAAATTGAGAAGTTAGTTGGTCAGGTTTTGTTTTGTGGATAAAAAAATAGTCATTTGGCATTTTTCTGAGCCTGTAAATAATTAACCCTCAAACTCCAATTTTCCACTTAATTAAAAGCGCAAAATAATTAAACCGTTTTCTTCTAATACCAACTTATGGCAGCCAACAAATTCTCCCCTGAACTCATAGCGCCATGCGGAATGAACTGTGGAATATGCAGAGCCTACCTCGCTTACACCCACCACGTACCAACGAAAAAAAGCAAGGTTACTCACTGCGCAGGCTGCCTTGGCAGAGCCAAAAACTGCTACATAAAAAGAGGCTGCTCAAAACTTAGAAAAAACGAAATCCAATCCTGCAGCCAATGCGACACAATACCATGCGAACAATTAGCCCATTTAGACAAACGGTACCGTGAACGCTACGGTATGAGCATGGTTGAAAACCTCAAAGAACTGAAAACGATGGGGATGAGTGAATTCCTGAAAAATCAGCAGAACAAATTTAGATGCCCCAACTGTGGAGATGTGGTTAGTGTACATGACAGAAAATGCTACTCCTGCGAGACCACGACCCAACATTGAATAGCAAACCGCATGCTTCGCCGCCGATGAGTGCCTTCTTTACAGTAAAACGCAGAATCAAATTAAAGTTAGAGAAATATTTTTTGAAGTCGAAAACGACTTCGTTTCTTAAAAGAAACAGGCGCCGGTTGTTTTGAGGCTTAGTTTTCTATGGGTTTTTCTAAAACGGTGATTGTCCCGTTCTTACCCAAACGAAGCTGTTTTTCACCCTTAAACATAGCCACATGCGCGTTCTTGATTTCTATGTAGTCTCCCGTGTGAACCGAGTTTATCTGTTGGTCCCAAAGGCACAGAAGGATTTTTCCTGTTTCGTCCCCAATTGAAGCGTTTGAAACAACTGCGTTGTCTCTGAATTGGGTGTGGACTTTGGATGGTTCAGCTGTTTGCAAAACCTCTGCATTTACGTTGATTTTTTTCATTCCGACACGCAGATTCTCGATCTTGAAGTGTGAGGGCGCGGGGTTTTGTCTAGCTATTTCTTTGCGGACTTTGTTGGTGTCCATCGAGTTGTCGAATGAAACATCGGTCCTTGCAAGCGTTTCATCTGGAACTCGGAATTGAGCAACGACTTTGGTGTCTTTTGTTATTAGGAATATGGCTTGTTGGGTAACGTTTCCGCGGTACTCCACTGTTAAGTCTGAAACGGTTACTGGTTTGCCTTCTTCTTTTGCCTGAATTAGGGCTTGGAAGAGCTCGGTTGGGTAAACTTCATGCTGTGTGGCTATGAAGGCAAGCTGGTCTTCTAAGGTGGGCTTTTTTGGTTTCATTTTTTATTCTATTCTCCTTTTTATATAGCGAATAACCTCGAAAATAGCAAACTAAGTTAGCCCTAAAATTTACTTTTTCTAGATTAACTTCCGCAATTTACTAGTAATGCCCCGCTAGGTATATAGGTGTAACTATAAAAAAAGTGTTTTTCAAGGAGAACTTGAACGTTTGTGTAGGATAGGCAATGAAATTCTGGGATTTCCAAAAGGCAAAAAGCCTAGCTTAACATAACTTCTAGATAGAGATTTTTTGGAGCAAAAACATGGCGGATAACCTCAAAGACTTAACTAAAGTTAATTTAAAAAACCTCGACAAAATATTCTACCCCAAAGTTAACGTAACTAAAGGACAAGTCGTCGAGTTCTATATTAGGCTGGCTCCAAAAATTCTCCCCATCATAGCAGATAGACCGTTGGTTTTAACGCGGTATCCCGACGGCGTAGAAGGAGACAAGGTCAGTTTCTTTGAAAAGAACGCTCCCGAAGGCACTCCTAAATGGGTTAAAACAAAAATAATCTATTCCTCAACCTCAAAACGCGACGTTTACTACATCGTATGCAACGACCTTGACACATTGATTTGGCTAGCAAACTTGGCAGCACTGGAAATCCACATGCCATTCTCAAAAATCAACGCTCTCGACACACCCGATTTACTATTCTTTGATGTTGACCCTGAACCACCAGCAACCTTAAGTGACGCCGCTGAAGCTACGTTGCTGCTCAAGGATAAGCTTCTTGACTTAGGACTTACGCCTTACGTTAAAACTTCGGGAAAGAAAGGGTTGCACGTAGTAATTCCCATTGAACCCGAACATACCTTCGAGAAAACAAGGGCGTTTGTGCATAGAATAGGCGTTGAGTTGGCAAAAGAAAGCGATATGATAGTTTCTGAATTCAAAGATACCAAAAAGCCTGGAAAAGTTTTTGCTGATTACCTTCAGAATTCGCCCATGCGAACAATGGTTGTTCCCTACAGCCTGCGTCCCACACCAGACGCCACGGTATCAACGCCTCTTGAGTGGAGTGAAGTGAAGAAAGGAATAAACCCCTCTGACTACACTGTTTCTAGTGTAGTTAAACGGACGGGTAATCCGTGGAAAGATATTTTTGAAAAAAAATGTAAACTGGAGATTTAAGTTATGGAAGAACAAGAAAACGTTGAGGAAGCTTCTTCGGAGAAAACCAGTGCTGCTGCCCCCAGCAGGTCTATTTGGTCAGGAAACATCACTATAGGTTTGGTTAATGTTCCTGTAAAGTTGTTCACGATGATTTATGATAAGGGCATTGCTTTTCATTTCCTGCATAAAACAGATGGTCAACCGTTAAAGTACGTTAAAATGTGCACAAAAGACAACAAGATTGTGCCTTGGAACGAGGTTGTCCGCGGCTACGAAGTCGCAAAAAACGAGTACATAACCTTCGACCAAAAAGAACTCAACGAAGCCAAACCCGAATCCGACCGACGCATCCGCATCAGCAAATTCGTCGATTACTTCTCGGTAGACCCCGTCTACTTTGACCGGACATACGCTTTGCTGCCAGACAAAAGCAAAGATGCCTACGGGTTGCTGCTGAAGGCGCTGGAGAAAACCAACAAGGCAGGCGCTGGACGAATAACCCTACGTACCAAAGAATACCCCGCGCTTCTCCATACCTACAAAGGTGCGCTAGTCCTGACAACTCTGCGTTACGCTTACGATGTGGTTGACCCATCAGATTTTGAACTTCTACACAAACTTGAAACACCACAAAAAACCGAATTAGACCTCGCCGTAAAAATCGTCACCGACCTCTCAGGCGAATTTGACATAGCAGAATTCAAAGACACCTACATGGAAAGAGTCCAAGAACTCGTAAAACAAAAAGTTAAGGGCGAAAAAATCCACATCGAAAAACCTCCAGAAGTCGAAGCTAAAAGTCTCATGGTTGCTCTACGGGAAACCCTCAAGCAGTTGGAGCAGAAATGAGCCGTCACATCTACAAGCCTATGCTGGCAAAGGTTGCAGAGGAAGCTTTTTCGGGTAAGGACTGGATTTTTGAGGTTAAATGGGACGGGTTCCGCGCAATCGCCTATGTTGAGGAACCGTTCAGTCTCAAGAGTCGAAACGAGAAGGAATTGAAACAGAACTTTCCTGAACTTGCGGAGCTAAACAAACTTGCCAGCAACATAGTGGTTGACGGTGAAATCGTCGTTATGCGGGAGGGCAAACCTGACTTCCAATCGCTTCTGGAGCGTGGGCAAGCTGTTTCGACTCGTGAGGTTCAAAGGCAAGAAAGCCGCGCCCCCGCAGTCTACATTGTCTTTGACATTTTAGAAAAAGATGGAAAATCACTCACTAACTTGCCCTTGATGGAGCGTAAAGCAATCCTCAAAGATTCTCTTAAGGAAGGCTCAAACGTGCTCCTGTGCGATTTTATAGAGGAAAAGGGTGAAGCCTACTTTGAGTCGGCTTTGGAGAAAGGTTTAGAGGGAGTTGTTGCGAAGCGCAAAGATAGTCAATATGAGGAAGGCTTGCGGACGGGAAGTTGGTTGAAGATAAAGAAACTCAAAACATGCGACTGCGTAATCTTCGGTTACACAAGGGGAACCGCGGTTAGGGCGAAAACTTTTGGAGCGTTACTCTTAGGTGTCTACGACAAAGACGGCCAACCTGTCTACTTGGGCAAGGTTGGCACGGGCTTCACCCAAGAGACCATTAGAATTTTAAGCGATAAATTCGAAAACATAACAACCGACACTGCCCCCTTCAAACCCGAAACGGGAGATATGGTTACTTGGCTTGAGCCAAAACTCGTGTGCGAAGTCGCCTATCAAGTGTTAACCAGAGATGTGAAGTTAAGAATGGCTCGGTTTAAACGGTTAAGAGATGACAAACCACCAGAACAATGCACGCTTGACCAAATTGTTGAAACAAAGAAAACAGCCACGGACGAGACCAGCGATAAAGACAAACTGTCCGAGTATGCGGCAAAACGCCATTTTGAAGCGACACCTGAACCCAAAGCTGCGTTAGAAAAAAAGAGCGACAAACTAATTTATGTAATTCAAGAGCATCATGCCAGACGACTTCACTATGACTTCAGATTGGAAAAAGATGGAGTCTTGAAAAGCTGGGCTGTTCCAAAAGGTATCCCTGAGGCTGGACAAAAAGTTTTGGCGGTGGAAACCGAAGACCATCCCTATGAATACGCCAGTTTTGCAGGTGAAATTCCAAAGGGACAGTATGGCGCGGGCATAGTGAAAATCTGGGACAAAGGACATTATCAACCTAAACTTTGGGAAAACGATAAAATCGAGGTCACTTTGGATGGCCAGCGGCTTAAAGGGCGATACATTTTGGTGCGTTTAAAACGGGCTGGGGACAAGGATTGGCTACTTTTGAAGGGAAAAGAGTAACATGGAAAACCTACATTTAGGCACGATTGGCTGGAGCTACAATTTTTGGAAAGGCAAATTTTACCCCAAAAAAACCCCTGCAAAAGACTACTTAGCATACTACGCCACCCAGTTTAACACAGTCGAAGTTGACAGCACATTCTACCGAATTCCAACCCAACAGACTGTGACCAATTGGAAACAGCAAACTCCAGAAGACTTCCTGTTTTCACTAAAGTTTCCACAGCTCATAACTCATGTTAAAATGCTCAAGGACTGCAAATATGAAACCGACGTTTTCCTTGATCGAGTTAACCTGCTTGGGAAAAAGCTTGGACCTTTGCTGCTTCAATTTCCACCCAACTTTGGAGTTGAACACATGCCTGATTTGGCGAATTTCCTACGTTTACTGCCTGAAAAAGATCATTACGCAGTGGAAATCAGAAACAAAAGTTGGCTGAACCAAGAGTTTTATTCAATTTTAAAAGATAGACAGGTTACTTTGGCTTGGGCGGACAGTTCACTTATGTCAGACATTCGCGAGGTTACCACGGATTTTCTGTATGTTAGGTGGGAGGGTGACAGAAAGAAAGTCAATGGCACCCTGGGCGAGATTGAAGCCGACAGGACAGGGGACCTGAAGTTGGAGGCAGAAAGAATCAAGCCTTTCTTAAGTAAGATAGCGGTCTTTGGTTACTTTGGCAAGTACTTCTCAGGCTACCCGCCCTCAGACATTGTCAGCATTAAAAGTTCCCTAAATTAATTTCTTATGCATTACTTTTTGAGAATTCACGTAAATTCGTATCCTAATATCCAAGCAGTTCACTGCACCTACAGAGATAGGAGGGCACTAACCTATTTGGACCTTATTAGGAACTCATTGCAGAAACTATAGAGGGGTAAGTCACATTTGCGAATTACCAGGCCAAAACAAGCTTGAATACACTGGATTGCGGTCGGGCTTCGTCCAACAGACTAAACTGAATTGTTATAATGGTTTTTATATGTCTACCATGAGATAAGTAAATACGACTAATCGGCTAGTGACTCTTATTTGATGTCAGGTTTCAAGAAAGGAGCATCTGTTGCGACACGTGCACTTGTTTCCGGCAAACCTCATCATGCACAATGGATGGTCACTAGAAGATGTAACTACCAGTGCCGCAGCTGTAACGTCTGGAAAGACAAAGACGAAAGAGAACTTACTGCCGACGAAATAAAGAAAGGGTTTGATATTCTGAAAAAACTCGGAATAGTCGAGCTTGTGATTTCCGGCGGAGACCCCCTTCTTCGAGATGACATCGGGGAAATAATCGATTATGCCTCAAAGCTGTTTATTACCACTGTTTATGATAATGGAAGTATTGCAGCTAAAAAAATCGATTTGCTGCGAAAAGTGGATTTTGTAGCAATTTCTATCGACAGCTTAGACCAAGCAAAGAATGACTATATCAAAGCGGTGCCGGGGGCATTGAAAGTTGCCACCCAAACCGTAGAAACCCTACATAAAGAAGGAATAAAGGTAAGTGTTACACCGACGATTTCTCAGAAAAACATATATGAAATCGTAGACATAACAAATTACTTCACGGCAAAAGGTATCCCAGTTTGGTACTGCCTCTACGCGTATGATACTTCTTTAGATGCCAAACAGCTGTTTAAGATTGGCAAAGCAAACGACGAGTTTGTTATAACTGATAAGCAAGCAATGGTTAAGCTTTGCGACGCTCTAATCGAGATGAAGAAGAAAAACAAGAAAATTCTCATGACCAACAAACTACTAAAAGCAATGCGGAGCCTCTACGAGGAAGACAGCAAGAGAACATGGAAATGTCAAGCACTAAACCAATTTTTGGTCGTTGACCATTTAGGCAGGATTGCTGGCTGTCACAGCCACAACTCTGCATGCTCAATCTTTGAATTACCCCAAAGATGGCAAAGCCAAGAACTCAAAAAACTAAGAGAAACATACCGCCAATGTACCCAATGCAATTATCTCTGCTATGTGTTCTATTCGCTACACGGAAGCCCTTCAGGTCACATATCTCTAGCCAAAGACCAATGGAAGAACGCGGAGTTGCTTTTTAAGAAACCTTAATTTTCCAAGTTTAGAACCAATCGATTTAGGGTAATAAGCCTTGATTTTATCCATCTTTAGCATCATCTGATATTGCCGTTTTCAGGTTATGCGAATGCATTTGTTCAATAGAATCTGTTATAAGTCTTGGTCCTGCATCTTTGGGTTTTTTTAATTCAATGATCGCAGGCAAGAATAGAAGGACTAATGACACGATTGTTGCCAGTGCTAAAGCAGCTATCAAAGTTAGTATGCTCTGAATCATTAATACCTCACCAATTTAGCCTTAACTCGCAATATAACGATTTCCATTTCCCGAATGATGAGTTTTCACCCAGACATTCTTGTTCTTTCTAAAAATTTTAGAGAGCAGGACTTCGAAGAAAGCTTTTAGACAGATTGGAATGTTTAAGAAAAAAGTAAATATCAAAAGTGGAATAAGCCATTGCGTTCTTGTTCTTCCGTCAAGGTATAAGCCTACTCCAACCTCAAAGAAGGGCGCAAAATTGCCCACAAAGCTGTAGAGTGAAATGGGTATGGAGAGCCAGAGAACTCCTATGAGCGGTGAATTTAAAAAAATTAGAGGTAAGCCAATAAGCAGCGAAAGCAGCGCCAAGATAGGCATGAAATAGACGCCCAGAAGCATCAACCCGTCGATTTTCTCTTTTCTGTTGAGATTCTTAGTTGTTAGAACACTAAAGGAATGTTTAAAGAAGCACTGCATATGCCCCTTTGCCCACCGGTACCTTTGCCGCGAGTATGACTTCCAATTATCCACTGCTTCTTCATAGCATTCGGCGTCAACACTGTACCGAATTTTGTAGCCTGCGAAGTAAACTCGAAAGGTCAAGTCAGTGTCTTCCGGTAAAACCGATGCATCCCAACCATTCAAACTCTTAAGGATAATGCTTCTAAAACCCCCTACTGTACCTCCGAACAGTTAGTCTTTTTTCTCGAACTGTAGGTAGCTACTTTCTTTTTCTGAAGAGTTTTTTGCCGTCCATTTCGCAAACGTATTCAAAGCCAACTTCGACTAGTTTGCAGGCTTCATCTAATGAGGTCGCTACTTTAGCGGTGAATCCGTCGTTGATTTCTTTGAAGAGGGCTATTTCGAGGTCGATGTAGATTAGGGTTGTTTTTAGGCTGTTGTGACCGAGCAGATGCATTACCCAGAGGATGTCTTTTGTTTTGTGGTACTCCATCGTTGCTTTCCAGTGGCGGAAGGTTGTGAACTTTATTTTCTTTAGGCGTGGATTGTTAAATTTTCTGGCCGCTGTTACTCTTTGCATGCCATAGTTTTTCAGCAGCGTTCGCATTTTTACGTTGAATATTTTGTCGGTGGTTTTGGGCATTGCCTCTAAGCGGCTTATCAACGAAGCTGAGACGTTTATGATTCGGGCTTTGTGCCCCTTAACTGGGTGGTTGATTGTAACGGTTTTTTTCTCTGAGTCCACATCTATCCATTCTATTGCTTTGGCTTCTCCGGGGTCAGCGCCTGTTTCTTTTAGAGTAGCTAAGAAGGTACTGGTTCGTCTGCCTGCAGAATTAATAACTTGGTCTATTTCGCTCTCTAGTGGAACAAACGGCAGTTTTGGGTCGGGTTTGTATTTTGGCTTGTCCCATTTCTTGCCCTGCATTCTAAGTAGAGTATCGTATGCTAAAACGACGTTTTTCTTGTATCCTTCACTGCATTTTTTGTCTGCGATTGCGAATTTTACGTCTTCTGGATTGTTTAGATCAATCCCTTGATTGAGGAGCGTCGTAATGAGTTCCGCTCTGGTGGCTATTGTTGATGGTCGAAAGCCTTGCTTTTTCATGTACAGCATAAAGTTGATGATTATTCCTTTACGCGTTTGCTGTTCTAGCAGTGGTTTTATGTCTCCCGCAACAGTTTTGATTTCTGCTGCAGATGTCAAATTTTTCGCCTCTAATGCGCATATTTGGCGAGTATAAGGTAACTTTGAGGAATTATTTATTGACCATTTATGATTTTTTTGTAGGGGTTTTTCTGAAAATCGGTAGCCACAATCTCTGCAGAGCCACCGTTGGATAGGCTCTCTGCCTGGAGGATAGTACAAGCCATCTCTGTAGAGACGCATAGACGAACATTCAGGGCATTTGAGCTTAGGCTGTTTGGGGGGCTGGTGCAAGTGGCATGCTTCATTTTCAGCCAACTTCCCGTTTGATACTTGCTTTACGCCAAATATGCCAGAGGCATTATTTTGGAAGCCAACCTCTCCCCCAGCCAACCACTATCACCCTCTACTCTTCTGGGCAGAACCCGCTATCTCTACTGCCTCATAAATAGCGACATAAACACCCAACTCCGCTACAAACACCAACGCCCTAACCGTAGGATTCACCTTAGTCTTCTCACGCCTACAAGCCTCAGCCCTACCAACAGCCAACAAAGAGCCAAAATCAACTGTTTTATCGGTAGGATTTATGACGATTGCTTTAAACATCCCGAGCACCTACTGCAACGAAGATTCAATTTATCTGCGATTACTTGCTGTAATGGTTTTTTAGGAGTCTCAACGATTTCAAATCTAACTTTTCGGGAGTTGTCTTGTTCATGGACGTAAATTCTTGCAAGCTCTCCACACCACATCTTGAAAGTAATATTGAAGCCGTCGCCGCTGAACTCTTGAGAAGAATCTTTTCCATAGTGCCACATGACAACTCTCCAAACATCAACAATAGGAATAGTTGCCTCACTTATCGTGTTATCAATAAGCCGGCCTGCATTCAATAGTTGGTTTCTTATGCCTCCTAGAAAAGCAGCCATACTTACAAAACCGCTGGTACTTACTTCAATAGGACAGTTTCCACTTTCCAAGACAAATGAGACTGTGCCGTTAGCATGTAGAAACACTTGGGCAGATCGGTATTTAGACCATTCAAAAAGACCAAAGAAAACATCTTTTGAGCCAACCTCAGGTTTGTAGCTACCTGTACTAACGAGAAGACCATACAGCCGTTCAGCGACAAAAGTTAACCGGACATCGTGAACTCTGCAAAGCTCCTCTGCAACCATCGAGTCCAACAAAGACAAGAAATCAATCTTGACACGTCTAAGCCCGTTACCCCCCATACGGGATAATGTCATCGGCTTTTTGATTTTAGAGATGTCAACTGATTTCAGTTTGTAGAAAGCAAACAAAGACCTGCAATATAATTCGATTATTCCGAGTTTTTTCAACCTCCAATTAATGTTTCGAGCTGTTCCCTCTGTGCGTATTCCAGCTGATTCCATTAAATCTCCTGAGCAAAAAGGTCTTGTTGGATCAAGCATTATCCATCTCAATGCTTTTAGCTCAACCGGGGACAATAATCCCTTCCAATGCTCTAACCCCTCCCAATGCTCCAAAGTGTCATTGTCACAGGTTGCCAAATGCTGTCACCTTCATAATTGGTTCAAGGATTATCCTTTTTTTCTCGTCCAGTTTGATGATAAAAAGGTCAGTGTTCTCATCCCCCAATTCTCTTCTTAGTTTTCGTGGAATAACTATTACTTTTGAGCTGTCTGTGTGGTATGCTTTTGCGGTAGTTATGATTATTTCAGTCACTTTCCAATTCGCCTCCATTTTCGATAAAATACATATAGAGAAAGTACCCCTAGGGGTGTTTCGTTTGAGGCGACTTAATTTGGAGCAAGGTAAACCTAAAACTGGCGACCACATCGCTTTATCGTGGAAAAAAGAAGATGGTTCTATTTGGGGTGGAACCGAAGGCTGCGTTGTAGGCGTAACGGAAGATAGCCATTCTAAGCCCTACCTGATTTTGGATAGAAGCACTTATGGCAAATCCTTAAAATCCCTTTTTTTCTCCTTAGGTCTTTTGGATTTATGGATGGTTCCAACATCAGATATAGAGTCCATTATTGACTTAAGTCAACGAGAGCGACCATCCGGTTTAAGTGAAAAAATGCACCTGAAAATTGAAATTGACTATAGAACTAACATGGACTATCAGGAGACAATAAAAAAGCTGAAAGTAAGAGGAGATTGTCATTTTGACGTAAATCAGCCAGCGCAAACAGAAAATGCTTGCAACTTTATAGTCAGAGATATAACGTCAATCAGAGAAGCGACAATAGTTTTTTCCCCTAAAGGTAATATCCAAATTCACTGTCAGCCAAAACAACTTAACGACTGCGTTAATTGGCTTGAGGAATCAGTTGTAATTCAGGAAGGTCACACGCATCTTGTTTTAGTTCCAACAAACTTCATGCTTAACATTCATGACGTTTTCAAAGAATCAGCAGACCCCACTATAGAATTAATAGAAAGACTTGCCAAAATTGAGGGAGAAACTGAACGAATTTTATTTCCCCTTGGATGGGTCGATTACTTTTTTGACGACATGGAATATAACTATCTTGAAAACCTTTTTTCAGATTCACACCCTAAAAAAGATAGAATCTTAATCCGAGGGAATAGAAACAAAGCGAATAACCAATTTGCATCCAATCCTGTGGATACCAATATGAGAGTATGGATGAACATGGATTTTCTTGATAAGACTGCGTCAGTTGCCAAGTATATTTCTTCTGAATTTCCAACTATGCAGCTATCTGGACTTATACTGAAGCCTGAAGAGGAAAACGGTCTTAAGAATATGTGGTTTAGGTCTAGACCATATCCATTTAGCGGTCTTGACCTTGGAGGTGCGGATGGTTTCCATGGAAAGGTGCTAATCCGAAATTTACTTATCAATAGAAAAAAAGGTGCTTATACAGTAAACTTCAGAAAGTATTACGGTACAGACTTTTCCTCCCATTAGGTCAGCTGTTTGCTATTATTATATATATCAATAGATAATAATTTGGTTCTATGCTTGATATTAAGACCTTGGAGGGCTGGCTTTGGGACGCTGCTTGCAAAATCCGCGGTCCAGTCGATGCTCCAAAATATAAAGACCACATTTTGCCGCTTATCTTCTTGAAGAGGCTCTCAGATGTTTTTGATGAAGAAATAGAAAAACTAGCTGTTCAATACGGCGACAAGGCAACTGTTGAGGAATTAGTGGAAGCAGACCACTCAATCGTATGGTTCTACATACCAAAAATCGCAAGATGGAACAGCATAATGGAGAAAAGCACCGGCTTAGGCGAATACCTAACCGACGCCGTCCGAGCCATAGCCAAAGAGAACCCTAAACTTCAAGGCGTAGTGGACCTAAAAGACTACAACGAAACCGCCTCCGGACAACGAACAATCAGCGATGAAAGCCTAAAAGCCCTAATAGACATACTAAACAAGCATAAACTGGGCTTAAAAGACGCTGAACCAGATATACTAGGAAGAGCCTATGAGTATCTACTGAGAAAATTCGCTGAAGGCTCAGGTTCTTCAGCTGGTGAGTTTTATACTCCTTCAGAAGTTGCAGTCTTAATGGCTAACATCTTAGACCCAAAAGAGGGAGAGCAGGTTTATGACCCATGCCTTGGCTCAGGCAGCTTACTAATCAAAATAGCATCAAAGTTTAAAGAAAAGTACGGTGACGACGCCAAGATTAAGCCCCTGCAGTTCTTTGGTCAAGAAGTCCTCCATGGAACTTATGCCATGGCCAAGATGAATGTTTTCATCAACAAGATGGAAGCCAACGTTGCCCTTGGAGACACCATGAACAAACCAGCTTTCCTAACGCCTGAAGGCAGCTTACAGACCTTTGACATTGTCGTTGCTAATCCCATGTGGAACCAAGACACATTCAAACAATCAACCTACGAAAACGACACCTACAACCGATTTGAAAATAGGCTATCCACCAAACAGCAGTGCAGACTGGGGCTGGATACAGCACATGTTCAAATCCCTAAACAAGAAAGGAAGAATGGCAGTCGTACTCGACACAGGAGCAGTATCCCGCGGCTCAGGCAACGAAGGCTCAAACCGAGAACGAGACATAAGAAAAGCATTCATAGAAAACGATTATGTAGAATCTGTTATTCTAATGCCCGAAAACCTCTTCTACAACACAACTTCAGCAGGAATAATCTTAGTTCTAAACAAAGACAAGAAATACAAGAATGAAATTCTACTAATCAATAGCTCAAAGATGTTTGAGAAGGGCAGACCAAAAAACTTCTTACCAAGCAGTTCGATTCAAAAAATTTTAAAGTTGTATGTAGATTGGAATAGCGAAGAAGGAATAAGCGCAATCCTTCAAAAACAAGAAGTAATCAAAAACGACTTCAACCTAAGTCCTTCAAGATACGTCTCTAAAAATGGACAAGACACCACTCTACCATTGGATGAAGCCATTGTTTTATTAAAAGAAGCAATGGAAGAACAAGAGAAGGCTGATTGGGATTTAAATACTATGCTTCAAAAGATGGGGTTCAAATTAAATTGACTGAACTTCAATCAACTTTTGAGGACTATGTACAAACTGACTTCGGGTTTTTGCCAAGGGACTGGGCGATTGTAAAATTAGCCGATGTTTTAGAAGAAGTCGATTTGAGGTTAAGCAATAGTTCCTTTGAAAACTTGCCTGTTCTTTCATTAACAAAAAATCATGGATTGATTCTTCAAAGTGAGCGATTCATTCATAGAATTGCCACTAAAGTTGTCAGCAGGTACAAGGTTATCACGGAAGGTCAAATCGTTTACAATCCTTATGTAATTTGGGAAGGGGCAATAAATGCTCTGAAGAATTTTGAAGCTGGAATAGTTAGTCCTGTTTATGCAATATGGAAAGTAAAACCAGAATGTGATTGGCGATATGTTGACAACTTATTAAGAACTGGATACATGCTGAATGAATATAGTAAATATTCAAGTGGCGCTGTTGTTAGGAGAAGATCAATTAAAAAAAACCTCTTTTTGAATATTCAAATTCCTCTTCCACCTATTCAAGAACAAAAGAAAATCGCTAATATATTATCAACAATTGAAGCTGCATTAGGTAAATCAAATAATTCTTTATCGTCCATGAAAGAACTTAAAAAATCGTTAATGAGGCATATTTTCAATTACGGTTTAGTCAGTTTGGAAGATGCAAACAAAATTCAGTTGAAAGAAACAGAAATTGGGCAAATGCCAAAGGGATGGAATATTGCAAACCTGATTGAAATAACAAAAAAAACTCAACAGAAAGATATGCGCAAAGCAGATTATGAATTTAAGTACATAGACGTTTCAGGAATAAACAAGAATCTAAATAAAATTGCTGCTTTTTCAATTTTCAAAGGAAAAACATCCCCTAGCAGAGCAAGAAAAGTTATAGAAACAAACGACGTTATAATTGCTACGGTTAGACCAACTTTGAGAAGAGTCGCGGTTGTTACAGAGGATTATAATTCTCAAGTTTGTTCAACTGCTTTTTGTGTGCTTAGGGCAAAAGAAACCTGTAAACTCAAAGTATTTGTTTTATGCAATTCAAAGAGATAGTTTCATTGATGAGTTGGGTAAACAGCAAAGAGGGGTTAACTATCCGGCTGTATTGGATTCTGATGTTAAGAAGCAGAAAATCCCTCTTCCTTCCGTCACTGAACAGATCGAAATGGCATCAATTCTTGACATTGTGGATTCTAAAATTAACTCGGAGTATTTACATAAAAAAAGTCTTGAAGAGTTATTTAATTCAACTCTATCAGAACTCATGAGTGCAAAAATCCTGGCTAACAATTTGGAGATTTAAAGATGTCTAATTTTGGGAATGAAAGAGCTTCGGTGCAGAATACTTTAATCAAGTATGCTTGCGATGTTGGTGTTGGTTGGGAATATGTTGCGCCTGATGCTGCTGAGCGGTTGCGTGGTGGAAGAACTGGTCTTATTTTTAAAGAAGTGTTTGCAAACCAGATTAAGAAACTCAACCCTTTTGCCGATTCATTCATGATTGATGAAAAGGCTAAGGCGCTTGAGCGGTTGCCGGCAAGAATTGAAGGTAATCTTCAAGCGTGGGAATATCTCAGGGGATTAAAAACGGTGTTTCTTCCGAAAGAAAGTAGAGAGAGAAACCTAATAGTAATTGACAAGAAAGCCGAAAATAACATTTACCAAATAACTGATGAATACAGTTATACAAACGGTGTTAAAACTAACCGTTATGACGTTGTCTTCCTCATTAATGGGGTTCCTGTCTTTTTTGTTGAATGCAAAGCCGTTGCAAAGTTCATGGGTAAAAATACTAACCGAGAATCAATTATTGCTGACGCCTTAGATCAGGTACGCAGATACCATAGCCAAACTCCTGAACCCATGACGCTATTTCAAGTTTACACAGCAACGAACATTATCAATTTTCTCTATGCAGCAACATGGAGCTTAGATGCTAAATCAGTTTTCAACTGGAAGGCAGAATCTAAAGCTACAACCTTTGAGGAGCTTGTTAAGAGCTTTTTTGATAAGCAAAGAGTCACGGACATACTGCTCAACTACATATTATTTACTAGGCAAGATGACGAAATAAAGAAAGTCATACTAAGACCTCACCAGATGCAGGCTGTCGATAGGATTGTGGAGCGTGCTGCAAGTGACAAGAAGAGGGGTTTAATTTGGCATACTCAGGGCAGTGGTAAAACCTACACGATGATAGTTGCAGCCCAGCAAATTCTAAATAATCCGCTTTTTCAAAACCCAACGGTTATCATGCTTGTAGATAGGAACGAGCTGGAAACTCAGCTTTTCGGGAACCTAAGTTCAATTGGGATTGAGCATATCCAAGTTGCCCAGAGCAAAAAGCATCTGCAAGACCTTCTGCAAGGAGATAGCCGCAGTTTAATCGTTACCATGATTCACAAGTTTGAGAACATGCCTGAGAAGATTAACCTTCGAAGCAACATTTTTGTGCTTGTGGATGAAGCTCACAGAACCACAGGCGGAGACTTAGGCAACTACCTAATGGGCGCTCTACCCAATTCTTCCTACATTGGTTTTACGGGAACACCCATAGACCAGACGGCTCATGGAAAAGGCACTTTCAAAGTCTTCGGAATAGACGATGCGCCTCACGGCTACCTAGACAAATATGGCATAGCCGAATCCATCGCTGATGGAACAACCGTTAAACTTCACTATACATTGGCTCCAAACGAGCTAAGACCTGACCGCGCTTTGCTTGAGAAAGAATTTTTGCTTCTTACTGAAGCCCAAGGCATAAGCGACGTTGAAGCCCTAAACAAGGTTTTGGATAAAGCGGTTAACCTCAAAAACATGCTTAAAAATCAAGAGCGAATGCAGAACGTGGCCGCGTTTATTGCTAAGCATTTTACCGAGTATATTGAACCCATGGGCTACAAGGCTTTCCTTGTCGCTGTTGACAGAGAAGCGTGTGCATTGTACAAAAAAGAGTTAGATAAACTGCTGCCAAAAGAATACTCGGAGGTAGTTTACAGCTCAGCGCATAACGATTTGCCACCCATAAGCGACTACCACCTGAGTGATGAGCAAGAGAAAATCATCCGAAAATCCTTCCGTAAGCCGGATACTAACCCAAAGATTCTCATAGTAACGGAAAAGTTGCTAACTGGCTTTGATGCTCCTATCTTGTACTGCATGTACTTGGATAAGCCGATGCGTGACCATGTTCTTCTGCAAGCCATTGCTCGAGTAAACAGACCCTTTGAAGATGATAGCAGAAAGAAACCAAGCGGCTTTGTCCTTGACTTCATTGGGCTTTTTGATAAACTTGAAACCGCCCTGTCTTTTGACTCCGCCGATGTCAGTGGCATCGTTAAAGACATTGAAGTGCTAAAGCAAAGATTCCAAGAAATGCTAACTACTGCAAAAACTAGCTACTTGAGCTTGATTAAGGGTCAATCAAGGGATAAAGCCGTTGAAGCACTTCTGGAAGCCTTCAAAGATGAAGATAAGCGTGAAACTTTGTATGAGTTTTTTGATGAGTTATCTCTAATTTATGAAATGGTTTCACCCGATGCTTTTCTTCGACCATTTATAAACGACTATGACACATTAGCCCGAATGTACAATATCCTAAAAGAAGCCTACGACCCCCAAATCACGGTTGATCGAGAATTTACAAGAAAAACCGCTCAACTTGTTAGGGATAACACAAAGTCTGGGCAGATCCAATCAAGCCTCGAAATTTACGAAATAAATGAAGGCACCTTAAGAAAACTCCAGGAAAGCAATGCTACGGACACAGAAAAAGTATTCAACCTAATAGTGAGCATTAAGAAGATGGTTGAAAATGAAGCAGCAACAAGCCCGTACCTGCGTTCTATTGGTGAAAAAGTTGAATTAATATCGACACTATTCAAGCAGAGACAAATAGATACCAAAGACGCTCTAGGACGGATAAAGTTAGAGATCGAAGAGGCAAATAAAGCCAAGAAAACCCAAGCGGAAAGTAACCTTCCAAAAGAGCTTTTCTCAGCATATTGGATAATGAAAACTGACGCTATCCCTGAGCCTGAAGAGAAAGCAACAAGCATGAAGCCAATCTTTGAGAAATATCCATATTGGGCAACAAGCCAGGAACAAGAGCGAGAACTTAAACAAGGAATAAATCAAATATTCATAAAAGCAAAAATCGCAGTTAAAAAATCTGTAGAGTTAACCAATAAAATCCTTGCTATCCTAAAGAGTGCATAATTATGGTTTCAGCAAGCGAATTTAAAAAAGAAGTTTCAAGCTGGGCGCAAACGTTAAACGTTACTCCGAAAGAAGTGCACCTGAGAGATATTAGCAATAAATGGGCGAGTTGTTCAAGCAAAGGGAGACTGACATTTTCCTATACGTTGCTGAATGAAAATGCGGAAATAAGGTCAAAAGTTATAGTGCATGAGCTTCTTCACTTGAAATATCCTAATCATGGGAAGATGTTCAAAACTTTATATAACTCATACTTAAAAAAAGCGGGAATTGTATCCTCAATTAACGATATTACCGTCGCAGAAACCGTGCTAAAACCCAAATCATGACGCTTTCAAAGACCCTGATTCGTATTCTTTAAAATTTACTTGATTTAATTTATTTGAAACCAATGCTGCTCCGTAAACGTTTTCACAGAAAATCTTTGCATGTTTTAAAAGAAATGGAAATCTCTTAATGAGGGGTTTATCTCTTGTATATTGCCCCATGTTCCAGTAATCTTTAGAATTTATTGGTGGATATCGTGTTGATGTCTCGTGCCACATTGTTAGCATCGAAAGACCATAGGCGCGTGGAGACGAACGTAAAATGCAAAATTGATAATCGCCCCTAATATCTCCGCTGAACGCTTTGCCAACTCCTTTTATTACTCTCATTGAAAACAAGAAACCAATTTTATCAAAAGGAACCTTTTCGAGTGTCTTAAGCGAAGTCTTAACATAAGAGTTTCTTTTGTCTAAATTCAGAGTTGCTTGCCACATTTCAGCCTCATTTAACTTGTAAATTTTATCGTTGTCAGTTTTTAACTTTTCAGCTGAAGGCACCAAAGGAGCAAGTTTCTTCAAAATTAAATCAAATCCAAAACTCCTAAGTTTTTCAACTGCGGGGTCGTTTGATGCATTTAACCAATTTATACTTTCAGCCAATTGTCCGTTGAAAGATTCCATTCCAAGCAGAAGAGCATAAACTGAACGGTGACTAATTGATTTAACCTCATTAACTTTTAAAATTCCTAACATCAAACCAAAAGCCTTGGCAGACTTCTCTACCGATTGTTGCATAGCATATACTGCCTAGGCGTACAGGTTTTCTTTATAAAGAACTTTGGCAGCGGCAAAATCTTTCTTTGCTATAATGGCAAAATTGAGAGCGGTCTTCGCTGGAATAGACTTTGGGATGGGCAAAAAACCGTCTTGCTCTTTTTCTTTATGCAGTCCCATGCCATCACTTTGTCTTTTTAGGAGTGTCTTGAATAAGATTGTTTTATCAAAGTCATCAAATAATCAAACTTTTCACTTGACTCAATAATCACTTGATAATCCCCATTGCCCCAGTGTCCCACCTCAGCAACATCACGAGACATGTTTCTTTGGGTCATCCAATTCTCCCTTCGACAGGTTTATCCACAATTTCAACTGGTTCTTCTGCGGATGCACATCCACAAAATTAGTGGCTGCTACAAAACCAACATAGAGTTTTCTAGGTCGAATTGAAATGTTATCGCCTAAAGTAAGAACCCTCTCTTTTAACGCTTGATATAGCTCAATGGTTTCATTTGGCAAACCGCTCAAGTGGTCTTCTTCTGTGTAAACCTTTATTTCACGGCTGACCTTTTGGACAATTTCGCTTCTTGGGCTTATCTTAGTTATGGATTCGCTGGTTTCCGGTGATTTCAACTGATTAAATAGCAAAGTGCCGTTCTCAAACTTGCTTATCTCCCACAACTCAATAGGCAAATCACGGAAATTAATAGCTTGCTTTTGATATTTGGTGAATTGTGGAGAAACAAAAATAACCTTTGATTGCGACCAATCCACATCATCGCGTTTGAGGTTCCGGTTTTTGTTTTCATTGTATTCAAGGATAAACTCTGCTTTGTTGTTTAGTAGCAAACCAAGATAGGCATAGCCTTGATCTATAACGCTAAAACTCTGATCAATCTTGTATTCGATAATGACGAATGTATTATTCTCATTGTCGAAAGCCAATGTGTCAATTCTCAGGCTACCTAACGCCAATTCTGACCGCACAAATTCATAATTAAAAACTTCTTTGAGGCTGGATTCCGTGATACGTTGGATGTCTTTACGCTCACTTTTAAACGGGACTTCCTTGATACGTTCAAGCCTGTCGTTCTTTGTTGAAAACAGTGGCATACTAAGTAAGTGGACTCTGTTTGTTTAAAAAACTTGGCACTTTATTTTTGAAGAAACTAAAAGCATAAAACTTCATTTCTTAATATTCAACTCAGAGCCGGGTCTAGTGTTGGAGGAAAGGTACAAAAAAACTTTGATTGAACCAAAGGTGCGGCTCTTACTATCGATTTACCTGCAAGGGTTTCCTCAAAGAAGTAGCAAAAGAAAGAAACTGGAAAATGAACTTAGCTGCGATAAGGGAAATTTGAGTAAACATATCACCAGTCTCTTACATGATAACTTAATTCAAAGCACGAATCCTGATAGAGTTAGCCCGCCGTACAAAGTAACTAAGCAAGGTAAAAAATTCTTAAAACCGATAATATTATCCTTTCAAATCGGTTTATTCATAATTATTTGGGCAGCATCATGGGGTACAATCTTCTACGTACTTTACAATAGCCAACCAATAATGATGGCTATATCATTTCTGGTTATCATTTTAGGCGGTTTTGTAACAGCTGCACTTATCTTAATCTTTCAACCGTATGTTTTGTTGAGAGTGGAAAAACAAGTTATTGATGAGTTGTAAATTTACACTGAAATAGACGCACCAAAATACGTTATCCAGAGCAAACAACTAAGAAAGAGTACACAAAAAATGAAAAACATCACTAAACTGACTATTGCTTCTTCGTGTATTACAACAGTTTTATTTTTAGTTTGGATGGATGTTTTTCATATATCATCCCTAATTAACACATTTCTCTTGATAGAAATTGGAAAGTTTTCAGGACCTATTTTAGGTTTGATTTTAGCATCCGCTGTTACAGCCATATTTCCGATTTTGTCTGCAATACCATTACTGCGTTTTGAAAAAGGCAAACTGAACAAAATGGCTTTTACCTCTATAAGGAGACATAGAAAACGAGTAATTGGCATAATTTTTATCGGTTTTACTCTTTCATTTACAGTTACTTTTCTTTTATCGGCTCCATTTATGTTACAAATTAAGGATTCTGACAAAAAAATTGATGCATTTGTTCTTCGCAATTCAAATGAGAGCCTCGCTGACTTTGTGGAAAATCTCACATTTTTTCTAAATGAAAATCTGAACAATTCTTACAAGAGAACCGAATCTCTTTTTGAAATAGATTCAAAACTTAGTCAAACGCTAATTGACCCGATAATAATGCAAACTTGGAATGTTACTGCTGCCGATGTGATCCTCAATCAAAGTTGGGGCTCCTGTGGACAGGCTGCTATATTGCTTGCCCAAGTGATGCACAACGCAGGATACGAATCGCGCATTGCTCATTTCAAGGGTGTCGACCACGAGATGGGCAGAAGTAAATAATGGAACTAATTGGGTAATTGTCGACCCTTGGTATATCGGGAATTTGGTTGATATTCATTCTCTACGAAATGCTAAGCCTGATTTTCAACAGGCAAAGCTAGCGGACAAGTTTAAACTTTTGATACTAATGTCTGGACTGACGCTAGTAAAGAGCATGGATATTAAAAACTTCAAAAGTTCGGTTTGGCAATCTGCCTAACTGGGATAGCATCCTCTTCTAAATAATAAGAACTCTGGAACAGGCATAAGCTACTTTTCGAATTTTCCGCCGCGCATGGGGCATTCTCGCTTTATTGTATCTGGAATCGTTGGAAGTTGTTTTGTGTGGCAGAAACAGAGTGAATCTATTCGTAAAAGTAACAAAGTCTTTGTTTAGTTTAGATCCTTATTTGAAATTAACAGGATTTATTTACAAAAAGATTCCAATAGAAGCACGTGAGAAATGATGAAAGATTGGCTGAAAAGGCTCTGGTTAGCATAGAATCCTTGCAATTTTCTTCCCTTCTCCTTTAACCCCTTCCAGAGCCTCAGCAATCGATCAAGAAAGCAACTCTGTAACTTGCTTTGATGATTTTAGAGGAATCAGCTGTCATGCTGTTTATGGCTTGAAAATGACTAAGTATTTTCGTTCTTTATCCTCAATAACGGTTAACCCGTGGTTTTTTGCAAACACTTCTATTTCTTCATTATTATCACATTTAATCTGAATCAGGTAATCATCAGGTCTTCTCAGTGAAACATGAATGTATGTTGGCTCCACAACTTTGTTAGCTACTAATTCTTTTAACAAAGCCATAGCTTGCAGTCTATCCAAGTACGCCCACACAATAAGTTAACGCTAATTTTGATATAACGTTTTTCAATAAAGAACTATTACGATAAAATAAGAAAACGTAGGGTAAAACATAGCCGAATAGGAATTGGAAGAAACAAACATTTTCATCATATTTCATTTCCTAACAAGAATAACCCCCCAAACATGTTGATGTACATCATCGGGTTTGGATATGTGTCCAATCAAGAAATATCACTTATAGGCATTCATGATTTTCTGTCTAAAGTGAAAACCGATTGCAGAAACGCAGCCAAACAACCATCACAATCGACATTCTAAAAGCGACCCTAAAGCCCCAGAAAAAAATGCGCATAATGTACCAATCAAACCTAAACTACGTAAACTTCAACAGATACCTCAAAGACTTCCTCTGCAAAGGCTTCATCGAGGCTGTCAAGGACATAGAAGGAAAAAATTGTTACTGCATAACCCCAAGAGGAAAAGCTCTTCTTTTGGCGCTTAGAAAAGCCCATGGACTTGGATATGAATGATCAGTTTTTGATTGTTCCTGAGGTTTTAATCTTCAAGTTGCGAATGTCTGCTGGTAAAATTCATTTTTGATGCGTGCTAACTAGGAACTTGAAATCTAATAACGTTTAATCTTGTTTGAAAACTCTAAATATCCGTGGGCATGAAAAACAATGTGAGGGACTGAATATGTTTGAACCTCATCAAGGAAATGTGCATTTAGACTGTAATTTTGATAGGATGTGGGATTTTTTGAAGGCGAAGGGTGAGCTTTGTTTGCAGACAGAAGTTGAGGGAAAACCCTTCATTGCAAAGGCTACTGTTGCTTTGTGAGGAAAGCATGAGGGTGAGCGGGTGATTGTTTTTCTCCATGAAAAAGCTGGGAAGAGGACTGAATCTGCAAGAGGATATGAATGCTGCTGGGGACATTACTACAACTGTTATGGAACCAGAATTGGCATGTACTTTAAAGCCCTATTCCATTCGACGAGATTATAGAAGTTAGCTTTAACTTTTCTATATCTTATTGTCGGTTTACCAGCCGGTGGGTTTCATGTTAGATAGTATTTTAGCCTGGAAGATATAGTCGCCGTCTGGGCTGTTTAATATTGCCTCAAAAACTTCTTCAAACACAATTTAACCTCAAAGAATTTTATTTGGGAAATGTTCTGCTTTCTCCAAGACTAAGTTGATTGGTTAGCTTAAGAAGGATATTCCAAAAACGAGAATATGCCCGGGGGCAGCAGACAAGTTTGCTTATCTTGCCCAGCAGGGTCCATAGCCGTATCCGTAGTCGTAGTTGCCTTGGTTGGGTTGATAGGGTTGGTATGGTTCTGGAGCTGAACTGTTAGTGGGTGCTTGGGGAGTAACATTTTGGCTGCCGTAGTAGGATTGTGCGGGTGCGTAGCCAAAGCAGTTGTCCTATCCAGCCAAAGAAGCCTCCGTTGTTGGGTGCTGCCGTGTTGGGGGCTGTGCCTGTGTAGGTTTGGTTAGCAGCTATTTGGGCTGAAGCTAATCCAATAACAACCAGAGTTAAGGCCGCTACTGCGACCAGAGCTAATACGATTTTTGTTGTGCTCAATTTATTCATCACCATATTATAATATGCGCATGAATGAATATATAAGTTGGCTGAAACAAACTGAAACAGTCAATGAACAGTTTTCAAGGTCCTTTGATTGTTTACGTTATAAGTTACTTTCAGCCTGTTTTTATTGCTTGGTTCATCTTGCAAATCAGGCACGAATAAAATTCTTGTCCATAGGCGCACCTGGCAATAGGTGTGCGTGTTTTATAAGGAAAAAAATTTGCTTTATTATTTAGGATCGCTTTCTTTGTAATGCTTATTTCTTATCAGAGAAAAAAAGATTATAATTATTCTGAAAAGGTCATTGAAAATTGTTGTAGGCGCGGCAAAGCCACAAACATATCGTAATTGTCAATAACTCTGCCAATTTTTGAATTACTCAATTCAATTTATTGAGATAATAAAGTGATGCTAGTAAAAAGCAATATTGCTTGAATTAAACAACACCTTGACAGCAAGGTTTTATAATATCCTTTCTCTAACATGTAGATCCGCATGGTTTAGTGAGAGGTAAAGGAAAGTTGAAGATGAGACGATCGAAATTAGAAATGTACATTGCCATTCTCAACGTCTTGGGGGACAAGGGACCATTAAAGCTGACCCACTTGATGTATAAAGCCAATGTCAACTGCAGTATTCTCAATGAGCACCTGAGCTTTCTAATAAAACAAGGCCTAATCGAAAAACATATTGTCGAAAAAGAACGCGTAGTTTTCAAGATCACGAAAAGCGGCATGAACGTTCTGAAGTATTTTAGAGAACTCACACAAGTGTTGCCTATAATAGAAGAAAGCCGAAGCCAGACAACTCCAATTCCCTACAAACAAACGAATCATCGCTTACTTTAAATTACTTTCAGCCGTTAGCCTGAATTTAGCTTCATTTTCAACGCAGACTCCACTATTCAGCAAAGTAGTTTGGAGTTACTGTTTAAGAACCCAAGACTGCCTTCTGCTATCCTTCAACCTAAGGGAGAATTGAGACTTTGAGCCAAACCATTGCAGTAAAGACGACGCTGTCTCAACCAGTTTTTCCATTAAACTTAAGAAATGTTAAGGAGGTTTTCCCTGGGTTCGCCTTGGGTGATTTTGCTGTTCTGCAAGGTGTCTCGCTTTCATCTCTAACGTCGATGATATGCGTAAATGCTCAACTTCCAACTCAACTAGGAGGTTTACAGAGCAGCGTTGTCTTCATCGACGGTGGAAACACGTTTAGATTATACCAGATAGCTCGGTTAGCTCAACTTCATCATCTTAACCCCAAAAAGGTCCTCGACAACATTTACATATCAAGACCTTTCACCGCCTATCAAACATGCTTTCTCATCATGCACCAACTCAAAGACGCAATCAAAAAGTATAACGCCAAAATTGCAATAATTTCTGACATCGCCGGATTCTTCCTAGACAACGACATTCCTGAAGATGAAGCCCAAAGAATATTTGAGCAAGTAGCGACCTTTCTATCAAATTTTGCCCGCGAAACCCAAACGATAATCATCGCAACCTACCCACAACATGCAGAGACGCCAAGAAACGACCTGCTCCAATCCCAAACAACCCGAAAAGCAAACGTTGTATTGTCCTTAAGAAAGACAAGTTATGCCCGGCAGTTTATACTAGAAAAGCATCCCTATCTTTCCTGGGGCGTTGCTGAGTTGCCAGTAGAGGACTTGACGTTAGAAGATTTTGTGGACGCGAATGTTTAATGGGCAAAACCGTGGAATCCTACCGCATGGCTCTAGAAGATGAGATTAGCCTGGAGCGGCTTTTGGAAAGGCTCTGAGAATTGAGGATAAGAAAGCCTTCGACACTTTGATGGATGCCAGCTGAAGCTATTCGTTAGCGGCAAGTTTGCTTAGCTTCTCCAATACATCGAGAAAACCGTTTACGATTCAATTAGAGGATACGAAAACAGGGACCTTTTCAGTTATCTCAATGAAGATTACTGACTCATTTTTGCGGTCGATAGAACAGATCAATCAAAGAAAGATCTAAGCTGGGCTTGCTTGATCTTTGGCTTATACTTGACCGTCCTCTTTTTCGCTTTTCCAAAAATATGTTAATAATTTGATAAAGGGTCCAAGTCGGATGACTAAAAATAATAAAATGATGAAAGATTTATTCCCATCCTTCGTCGTCAAATTCTTCATCTTCAGTTTCTTCCCATTCCTCTTCTTCCTCGGATGTCATGTCATTTTTCACCTCACACAAAACGGACAAGTTACCTGTATTGAGAGTCTTAAAAGCCTTTACTTTCGACAAACGAAGTTGAAATTCACATGATAAAGGCTTGGCATGTGCTACGGCGCAATACTCGACATGTGCACAAGAGAGGAAAAAGGGCTGACTAAATCACTATTCCAGTGTCCAAATTGCATGATTGTAAATTGCATGATTGTTGTGTTGCGAGAACACTTCTAATCTGAACGTCGGAAATTGGCACTCTTGTTGATTATTCTTCGATCAATTTCCTTTCGATGAAAGGCTCTTTTCCCTTTTGTTTTCCGCAAGTATAACAAATTAAATATACTGCTTTTCCTTCAATCCAAAGCATCTCCCTTTTACTTCCACAACCACTGCATGTTAATCCTTGACGGCGAAAAGGTCGCATATGAGTTAAAGTGATTTCTTCCTCAAGATAAGACAAACCAGGCAATGTTTCTATTTCTTGATTTGCCTTTGTTTGCGTTATGTTATCGTTAGAGAGCGGTTTAGATTTTTTAGTCGCCATGAACAAAAATTGTTAGGTTTGCTTAAAAGATTTATGAAACAGAAACCAATTAAATCAGCAGTTGTGGCAGCCGACGGCATACATTAACACTCATCTCGTTTGTTTGCAAGTTCTTTCTTTCTGTTTTCTTCAATTTTATTGCATATCGAGCAAGCAAAACAAAAAGGCTAGTAAACTGTTTATTTTTTACAAAATTTTCTTTGTAACTCTCGTTTGCTTTGTGGTTCTTCGGTTATAGCTTTAAGAATTTTTATCAAGTTCTCTGTGTCTTTTCGTTGTTTAGCGGTTCCTCGGTTGGACATAACAGCAGGATTACTGTGCATGTTTTATTTAGTGTTTGGGTGCGTAAATCATTGTAGTTTGCTTTGGCACATTGGGCAAGCCCCAACTTTTTTTAGTCCATCAAAGATCATTCCTAAATTACATTTATAGCAGAGGCGTATTCCGCACTTTTTGCAGTAGAAGGTAGCGCCTGCGTTTCCACAAGCGTCGCATGTTTTAAAGGCACATTCGTTGCACAAAAAACTCAGGCTCGATAGCTTGAAACTGAACGGTCACACTTAGGACAAAACTTGCTTATAGGCAATGTCAACTGGTAAACAGCACTTTCAGCTTGGACCTGCGCTTGTTTTTCCAACTGGTTTAAACAGAAAATGGTCAAAAAACAGGGTTATCTAACAGAAGCGAATCAAAGACAACGAAGATAAGATAGTTTCATGTGTAAGTTGAATTTCTGTTTAGTACAGGGAAACAAAAATTTTTGTGCTACCTTTGCCATGAATGGGGGCTCAATGTCGGTGCTTTCTAAATTCGTGTTTTTGCAATCCCCTTTTTTAGAGAAACTAAGAATTGATTTTGTCGCCAGTGCCCACCTGCCAATTAGTCATATATTTAATCTCAAACAATATTGACTTTATTGGACAATATTAAATTAAATAACTTTTGTTTTTTGTCCAATAAAATTAAATGGAGAAAAAGGAAAAATGAAAAAAAATAAAACAATACAAACAGCAATCACTTTGTTTCTAATATTAAGCATAACTGCTACACTGATAATTTTGCCAATCCCCGTTAAGGGTGCAACAACTTACAACTATCAAACCTTCGCCTATCTCTCTATTCGACCAAACCCTATAGGCGTCAACCAAACCTTATTGATTAACTTTTGGATAACACCGCCCATGCCACAACCAGGCATTCTGGACATGGCTACACAGTTGAAATCACACATCCTGACGGAACCAAAGAAACTCTCGGACCGTTTACTAGCATACAAGCAGACACATCGATGTGGACCGAGTGGACACCCAAGACAGTTGGGACATATCAATTGAAAGTCATTTATCCTGGAGAAACAGTTCCCCCAGGAACACCATATCAAAGCACCGTAATAACATCTGCATATTCAAGCAAAACAGTGGACACCTACGTTTTTGCTCCTGCCGAAAGTCCAGTAACAGAACTCATCGTACAGCAAGAACCTATCCCTGGATATCAACCAACTCCGCTCCCGACAGAATATTGGCAACGCCCAGTATCAATCGAAAACCGAGAATGGGCATCACTTATGGGTGACTGGGTAATGAGCAGCAACAGCCCTAATAGCGCATACTATCAGCCATACGGCGGAGGACCAGAATCTTCACACATCCTGTGGGTTAAAACCACTGGCAAAGGCGGCATAGTCGGCGACGTCTACGCAGACAGCGTATACAGCGGCGACCCATCAGGAACACGCGTTTATCAGTACATGCAACTCGCTATCGCCGGAATGGGTTACTACAGCGCACCCGACGGAGTACACTGTGTAAACTTACGTACTGGAGAAGAATTATGGGTTAAAAAAGACATAACCCTATCCATTGCAATCTCTGAAAACTATCGCGTTCGCGCCCAAGGTCCACCAGTCGATTCCTACAACGCATACTTAATGCAACTCAGCTCAACACTTCGCAAATGGGACGCATACACTGGAGAATTAATAGTTGAGGTACCCGGCATGTCAGGAACTTATGACCCAACACCCTATGACGCAGGCGACTGGGGTGTGCGAACATACGTCTACAGCACACAGACAATAGCTGGTCAAAGATACTTAATTAAATGGACCCCACAAGGCAACAGCAACAACTTCACAAGCAGAATCGTATACAACGTCACCTATCCGCTTAACGGTATCACTGGAATTAGCGACGGTAAAGGCTTCTACTTTGGCGTAGCATTTTCAACTGTTGCCCCTTCCGGAGCCTTTGACATCGAAACAGGTCAAATACTCTGGATGAAAAACTACACTACCAACGAAGCACAGTTCTCAAGCGCAGGAGTTCTCACTGAAGACGGAATTTACGTCTATCCGAAATATTACGGCGACCCCAATCAGCAAGGATTAAGACCACTGATGGCTATCGACATATCAAACGGAAACATCTGTACGATTCCACTGTTACTACATATCCATGGGGAAGCTTCTGGAGCTATTCTAAAGCAGCAGCTTACGGCATGGTCTACTATCCAACCTACACAGGATATGTATGGGCATTCAATGCAATAACAGGTCAAGTAGTCTGGAAAGGCGGGTATAATTCAGTTGGATATGAAACGCCTTATGGCTATCAACCATTCTTCTCCTCGATTGCAGTTGCGGGCGGAAAAGTCTATGCTGGCAACGACGAGCACAGTGAACAATCACCGTATTATCAAGGAAAGAGAATGTGGTGTCTTGATGCTTACACGGGAGAAACAATATGGAACATAAGTTTCTGGTCACCGGGCTTCAACATGCAAGGACTCATAGCAGACGGGTTGCTGGTAGCCACCAACTTCTATGACGGTCGCCAATACGCATTCGGTAAAGGCCAAAGCGCAACTACGATTGCAGCATCACCTGAAGTTACCCTTAAAGGATCTAGCGTGCTGATAACGGGTACTGTAAATGATGTTTCCCCAAGCGCCAAAGACGACCGAGCAGTAGCATTGTATCCAAAGGGTGTTCCATGTGTTTCTGAAGAGAGCCAAAGTGCATTCATGGAATATGTCTACATGCAAAAAGAAAAGCCAATGAACACAACCGGTGTCCTCGTAACATTAAGCGTTCTTGACTCCAATGGCAATTACAGAGACATAGGCACTGTAAACACTAATGCAGACGGGTTCTACAGCTTAAACTGGACCCCTGACATCGATGGAACATACACTGTCTATGCTTCGTTTGCTGGCAGCAATTCCTATTGGCCATCACAAGCAGTCGCAGCTTTCGCTGTTGACCCAACATCGCAAACTCCGACACCAACAGCCGTTCCAAATCAATCAACGGTGGATCAGTACTTCTTACCAGCTGTGATAGGCATAGTGCTCGTAATCATCGTATGCTTTGCAATAACGATTCTAATCCTTAGAAAACGACCTTAAAATCTAACTCCCTTTTTTTCTTTGAACAAAGTTATTCTTTCTTGCTTTTTTTGCCTAATTCGATTAAGCGTTTCATTCGTTGCCCTCCACGTTGACCTGCTTCCTTTAAGCTGACTTTGCCCTGGGCTTCTTTTGTGCCTTCATGCTGTTTGGCGCGGACACTGCCACCTTTACTGCCGATTTCTCTATAGAACTCGGGCCATGTTCTTCGGAGACTTTTTCGCCACCTTTGCGACCAATTTCTTCGTAGAACTCGCGCCCATGGGTTGACGCGGTTTTTCTTCCGCCGAGTCTTCCTGCTTCGGCGACGGTTATATGTTTTTTATCCACACATTTCCCCAACTATCTAAGCAACCGCTTGCTTAAAAGTTTGAACCTTGCCTTATGGCTCTTTAATCCGGTTTAATGCCTACGTTTTTTGCTCCATTAGGTATTCAAGAAACTGTAAACTTGGGCGCCTTAATAAATTAATTAAACGATGCGACTTCTAACTAAAAGCAACAAGCAAATTACAATTAAAGCAAAACAGGATCAAGGAGAAAAATGATGCGAAGAGATAAATTAGAAATAGATTTCAAATGTGATATTGACGAGTTTATTCATCTTGCAAAGCGATGGAATAATCTGCATAAAAGATTACTAAATACTTTGGCGAGGTTACCTGAAGAAGTCTATCAATTCACGTTACAGAAAATCTCTTTCCATGCAGGCCAGAGCCAAACTATCCAAGTCGCAGAAATAAACAAACCCTACATGATAATTCTAAAAAGAACAGACTCAGAATCCCTAATAGCACATGAAATAGCCCATGCATATCTTAACTATACCAAAACAAAATGCGTGTCAGATGATCAAGAAGCTGAAGCTGATGACCTGAGAAGGAAATGGGGGTTCAAGAAGAAACAACTCTGCCAAACCTTCCCTAAAGGATGTCTTAATTGCTTTAACCCTCACTGTTCCGAAAGCAAATCAAGAAAGATACGTTAACAATTTAACGTATTGGGAATTTTGGATTGTTTCTTAATTAGATAATTAAATGTCAATGAACATGCTCCAAAGAAACCGTGATACATTTTCCATAAATTGTATTTTTTCATGATTTATTATTTGTTTTCTTTTGTACGCACTTTAATAGAAAACTAGGTGCCTTAGGCATTGTTAACTTTGTCTACTTTGGCACTTTTAATGTCATTTGACGAATGTAAATGCTTAAAATACTAACTTGGGGAAAACATGATTAAATCGGACATATCAAGCATGTTATGTGTTGCTTATTTTCTCATAATAGGAAGAGGATTAAAGAGTATAGAACGAAAGAATAGGTATTACTTGCTCGATGGTTTAGTGCCGTTCAAGTTTTCGATTTTGTCAACAGTGCTAAATGTAAGTTGTTCAAGTCTATTGCTCATTCGCTCAACGTCGCCAACAGATTTTTTAATTTCGCACATTCCAGGTTTACTGAGTATATCAAGTTGGTTGATATAACCGTTGTACAAGATTTGGTATTGAATGTTTTTAGCCGAGTTTCTTGTAATTTTTGATTGAGGAGAAATTAATAGAATTGAAACAAGCGAAACCACTCCTAGCAAAGCAGGAATTAACGATAAGAAACTAAGGCTGTAGAGGACGCTAAGCAATATTGAGTCTAAGATGAGGGTTGCTCCAAAACCCATCATTAGGATGTAGATAAAGATGTTGATCTTGCAAGCAATTTCACTTATTGAAATTGCCCTACGAAAAGTGTCACTAAAGGTTTTTTCAACGTACGCAGATTTTCTTTCTTTAAGTTTTTTTTCCTGATCAAAATCCTTCGAGTCTTCTACTTGCGAAGTTTCAAGAGCAAAAATTTGACTGCCTTCTTCCATCTGTATTGCAGCTGGCTTGGAAATCGGGGGTTTTAGTTCAGTCAATACGTTCACCATTAGAATTAAGATGTTATATTATTGGTTAATACGACTTGCGACTTAAGAATTATTATTGTGACTCTCATTTGGGCGCTCTTCTTTTTTTGTTTTTTTGTTTCCTAAATTATGGAATATCGTAGATAACTCGATAGTTAAAGGGATTTATCGATACGATACTTAAAAGAAACAGTTATTCGTTTTCGGCTAAGCGTGCCTCGTATTTCATTGTTGATTCTTGTGTCTTCTCGTCCTCTGCTGGCATGCCCAAATCTGGAGACCTTCCAGCCCTTGAGTTTTCCTCGAATTAGTTGTGGGTTGCTTGTGACTATTAGGAAGGGTAGTTTGGTTTGTGTGCAGTATAGGTCTGCTATGAAGTTGAGGAGTCGTTTGCCTACTCCGATTCCTTGATAATCTGGGAGAACGACTAAGCGGCTGACTCGGTAGTATTTTGCTTTCATTCTCACGCATGCGACAGCTATGAATGCAATGGGTTTGCCTTGATAGATAGCTGTGTAGCATCTGACTCCTGCACCCAGAGAACCGTTCAGATAATGATAGCTCCGAAACATCTTCCAAAGGTTAGCGCCGCACCGATAGATTTGGAGTTCAACGGGCGGCCGGCTTCTTTTTTTCGGTCAAACTGCATCGTATCCGTGCAGAAAACCCAATCTGGATCCAGCCAATCTACAACGTCGTAGTGGCAGGTTACGGCTATGAATTTCTTGGAGCTTCTGCGAACTGCTTTGCTGATTGCAAAGGCGCTGACTTTGGCTATCTCTCTATCTACAACAGAGGTAAACTCATCAAACACTACCAACGGCTTATCCAAGGAAAGTGCTCGGGCGATGTCAACACGCATTTTTTCACCCTGGCTCAAACAATAATAGGCTTTGAGCCAGTCCGGCGGTGAAGCGAAACCTACGCTGCAGAGCATCTTTGTGATCTCTGAAGTTTCAAGGTCTTGTGGAAAGTCGTCTAAGACGCATTTGTTTTTGTATTCAAAGTCTCGAATGTAGGCATTTGGGAAAAGCTGCTTGGCGATGCTTGTTTTGCCAGAGCCGCTGCGGCCAACTATAATGCCAACCTGCCAATCATCATTTTCAATGGGTAATGAACCTTTGAAGTGTTTCTCTAATTTGACGTCAGAGAGTGTGTAGCTGCCGATTACACTTTGGGCTCTGAAGCTATCGGATTCTTCCAGCGTTTTATAATGTTAAAATCCGTAGCTTGTATCCCTCCAATCTTAGCTTCTCATACTTGGCTTTCTGATCAGCTTCGTCTCTGCATTCAACGATTATCTCATAGGTTTCAGGAACCAAAAGAAACATCGCGGTCATCCACCTCAAAGGAAGTTTCTCACCTACCGATTCAAGAACGCCTTCAAATCTTCTTTTTCACCCTCTTCAATTATGCGCAAGTATTCGGCATTGTCTAGTCTTTGTTGTGTTTGCCTCTTAGCTTGTTTAGCACCTGCCGAAGTAATAGGCGGTCAACGTCTTTAATGGGCAAGCGGATGACGCTGCACTCACTCATGCCCAGCTCCTTCATCGCCGTAACCCGCTGTGCCCCGTCAGCCACTAAAAGCTCACTGTTGGTGACGACAGGTACTATGTCTCCCCACCTCCTGATGGATGCTTTCAACCGATCAAATTGCGCAAGGCTAACCTGTTGGGATTGTCTTGGTCAAACTTGAGGTCGCTAATTTTCACTCGTTCCGACATCGGAATCGCGATTTCTTCTTTAACCTCACACACTCTTTTTTGATGCCTCCATTTCCCTGTTTAAACTTTCGATCAATGCATTTTGCTCCTCTGGGTGCGCTTCAAAATATTCCCTGATTCTTTGTGCAGTTAACTCGTGGTGGAGCAGCTTTAGTTCTTCAAAACTCTTCCTATGAAGATTCCCTCGGGGTAGATTGCCTTTATTTTTACGTATAAGGCGTCCCACCAAGCAAAATCATCAAATGCGGGGTAATCCTCGTTTCGGTTATTGTTGTATTCATAATCTTCTATGAGGCAGGCATGATTGAGTTGTTGCATTTCGCGGAAAAACCATAGAACCCTTAGCATGGCTCGCGCATCTTCGCCCTTCGGGTAAGAGGCAGCAAACCACTTGTAGACTAAGCGTTGCATGCGGTAGATCAGAAATTCGTATGATTGTTCAAGGATGGCGTTTTCCCAATCATTTAACCGGCTTAGGAGCTGTTTAGCCGCTTCATTTTGTTGCTCGACGTTTTTTGCGCTATTTATTATGGCTTGCGCATCTTCTTTCAAAGTTGATCTTATTTTATGTGCACGGTCATGCAATAGGTGTTCGTCCACGTTGCCTACGTGGAGCGATATGTCATCGTCTTCTGGGGGGAAGTCCAAGATGTTTTCTTCTAATTCGTGTAGTTTGCGGCTCAACATATTCATCAGAAACTCCTCCTGGTCCGCTCCGCCTTTAGTTTTTCATCTTCTTGGGTTTTGGGAATTAGTATGCTGTTTTTTAGCTTCTCCTCCAGGGCTATTACCCTGAACTCCAGTTCTTCATCTTTGAGTAGAGTGCTGTAGGTTGATACGGCTGAAACCAACACCCTTGCCCACCTTGCTTGGCTTTGTCGCTGTTTCCGGCACCATGAATTTTTTTGTGGGAGAGGCTTAGTACGCCGTCTAATACGCGAAATAACGTGTTTCTGCGGTCTTTCGCTGAGCGGTTTAATGATGGTTTCTTGACGGTTTTAGCTTCATCTTCACCCAAGCTATACTATACTCTCCTAAGTTTGCTCCAACACCAGCGGAGAAAAGACAACAAAGTGAGTTACTCTCAAGACACCGCAAAACAAGACAACGGTTGTTAGTATATTTGTTTAAGCAAATAAAATTTGCTATCAAACCTCATAGATGAGGAAGGGTTTCGGGGGCTCTGGACCGATGGAAGGAGAAAGAGCGAAATGATAAACGCTCCTCACGAGACTGTAGTCAAGTATCGTGAAATTAATCAGAGCCCTCTCAGCCCCATTGTTTCTCCAATGCATTAAATGACTAAAAAAGGGGAAAAGTGGTTTTGGATATTATCGAATTTATGGTCGCTTTCGCAGAATTAGCATTGCCAATACTATGCCAATTATCGCGACGAATACGAACAGCCCTATGATTGCGGGAAAAAAGTTTGATCAGCTACAGAGGATGTTGTAACTACCGCAGGAGTAACTGTTGCTACTGGTTCGCTGGCGGTGAAAGCTGTTGAAGCTGATGATGGATAGTAAGATTCTGAACCTGCAAAGTCTGCCAGACGGTGTAATTGCCTGTAATATCTGGTGTCCAAGTTAAACTGAAGGTTCCATAGGTATTGCTTGTAGTCGTTCCGATTTCTCTTGAGTTACCGTTTGAGTCTAAGACGGAGATTGTAACTGGCACGCCCGTTAGGCTGGTTGGCATCGGCTGCTGCTCATAAACTGCTTCCATGAACTGCTCCTGACTATCGTCAGATACTGCTGGTAAGCCGTTGGGGAAGTTCGCTGCAACTGCTTGCTGCTCTGAACCTGCCGAGATATCGGTAACTGTACCCGATATTGTTATTGGTGTGGCGGTTGTAACGCCTACGTTCGGTGCTGTCACAGTGGTTTTGCTCGGTCCTTTGCCGATGCAGTATATTTGGGAGTCATATGCGTTGAATGCTGTAATGTATCCGTCTGCAATAGCCGCATCCCATACGCCGCTTTCCCCAATCGCTTCACGCGCAGTTCCCAATTAAGGAGTCTCCATAGTTCCGCTCCGTTTAATGCGTTGAGGCAAACCAGATAGTATCCTTGTTCTAAAGGTGAATTGGGCGAGTGATCACTTGAATCAAAGACAAGTTTTCCGTCAGCAGTGAACTGGAGGTTCATTGGATTATTCCCATAGAAACTTGTGTCAGCGCCGCCAGCTTTATCAGTGTATGTCCACAAGGTTTTTCCGGTCGTTACGTTGTACGCAGTTACTACTCCGCTGTAGCCCCAACTTATAAGCATGCCTTCATAGAAGACGTTTGGCATGGAGTCAAAGTAGTTATATGCTGGTTCAGGTAAAGTCGGACCCCAAAGCATCTCTCCTGTTTCAAGACTGTAACCCCATCGTTGCAAAGTCAGTCCTTCGGCAAAGGTGAAGACCCCGTCTGCTAAATCTATGCCATCTAGTCCCACTTGATATCGATGTTTAACTAATCCATTATTTGGTGCGTACGTACCAAATTGGTCCGATGGTACACCCCCGAGTACATTGGCAACTACGTCAGGCATTACTGTTTCTGGCGGTGTAAAGGATATGTTCCACAGCAACCTTCCTGCGTCTTCTGGCTTCACGCTTAAGGCCCATAAGTTGCCTTTTACGATGGTAGTGGAATTGTGTATTCCTCCAACTCCACCTACAACATACTCGCCTGGTTCAACTGCAAGAATGGTTCCTGTCACTGGTGACGATAATGACACGTTTATTGACCATCCTGTATCTCCGTTTTTCACGAAATTCTGTTCGGGATAATAGTTGCCATATAGCTGGTTGCCTTGTGCAACATTAGGTGTGATGCCCATTGTTTCGATTTGAGACGTGTTCCAACATTGCAGATATTGTAATCCGCCTATTTTGGCAAGGTTATATCTTAGTATGGCTCCGTCATTTCCGTAGGCTGGAAATCCGCTGGCTGACACGTTGGCTATTATGGCTACTGCACTGTAAGTATAGCCGTCAAGCATCTCCCAAGTTTGAGTGCCTGATCGGCTCGTGTAACCGGATGGTAATGTGACGCCTCTGGTTATCCACACGTAGGGGAAGGCACCGTGCTGGTTGGCTGAATCATATTCGTATATTGAAGCAAAATTTGGTTGCTCAAGATATGGACCAGCGCCTGTTATCGTTGCTGTCCGTGTTGTGTTGAAGAAATTTATTGTTTTGCCTGTATAGAGATCAACGACGTACCAACCTGCTATTGATCCTGCTGTGTCATAAGCTGAGTAGATGAGTCTTCCATTGAGGATTATTGGCGGGTATAGTTTAAGTCCTTCGTAGTATACTGTCGCATAACCGTTACTCCCGAGTCGTTGATCCGCGATCCCTCCAACCCAAAGAGGTCGTGTCCACATTATGTGTGCACTCCCTGGAACTTGACTAGTGGAAGTAAGGCGCTGCAGGTCTAGAGCATTGTTGTCTATCTCCCAGTGGCTAGTTTGCGCCGCACTATCGACGCCTAACCAGTTTGATGCTATCGTGTACCAGTTTCTGTTGTTTTGGTTTATTGGGACAGTCCAATAAGCCGTTGGAAGCGGAGGCTCCTGCCACGAGGGTATCGGGTTCTCTTGAACAGTGACATTTATCGGATTGCTGTTGCTGGGCAATATGACGTCTCCGACAGAATCTGGATTAGCCGAGCTTGCAGGCAGGCCAGTAAGTGTTATCCCTTGAAATTTTGCCACGAAAGTATACGTACCCGCTTCAGTGGGAATGTAGTTAGTCGCTGCGTTTCCTCCAACATCAGATTTGAAAGGTCCGATTGTTTCGTTTGTTCCGTCAGGCTTCATAACAACAACCATAAAGCTGTATACGTCATTGTCAGCGCCGGTTGGGGGACTTGGTCGTGTCCAAATATCAACGCGTATTATTTGACCGACGCCTATGGGGTTTGGTGCAACCGATAGTAACGTCCAGCTAGGAACAGTCCATGGCGGGGTGTGTGAACTAGCGTTTGGTATCAGTATGATTGAGGCTGTCATTGAGAGTGTTAGAATTGCTGCAATCAAAATAGCCATAGTTTTGTTTTTTAAATTTTGCATTTTGTTTTTCCTTTTCCTTTAATTTTGGTCAAGAAGTTCATTTCATTTAATTTAGGTTAAAAAGAATAAAAATGGACTTCTTGCCAATTTTCTAATGTCTACTTTCATTTAAATAACTTTGCATTTTACATTTCACGCTAAAACACTGTACAAAACTATGGATTTTTCTTCGCTTAATCAACTTTCAATTTATCCAAAGATCAAACCCTATCCAGCGGCAAAACCTCAATACTTAAGGCGAGAAAAGTCTCTTTGGAGAACTGGGGTTTGCTGAGGCTCTTTGGGCAAGAAGTTTTTAGGAGAGAAGAATCCAGGTTTAACTGGTAACAAAAGCCTTCTCAGCCCCCAACTTTTTCTCTATTGATTTTAAATGACTAAAAAAGGGGAAAGATAGTTTTTGGATATTGTCGAATTTATGGTCGCTTTCGCAACATAATCAATGCTAATACTATGCCAATTATCGCGACGAATACGAACAGCCCTATGATTGCGGGAATGAAATATTGGTCAGCTACAGATGGTGTGGTTAAAGCGGGTGCAACTGTTGACTCTGGTTCTGTTACGGTGAAGAATGCTTCAGCTGACGATGGATAGTATGATGCAGAGCCTAAGAAGTTGGCGCTGACTTTGTAGTCTCCTGCTATGTCTGGGGTCCATGTTAAGCTAAATGCTCCATTTGAGTCGCTTGTGGTTGTGCCGATTGTTCGAGTGTTGCCATTGGAGTCAAGAACATCGATTGATACTGAGACTCCTGTCGCGTTGGTAGGTTTAGGTTGTTGCATGTAGACATATTCCATCCATGCACTTTGGCTTTCGTCAGAGATTGCGGGAACCCCGTGTGGGAAGTTGGCTGCGGGTGCTTGTTGTTTTGTGCCTGAAGAGATGTCTGTGACTGTTCCGCTAATTACCATCTTTTGTCCGAAGGGTTGCACTGAAACGGTAGTTGAGCTTGGTCCTTTACCATAGGCGTATATTTGGTTGTCATAGGCGTTAGGTTCTACTAAGACGCCGTCTGCAAGAACTGCACTAGCTTGGTTGACAGTTGTAAAGCTAGATACGCTCCAGATTTTCTCGCCTGTGGTTGCGTTTATAGCCCACAACTGAGACCCCTTGAATATTGGTGGACTGTACGTGTGTCCTCCTTCAACGTAGACTTTGCCGTCTGCAACTGCTTCAATATGGTACAGAGGGTAAGTGCCGTATGGAGTTTCATAACCACTTGTTCCAGTGGAAAATGTCCATACTTCTTGTCCCGTGTCGACGTTGTATGCGTGGAGTGTTCCGCTGAAATCTGACTGGTAAAGCATGCCATATGCTACGATAGGGTCATATGCGACAAAGTAGCCCCATGGGTTATCGTAGGGTTGTGTTGGTCCCCATAGGTGTTCTCCTGTTGATAGGCTGTAGGCATCCCATGTCATTGTTGGATGTGTAAATTCAAAGATTTTGCCGTCCATTGCAGGACTATCCATTATTCTGGCGAATGGTACATAAGTGTGGTTGGTTGGACCCCATAGAAGATTGCCTGTATGTGCATCGTATCCAACCCAAAGATCCCAGCCTAGTCCGAATCGGGCCACTGGTGTTGAGTGGAGAAGAACGATGTCTGAACTCATAGTCAAGATGCTGAATTTCGGGTTAATTGGTTGGTTTTGGTACGTCGTAAGTAAGGGTGCTTGCATCTGTATGCCTTGGTCGAATGGAACCATTGCACCTTGCACTGGTCTCCAGTACCAATAGCGAGTTGCATCTAGTCCTTGAATGGCTTTGGTTGAGTTCCACATGCATAGAGTGTTGTCGGTGTTGTTAGTGTAGTAGCCCAATAGGTTTCCGCCTTCGTCCATGACGATTTTGCTAAAACTTGTTGCGTTAACGATGTCCAAAATCCAGTTTCCAGTCATTGCGTCGTATAGACCGTATGTAGTGCCTTTGTTGGGTTTCACTGTCGGTTCAATGCTCCAAAGGTATGAGAGTCCGCCGAACTGGTTTGGGGAAATGTAGTCGAGCACTTGACCGCATAGGAGTGAGTTGGTTGTTTCTTTTGTCCATACTGTTTCGCCTGTGCGTATGTCTAAGGCAACCCATCCTGCTGGATAAGTGCTGCTGCCTGGGACACTCTTGAAGTAGAGTATTCCGTTTATGACGATACCTTGGAATTTGGGTTCGTACTGTGGCGTTTGGTAATAACTGCTGCCGTATTCGGTTCCTCCAAATTCGCCTCCGATGATACCTCCTGGTGCGAGGGGTTTGGTCCAGAGTACGTGTGCGCTGTTTGGTCCTTCAGTGTATGGGTTGAAGTTGCCGCTGATGTTGTAGTAGGCTCCGCCGTGACTTTGCATTACTGTTCCGAGCCAATTTCCGCTGATTTTGTACCAGTCAAGGTTCTCGGAGTATATTGGTCGTGTCCAGTAGTTTGTTGGAAGCGGATTTGATGGTGATAAGGGCACTGGTTCTTCTTGTACGACTAAAGTGACTACTTGGCTTGTGCTGGGCTGGTAGTAATCGCCGATAAATTCATCGTTTGCACTTCCGCCCGGGATTGGGTTTTCACCTGATAGTGTTTGTCCTGGAAAATTGAATACGAATGAGTAGTTGCCTATTACGCTTGGAGTATAGACTGTGTGTGATCCTCCAGTGTCGTCTGAGGTGAATGGTCCTAACTTTTCAGTAGTTCCATCTGGTTTTGTGACTGTTACTTCAAAGTTGTGCCATCGGTCTCCGTACTGGCTGGCTGCTGTTGGTGGAGGTTTGTCAATCCAGAAGTTGACGAAAGTTTCTTGACCAACCCCGACGGGGTCTGGTTCGATGCTGAGGAATGCGTAAGTTGAAATCTGGTACGGTGGGTTGTGTGCGGTTGTCATCATTATTGAGGCCATTGAAGTCATTAGAATGGTTGCAATCAAAATAGCCATAGTTTTATTTTTTAAATTTTGCATTTTGTTTTTCCTTTTCCTTTAATTTAGGTCAAGAAGTTCCGTTCCTTAAATTATCGTAAAAAGTATGGAAATACTTCTTGCCGATTCCTTTTTGTCTACTTCTTATTTAAAAAACTTTGCAGTTTCCCTCGGAAATATCTACAAAATTGTTTTGGGCTGTTCTTTCTCCTAAACAGTTTTTAATTTATCCAAAGAACCAACCCTATCCAACAGCAACTCTCAATACTTTAAGGCGAGAGAAGTCTCTTTGAGAAAGAGGGTTTGCTGAGGCTCTTTGGGCAAGGTTCTTTAGGAGAGAAGAACGCAAATGCAAATGCGTACCCCAAGTTGACCATTGAATAGAGCCTTCTCAGCCCCCAACTTTGCCAATGAATTAAGAGACTAAAAAAGGGGAAAGATTGTTTTTAGTTTAGCCTTTTTATGGTCGTTTTCTTAGCGTTAGGATTGTTACGGCAAAACCGATAGCTATAGCAACTATTATCGCAACTGCTGCTATACCAATGTACATTTCTGTAGGTGGCAAACTTGTCTCTGGATAGGGTGACGCCGTTGCTTGGGCTTCTTGCACATTCAAATTAGTCTCTGCGTTTGAAGGCCAGTAACCGTTGGTACCAGAGAATGTGGCTGTGACAGCGTAATCGCCTGGAACGTTTGGAATCGTCCAAGTATAATGGAATATGCCGTTTGCATCGGATGTCGCGTCGCCAATGTGGATATAATTATCATTCGGGTCAATAGCATCGATTGAGACTGGAACGCCAACAAAGTCTGTTGGAAGTGGTCTTTGCTGGTAAACATGTTCCATCCAGTCAGTCATGCTCGCGTCAGACGCAACTGGAACTCCATTCGGAAAGTCTGCTGCTTGCGCCGTCTGTGTTGTACCAGTTGAAACATCCATCACTGAACCTTGTATCACTACGTTATTTCCTGCAGTAATGCCATTTTGTGGTGCTTGGACTGTAGTGGAGCTGGGTCCTCTGCCAGTAGTGTAGATTTGCATGTCGTAGCCATTAAGGAATGTTGTAAAGCCATCTGCCAAAGCAGGAGTAGACATACTACCGTAACAAGAGAGCGTCCATATTTCTTCACCTGTGGTGGCGTTAAGAGCAACTACTCGTGCGCCCTTGTAAATCGGGTCAGTAACAGTGTGCTCATTAGACATCAGGTATACTATTCCGTTACCACTAATAGGTCCAACGTACATCGGATACTCACCGTAGGGAGAAGATAAGCTACTTGTACTGTTGCCTTCTCCACCGTTGCCGTATGTCCACAGTAGATTTCCGTTCGTATTGTCGTAACAGTAGCATATACCGCCCATCCCGTCAAAGTAAGAGTTGCCATAAGCTAATGCTCCAGGTATGCCGTATCCACTTTCATAGTATGCCAATCCAACCATCGGTTCAGTTGGACCCCATATCTGTTCGCCTGTTTCTAGACTGAAACCGACCTTGGTACGGGTTTCACGATAGCCTTCAACGAAAGTGCGTGTTTGCCAATCAACTCCGTGAATAGTGACGGAGCTGTTGCCTGCTGGTGGGTCATAGTTCCGACTCCATAGTATCGAACCGACCGCACCCTTAGATTCGTTTAGGTTGACAAGATACAGTGTGTAGGGAGCTTGTCCGGTACCTGTTCCTCTCGACGACAGACCAGAAGGCAATAAACCGTTTCTGCAAAGTATAGCATCATTAAAGTTAGCGGCAACGACAGTAGGCGAACCGGATATAGTGTTTGCCCAAGGTACCGAAATGTTCCAATCATAAGTTGTTTGTGCGCCAAGGTTGGTCGGGTATATGGTAGTAGAGTTCATAGGTATGTTTCCGTTGACTGTGATTGATGAGCCGTATGGGACTGTGATTGTTACTCCAGCGGTGCCGGGCGTTTTTGGTGGGAGTGTTGCTGTGGTTCCAGCATAAGGAATGGGAACTCCTGAAGATGAAACGAGGGCTCCATTGCTTGCGTTTACCAATGACGGTGATAGACTACCGCCCATAGTATATGGATTTACATCGTATTGCCATAGATGCGATGAGTTCCACTGAGCCATATACCATTGTGGATTTGAAGAGGTGCCTGCGTTAGCAAAGACATACCTTAACTGTTCACCATTTGGACCTGGTACTGCTGTACCTGAAGGAACGCCTGTTACGTTGAACAATTCCTTTCCTGTCCATGCATCGAAGGCTTGTGCAAAGTTGGTTGTGAACAGTATTGGTTGGAAAGCTCCATGTTGTTCGCCGTTCCAAAGGTTATATGTGTAAGCAAATGATATTGCAGGTATAGTATCCGAAGACCAAACAACTTCTCCTGTCCGCAGGTCAACGCAGTAAAGCGGTCCAGCACTGGCCCCTGTAAAGCCTACTACGCCTTTATAGTACATGTAGCCGTCTACTATTATCACATTGTTGAATCTTCCAAGGTAGCAAGAGCCCTCAAAGTAGGCAGTTCCCGGAACTTCAGTATACTGGTCTCCTCCGACAACTCCACCTGCTGAAAGTGGCTTTGTCCACATGATATGAGCAGTCAGAGATCCTACGGAGTCACCGTGGTACACTGCAGAGCTAGTATAGCCGCTTACGGGTGGCATACCTGAACCTAGCCAGTCCGATGATATTATCCACCAGTCAGTGCCTTCACCGTAGATTGGGCGTGTCCAGTAATCAGATGGCAGCGGAGTGCTACTTTCTGCGCTAGGAATTGGTTGTTCCTGCACAGTAAGCGTTGTTACTGCAGAGCTGGGCAGATAAGTGTCGTTGACTGCTTCTGATTCAGCGTAATGTTCGTATTGAGCATAGTCTTGCCCGGGGAAAGTAAAGTTAAAACTATACGTGCCAATCTGGGCAGGAGTGTAGGTAAATGCTTGATTCGATGTTGTGTCCATGATAACATCAAAAGTCTTTTTTTCTGTTGTACCGTCAGGTGCAGTAATGGTACACTGGTAGTTGTGGAATCTGTAGTTGTTTGATGTCAATGCTGCGCTAGATGTGTAACCAGTCGTTCCAACAATAGCGTTAGTTCCTCCGACTGCCCCAAAAATAGGAAGAACCCACATGTAAACTGTAACAGATTGACCGACACCTATAGGGTCAGGAGCTATAAATATGGTGGCATCCGTTGGAATCTGCCACGCAGGTGTATGCGTACTAGCCATGGGTATAAGCATCATTGAAGCTGATATTGAAAGCATCAAGAGTATAGAAATCGCAATAGCTGCTGTTTTATTTTTCAGTATTTTCATTTTTTTTTCTTTCCTTTATATTTGTACCTTCCTAATTCTGCAAATGACGCTATTAAGACCCACGGACCTATGGTTCACACACGTAAATGCACTTTTGCTTTTATGATTGGTTCAAGCGCCAGAAGATTAATTAAATTAGAGATTATCAAATCGTAACTGAACCAATACGTATGTACAACCAAATACTACAAATCGCAGTAGAAATCATATCAGCGGTAGCTTGCTTTATTCTACTAAAATTTATGATTAAACCATATACAGTAACACGTGAAGGTCGTTATATCGGATTACCGCTCGGATTTGGTTTTCTCGGCGCCTCTTACGCTCTGTCGGCAATAGCATACGCCCAGCCTAATTTTGGTGAAAGCCACTTAAAGTGGATTCAGCTTCTTTTCAGGGCATTTTCGTTTATATTCCTTGCAGTTGCCTATTATTTCTCGAAAAAACCATCCAAGAACACACGTTTAATTTGGGATATTACATTCAGCGGACTTTTTGTGGGCTTAGCAGCCTTACTTCTTTTAGTCTTTATCGCCCCACAGGTACCACTAAGCAGTTACAAAACCATAAATGTTTTTGTTCGAGTCATAAACATAATTTGCCTTTCATACATTTCCATTTACTGCACCAGAGAACATACAAAAGACCCTGACCCAATATTAATATGGGTACTGGGTGGTTACGCTTTCCTTGGACTAAGCCAGTTTTCATATCTAATTTTCAATATTTATTCAGTAGGTTTTACATTTTGGGGATCTTTAGCGCTTCGTTTAATCAGCCTTGCTATTTTTCTTGTTGCCACATATCGAACCTTTCATATGCAAGAAAAGGGCAATAAAAGATGAAGAAGATCCAAAGAAGAGATAAAATGAAAATCTATGGAGATCTTCTATTGATACTTAGTGCTGAATCGGCTAATAGAAAAATAGTCATTACACATATCCAGATGAAGATTAATGTTCCATTTACTCGTTTGAAAAAATACATTTCAGATCTGAAGGAGTTAGGTCTAATTGAAGACGAGACATCGCTTAAGGTTACTGAGAAAGGTAAATTGTATTTAGACGAGTATAAGACTGTTTTAGCTTTTATGAAGCGCATGGGCATGAGCTATAAATAGGGTCTCAAGATAGGTTTAGATTCAGATTTTTTCTGGGTTTGGTGAGGCTCTGGAGAGTTTCAAAAAGGTGCAAATGTGTACCTCTATATTCACTCATAACCAAAACTTGAGCATACCACATTTTTTAATTAAAAAAAGAAGAGAGATTTGTTTTTATATTATCGAGTTTATGGTCGCTTTCGCAGCATAAGCATTGCCAATATAAGGCCAATTATTGCGACGAATACGAACAGCCCTATGATGGCGGGAATAAAGTATTGATCAGCCATAGATTGCGCTGGTTGTGTGGGTTGTGGAGTAGCTGCTGGGGCATCTTCAATATTTACGGCTGTTTCTGCTGATGAACCGAAATACGATTCTGATCCTGCGAATCTAGCTATTATTGTGTATTTGCCTGAGACCTCTGGTGTGAAAGCTAAGCTATAGAGGCCTGATGCGTCACTTGTTGTTGTTCCGACTTCGTGGTAGTTGTTGTTTGGATCAAGCACTTCGATTATAACTTGAACACCTGTTGCATTTGTTGGCTGTGGTTGTTGCATGTAAAGGTATTCCATCCACGCTGACATGCTATCGTCAGATATAGCTGGTGTACCCTTAGCTGGGATTCCCAGACTAGTTTGCCCTGGAGATTGGTCGGTAACAGTGCCCTTCACAAGTATCTTTGTGCCCAGTACTTGAGTTGTTTCAGGTGCAGTTACTGTAGTGGCAGATAGTCCCTTTCCGTAACAGTAAAGCTGATTGTCATATGCATCTGGCATTAGCAAGTAGCCGTCTGCTAGGGCGCAGTTGGGTTGGTTTGTGATAACAAAGCTAGGCATATCCCATATGAGTTCCCCTGTTGTGGCGTTTAAGCAGTATAGTTTGGAATTTTTGTATAGCGGTGGACTGTATACGTGGCCTCCTTGGGCGTAGATCTTTCCATCGGCTGCAACGGCTAGGTTGTAGAGAGGATACTCGCCGTATGGTGTTTCCAAACCGGCGTTTCCAGTGTAGAAGGTCCATAGTTTAGCTCCTGTTGTTGCGTTTATAGCGTACACGTATCCACCTAAATCAGTCATATAGACGGCGCCATAAGCGGCAATGTAGCTCTGACTGTAGTAACCATATATGTCATTGGGATTCTCGATTGTTATCGGACCCCATACCAGTTGTCCTGTTTTGAGGCTAAAGGCTCTCCATGCCATCGTTTCCATATTGTATTCATAGTAGAATCCGTCTCCTGCAGCAGCCGCCACTGAAAGTCTGCACCATGGCGTTTCCTCCCGCCATATCGGACCCCAAAGTAGCGATCCATCTATTGCACTGTAGCCTGCTTGATACACGTAACCCGGATTCCACGAGTAGGCGCTTACTTCTGGTGTGCTCGTCATAAGTAGTACATCGCTTGCGATTTTTGTAATAGATAGAGTTGGGCTGATTGCTATGCTTGTTCCATTGGGTGCAGTAATCGAGGTGACTAAAGGTTGTGACCACTGTATTCCTAAGTTCCAGTCAATACTTGCACCTTGTGGAGGAGCCCAGACCCAAGAATTAACGCTTCGTCCTGATGAATAGCTGTATTTCATGATTGCTAATGTTGAGTTCCACATGTTCAGAGTGCGAGTTGTGCCGTTAACGTAGTAGCCTATCAGGTTGCCGCGGTCGTCTGAAACAAGCGATGGAATTAGAGCGATTGGCACTCTAAGATCTGAACTTATTACAGCCTGCGATGTGGGTGCGTTGACGATATTCAATATCCAGTTACCTGTCATTGCGTCGTACATCTCCCATGTATTGTTGAACTGGTAAGCTCCTGATGTTGTACCCATATATGGTGATGGTGGTAAAGCCCATAGGTATGGTATGCCTCCGTACTGGTTAGGATTTATGACATTCACTATTTGGCCTGTCCTTAGCACTGAGGTAGTGTTCTTAGTCCATACTTCTTGTCCGGTGCGCAAGTCTAATGCAACCCAGCCCGCTGGGTTTGCTGTGCTGCCTGGAATCAGATTGTAATAGACTATTCCGTTTATGATTATTCCACCCCATTTGGGTTGGTACATATTGTTTGAATTGTAGTTGCTTCCGTATTGGGTGCCGCCAAAGTCTCCTCCCATTATGCCACCAAAGGAATATGGTTTTGTCCAAAGTATGTGACCGCTGTTTGGTGCGGTGGTATATGGATTGAAGTTTGCAGTTAGATTATAATAGCCTCCTCCTGCTGCTCCGCCTCCTGATCCTAGAGTATACCCAAGCCAGTTTCCAGCGATCTTGTACCAGTCAAGATTCGTTGATATTATTGGACGTTGCCAGTAACCGGTTGGAAGTGGCGTGTTCGGCGAAACCGTAATTGCCTCTTGCTGTACAGTGAGAGTCATTTTTGGGCTAGTGCTGGCTTCAAAATAATCACCAACAAAGATTGCGTTATAGGTGCCTATGAGTGGGCTCGGGTTGGAACCTGCTACAGTTTCTCCTGGAAAGTTAAACACGAAAGTGTAGTTGCCGAGTTGAGTCGGCGTATACGTAGTTGCTGCACCTCCTGCGGCGTCGGATGCGAATGGCCCCAATGTTTCGGTTTTTCCGTCGGGCGTAGTAACTGTAACAACAAAATTATGCCATCGGTCACCGTATTCTTGATATGCTGTTGGAGGTAATTTGTCAAGCCAAAAGCCAATGTATGCGGTTTGGCCAACGCCAACGGGATTAGGCATGACGCTGAGATAAGCGTAAGTCGGGACGGTTGCAGCGGGAGTATGTGCATTAGAAGTTGGCACTAAATCCATTGAGGCTCCCATAGAAATTGTTAGAATTGCTGCGATCAAAATAGCCATAGTTGTTCCTTTAAAATTTTTCATCTTTCTTTTTCTCCTTAATTTTAATTGACCCAACAAATTGTTTTGAAATTTGTTTTAGTCAACATTATTGACTGTGTATGGATTTAGTTTATAAAACTGTGTGGCAAGTAGGTACTTACCATATAAAGTAACAATCAATTTTTTTGATACTAAAAAATTCTGAGGGTTTTCTGGGTCGAAACCTAAAATTGTGTTAGAATATTGGAGTGATTTCGTTGCTCTTTTGATGTCTGAATTATCCAACTTGCTGCAAATATGAATCAAATTCGTTGTCTACCAAGAGCTTCAATACATAGATTTATCAAATGAACACTTCCTGATGGTTAAGTGGCGATGCTTTTCCTTGGCACCTATTAAAATAAGACCCAAAAACACGAAAATTTGGTTGTCGATGTCGAAAACCCACTGTTAAGCCAAATAAAGCTGCGACCTTCCTTAACATTCTAGAAAAAGGAGGATACAGTAAATAGGGTCTTCGGGAGTAGCGTTTCCTTTCGGTATCGGTATATCACTCAGAGATTGAAAAGAAAAAAGGGATTTTGCGGGAGACATCGCCACTCGGGGTATGTTCCTCCGAACTGAGCAATTAACCCCAAATTGTTCCGGGCTTCCTGGTCAACGCGGTACCCACCAATTCTCTCCAAGGCCACCAACCGAGTGATGATGTTTTGGGGCTCATTTAAGACAACGACTCTTCCCTGCACTGCCCCAACCAGTGGGTCAACGAACTCTTTGACGAGTGTCTCAACGATGTCTCTTTGAGGGTAATAGTCTGCATCAAAACAGAGCACTATTTCTCCTGTGCATTTGCTGAATCCGTGGTTCATAGCTGAGGCTTTTCCTCTTCTGCCGTTACTTCTATCACGGTTCAGGACTTCTATGTATGGATATTTGGTTTTGAATTCTTCTGCAATTTGGCCTGTTTGGTCACTTGAAGCATCGTTGATTACTATTACTTGCAGTTTTTCTTTTGGGTAGGTAAGAGTTGTTATTCGTGAAAGTAATCGTCCCAAGACTTTTTCTTCATTGAACGCTGGGATGAGGATTGAAATGGTGGGTTCAAAGTTCGAATCTGCTTGGGTAGGCGACTTTGGTTTGTTTGCTGACCTCAACACAGAGAACGTAAAAATGTAGTGTCTCACAAGGTAAGCTATCATAACTGCTGTTAAGAAAAGAAAAAGGATTTCTAATGCTTCAAGGATCAAAGGCTGATCTTCCGGTAGACGTTGTCATTATTGAGAATTGTTAGACTTAATGACCAGAAGGATATAATCCAAAGTGAGCTTAGAAACGGAAAGAAAATCATGTAGAGAAAGTTGAAGTTCGCACCGAAGAAAACGGTTCCAGCAACGTCAAAGCTGTTAAAAGTTAAATTCCAGCATAAACCAAGCAAATTACCCAATGTTAAGAGCCCAAGTTTTCGGTTGAAAGAGCCGTATAGCTGGAACATCAGGGTGATGAAAAGAACGTTAAAGATTACGAGAGTTGATGTGGATTGAATGTTTGCGGCTGAATATGCGTTTTTGATTAGGAAGTAGGATGCAGCGAGACAGAGAATTATTGCTTCGACAAAGAAAACAGTAACAATTCGATTTAAGACCTTCACTCTGCCCTTTCCTTCCCTCACACAGCTATCAATAGAGCGCTTATTTGTTATGTTGAGCTTTTAACACATTTGTAACTGGATTATAGAAGATAGCTCTACTCAAAGAAACTAAACATTTGGACCAGAAAGAGCCACGTTATCGATTACTCGACACAGAACCTCGAACACTTCATTCACACTCAAGTTATCTGTATCTAAAATAAAGTCAAACGGCTTGAAATCTTCACCTAACCCAAAACCATACAGCGACTTGTATATAGCTTTGGTCCGCGTCTCCTTTTCCTTCAACACCACAAAGGCTTCCGAAACCGTCATTCCATCTCTTACAGCAACTCTTGCAGCTCTCTTCTCAAATGAAGCTTCTAGCCAAATCTTAAAACCTTCCTTTAACAGCCAAGGCATAGTCCAACTGTCCAAAAGAACATTTCCTTGTTGGGCATACTCTAAGAGTTTATCATCGACTGTCTTGTCAAATTTAGGGTCGTTGGTTCTTTCATTGAGAAAATTTAACCCTTCGGGGCTCTCCCACCAGCCCTGAACTGAAACATCGTAACCTTCCTGCTTTGCCAGATCTTTTAAAACGTCTCCACCTGAAAAGTATCTTAAATGGTATTTTTCAGCGAGTTTCTTGGACAGGGTGCTTTTTCCTGTTCCAGCCATTCCCGATATGCAAATGACGGTTTTTTTGGCGGCGTTGCAGGTTTTTTCTTGTTCGGCCATTTGGCTCCACCTAGTTTTTGCTGTTAGACTGGTCCTTGTTCAATTGGCATTATGCCTATAATGCGAGAGGAAAGCAACCCGAAGAACAGTGAACAGATGGGGTACCAGTAGAATACTGGGATTGCATTAGGAGATACCTTAGATAAGCCATCAACAATGTGATGTGCATTGGCAATCGAGCCTATTCCAGGAATGAAAGCCATCTGGGTGCTGCCAAATACAGGCGTCAAGACTAAGAACCAAACGATAAGATACACAAAAGATATTCCGAACTGGGCAATTTGAGGTTTCATCATTTTTGCTTGCATATTCTTTATTTGAGAATCTTTCTTCTTTAGTTTTTCAACTTGCTTTTTATCGTTTGCACGCATAGCAGCCATGGTTTCTGAGCGGTACTCAGCCATTTCTTTTTGCATGACACGGTATTGTTCCCAGCCGACGAAGTAGTTGATTAAAACTCTGTTAATTCCAGAGTTTAAGAAAGCAATTCCAGCTGCAATAGCCATAATGATTAAAGTTGCCAAAGGCAACGAGGTAACTACTTCAGACATTTGGTTTTCCTCTTACCGCTCTAAGTCTATGCCTACATGTTTCTTATTAATAACCGTTTTCACCTATTTCGGCTCTAAACGAGCTAAAACTGTTTTTAAATTTTGGGGAAGCATGGGGACATTGGTTTCAATTAGAAATTTGCCGCTTTCAGGGTGACGCGGCTTTGGCAATTTCACGTGCCCAAGCTTCAATACTGCTCCAATCTCTAGTATCTTTCACTTTGGTAGTATCTAAACCGTTTTTCCGCAGCTTTTTCCGGTTAACCCTAACGAGAACGTCAACGAATAAACCGTGACTTTTGCTGAAGTCCAAGAACCCGCCGAATAAACCTAAACCAAAGGGTTTCAGCCCGAATTTTTCGGCCGTTTTTTCCAGATAAAGTTTTTTTGCTTTCTCTCGGGATTCTTTTCCTCCGTCAGCCATTTGTCCGCTAACAAACAAAGCAGTCTTCTTGGCCCTGAGAGAAACTGCGTTTTTTTCCATGAAATTAAGGGTTTCGTTGGTCCATTTGTCGGCTCTCATACCGCTTCCTACGACGATGAGGTCGTATGAGTCAACGTTTTGGGGGCTGCGTTTGGCATCGACTACGTTGACAGCGCAGCCTTCTTCTTTTAGGACTTCACCAATTTTTTCAGCTACCTTAACGGTGCTTCCCCATCTAGTCCCGTAGATTACTAGTACATTCATAATTTTTTCACGCTTTAAATAATTCTTAGTTAATAGGTTTTCGATGAAGGAATTTATTAATCATATTATGGACAAATAAGCATCCCAATGTATTTAGGCCAAATTAAAAAGTTTCTTTCTTTGACTATCAGGCTTAATTGAACAAAAAAGGAAAAGATTGGTGTGGATATTTTTGATAGTCTACTCTCCTAGAATTCTTCGGAAGGCAGGGAACATTTCTGCGGCGCGTTCACGCATTAGCAATTCATAATACTGGTAAATGATGCCTACTGACAGCAAGATACCTGTACCTGAACCGAAGGCGCCAAAGAAATCGGAGAGCCCAGCTAAGAGACCAACGATTATGCCACCTAACACTGTGACTACAGGTATGTAGCGTTTGAGTATTGCTTCGATTGGTCGTCCTGAGCGTCTGTAGCCGGGAATTTGCATTCCGCTATCCATTAGTTGCTTTGCAACTTTTGAGGGCCCTAAACCGCCGACTTCAAGCCAAATCAGTGAGAAGATTGCACAGAACACTGTGATTATACCTAGGTAAACAAATGCCTGTAGCGGTGCATTGATGACTCCTATTATGTTACGCGGTGACGTGACATAGTATGCCAAGCCACCTACAGTTTGGACACTTGAACTAACCTGTCCACTAGCTGCAGTAGTTGTTGTAACGTTATAGTCGCCTATTATCTGGAAGAACCAATTTGTTCCCGGTGCTGGTCGTCCGAATTGGCTCCAGAGTAGTTGGCTGAAGAAGTATACGTTTGCGAAGAGTGCTGAAGCAAAGATAACTGGCAAGTTTGATACGTAGAGGAGCTTGATTGGGTATCTGCTTCGGAACCCTTTGTATCCTGCATAACTCATCGGAAGCTCAATTCTAATTCCTTGGAAGTATATGACAACCATGAAAACAACGATTGTCGCAATGAATCCCAGTAGTGAGGGTAACCCAGATGAGGTGCCGAAGACCCATTGGCTAGTGGTCAGATGACCACCCAAGAGCTCGGATAGTTGATTAACGAACAAGCCGGATGAGGGTGACAACGTGGACCATATGATGTTTTGGGCAACTCCAGCCATGATGAATAAGCTGATTCCGCTACCTAGTCCCCAGCCTTTCTGGACAAGTTCGTCCATCAACATAACGATTATGCCCGCAACCAGTAATTGTATAAAAATAACTATAATTGTGGGTCCTGCCAAGCTGCCGTACATGCCGCTTATTATGTATGCACCTGCTTGGATTCCAGTTAATGCGATGCTGAAAACTTTGCTTGCTGAGGTAAAAAGTCCTCTGTCTTCAGAGTTCGACATGTCGCACTTGATAATGTTGGAGCCAGCGAGTAACTGTAGAATTAATCCAGCCGTGACTATAGGGCCAATACCTAGCTCCATCAGGGTGCCACGATTAGAAGCGAAAATTACTCTTAAAGCCCCAAATTGATCTGCGGCTGAGGCTGCAACCCCGTAGAGCGGGATTTCAGTCATAACAAGGAAAATAACGAGAACGAGGGCTGTCCAGAAGATTTTTTCGTTGAAGCTGACTTTCCGTTCAGGCTTCTTTATTTCAGGTAAAACTCTTCCAATTGGTTTGAAGAGGCTGAGGAATCTTCCGGGCATTTAGAGGTTTTACTCTCCGTTGGTTTGGGGAGCTACGATTTTTCCGCCTGCTTGGACGACTTTTTCTGCCGCGGACTTTGAATGTGACGCTACATGTATAGTTAGGGGTTTAGTGATTTTTCCTGCGCCCAAGAGTTTGGTGTACCCAAGGTCGGTTAGGTTGATTTCGGGTCCCTGTGCGAGTTGGTCGAGTTTGATAAGGTTGATTGTGTTTTCTTTTGTGTGTAGGCTTTGGGGTGAAGTGAAACCGTGTTTTCCGAAATAGTTGGGTTCAGATGTAACGATTAAGCTCCAGAGGTGTTTGTGGCGTCCTACTTTTCTTGCACCTTTACTGCCACTGTCTCTGTGCTGCCCTATTCTTCCGTAACCTTGCGTTCTTGAGCCTCTTGTTTTCCTGATTTTTCTTAGTTTATGTGGCATTTTGATCCGCTTCTTTATCTAATGTTTGTGCTTTTTTAAGCTTGATTTCGAGCACACCATTCTTGAATTTGGTGTGCATCGCGTTGGGAATCACTACCGTCGGAAGATTTAAACTTTTATAGTATCTTCGATCTTTTGACTTTGCCGACAGCGTAATTTTCTGGTCTTTCACACTTATCTTGAGAGATTCCTTATTAAAGCCTACTATTTCTGCTACGATGGTAACAAAGTTGTTTTCTTGGAAGATGTCGATTAAAGGCTTTTGTTCTGCCAGGTTGCGTTTAACGAAGCTCTTGGACGGGCGAAAGCTCGGGTGTGCAAGCATATTCTTTAACCTCTGAGTTTTCTGGGTATTTTTAGGTTTCTTGTCCGTTACCCCGTTAAAATCTAGCCATTTTCGGTTCTTGCTGGTTCGTCTCCATCTTGCACTCAATGTATCTTTCCCCCTCCGATTAACTAACGCATTTCTCAGTTGACATTATAAAATGTATCGCACATAAAGGATGACAAATTACCTAAACAACACAAAGCAAAATACTCATGAAAACAGCGATTGTACGGTAGTTTGAGTAAAGAAACATAAGGTTTATGGTTAGCGAGGAGTTGCGGGGGGTCTTTGGTTTAAACATGTTAATGGCAGTGGAAAAGAGCAATACTGACCTAACTCCCTAAGGTTTTAACATAGAACCTCTATAAGCCCCCTAACAGGGGGTACAGTTTATCCTTCTTTACATCCTCACTGCAATGAGCAAATAAGGACCTAATCAAGAAACTTTGGCATGACTGTTATTTTTAAAAAAGGTTTAATTGGTTGTTTATTTTTATTTTGAATTAGGTTGGAGGTGAATTTTTGGATTTTTTTGGTCATAAAACACAGCCCAAGGTTATATTGTCTTATGAGGTGTTAACTAAATGCCAGTGTGCAAAGTGCCCAGTTCAAGCCGAGAGCCAATGCGCCAAGCCCAAGATTGCTGCTAGAGATAAAATGCTTGCTGACATGAACTCTGGAAATGTTCAGGGGATTTTGGGTTCTGTAATGATGCAGAACATAGATATGATGAAAAACATGACTCCTGAAATGATGAGAAACATGTCTCAAGAACAGATGAAGAGCATGAGCGATGAAATGATGAAGAATGCGCCAATGATGCCTAAAATTGAAGATATGCCTGGACCCTACTGCGCGAACGGCGTTGCATCCTGCAAAGACCTTAATTTCAGCAAGGCATGTATTTGCGCCAGCTGCCAAGTTTTCAGAGATTTTAACCTTATTAAGACCAAACCCACAAGCTACTTCTGCAAAGACGGCAAAGCTACGTCCTAAAACTATGAAAAGCATCAGTTTCTATTTTATAATATTTTTTTTACCACTCTTTGTTCCCCTTAGTTATTGATTGAGAACCATTTTTAAAGAGAGAGAGATAAAAGTGCCACAGTTGAAGTTGTATTGCCAGTCATAATGGTAATTACAATCGTCGAAGTCTTAGTTTTTTTTAAAAAAAAATAACCTCCAAAACATACCGTGAACACATGTTCTAAATACCAATTGATCGTGCTGTACCTCGAGCAATAGTGAGTTCAGAGATTTCAAGAATGATCAATTGAATCTAGGTTGAATGGTAGAAAAAATAAAACAATACAGAAACTTTGTTTAAAAAACTAAAATCAAAAGTTGAATAAAACAAAAATGATGGGTTGCGCTGGTTGTTTAGACCATGCGTTGAACTAATGCGTTGATTGCTTCTCCGCGGTAGCCTGCTTCGCCGCCTGCTTGGAAGCCTTTTTTGGTTTTGCCCTTGTAGCCTTTGCTTGGTGGATGTAGTCTGAAGCGAGGTTGGATGTCTTGAAGTTTTCCGAATTGAACTTTGCAGCTAACTATGTCTTCTGCGAGGTCATCGACGCTTTTGTAACCAATTTTTTTAAGGTATTCTTCGGTTAGTTTTTTGTCGCCTGCTAAGAGGGCGCGTTTCTGTATCATCATGGCTACGGTTTCTTTGGTAGGTTCGCCGTAGGTGATGTAGCTGTTTACGCGTTGCAACATGCCTTTGTAGGCTGGTCGACTATCGATTAGGATTGCATGGTTGGTGTGGTTTAAGTGGAGTAGATCAAGGGTTTCTCTAGCTTCACGTTGAGCACTGACGAGTCCACGGATTCGCACTACGACGAGAGGTTTGCATTCTTCTGTTTTCTGCGCCATTTTACTTCACCCAGTCCACTGTGGTAATCAAATTATAAGTCTTCCTCAATCCATCAAAGATTGCGCATGCATAAGATGGCACGGTTCTTGTGGAGCCGAAGCTTCGCATCCACAGGTCTTTTACGCCGGCTAAGCCTAAGATGACTTTTGCGACTTCGCTTGAAACTAAGCCTAAGCCTCTTGGACCTGGAACGATGACTACTCGAACACCGCCACATTTGCCTTCTACTTCGAATGGGACAGAGTGTGGTTTTCCGCAGCCGCATTCCCAACTGCCGCATCCGCGTTTAACGGGGATTATGTTTAGGCGTGCATTTACTGCTGCCTTTTCTATGGCATTCCTTACTTGGCTGGCTTTTCCGCTGCCAAGGCCAATGTAGCCGTCTCGGTTGCCGACTGCAACGATGGCTTTGAATCGTGATTTTTCGCCTGCGTCAGTTTGTTTCTGTACTAAGTTAACGTTGATGACTTCTTCTTGCAGGTCAGGAATCAGGGAATCCACGATTTGGGATTCAGAGATTTTTATGCCGCTCAGGAAAACGTCTTCGATGCTGGTGATTTTACCTTCCTGAATCAGCTTACCCAACCTAGTTTTTGGAACCCAAGTTTCTAAGTTAGTTGTCCGCTTTTCTCTTTCGTTTCTGTTTCTGCTCATTCTTTCTTTCCACCTTTCTTAGGAGCCTTTGGTTTTGGCTCTTTTTCTTTAGGTGCAGCCTTTCCTTTTGGCGCCTTCTCTTTTGGGGCTTTCTCTTTGGTTGCTTTGGCTACAGCTTTGACCTTAGCAGGTTTTGCTTCTACTGGTTTCTTTTCTTTAGCTTTAGCTGGAACTTTTTCTTTGGGTGCCGCTTCGACTGCTGCTTTGGGAGCTTTTTCTTTTGTGGCAACTATCGGTTTGGCGGCTTCTGCTCGTAGTTTAGCGCTCTTAGTTCCAGCCAAGATGTCAGCCTTAACCTTGGCTAAGTGTTCAGCGATTTTTTCTGGGGCAATCCCCTTTGCGGTGTACTGCGAGAATTTGGCGGTGTATTCTTCTGAGCTTGCGCCTAAGTTTTTCGCGTATTTAGCAATGTGGTCACCTTTTAGGCGTTCTTTAACGATTTTGTCTTCCCTGTGAGGAACTTCAACGCCTCCGTCTACGACTCCGCTTAGGATAGCGAAGATCTTTGAGCCTTTCGTGGGTGAAACCAAGCCTATGTCGAGGATTGCTTCGTTTATGCCGGCGGCTTTTGCTTTCACACCGCAGAGTAAACCTGTTAGGTAAGCAGCGGGAATGTTGCCTGTTGGAGCTCTCCAACCGTAGGATTTGAGAAGTTCGCGGCTGTTGGCTGATGCTAAAACTTCGTCCCCATGGGGCTTAGCGATTATGATTTGTACTTCAACATTCCTGATTGACGCTCTTGTTACAAGCCGGGGTTTTCTGGATGTAACTAGAGCCTTACGTGCTTGGTAATCAGTTTTTCCTTCACGTCTACGTCGCAATTGTACTCGGTAACTTGCATTTTTCGCCATCTAACGTTTCCTCCAAAGATCATGCGCTTTCAAACTGCGCTCTAAATCAGCTATAGACTCAAACCGTCCACTTCCAGCCATCCTATAGTATTGAGTGTAGGTAGTTTCGGCTATGACTTTTCTTGCTTTCAAATCTCTAAGTTTGCGCCGTAGAGAACGAACTCTTATCATCCAAGCTTCTTTCTTGGTGACTTTTGCGTGGGCAGCGCCTGTTAGGCTTCCTGGACCACTTCGTCTACCCAGAAGTTTTTTGGCTCGGATAACCTTTGCTCGGGATCTGCTTACGCCTTTCTGAGGTAACGAAACTATGATTTTTTCATGAATCAGTTTTCTGACTTCTTCACGGGTAATTGCACCTTCAACATCGTCCATGCGTTCAGGATTAATCCAAACACGATTTTGCCCAATCTTGAGGATTTGAGCAGCTAAACGTCTTTGTCCGGCTAGGTCGGTCATTGTTTCTTTTCTCCCTTCTTTGGTTTAGATTTGGTTTTTTTAGGAGCTTTCTTTTTGGTTTCTTTCTTGGGTTTTTTCTCTGCTTTCTCGACTTTGGGCTCTTTAACTTCTGCTTCTGGCGCTTCGCCTTCTGTGCTTTCTTCGGTTTTCTCTTCTGCTTCCTTGGAAACTTTGACGTTCAAGATTTTGATGTTAAGGTTTTTGGCTTCTGCGATGATTAGGGCACGTTTTCGTTTACCGACCGTGTGGGCGATGCGTGCAGCTTGAATGTTAGGGTCGATGGTTGAGAGGTCTGCTACGTTGTAAACTATGACTTCACGGTATCCTGAAGGGTGAAGGAATCGGGCAATTTTTGGTCCCTTATAGCCCGCGCTGGGTCCTGGTGGCCAGCCCTTGATTTTTCGGCGGATCTTGTTGTCTAAGCCACGGGGTTTTCTCCAGCTTAGGCTGAAGCGGTCGTATTTCCAGCTTTCTGCCCGTACGAATTTGGGTTTTTTGTTTCTAGCGCGCTCTCTAAGTTTGAGTGCTTCGCGTGATAAGGAGGGTTTCTTTTCGGTCATTATGCCATTCCTTCGTTTCTTTCATAAACATATATACCGTCGAGGAAAACTCGGGGGTCTTTGTTTCGCACACGTGTAGCCTGTTCAATATTGGCGGCGGTTTGACTAACTTCTTCCAAGTTTGTGCCTTCAACGATTATGTCGTCAGGTTCAATTTTTACTTTGACTCCACTGGTTAGTTTTATTCTGCGGGGTCTGCGTTCACCCGTAAAGTTTTCTATTAAGATGGATTTGTCTTGAAGTTTTACTGATATTGGGAAGTGGGAGAAGACGATTTTGAGTTTGTATTGGTAGCCTTTTGTTACTCCAGTTATCATGTTGTTTATGTGTGAGTAGATTGTACCTACGAGAGCAGCTTCCTTTTTGCGTGGCCACTTTGCCCAGATGCGGACAGTCTTCCCTTCGCCTTCTATTGAGATGGGTGCAAACGAGAAGTCGCGTGTTAATGTGCCTTTTGCGCCTTTAACGTTGATTTTTTTGCCTTCCAAACTTAATGTTACGTCGTCAGGAACTTGAACGGTTTTAGATACTTCTGGAAGCCGCATAATTATATCTCCTTTAATATACGAAGGCTAAGAGCCTTCCTCCAAGGTTTTTTTCTTCAGCGTCTTTGTGGGCTATTACGCCTTTGGAAGTTGAAACAACCATTATGCCGACGTCTCTGGATGGCAGGAACTTCTTTTCCCACTCTTCAAAGGCAGTAGATTTGACTGCGAATCGTGGTTTAACTGGGCCACACTTGTTTATTCTGCCGAGCAGTTGAACCTTGAATTTTCCTTGTCGTCCATCGTCGATAAATTCGAATTCTCCGATGTAACCGTTGAGTTGCATAATGCGTAGAACGCGTCCCAAAAGTTTAGAGGCAGGGCTAATTATGCATTCGCGCTTGTTGCGTGTTTCATTATTTTTTATGGTTATCAAACCATTTGTTAAGGTATCCATTTTTTTCTCAGCTCCTACTCATATTTTTTGAACCCTAATTTTGGGGCCGCTTCTCTAAAACATGTCCTACATAAATATAAATCGTAACGTCGGATGACTGGTCCGTATGAACCACATCTAACACATGGACGTGAACCTTTGCCATATTTTCTTACTTTCTTGACTTGTTCTTTTCCCATACATTCACTCTCAGTTTAGACGATTTCGACTCCCAAGGTTTGTTTTATGTAGACGATTGATTCTTCCGGTGTTAACAGGTGTTTTGGACCAATGGTCTTGTTTTGTTTTCTGCGAATTTTGATTCTTTGTCCCGGGCGGTTAACAGTGACGCAGACATCCATTCCGAAGATACCGATTTCAGGGTCATATTTGACGCCTGGAATTTCAATGTGTTCTTTTAAGCCGAAGGCAAAGTTGCCGCGTTCATCGAAGGCGCGTTTTGCAACCTTATTGTCTACCACGGGTAAGATTTTTTTGAGGAAGTCAACGGCTTTTTGCTTTCGCAAAGTTACGACGACAGCGATTGATTCGCCCTCGCGTATGCCGAAGTCTCTGATGGTTTTCTTAGCTTTCCTCTTTACGGGTGTTTGACCGGTGATTTCTTTGAGGACACTGTTTGCTTTTTCTAGTGGTTCGCCTGATTTTCCAACGTTAAGGTTCACGACAACTTTGTCGATGCGTGGCTTTAACATTGGATGTTGTTCCCATTTACTAATTATTGCTTCTTCAGACACTTGCTGATGCCTCCAGTTGAGTTATGAGTGGTTCGGTTTCGCCTATGGAGAAGATGAAGTCCAAGATTGTTTGGCAACGTATACCATTTGCGTCTTCGATTACTACTAGGGCTTGGTGACGTTTTTTAGCTTCGGTCTTTTCGATTTCAACTATCTTGCCTTGTGTGCCGATGTTTTTTCCGCCAGTAATTACTGCCAAGTTTCCTTCTTTAGTTTTCAAAGTTTGGACGACTTGTTTTTCTGGATAGGTTACTTTGAGGATGTCGAATGTTTCGTATGTGACTTCTTGCGGGTTTTTTGGGTCTGTGACTTTTATGAGCATGTTGGAGCCGTCGTGGAGTGCGATTTGAACGCCGTTGTGGACGGTGGCTTTGTCTTCGACGCGCAGGAGTGTTGTGTTGGATTCTTCTTTGCTGATTGGAGCTAAAACCAGTCCTTTGTGTGAGGGCATTACACGGTAGTATTTGCCCATCTCAGGCATAGTTATAACATCCATTAAGCCAACTGGAGAATCGTCTTTTTTGCGGATTTTGCCGTTAACGAGTACTTTGCCTTGAGCGAGTATCATTTGACCTTCTTTACGTGTTTGTGCAACACCTAGCATATCTCTAAGAACTAGCGTTAAAGGTAGACACTCATGAAGCGAATGTGAACCTGACGAGGGCTTTACTACCCACGGCAGTTCTTTTCTATGAATTGGCCAGAATGCTGGCGCTGGCTTACGTTTCAGCCTTGCAGTTTTTCCTTTTTTACCCAATTTTATTGTCCTCCCTTAGTTTTTCCAGAGGCTTTTGATTTAGCACTTGCTTTAGGTGCGGTTTCTTTTTCCTCTGTCTTTTTTACGGTTTGTGCCTTCTTTGCAGGGGCAGCCTTCTTGGCAGCAGGTTTCTTTGCTGCAGGTGCCTCTTCTGTCGCCATCTCTGGAGCCTGCTCTTTTGTAACTTCAGGCACTGCTTCTTCTTCAACCAGTGTGACTTTTTTAACCTTAGCTGCAGCCTTTTCTGCTTTCTTTGCTGGTTTAGCTTTTGGTTTTTCAGCTTTTACTGGTTTTTTGACAGCCTTCTTTCTTTCAAGGATGTTCTTGCGCCATTTATCGTCGAGATTGAGGCTGCGTATTTGGACTTTAGATGGATGAACTGAGATGAATATGTTCGTTCCATCAACTTTTTCTCGGGTTAATCCTTCAAGGTAAATGCGATATGCTTTTAGGTCAACACGTGAAACTTTGCCTTCAAAGCCTTTGTTGTCGCCGCGTTTGATTTGTACAGTGTCACCTTTTCTTACTGGAAGGGTCTTTGCGCCTCTTGAAGCAGCAAGCTCATTTGATAACGGGGCTGCCATAAGTTTATGGCGTATATGAGCGGGAGCATTAAAGAGTCTTTTTCTTTGTTTACCCGGGTTCTTTACTCGTTTTGTATCTTGCATTATCTTTACACCTATACAATTATGCTGGAGGCACTTGCGATTCTTGGCCATCTTTCAGCTGCTTCTCTTGCTACTGGACCGCGTATTTCTGAACCCTTCATTTCACCGTCGGGTGTGATTATTACTGCGGCATTATCTTCAAATTGGACCCAAACCCCGTCAACACGCCTAAAGCATTTCCTTTGGCGGACGATTACTGCTTGAAAAATCTTTTTGCGCATATCAGGTGATCCTTGACGTACGGAAACTGTGACTTTGTCACCTACGGTGGCGGAAGGGTAACGTCTTAGTCTTCCTTTGTAACCCATAGCTTGAATCAGTCGCAAAACACGTGCGCCTGTATTATCGGTACATTTCATTTCGGATCCTGCTAAAAGTCCACGACTGATTTTTTGTCCGTGTGAAAGCATACCTTTTGCTACGAGTGCTCTCTGTTTCGCTTTCGCGGCCATTCTACTTTTCCTCTCCTAATTTCTCAACAACCACGAATGATACTGTTTTGCTGACTGGTCGGCATTCTGCGATTTTCACGCGGTCGCCCTCTTTTACGTCGATGCATGGTGGATTGTGTGAGGGGATGTGTCCGTGTCGTCTTTCGTAGCGAACGAATTTTGATGAGAATTGTAGGAATTCTCTGTCAACGATAACGGTCTTATCCATCTTTGAAGTGTGAACGACGCCTTCCAGTACACGTCCACGTATGGAAAGTGTTCCGTGGAATGGACAATTTCGGTCGTCACATGTCTTTTTAGGTTTCTTGAAAGTCATTGACATATTACCATAACCTCTTTACGCCTTTTTTTAGCCTGTCTTCAGACCTACCAACTAATAGGTTACCGTCAATTTCTACTGTTGTTCCATCACCAAACTTGAAGTCAAAAACTGCCAAGTCTTTTATGACACTTTTAGGTTGACCTTGATGAATTAGAGTAAGTGTGTTTCTTGTTTCAGCTACTATCGGACCAGCCAATCCAAGGTAACCTGCATGATTGCTCTGCGCGATTTTTGCGTGAGTGCCTATAAACTCATAACGGATGATGTCGGGTGTTACTTTCATTAGGAAACAGTCTCCTTGTCTGCTTTCGTGGCTTTGGGTGCTTTGGCTGGTTTTAGTTTTTTGCTGGTTTTCCAGTTTTCTTTGCTGGTTTTTGCTCTTTCGCTTCAGCTGGTTGCCTTATGCCAAGTTTCTTTTCGTTTTGGATAGTTAATATTTGAGCGATCGTTCGGCGCAGTTCCCGCATTCGTGTTGGGTTTTCTACGGCACCGCCTGCATTAACCATGGTTCTGATGCGGGCTAGTTCAATTCGTAAGTCTGCCAGTTTGTTTTCTCTATCTTCAGTTGACAGGGCATTGATTTCTTTTACGCGCATTATTCTTTTGCCTCCTCAGGTTTTGATTCTGGTTTGGGTTCATCAACAACTTCTTTGGCTTGCACTTCGGGTTCTGGCTCTGGTTCAGGTGATGGTTCAACTGGAGCTGTTGGGGGGGCAGGTGCTGGTTGTGGAACAGTTACTTTTTCTTCTTCTGGTGCTGGCGCCACGATTGTAACTTTGTCAGGGAAATATGCGTCTGAAGGCATGATTTTTACTCGTACACCGATAATGCCTGGTTTTAGTTGAACATGGGCTTCAGCGGTTTTCATAGCTTTCAATGCTGGTTCACCGACTATTGGAAAGTGGCCTGCCTTGAATTTTTCGAAACGCGCGCGCTCTGTTGTGAGTTTGCCGCTGATCACTATTTCAGCGCCTAATGCGCCGGCTTCCATAACTTGGTTGAGTGCCCAGAAGCCTGCACGTCTAAAATGAACACCTCGCTCAAGGGCTGAGGCAACACGGTTTGCGACAACGTGGGCGTTGAATTCTGGAACTTCGATTTCTGAAACGGATATTTGCGGGTTGGAAACTTTGAAATTTTGCTCAAGGGCTGAGGCCAGCTCTTTGATGGTTTCACCGCCTCTACCGATAACTAAGCCTGGACGCATAGCGTAGATGACCACGTGGGTACCCAGTGGTGTTTTCGACAGGTTTACTCCGCCGTAGCCTGCGCGTTCAAGCTTTTTCTGTAAAAACTCATCTATTTCTGTTCTTTTAATTGATTCTGTGATGAAACGTTTGACTATGCTCATTTATTGTTCTCCTTGGGTCGGTTTCTCTTCTAGGACTATTTCGACGTGTGTTGTTTTGTCGAATTTTGGTGATGCTCTGCCGTGTGCTCTTGGCGTGAAACGCTTAAGTTTTATGCCTTGGTACGCTGCTGCATGCATGATTCTGAGTCGGTCGACGTCTAAGCCTTTGTTTTCTGCGTTAGCTTGGGCTGCTTCGATGATGTGAAGGATTTGTTCGGCGCATTTTATTGGGAACCTACCTACGCAGTGATTTTCTAATCCGCCTTTATGTCCTAACTTTTTGGTGTACCTGGAATATGGAACGGCTTTTTTCTTAATCATTACGTCGCGTAAAAAGTCCTTGGATTGAACAAGATTCATGCCCTTAACAGCTCTGCAGACTTCCCTTGCGGCTTTATGGGATACCTTAAGTTCTCTACCGCTGGCTTTCGCTGTTTTTTCTGGATTGAGCATTTCTTCAATTATTGAGTATCCCCATTTTGGCATAGATATTTTCTCCAGTGCGCATTCAAACACGTAAAAGCAATTTATATGGCTTTCCGTATCACAACTAAGATTTTACTCTTAATAGACTAAGTGGGTGTTCCTGCGAGGGAACTATTCGAACGCGTGAGGTGTATAGTTTTTGGATTGCGTTTAGGCTTTTATAGTTTACCCAAAGAACTCTATTGAAAAAGAGAATTAGGACTATTTTTGGGACTTTTAGTTGTTCTGCACACTTTCTGTTATTTAAAAAGCTGCATAATGACCATATCCAAATGAGCAAACCGTTCAAGATCGGTTCTTTTTCATGCGGTTATTTCTTTTTTCTTCACTGTTTTGCCAGAAGACTCTTTCTTTTGAGACATCGCCAACGAACCAACTGTGGCGATTAGAGCCGTTGTGACTATGACAATTAACTCCAAGAACACTAAAAACAAAGACCAGAGTAGCTAGCAGAACGGCTCTGGGACTGTTAAAATGACTTTGCGGATGTTCAACCATATGCCACCATATAGCAAGATGTAAGCTAGAGCCAAAGCCACAAGGTAGGGTGAAAAACTCTTTACCGCTGTTGGGTCAAACAACCCAAAAATTGGGCCGAAAAGAACCTGATAAATATCAGTAAAAGCGTGTCAGGCACGCCGGTCTCATTGAAAAGGTAGTTAGCTAAGAACCGAATCAAAATTATTAACGTACTGATCGTGAGTGCTATCCAAACGGAATAAAACAAGCATTACCAAACACACCTTTACTTTGAAGGCTTTTTAAAATTTATGGCAATAAACTTCATTGACTTAGGAGTAAGAAAATAGAAACAGCACAACCTATTTCCTAAGTTAAACAATCAGTTCCGAAACAAAGCGCGTCCCTATTCGTCTTTTTCTTTTGTTTTCTTTTCGTTTTTGGTTCTGGATCTGCCCTTGGAAATTTTCGGGAAAGAAGAATACAACCCAGCGGCTCTTGACCGAATAATTTGCTTTGTTTCAACCGTAACAGGAGATTTTGCAATCAGATCGTCGAGTTTTTTCCTGCTTTCCTCAATACGTGCGTTGAATTCTGTATTGGATATTTTGCCCTCAGCATTTAGCTTCTTTAATTCTTTAATGTTTGAAGCCATTATTTCGAATTGTTTGTCAATTATGATTTCTGAACCACCACTTTCAGTTTGCGGGATTTTTTTCCTGACGTACCTAAACAGCAAGGGCACCTGGAAAACTATTGATATAAACGCTACACCCAGCACCATTGTATTGATAGTTTGGATATCGCCTATAGTAATAACTGCTGAAGCGGTAATCGTAGCCGCTAATGCTATGGACAGGGCACCTTTGACTCCGCCAATCATGGCGACGTTGCGCCAGACCACAGATATTTTGTCCCCAAATTTACTGAAGATACTCAAAATCGGGTAAACCGCGACGGCTCTAGCGGCTACTACCGCGAGGTAGGCGGCGATAATTACCAGAATTGATTCAGATAGAGTAATTATGTTTGTTTGGAAACCAATAATTAAGAAAGCTACTGAGTTACCAAGGAAGGCTGCGACCGCCCAGAAACTGATCACAGCTTCTCTTGTGGCAGGCTCCATGGCAGAACGCATCGTATAGTTGCCAAAGTATAATCCTGCGACGGCGACCGCTATCAGCCCTGAGGCACCTATTCCAGTTGCCAGTGCGTATGACCCATAAACCACCGCAATCGCAAGTATCGTTTCGGCTACACTGTCCTCTATCAAGCTCGATAGTACTTCACCTAAAAATGCGACTGCTAACCCGATTAAGACTCCAGCGCCAAGAGTAAACCCGAAATTGAATAATGTTTGGGTAACTGAGAATTGTTGAACACCGACAGTTGAGAGGATTATTGTGAAGATGACGATGCCTGTTGCGTCGTTGAAAGCTGCTTCGGTGTCGAGCAATGTCGATAATTTGGAAGGAACTTTGACTCGCCGAAAAACCTCTAAAACCGTGACTGTGTCGGTGGGAGCAATTAAAGCGGCAAAAAGAAAAGCAACGTATGGAGATAAACCGACCACTTTCCACAAGATTAATCCTCCAACCAAAGTCGCTATCAAGACGCCCATGGTTGCTAAAGCTAACGAAGGCTTGATTACCGCCCGTAGGTCACTTGCCCGAAGATGAATCATGGCTTCAAAAATCAGTGGAGGAACAACTAAGCCCACGAATAGCCCGCCTTGAATAAGTTGTGTGAAAATTGACTTCAACTGTAAAGTTAAGTTAGATCCTCCTTGAGAAACCAATAGATATGAAACAACAGTAATAGCGACGCCTGCCAAAACCAGAACCAAAGTGTAGGGTACCTTGAGCTTGTTAGATAGAACTGCCGCTAAGAAGGCCACGAGCAGAAATGCCGCAATCACAATTTCAATGCTAGGCATCAGACATTCGCCACCCTTATGTGGAATTTGTTTGAATTTGTTCTAATTTCTGCTAAGTCCTTAATCAACCTGTCTAGTTGCCTTAAATCAAACCAATGATTTTTCAGATATTTTTCCGAGTAAATCGCACAACAGTCTTTGTGAGCCGGCCGTTGCTTGTAATAACTCTAAGTAGACAAAGCTGTTTTTTGCAGTAAATTACGATGTGTTTATTTTTCACGCTCATGTAGTCTAATTAAGTAATAAAAACGAGAAGACAGAAAATCATGGATAAAACCGAGAAAATTACTATGCTGCACGGTGCCGGCGGCTCAGTCATGCATGACCTCGTCAAAAACTACATCGTAAAATATTTTGGCGGATTAGAAAACACCGCGGAGGTTCCCTTGGAAGCGATGGATGATGCAGCAGTTATTGGCGACTTAGTTTTAAAAAGCGATTCCCACGCGGTGAAGCCTATCTTTTTCCCAGGAGGAGACATTGGGCGTTTATCGATTTCAGGTACTGTAAATGATATTTCGTGTCTGGGTGCAGAGCCTTATGCTTTGGCTTGTGGACTTATCCTTGAGGAAGGCTTGTTGTTGTCTGATTTGGAGCATATCCTTTCCAGTATGAGGCAGGCGTGTATCGAAGCGGGTGTAAGTATTGTTACGGGTGACACTAAGGTGGTGGAGAAGGGCAGTTTAGGCGGCTGCGTTATGAATGTTTCAGGTATAGGAAGGAGAACCCCAGCCCTCGAAAGCAACCTCAGCGTGGTCAAAGAATATCGGGAACTTAAAGCACGTTGGACACTTGATTCTAACCTTGCCGCTGGCGACAGAATTATATTGTCAGGCACCCTTGGCGACCATGGCTTAGCAGTGCTTTCAGCACAACAGGGATTGAAGTTTGGAAGCCAAATACTCTCCGATGTTAAACCGCTCAACAAAATGATGCAAAACTTATTGGGAACCGTGGGTGGAGTTGTCGCTATGAAGGACCCTACGCGAGGCGGATTAGCAGACGCAACCAATGAATGGGCAGAAAAATCCAAAATAGGCGTTTTAATTCATGAAAACAAAGTCCCCATCCGGGCAGACGTACAAACTGCGTGTGATATGCTGGGTTTGGATCCTTTGGAAGTGGGTAACGAAGGCAAAATCATCATTGGCGTTGTCCCAGAAAAGGCAGATGAAGCAGTCGAATTTCTAAAGAAAACTAAAGAAGGTAAGGATGCCCAAATAATAGGTGAAACCACAACTGAATTCAAAGGAGTAGCGATGCAGACGGTGGTGGGCGGCAAAAGAATAATTGCAAAGCCAGTAGGCGACCCCGTGCCGAGAATCTGTTAACCCAAAACTGCCACATTTTTTGCCCACACACGGCATGTGCCTTCGCTGCTAACCATGCAGGCGCCGACCGGGTGGGCGGGTGTGCAGGCTTTCATGAACAGGGGGCACTCTTTGGGCTTGATTTTTCCGATGATTACAAGGTGGCATTCACATCCAAAGTTGATGTCTCTTCCTTCTTTAACGTGGACGTCGAATTTTTCTCTGGCATCAAATTTTTTGAGCGACTCCTGCAGTTGTAAAGCGGAGTCAGGAAGTCTGCCGATGCCGCGCCAGTTCCCCGCTGTAACTGTGAAGGCTCTCTGCATCATTTCAAGTGCTTTGGGGTTTCCTTCAGGCTTAACCACACGCGAATATTCATTCTCTAATCTTGCGTCACTTTCGCTGACCTGTTTGAGAAGCATGTACAGGGACATTAACACGTCGTTGGGTTCAAAACCAGCCACAACGGTGGGCATCCGGTAAACTCGGGTAAATAACTCGTAAGGTTTCAAGCCTATGATGGCGCTCACATGTCCAGGTGCTATGAAGCCGTCAATTTGCAGGTCGCCAACGCCAAGCAACAATTCCATGGCTGGCGGAATTAGTCGGTGAGAAACAAGGAAGCTAAAGTTTTTGGGCAAATCTCCGAGCGCTTCAAGGGCGGTGATGGGTGCTGTAGTTTCAAATCCGACAGCGTGGAACACAAACTGTTTGGTTGGTTCCTGTTTAGCCATTTCAACCGCATCAGAGACGGCATAGACGATTCTGACGTCAGCGCCAGCTGCCTTGGCTTCTAAAAGCGAGGATTGGCTACCTGGCACCCGCAAAACATCGCCAAAGCACGTTATAACAACGCCTTTCTGGGATAGTTGCACTGCCTCGTCAATTTCTGCAGCGGGAACGATGCATACGGGGCATCCGGGTCCAGCGATAACTTCAACGTTTTTAGGCAGTAGACTGCGCAGACCAAAGTGTGTTATTGTCCATTCGTGAGTCCCGCAAACGTGGCAAAACTTTACCATCGACTTCTTTGGAGCCATTTCCTTGATTTTTTCAGCGATGCTATGTGCCATTTCAGGGTTTCGAAACTTTAGGTTTTGTGCCATGCTCTCAACTGCCAGTTTATTCTCCAGCAGCGTCTAAAACTTCGTTCCAAAGACTAAGGGTTTCTAAGGCTTCTTTTTCCTCCAAAACTTGAATAGCGTAGCCCGCGTGGACCAACACATACTCGCCGACTTTAGCCTCAACAAGCGATATGTTAACATCGCGCAAAACGCCCTGACCGAAATCCACATGGGCTGTTGTGCCGTCGAGGCTCATTATTTTTGCAGGAATTGCTAAACACATAAGATATCAACTATCAAAAGAGGGTTTGAGGGGCGATAAAAACAGATTGGTCTAAAAAATAGAAAATCCAGCAACAACTGCCTGACCAAACGAGACTCCTCCGTCGCCGGCTGGAACCTCTTCATGCACAACAAACCTCAGTCCCGAAGCCTCAACGGTTTCACGCATGAGTTGGGCGAGAATTTGGTTGCAGGCTGCACCGCCAGAAAAACCAACAGTTTTTACTCCTTGCTTAACAGCGCTTTTAACTGCAAGGATCGCTAAGCCTTTTGCTATATAAGCGTGGGCACTATAAGCCAAATCTGCAACAGAAACCCTACCTAAACTGTCATAAATTGTCTTAAGCAGGTAAGTGGTATCCAAAACACTCCCATGCATTGACGGTTCAAGATTCAAAATGTCTTTACCTTTAATTGCCGCTGACTCAAGTTTAATAGCAGGCTCCCCCTCGTAGGTGCGCACATCACAGAGCCCCAAAACAGCCGAAACTGCATCGAGAAATCTGCCGCAACTGGTCGTTTCAACCGCACCCTCTCCCATTTTAAGTTGCTCAAGGATAAGTTTTGCTTCTATCACCCCATGCGGCAGATGAGTGCTTTTTTTAGTCAGCCAATCTTCAACGTCTAAGCCCGCTTTTGTGAGCATTGCAGCTGCCAAACGTGCAGGATAACGACTAGCTAAATCCCCGCCCAGCAACAGTTGAGGCTCCAAGTGACCGACCCGCTTAAACTGATTTGAGCCGCTCGTACAATGCAGGATTTCTCCGCCCCATGCTTTTCCATCCGCGCCATACCCGTAACCATCGCAAGTAACCGCAAATATTTCATCTAAGCCATTCTCAGCCATTAAAGCAGCCGCATGAGCGTGGTGATGCTGCACTTGAACCAGCGATAACCCAGCTTCCTCCGCAATCTCCTTCGCCAAAAGGGTTGTGGTAAACTTGGGGTGCAAATCGCAAGCCACAGTTTCAGCGTGGCAGTTGGTTAAGTGTTGAAGGTGGCTGGTAGCTTCTTGGAGAAAACTTCGGGTTTCTACGTTTTCAACGTCGCCGATGTGTTGGCTGATGAAGGCTTTATCATCAATTAAGATGCAGGAAGTGTCGTTTAATTCGCCGCCTAAAGCTACGACGCAACGGTTGGATTTCTGTTTTAACCTGATTGGAGCGGGTGCGTAACCGCGGCTTCGCCTAAGAAACACTTGGCGGCTACCATGAACACGCATAACCGAGTCGTCGCAACGGTGGGCTATTTTGCGGTTGTGAAACAGGAAATAGTCTACGATGTCGCCGAGGATTTTTAGTGCTTGCTGGTTGTCGTTTACGATGGGTTGGTTTGGTGGGTTTGCACTGGTCATCACAAAGGTTTGGTCAAGCACCTCGTCAAAGAGCATGTAGTGCAGACCAGTATAAGGCAACATGACACCCACGTTATGCAAGTGTGGCGCAACCAACGGTGACAGGTTGTAGCTGGCACTTTTGTTTAGCAAAACGATTGGGCGTGCAGGAGAAGCTAGCAGTTCCTGCTCCTTCGAAGACACTTCGGCAAACCCTTCTGCGGCGTCAAGGCTTTTTGCCATGATAGCGAAGGGCTTTTCGTGTCGGTGCTTCGCAGTTCGAAGCCTAATCAAGGGCTGCTCAAGCATCGTTGAGGCTGCAATGTGGAAGCCGCCGTAGCCTTTTACGGCAAGAATATGGCCTTCCGATAAGAGTTTCCCAGCTTCTCGCACAGGGTCTTTAGTTTGAACAGCTTCACCCAGATTCGTTGTCAAATACGCCTTGGGACCACACGTTGGGCACGCCACAGTTTGTGCATGAAAGCGCCTGTTCGCTGGGTCCTTGTACTCTTTTTGGCAGAAACCACAGAGCGGAAAGTCTTTCATGGTAGTGTTCTCTCGGTCGTATGGCAGGCGCTTGATGATTGTGAACCGTGGTCCACAGTCTGTGCAGGTGATGAAGAAGTACTCAAAACGAGGGTCTTGGGGGTCTCTGAGTTCCTTTAGGCATCGGTTGCAGATGGCGATGTCGGGTGGTATGATTGAGCCTGAATTTTCTGCTTCTTGAGAGCTTTTGTAAATGGTGAATTTTTGGTATTCGTTTTTGCCTGAAAGCTCAGTCTTTTTGACGTGGTAGATTTGGGCTAAGGGAGGTGTTTTCGCGGTCAAATCCTGCATAAACGCATCAATTTTATTTGAATCTCCTTCGAGCAGAATTTCAACACCCGCATCGCCCCTGTTGCGAACGTAGCCAGCCAAACGATTCTTAACCGCGATTCGGTAAATGAAAGGACGGAAGCCTACGCCCTGCACGATACCGGTAACGTTGAATTTAACACGCAAAGACTAAACCTTAACTTAATTGAGAAACGAGGTTTTCTCTTATACATTTCGAAGAAAACGCTAACAACCCTTAAACCAAGCATTTCTGCAATAAGAACGTATGAAATGGGTTACGTTTACTTTTGCATCCGTTTTAACTACCTGCATAGTTATTTCAGGCATAGCTCTTTACCCTGAGGTTTTAGGGAGGGTCGCGACAACCAACAACGATTTTGTGTTTGCCGTCTTTTTGGGTCCTTTCTTTGTAGTCTTGTTCTTTTCTTGGGTTGGCGAAAAAGTTGTTTTGAAAGTTTGGAAGAGAAAAGCGTAGTTTACGATTTTTCTTTGAGTACTCGCTTTAGGACCTTGCCTGCGCCGCTTAGAGGAAGTTCTTTTCTGAATTCGACTTCACGGATAGCTTTGTATGGAGCAACTTTGTCGTTGACGAAAACCATTATTTCCTGCTGTGACGCTGAGGCTCCGTCCTTTAGCACAACGTATGCTTTGGGAACCTCCCCAGCAAACACGTCTGGTTTGCCAATAACTGCACACAATTTCACGCCTGGATGTTCATAGAGGACATCTTCGAGTTCTCGTGGGTAGACGCTGTAGTCTTTTGTTTTGATAAGGTCTTTTTTGCGATCGGTTATGTAGAAGTAACCATCACTATCCATACGCGCGATGTCTCCAGTGAGAAGCCATCCATCACGCAACACCATGGCGGTTTCCTCAGGTATGTTCCAGTAACCCTTCATAACCTGCGGGCCCTTCACCCCCAACTCTCCAACTTCATCAACCTCAAGTGCTTTAGCGCCTGTCTCTAAATCGACGATTCGCGCTTCCGTATCTGGCAGCGGTAACCCGATTGAACCTAACCTCACCGTCCGCATCGACTTATCCACTGGAGTACAATGAGTAACAGGCGAAGCCTCAGTCAACCCATACCCTTCCGCCAAGAATCCACCAGTTATCTCCATGAATTTCTTCTGGACCTGCGGCGGCAGAGAGGAAGCACCAGAAATGCAAACGCGAATAGATGTTAAGTCATACTTGCTTAGCTCTGGGTTGGCGAGCAACGCAGAGTACATAGTAGGGACGCCGCAGAAAACTGTGACTCTTTGCTTTTGTATTGTCTCTAGAACTTTTGCTGGCTCAAATTTGGGCATCAGCACCATCTTTGCCGCTAAACTTATGGGCACAGTCATGCTGGTCGTCATGCCGTAGATGTGGAACAAGGGCAGAGCCGTCAGAAACGTTTCTTGGGCAGGGTTGCCTTTTATCCATGAAGCGAATGCAAGCGCGTTTGAGAGAAGGTTGCTGTGGGTTAGCATGGCGCCTTTTGCTGTCCCAGTTGTGCCTCCCGTGTATTGGAGCGCCGCCAAATCTTCATGTGGATTAACTTTGACTTTTGGGGCTGTTTGTGGGCTGTTTTCAAGCAAATCCTCGAAAATCAAGTCATTAGGAAACCTTGAAAGAGGAGCTTTTTCTTGTAACCCTATGATTATTGCATGTTTAACCTGAGTTTTTTGCTTAACTTTCTCTACAATCGGATAGAGCGAATCCAAAGCAACAATGGCTTGGGCCCCAGAATCGCATAGTTGGTACTCAACTTCGCGTTCCCGATGTAAAGGACTAATCGCTGTAACAACCGCGCCAACCTTGAGAATCCCAAAGTAAGCAATTATAAACTGGGGAATGTTAGGCAGAGAAAGCGCAACGCAGTTGCCTTTCTTGATTCCCAATTTTGTCAGGGCATTTGCAAACTGACTTGAAAACTCATCCAGCTGTGAATAAGTGATTTCGCTATCGTTGTATTCTATGGCAACCTTTTCTGGAAATTTCCTTGCGCTTGCCTCAAGCAACTCGTGTAGAGGAACACGCGGGTAGTCTATGCGTTTGGGCACTTCGGGAGGAGAATGATTTAACCACGGCGTAGGTTTGTTGCTCAAGGCTGACACATCGTTCTTTGAGTTGAATTAGAGGTAATAACATTTTGACATTTAAGAGGAACGGCAGTTAAAAAAACGTTACCTCAATTATAGGCTCTTGGATTTTTTCTTAATTTTAACGCCTGTCTTATTTTCTTTTAAACTCAGATAATGCTTGTAAAAAACCGTAAATCTGCCACATCTCATTAGTATAAGTGAAAAGGTAAACGATAACATCGTCTAAACTAAAGTCAACAGTCAAATTACTCACAGAAAAAACAAACAGTTGGTCCTGCGATTTATCGGTTAAAACAACAGTCAAAACATCGCCCACAACCAATTTGTCACCCAACGTTTCGCCGCTTCCAAAGGCTTCACTGAGGCAAATGGTTCTTCCATACTCAAAAACAATGTATGGATTACCCTTCCGAATCATTGCCGAAGAGGAAAACTTGGGAATTTGACTTTTAAACTGGACCTGAACAGCTACAAACTCTTCTTTGCTTAAAGGCACCCATAGATAGTTCTGCCAATCTTTTTTTTCGTCTCTCTTAAGTGAAAAACTGCATTTAAACCACAACAGCGGCCTTAGCTAGATAGTATTTCACATCCATTAAGGTTGTAGAGATAAAATAGTTCAAGTGGTGCCGGGGACGGGATTCGAGCCCGCGACTTCTGGGCATAGGGCGATGGCCCCTTTTGCACTCCAGATTTCTCATCATGCAAACATCGTTCACACGATTATGAGTCTGGCGCCCTAGCCAGGCTAGGCTACCCCGGCAATTGACCACTGATTTTTCTAGCCGTGTCTTTTTAGTCTGTTTTCCTTCATTTAAACTTTTAAAAACTATTCGCAGAGATTTCACCATGGAAACAATAATTGGGAATAATCATCTACAGTACACGGTCTGAGAAAAGATGATACAAGTATAGATCAAAGTTAATTTTATTGACTTTTAGCAAACCTTTGTAATCAACTAACGTACTCTTTTGGTTTGTTTTGGGTTTCTTTCGCATTGGCTACTAAGGCAGCTTCAAACATAATTTCATCGACTGTCCCGAAGCTTTGCTTAACCGCAACTTTCATTTGAGTCAAGTTTGAGTCACCAAAAATGTTTTAACTTAAATGCAAGAACACAAAAATTCAAATGCCTTGCTTTCTTACGAGTTGGAGCTCGCTAGGTTATTTTTCTCAAGAATGCTAATATAACTATGTGGGCTCTTGTACGCAACAACAAAAAAAGAGAAGACAGCTTTATGTTAAAATCCCATGTTAATTCCTGAAACTATAGCTCTCAATTAACGCTTTTGGAGCAACATAAGGTCAAATACAAATAAAAACGCCCTTAAAAATAATAATGTTGCAAAAATCTTTTCGCCATCACCAAATCAGTATTTTTGTACAATAAATTTATTGGATTGAAACCTTAACTCATTTATGGTGAACGTATGTCTTCAGATAACGAGGATACTCCTGAGTGGTTCAAAAAACGCCGTAGTTCTTCAAAGGACCCGTTTTCGGGCATAGATGATATGTTCCATGAAATGGAGAAGATGATGGATGAGGAGCTTAAGAACTTCACAGATAAAGTTCCTAAAGAATACGTAAAGGAACGTAAATTGCCAGACGGCAGCACAGTTAAGGAAATGGGTCCGTTCGTTTATGGTTACAGCATGAAGATTGGTCCTGATGGAAAACCGGAAATTCAAGAGTTCGGCAACATCAAAAAAAGCATGAAGGGTATACCTCAGGTTAAAGACGAACGTGAACCGCTCGTTGACATTATGGAAACAAACGACGACATCCATGTGGTTGCTGAATTGCCAGGCGTTGAAAAAACAGACATAAAACTCCACGGTACCGAAGATTCCCTGACAATTTCGGTTGATACCCCGCAGTATAAGTACTTCAAGGAAGTCGAGTTGCCAGTAAAAGTGAGAATTAAAGAAGCAAAATCCACATACAAGAACGGCGTGTTGGAAGTGGTGCTTCCTAAAGCTGATGTTGCAGGCAAACCCAAAGGCGAACCAATCGATATAATCTAAAAGCCTAAAAACTCCCCCTTCACATTACACTCAGAGTAGCTAGTGATGACGACCGAAAACTCAGAGATAGATACGCTAAATGCTATTTGCAAAGAAGCAAAAACAGCGGGCAAACTTTCCGGCGACAACCTCACAGAGCTCTATGAGCTTTTTGGGTCAAGGTTCACAAAAGCGCTCGATGCTCTAAAAGAAGGCAGAGTCAAAAAATACGTTTTTAAGCCCAGCGGCAGAACCGTGTGGATAGTGGTGGGCAGAGAAAGAGATTACCTCATCATGCCCGAAGCGGAATTCTGCACTTGTGACGACTTCTACTTCCGCGTTCTCGACAAAAAAGTCCACATGTGCTACCACCTGTTAACGCAGAAAATCGCGGCGAACTTGGGCTGGTTTGAAACCATCGATGAAATCGATGAGTGTTTTGACATGTTGATGAATGAGTGGAAAAAAGCTACTGCTTAAATATGAAGATGCTACAATGGTAGGTAAATACAAGGAGAACCCTCAATGGATTTAGGCGCATATTTCATAACCTTGCAATATGTCTTAGTTGGCGCAGTGTTTATTGCTCTTCTACTCATCTTCATGCATGCTTACTATGGCAGAGAAGAAGAGGAAATAAACGAGTAAATTCATTTATTTTTAATTGGTAAATCTTCTTTCTCGCCTGTTCATTATCAAAAATAAAACTACACTTACAACAGTCAAGATTATGCTAACTGCAATGAGCCAGCCAGCGTCAGGCCCAGCACCGAAAACAACGGGAATCGGACCAATTAAGATTACGCCTCCAACACTGCTTAAACCTTTAAAAACTAAGGAAGCAACCACCAAAACAGCTATGCCAACAAAAACCAAGGCGATTCCTAAGAGCAAAAAACCAAACAACCGGCTAGACACGCTAATACCTTCATCTTCAGCGTCTTCATCACTCAACAAGTCAAGCTACCTCAACAACCAATAATTCACAACAATAACTATTAAGGCAACTATGGTGAGGGCTAAAGCCAGCGCTAATACTGTCTTGACTGATTTTTTGTCTGTACCAAAAATTACCGGAATCGGCCCTATCATTATTACGCCTGCACCATGCACTTTGCCCTTCTTTGCGCCACTCATGGAAGCCAGAACAATTGCCGCAACTACAACTACGACTCCAATAATAATCAACGCTATCCCAAGCGCATAAAAAACCGCAAGATCCACCCTTTAACCTCCAGCGTCCAAACTAAAGATGAAACAGCGTTTTAAATAAACATAATCAACACTCCCAGAAATGCAAAAAATTAAAAGCCCCGCACCTCTTTATCGTGTCGGCGCAAAATGACCATCCAAGACCTGATCCAAGAAATCCAACGGCAAAACCCGCTCATCAGCCAAGAGCAAATCCATGAGAAACTACAGGCTGAAAGGTCCAGAACGGGGGGTTTACTTTGCGACGAAACGTTGCTGCGGTTGATTGCAGCTAAATTGGGCGTTCAAGTGCAACAGAACACGATTCAGAGCAGTGGAGTTCTGTCAACAAGTCGGATGTTTGCTGGGTTGTATGATGTTACTGTAGCGGGCAGGTTAATCGCTGTTTTTCCAGCTAAGACTTTTCAGGGTCCAGAAAAATCAGGCAAATTTGCTACCTTAACGATTGTCGACCACGATGGTCTTTTGCGGGTGGTGTTGTGGAATGAGAAAGCTGAGTTGGTTGAGAGGGGTGAACTTAAAGCGGGGCAAGCGGTCAGGTTGCTTCATGGATACACGCGGGAGGACCGGTACGGCAAAACAGAACTGCACTTGGGCAACAAAAGCCAAGTCGAAGTTGAACCCCCAAGCAAAGCCGCAGAATACCCATCGATTGAAAAGTTCGTTGCAAAAATCAGCACTCTAACCCTTGAATTGAGCAATGTTATCCTGTCAGGAGAAGTAAAAGAGGTTTTAGGCGAAAGCAGCTTTATCCGAAGCGATACAAGCGTTGGCACAGTCACAAGGTTAACTTTAGCAGACGACTCAGGGCAGGTAACAGTGGTTTTTTGGAATGAGAAAGCAACTGAGCTAGAAAACACACTCAAAGCTAACGCGCGGTTGCTACTGGTTAATGCTAGGGTGAAAGAAGGGCAAAACGGCGGTTTAGAGGTCCATGTCGACTCCAACACGTTCATCGATGTTCAATCTGCCTCAGTGAAATGCACAAATACTTCTGGGTTAGCTGAAGACCGAATAGTGAACTTTGAAGGCACGATTTCTGCGTTGCGTGAAAACAAAGAGGTCACTACATCCAAAGGCGAAAATATCAAGCTTGTAGTTTTTGACCTGAAAGATGAGGGAGGTGTGGTTCGGGTTTCAGCTTGGCGGGAACATGCTGAGGCGTTGAAGGATTTAAAAATTGGAGACAAGGTGGTTTTGGAGAATGTTTATGTTAAAAAGGGGTTTGGAGGTAAACTGGAGTTGTCTACCCGATCTACGACGGTTGCTTCGGTTGCTAAGCTTTGAGTTTGGCTACTATGGCGTCTGCCATTTCGCTTGTGGTTGCTTTGCCGCCTAAGTCTGCAGTTCGGATTTTGCCCTCTTTGAGCACGGCGATTACTGCGTTTTCGATTTTTGCTACATCCGCTTTTTCGTCGAGGTAATCTAGCAGCATGGCACCTGCCATTATGGTGGCTATGGGGTTTACTCTGTTAATTCCTGTATACTTGGGTGCTGAACCGTGGACAGGCTCAAACATGCCATAGGTTGCGCCGATGTTTGCTCCAGCCGCCAAACCCAAGCTGCCTGTAACCTGAGCGGCTTCGTCTGAGATTATGTCGCCAAAAAGGTTAGTGGTAACCATTACGTCGTAGGCTTCGGGTTTTTTGATTAGTTGCATTGTTGCGGCATCGATGTGTAGGTCATCGACCTCGATGTCGGGGTAATTCTGCTGGGCTTCTTTGACTGAGTCTTTAAAGATTCCGTCGGTTATGCGCAGGATGTTGCCTTTGTGGATGTAGGTTAAATGTTTTCTGCGTTGACGCGCCAATTTGAAGGCGAATTCGGCAACCCTCAATGAAGCTTCCCGAGTGATAATTCTTAGTGCTACGCCTACACCTGGAGCCAAAAGCGATTCATCCCCCGAATACATACCTTCAGTATTCTCCCTAACGACGACTAAGTCGATGTTGGGTTTAAGGGCTTCCACACTCGGGAATGTTTTGCATGGACGTACGTTCGCGTAGAGGTTAAACATACGCCGCAACGTGACAGCTACACTTACGGGTGCACCAGGTTCCTCGGGCGTTGTCATGGGTCCTTTGAGGCAAGCATCAGTTTTCTTGATTAGCTCGATTGTTTCTTTTGGCAGATTGGTACCATGTTCAGCTATGCAGTGGTATCCTGCTTCACCGTAGAGAAAGTTAAGTTTGAAAGTAGATTTAACTTGGACTGCTTCGAGGACTTTGACGGTTGCCTCGGTAACTTCTGGTCCTATGCCGTCTCCTTTTAGCGCAGCTATATTGTAAGTTTTAGTCATATCTGAGCCTTCTGGTGTGTAATCATTGTTTTTGCTTATCAGCATTCCTGTTGAGTTTTATTTTTCTGTGATCCGCCCCTTAAACTTTGTTTTCGTTTTCTGTGTACAATTGTCGATGGTTGCAGTATTTCTTGATGTCGTCTTTTTCTTTGTAGCGTCGCATTGTTGCTGCGTTTGTTCTGACCCGTTCAAAACGTTTTCGGCTATTGAGCCTCTCCGCAAGTTCAATGACATCGCGTGGCTTGCTAAACTTGTCCACAGTGTCGTCTTCGCGTTTGCGCTCGATTTTTATGCAGTCATCCACCATGCAGTTGAGTACACATGCGCCGCAGTATATGCACAAGTCTTCCATGACTCCAACTTTACCGGTTCCCCAGTATAAGGCATTAGTGGGGCAAGCTTTGATGCAGAGTTTGCATTGTCCACCAACGCAAGTAAACTCGTTGATATTGATTTTTCCTTCTTTGAAGAGTTCCTTGACGCCTGTGGATTCCAGAAGTTCCTTGCGTCGCTGCCGTTTTTCTGCTTCTTCATCAACCTGACTTTCGCTTTCTTCATTCATCAGGTCAAATATAGAAGGCTGTTTTTGCGGCATAGGGAACCACGAGTGAGTTGATTTGTTTTAAAAATAGGTTATGAATTATAATTACTTATCCTCGAGTTTTAATGGTTTGTTCCGTGCATCCGAGTTGATGCAGAGTTCGTTTTTTGGTTTCATACATCTTTATAAAATTGATCTGTATATTAAAAAAGGTCAATCTTTCTAAGTTAATACATTAAAACAAGAGGTAACTTGATGAGCCACCCCCAAGCTCAAACCAAGCCTGTTGCAGGTTTAGGCAAGCATACTAACATTGTTTTAGGCATTGTTATGCTTGGAACCATGATGGGCGCACTTGACAGCACGATTGTTCTGTTGGCATTTCCAGTCATAAACGACAGCCTCCATTCGGATTTGGCAACCTCTATTTGGATTATACTTTCTTATTTGTTGATTCTTGCGGTTGCGACTACGCAGATGGGCAGAATAGGCGACATCTACGGGCGCAGCAGAATATTCAATTTAGGCTTCGTAATCTTCACAGTTGGCTCAGCACTGTGCGGTTTTTCACCCCACATCTACCCGCTCATAGCCTTCAGGGGAGTCCAAGCGGTAGGTGGAGCCATCATGCAAGCCACCAGCGGAGCAATCATAGCAGACTATTTCCCAAGAGAAAAACGCGGCAAAGCCTACGGCTACAACGCACTGGGCTACACAAGCGGAGCCATGCTAGGCATCATTTTAGGCGGAGTACTCACCACATTCATCAGTTGGCAATACATCTTTTTCATCAACATCCCCATCGGCATAGTTGCCATAATATTCGGGTTAAAGTATCTCAAGGACGCCGAGCGGATACCTGCTAAACTGGATCTATCAGGTGTAGGACTGCTGGCTTCCGCGCTTGTTCTGCTGTCTTTGGGACTGGTAAATTTTGCCAGCCAAGGACTAAGCGTACTCAACGCTTCTTTAGCGGCGGCTGGAGCAGTATTGATACCTATTTTCATCATGTATGACAAGCGACTAAAGAATCCCATGATTGATTTTGAAGCCTTCAAGAACAAGGTTTTACGCAACGCCATCTTCTCAGCGTTTTTCCTAAGCATCGGCTACTTCAGCGTGGTTTTCTTGGTGATTATGTATTTGCAGGGAATAAGGGGGCTTTCTCCGCTTGACGCCTCGCTTCTGCTGGTGCCCGGATACGTTGCAGGTAGCTTTCTTGGGCCAATCATGGGCAGACTTTCCGACAAGTACGGTTCAAGAGAAATCGCAAGTCTTGGCGTATTTTTCTTAGCGCTCGCCATTTTAGTTTACCTGACAATGAGTACAACATCGCCGCTGTACATCGTTCTAATTGCTTCGGCAATCTCAGGCTTGGGAACTTCAATGTTTTTCCCAGCCAACAACAGCGCCGTCATGGCAAATGCTCGGATAGGCGGCTATGGAAGCATCTCAGGGTTACTTAGGACCGTCCAAAACATTGGGTTAGTTGGCAGTTTCGTTTTGGCGATCTCAGTTGCGGCAGCCTCGATTCCAAGACAGGTGGCATTTGAAGTTTTCATCGGAACCTCAAATTTGAGTGGCGGCGTAAGTGATGCTTTTCTTTTCGGGATACATAACGCATTCTTTGCCTCAATTGCCATCCTCGTGGTCGCTGGAATTTTATCGTTAAGCAGGGGCAGAGAAAGTCGCAAAGAAGCCAGATAAACCTAAAGCCTAAAAACGCTAACCACCTAATTCTAATATTGCTTGGTGAAAGCATCGCTTGACTAAAATCAAATTTGGTGTATTCCTACCATTCTACGCTTTCCAAGCCAAAACGCCAACCGAACATTTTGAAATCCTAAAGAACACAGTTTTAGAAAGCGAACAGTTGGGTTATGACTCGGTTTGGCTCGACGACCACTTAATGTACAATAACTGGTCCATCCTTGAATCCTGGACAACCCTGTCTGCGTTTGCTATGTTAACCAGCAAGATAAGGGTAGGAACTATGGTTTCCTGCATCCAGCACAGAAACCCCGGTTTACTCGCCAAGTCCGCCGCTACCCTTGACGCCATTTCGAACGGCAGGTTAGAGTTGGGCATCGGGACAGGAGTTCAAGAGGCTGAGCATGTTGCTTATGGATTTGACTTCCCAAAGCTAAGCCTTAGAGCAGAGCGGCTGGGGGAGGCTTTAGAAGTCATAACTCGGTTGTGGACACAAGAAAAAGCAAGCTACAAAGGAAAACACTACGCGCTTAAAGACGCCATTTGCGAACCCAAGCCCATGCAGAAGCCCCATCCACCCATAACTGTCGGCGGTTGCGAAGAAAAGCACACCCTGAAAGTCGCTGCAAAGTACTCGGACAGGTTCGACTGGGGTTTCCTGCCGACAGCGGACGCCTATAAGCGCAAACTTGGGGTTTTAGAGAACCACTGCAAAGCGGTGGGCAGGAATTTGGGGGAAATTGAGCGGTCATGCTGGCCAAGCGGGCAGATTTTGATTGTCGAAGACCAAAAAGACATAGCTGAGAAGATTTCCAAATATAAGCTGCCAAATATGAGTGTAGAAGATTACAAGAAATCCACTTTGGCTGGGACTCCCGAAGAATGCGTGGAGAAGTTGCAGGTTTACATGGATTTAGGTGTGACTTATTTTATGCTGTACTTCGCTGATCTTCCAAGCACTGATGGGCTAAGGCTGTTTGCCAAAGCCATTGCCCAAAAAATTAGCTAGAGGTCTCCTCTGGCAATATGCGATAACTCGTGAACGATGATTTGGTCTATATTATGGTAAGGCTTTTCTCTAACTAAGATAATGTAGTCGGCGTCGTCGCTTTCGTCACCGTTAAACACACAGGCATCGGTGCCCTTAGTTGATAGAATCCTGCCCCATTCTTCAATTTCCCGAAAATCATCCTCTGCGCAGTGGCGATGCTGCAAAACGTGGTTGAAATCGGCGTCGCTTAGCCTGAGAGCTTTAACTTTGGGCAGGGGTTTGTGGCTTAAGATTTTCCATGCGGCTGCGAGGCGACTTCTGGGTATACGTTCGGTTTTCATCTTGATTCCTGCAACTAAACTCATACAACCACCGTTATGATATTTTTCAGCAAAAAAGAGTCCTACCGCTTGGGGCAGGTCACTACAAAAATCAAAGCGTTTAGCCGTAAAAGTGTTTGCGGTAGTTGCGCTACTACCACAACTAAGGTTGCCTACAAATAAGGGGGATAGATTTTTGAGAGCTATTGTTGCTTTTTGTGGTTGTAGTCGGTTGACAGCACGTTCATGCCGCTTAGTACTGCTTCCATGCTGGCTTTAACGATGTCTTCGCGGACACCCATCGCGGTGACAGTTCGGTTTCCCTTGCGCATGCGCACGACGACTTCAACCATGGCGTCTGTTCCGCCTGTGATGGCTTTAACGTTGTACTGTTCCAGCGTTATGGGTTCGGTTTCTTTTATGGCGTCTTTAACTGCGTTTATGGCTGCATCGACTGGTCCAACGCCCACTGCAGTGCCCCAAACAACTTTGCCGTTTAGTTTAAGGCGAACCGAAGCTGTTGACGTGACTTTGTCGCCGCCAACATAAGTCATTTCTTCAAGCTGTATTGGCTTAACTCTATCCAAGCCCATGACGGTTTCAGCGATGGCAAGCACATCCGCATCCATGACGGTTTTGCCCTTGTCGCCCAGTTCTTTGATTCGCTGAAAAATCTCCTTAAACTGCGCTTCACTGGGTTTGATGCCCATGTACTCCAGGTTTGCCCGTATAGCGTGAGAACCTGAATGTTTGCCCGGTGAGAGTCGTCTTGTGCGTCCTACAAGCTCAGGTGTTATCGGCTCATAGGTTAGCGGGTTGGATAGCAAGCCTTGCGTGTGTATGCCTGATTCGTGGGTGAAAGCGTTTTCGCCGACTATGGCTTTGTTTGGCTGCACGTGAACTCCCGTTAACCGTGAAACCAGCTGCGAGGTTCCATAAAGCAACTCAGTTTTGATGTCAACATCCAGTTTATAAAGCGACCGAAGAGTTATCACTATTTCTTCGAGCGCCGCGTTTCCTGCTCGTTCGCCTAAGCCGTTGATGGTTGCATGAACCTCTTCTGCGCCTGAACCTAAAGCAGCAACGCTGTTGGCGACTGCCATGCCGAAATCGTTGTGGCAATGCACGCCGACGGGAACTTTGATTTTTTCTTTAAGTTTGGAGAAGAACTCCGATGCACGTTCAGGCGTCAAGATGCCCACGGTGTCGCATGGAATTACCCTGTCCACACCAGCATCCACAGCTACCAGAAACACTTGGGTCAAGTACTCCATGTCTGAGCGGGTTGCGTCTTCAGCTAAAAGCTCCACCGTCAAGCCGTGGTCTTTAGCGTACCCGACAAGGTCTTGGGTGGTTTTTAGGATTTGTTCGCGTGTTTTGTGGAGTTTACACTCGATGTGCAAATCAGAGGTTGGGATAATCATGGCTACTCCGGAAGCACCGCTCTTTAACACAGCGTCAACGTCGTTTTTTGTTCCCCTAGCGGCACTGTACACTTTAGCCTTCAAGCCTTGTTTAGCGATGAGGCTGACAGATTCCATTTCGCCCTCAGAAACCGCCGCAAACCCAGCTTCGATAAAATCGACGCCAAGCTCGTCTAGCCGCTGGGCTATGCGCAGTTTATTTTCAGGTACAAGAGATACTCCGGGTGTTTGTTCACCATCACGTAGGGTGGTGTCTAAAAACTTTACAGACTTAGGGAAGCGGTTGAATAAAGCAATACCCCATTTAAATCACATTCATTTCCAAGGGTGCAAGCACAAATATAAGAATTATGGTGATAAGCTCCACTGAAAGCGTCCTCCCGGCAGTTGGCTTAAAGTCTCAACGTGAGATCTGCTTTCTTTCACAGTTCATCTCACCCAAAATTGCGTGGCTTACCAACATAGTAGGATCCAAATAGCAAATCTATACAGAAACTATAGAGAGGGGGTCTACTTACCTAAGAAGGTAGGTCCTATTGGCGAAATACCACCCATCAGAATGCTGAAAATGCTTAAAAAAACCGATACCCACAACTCATCTTTTGAATGGTACTGCATAAAATTTAACAGCAACGCCAAGCAAATAGTCTGCGAGCATTCATTGAGGTATCTGACTTGAAAAGTGACGCAATTAAGAAAGGAATTGAAAAAGCGCCTCACCGCGCCCTACTAAAATCACTTGGACTGCAAGACGATGACATAGCTAAACCCTTGATTGGGATTGCTAACAGCTACACAAACATCGTTCCCGGACACATTCACCTCCGCACCATTGGAGAAGCTGTAAAAGAAGGAATCCTTGCGGCGGGCGGCATACCCTTTGAGTTTAACACCATCGCGGTCTGCGACGGTATCGCCATGGGACATGAAGGTATGCGTTACTCTTTGCCTTCGCGGGAAATCATCGCTGATTCCGTGGAGATTATGCTTCAAGCCCACAGCCTCGATGGATTGGTCATGATTTCGAATTGTGACAAAATCACTCCTGGCATGCTCATGGCAGCCGCACGCGTAGACATCCCGGCGATTATGGTTACAGGGGGGCCCATGGCGGCAGGACGCCACCGCGGCAAAAAAATAAGTTACTCCGCAATGCCTGAAGCACTTGGGCAAGTCGCGGCGGGAAAAATGAGTGAAGGTGAACTTTGCGAGATGGAAGAAAACGCGTGTCCCGGATGCGGTAGCTGCAGCGGTATGTTCACTGCCAATACCATGGCATGCATGACTGAAGCGCTTGGATTGTCGCTGCCTTACTGCGCAACCTCACTTGCAAACAGCGCCTTCAAACTCCGGTTAGCCCGAGCTACAGGCAAACAAATAATCAAACTAATCAACGACGACCTCAAACCCTCACAAATCCTCACCAAACAAGCCTTCGAAAACGCCATCGCACTCGACATGGCACTTGGCGGCTCAACCAACACCACCCTCCACCTGCCAGCAATCGCTAAAGAAGCAGGCTTAACTGTGCCTCTGGCGGTTTTTGATGAAATCGGCAGAAAAGTTCCGCACTTATGCAGCATGATACCCAGCGGAATTTATGCGCTTGAAGATTTGGATGCGGCAGGCGGAATCCCTGCAGTTATGAATGAACTCAAAAGCCTCCTTAACCTAAACCTGCCCACAGTAACAGGGAAAACAGTCGGCGACAACATCAAAAACGCAATGGTCGTCGACAGAGAAGTCATCCACAGCCTCGCCGACCCCGTTCACAAGGAAGGCGGCATAGCCATCTTAACGGGCAACCTCTCACCCAAAGGCTCAGTCATAAAAACTGCAGGCGTCTCACCAAAAATGCAAAAACACACAGGCCCAGCAAAAGTTTACGATTCAGAAAAAGAAGCCCTAACAGCCATCCGCGGCGGCCAAATCAAAGCAGGTGACGTAGTCGTCATACGCTATGAAGGACCAAGAGGTGGACCTGGAATGCCAGAAATGCTGTTTCCAACCGCAACAATCGCCGGCATGGGCCTATCTGAGAGCGTTGCCTTAGTCACTGACGGAAGATTCTCAGGCGCCACACGCGGAGGAAGCATCGGACACGTAGCCCCAGAAGCCTTCGACGGCGGACCCATCGCAGTTCTCAAAAACGGCGACATCGTAACAATCGACATTCCAAACCGCACTCTAAAAGTGGAGTTATCTGACGAAGAACTCAAGGCGAGATTAACAGCTTGGAAGCCAAGGGAGCCTAAAATCAAAAAGGGCATACTCTCTCGCTATAGGCCAACGCCAACAGAATAAAAAATAAAACCGTAAAATGGCAAAGAAAAGTGTGGATCTGCTGGTTTACCAGTAGCCTCCAGACATCATGCTCATTCCCATTCGGTATGGATAGGCGCCTTGCTGTGGATATTGAGAGTAGCCATAGCCGTTGTTGGGCGACCTATTTCAATAGTTGCCGCCGTATGCTTGGGCCTGGGCTTGGGTATATAGGGTGTTTTGGTTTTGGGTTTGACATATTGTGCGAAGGCTACGCCGATTGCCGCTAAGATTACTAGTGAACCTGCTATATGAGGAAGAGGATAGTTTTTGTTTTAGTCATTCTTTTTCACCTCAAGTATTATATTGGCTTGGGGAGGTTTGAGAGTTGGCTGATACAGTTTTGAAACAGTTTCACGGTTTTAGATGGAGAATACGCTCATAACACTGTGATAAACCTTAAATTCCACCGTGAATACGTCTAATTTAGATATACCATGAAAAGAGCCAACATGTTCCTAACCATACTGATTGCGTCCATAGTAGCCCTCATAGCCTCAACCGCCATAGGCTTCGCCTACTTCTCGTCAACTCAGAATTCAAACAACTGGATGAGCCAAATGTGGGGAGGATCAAACAACAACAACTACGACGGAATGGGCAGTATGATGGGACAAACGGGAACAGTACAAACCGCATCTAACGCGTGGTTGCCCTATTTCGGAGTCTTATTTGCTGTCCTAATAGGCGTCACCGTCGTCGGAATCATCGGAATAGGCTATTATCTTCTGCACCCCCAGATCAGAGTCGGAAGTATCGGAGTTATTCAAGCCACTCAAAACATCTCAGCAACTCAGCCAGCTACAAACGGTACAACCGCATACGATTCAGTTACTAAAACTTTAACCGAGGAAGAACGCAAAATCATAGAGGTACTAAATACCCATGAAGGCAAATACCTTCAGAAATACATCCGAAACGAAACAGGCTTAAGCCGACTCAAAACCCACAGGATAATTGCGCGCTTAGCCGACCGAGGAATCGTTTCACTGGAAAAAATAGGAAACACCAACCAAGTTTACCTATCCAGCTGGCTACAACAAAAAAACTAATCAACATAGCCAAATCATAAAAATAAAAAATTCGCCTTCCATTTTTTTAATTAAACAAAACTATCGCAGGCAATATCGGGTTAGAACTTAGCGGTTGTTGTTTCAACCTGTGACAACATCGCCTTATATCGTTTAGAGCCTCAATGAGATATCAAGAAGGAGAATACTAAGAGCCAACAAGTTGAGCGGGTCTGGCGGCTAACAAAGGAGAAGGCGCCTGCAACATTTTTGCCTCGCCAAAGCTAGCCCATGGCTAAATCCGCCCAACAAACCTTTTTGCCTCCAAAATTATTAATGGTTTGTTTAGAAATGACAAAAAGGGTTGTTAGGGTAAAGAATGCCCCATAGGCGTGTCACTTTGGGAAATAATTGCATAGTTCCAAAGGTAAAGATTTAATCAGAAACCACAAACTTTTTATTTGCACAACGGTTCCTTTTAAAGAAAGTGGAGTTTAACGAGGTATGAGCATGAGGGATCGTCACCTCAATAGCCGGGATCGTCGGGTACAAATTCTTTAACTCGTCCAGCCTACCCGCTAAACAAACCACAAAAAAATTCTCGCAAACAACTTTTCTAGATGATAGCATAGTTGTTAATTTAAAAGACAGGAGACTGAATTGAAAATGGCAAAAATGTCTGGTGCGCAAGCACTCTTAGAATCCCTTGAACGAGAAAAAGTTGATACAATCTTCGGCATATTAGGCGGAGCCATCCTTCCAGTATACGATGCGTTATGCGACCACAAGAAGATACGCCACATCCTTGCGCGACATGAACAGTGTGCAGCCCATGAAGCTGAAGGTTACGCACGTGCCAGCGGAAGAGCAGGCGTATGCATGGCAACCAGCGGACCAGGAGCCACCAATCTAGTAACAGGCATAGCTAACGCCTACATGGACTCCTCGCCCATAATCGCATTAACAGGACAAATCCCAACCACAAGCCCTAACAGCTCCTACATGATTGGCAGAGACGCCTTCCAAGAAGCAGACATCATCGGCATCACCACCGCAATCACAAAATACAATTACCAACCAAGAACCATCGCCGAAATTCCCGTGGCAGTCAAAAGCGCATTCTACCTTGCAACCACAGGCAGACCTGGACCAGTCCTAATCGACTTGCCTAAGAACGTTCAATCAGGAATGGCAGATATCGAATTCACAGATAAGATTGATGTTGGCGGATACAAACTGCCCCCTGAACCGGACATGGCAAAAATCAGCGAAGCCGCAGACTTACTGGCGAAAGCGGAATGCCCAATCATCTTGGCAGGCGGTGGAGCAATAACTGCTCAAGCATCAGACGAACTGACCCAAATGTCAGACCTGCTAATGGCACCGGTTGCAACAACCTTCATGGGTAAAGGTGCATTCCCAGAAAACCACCCCTTATCCTTGGGAAGCATCGGTATGCATGGCAACCCAGCAGCAAACAAACTGATGGGCGAAGCGGATGTCTTGCTGGCTGTTGGAACAAGGTTCTCTGACCGCGCAACCGCAAATCTGGATACATTCGCGTCCCACGCTAAAAAAATTCAGTTAGACATAGACGCTGCAGAAATAAACAAAAACATCGAAGTCGACGTTTCAATAGTTGCAGACGCCAAAGTCTCAATGAAAATGCTGTACGCCGCAGTTTCCAAGAAACTACAGAAGGGCGAAGGGAAAGCATGGACAAAGCATGTCAAAGAGGCTAAGGAACAGCTGAGTCCACTGCTAAAGGATTTGCCAAGAGATTTGGTGCCTAAAGCATTGTTGGGTGAATTGAGGAAACTGTTGCCCGAAAGCGCCATAGTCACCACAGAAGTGGGACAGAACCAGATGTGGTCAGCTCTATACTTCCAGGCGTTGAAGCCCCGGACATTTATCAGTTCAGGCGGTTTAGGAACGATGGGTTTTGGTTTCCCAGCAGCCATAGGCGCCAAAGTTGCATGTCCAGACCGACCAGTCGTGGACGTCGCGGGCGATGGAAGCTTCATAATGAGCGAACAGGAATTAGCATGCAGTGTCACTGAAAACATTCCAGTTATCGTCATTGTACTAAACAACTCAGTGTTAGGTATGGTGGCGCAGTGGCAACGTATGCTCTACAAACGCCGATACATGGCCATCAACTTGGGTAAAACCCCAGACTTTGTGAAGCTCGCAGAAGCATACGGAGCCCAAGGCACCCGCGCATCATCCATCGAAGAATTCCACAAAGCAGTTAAGACAGCATTGACCAGTAAAGTTACAACGGTAATCGATGTGCCTATTGGCTCAGAGACCGATGTGGTTCCCTTTGTGCCTCCAGGCTGCGGCTTACCACAACAAAAAGGTGACTACTAATGGAGACTGGAAAAACCAAAGTTATATCCGTGCTAGTTGAGAACAAACCTGGTGTCCTACAAATCATCGCCAACCTATTCAGACGCAGAAACTTTAACATAGAAAGCATCACCGTCGGTCCAACCCAGCAACACGACATAGCCCGCATGACCATAACAGTCAACGAAGACGAAAAGACCATCGACCAAGTCATCAAACAAGTCGCAAAACAAATCGACGTCCTCAAAGTCGACGAACTCTCTCTTGGCAACTTTGTCATGCGTGAACTCGCATTGATCAAAGTTAACGTGCCAAGCTCCAAAGAACGCAGCGACATCATCAACTGCGTAGAGGTCTTCCGCGGCAGAATCATCGATGTCTCAACCGACAGCCTAACAGTTGAAATCACAGGAACCCCAGACAAAATCGACGCATTCCTCAACCTCATGAACACCTTTGGAGTAATAGAATTGGCAAGAACAGGCATAACAGCCCTAGCTCGAGGCGCAAAATCGACAAGAATCGACGAATAAACAGCATCGATAAAGCGGAAATACTTAATTGTCTGTTCTTTAAAATCCCCATTTGTCTTAGGTAAATTTAGGTTTAATTCAAGGTAAGCGAAAGACTATGAATATTACAGAAAAAATCTTAGCTAAATCCTCAGGAAAAAAAGCCGTGCATCCAGGCGAAATCGTCGACGCAAACGTTGACATGGTTATGATACACGACTTAACTGGACCTTTAGCGGTTGAAGCCTTCAAAAAGATAGGCGTACAAAAAGTTTGGAATAACAAAAAAGTAGTCGTAATTCTGGACCATCAAGTTCCAGCAGAATCCGTCAAGGCAGCAGAACTACACAAAACCATGCGTCAATTCGCCAAAGAACAAAACCTCACCTTTTACGATGTAGGCCGGGGCGGAATATGCCACCAAGTTATGCCAGACAAAGGCCACGTAGTTCCAGGAACAATCATCTTAGGCGCTGACTCACACACATGCACCTATGGCGCTTTTGGCGCTTTCGCAACAGGCATAGGCTCAACAGAAGCAGCTGCAGTCATGGCAACAGGAAAAATCTGGCTAAAAGTTCCCGAAGCCATCAAAGTAAACGTCACAGGAAAATTCAAACCCAACGTTACAGCCAAAGACTTAGTCTTAACCATTACAGGCAAACTGGGCGTAGACGGAGCAATCTACAAGAGCTTAGAATTCACAGGCCCGACTATAAAAAAGATGACGGTTTCAGGCAGAATGACATTATGCAATATGGCAGTTGAAATGGGCGCGAAAAATGGCATCGTAGAACCCGACGAAACCACATGTAAATACTTAGAGACAAAAATTAAAAAAATGCCCAACTTGGATGTACTAAAGAGCGATACAGATGCAATATACAGTCAAATCTTCGAATTTGACGTTTCCAAAATGGAGCCTCAAGTAGCTTGTCCCTCATCGGTCGACAACGTTAAACCAATAAGTAAAGTTGGAAAAATCAAGATTGACCAAGCCTTCATCGGTTCCTGTACCAACGGCAGACTAGAAGATTTGCAATTAGCTGCTAAAATAATGAAGGGCAAAAAAGTCGCTGACGGCGTCCGCGCTCTAGTTATTCCCGCATCTCAGGAAATTTATCAGCAAGCCGACAAAGAAGGACTGTTACAAATCTTCACGGAAGCAGGTGCAATCGTCTGTGGCTCTGCGTGTGGACCTTGTTTAGGCGGCCACATTGGTTTACTGGCAGCAGGAGAATCATGTGTGTCAACATCTAACCGCAACTTCATAGGCAGAATGGGCAGCACCCAAGCCAACGTTTACTTGGCATCTCCTGCAACCGTTGCAGCCTCTGCTTTAACAGGAATAATAACAGACCCAACCGTGGAGAGTAAAGCGAAATGAACAACAAAATCAAAGCTCCAGCCATAAAATTAGGCAACAACATCGACACAGACGTCATTCTACCAGGCAAATACCTAATCTTAGTTGACCCCTGCGAATTAGCTAAACATGCATTGGAAAGCTTAGATACAGAGTTTGTTCAAAAAGCTAAAGGCGGCGTCATATTGGTAGGCGGCAAAAACTTCGGCTGCGGCTCAAGTCGTGAGCAGGCGCCCTTGGCGTTGAAGTACTCAGGAGTGAAATGCATCATCGCAGAATCATTCGCCAGAATATTCTTCCGCAACGCAATCAACATCGGCTTGCCCGTAATCGAATGCAAAGGCATATCAAGAGCGGTTGAAACAAGCGACGAATTAACCGTAGACTTTGAAACGGGCAAGATAGAAAACGTATCCAATAGCAAAAAGTTTCAAGTAGACAAGCTTCCACCATTCATCTTAGAAATCTTAACAGATGGCGGATTAATAGAGAACCTACGAAGGAAAATGAAAAAATGACAGAATACAAAATATCCCTAATTCCAGGCGACGGCATCGGACCAGAATTAACCGAAGCCACATTAAAAGTCCTAGATGCAGTTCAGAAAGAATTCGGCGTAAAACTTCAGATTGTAGAAGCTGAAGCAGGCGACGTTGCTCTTGAGAGAGTAGGCGCCGCATTGCCAGCGGACACTGTGGAGAAAGTTAAGAACTCCCACGCATGCCTGAAAGGTCCAGTGGGTGAATCTGCAGCCGATGTAATTGTAAAGCTCAGAGTCATGTTTGACTTGTATGCTAACCTACGCCCTCTGAAAGCCTATCCCAACGTTCCAGTTGCTCGCCCAGACATCGACATGATGTTTGTTCGCGAAAACACCGAGGACGTTTACAAGGGCTTAGAATTCACCATCGGGACAGACACCACCCTTTGCCTACGAGTTATCACAAGAAAAGCTTGCGAACGGATAGCCAAAAAAGCCTTCGACATCGCCCGCTTACGCAACGGCAAAAAGAAAGTCACAGCCATCCACAAAGCCAACGTCATGCGCGTCACCGACGGCTTATTTGCCAGCGTCTGCCGAGAAACAGCAGAACAGTATCCAGACATAGCCTTCAACGAACTCTACGTTGACGCAGCATCCATGCGATTAATCAAAGAACCAGAAATATTCGACGTCCTCTGCACATGCAACATGTTCGGCGACATCCTAAGCGACGAAGCAGCACAACAAATAGGCGGCTTAGGTATGGCTCCGGGCGCAAACATCAGCGACAACTTTGGCCTCTTCGAACCTATCCACGGATCTGCACCAAACCGAGCAGGAAAACACACCGCCAACCCAATCTCAATGATTCTTTCAGCAAAAATGATGCTTGAGTGGCTGGGAGAAAAATACGGCGACAAGAAATGCTTACAAGCAGGCGCAGCCATAGAGAACGGAGTAGTGTACGCTTTGCGTAACCGTCAAACTGTTCCAGACTGCGGCGGCACCACCTCAACTGTGGGCATGGCTGAAGCCATCGCTGCAGCCTTAACCGTAAAAAGTGGCTGATAGCATGTCAAACAAAAACCAAAAAACCATTCGAATTTTTGATACCACTCTAAGAGACGGGGAACAAACCCCCGGAGTTTCCTTGACCGCCGACGACAAGATTGAGATTGCACACCAACTCAGCAAACTAGGAGTCGACGTCATCGAGGCAGGTTTTCCAAGCTCATCTGAAGGCGAAAAAAAAGTCGTCAAAGACATAGCCAAATCAGGCTTAACCTCAGAAATCTGCGCCCTGTCCAGAGCAACAAGGGGCGATATCGATGCAGCCCTGGAGTGTGATGTAGACGTAGTTCATGTTTTCATCCCAACCTCACCAGTCCAAATGAAATACGCCGTTAACTTGACGCCAGAGCAAGTGCTGGCCGCTACGGCAGATTCAGTTTCTTACGTCAAGAAACATGGGATAAAATGCGAGTTTTCACCCATGGACGCAACACGCTCCGAAATGCCTTTCCTAAAAAAAGTCTGCAAAGCCGCACAGGAAGCAGGCATGGACAGCCTAAACGTACCCGACACCGTTGGAATTATGATTCCCAAAACAACAATCCAACTAATAGAAGACCTAAAAACCGTCGTCACAGTACCGATAAGCACTCACTGCCACGACGATTTCGGTTTAGCAGTCGCCAATTCACTTGCGGCTGTTGAAGCAGGCGCAGCCCAAGTGCACGTCGCCGTCAACGGGTTAGGCGAACGCGCAGGCAACGCCGCGTTGGAAGAAGTGGTTATGGCGCTGCATATGATTTACAAGTACAAAACAAACGTAAACAGCAGGTTGCTGTACAGTACTTCAAGAATGGTTGCCTCTTTAACAGGCATAACCGTGCAGGCTAACAAAGCCATCGTCGGCGAAAACGCATTTGCCCACGAATCAGGAATCCACACCCGCGGCGTGACCGAGAAACCGTTAACATTCGAACCTATAAACCCCGAATTAGTCGGCAGAACAAGAAAACTGGTCGCTGGCAAACTGGCAGGAACCCGAGGTATCAAAGCTGAACTTGAAGAAATCGGTATCCACCCAACAGAGGAACAACTAAAGGAAATCGTTGGGCGCGTCAAAGAACTAGGCAACAAGGGCAAGATGGTCACCGATGCTGATTTAGTCGCGTTGACTTCTGCTGTTATGGGTGAAGTGCTTGGTGAAGAAAAAATCGTTGACCTCTGCGACATGGCCGTCGTCACAGGCATCAAAGTCATCCCAACCGCATCAGTCCGCTTAGTTTTGAATGGAAAAGAATACGTTGCTGCCGAAACAGGTGTTGGACCAGTTGACGCTGTGTTGAAGGCTATTCAGAAGTTGACCAGTAGCATAGAGAACATCCGCTTAAGCGAGTACAGATTGGAAGCTATTACGGGCGGTTCAAACGCGGTTGCTGAAGTTGTCATAAAAGTCGAAGACGAAAAAGGCAACATCGTTTCAGCCAGAGCCGCCAGAGAAGACATCGTCATGGCAAGCGTTGAAGCAATGATAAACGGTATAAACAAACTCTTGCTAAAGAACCATCAAAAGCAGGGAAACAAAAAGTGAAAACAGTAGCCTTCCAAGGCGAACCTGGAGCCTACAGCGAAAGCGCAGTCTACCAGTTCTTCGGCTCAAAAGTCCAAGTTAAACCCTGCAGGGATTTTCGCGATGTCTTTGAAAGCGTAAAGAAGCAGGAAGTCGAAGCGGGCGTAGTGCCAGTTGAGAACTCCCTTGAAGGCAGCATCAACCAAAACTACGACTTATTCTTCAGCTATAATCTGAGAGTCTGCGGAGAAGTTATCGTCAAAATCGCCCACTGCCTAATCGTAAACCCAGGAACAAGCAAAGACCAAATCAAATCAGTTTACTCCCATCCGCAAGCCTTGGCGCAATGCAGAAGCTACCTTGAAAAGTCAAAATGGGAAATAATCCCAACCTACGACACCGCGGGTAGCGTCAAAATCATCAAAGAACAAAACCTCAAAAACGCCGCGGCCATCGCCAGTGAAAGAGCGGCAGAACTCTACAGCATGCAAATCTTGGCAAGAGATATAGCAGATAACAAAGAAAACTATACACGCTTCTTTGTTCTATCCAACGAAGATTCGCCAGTTACAGGCAAAGACAAAACCAGCATAATCTTCTCAGCTAAACATGAACCAGGCTCACTCTACAACGCATTGGGAGAATTCGCCAAACGCAACATCAACCTAACACGCATCGAATCCAGACCCACCAAAAAAACAGCTTGGGAATACAACTTTTACCTTGACTTTGAGGGACATCGAACCGAACAAAAATGCGCCGAAGCCCTAAAAGCACTGGAAAAGTACGCGACGTTTATTAAAGTCTTGGGCTCTTACCCCAAGGCTACTTACTGAGTTTTTTCTTTCCTTCTTTTTTAGGTGGCAACGATGAAACATAATTTATTGATTTGTCTAAATATTCAGCGAAAAGTTTGTCGTCCGAATAGATAGTTTTTGGAAGAATAATGTAGCCTTTCATCGCTCTTCCCGGCATGGGCTCAAAAGCAGCAACATCCTTGCAATCACTCATTACTTCCACCATGTCAGCCTCCGATAGCCTCATGAACAGTTTGTCGCCGTGAACCCCCACAAACATGTTGCCGTTAAAAAAGTAAGCTGGGTACCCGAACATCTTTTTGTAATCGCAGTTTTTATCTTTCATTTTATCATTTATGAAGTCAACAAGTTCAGCTGGCGCTTTTTTCCATTCCATAAAAACAGCTCAAATAGTAAAAACAAGAATGGTTACTTGAGTTTTTCTGTTTTGCGCTTATTTTTCTGTGGATTCGAGCATTTTGTACATAACATCGTAGGATTCTGCGAAGTCGCTGTCAGCGGCGGTTAGCTTCTTTTTGATTTGTTCCATTTTCTCGACTATTGCTTTTTGGTCTTTGTTTTTGATGAGGGTTAGCAGTTCTTGGGCTTTAGCCATAAAGAGGTCTTCGATTTCTCCAAGCCCCGACAGGTTTGTCTGTACGGCTGCATAGAGGTCGGGGGTTTCCAGTGCGGTTGCTTCTGCTAGGGTGAATAGCATTCGGTAGGTTGTGCCTGCGACTTTTTTTGTTTCAGGCAGGTTCTTTTGTTCCAGCAAGGTTTCGCATGCGACTAAGCCTAGAAAATGCGGCAACCCCAAAACAACTGACATGAGTTCATCGTGTTTTTTGGGTGTCATGATGAAAACGTGGGCTTTTTCCTGTTCGAGCCATTGTTTGTATTTTTCCGCAAACTCCTGTTCCTTGCCGTTTGTCGGTGTTAGAACGTAGGCTTTGTGTTTGACGCCGTTGCTTCCTGGACCAAAAACTGGGTGTGTACCCAACACAGTGGCTTTTTTGATGTATTGGTGCATGGTGTTAACTGGTGTTTCCTTGATTGATGCAATGTCTATGACAAACTGTCCTTCATGCAATACTGGACTTATTTTTTTAACGACTTCTTCGATGGCGTTTATGGATACGCATAGGTAGATTTGGTCAGCGTCTTGGGCTGCTTCTTGGAAGTTTGTGGTTAAGTCCACCAGTAGATCTTTTAGATTTTCAAGTTTCTCTTTTTTTCTATCTGCTAAAACTACATCGTAATCTTTGGAGAGAAAAAATTTGGCGAACCAAACGCCCATTTTCCCCGCGCCGATTACGGCAATTCTCATTGAGTTGCTGCCTCGCAGATTTTATTGAGCCCAACCTCGATTTGGTCGTCTGGCGCAGTTAGGGATATGCGGAAGTGCTCGTGGTAGTCGCCAAAAGCTGATCCTGGAGCAACAGCAACGCCCTTGTCAAGCAGGTTTAAGGTGAATTTCTCGCCGTCTAATCCGTCGAGTTTAGGAAACACGTAGAAGGGTGCGTCGGGTTTGGTGAATTTGAAGCCTGCCGCTGCGAGTTTGGTGCTTGCGAGGTCTGCGCGTTGTTTGTATTTTGTTTTGATGGCGGAGGCGATTTGTTTGTGCAGTTCTAAGCCTTTTAATGCGGCGTCTTGGATGAAGACGGGCACGTTGTTGATGGTTATTTGGTTGAGTTTGGTTACGTTGTCGATGAGCATTTTGTTTGCTATCAAGTAGCCTATGCGCCACCCAGTCATTGTGAATGTTTTGGAGAAGCCGTTTGAAAGGATATGCTTGCAGTCGCAGTCGTAGTCAAGGATGCTTTTGGTTTTCACGAAGCTGATTGCGCCGTACACTTCGTCGGAGAGGATGGTGACGCCTTTTTTGTTAGCTAACTCCACTATGCCATCGAGGGTTTTGTCGTCTATGGCTTTGCTTGTGGGGTTGTTTGGGTTGTTGAGGATAATCATTTTTGTTTCGCTGTCAATCAAGCCCTCAAGCTTGTCAAGGTGAATTTTCCAGCCGTCTTCCATTTCCGTCCGCAAAAGCTTGGTTTTCGCGCCAAAACTCTTCGCGATTAAATCGTAAGCTGTCCAGTATGGAGTAGGAATGATTACGTTGCCGCCGTTTTTGAGCATCAGAAACATCGTTGAGAATATCGCCCATTTTGAACCCGGCGTAATAACCACGTTCTCAGTTTTGACGCCGTGGACCTCTGCAATTTTCTGCCTTAGCTTCAGCTCGCCATAAGAGGAGGAATACTTGGTTTTGCCAGCCTTCAAAGAAGCATACGCAGCTTCCACTATTTCGGGCGGCGTAGCTAAGTCTGGGTCACCCAGGTTTAGACGAATTATCTTTTTTCCTTCACTTTCAAGCTTGAGTGCTTTCTCGTTTATCTCGTAGAGCATTTCATCGAAATCTCCATTAAGAGCTTTTATTCTTGAACCGCACTGCACATATTAACTATTTCGCGGTAAACTGCTTCAATTTGACCAGCATCAAGACCGAATTCGGTTCCTTTTGATCTAATCCGCGTGTAGACATCATTTTCCCTTGACGTGTCTCGAACGGGTTTTCCTTGCTTCTTCTTTGCAGCCCCGATGGTTTTGCATATGTTAACCCGTTGGCATAAGGCGCTTAGGATTTGGTCGTCGATTTCGTCGATTTTTTTTCTGAGACTTGAAAGTTCATCCATGTTTAATGCTCCTTGAGGATTTGGGGAATGTAGCCTTTGCGGATCAGGTGGTCAGCTAAGGTTATGGCAACCGCTGCTTCGATGGCGGGCACTGCTTTTGGAACCACACAAGGGTCATGTCTACCTTTAACATTCAAAGAGGCATTCTCCATCTTGTACATGTCAACGGTCGTCTGTTCCTTAGCGATTGAGGGCGTGGGCTTTATTGCTGCTCGAATCAAAATCGGCATGCCGCTTGACAAACCGCCCAGAATGCCACCTGCATTCTCCGTTGCAGTAACAACCTTGCCGTTTTTCACAAGATAAGCATCGTTGTTCTCTGAGCCCCGCAAACGTGCAGCCCCAAAGCCAACACCGAATTCAACCCCTTTTACAGCGGGAACAGCAAACACTGCCTTCGCTAAATCAGCATCCAACGCATCAAACAGCGGCTCACCAACCCCGACAGGCATGTTTAGCACGACACATTCAACTATGCCGCCCAGGCTGTCGCCTTCTTTTTTAGCTTCGACGATGGTTTCTTCCATCTTTTCTGCGCAGGCTAAGTCGGGGCAACGGGTCGCGGCTGCGTAGCGGTTTTTGCGGATTTCGGAGAAACTAAACTGCCGTTGGCTTTTAACGTTGCCAATGGCTAAGGTGTAAGCTAAAACATCAACATTGTACCTGCTGAGCAGTTTTTTGGCTATGGTGCCAGCCATTATGAGGGCAACTGTGACTCTGCCTGAGAAGCGTCCGCCGCCTCGGTAATCGTTAAAGCCGCCATATCTGACGCGCGCCGGGTAATCTGAGTGTCCAGGTCGTGGCAGGTCTTTTATGGCTTCGTAATCGCTGGATTGGGTCTCTTTGTTCTCAACCATCAGAGCGATTGGAGCACCAGTCGTTAACCTGTTAAAGACGCCTGAGAGAATTTGGGCTTTGTCTTTTTCGACCCGAGCAGAAACAATTTTGGGCTCAGCTGGAATTCTGAGGTCAAGTTCCTCCTGAAAATCAGCTTCCGAGAGCGGCAAGCCAGCTGGGCAACCATCCACAACGACGCCGACGACTTTGCCGTGGCTCTCCCCAAACGTTGTAACAATGAATTCTTTACCTATCGAATTTCCCGCCAACTAAGTTAGCTCCTAGTTGTTTTAGATGAGTAAAGAACTGCGGATAAGACTTTCTGACGCACTCGGCGTTTTGGATTGTTGTTTCTCCTTCTGCGCCTAAAGCGGCGACTGCGCATGCCATCGCAATCCGGTGGTCGTTATGGGAATTTATGACCGCACCATGTAGAGGCGAACCACCCTCTATGATTAAACCGTCATTGCTGATTGTGATTTGTGCCCCCATCTTTGTTAGTTCAAGGTAGAGTGATTCAAGTCGGTCGGATTCCTTGAGGCGAAGCCTGTGGGCGCCAAAAATGTGGGAGAGCCCTTTTGAGTAGCATGCAAGAACCGCTATTGCTGGGACAAGGTCAAGAATGTTCTTGGCGTCTATCTCTAAAGGTCTAAGAGCTGAACCTGTGCCTTCGATCTCAACATTATCCTCGCAGACTTTCCCGTTAACACCCATGTGTTTTAGGATGCCCATGATGGCCTTGTCACCCTGAACACTGCTATAACTAAGGTTGTTTATTTGGACTTTAGAAGTGGTTATGGCTGCGGCGGCGAGGAGAAAAGCGGCTGAGGAAAAATCGCCCGGAACTCTGCCGTCTTGAGGTGTGTAGGTTTGGTTTGCTGGGATATGAATGTGGTTTTCATGGGCAGGCACCTTAATTCCATGGTTAACAAGGACCACTTCGGTCATTTTTACGTAGTCCGCGGACTCCAACGGCGAAGTCAGCATTATTTCCGTGTCCACCTTAGCCATTGGACAGGCAAACATCAAGCCAGAAATAAACTGTGAGCTAACATCGCCCGCAATGAAGGTTTCACCCCCGACAATTCCGTCACCTTCAACGAAAACTGCGTCTTTGCCTTCGAGTTTTCCAATTTCGGCGTTAGCCCCGAGTTCTTTGAGGCTTGCCAACAAAGGAGCCACAGGACGTTTCTCAATGGAACCCTTAAACACCAAGGTCGAAGGACCATTCGCAAGTGCAGACACAGGAATCATGAAACGCAAAGTCGCACCTGATTCACCACAGTCGATTGGCTCCTTTGCGCATTTAAGCGGCAACGCTCCTTTAATTGTCCAGCAGCCCTCTGCAACCGTCACTTTTGCACCCAAAGCTGTAACAGCTCGAAGTGTGGCTTCTGTGTCGTCGGATAAGAGTGGATTTGATACCTTGGATGTGCCGTGGGAGAGGGCAGCGGCGATTACCATTCTCTGTGTGTAGGACTTTGAGGGTGGCGCACAAACTTGGCCGCTTAACTTTTCGGTTTTTTTAATTTTTACATCAGTCATTAAAATACACCTTGGCTTTTTCACAGTTCAATTTTGTCTGCAAGATTTCGCCTTCATACTTTTGCAGAGCGGCTTTAACTGAATCAGCCTTGTCTTTGGGAACTACAGCGGTTACCGCTGGTCCTTTGCCGCACAACCCAGCCGCCACTGCCCCAGCCGCCAATGCATCGATGGCGATTGCGGGGTTGAAGTTGCATGCTGAAGAGTAAATCAGGCCATTTAGAGTGAGGGCTTCCCAAACCTTGCCTTCCAAAGCCTTCTCAAACGCTATTTCGACAAGGGGCTTGACAGTTTTGAGCCTGTTAACGTTTGAGTCTGCGGTGTAGGCTTTTTCTGGCGGCACATGAAAGAGCACACTTAAGTCTTCTTGCAACGGCATCTGTTTGATTATTTCCCGTTTCAGGTTATCAGTAACCACTATGCCGCCGAAGTATGAAGCGCAAGCATCATCGAACGCGCCTGTCACAGTGACTTTTGCGTCAAAAGCTGCTTCAACACCTATCTTGACGATTTCTAAGTCATCGAGTTTTTTGCCAAGCGCCGTCGTGGTTGCTAGGGCAGTTGCGTTTGCGGCGGCGCTACTGCTTTTGAGTCCCTTGGCGATGGGGATGCTTGAGCGGGTTTTAATTTTTACGCCAAAACTCTTTTCTAAACTGAATCTTTGCAGGACACGTGCCGCTGTTTTTTCGATGAGAAGTGTGCTTTCTTTTGGGTCAGATACAATTTCTGCGTTGATAACGCCTGGTTCGTCGGTTAGTTTGACTTCTGCTTTAGTCCACAAATCCACACCAAACGCTGCACCCTTCCCAAGTGCAATCGCGTTAACGATTGTGGCAGCTCCATGGGTAATTGCAGTTGCTTTCCCAGTCAATTTTACACCTTCTGCAAATGATTAAGCGCCGCCTGCCTCATAACTTCAACCGGAGCAGACTTACCCGTCCAAAGCTCAAAGGATGCGGCACCCTGATAAATCAACATCTCAACCCCACTTACCACCTTAGCTCCTGCAGCTTTCGCCTCCTTAGCAAGTTTGGTCTCAAGCGGGTTGTAGACTATATCCATTACCGACAAATCGGGTCTTAAGAGTTTAGGACTCACAAGGCTTTCGTCTGCTTTGGGTTTCATACCGATTGAAGTGGCATTTATGAGAATATCTGAGTCTTGGAGGTTCTGCTGTATTTCTTTTGGTGAAATTGAGCCTGCAACTATTTTTTTGTTCACAGTCTTTTCAAGCAGTTTTGCTAATGCTTGGGCTTGTTTTATGGTTCGGTTAAGAACTGCTAGTTCATCGGCTTCTTTAGCCATCGTGTACGCTATAGCTCTTGCAGCGCCGCCTGCACCAAGTAAAAGAACTTTTCTGCCCTTTGGCTCCACGCCGTTTTCTCTTAGAGCTTTTAGGGCACCTACGCCGTCTGTGTTGAACCCGAAAAGTTTGCTATCTTTGTTTAGGATTGTGTTGACCGAATTTACGATTTGAGCAGATAGGTCTGTTCGGTCTAAATACTTCAACACTGTGCTTTTATGGGGCATGGTTACGTTTAAGCCCCGCACATTTAGGGCACGCATGCCATTTACAGCGTTTTCTACTGCTTTTGGCTTTACTTTGAAAGCTAAAAATGCGTAGTCGAGGCTGAGAGCATTAAATGCGGCATTGTGCATGATGGGGCTTAATGTGTGCTCTATAGGGTCACCGATGACTCCGCAAACCCTTGTTTTCCCCGTAATGTTCATTGTTTTATCCCCAAAAGACCATAAACAGTGTGCATTTCATTTATGCTCATCTGCCCAACCGCGGTTTCACTGCCTTGCTCGAGTGAGGCGAAGGTAAAAAGGGAACCGAACACAGGGGAGAGCAACCTTGAGATTTTACCGTGTTCGCCCATGCAGAAGCAGACGAGTTGTGCCTTACATGAAGCAAAAGAAACAAAGCTCAAAACGGGCAGGTTGTCTTCGACCTGTTTAGCCGTTGTCACAATCTTGCAGATGCTGGCTCCGCTGGCAATCTCATCATCAAGAACTTTCTCCATAGCGGAAACACTAAGTACGCCGTTGAATTTGTGGTAGGAAACGATTGTTTTTGTCCCCAACTGCTTGAGTTGGCTGATTGTGTCTTTATGCTTTGGGCTTGTTAGGTTAACGTCAATGTATTCAAAACCGCTCTTGGCGGCAAATAGCAGAGTTTGTTGCCACTCGGATTCTGTTCCTTGGAAGTATCCTTTTTCGCTTTGAAGTTTGTTTGCGGCGATTAAGGGGATTTTTGTACTTGCTGAAAGGTCAGATAGATTTCTGGAGACTTCAAGGCAGTCGAGTCTTACTTCAATAAGGTCTGCTTCGGCTTGCTCTGCCTTCTCAATTAGATTTAACGCTTCAAGGTTGTTTTTTGGGAGAATCGAAACGCAGATTCTCGGAGTCACTTTTCAATCACCGTTTCTTCAGGCACAGATATCCCGAAGTGTCTTCCTCCCTTCGCCGCTAAATACACAAGGACTTCGTCGTTGGGTCTGAGTTCGGTTACGGGTTTAGAGGCTTTGGTGGTAACTAGGCGGATGGTTTCTGCGTTTTGAAGAATCGTCTTTATCACTTTGCTGTCTACCTGGGCTTCTACTAAGATAAGAGGTCTGATTTCAATTTTTATGCGACCCACGTTTCCAGTTCGTGTCTTGCCTTCACGGTTGACGATTACAACTTCGTCGCCCGCCTTGAATTCTTGCAGGTAACGGGTTGTTTGCAAGTTGCCTAAAGTGTACATGGATAATGACCCAGCGTTTACTCTGAAGGGTCGTGAGGCAACATAGGGGTTCTCACTTACTTCCGCTTCGATTAAGAATAATCCGGCACTTTGGCTTCCGACAAGAATGCCTTCGCCCTGCTTCATCAATTCACAAGTATCCACGCAGACCCTTGCACCTGTGCCGATTGGCTTTGTGGAAACGATTTTGGCAATTGCCATTTCCAGTTTTAGTGCTTCAGGTTTAACGATGGCGACGGTTTTTAGGATTTCATCTTGGTCTGAAGTCTTTAGCAAGACGCCGTCGGTTCCCAATTCAAGGGTTTCAAGCGCCACTTTTGCTTCTTCTGCGTTGGTGACTTCGGCGATTAGTTTGCTTTTACCTTTTATTCGGGCAATCAGGTTTTCTAAGGGGATAACTCGCCAGTTTGCACAACTGACGACTAAGTAATTTGCTCCCAGTTGGGCTACTTTGACTGTCAGGTTCTCGGTTTCTTTGTCGCTTATGCATATTCTTAAAACCTTTTGACCCTTGAGCCCATTTAGGGTATCTTCAACTTTGGGTACTATAATGTTAAGGGTTTCTTTGGTAGCCAAAAAAGTGGCAGTATTTCCCTCAACGACTGCGTCGGCGTATTGAGAGACAAGCGGATTTAGGGCTTCTTTTCCGTCGCTTTCTGACTCTATCCAAAGTTCCTTCAACATTTCTCACCGAGAATCTTTAGTGCTTGTTCAACCGTTGCGTTTTGGTGGACGATGGCTGATAGTGCTTTTGCTATTTGGGTTGGTTTTTCGCATTGGAACACGTTTCGTCCGATGGAGAGTCCTGCGGCTCCAGCTTTCATCGAATCGCTTGTGGTTTGGAGGACTTCCTCTAAGGATTTGCATTTTGGTCCACCCGCGATGACTACTGGAACTGGGCAGCTTTCAACTACTGCTTTGAATGTTTCTATGTTGCCTGTGTAGTTAGTTTTGATTATGTCTGCGCCGAGTTCTGCGCCTATTCTTGCTGCGTGGGCAACGACGTCTGGTGCATGTTCATTTTGGATCCTTGGTCCCCGTGGATACATCATGGCTAAGAGGGGAATTCCGTAAATGTCGCATTCCTCTGAGACTTTGCCCAGGTTCTGGAGCATTTTGTCCTCATCTTGTGCGCCGACGTTAACGTGCACAGAGACGGCGTCTGCTCCGATGCGGATGGCTTCTTGGACGCTACAGACTTGGACTTTTGCGTTTAAGTTGGGGCTAAGATTCGACATGCCCGACAACATCACGATTAAGCCTGCACCGTCAACTTCGATGCTTTTTGCTATGCCCTTGTGGACAAGGATAGCGTCTACTTTGCCCTCTACAAGTTTGTTAGTTATCTGTTGCATGTTGGTTATGCCCTGTATGGGTCCAATAGTTACGCCATGGTCCATAGGAACGATTATTGTGTGGTTGTCTTTCTGCATGATTTTTCTTAGTCTGCGGGTTTTTCCTGTATTCATTTTCTTCCACCTAGTGTGTTTTCAGTGAGTTTTTAATTAACTTTAATGCTTTTTCTTTATCATTCCAATCTACAAAAAGTAGAATACTCGAAGTAATGGTCAGTATGCCTGAGATGTTTATGCCTGCTAAGCGGAGGTCTTCGCTGATTTTGCCGATTATGCCGTGTGTTTCTTCTAAGCCGACTCCGCTGGTTTTGAGGAAGACAAGGTCTTTTTTAACTGCCATGGCTATGGTTTCTTTGTTGCTTATTGTTATTTTGTGGATTTGGTTGAAGAGCACATCGATGTTTTTTTCTTGGGGAACATAGAGAATTATAGAGTTTGTGTTCATCGACATACCCAATAACATGGAGTATTCTTTTACTTTCTCAATCATTTCGTTAATGACTACTGGGTTAGCGGATATGCCGTTTCCAATCACCGTTATCTCTGCAACAGGGGTTTGGTGAGAGATTTCTGCATCTAACTCTGTAGCTAAGCCTCCTTTGATTAAGGTGCCTTCGCTACTTAAGTCGCAATGTGCATTGCTGATTACTTTAACATCGATGTCTTTGGGTTTGTACTTGAGCGCTTTGCTATGGATGAATTTGGCGCCTGAATCTGCCAAGCCAACTAGGGTTGTAACGTTGATTTCTGGAAGCAGTTTGGGGGACGAGATGATTTTGGGGTCACTTGACATTATGCCATCTGCATCAGTCACCAAGACAACTTGGTCTGCATTAATACCCTGTGCCAATATAAACGCGGTTGTGTCACTTCCGCCTCTGCCCAAAGTGGTGATTTTGCCGTTTTTAGTTTTTCCGACAAACCCTGCAATGACAGGAATGATTCCTGATTCGACAAACGGAAGGATACATTCTTTGATGTTTTTCTCGCATTCCCGAACGATTGGATTGGCGTTTTGGAATGAGTCATCGGTGATTATTGGCCATTTGTTATCCATGGGGTCAAAGTAGCATGCGTCTACACCATTGCTCTTCAGTGCGGCGGCGAATATTCGTACGCTTGTACGTTCGCCCATCGATAGGATATCATCTAATTCATGTTTTTGCAGTTTCCCATTTGAAGTATTCTTAGCCGTGGTCATCAGGACATCGGTTGTTTTGCCCATAGCGGAAACTACTACAGCGATTTTGGTGCCTTTTTTGGCTTCGTTTACGACGGCGACGACGGCTTTGAGGAGCCTTTCATGGTCGGCAAGGCTAGAGCCACCGAATTTTACAACTATCTTTTTGTTACTCTGCATGTTGGTGCCCCCGTGTTTCGCCCAGAACCGCTACCAAAAAATTTTTCAGCTCTGGGCCTAATGAAAATGGTAATAATAAAAGTAGTAGTCGAAGCTGGGAAACTGTAACGCAATGAGTCCATTTTTGTTTTCAGCATTAGACATTGCTTCGAACCTGTCCAAACAGTCATCTGCCAAAAAATATAAGCGTTTCGGAATAAGACTAACCAAAAGTGAGGCATCTGCAGAAAGTCGTTTTGTAATTCTAATCTTGAAAGATGCGACAGTTAGCGGCCCATTCAAACCCTCATATTTCACAATGAAATGCTACCAAAATCCAAGTGTACACATTATAGTTCGGTTGTAACTTTGAAGAGTTAGTCCTGCCAGATGCTCTGGTTCCAATCGCCATACTCCAAATCAATTATGTGTCATTTTAGCCGATTAACTGACCTTGACTTTTTTGTTCCTTTACAGTTTGGAGGCCATGATTTTGCCAGAACAAACCTGCTGCAATTTCTATTATGATCCTGACGCAGGGCTTCGCCATTTTATTATTCGTTGTTAATTTAGGTCTTTTTAAACGAAACACGGAAATTTGAGTTGCAGTTAGAGAACGCAAATCCGAAGTCGAAGCAAATCATTTTCTGTAGAGCAAATAAACTCCAAAAACCATAGCTATCCCAGCAAAAATCTGCACGAAAGTGAACCCTTCTCTGAGAATAACGAAAGCGAAAACTGCTCCGAAAAGAGACGCTGTTGAAAAGATAATGCCAGTCCGCATAGAGCCAATTTCTTTAAGACCTACCATAAAAAACAGAATTGAGAACCCTATGCTAAATGCCCCTACAGTGATTAGGTAAGGGAAAGCTGAAAGCGGGACGTAGAAGTCTAATTTTAATGCATACACAACAAGCAGAAGGCTTACTCCACCTATTAGACATTTTAGGGCAGCTACAAGAAGCAGGTCTTCCTTTACGCATAGAAACTTGCTCAGGTTGTTGTCTATCCCCCAAAACAAACATCCGGTCAATATTAGGAGGTTACCAATAACCCATGTTTCTAATGACAACTGGTAAAATTGTCCATTGGTTGACAGAAATACGGCACCAATGACCAGCAGTGTAATTGCACCTATTTCTTTTTTATTGCACCGTTCCCTTAGAAATGAAATAGCTATTAAAACTGTAAAGAGAGCTTCGGCGTTTTGAAGCAAAGATGCATTTAATGCAGTGGTCTGGTTAAGACCGTTAAGAAACAATACTGGAGCAATAATAGAGCCACAGAGCACCACCAAACCAAGTGTAGCTACGTCTTTTTTGCAGAATTTGGGCTCGGTCTTTGTTGGAGTTTTCAGTAGCCGCATGACATGTTTGCGAATTGGAGAGAAGCGAACTGCCGATAAAACGATTCCTGCAAAAAGATAGATTAGCCCGGCCACTACGGTTGGATTAACATTGGCTAACGCAATCTTGTTGAGTGTGGTTCCAACACCGAAAAGGAGGGCAGACCCAACAGCACTTACATAACCCCAGTGATGCGTCATAACAACTACTGCGTATCGGCGGTTTTTCGCTTTTCTCCGTCAGGAATTGAGTTATTTCTTGAATTTAGAAGTTCCAGAATTTCTTTTCTGGCTTCTCCTATAGTGAGAGGAAGTAGTTCGCCTATTGGCAGATTGTTTTCTTTTTTTAGCACTTCAAAAAGATGCGCTATTCGTGGTGAACGCAAGTTTACCTTTCTTATTAGCTCAGTATTTGAAAAGCTTGTTTTGGGGGTACCTTCGGAAACTATTTTTCCTTTGTCTAAGATGTAGATTTTATTTGCAAACAGAGGAACCATATCTACGTCGTGTGTAGCTAATAATAATGTAATTCCGTTTTCTTTGTTGAGTCGAAGGAGTAAATGCAAGATGTCGCTTGTAGCGATGGGGTCAAGGCTTGAGGTGGGCTCGTCCATTATGATAACTTCAGGCTGCATAGCAAGAACGCCTGCTAGCGCAACCCGCTTCTTCTGGCCACCACTGAGAAAATGAGGTGGTTTATCCGCGAATTCGGTCATACCAACAGTTATTAGTGCGTCATCGACGAGTTGCTTGACATGCTCAGGAGTATACCCTAGATTTAAAGGTCCAAAAGCTACATCTTGTTTTACTGAAGAAGCAAAAAGCTGATCATTCGGATCTTGAAAGACGAAGCCAACTCTCTTTCGCAGATTGAGAAGAGATTTAGCATCGTATGCCAAAGGTTTGTCTTCAAAGTATATGTTGCCGGAAGTGGGTTTTAGGATACCGTTTAAATGGTTAAGTAGAGTGGTTTTTCCAGAACCATTTGTGCCTAAGAAAGCAACTCGTTCGCCTCGAGTAAAGTTCAAAGAAACCTCATTTAGCGCCAATGTTCCGTCCGAGTATCGATGAGATAATTTGTCTAATCTAAAAATCATTGATTATACAACTCCAACATTTATCGTTAAAAAAAGTAAGATAAAGAGTAGGACATCAAAGAGAACTATACTCCCGAGCATTATTTTTCTCGGAGAAGGAAAGTCCTCGAGAATACGAATTTCACCATCGTAACCTCGTGCATTCATCGCTACGAGAGTTCGCTCACCCTGGTCCAGCGTTCGTATGAAAAGGCTTCCAATAAGCATAGCTAAAGATCGAATGCGACTTAGCCAACCTGAACGTCTCAGTCTTAGCTTTTGGGCGAGACTCATTTTCTCAGAGACTTCTAAAAATAAGAAGATATAACGGTATATCATCATAGACATTTCAACCATAACCTGAGGCATATGAATGCGGCGGAGCAGAACACAGAGATCAGTTATTGAAGTCGTGAGAACAAGGAAGAAAAGGCAAGAAAGGGCACCCTCGACTCTGAGAAACGTGTTTACACTAATAGAGATTCCACTTTTAAATATTGACCATGTAAACCAAGGGAGCGGGATTTCTATTAGGGGGGCTCCAGATCCAAAGAATAAAGCTAAGAAAATGCAACTAATCGTAAGCATGTAGGTTGGATAAACAAACAAATCAAGGTAAAGATGTGCCTTAACTTTTGCAAGACCTAATATCAAAATTGTACAGATCGTGAACACTACGATAGGCACAACAAATGTTGGTGCGGAAACACTTATTGCAAGCGCGGAAAGTGCAAAAAAAGTTTTAGTTATGGGACTGCTTTTTGCTAATGCGCTGGTATAGGCAGACCTATCTATTTCAGCGTAGAGTTCAGAATGGCTCAATAGGTGCTTCTCCTCTCTTTAGCAACTTTTCCAAGTCCGCGGACTTTATTTTTCTTTCTGACTAAGCAGCCAAACATACGTCTTATCTTCTTTTGCGCTGTATCTATACTTATGTCTATACGCTCGAATAATTCCCTCAAAAAAGAGGGTTAGGTAAACCCACTTATGTTGTCGTGGATGTTTCATTTCATGTTGCAGTTTATTGAGGTTTTGCCCTCAAATACCCAACGAAGTAACCGATTATTACGGCGCCAATGGCTACCTGTAATGAGAATATTACTATCTCGCCCGTGGCATCTGGTACATATCCTAGTGGTTGAATCCATGGAGTGTAGCCACTTGATGTAATTTGGTCAGGACCTTGACCATCTGTTCCGCTGAAACTTCCGCCGGAGTTAATCACGAAAGGCAGTATGAAGATAGCTAACACAAGTCCAATGATTATTATATACAGATACTTCTTCTTGACTTGATGTTTCGGAATGATCGCTTTGCCTGCAGCGCGGACTGATTTTAAACCCTTTCTAGTTCCAATGAAGTGCCCTATTGTTGCAGCCATGATCCCCGCTTGCACTGAGAATAACAATACCTCAGTTTCATGTGGAAGTGAAATAATTGCCCCAGACAAGGAAGTATACCCTAAAGCTATTATGTATGCGATTAGTGCGAGCGGTGACGCAATGCCCAACGTTAAGTAATATTTATACTCCATTTTATGGTTTCACCTCTTGCTCTGTGTTTGTAATAGGGATTTTTAGTACTCCTAATCTTTGTAGGATACTATCTTTGTATTTTGACAGGAAGTTGAATATCAGAACAGCGAGAAGACCTTCAGCTATGGCTAATGGAATCTGTGTGATGGCATATATGGCAAAGAATGTTGCAAATGAAGTAAGGACGCTTCCATTAGTTGGGAATGCAAGGGCAAGTTGGAAAGCAGTAGTAACATAGGTTGCTAAGTCGGCCACGGCACAAGCGGCAAAAACGCCTATCGATGGGTTAAGTCGTGTCCTTTTAAGTAACTTCCATATGGCGAAGCCTATTACGGGTCCGGCAATACCCATGGAAAAAACATTAGCTCCAAGAGTAGTTATGCCTCCGTGAGCCAGCAATAATGCTTGGAATACCAGAACTATCACCGAAATAGCACTTGTTATTGCAGGTCCGAAAAGAATAGCGGCAAATCCAGTGCCCGTTGGGTGCGAGCTGCTTCCGGTTACTGACGGAAGCTTAAGTGCAGAGATTACAAAGATGAATGCGCCAACTAACGCCAAAAGCGGCTTGATTTCAGGCATCTTTTTTGTTACTTTAGTAAGCTTATAAACTCCATAAGCTACTATTGGAATTGCTATTACCCACCATATTTGCCACCATGGGGATGGCAGAAAACCTTCCATTATGTGCATTTTTTTTCTCCGTGTGCGTTTATCAACGTTTTGATTTATAAACTTTGGTTTAACTAAAGTTAATATGAGGTTGATTAACTGTGGTTGGCAACTTGCTTTGAGATAGAGACACTTTGCTACTCGAGCATTGATTATTCTTCAGACCGGGTTTTTTAGTTTAAAAACGATTTACCTAATCCATTAAGAAAAACCAAGCAACGCCAATTCTCAAGAAGCGTATTGTCCGAAAAACATAAAATTCGTCACCTGTTAATTTTCAAACATTTTTAAACCCGTTTTGAGCGTAGCTTGGTAGCTTCAAACATAGGCTAACATTTACGAAAATACTACTTAGAGATGTTATGACATTGGGTTAGAGCGTTTCAGGGGCAGGCTTTGTTCGGATTACATTCACCAACGATGGGAGAACAGCACCTTTTTTCAAAATATTTCATGTGGAATTTAAGCTCGGGTTTAAATCTAACGTCCCACACCATTTCCAAATTCAGCCAACTATTATCGTTAATTTTAGAAGCTGGGCCTGAATTTTGTCCGAAATAATGCTTTGCCCCTTATGAGCGGAGGTTTAAACCCACGCTAAACTTAATCAGAGCTTTGTAGGTTCCGATCCAGCTGACGTTTGTATTGGTAAATTGGGGGTCAGGATTCCCCTTCCGATGCCTTTTTACCAGTCAGTGTTATTTTGGCCTTAAGCAAAGGTCGCTGGCATTCGCAACACGAAGGGATGAACAGGATCATTAGGTAGTTTCTAACAGTTGTCTTGCCCCAATTCAATATGAATCCCCGCCTATATTTTTTAGCCTATTTTCTGGTAAAGGGATGCGCCTACTGCATTAAACGAATGCCATTTTCAATGGATAAAATACAAACGGACCCGCTGGATTTGAATCCAGAAATCACACAGGACAGCAACTATATTCAACTTGAAAGAAGAAGGGTGGAAAATTTGCGCTTCTTCTTCTTTCAAAAGTGATCTGGGTTTCTAAAAAGTTACTTTCTCAATTCACCAGTGTTTAAGATCGAATTTGTTATGGCGCAATCTTGACCATTTGTGGAATTTTCCCAGCCGTTCCAACCTGCCCCTGATAGATTATGAGTACTCCTTCAACGCCTTCAATCGACAAACCCTTGCTGATACCCGCTTGAATCCCGGCTTTCGGGTCCTCACTTTTTACAACATTGCCAACCGCTGTAGCTGCCGCATCTGCCAAAGCAGCGTTTTTGCAGAAAACAATGGCGGCCTCGGCATCCCCAAAACTCAACGCATGACTAAAACGTCCTGAGCTTGTTGCGACGCCAATTGGGAACTCGGTGAGCCGAAAGCCGAAGCGTCTTGAGAGGGGTTCTTCGCCTGCAGCAACTGCCACGTCGATAGGTCGGTCTGACGTTGCCGATATTTCGCCGCCGTCCTCAACCACCGCCACCTCGCAACCCACACGCCTCATGTCTTCTACGACTAAATCAGCTATGGCCCCCGCAACCGCCGCAATTGGACCAATACCTGCCTTCTCCGCAGCCAGCGCCATTAAATTTGCAATCAAGGGTTTTTCTGGCGCTGGAATCGGAGTTAAAGTGTACAAGAACTTGGGATTAGCCCTTACGTAGAGTTCCAATTCTTGGTAGTTGCGTTTGATTGATTCTATTGCGGTGCGGACAGCTTGCTGCTTATCAGAAATGATTGTGCACTGGGACTCTTTATAGGTAAAGTGTTCTTTGAAAAGCTGACTGGTCAACGTTTCTTTTCCCTGTTAGCTGAGGTCCCGTTGTTGTTTGGCTTTATCGATTTGATGGCTCGGGCTGGGCATGCGTCAACGCAGATGCTACAGGTGCTGCCAACGCACTTCTCTTTGTCAAACTGAACCGTGAAGTCTTTAGCTAAACTGATGGCTTCAACAGGGCAAAGCGCAATGCAGCTTCCGCAGCTGAAGCATTTGTCGCTGTCGACCTCGATTAATTTGGGCACGGTTACCGAGACGCCTCTTTGTCGGAAGGCTTTCACGACCTTTTCCAGTATGTCGTCAGGTACTTCAGCGAGGATTTCGCCGCCCTTTGAATTAATGTGGGCTGACAAAATAGCCATTGGTACCTTGTATTCGATGATGATTTGGGATGCTATGGGCTCTGAAACTTGGTCTTCGTCAAATCTGATGAGAATTCTCGCCATAACTTTACCGTCCTAACAGTTTAGATACATCTTCCGAAGTCACTATCCCAAGCACCTTCTTCTCGATGTCAATGACAGGCAACGCGGAGATGTTGTTCTGTGCCATGCGTTTAGAAGCGATCTCCAGAGGCTCATCGGGTTTAGCGGTGACGACATTGTGGGTTTCTATTTCGGCTAATGCTGTTTTGCCTTCAGCCATAGCTCTGGTAACGTCCCAAGAGGTGACAATGCCACGCAGCTTGCCAGCTTCATCCACTACGACGATGTGGTTGACGGATTTGGTGACGATGCGTTTTGCGATCGCTTGAATCTCTTCATCTTCAGTGCAGGTTACTGCTGGGTGCATAACGCTGACGACAAACGGGATTTCCTCTGTCTGCCGCATGGGCTTGAAAACCGTGTTTGTTGGTAGCCGTTCAACGGGTGTCGTTAAGAAAAACCTGCCCTCGTCAATCCATGACTTTAGGGTTTGAGAAACCTTCTTTGCCATCTTAAGGCTTGAGAGGGAGCTGACGCGAACTTTTTTTCCGTTGACAGTTATGGAGCCTGATTTTAGTTCTTTGTAGCTGACTTGCCCGAATTTGGGGCGGTCTCGTCGGGGGACGCTGTAGTCGACGATGTCGGTTAGGATGTCTTTGTCTTGGATTGCGGTTTTCTTGGCTAAACCCTCGTTTAGAATCGGAATCGGAACACCCAAGCCCACATACATTGTTGTGCCATAGCCAGTGAATGCGGCGCCCTGCAGAAATTCAGGAGACATCTTCTTTGCATCACCCTTAACCATCAGCGTCCCATTGAGGTTCTTGGGGCTATGCTGTGTGCCCTCTCCGATAATGTAGCCTTGAGCGCCGCCAAGGAAGATGCGGGTCCCCATACCCATCGTTTCGTAGTCTGGGTCATTCATGAGCGGATTGAGTTCCCCTGCACCCGAAAATGTAGCGTTTCGGAATCTGGGCAGCAGTTTGCTCATGTAGGTGTAGATGACTTCGTCGCTACTGTTTACGGCGCAGTTGTAGCGCTGGTAGCAGTTGCGGAAGTTTAAAAGGTAAAACTGATTCAAATCATCCTTTGTGAGGGTAGTTTTGACTGATGTTCTTGGATAACAATCTGTTCCATACGAGGTTGCTCGGAGTTCAACTTCATTTCCCGCGATAAGGTCTTGGATTACGTGTCCGCCGCCGTACTCAAAAGGCAAATTCTCAGACATGTGTGTCGCTCCGATAAACAAATCCACCGCCGCGCCGGGATGACAAACTTCCACGCCATTAAGCCATGCCTTCTCAATCTTAATCGGCGGATCAGAATGACCAACGTTAACGACCGCACCAGAACTGCACATGGCTCCAAAGGTGCCAGTAGTAACGACATCAACCTCTTTGAAGGCAACTTCGACGCCGCTGCTTTCAACCAGCTTCTTCATCTCTTCCGCCGTCAAAACTTGAGCGTCGCCCTTACGGATTTTTTCATTGATCTCTTCTATAGTACGAGTCTTAGTAAGTTTGGACAAAGAGCCTTACCTTGATGCAATCGAGAAGGCGTTCCGCAGTTAATATTTTTTGTGTAAATAACATCTAGTTCCGAAGGCGAGGGTAATCTGGGGGTTTAGCCGATGTTTAGATTTCATATGAACCAAATTTACCGTAATAAACACCGCTGCAGTCGCCACCAAGATGAATACTAGAACGGTGAATTCCGGTAAAGTCTTCTCCTGTGGCAGGGAGGAGGAATCGGCTATCACTGAGACTTTGTTGCTCTCCGAATAGGTCACGAACACCTCACCTTTGCCAGAATCAAACGTCATGCCTTGAGGCTGTTTTGGCAAGGACAGATTCTCAATTACAGTGTTGTTGCTGTCTGACACTACTGAGAGCGAGGTTGAATTATATTTCGACACGAATATTCTGCCATTTCCAGAATCATACGCTAGGCAGTTAGGGCTAGTGCCAACTGTCACAGTTCCAACAATAAGGTATGTTTCGTCTGAGACAATTGAGACCGTACTGGAATTATAGTTGGCTACAAATATTTCGCCCCTACCAGAATCATAGGCTAAGCTTAAGGGTTGATTTTCCACCGTTATGTTGGCAACCACGGCGTTAGTTGTGTCAGATATCACCGCAACCTGATTGCAGCCAGCATGGCCAACAAATATCTCGCCTCTACCCGAATCGTAGGCTAAGGCACAAGGTTGACTTCCTACCTCTATGTTGGCGACAACTGTGTTGTTAACATCCGAGACCACAGAGACAGAACTTGAATTATAGTTGGCTACGAAAACCTCACTTTTGCCCGAGTCATAAGCAACTGCAGAAGGAGCACTTCCAACCATAATGGTAGCAACTACGGTGTTGTTGCTGTCAGAAATCACTGAAACCGAGTTGCCGCCATGGTTTGCAACAAAAATTTCGCCCTTCCCCGAATCATACGCTACGCCGTACGGCACACTCCCCACGGGCACGGTTGCTACTACAGTATTGGTACTGTCTGAGATTACATAGACCGAGTCGGTATCCCCATTAGCTACGAATACTTCGCCCATTTGGGAATCGTAAGCTAAACCATAACAACCGCCTGAATGCCCAAGAGAAATCGTTGCAACCACTGCAAGAGCGTGGACCTCGCTGGTTACTATTGGCAGTACAAGAACCGTATTGATTAAAAGCAAGATGGAAACGATTTTTCTTAGTTGCTTCACAGGTTGTTTCTCCTTAAGTACCCAGTCTTTGTTTGCTGCGTTGGTCTTTCGTACTCTTTCTTGTCTTTACTGCAACTATAAGCGTAACTGCTACAACAAGAACCAAAGCTGCGTCCACAAACGGTAACAGTTGAGACAAAACTGCCCCGCCTTGCTGAATGTCAAATTTTGCAAGCCACACATGACCATCCTTCGAGCCCACTATGATGTAGCCGCCGTCTTTGGCGTTTATGAGGGAGTTGAAGCTTGCCTCCAACCCCACAGGCAACTTTACATCTGAAAGAGCAGTATACGAAACTTGGTTGCCTACTGGGTCAGTTAGGATTAATTGAACATCAGTCATGTTTGAAATCGACAAAAACAAGTATCCACCGTTTGGGGTTTCGACCGCAGAGGTTATGGAGCTGTGCGCGACACCGTAGGTTTGATTCCACTGCATGTTCCAATCCGCATCGGTTTTGACCACCCACGCGTTCTTCTGCCAAAGGTAACCCGCCAACAAGTACCCGCCGTCGCTGGTTGCTATGGCAAAGTTGCATTCAGGTTGATAGTAGTAGCCTTCGCCGCCGTAAAGTGTGGACGCCACCACATTTCCGTGGGAATCCAACTTTATGAGTCTAAAGAACGCGTGGTTTGGGTCGAATATGTAACTGACATCAGAAAGAACATAGCCGCCATCTGAGGTTTGGAAGACACTTGAGGGGCAATCCGCTAAAGGCCCAGAAATTGTTCTGTTCCACAGCATGTTTCCTGAGGAGTTGGTTTTGACAAACCAAATCCAGCCTAAGCCTTCATCGACTAATTGTCCGAAGCCTGCAATAGCGTATCCGCCGTCGCTAGTTTGGATTATAGATTGGAGGTAGTTAATGGGAGCTCCCGAACTGTAGGTTTTGTTCCACTCGATGTTACCAGCTGAATCGGTTTTGACTACCGTGTAGAGGTGATCCATGATTCCCGCCACGACAAAGCCGCCGTCAGCAGTAGGGTGAAGACGGGGCAAGGTAGTGTTTGCTGGATCAAGTATGATTGGGTGTGACCATACTCCCTGGTTTGAGGAGTCAAGTTTTGTGAGGAAAGTGCAGGTTCCGTTGACAGTGTTGAGGACTAAGCTGCCGTCGCTTAGCTGGTACACGGAGTAGCCTACCGTGCCAGGCAAATCTGTCTGCAACTCTATGGGCGAAGACACTGAAGATGAAACCTTTGCTGAACTAGTCGCAAATGAAAGCCAAACAACACTTAACGCTAAGAACACTAAAACAACAACTGCAGACAGAACGATTGCTTTCCGCAACATCACACCCACCAATCAATAGATAAAAGGGACATTTAATTCTACTCAAAGAACACTTTGTTCCAGCTCTGGAACACCTATCTGCAGCCCAATATCCAAGTATTGTAGAAATGATAGAGGGGTAGAAGTCCCTAAGAGGGGTAGGCCGTATTTGGTTTTCAGCTACCATTAAATGTTGAAAATCAGTAATTTAGAAAAGAAAAAGATGCAGAGAGCAGTCTTACCATTTTTTCCATGGTAACTCGTCCATGTACTCGTTTAAGCTGCGGATGCTGTTACCGTTTTGTCCTTTCTGCTTGAGCACTTCCACAAGAGCCGCGGCAAGTTGCAGGTTGGTGATGACGGGTATGTTGAATTCTACTGCTTGGCGCCGGATTATGTAGCCGTCGGTTAAGATATCAGAGAAACTGGAGCGCCGGTTTGCCATTGGCACGTTGATTACTAGGTCGATTTTGCGTTCCTGTAGGTAATCCATTATGTTTGGGCTGACTTGTGCTTCCTTGACTTTGTAGAGTACTGTGGCAGATACGCAGTGGTCATTGAGTACGTCGGCTGTGTGTTGGGTTGCGTAGATTTTGAAGCCCATCTCAGCCAGCGCTTTAGCAATCGGCACAACACGAGCTTTGCGTTCTTGGTCGCCGCCGACGCTGATGAAGACTTTGCCGTCTTTTGGCGGTATCGTAAATTCAGCCGACTGCAAGGCTTTGCTGAAGGCGTCTGAGAAGTTTTCGCCTAAACAAGCGACTTCACCTGTGCTGAGCATTTCCACGCCCAAAACTGGGTCGGCACCGCTAAGGCGCATGAAACTGAACTGTGGAACCTTCACACCAACATGAGGCGCAACCTGCATTGGAGAGAGCTTGACGCCGTCGATTTTTTTGCCAAGCATCGCCAAAGTGGCGAGATCTATCATGTTTATGCCGCGTGTTTTACTTACAAAGGGCATGGAGCGGGAGGCGCGTAGGTTGCATTCGATGACGTTGACGACGTCGTCTTTGACTAGGTACTGTATGTTGTAGGGTCCATGTATATTGAGGGCTTTAACGATGCTGATTGTGCATTCTTCGACTTTCTTTTGAACCTCAATCTTAAGTGCTTGAGGCGGAATAGTCATGGTTGCATCGCCACTGTGGACACCAGCGTTCTCAACATGCTCCATTATGGCGCCGATGAACACATTTTCGCCGTCCGAAACACCGTCCACTTCGACCTCTTTGGCGCGGTTAATGAACTTGCTAATGACAACTGGGTGGTCGCGTCCAACCTTAGCGGCCAAGTTAAGGAAGTTCTCAAGCGAAGCCTCGTTGTAGGCAACGCGCATAGCTGAACCCGACAGCACATAACTTGGTCGGACGATGACGGGGTAACCGATTTTGTCTGCAAAACGCTTTGCCTCGGCGATGGATTGCAGTTTACTCCAGCCAGGTTGGCTGATGCCGAGTTGGTCGAGGAGGGCACTGAATTTTGATCGGTCTTCGGCTAAATCGACGTCTTCCGCGGAGGTGCCGAGCAGTTTTATGCCTGCTTTGGAGAGCGGCATGGCTAAGTTGTTGGGGATTTGTCCGCCTACACTTGTAATGACGCCTAAGGGGTTTTCTTTTTCGTAAATGTCCAAAATGCGCTCGATGGTAAGTTCTTCAAAGTAGAGTTTGTCGGAGACATCATAGTCTGTGGAGACGGTTTCAGGGTTATAGTTAACCATGATGGCTTCTTGTATGCCGTTCTTCTTTAGTGCCCAAATCGTGTTGACACCACACCAATCGAACTCAACACTTGAACCAATTCGGAAGACACCAGCGCCCAAAACGATAACTTTGCTTGGAGTTGTTGAAAGTTCTATATCGTCTTCGTCTCCACCGTAGGTGAGATAGAGGTAATTAGTTTTGGCGGGCCACTCCGCTGCCAAAGTATCTATTTGTTTGATTGATGGAATAATGTTGGCATTTTTCCGAAATGCCCTGATTGTAAATTCGTCTGTTTTTTGGCATTCAGCTATTTGCTCGTCTGAGAACCCGATGCGTTTAGCTTCGCGGATAGTCTCTATAGATGACGCTTCTGCAATGTTTAGAGTACGCAGTTTGGCTTCCATACCAATTATGTTTTGGATTTTGTAGAGGAAGAAGGGGTCTACACCGCTTAAACGGTAGATCTCCATTATTGGGATACCGATTTTGAGGGCTTTGGCAATCTTGTAGAGGCGCTCGTCTGTTGGGTGTGCCATTTCGTCCCTGAGGAACTCTTCTGTCTCAGGCTCCGAATCTTCAGGGTTACAGACGAGTCCAATCTTGCCTATGTCAAGCATGCGGACAGCTTTCTGAAGCGCTTCTTCAAAACATCGGCCAATCGCCATAACCTCGCCCACTGAACGCATCTGGGGACCAACATGACGGTCTGCATTCTTGAACTTCTGCAAATCCCAACGTGGAATCTTTACAGTTATGTAATCCAAGGCTGGTTCGAAGCATGCGGTTGTGACTTCGGTGACTTTGTTTATGAGTTCGGGCAAAGTGTAGCCCAAGGTAAGTTTTGTTGCGATGTAGGCAAGGGGATAGCCTGTAACTTTACTGGCGAGTGCAGAACTGCGAGACATGCGGGAGTTAACTTCGATAACGCGGCATTCTTCGGATTTGGAGTGGAGCGCCCACTGGATGTTGCATTCGCCCACGATTCCTAAGCTGCGGATCGCGTTTATGGAGATTGAGCGGATCTGGTGGTATTCGCGGTTAGTCATGGTTTGTGACGGCGCAACAACGATGCTATCGCCTGTATGGATGCCCATGGGGTCAAAGTTTTCCATGTTGCAAACCGTTAAGCAGTTGTCGGCGTAGTCACGCATGACTTCGTACTCTACTTCTTTCCAGTGCCCCACGTACTCTTCTACAAGAACCTGATTAATTCGGCTTTGGGCAATGCCCACGGTTACGATTTCTTTGAGTTCCTTTTCGTTGTGTGCCACACCTGCACCTTTCCCGCCCAAAGTGTAAGCAACACGGATCATAACCGGGTATTTGATTTCTTCAGCAATCGCTAAAGCTTGCTTCACACTGGTGGCCGCTCGACTTTTTAGGTAGGGAACTCCAGCTTTTTGCATGGCTTGGCGGAAGCGTTCACGATCACCAGTATCTTCGATGGCCTGGACAGGGGTACCTAAAACTTTGACGTTGTACTTTTGAAGAATCCCTGTTTTTTCAAGTTCTAAGCCGCAGTTTAGGGCCGTTTGTCCGCCGAAGCCCAGCAGGATACCGTCGGGACGTTCTTTTTCGATGACTTTTTCGACGAATTCGGGTGTAACTGGCAAAAGATAGACTTTCCCAGACAACCGTGGGTCAGTCTGTATGGTGGCGATGTTTGGGTTAATTAGGACCGTCTCGATGCCTTCCTCGCGGAGAGCCTTTAGACATTGGCTGCCCGAATAGTCGAATTCGGCGGCTTCCCCGATTTTAATGGCGCCGCTGCCCAAAACAAGAACCTTCTTTATCCAATCAAACTTGGGCATTTACTTGACCTCCAAGGTTTTAGCAAACTTGTCAAACAGCATTTCAGTGTCGTATGGTCCCGGTGATGCTTCAGGATGCCATTGAACTGCGAAAACTGGCTTGTTTTTATGTTTAACACCCTCGGTGGTTTTGTCGTTGGGGTTGATGAACCAGGGTTCAAGCGACGTATTATTGAGTGACTCCATGTTTACTGCGTAACCGTGATTTTGCGTCGTAATGTAGCATCGCTTATTATACATGTCGAGTGCGGGTTGGTTTTGAGCGCGGTGACCAAACTTTAACTTGTAGGTGTCTCCGCCCAATGCCAAGGTGAGAATTTGTGCACCAAGACAGATGCCCATTAAGGGAAGCTTATCGGATAACTCGCGTATTGCTTCAATGGTTTTGGTGCATTTCTTGGGGTCGCCTGGACCGTTGCTTACGAAAATGCCGTCTGGGTTGTAAGAGAGGACTTCACAGGCTGAGGTGTCGTATGGTACGCGTGTTACGTTTATGCCTCGTTTGAGGAGGTTGCGGATTATGCTGTACTTGACGCCGCAGTCGATTAAGACCACACTCTTTTTTGCATCTTCAACTGTGTAGGTACAGGGTTTTTTCACCGAGACTTCCTTAACAAGGTCTGTTTGGTTTGGATCGACAATGCTTTTGCCGTTCTTTAGCAGTGCATTCAAGTTGGGTTCTTCGCCTGCTTCAAAAACCTGCAAAATCCCCAGCATGACACCGTGGGTACGAAGCTTCTTGGTTAAGCGTCTTGTGTCAACACCATAGATTCCAGGAACCCCTTCGTCTGCTAGCCACTTATCGAGAGTCCTTGTGGATGCCCAATGGAACGGCTCAAGGCAAAGCTCATGGATAACTAAGCCTTGGACTTGAATGTGGTCACTCTCGAAGTAAAGAGGCAAGCCAAGGTTTTGTTCGTTGGATGGAACGCCGTAGTTTCCAACCATCGGATAAGTGAACGTTAAAACCTGCCCCTTATACGACGGGTCCGTAAGCGCTTCGGGGTAACCAACCATCTGAGTTGAAAAAACAACTTCCCCAGAGATTTTTCCTGTTGCACCAAAACCTTTACCGATAAAGGACGTTCCGTCTTCAAGAAGCAGTATCGCTTTTTTATCTTTGTTTTCGGATGTTCTATTTTGTGGGAACAAAGCCCTATTCAACCTATAACTTTGAATTTTTAAGTCTTCCGTTTTTGGAAGAAATTGATTGAGAATGTGATTTCACGGTCGAGTTGAGGGTGTTTTCTGCGTTTGCAAGGTTTGTTTGGAGTTTAATTATGTTTGTTTTTGTCTGTGTCAGGGTTTTACTTGTGGATATGATTGCTCTTTCGACCTCTGCGGGTGATGGACCACCTTGAACTTTATAGGTTTCGACTAGTTCGCGGGGATTTATGCATTCAACTATGTCTAATCTTTTCACAGTTAATTTGATTCCAGACGATTCTTGAGCTACTTTTGCTAATAATTCAGGGGTTGCCTCGAGTAAAGTCTGTTTTGAATCGACAAGTACCTTCACTAAAGCGCCAACTATCTTGTGGGAGGTTCGGAAAGCCACATTGTACTTTCGTACGAGCATGTTGGCAAGTTCTGTAGCGCCCACAAAGCCTGCGGCGGCTTTGCCTTCGACGTTTGAGGATACTTTCAGGTTAGGAATGAGTTGTGCGAATATGTTCAATGCAGCGTGCAGGTTATCAGTTGATGCCCAGAGCTTGGGCGTTATCTCTTGGAAGTCAAGGTTGTAGGTTGTCGGCAAGCTCTTGAGGGCAGCGGCTGAAGCAACAAAATCGCCCAGTGCATAGCTGGCTCTTGCACGGATAACTTCGAGAACTTCAGGGTTCTTCTTCTGGGGCATTATGCTGCTGGTTGATGTGAACTCGTCGGGCAACTCAACGGTTCCAAACTCTGGCGAACTCCAGATAATCAGATCTTCCGCTAAGCGGCTTAAATTCACTGCAAGCAACGTAAGTGCTGATTGGGTTTCGAGGATGAAGTCTCGGCTGCCAACTGCATCGATCGAGTTTTCTAGCACTGTGTCGAAGCCTAAGAGTTCAGCCGTTGTTTTTCGGTTTATCGGAAAACTTGTTGTTGCGAGTGCTCCAGCGCCTAGAGGGCAAAGGTTAACGCGCGTGTAAACGCTTTGCAATCTTTGCAGGTCGCGTCCTAATCCATCGACGTACGAGAGGAGGTAGTGGGCAAAGGTGACTGGTTGGGCTGGCTGCAGGTGAGTGTAAGCTAAGATGATTGTTTCTGTGTGTTTACCTGCAGTTGCCAGAAAACTCTCCTGCGTGTCTAGCACCTGTTGCATAATTCCCAATAGTTCCTTACGCAAGGCCATGCGGATGGCAGTTGTAACCTGGTCGTTTCTGCTCTTGGCAATGTGCAGGTTTCCGCCAACTTCAGGTCCCGTCTCGGCTAAAACCGCTTCCTCCACTGCCATGTGGATGTCTTCGGCGTCAGGGTCGAGTTTTTGGCTGTTTTGTTTGGCGAGGGCTGAGAGGATTTTTGCGCCATCCTGCCACTGAATGATTTTCTGCGTCATAAGCATAATGACGTGTGCCTTGTTTATGGATAAAACAGCGTCAGCTAAGCGTGCATCATCCTTGCGTGAAGAGGTAAACTTTGCAACATCTTCTCGGACATTGCCCAAGCGTCCCCCATGCAGCATCTTCGACGTTTTTTCTGCCCTCCTGCCAATTTATTTTCGTTAAAAAAATTAAGCCTTCTTTGCCGTGGGCTTCTTGTTGGCTTTCTTTAGAGAGTTGTACATTCTTGTTTGCAACCCCCAGAGTTCGATGAAGCCTTTGCTGTAGGATTGGTTGAAGCTGGTTTTGATGTTGTAGTTGGCTAGGTTTTTGTCGTAGAGTGAGTTTGGTGAGCTACGTCCAATGACGATGAGGCTGCCCTTGTAGAGTTTGAGTTTGACTTCGCCTGTTACATTTTCTTGCGAGTGATTTATGTAGGCGTCTAAATCATCTTTTAAGGGGTCAACCCACAAGCCAGCGTATGCTAAGAATACCCATTGAGCATCGATTTGTTGTTTGAAGAGGACCTGATGACGGGTCATGACCATTTTTTCGAGGTCTTTATGCGCTTCCAATATGACAACGGCTGCGGGGCACTCATAGACTTCGCGTGATTTCAAACCGACAATACGGTCTTCTATATGATCGATGCGTCCGACGCCGTTTCTGCCAGCTATCTTGTTAACTTCCTCTATCAGTGGGAGAGGCGCCATTTTTTTGCCGTTAACCGCGACTGGGACTCCAAGGTCAAAGGTGATCGTGACTATTTCTGGTTTGTCAGGGGCTTTTTCAGGAGCAACAGTCCATTCGTACGCATCGTCTGGTGGAACTTGGCTTGCGTCTTCGAGGAGTCCACATTCGATGGCTCGTCCCCAAACGCTTGCGTCGATGCTGTATTTTTTTGCTGCTTCAGAGACATGGATGCCTTTTGTTTTGGCGTAAGCTATTTCTTCTTCTCGGGTTAGACCCCATTCGCGTATTGGAGCAAGAATCTGTTTTCCAGGTGCTAAGGCTCCAAGTGTTATGTCAAAACGAACTTGGTCGTTTCCTCTGCCGGTGCAGCCATGAACTAAGCCTGTTGCACCTTCTTTTTCGGCGATTTCAACCATCTTTTTGGCGATTAATGGTCGGGATAGGCTTGTGCTTATGGGGTATTTGCCTTCGTAGAGGGCGTTAGCTTTTATGGCTGGGAAGATGTAGTCTTTGGCAAACTCGTCTTTGGCGTCGATTGAGAAATGTTTGACGACACCGAGTTTTTTAGCTTTTTCCTCAGCCCCTTTGATGTCTTCTTGTTGACCAACGTCAACGGTTACTGTTATTACTTGTGCGTTACATTTTTCTTGGAGGTACTTGATTAACACGGATGTGTCTAATCCGCCGGAGTATGCTAGGATAAATTTTTCGGTAATGTGATTGCTCCCCCATTTTTTGTTTTAAATTGTTTCCCTTACCTTGAGGGCTGTATTTTTAAACCTTGTGACTTTTTTGTTACTTAACAAGCTTTAAATGTACCATTTGATACATTCACAGACATCATGACAGTAGCTCAAAATGTGAGAAGCCATCTGCGAAACAAACCCTATCTACTCGAAGCCCTAGAAAAAGGAATAGTCAACCTAAGCGAGCTCTCACGACAAATCCAAAAAGAACTAAAAACCGACGACACCAGCGCCATAAAAGCCGCCCTACGCCGCTACTCAGAAGAACTGCAAAAACACAAACAGAAAAGAGAAGAAAAAGTGCTGGCACTTCTCAAACGCAGCAACATAGCTGTTTACGACCGAAAAGCCGTCATGATAACAGGCAAAGAACTACAGACAAAGACAGGCATGAAAGTTGATTTACTGGACAAATTCGTTTACCTGCTGGACCGTAGCGATATGCCTGAGCGAATAAGCACGCTTGTAAAACATGAAAACTGCACGATGATTGTTGTACACTCACCTGAGGAATTGGAAGCTACGCCGGGAGTTGTTGCGTTTTTAGCAACCTTACTTGCGGAACAAAATGTGAACATTGTGGAGTTCATCTCCTGCTGGACTGAGACCATTATGGTGGTTGAGAAAAAAGACAGCTTGAAAACCTACGAGGTTTTGTCGAATCTGGTGGGCTAAGTTTGGCAAAAAGTTGTAGCAAAATTAATAATGTTTACTGCGGGAATAAAGCGCATTAGCCGCTTAACCAATGGAGATGCAAATGAATGGTTCATCAAGAATGCATAAACTGCAAAACAACCTACGGTATAGATGAGATTGTTTACTTCTGCAAAAAATGTGGAGATATTCTGGAGATAAAGTTTGACTTCAAAGAGTTATCGGAGACTCTCAAAGAAAGCGGTTGGCTAAGCAAGCCCCTTTCGGTTTGGCGTTACCGCGACTTTATGCCAATCCATGAAGCCACAAAAATAGTCACCTTAAACGAAGGCGGTACAGGATTGCACCGTTCGGAACGGTTAGGTTCAGAGTTAGGACTCAAAAACCTCTACGTCAAAAACGAGGGTGAAAACCCCACCGGCAGCTTCAAAGACAGAGGCATGACTGTTGGCGTAACAAAAGCAGTGGAACTCGGTGCAAGACACGTTATCTGTGCATCAACAGGTAATACATCTGCAAGCCTGGCCGCCTACGCCGCACGTGCAGGAATAAAATGCACCGTCCTCATTCCTTCAGGCAAAATTGCTTACGGCAAACTCTCCCAAGCCATGATTCACGGTGCTAAAGTCCTCCAAGTCAAAGGAAACTTTGATGAAGCTTTAGAGTTCGTGCTAAAGCTTGCCGAGAAACATAAGAGCATTTACCTGTTGAACTCAATTAATCCGTTCCGTATTGAAGGACAAAAGTCTCTCGGCTTCGAAATCTGCGAGCAACTAAACAACGATGCGCCAGATCGCATAATAGTCCCAGTTGGCAACGCAGGAAACATAAGTGCCATCTGGAAAGGTCTAAGCGAATTCTACCGGCTTGGCTATATAAAAAATTTGCCCAAAATGACGGGAATACAAGCCGCAGGTTCTTCACCGATTGCCCAGATGATTAAAACTAACAGCGACAAAATCATCCCTGTAGAGCATCCTGAAACGGTGGCAACAGCGATCCGTATTGGTGCGCCTGTAAGCTGGAAAAAAGCCGTTAACGCCATCCACGAATCACACGGAACCGCCGAAACCGTTACAGACGACGAAATCTTGGATGCTCAAAAAATCCTTGCCCGAATCGAAGGAATATTTGTTGAGCCCGCAAGTGCTTCATCCATCGCTGGCTTAAAGAAACTGGTCCAAAATGGCGTGATTAGCAAGGATGAGCGGGTTGTCTGTGTTACTACGGGTCATGGGCTCAAAGACCCCGATACTGCAGTTAAGATGAGTGAGAAGCCAGTTGAGGTTGACGCAAATATTTCAGCCATTGAAGATGCATTGGGCTTATCGAAACAAAAAGTGATTCTTGCACGGTGATATGAAATGAGGATTATTTTAGTTGGCTACGGCGTAGTCGGAAAAGGCGTAACCACCATTCTGACCCACCGATCCGTAGAAAAAGTCAAGGATTACGGGTTTAACCCAAAGATTGTTGCAATCGCAGACATAGACGGCGCAGTAATTAACCCTCGAGGTTTAAGCCCTGAGAAACTGGAAGCAATTAAACAGCGCGGGTATCCAATTTCTTCAGACCCCGATTTTGGGCAAAAAGGAATCTCTGCGTTAGACGTAATTGAGTCGGTTGAAGCAGAAGTGGTCGTTGAAGTCACCCCCGTCAACATCAAGAACGGTGAACCAGCCCTATCACACATAACTAAAGCGTTCAAAACGGGCAAACATGTCGTAACAACCAACAAGGGACCATTAGCCCTAGCCATGCCAGCCCTCACAGAACTCGCTGAGTACAACAATGTTTACTTGCGGTTCAGCGGCACAGTCGGTGGCGGAACGCCCATGCTTGAATTCGCCAAAAGATGCCTCGCAGGAGATAAAATTCTTGCGATACGCGGCATACTAAACGGCACAACTAACTATATCCTAACGGAGATGACTCAAAACCGAGTGAATTTCCAAGATGCCCTCGCAAACGCGCAGAAGCTCGGTTACGCCGAGAGGGAACCATCTATGGATATTGATGGGTTTGATACTGCCTGCAAAGTTGTCATTTTGTCAAACTGGATAATGAACAAAAAAATAACCCTAAAAGATGTAGATCGAACAGGAATCCGCGACGTGGCTTTGCAAGCTCTTGATGAAGCTTCAAAGAGAGGCAACACAATCAAACTCATCGGCGCGATCGACGACGATAAAGTATCAGTGAAGCCGACGGAAATCCCCAAAAACAACCCTCTATGTGTCAGCGGAGTACTAAACGCCATAACTTTCTCAACCGAATATGCGGGAGAACAAACACTTATCGGCAGAGGTGCAGGCGGCGTTGAGACTGCCAGTGCAGTTTTAAGGGACCTTTTAGATATAAGACGTAAACTAGCAACCAAACTACTAAACTAAAAAAGGCTGAATAAAATGAAAAAGATAGTGATGAAGTTCGGAGGAACCAGCGTTGGCACCGGCGAAAACATACGTCATGTAGCTGACCTTGTTTCACAATACATCAATGACGATTGCAGAGTTGCCGTTGTTGTTTCAGCGTTGGCAGGCGTTACTAACAACTTGATCGAGGTTGCTTGCCAAGCAAAGAAAAGCGACGAAAAAAACATCGAAACCTTCACAAAAACACTACTCCAAAAGCATCAAGAAGCAATCTCAACCGCCATAAGGAATAAACAAATTCAAAAAGAAGTCGCCCAAATCACCGAAAAAACAATTTCTGAACTAGAAAAAGTACTAACAGGCATATGCTACGTCGGTGAACTTACACCAAAATCCAAAGACTACGTCTCCTCTTTTGGAGAACGCTTATCTGCACCGATCGTTTGGGGCGCCATAAAAGATCACAAACTTGAATCCCAGTGTTTAACAGGTAAAGAAGCAGGCATCGTTACGGATTCAAACTTTGGCGAAGCCAACCCACTAATGAACTTCACCACCCACCTGATCCGCGAACGAGTCATCCCTCTTCTAGAGAAGGGGACGATTCCAGTGATCACAGGTTTCATTGCAGCCAACCAAGATGGCGTCGTCACCACTGTTGGACGCGGAGGCTCAGATTACACTGCAACCATCGTTGGCGTGGCAGTTCAAGCTGATGAAGTTTGGATATGGACAGACGTCGACGGTATAATGACCACGGACCCCAAAATTGTCCCATCCGCCCGAATGCTGCCTCAGCTTAGTTATCAAGAAGCTGCGGAAATGGCAATTTTCGGCGCAAAAGCCATGCACCCACGCGCACTCGGACCGGTAATAAAAGAAAACATCCCTGTCAGGATACGCAGCGTTTTCCACCCAGAAAACCCAGGCACCCTGATAACCAAGGAACCTAACGCCAAAGTAAAAGAAGCAGTCAAAGCAGTTGCCATGATAAAGGACGTTGCCATGCTCAACGTTAACGGCGCAGCAATGGTGGGAGCTCCAGGAAGCTACGCCAAAGTATTCGATGTCCTTGGCAAGAACAACATAAACGTCATGATGATTTCCACTGCGGTTTCAGAAGCCAACATCTCCATGATAATCAAGCGGGGACTCTTAGGAAGGGCAATCAGCAACCTCGAAATCGCCCTGCTTGAACGAGGCGGAGTTGTAAGCGAAATTTCAGCCGAAGACGACGTTGCGGTAATCGCAGTTATGGGCGCCAACATGAAAGGCACACTTGGTGTAGCATCAAGAATCTTTAACACAGTCGCCAAGAAAGGAATCAACATCCGCATGATTGCACAAGGCAGCTCTGAGCTAAACATATCGTTTGTCGTCAAAGAGAAGGACGGAGTAGCCGTCGTCCGAGCGATGCATGAAGAGTTCAAATTAGACAAAAACTAATTCTCTCGCTAATTTTTTCCATTCTTATTAAGATTAATTAATTATTACGTTCTAACAGAGTAATCAGAGATAAGGGATTCTATGGAAACAAGATCTAAAAAATTTTATTTCCAAGAAATGGATTGGATAATCAGCTTTCCAGCCGCGGGAAATGAAGGAAGAAAATACCTTTTCTACGCCGTGCACTTTATCGACAAAAGAAATAAGCGGAGCAACCTCCACGCAGTTCTAGCGGATATTGTGGATAGCCCAATGTTTGAAAATGGATATCCCTACACCGTCGGTTTCTTTAGAGACCCCATCGACGAAGAAGGCAATTTTGAAGCGCGCTACCTAGAACTAAGAATTATTAGGTGTATCGAGGATTTCTGGAAGTTCCTAAACGACTTGAACATCTAAGGAACCAAAGTCAAAGACATAAAAATAGAATATTCATCTTCCGATTTAGCTGTGAAGCCTTTGTTACCGCATAAATTAAGCATCTTTTTATTTTCAGGACTAACATCGCTGTAAATCGATTCTAATTTCAGGTCCTTCCCAATGTCTAAGATATAGTCCATAAGTTTTGAGCCCAACCCTAACCCATGCCACGAATCACTCACCATAACAGCGAATTCACCCTTTTTTCTTTCAGCATCAAAAATCAACCTCACAACCCCAATAAGACTCCGGTCATCGAGCTCGGCGACTATAGCGATTTCTCGGTCATAATCGAGATTGCAGTACCTAGACAAAGTATCATGCGACATTTCCTTTATGGTTTCAAAAAACCTGAATCGCACACTCTGCACAGATAAGGATTTGAAGAGGGCATCGAATCTCTTTTCGTCCTCAGGCTTTATTGGTCGAAGTGTCACTTTCACGCCGTTTTTTAGAGTTCGCTTTGTAACGTATTTTTTGGGGTAGGGTGCAATAACCAAGTTTTCGGGGTGTTCAGCTCCTGGGCGTAAAAACCTCTGCAAATCAATAGCGATTTGCGCATCAACTACACATGCCTTGCTGTCCTTAATGATTATGGGGTTTATGTCAATCTTTCGTATCTCAGGAAAATCAACAACAAGCTGAGAGAACCTAATCATGATTTCTTCAATTGATCCAGTTTCAAGCTGATTAGCGCACGCGTCTTTGCAATACTGCAGCGCTTTAGTGTTTTCCATAATTTGGCGAGCAAGAACCTGATTTAGCGGCGGAAAACCAACGCTCAGTTCCCTGTCTTTTTCGACTAAAGCGCCTCCTGTTCCCAAACTTATAATTGAACCAAACTGAGGGTCTTTTCTTGATCCTAAAAATAGTCTGCATGGGGCGTGTAGAATTTTTGGTTGGATTGCAACTCCTTGGAATTCCGTTGTTTGCTCGCTCTCATCGAATAACTGTTGGAAGTGGAAGCTGAGTTGGGCAGGAGAAAAAACATCGTAGACAAGGCTTTGAGTTTCGTTTTTAACGCTATATTGTGAATTTAGGGTTTTCATAACTATTGGGTAACCGAGTTGGGAAGCGAAAGCGGTTGATTCTTCGGCGGTTTTAGCGATTAGCGTTTTTACGGTAGGTATCTTGTAGGCTGCCAAGAATTGGAGAGACTCAGTTAAGTTTAGAGTCTCTCTACCCTCGCTGAATGCATGCCTCAAAATCCCCTTAAGATAGGTTGGTGAGGTCTGGTCTACAGGAATTTCTTCGGGAGTTTGGTAGAGCAACTCTAAGTTTTGTGTGCGGGTGTAAATGTTCATGAATGTTCTGACGGCTTCCTGAGGGGTTCGGAAGGCTGGAACACCGTTTCTATGCAGAGTTCTTCTTGCTTCTTGGCATTTGGGGTCTTCGCCCATAAGGCAAACGAAGATGTTTTTTCGTGTTTGCTTGGCAGAATCTATGACTATATTGGCTAAGCTGAGCGGGTCGGTTATTCCTGTTGGAGCATAAATTACAAGAAGGTTGCTGTTTGAGTTATCGTCTATACAGGTTTGTAGTACCTTTTGATATCTTTCAGGAGGGGCTTCCTCTAAAAGGTCGATTGGATTTGTTAAGTCGCAGTAGTAGGGTAGAATGCTTCTCAGGGCTTGGGAAGTCGAATCATTTATTTCTGCGAGCTTGCCGCCCCGCCTGTTTATCTGGTCTAAAGCCATCAAAGCTGGGCCACCCGCGTTTGTTATGATGATTAAGTCGGGAACAGTTGGGCTTGACTGCATCGATAGAGTCTTGGCGCAGTCAAAAAGACCGTTAATCGTCTCAACCCGAACGATACCGCATCTCCGAAACGCCGCATCATGCAGGGCTTCGTTTAGTTGACTCGTGTCCGAGATTGCAAGATGCCGATTTTCATCTGTCTGGTTAGGTTTTACAATGATTATGGGTTTTGTTTTTGCATAGCCCCTTGCTGCACTCATGAAACTTCTTGCATTCTTTATCGACTCAACGTAGAGCATTATGATTCGTGTTTGAGGGTCATTTCCAAAATATTCGATTAAATCGCTAAAGTTAATATCAATCGTCGAGCCAGTTGAGACAATAGCGCTGAGTCCAACTTGAGTTTCCAAGGACCAATCCAATGCTGAACCGCAAAAAGCTCCGCTCTGGGATATGAAAGCAATTTTTCCGGGGCACGCTTTCTTTTCTGCAAAGGTTGCGTACAGATTTGAATTTGGTCGTATGATGCCAAAGCTGTTTGGCCCTATTATTCTCATGCCATAGGTGCGTTTACAATCTAAAATTCTCCGTGTAAGTTCCAGACCGTTTGTACTGCATTCATCAAAACCAGCAGAAACAATAACCGTATTCAAAACGCCAGTTCTGGCACATTCCTCAACAAGTTGAGGAACGGTGTGGGCTGGAGTTGCTATGATTGCAAGATCTACTTTTGATGGCACACGGTCTATGCTTGGATAGGCAACGAGTCCTTGGACGGTTTGCCTAAAAGAATTGACTGGAAAAATTTTCCCCCAATATGTCCCGATTAAGTTGCGGAGTATTCGGGTTCCTAAGGAATCAACCCGTTCACTTGCCCCAATAACAGCGATTGCTTGGGGACTGAAAAACCCTTTAAGATTTCCTATAAACCATCGCTCCCCGTAATTTAGTGAGTGGGATTTCGGGAAATAAGGTTTAGGTTAAATCGATTTTTACCACGTGTGTGGAGCAGGATATGCAGGGGTCGTAGGCGCGAACTAACATTTCTAGGGTGAGTTCGATTTCTTTTTGCGTTTTGTTGAGAACTTGAGGTAGCAGTGCTTTCATGTCCAGTGAAATGTTGCCGTGGTTTTGATTGGTTGGGATTACACAATTGCCTTTGGTGCAAACTCCCTTGTCGTTGTAGGTGTAATCGTGGAACAGGATTCCTCTGGGTACTTCGACTGCTCCAACGCCGCTTCCTGCCTTCACTTTTATGGTTGGATTGTTGTAGTCTGGTTGTGTTTTAAGTCCCGCGGCTTCAAGCTCATTGATTAGGCGTATAGAGTCTTCGACGCTGTGAACCGTTTCAACCAACTGGGCAATACTATTCATGAACGGATTATAGCACAGGGGTTTGACGTCAAACATTTCTGCGACTGTTTGAGCTAGGGGTGAGAGTTTCTTGTAGTTGATGTTTAACCTAGCTAAAGCCCCCACCATGTAGGAGTCACGGGTATGCTTTGCCCATTTAGCTGTAGAGTGGGGAACGACGTATTCGTTTGTGTATGCGAGATATTCATTGGTTGGAGCTGCACCCGTGTCAGTTGAAGCGATATCACCGTCGTAAAGTGCGTATTCATTTGGGTTTGTTAGCGCGATGAATTCTGTTTCTCTCTCAAAACTTGGGAAGTTGTCTGCTAAACTCTTAAACAGTCCAGCGACGGCTTGAAGGTTCGGAACAGCATCCTGCAGCTTTTGCCTCATAGCTACCAGTTCCCTCATTGAGGGAATTTTTGAGAAACCACCGGGGATTAGTCGCTGCGGATGAGTGGTTCTACCGCCGAGCAACTTTGACATTTCGTTTGCAGTTCGGTGAAGCTGGAGAACAATTTTTACTTCTGGCAAGTTTGTTGATGCAAGGGGAATAACTGAACCAACGCCCATTAAATCGGGAAGAACCAGAAAGCCCAGATGTAAAATGTGGCTCTGCATGTTCTCGGCGTGTAGAGCTAATTTTCGGAGTTTTAGGTCCTGTTCACTTATAGGTATGCCAAGAGCGGATTCAGTTGCTTTCAACGATGCAAGAGTGTGGCCGATGGAGCAGATACCGCAAATACGCGAAGTAATGTGGTGCAACTCATTCCAAGACCTTCCCACAACCATGGCTTCGAAGAAACGTGGCGCTTCAGGGATGCTCCATTCACATTTTTCTATCGCGCCATCTCTTATGGATACGTTGATGTTTCCGTGTCCTTCAACTCGTGTTATGTGATGGACATTTACGTCTACATTTTTAGTTTCACTCATCTTTTTGCCTCCTGCCAACCAAAATAAAGCCTAAACTTAGCTATAGCATCATCAACTGTTTGACCGTACTTTATGAGAACTTCTTTTTGGGAATTCTCGTTTGGATTATCGACTAACCCGCGGCAGCCCCAACAAATTGTTCCCTCGTTAACGCAACATGAGTTGCAACCAGCCCTAGTAACTGTTCCAACGCAGTATTGACCACGTTCGAAAGCACAGACGTTTTCATTTTTTTTGCATTCAACACAGACGGGATAGGTGGGTGTTTCAGGCTTCTTTCCCATTAGTAGCGATTTGACCACTTGCAAGAAATCTTCTCTATCAATTGGGCATCCATATACGTATGCATCAACGGGGATTACTGCGTCGATGGGTCTTGCGGCGTAGGAGTCAAAAAGTCGTGCGTTTTCTCCATAAACCGTTTTTTTAACTGCATCTAAATCCTTGTAGTTTCTCAAAGAGTTGATGCCACCAATTGCAGCACAAGACCCGATTGCCACCACGATTTTGGCGTTTTTCCGTATTTGCTTTAGCCTGTCTTCATCTTGCAATCTGGTACATGACCCTTCTACGAACGCGATAGCGTAGTCGTCACTTTGTTCCTTCATGACTTCTCTAAAGGTCACAACTTCCACTTGACCCAAAAGAGCCAGAAGGTCTTCTTCGAGGTTTGCAACTTGGAGCTGATCTCCTTCGCAACCTGCAAAATCAAAGAATGCAACTTTAGGTTTCATCTATAGTGCCTCCGGAACACCTTTTATTTTTGCATAATTAAACACAGGACCATCCTTGCAGACATAGATTTGGTTGATTTGGCAGTGCCCACATTTTCCTACACCGCATTTCATTCTACGTTCAAGCGACATTATTATGTGATCATCTGGAACTTTTTTGACTTTTAAGTCGGCGATTACAAATTTGTACATGACTGGCGGACCGCAGAGTATGGCAAGGGTTTGTTCTGGGTCAAAAGAAACCTGTGGAATAAGCGTCGTTATCACACCAATGCTCCCATTCCATACTTCGTTTTCGGGGCACCAGTTAACAGTTGATTTAAACTCAACATCATCTCTTGAAGCTAAGGCCATCATTTCTTCACCAAAAAGCAATTCCTTAGGTTCCTTGCATCCATATAGCAAGAAGACTTTTCCATAATCTTTCCGGTTGTCAAGCACATAATTGAATAGCGACCTTAAAGGAGCTATCCCAAGACCGCCTGCAATGAACAATAGGTCTTTGCCCATCAGTGAATCAACGTCAAAGCCGTTTCCGAAGGGTCCGCGGATGCCTAATTTGTCTCCCTCGTTTAGTTTGTGCAGTCTAGTGGTTACATTTCCTAACCTACGAACGCAGATTTCAAAAGTGTCCTTCTTTGTAGGTGAAGAAGACAAAGAAATAGGGGCTTCACCTATGCCAAATGTTGAAACCTCGACAAACTGACCCGGTTTATGATTAAGTGTTGAACCATCGTCTAATCTTATTTCAAAGAGAGTTTCAAGCGAAGTCATCGGTGTCTTTTTAACTATGGTAGCTAATTTGGGTACAAAATTTATGTTTCCTTCAGTTTGAATGTTAACGTCTGGAGCAACGGATGCCGATAGTTGGTTGCCGCTAATTTGGCTTTCATGGTACATGTCGTTGAATACGTCTACGGGGTTGGCTATGTTTGGGAGACAGTTTGAAGAGCACCTGCCACAGCCCACACATGAAACGAAACCGAAGCGGTCAAAGAGGTACTTTCCCTTCTTGAAGTAACGGTGACGATACCTTGTCGGTCGGGTTGCACGGAAGTTTTCTCCTGAAGCAATCTTGGCAAAATCCTCAAGCAGACAACCGTCCCATGTCCGAATTCTTTCGCCTGCCTCCAAGGTGAGGTCAGGATTATCTTTAACGTCAAAACAGTAGCAGGTGGGGCACACAAGGACGCATGAGCCACAGGCTAAACATTTTTCAGAATGCTTTTCCCAGAAACCGCTTTTTTCATAGGAGTCTTTTAGCAGCTCAGGTATTAGCTCAGGGTTAAAATCAAAGTTTTGTTGGGAGAGATTCATGATTTCTCTTTTTTTCTGTCCAGCAACCTGTATGTCGCGTGCCAAGGCAGCTGTTACGTTTTTGGCGTATTTGGAGAGCAATTCTTCTCCTTTTTGTGACCCAACGTTTACGATGTACCTGTTGCCTAAGTCAGTTAACATGAGGTCATAGCCGTAGTCAACAGAGGAAGATCCCATAGCGGAAGAGAAATTCCATTTTGAGAGTTTTTGGATGTTAACGCCTATGATTATTGATGATTCACGTTTTTTGAAGTAGTAGGGGTCGGATTTTGTTTCCCTAAAGATTTCATCCATGTGAAGCAAAGCCACGATATCATAGGGGTGAACGCCGATTATTACCATGGGTTTTACTTCATCAGGCTGCTTAGCCGAAAATCCACCCGACAAGGCATAGGTAAATAGGGTTTCTCGCTGGGGAAAGAAGTATTTTTTCGGGGGTAGCAAAGTGACATCGTAGTCAAGTCGTAATTCCTCAGCTGTTTCTAGGGGTGCAAAAGCAAATTTGTTGCCTCGAGATTTTACCCCGACAACGTTCAATGATTCATCTTTTATCAAGTTATTTACGAAATCTTGAAAATCAGGTTTTGAAATGATCTTCATGACCATTCTCCCAAACGCTTATTCAGGAACACTAGAAACAGGGAAGCAGGCAATTTAACGTTTTTGGAAGAAACTCTAAATGGGGATGCCCAGCCAAAAAAGCAAAAGGCACGTGTTATCTTATCCAAATAGGCGCAAACAATCAAGGGCTTTTTAAAAGAAGAAGCCAGCGAATCTTTTCATTTCTCTACACGGTTCTTTTTGCGCCGCAGTTAGGGCAAACCGTCAGAGTTTGGTCCATGAGGCTTTGGCAGTACTTGCAAGGAATCATTACAACTGTTCGAATTACTTCCCTTTTCACTGTAGCCGCCTGAACCTGCGCGATCGGAGCTATAACTTGAATTTCGCAGGTTTCAGTTGTCCTGTCAGGTCTGCCGTCCACGGCGAGAACACCTTTTATGGTCCATGTTACCCGTCTGTCTACACCTGTATACGTTGGTCTTGCCCCAGCTGGAATGTTAATGTTGATGGGTATGCTTCGGTTTTCGCAGTTTGTAAAGTGCGAAGCACCAGAAAGAGCTGGTTTTGCACTGTAAATAACCGCAGATTCATCCACCATTTGGGGAATTGCCCTTTTGAGACTAGCATCATAGACTTGTCTTATAACTTTAGCACGTTCAACACAAGCAATTTCGCATCGAATTTCGGTTGTTTCAAAGTCCTCTTTTGAATTTACGTTGAGTGTTCCCTGCAGGTTTTCTCCTAATGCTACCGAGTAATTTGGTAAGTCTCAATTGGACGTATGCCTCAGGGGCAGTAAGTTTGTTTGTAAATTTTTTAAGGAAACCCATCGTAACACCCTGTGAGTAATGAATCGTTTATTTGGGGGTCGGGCTTTTAAGATTTGTGAATTGATTTTTAACTTTTGTTTTGTTGAAAATTGTTGCTTCTATTGACACCAGTTTTTTGGTTGAAGTTGGTTTGCGAAACTAAAAACTGAATTTTTCACTAATTTGCCTTGTTTTAAGGGTTACTTTGATATTTCACTCTAAAGGTTTATTTTCCTGAAGACACGTTTTTTGTCGAGCGATTTTCAGATTGGAACCCGACATCGAAACCCAACAACAAGAAACAAAACAAAAAAGAATCGAATTCAACTTTCCAATGCTAATCATCAGAACAAAACTGTTCGCCAAAGTTTTCGACAAACTCGGTTCCCTGCGCGCCTCACGATATCTTTCGTGGATAGCTCTTTTGCTGGTTCCCTTCGTCGCTGGAATAGCACTCTACCTCATAGTTAACAGCCTAATCGGTTTAGTATCAACCCCCGCGGTTGGTCAAGCAGTTCGGGATTTGGGTCCTGGAGCAATTCTGTTGTTGCCTGGAATCAACCCGATACTTCCAATAGTCTACGGATGGATTGCGATAGTGATTGCCATCATGGTTCATGAAGGAGCACATGGAATCATCGCCAGAAATGTAGGGTTGAACGTCAAGTCCAGTGGGCTACTGTTTTTCCTGTTTGTTCCAATTGGCGCTTTTGTAGATGTTGATGAAGAACAAATTAAGAAAGCTAAACCCCGATCGGCACTAAAAGTGATGGCTGGCGGAGTTGGCGCAAACATCATCATTGCAATCGTCTGTCTGTTAGGGGTTTTAGTTCTTGTCGGAGGCTTGACCCCAGTAATCGATAACGGTGTATACATCAACGATGTAACAGCGGGGATGCCGGCTCAAAGCGCGGGACTACTGCCCAACGACGTTATTGTTTCAGTCGATAATGTAAAGATCAACAGCACAGCGGATTTGAGAACGATACTAGACAACAAGACTGTGGGAGATATGATGCAGGTGACGGTGGCAAGGGGCAACCAATGGACATATCACTACTCAACCACCATCAACCTAACAACCTCGGAAAACCGCACTGTCATGGGCATACTAAGCAGCGACTTGATGACCCAAGCGCGACTAGACAATTACAGAACGTTCTCTATTGACAGGTTAGCTATGTATTTGGCGCCTCCAACCTTAGCTCAGGGTCTAGTGCCCTTTTCGGATACCCTAGCGCCATTCTACACTTCATGGATAGGACCACAATGGCAAATAATAGCCAATGTCCTCTTCTGGGTCTGGTTTATCAATTTTAACCTCGCAATCTTCAATGCCTTACCGATCTATCCGCTGGATGGAGGCAGAATCCTCAACATAGCGTTGAAGAAAGTTGGGGGCAACAGAATGAGTGAAAGAGCAATCCGTGTAGCGACTCTGGCAACAACTGCGGTTTGCGTAATTCTCGTTGTGTTAGTTACGGTAGTTCCCTTTATCTTGTAAATTATTGCCCGGTTAATTCTTTCTTCTGGCTCCGCAGTTTGGGCAGAAAACTGAGGTCTGAGGCATAAGTCCACTGCAGTAAGAGCACGGAATTAACACCACCTCACGTTGTACTTCTTTCACAACTGTGCTTGAAGACTGATTGACCTGCGGCCTACCTACCTGCACTTCATAACCTATCGTTTGAACTTTGGGACGACCCACGACATCCAGGACCGCGTACAAAAACCACTTCACATAATGGTCAACACTGTAAGTGGTTTCTTTAGCCGCGCAGGAAACCACCAGAGAAAACGGGTATGAAGCCTCAAACCCGGCGGGAACCCGTGAAGACCCAAACAAAACACAGGAAGTCGTATAGATCACGCCATTGTCCCAGTACTCAACTTGTTGAGTACCATACTGGTTGCCGATAACGCGGGTTTTTTTAAGATTCTCGTTACATGATAGCCAGACAACAGCCCGGGTAACATCGAATTCTTCATCTGAAGAAATTCTTATTCCACCTGTAAGGTTTTCTCCCAGAAAAAACTGGGGCTTGTTTACGTTTAATTCAATTTTCGCTTTAGGCGGACCTGGCGGGTTAATTATGTTTGATAGCCATTTCGGGCTCATGTAGTAATCCCTAACTTGACTAAGTTCGCATGTTTTCTTTTATGCTTTCCTTATTTAAAGTACCTTTGAATTCATCACCTAGAATCTAAAATGTCCAACTGCACTGTAAAGTCAGCGTTCACGTTGAATTGTACTTAGTCTGTCCCTCACGGTAGCAATGAGTTCTCCAGGTTTGACTGGTTTGACCAGAAAATCGTCAGCTCCATAGTCAGCAGCTTTTTTGCCAACTTTATCAGTTGAGAAGCCTGTAACAATGATTTTGACTGTTTCAGAGCCATCTGCCATATGGCGGAGAATTTCGATTCCATCCATATCAGGAAGCCTAACATCAATCAAACAGACGTTAAACTTTTCCTTTTTAATCTTTTCAAGGGCTTCTGTACCTGTCTCAGCTGTCTCAACAACGTAACCTTCTTTTTCTAAAATACTTTTGAAAACCCTCAAAACATCTACATCATCATCAACTACAAGAATGCGCTTTTTTTCCTCACTCATTCAACTACCGCCCATCAAAACGAAATAGACCTAAAGAAACCTAATATTTGAAAATCAACCTTTCTTGCGAAACATCGGAACACGAAACACTACCCACACAAAAAGTTCGGTTTAGCCCCATTTTCGGAGAGAAGCAATCGGAATTGTCCTCATAGCTACGACCCCTTCGATAGGGCGCACAATGTCGCCAACAAAATGCAACGCATTCTCATTCGTGTCTGCCTCGAAAAGAACGGCGAAGTCCCATCTGCCAAACACTTGATAAGCTTCCACCAACATAACACCTTTCATCGGTTTTTCTTTCCACTTCATTATTTCACCATACAACTTTCCTGACCCAGCAGAACCCAGCTTTATAAAGGCAAAATACTTCTGTTTAGATTCTTCCAATTAAAACACCAATCAAGAAAACTACCGTAGTTACCGCTTTAAGGGTATGTGGATGGCTTAACACAACAACAATGTGGGTTTTCAAAATTTAGTCAAGTCGACGCCAACTCGTTTGGATAACGAAGGCGTGTCGTTTAGAACATATACAAAGGCGTAGCCTCTCCAAGCGCCCCATCTTTTTTCCACAGTTTCTTTAAGGGTAGGTATCGTTTCCCGTGGTTTTTCAGGTATTTTACCGTAGAACAACACGCTAAAGATTTTGGCGCTCCAAACATCCAGCGGAAAACCCGTCTTAGGCATCACCAGTTCAGCAGAGTACTCACCGATTCCCTGCAATGTCAAAAGTTGTTTTTTGGCTTCTTCAGGCTCCAAGACGTAGAGCTCGTCCATGCTGGGGAAGCCGTGGATTAGCTGCGTTGCGATAGCTTTGAGGTTTTTGGCACGGTAGCCCAGTTTAGCCTTGTCTTTTAGCTCATCCACAGAGGTAGCAGAGAGGGTTTGGGCAGAGGGCCAGTACCTCACAGTTTTTCCATCGAAGTGGGCGTCTTCGCCATAATTCTCCATAAGCAAATCCATCATTTGATGGCTTCGCTTCATGGGCGCCATCTGCAAAGAAACAGCCAAGATTAAGGCTGGAAACAGCTCTGGCCAACCAATCGTATGCAAGCCATAGAGGTCCTTAACTACACCCTGCAGTATAGGGTCGTCTTGGCTGAGTTTGTAGAAGTCAGTCAGGTCTTCTTCGACTTTGAGGGCGCGTTTTAGCATCTGTATTATCGATTGTTAGGCAGAATCATCCTTGTTTGAATGGGAATAGACCGCGCAGTTTATCCGCGGTTTCTCAACAGTTCCTGTAGAAATCAGTTTTAGACCTAAGAGTTCCATATTAAAACGGGTAGCGCTCCAGCAAATGCCGCTTTCGTATTGTTCTTCTGGAGTCGACCAATACCAGCCTGCGGGTTTTCGGAGGGTAAGCTCAAAGCTGTAGGGTGCAACGGCGTCAAGGCCAAAATTAAATGTACTTTTAAGGTTCAAGATAAGCCCTGAGTATAAAGTGGCTCTTTTCAGTATTTATAGAGTCAGGGATTTAGGCTTTATTATCTGATTTAACGTAAACTTCAACTTTCACAGAGGAAGCTGTCTGACCGAGAAACTCTGATAAAGCTCCTGTCCACTGCGCAGCGGAATCCGCTGTAAACCCGACCGTCTGCGAAATCCCACGCCACAGCAACGCTTTGTCGTAGTCCTTGGCGTCTTGAGGCATGAACTCAAAAATCGACCTGCTAGCTATGATGATCAGCTTTTTCTTCATACGGGAAATAGCTACGTTGATTCGGTTCAAGTTAAGCAGGAAGTCGCTTTCGCTGCGGACGTAGTCTGGGTCGCTTACGGTGGATGAGATGATGATGCAGTCTGCTTCGCCTCCTTGGTAGCGCTCAACGGTGTCGATTCGAGCGTTTTCGCAGCCCTCCGCTAACATGTTTTTGAGCAAGCCTTTCTGCGCGTTGTGAGGCGTAATTACGCCTATACCCTCAGATTTCACGTTACGCGCCAAAGCCTCAACGATTGAAGCTTCCACCAGATTCGACTGGAAACTCTCAGCTTCATCGTGGACAATCAATACGAAAACGTTCTCAGGCTCCAAAACAACCCCTAAACCATTCGTCTTAGGCGCCGAAGTTGCCAACGTTCTTTTCTGGTCGGAGCGAAAATCAATCTTGTCCTTCTCATAGACCCATTCCCGCAAAAACTCCGCAACCACTGAGTGGCATCTGTGGCTTTCGCATAGCCGCTCAGCTGGAATATCTGCAGGGTGTTTGCAACTAATGCGTTCGATGCCGAGGTCTTCTTGACGCAGTAAACGAAGGAAATCCATGGCTGAGAGGAAGGATGCCATTTCTTCGAGGGTTCGACGATCTTCCTTTTCCCAGTTGTGCGCTTGGATTGGGGGCAGTTGGCGATGGTCGCCGGCTACAAGAATTTGGCTGCCTTTGGTTAAGAATGAGCCTGAGAGAATGAGTTCAGGGAGGCGCATCATGCTGGCTTCGTCGACTACGAGCAAGTCAAAGAAGCCCTCACCCCAAGGTGGCTCGGAATCTCCAATTTTCTTCATTAAACCATACAAACCTGGCGGAGTGAGACACAAAATCAATGGCTCAGAACCTGAAGCGATGGGAGTTAACGTTGATTGGTTCATCAGGCAATCTGTAAGTTCCTGAAGGGTGTCTTCGTCTTCGTTGTAGTTAACGTATGTGACTCCGTCTATGGGTTTGGCGGATGAAGTGGAACTGCTCAAGACGCGGTAGATGTTTAGGTCTTTTAGGTCGTTACATCCTTCCCTGCAGTACTCCTGCCAGCACCGTGCAAGTTTGCTTACGAACTCATGAATTGCTTTGTGGGTTGGAGCAACCATCAAAACCCTGCACCTGCCAACGGCTCGGTGGGCGGCAACATGGGCTAAAACTGTCAACTGCAACGTCTCTGTTTTTCCCGTGCCCGGTGGACCCTGAAGCATCACAATCTGCTCTTTCCCAAAAACCCGCTCGATGAAACGTTGCTGCTCAGCTTTAGGGGAAAAGCGTCTGCCTGCAACCCAGCGTAAAAACGGCAAAGCCGCATTCTTTGGCAAAGCTGTATGTAAAGACGCCTCAGATTTGCCTGCTAAGAACCCTGCTAACAAACCGTAGAGCACATTGTTGGCATGATAATCAAGGCATTTAGCTGCTCTGTCAGATATGATGTCGTCTGCCAACTCATCTAAAATGTAAAGCCGCCCAACTTCAAAGAGCTGCATATACTTGCTCTTTGCTTTTTCAGAGTCAGTTGTTGGAAGATTGTGCCAAGCACTGTATTTTCTGCCCTTGCCGCTGGGCCAACTAACGACGTTAATAACCAACTCGCCCTTTCGCACATCAACTTTTTCCACGATAGCCCGCGCGGATTTTTCCACTTCGGAGGGGGAGCGTTTCTGGGCTTCCTCAAACTGCCCCTGCTCACTGCGCTTAAGCTCAGTCACAACCATCCAGTCGCCCGAACTCGACCCATCCGCGCCTTTAACTCTGCAAGCGTTAGCCACGCAGTCAGCCTTGGGCAAACCAATACCTTCGTAAACAAGTTTACCCCGAACCACAAAATCTTTGTCAGATTCATCGATACCTGTGCACTCAAAAATCAGTGACCTGCCTGACGCAACTCGCTGGTAAGGAAGCAAAGCGTAATGCTGGTACATCTCTTGACGCTTGGAGAAATACTCCAAATCCAAAAACTCTCTGCAGCCACGCTCCAACGTCGCCGCACCCAATGAGAAATTGGCAATGGTGGGAACAGCAATAGGTTTTTTGCCCAGCCGCCTATTGCGAATCGTCAATGACCTCTCGATGAGTTCCAGAGCCATACAGAGCTTTAATCCCATCAAATTTAACTCTTCATCAGTGATTCGCCTTGTCTTCTGGACGTAATCGCACCATTTGTGTTTTTCAAGCAGAACTTTCGTGGGATAATTATCTAAACGATTCTTGGCAGCCCAAAAGTACTCGATTGGGATTTGATTTCCAAACCGAGCCCGTGCAGGGTAGTAACCATCTATGTGTCCATTGCCTCCCTCGAGAAAATGAATGGGCCCATCCGGATTTCGCCTGAAAGGAAGTAAAAAATTGAACAATCCGTCGCGAAATACCAAGCGCAAATCAACAGTTGAGCCGTCTTTGCGCTTTGCCAACCAAGCTTTATTGCTTTCAAAAAAGCACGATTGCTCAAGGATGGGTAGAAGCCCTGTGCTGTGGAACTTGAGTGCTTTTCTATGCACTACCTCGTCTTGGATGATAGAGAACATAGGTTGGTCGATGGCTTGTCGTAGACCTAAAAGGTCCCTGATTGCCATGGCGCCGAGCAAGGTTGGTTGGCGGCGGACTGCTTCCATGAGTATGTCTCTTTCGCCTCGGCTGAAAAAATATAGGTGTATTGGAACTTCGTCAGGACTGCCTATTTCGTTGGCAACTTTTGTGATTGCAACTGTAAGGTCTTTGAAAAAAGCTTCGAGAAGTCTGTTTTCTTCATCCAGACATTCTTTTCGGTCATCGGGAAGACGTGCAATTATATGTGATACAGCCAATGGGTCACCTTTGAGACGTGTGCAATCCACCCTTGCACTTATCATCGAAGTAACATCCAACATATAGTCGCGTTCAACGAAAAGGTAAACGCGGATCATACTGTCTGGGCAAAACAGGAGTGCGGAGTCCACACCGTTTTGGGCGCTATCTTCGGGAAGACCGCCATACCCTGTTCCCGTCAGCCATGGCATATACTTGCTCTTACTTGCATTGGAGCTACTGGGACGGATTCCACCAAGCATATATTGAGCACGCTGAACCAACCAATCCAACTTGGCGCCAACAACTCGGTCGGTAGCCAGTAAACGCACCGTCTCAGCATCTAACGCCGGAATACTCTTGAAGTCGTAGGGACGTAAATCGTTGGAGTCCATCACAACTTTAAGCCGTGCCAAATCCTCAAGCCGCTTAACTCCATAATGCCCAAACGCCCTCTGTTCACCCCTGCTCAAGTTAAGCAACGCAATACTCTCGTTTTCAACCGAACACACAATACAATATTCATTGAATCCACAGTTGTCGCATCTTGAACAAAGCTGATACTCAACATCTGGCAAAGGAGTTTTATGAATGCGATTCAACTCACCATTTTCCGCAAGCAGGCGTTCAACATCCTGAAGTAGGGGGCTTAGCTTGAATTTGGGCAGCTTTTCTGGGGTGAGTTTTTCTAAATTTGTCTCTCTGTTGATAACTCCGCCTTCAATGTCAATTTTAGATAATAGAGGCGCTAATTCTTTTGATAGAAGCAGCACATAGATGGCTACTTGGATTCGGTGAGCAGTCTGCTCTAGCCAAGAAGACTTGAGTTCAAAAATTCTAACTTTTCCTTTTCCGTCTTTGCTGGGCCAAAGGGCAATCAAATCAGCAATGCCTTTTACGTCCCAAACCCCGATTTTACCCATCATAGGAACCTGATAGAGCAAAACAGGTTTACTATCAACTTTTTCTTTGGAGGAAATCTGTTCCTCAATGATTGCACGCAGATTTTTGAAGGCAGCCTGGTCGTTTTCAGCATACTTGGTAAAGTCGTGGTATTCGGCGGCTTTGGCTTTGAGTTCGGATACCTTTTTTTCCTCAAGCGTTTTCCCAACACCATAGAGCAGGGGGCTGATGGGCTTAAAAGCGGGCCACTTACGGTTTTCTTCTTCGTCATCGTCTTGGAGTCTTAGTTTAAAGAATCTAGGGCAGCAGTTGAAGCGGATGTACTCGGCTATTCCTGAGGCAGTTAAGGAATCTTTGCTTCGCTTCTTTTTGTTTGAATGCTGCAAATTATCGTCGTTACTCAACTGGTTGCCGCCTTTGCAAATGCTCGTAACCTAACTTATCCATCGGATTATTGTATTTACCTTCACTATCGTTTAAAGACATTACCAAAAAAGCGACTTTCCACAAACTACACTTCCACAAGCAAAATAGGAACCATCAAACTCGGCGAAGACTCATGCATTTCCGCAGGACTTGCTTTATCTTCAAACGCCATACGAAGATGGCAATTTTTCTTTAAAATACAGTATTCACAACTTACGGTTTCTTTTTGGGTTTGACAATCCAACACTATTTGGGCAAACATACTTTCTCAACCTCGGGAAACCACCATAGAGCACAACCCGCTTATAGGCAATGTCAACTGTGAGACGGCATTTTCGGTTGGTTGCTTTTTGTTTTTTCTTGGTTGTCTTGAACATGAAAATGAGCAAGAAAACGTTTTCAAGGGGTTTAGACCCAAGGTTTGCCCTTAAATCCATCAGCGGTGCATGTTTGTTTATTTTGGTTTTTCGATTTCTATGAAGATTTTTCCTTTTTCAACTTTGCACAGGTAAGTCTGAAGCGGGGTCTGTTTGTTTTCGGTGTATTCGCCTGTTCTTATGTCGAATTTCCATCCGTGGCAGGGACACATTACAAGGAAGTCTGTTAAGATGCCGTGTTCAAAGGTGCAGCCCATGTGTGGACAAACATTATGCATTCCAAATATTTCGCCGCCTTGCCGAACAAGCAAGATTGGTCTGCCCTTTACCCGTATGGCCTTCATGTGGCCTTCTTTGAGTTCGCCCTCTTTTATGGATGATACAAAACCGTCTTTACTCATGTTTTCTCATTATACACTTGCCGTTTAAGCTCAAAAACTTGTCTACCCAACCGAAAATTAAAGATACTAATCCAGATTGGGCTAACTGTATATAATAGTGTATAACAAACTGTTTAAACACACATCCTACGTGGGTCCATGCTCTAAAGCTCAAGGTGCTTTTTGAGCACTGTTCTTGCTGTTGTGAAGTTCGCCCAACCGCAGCAACGTTTCCTTGTAAACCGCAATCGAAGCCAAGTATTCATTCACCTTAATGTGTTCATCTAAGGTGTGATCGAGGTGGGAGTCGCCTGGTCCGTAAGTTACGATGGGTAGGTTCATAGCTTTGCCCAGAATGTTCATGTCGCCTGTGCCTGTTTTGTGAAGAAGCTTTGCAGGCTTATTTAGAACTTTGCGAACAGACGACGATAACACATGGACTAGCGGTGAAGCTTTGTTAACTTCGAAGGGTTCAACAGTGTCAAGAACAGTTGCTTTCACTGACACTTTTGGGTTGGCAGCTTGGTACTTGGCAATTATCTTCGCTATTTGCTCATGAACTTGGGCGGTAGAGAATTGGATTGGGACTCGTATGTCAAGGTTCATCTCAGCCTCGAAGGGTACGACAGAAGTTGCTCTGCCGCCAACCAATTTAACCAAACATGCCGTGACAGCATTATATGGGCTAGCAGACGGATCAAGCGACGGATATGAAGATGCGTTTTTGATTTGTTTCCAAAGCTCAAAGGCTTTTTCCAAAGAGTTATCGTAGAACCAGGGAGTAGAGGCATGGCCTGTTTCAGTTTTGAGGAAGATTTTCAGTTGAATTTGCCCTTTGTATCCAATTGTCACGTTTTCGACCCCACTTGGTTCTCCAAAGATTGCGTAGTCAGCTGTAATTCCTTGAGTGATTAGGTGTTTGACGCCGCGACTTGTAGCTTCTTCTTCGACGACGGCGGCAACCAAGATTTTTCCTTTAAAGTTAGGCTCTTTAGCAGCCTCAACGGCAGCCATAATCATGGCGGCAAGCGGACCCTTTGCATCCACTGCACCTCGAGCATAGATTTTTCCTTCATCTATGCGAAGTGGCAGATGCCCTGCCACGGTATCCATGTGACCGCATAATAGAATAACTGGTTCGCCTTCGCCGACGACACCAATTACGTTTCCTATGGCGTCTTTGCCAACCTCAAAACCCATCTTGTTCATTTCAAGATCTAAAAAGTTAGATGCATCCTCTTCTTTCCCAGAGGGACTGTAGATACCTAAGAGGTTAGTTAGAAAACGTACCGCTTGCTCGCTCATTCTCTTCCTCTCCCAAAACAGAATCTAAAACTTCGATAGCTTTATCGATTTGCTCTTTCTCGATTACAAGTGGCGGCAGTAAACGAACCACAGTTCTGCCTGCATCCAACACTAAAACGCCTCTGTCAAGCGCTTTTAGAATTACATTGTGAACGTCATAACGGAGTTCCATTCCAAGCATTAAGCCCAAGCCGCGGACTTCTTTGATGATTTTATGCTTAGACTGCAGCCCTTCCAGCTTAGATTTGAAGTAATTGCCATTGATAGCTGCTTTGCCAGCGAGGTCTTCTTCCAAAAGTACGTCGATAGCGGCGCATCCTGCTGCACAAACCAATGGGCTTCCGCTGAAAGTCGTTGAATGCTCGCCGATTTTGAGCGAGGACATAATGTTTTCTTTAGCTACAGTTATGCCGATAGGTAATCCCCCTGCAAAGGGCTTTGCCAAACACATAACATCGGGTGTGACGCCCCAATTTTGACCCCCGAACAGCTTACCTGTGCGCCCAAAACTTGTTTGCACCTCATCGAACATTAGCAGAATGCCTTTTTCGTCGCAGATTTCCCGCACTGCCTGCAAGTATCCGTCAGGTGGAACACGTACACCGCCTTCACCGCGTATCGGCTCCATGAGTACCGCGGCTGTTTTGTCGGTTATGGATTCGCGGATTTTGTCAGCATTATCAGGAGCAACGTGTTTGATATCTGGGATGAGTGGGAGGAAGGGTTCGCGATATTTTTTGTCCCATGTTACCGATAGGGCGCCCATGGTTTTGCCGTGGAATGCCCCCATTAACGCGATGATTTCTGTTTTGCCCGTGTATTTGCGGGCGAGTTTTATGGCGCATTCGACGGATTCGGCGCCGCTGTTAGAGAGAAATGCTTTGTCTAAGCCTTTGGGAGTTATCTTGACTAGTTTTTCTATGAATTCGGCACGTTTATCGTTAAAGTAGCAGCTGTGGCATGTGATAAGTTCTTCAGCCTGAGCCTTCACTGCCGCCACAATTTTTGGGTGACAATGACCCAATGCTGCAACGCCGTAGCTGCTGGCGCAATCCACGTATTCTCTTTCGTTAATGTCCCATAGAAGCGCGCCCTTGCCATGAGTGATAACGACGTTTTTTTTGGAGAAGACATTCGCTAAATAGCGGTTTTCAGTTTCCATTATTTCTTTGTCATTCACTTGTTATCACTGTACCAACTTGATGATTTAGAGCGGAAGTGATGGGTTGTTTTGCCGTGCCGGAGGTAACGAGGACTTCTTTGACACCTTGGTTTAAGGCTTCCAAGCCTGCGTGGACTTTGGTGCTCATACCGCCGCCAATTTTGGAGAGGACTTCTTTTACTTCTGTAGCGGCGATTTTTGGAACCCGCTCGCCCTTGAGCATCAAACCTTCAACATCAGTAAGCAGAATTAGTTTGTCAGCTTTGAGGGCACCTGCAATTATGGCTGCAGTTCTGTCGCCATCAACGTTTAGCGGCTCAAAGTCCTGGCTCAAAGCTACAGGAGTTACGATTGGCATGTAACCATTCGCAAGCAACAAATTCAGCAGTTGAGTGTTGACCTGGGTAATTTTGCCCGTGTAGCCGCCATCCATGACCTTCTTTCTACCACGTTCGTCCACTGCAATCAGCTTGATTTTTCGTTCAGCTTTCAATATTCCAGCGTCAAGCCCACTCAAACCGACAGCAGGGATACCTTGGCTTTGCAAGGCTAATACTATTTGCTTGTTGATTTTGCCCGCCATAACCATTGTGTAGATTTCGATGGTTTCTTTGTCGGTGTAGCGACTGCGGAAACCTTCGGGTGAGATTATGAATTTTTGTTCTTTGCCCAGTTTTGAGGCGATTTCGGTGACTTCTACTCCTCCTCCGTGAACTAGGATGATTTTGTTTTCTTTGGCGACTTCTTTGAGGTCAGAGATTAGATCTGTGGATGCACCTTCTTTCAGGATGCTTCCGCCCATCTTAATGACGAGTAACATGGCAATCAGACCGGATGGAACCCAGTGCTCTTGAGGCCTGTGGTCTCGTCTATTCCCATGAGTAAGTTGAGGCATTGAACGCCTTGCCCTGCGGCACCTTTGGTCATGTTGTCGATGGCTGAGAACAATATGAGGCGGTTTGCATGTTCATCGATTTCAAAGCCAACATCGCAGAAGTTTGTGCCCATGACTATTTTGGGGTCGGGCAGCTGGTAGGGTCCCTTCTGGTACTTCACTAAACGCACGAAGGGTTCGGTGCCGTACATACCACGTAGGGCTTTCCAGAGGTCTTTACTTGTGATGGGTTGTTTGGGGAACGCGTGGATTGTTGAAAGGATGCCGCGTACCATGTTTACGGCGTGGGGTGTAAAGCCGATTTTGACTGGTTCGCTACTAAGAGCTGTCAGTTCCTGTTCGACTTCGGCAGTGTGACGGTGCCCCGCGACTTGGTAGGGGCGAACTCCACTGAAGCGTTCAGGGTGATGCGAAGCAGGGGTTGGTTTGCTGCCGCCTCCTGAGGAACCCACTTTGAGGTCAACTATAATTTTATCAGTGTATATGAGGTCTGCGTGTACTATGGGGGCTAAGCCAAGGATTGCGGATGTTGCCATGCAGCCGGGGCAAGCTACGAGTTTGGCAGCTTTGATTTCGTCTCGATGAAGCTCGGGCAAACCGTACGCCGCTTCTTTTAGCATTTCGGGGTGAGCATGCGTCCAGCCATAGTAAGATTCGTAGTCAGCTGGGTTTTTAAGCCGAAAATCTGCGCTCATGTCGATAACTTTTAGGCCTGCTTCCAAAAGTTTAGGCACTAGGTTCACCGAGCCGCCGTGTGGGGTAGCAGTGAAGACTAAGTCGCAGTTCTTTTGGAGCTCAGCCATGTCTTGGGGTACAAATTTTAGTTGAGTTAAACCTCGAAGGTTCGGGTGCACGTTAAAGACGTATTCTCCTGCGCTTTGACGCGAAGTCACCATGGTGACCTCTACTTCTGGGTGCATAAGCAGCAGTCGCAACAGTTCACTGCCAACGTATCCTGAACCGCCTATTATTCCAATTCGCATTTGTTTTTCCTCTCTGTTAATTGTCGATTAGGCTTTGAGCGCCCTTTAGCAGCGGAACTGCAACGTTTAAGCCTGTTGCGAGTCTTGTGTTCTCCCAGAATTCTGGACAAGAATTCGACTCATGAAACTCAAGGGCACTCTTGTTTTTTTCTACACTTTCCTCAATTATATCTGTAATGCTTCCGTAAGCTTCACTGCTCTTGTAGCAACTGAAAACTTTTTCTAACTTTTCAGTCCACGCTTCGAAGTTAGTTAAACGCGTCTCTTCTGCCTTAACCTTCTGGACTGGACTAAACGCCAGTGCAGCCTTCTCCAACTCACTTTTGAGGTAAGCGTCATCTGCATTCTTATTATCCTTAACATTTACCATGGCATCTAACGCTAATATCCATGCGTCGCTGCCTTGGCCAAGGGTTTTGCCGCATTTTACTGCCAACTCCTGAACGCTCAAGGGCAGTTTTGTATGGAAAACCAAGTTGCCCAGAAAAGTGTTAGTGCGAAAATCCTTGAAACCTGCTCGTGCCATTGAGGTGTGGTAGCAAACAGGGTCTTTGCCTTTTTCTTTGGAGACAATTATTCTTAGGTCGTAGAACCATTTCTGGACAAGTTCCTGTGCGACGATGCCGACGGGATTGATTATTGTGGGTTTTGTTTCTTTGATGTTTGCTTCAAGTTCTACGCGGTTTTGGGAGAGCATTATCATTTTGCCATGGGTGCCCGCGTCTGCCTTGATTACGATGCCCTCCTCTATTGGGATTTCTGCTTGGAAGAGGTCGGCGATGTCTTTTTCGTTGTGGATTTCCTTGCCGTTCTTTAGGGTGTCTGTTGCGTCGCAGGGCACAAAGATGGTTTTTGGGATTGGGAGGCCTTCTTTGTGGAGGTTGAGCAGGGTGCGGAGTTTGCTGTAGCAGACAAATTCGACTTGGCTGGTGTTGAGGGTTTTTTTGCCGAGCATCTCCATGAAGTAGCTGGCTTGGAGGCGCCGGTTTTTACTCTGGGCACGGTTGAGCACAACCTTGGTGTTTTCGATTGCGCCGGTGTAGTCTTTACCTTTGGTTTTGGCGCTGAACCCTTCCTTAGAGATGGATAAAGCGATTTTTCGGAAGGGAATGAAGGTTAAGTCTATGCCGAGTTGCTGAGCAGTGAGCTTTATGCCGTTTTCATCGTTTTCGGAGCGCTCATACAAAAGTGCAATGCTCATCGCCCTGGGCTCCGAAAAAAATTATGCCTTAAAAAGGTGATTTAAATTTAGAAATTGGGTTATAGGATACTGCTTATTCGCCCCAGTCTTCCCCTTCAATCGTCAACTCTTGAAGGTCAACACAGCCGCAGCTTATCTGTTTAACTTCGAGTTCAAGTCCGCAGCCTGGGCAACTTACAATTTCTCCTTTCTCAGTGTCTGCTGGAACATCGAGATCGGCGTCGCAATCGGGACATTTTGCCTTTGCGTTTGGTTGGTTTGTGTTTACGGGTTTAATCATTTTTTATTCGTCACTTTTTTATCTTTGGAAATGTCTTTCAGATTATTTCCTGTTTCTTTTAAACATTTTGACTTATTTGTTACAACTTGGACTTTTAATGTTCCATTTGGTGCAGCCTTTTCGCTTGCTTAGCCGATCAAAAAACGCACCAGAACCTCGTTGATACAACGAAATACGCATTAGCGTATCGAGGGCAATGATGGAAAACGTTAAATTTTTCTAAGCCATTAGACATTCGGCTGTAAAGATGGATGAAAAAGACAGGCTAATCATCAAAATCCTAAAAGACGACGCAAGAGCAGGCTACGGCGAAATAGGCAACAAAGTCGCTTTATCCGAAGGCGCCGTCCGCAAACGCATCAAAACCCTAACCGACGACGGCTCCATCCGCAAATTCACCGTAAAAATCGGCATCACAGAAGGCGCTCAAGCCATCACCCTCCTCACCACAAACCCAGCCTATCCAACCCAAGAAGTCTCCAAAAAAATCCAGCAAATCCCAAACGTCGAAACCATCTACGAAGTCACAGGCGAATACGACATCGTCGCCGTCATCAGCGGCATGACCGTAACCGAAGTCAACGAATGCATCGAAAAAATCCGCCGCGTCGAAGGCATCATGAAAACCAACACCATGATAGTGCTCAGAAACCTCTAAACTAAGGGTTGGGTTGCACCTTAACACAGGTCACTTTGACGCCATTTTTCTTTGGCTAAGCAACAGTGACGCCGCCATCCTTGAATTTTTCAGTGAAGGTGCCGTCGAAGATTCTACCGCAACCACATGAAGGACTCTTCTCAATAAACAATGCCTTCTTAGCCCCAACAGACCGTGCGATGTCTAACGCAGGATAAGCACCTCCAAGAAACTGGCAAGTAAGATCCACCCCATCGATGTTAACCACCTTAGCCGTACCCGTCAACACATCTGCACCATCACCACCCACAATCTCAGCAGGAACACGCGGAACAGACAAACCACCCAAAACCTCAGGACAAACAGGAAACAACCCACCCTTCTCAAACTCTTCGAGCAGTTCGCGGTTTAACCAGTTTTTACCTTAAAAATTACAGTTAACGCCCAAAAGGCAAGCACTGACAAGTTTCATGCTTGCACAAGAAAACTTGGAGCTTAATAGCTTTATTTCGAAAACATCTTGAAGTTTTTCTTGCCTACAAACACGAACATAGTTTGACCCTATTAGTGGCTCTATGCATACTTAATGGGGTCAGATGCTCTCAGAAGGATAGTTCTATTGACAGAAAACAGGTGCATTAGCATAAAGAACTAGGTTTATTATCCGAACAGTTATTTTCTCAGCTGCTCGATTTTCTCCACTGCCTCGCCTGTCCCTATGTAGATTATGTCAGTTAATCCGGTGAAGAATCCCGTTTCGACGACTCCAGCAATCATCTTTAACTTGACTGAAAGTTCGGCTGGGTTCACGATATCTCCAAAGTATGCATCTATGATCGCGTTACCGTTGTCTGTTATGGTTGGACCCAGCTTTCCTTTTCCTTCACGCACCACAGGCTTTCCGCCCATGGCAATGATGGTTTGTTTGACAATCGGAAGGGCAAACGGCAAGACTTCGATTGGTACAAACTGGTTTTTCTCGCCGAGCAACTTGACCTTTTTCTGTTGGTCAGCGATTATGACGTTGAGTTTGCTGGCTGAGGCAACGATTTTTTCTCGTGCCAATGCTGCCCCGCCGCCTTTAATCAGGAACAGTTCGGGGGTTAGTTGGTCTGCTCCATCGATGGTAACGTCGATTACTGGGTGCTCGTCGAGGGTTGTTATGGGGATTTTGCGTTCAACTGCCAGCAGGAATGCCTGGTAAGATGTTGGGATGCCCATAATGTGGAGGTTTTCTTTTTGGATTCGGTCGCCCAGCGCTTCTATGGCGAACGCTGCAGTGCTGCCGCTACCTAAGCCCACGATGTCGCCGTCTTTAACGTGTTTAACCGCGGCTAAAGCGGTGTTCTGTTTTTCTTGTTGGATTGGGTCCAAGTTAGCTTTCAATCTCCATTTGGCCAAGTTTATCTAGCACTTTCTCGACTTCACTGCGGATAGATTCGATTCTTTTCTCGGCTTCAGTTTTGGCGGTGGGTTTCTCCTCTGGCGGTTTACGTTTCCTCTTGGGTTTGTCTTCTCCAGCGTTTGGCGTTCGGGTTTCTTCATCCTCTTCTTCGTCTTCGTCGTTCTCGATTTGGGTTGGGGTTTGAGTGGGCAGTTTTATGGGAATTTCACGGATTGGTTTTATGTCGATTCTTGTTCTGAGTTCTTCGACTTTGCTGGTCAGTTCTCCGAAGCGTTCGCTGAAAAGTTTCATGAGGTCTTCCTGCATGCCTTCCAGTTCGTGGAGGGCAACGATACTTTCGTCTTTAGCTATAGATTCTTTGATTGTGTTCATTCTGTTTTTGTAGGTGATAGCCATCCTGTCTCGTTCTTGCTCTGTAATTTTTCCTTCTGCATGAGCCTCATAAAGACGCCTAATTGCATCGCCCAAAATGTCACGTTCTAAATCCAGCGTGCGTAGTTCATCCTTGGCGCTGGAAGCCGTTGTGGTTTGGACACTTTTAGAAATTTTAAAAGGTATATTGCTGTATTCGGGGTCTGGGTCTGATTTCTGGGGGATTTTCTTGGCTGGGAAAGGTTTTTTTCCGTATCTTCTCATGGCGAAAACGACTGTTCCCACGGCAATGATTACCACTAACGCAACCACTATTACTGTTATGGGGTCATCATACCAAACCAAGCCAGGACATCCTCGATATCTTCATTGCGCACCATGTATATATTAATTAATATAATTGCTATGTTTGGTTTTTCAAGTTTAAATAAATATTGCAAGATTTCCAGCATTTATGACTTAACGGATTTACAAGCATTACAGCCAACAATCTTTATACAGTTATTCTAATGTTTTGAGCATGCTTCCTGACCGATAGCCCTCTAAATCAATCGTCACATACTTAAAACCTAAATTTTTCAATTCCCCTGCTACTTTATCTAAAACATCGGAACAGAAGAAGAGAGGTATGTCGGTTTTTCCCACTTCTATTCTCGCTAACCCGTTGTGGTCTCTAACCCTAACCTGCTTGACCCCTGTAATCGACCTGATGTCTTGCTCTGCCTTATCGACTCTGCAAAGTTTTTCAGCTGTAATTTTCTCGTTAAACGGTATTCTTGAAGCCAAACATGCCAGCGCTGGTTTGTCATAAACGCTAAGCCCCATCTGCTTAGCCACTTGACGAATCTCATCTTTAGTAAACCCATTAATCATCCACGGGCTGAACACGCCCTTTACTTCTTGAACGGCTTTGAACCCCGGTCGGTGGTCGCGTAGATCGCTAAAGTTTGTTCCTTCGAAAACAACTTTGAAGCCGAAGTTGTGAGCATATTCGATTAGGGTTTGGAGGAGTTCCTTCTTGCAGTAGTAGCATCGGTTTTCAGGGTTTTTGTTAAAATCTGGGTTGTCAAGTTCGTTGGTTTCAACCACTTTCAATTTTATACCTATGTCTGTGGCTATTTTTTTGGCGTCAGCAAGCTCCTGCGATGTGTAAGTGGGGGATCGGGCAATAACTGCGAGCGCTTTTGCTCCCAAAACTTCATGGGTTACAGCCGCCAATGTTGAGCTATCCACGCCACCTGAAAAAGCAATCACAACCCCACCTTTTCCTTTTTCTGCAATAAAACGCTTTAAGTCTTCAAGTTTACGAGCTAAAACATCCATACAAGACACCGTTACAGCATTTCTTGAGTTTTGGATATTGCAAGGTCAGAGATTTCTCTTAGAGGCTTTTTGATTTTTTCAGCTAGACGTTTGAGGTCTTCAAACTCCGGTTTGGCGCGAATGATTTTTCCGTTGCTATCTTTTGAAACCTTAACCCGAATGGTTTCCTTAACTTGGCCGATGGACAAATCGATTGAATACAATTCTCGAGCCATTATGTGCCGTTCACAATAGTAAACTCGAACCCCAAGCGTTCCCGTCTCATCGATGAGCACGCGTGAGAGGTTGGGTGCGTCTTTTTGGTCAGCGATTACTTTCACAATTTGACCCGGACGATTCTTTTTGGTGAACATGGGAATGATGCTGACATCTTTAGCGCCTTCCAGCAATAGCTTATCGACAACGTATCCTAAAATCTCGCCCGAAACGTCGTCAACGTTTGTTTCTAAAACGGCGATTGCATCCTTAAGTAACGCGTTATCCAAGGAGTTGCCCAATGTAAACCTTAGAACAGTAGGCATGTCAGGAAACTCTTTTGTTCCAGCGCCGTAACCAACCTTCAAGGGAGCCATAGGAGGATAAAAACGGTTAACTTCATCGACCAAATTAACTAAAATTGAAACGCCCGTTGGTGTTGCAAGCTCGGTTTCTATTGGTCCTCCTTGGAAGGGGAAGTTCTTGGATTGAAGGATGGCTAAGGTTGCTGGTGCCGGGCTGGAGACGGTGCCATGGGAAAACTTGAAGGTTCCGCCGCCGACTGCAACTGGGGTTGAGTAGATTTTTGCTTCAAATAAACCTAAATCCTCAAGGGCAACTGCAACCCCAAGAATTTCGGCAGCAGTGTCAACCAACGCCACCTCATGCAAATGCGCATCGTCAAAGGATGCTTTGTGCAAATCTGCCTCTGCACCAACGAGGGTGTGGATAACTTTGGAAGCGAATTGTTTAGCCTTTGAAGATAGTGCGAGGTTTGATGCGGCTTTTTCGACTATGTCGATTAGTTCGCTGCCATGTCTTTTGTGGGCAGATTCTGAGGTAACATCGATTTGGGTAGCTTTGAATTCGCCCCGCATTACTTGGTTAATTTCAATCTTTATGTTTTCGTAGCCGTACTCGGGGTTATTAAGCGACTTTATTGCCGAAGTTATCTTGTTAACAGATGCCCCAAGGTCGATTAATGCGCCAAGAATCATGTCTCCCGCAACCCCCGAAGCCTGGCAATCGATAAAAAGAATTTTTTTGGAGTCAATCATTTTTCTCACAAAAACAGGGTTTATCAAACAAGCATAATAGATATATTACTTAAGGGTTTTTTTAAGTATTGTCTGGTTATGTACTCGCTAAGAGAAATTCTCGATAAAGTAGCTAAGAACGAGATTTCTGCTTCTGAAGCTGAAAAAATGCTGCAGCTACTCGCTATCGACGAAGTCGGTTGTTTAGCAAAGCTGGACGGTAACAGGGAACTTCGAAAAGGGATTCCGGAGGTTGTTTTGGCGGAAGGCAAAACTGCAAGCGACGTAGCTGAAATTTCTACTCGAATGCTTGCTAAATGTGGCAGGGTTATCGTTAGCCGATGCTCAAAGGAGCATGTTGAGGCCATCCAGAAAGCAGTCCCAAGCGAAGCCCAATTGGAGATATATGAAAAAGCCAGAATGGTTGTGGTAAAAAAGAAAGGATTTGCCGTCACTTCAACTGGTGGAAAAATTGCGATTTTAACGGCAGGCACCTCAGATATTCCTGTGGCAGAAGAAACCAAACTTATAGCACAAGAAATGGGATGCAAGGTTTTCTCAACTTACGATGTGGGCGTTGCAGGGCTTCACCGATTAATTGAACCATTAAAAGAAGCCATGTCAAACGATGTAGACGTTATTGTAGTCGTGGCTGGACGTGAGGGCGCTTTAGCTTCGGTGATTTCTGGACTGGTTGATGTTCCAGTGATTGCTGTTCCAACATCGAACAGTTACGGATTTGGCGCAAAAGGAGTAAGTGCGCTTATGGCAATGTTGCAGTCGTGTTCGCTGGGTTTGGCAGTTGTGAACATTGATGCTGGAGTTTCCGCGGGTGCTATGGCGACGTTAATTGCGAATCGTGCTGCCAAATTTAGAAAATAAGAAACCTGATTTCCTTCTACGAATTCTGCTCAAGGATTAAGTTTAAATTTGAAAGCCGCACACCACACAATCATGAGAATATTGCCAATTATCGGCGGCATCGCAACTGCAGTTCTGTTCTTTTTTGCAGTCATCTTTGCTTTAGCTTCTTCCTACAGTGAACTTACTGCTCAAGCAGCCCAAGGCAGGGTTCTAACCAGTGCAATACTATTCATCGTTGGCTTAGCCGTAATTGTTGGGGTCTACTACGTTACCCGCAAACCTAAAACGGTTATCCAACAACTTGAAATTTCTGGGCAGATGAAGGCGGCTCAAATCAAGTGTCCCAACTGTGGCGGCAGCATAGATGCCAATCAAATCAAAATCGTTTCTGGAGTGCCGTACGTTAAATGTCCCTATTGCGGCACCACATTTGAGGTTACTGAGGAGCCAAAATGGTAAAACGTGCATCTCTTGCCTTAATTGCTTTACTTGCTTTTACGTTGACTGTTTCGTTGGCGAGCAGTGTCAACGCTCAAAACTTGGTTTATAGTGTGAACCATGAATGGGCACAGGTCTTCATAAACCAAGATGGCACAATTGACTTAACCTACAACATAACGGTAACTGTCACCTCGGGGGTTATGCATGGATTCTATGTTGGACAACCGAAAAACGATTATACAATAGGCCAAGCCCAGGACGAATATGGCAATTCGCTTCAGGTTGCCCGAGCCGATAGTGGCAGCAACTACCGCGTCGATGTAACGCTGAACCAACCATTAACCTCAGGCAACTCAGTTTGGTTCCAAGTTACCACTAACGTTGCAGGCATGGTAAGCAACGATACGGATAACCCCGGCAACTTTGGCATGCAGTTTATCCCCCAGTGGATATCTGATACACCGATTAGTGACTTGCGGGTCCAGATTGTTATGCCTGAGGGCGTAACTGCAAGCGATGTGAAAACCACCTCAAACTTCTACAATGGCACCTCAACGGTTGAGGGGCGCTTGGCGGTTTACTGGGAAAAACCCATCATTCAAGCCAACGAACAGTTTTTGGTGGGCGTTTCTTTTCCAGCAAGCTTCATGCCCAACTATAATCCACCCCAAGCGAGCGGCGGCTTAGACTTTGGAGTCTTGGGTATCATAATAGGGGTTGTGGGGTTTCTTTTTGTAATTGTTATTTTGGCTTTAGTTTTTAGGGCAGTTACCAAAAGTTCTTACGTATCGCCAAGGGTTAGCATGGAAACTTTAGGAGTTAAACGGGGCTTAACCGCTGTTGAAGCATCGTACCTCCTTGACATGAAACCTCCACAGATAGTTACTGAAATTCTCTACAGTCTTCTAAAGAAAAGGGCAGTTTGGGCTAAAGAAACTAAACCCTCACTTGAGCTACAGGTGCTTCCGCCTTTCGAGAACAAAACTGGTCCAAAAGATGACCCTCTGCGATACTACGAGATTGACTTTCTAAATTCATTAAAAACCGATGGCGCCCTAGACGAGGAAAAACTCGCACACACCATCATGTTCCTGCGCGATACGGTTGAGCAGAAACTGCAGGGCTACAGCCGAAAAGACACAGTGGACTACTATCGAAAAATCGCAGCTCAAGCGTGGAATCAAGTCGAGCAGGCTGGCACGGTGGAGTTGGCATCTAATGCTTACGATGAGCAACTTCTTTGGCTTATGCTTGATCCCAACCAGAAAGTTCGCACAGAAACCGTGTTTAGAGACAGAGTTATCCAGCCGAATCCCTTGTGGTTTTGGTGGTGGTATGGCTACACCATTTATCATCCACATCCAACGTACACCCCAAACGTTAACGTGCCAGCACAATCGGGTCCGGCTCCATCTATTCCGGGAGCTGATTTTGCAAACACAATCGCCACATCATTCGAGAAAACCTCAAACAACATAGTAGTCAACATTGAAAAATTCGCCAACGCCATCGTTCCACCCCCACCCAAAGCTTCCCATGAACCAGCTCATCCTAAAGCGGGCTGCGTTTGTGCGTGTGCAGCATGTGCCTGTGCCTGCGCTTGCGTTTCATGCGCATGCGCTTGCGCAGGCGGAGGAGGTCACTAAATGAGTTTTCTAAAGAAAAAGATAATCCCACTTGGAAGATATAGTTATCGAGGAACTGATATGTTTGCGGGCATGTCCTTGCAGTTGCGTGTCGAAGCAAGTGGACAGGGCGTTATGGTGATTAACGGTGACAGAATTCTGCACTTAAACCATACAGCAACGGCGTTAGCTTACTTTTTTATGCAGGGCTTACCCGAAAAAGATTCGGTTAAAGAAATTCAGGCTATGTACCGCGTGAGTTCTGAAACAGCTAAAGCCGATTACGAGAAACTTGTTTACACAATAAGCACGCTTGCACAAACTGCAAAAATTGATCCAGTAAGCTTTCTTGAAATCGAAAAGATGGAGCCCTTTAGCTACCAGTATTCGGCACCCCTTCGTATGGATTTAGCCTTGACGTTTAGATGCCAAAACGACTGCGCCCACTGCTACGCTGGCGGACCCCATCAAACCCCCGAACTGACCACCGCTCAGTGGATGAGTGTAATCGATAAACTCAGCGAAATCGGCGTGTTCATCTTAACATTCACTGGTGGCGAGCCGACGTTGCGGGAGGATTTGCCTGAACTGTTGCTGTACACCCAAAACAAGGGCATAGTTACAGGGTTAATCAGTAACGGGCGAAAACTCAAGGACAAAGCGTACGTTGATGTGCTCGAAAAATCAGGCTTAGACTTTGTGCAAGTAACATTGGAATCTCATAAACCCCAAGTCCACGACGCCATGACCAGCGAGAAAGGCAGTTGGAAGGAAACTGTCGCAGGAATCCTAAATGCTGTACAATCAAAAATTTACGTTTCAACCAACACCACTCTTAGCAAACACAACGCCGCCGAATTCCTAACAACCATTGACTACATCAAAAGCCTCGGTGTGGACGCTTTTGGCTGCAATAGCCTCATCTACTCAGGCAAAGCACCAAACGCCAGCGAAGAATTTGCCCTATCCATCGAAGACCTAAACACACTTTTACCCAAAATCCGAGACAAAGCCCACCTGAATGGCTTAAAGTTCCTCTGGTACACTCCAACTCAGTACTGCCAATTTGACCCCGTTCAATTGGGCTTAGGGGTAAAAAGCTGCACCGCCGCCATGATAAATGCTTGTGTGGGACCTAACGGCGACGTTTACCCTTGTCAAAGTTACTTTGAAAGCCTTGGAAACATCCTAACAGAACCATGGGAAAAGATTTGGCACCGCCCACTTGCCGAAAAACTACGAAAAAGAGAATACGTGGAAGAAAAATGTAAAGACTGCTCGCAACTACAGGTTTGCGGCGGCGGATGCCCTCTAGAGCTGCAAAACAAGGAGCACCAATGCAGCCTGACAGGATAATTTTTATCTTTAGCAAGCCACCATTCTCCTGTAAGTTAAACAGTGCCCGATTTGTGAGTTTAGAGAGAAATGGTGCAAACAGAAAAACATAGGCTTATCGTTTTCGATGTTGAAGGAGTGCTGATTCCGAAAAATCGTTTCATTTTTGAATTGGGCAAAACTTTAGGTATATTCAAATTATTCAAGCTTCTTTTCTTCGGTTTTCTCTATGAAGCAGGCATTTTAAAGCTGGAACCAGCCCTAAAGCATGTTTTCAGCAACTTAAAAGGAGTAGAACTCAAAACCATGCAATGCATCTTCGAGAAGATTCCTGCCACGCCCTTTCTGCAAAGCATGTTTAATCAACTAAAAACGAGGAATTGCAAGGTTGCTTTGATTAGTTCAGGACTACCGACAGTTATCGTTAAAGAGTTAGCTGATTGCTTGGGTGCGGATTACTCTTATGGCATCGACGTTGAAATCCAAGATGGAAAATTAACAGGCCAAATATCCGGCGACGCCATTGCGCCCTCGGGGAAAATGAATATTTTATCCAGAATATTAACTATCGAAAACTTGGAACTAAAGGATTGCGTGGTAGTCGCCGATGACCGAAACAACCGATGCATTTTCGCACCTGAAGCATTAAAAATTGGTTTTAACGCTGACTTTGTAATCCGCGTCAAAGCCGATAGAGTAATCAACGGTAAACTTTCAGGTATTTTACCAGTCATTGATGGAAAAAAGCATAATCGTTCTTTTCCAGCGATAAATGATTTGGTAAGAGAAGATATCCATGCCGCAGGATTTTTTATGCCCGTCATCGCAGGGCTAATCACTATTCCTGTAGTTGCAACATTAATCATCCTTATCGCCATAGCGTATACAGTTTCTGAACTTAGACGGTTAGAAGGACGCGAACTGCCCCTGATTTCAGCCATTACCCGGCATGCGGCATCTCAATCCGAACTTTATGGTTTTGCTGCGGCACCCCTTTACTTTGCCTTTGGGATAGTGGCAACTTTGCTTTTGTTCCCAACGCGTGCAGGTGGAGCAGCAATTGCCATGTTCTGTCTAGGAGACAGCACAGCATCTCTTTTTGGTGGGTTAATCTCGACTTCGCTTCCTTTTAACAAAGGAAAGACGTGGGAGGGTTCATTGGCAGGGTTCTTTTTCGCGTTTTTGGCAGGAACGCTTTTTGTGTCGCCATGGTTGGCTTTGGTTGGGGCAGCAATTGCGATGACTATAGAGGTTTTGCCTTTGCCAATAAATGATAATGTCTTGATTCCAATCATAACAGGCGCTGCGTTAACCTTGCTTATTTAAAAAACCTTTTTTGTGAAGCTATTTTTTGTTTTGGGAGTTAATAAGTTCCTGTTTTTGCTGGTGACTGAGTTTTTTTATTGCGAGTTCCCGCCTCATGGCTTTGGATCGAGTATCATGTTGTTCTGAGTAGGCGAGCTTCTGGGGTTTGTGGGTTTTGGTATATCTAGCGCCCTTGCCGTCTTCATGCTGCCTTGTTCGCTCTTGCAGATCCTTTGTGTAGCCAGTGTAGAAGCTACCGTCCATACATAGCAAAATGTAAACGTAAAAAGGCATACCGGGGCTATTGCTCCTCATTTTGCGTTATGTAGTCGGGAACAATTCCCCTCTGGATTGCCCGTCTAAGGTAGGCTTCTGGGTCGATTCCCAGAACTTTACCGCGGTCAACGTCGATTATGTAGATTTCCTGTATGCGAGCGTTCCGAATTTCCTCCTGAGTTACGGGTGGTTTATGGTAGTAGGCGTCGCAGAGGTTTTTTATCTGCTCAATTTCTTGTTCTGAACGGTTTCTTGGAGATTTAGCTAAGGTACGTGGGAAAGGCAGAATATAGTGGGGTGGGACTCCGAGTGCAAATTTGCCTGCGAAGCTGCTGTAACGGATTATTTTGCTTGCTAACCGCGCTGTCGTATAAGTTAGGGGTGCTAGGGCGTTTTCTGGGGGTATGAAGCCTGTTTCTATTTCAACGATCAGGTTTCCCATGCCTTTTATACCATAGAGGTCACAGGTTAAGACTTCGTTTAAGGGATATTCAATCTGGATTTCGTAGCCTTTTTGGATAAGGTATTTGGCGCATACGAGTTCCATGACGGAGTGGTTGATTTTTACAATGTTTTCTTTTTGGAGTTTGATTAACCACTCTTTTAGCATGTTTAGTTTGTTTTCGACTTCTGGAGCAACATCAGAAGTTAACCTAGACAAAAGAACGGTCAGGTCGTTTTCGAATTTTTGCCTGTTACTCATTTTGTTTCCTGCCAAATCAGCTGGCCTGTGAGTCTGTAATTTACTATTGACTGTAGGATTATATAAAGCGTGAAAAAACTAAAACCAAAGCTCAAAAAGCAATTATAGCTTTCTTAGGTTAAATATTTCCATGGTTACATTTGTTTAATTTTCTTTCCATGGTTTTTTAACTAAATTCATGTTAACCCCTCATTTCCACTGGAAAAAAATGTATCCCTCCCTGTACAAGTAATCTTAAATACAGATGAAAGATCCACATCAGATACCAAGTTGATAAGTAAGCTGAATCAACTATTTCTAGACAGCAGTCAACATTATCTGACTGTATTTTGAAGCTCTTGCGATTGCATCAACAGGATTTCTTGCAGTTAAGTTAACGTATGGCTGAACTATTCTAGTTGTACAGGCTAGCTTCAATTTGGCGTTTGTTTTTACTATTTTAGGGCTGAGAGAACTAACCGCGTGTTGGGAACATCGACTTCAATGATTTTGTAGCCTTTGAATTCTTTTGCTTCACCCATAATGTTCTTGACTGTTACGTTGTCGCCGTCTACTTTAGTGTAAATGACATCTTTGAACTGAATTTTTCCATCTAAGATCACGTTAAACTCGCACATTTCGTATCCCATTATTTGAAATAGGTTTCTGTGCTATAAGGCTTTGATTAAAACGGCATATTTGGATCCTAATAAGAACTCGTTGCAGAAACCTATTATGGGATATTAGAGGAATTAATGCGAAAAGCTATAACAACAAAAAACAATCTTCCCAATACCCGAATTATCAGGCACTTATTTTCGGTGGAGGACGAACCCGTCGTCTACCAAGTTTTACCCGCAACGCTATGCGGTACAGTTTGCGAAGCGACTTCACTAGTTGCTCAACACTCGGCGCCACAGAGTAGATTAATGGAATCTGCTCGTACTCAGCTACACGCATAGTCTCTTCATCTGGCATCGTTTTGTGGAAAACTACAATCCGGGGTTTAAGACTACTAACCCGAACAATCATTATGGGCAAACACCCAACCTCAACGTTCGTAAAAATCAGTGCCCGCTCAGTTGAGGCCCCAAAAAGCTGCGAATACTCCAAACCAGAATAAGCTTCAACTGCTTTTCTGCTGTCAATCACTGTGTAGCCGTTAACTTCTTTGACATATTTTTCTTTGCAAGCCACTACCTCGCCGCCTATAGCTTTGCAGAGGTACTCAACCCTGACGGGTATGGGAAACTCTCGCAGATCAACAACCGCCATGCTTGGCGAACTGGTCAGTTTAGCGAATTCCCTTATAAAGCGGCTGCCTTTGCTCTCATCAATCTGCAAAAGGGAAAGCACAAACCTGCGAATGAATTTAGCGCCCGGGCTTTTTCGTCTGCCGCTTTCATAGTCACTAACGACTGAAGATGAGAGGCCCATTGCTTCGGATAGGTTGGTTTGGGAAACCGCGAAGAGTTCACGCCACTTCCGCATCGTTGAGCCTGGTTTGCCTGAAAGAATTATTTCTCCAGCGATTCTTCTTGCTAAAACTTCCCTAAGACCAGGCGACACGGACATGAACTTAATCCTTCTGCTTGTACTCTCCCTTCAAAGTTGAGGTATAAAACCATAGCGTTTTTCCCAAAAAAAAAGACAAACTCCCTTGACTGGCTAAAAATTAAGAAGAAAAATAAACACTTTACATACGGGAACCTTGTTTATTTCGGTATTTGGCGCTGACTCGTATGCCGAATCGCTGAATTTGGTTTATTAGGAAGTTTTGAGTTACTATCAGCTTACATCCCGAACAATCAAATAAAAAAAGGAGTGATATGAAATGACAGAAAAAGCTAGTGATGTAATATTCGTCGGAAACAAACCACCAATGAGCTATGTACTCGCCATCATAACTGCATTCTCCTCAGGAGTAAACAAAGAAATTACTCTAAAAGCCCGAGGACAAGCAATCACCACAGCAGTTGACGTTGCAGAAATCACAAGAAGCCGCTTCATAAAAGACCTCAAAGTTACAAAGATCGCAATCGGCACTGCAGAGATGCCACCACGCGAAGGCGAAAATAGGTCCAGGATGGTTTCAACCATAGAAATTACTCTTACAAAAGAGTAGTTAACTACGGACAAAAAATTGAACTAGGAGTTTTTTAAGCTCCAAATTTTTTACTTTCTTATTTTCTTTAGGTATTTCTCTACGTTTGCAACGATTTCCATGAACGCCTTAGATGCAGCCGAATCCTTATGTGCAAACACAAAAGGCGTTCCCTTATCAGAATCCACACCGACCTCAGGGTCAATGGGGATGCTACCGAGAAACTCTACGCTCATTTCCTGAGCCATTTTTTTGCCGCCGCCTGACCTGAAAATATCGATTTTTTTGTTGCAGTGTGGACAAATAAACCCACTCATGTTTTCCACTACTCCGATTATGGGCATGTTGAGTCTTTCAGCGAAGGTTACGGCTTTTTTTACGATTGAACTTGAAAGTTCAGAGGGCATGGTTACGATGACCACGCCGTCGATGTCGGGGAGAAGCTGAGCTATGCTTAAGGGTTCGTCACCGGTTCCTGGTGGTAAATCGATGAACAGAAAGTCGAGTTCGCCCCAGTCAACGTCGGAGAGGAACTGGCGGATTGCGCGCATCTTTAGTGGTCCGCGCCAGATTGTTGGTGCTTGTTCAGGCAAAAAGAAATCAATCGACATAACCTTCATACCTAAGGGTCCCTCAACAGGAAAAACACCTGTTGCGCTAGTCTTTGCTTGTTTTCTCTCCACTCCTAGAAGCTTTGGAACGCTCGGTCCATGAATGTCCGCATCCAAAACACCAACACGTTTACCCTGCATCGCAAAAGCCGTGGCAAGATTAACTGTTACGGTGCTTTTTCCAACGCCACCCTTACCGCTGATGATGGCAATTTTATGTTTGATTCTGCCCATTTTTTCTTTAAGGTTCTGCTGTTCGGCTGACTGTTGTTGCTTATAAGCTTCAAGTTGAGCCATGTTTCTTTCTAAAGCCATAAAAACACATCGCTAAGTCCGTTAAGGGTTGATTCCCAAAACCACTAAAATAGTTTATGGTTCTGGTTAACTGAGTTTGTAACCTATTTTTCGCAGGAACTGCCGCCGCTCAGCAACGTCTTTGTCGCTCTCTATACCTTTGCTCTTTAACCCATCAACTACACCTATAATGCCTCTTCCCTGCGTGGTCTCAGCGATTAAGACTTCCAGCGGGTTAGCCGTCGCCGCATAAATCGTGCATACTTCTGGTACTTCTTTGATTTTACCCAAAACGTTGAGCGGATAAGCGTTCTTTATGAATATTAAGAAGCTGTGGCCGCAGCCGATTTCAAAGGCTTTCTCCGCCGCCAACCTTCTCAGTTCGGGGTTATTTCCTTCGTGGCGAACAAGGCACGGACCTGAGCTTTCGCAGAAACCTAAGCCAAACTGGATGTTGGGCACCGAATTCACCAAGGCTTCATAGAGGTCCTCAGCGGTCTTTATGAAGTGCGCCATGCCAAGGATTGTGTTGCAGTCTTTTGGCGGGTCAACTTTTACGGTTTTAAGTTCCAACTTAAACCCTCAATATTGCATGAGTCTTGCGAGGGTTTAACTTTTCTGGTTCTCTCTAACTGGCAAGGTTTTTTTCTGCGGTAGATTTGAATTGAGGATTGTTTGGAGTTCTGTTAGGGTTTTTGAGCTACAGAATTCGTTGAAACCCACGTTTGTTTCATTCTTCAGATAGGCGTCGATGAGGTTGGCGAGGGCAAACTTGACTTGTTCTGCGCTCACGCCCTGTTGAACTATTTTTCCAAGACTGGGCACTAACCCTGTGTTTTCGCGGATGTATATGTTGTAGCCGGGCAAACGTTTTCCTTCATAGTTCACCGCAGTTCCTTGCAGACCAATATCGGCGATTAAGTGGCGTGCACAACCGTTTGGGCAACCACTAAAACCAACGCTTACATTAGTGCCCTTTAGGCTGCCTCCAAACCGCTCATTCAGATAAGCCACCATTTCTTTCGCATGGTTTTTTGGGTGACCAAGGGTTTTTCCACAGAAGTTGCCTGCACAAGCAATGGTTGTCCATTGAAAACAAGTGTCAGCTACTGGAAAACCTGTTTCTGCGACGCGTTCCAAAGCCAAATTGACGGATTCATTTGGAATGTTTGGTAGAATTATGTTTTGAAAGGGTGTTAAACGTAACTCGGCGCTACCGAATTCTTCAGCGATTTGTGCTATCTTTAGCATTTTTTCGCTTGACAACACGCCGCTAACGATGGGGATGTTGATGAAGCAGTAACCTTCTTGTTTTTGAGTTTGAACTCCAATGTGTTCGCCTTTACAGGTTGGCAAACTCTCCAATGTATATGTTTCAAATGTCCTTCCCAACTTTTCCTCAAGAGTCTTTCTAAGCTTCTCAGTACCCCAAGCATCTACCAGCCAACGAAAACGCGCCTTTGCCTTAATTTCTCTGCTTCCATAATCCCTAAAGATTTCCGCAATCCCCATTGCAACATCCAAAACTTCTTCAGGCTTAACTAAGACGCCTAACTGCCTTGCGAGCTGTGGCGCAGTTGCAACGGTTCCGCCGACTAGAACCGCAAAACCAACTTTGTCTGAATTCCTTACCGCCACAAAAGCTAAGTCTTGGATTTCGGGGTTTCCACAGTTCAAGCTGCATGCTGAGATTGCGATTTTTAGTTTTCTGGGCATGTCAAGGAAGTCTCTGTTACCGTTGAAGAAGCTGTCTATTTGCTTAACTATTGGCCAAGTGTCGATTAGTTCCGTTCTATCTACGCTTGCGACCGGGCAGCTTACTACAGCGCGGACATCGCCGCATTTAGCGGTTGGGACGCCTTGACCTCCATGGTCAGTTGAAAACCCAATCTTATCTAACTTTGAGAATATTTCTTGTGCATCTTGGGATTCGATCCAGTGTAACTGGATGTTTTGTCGGTCAGTGACTTCAGCATATCCTTTGCCATGGGTTTCTGCGAGACGGGCGATTGCTTTGAATTGTTCAGCGGTCAATCTGCCGTTGGGAATTTTTATCCTCAAAAAATAGCTGGAGCCTTCACATTTATCGTGACCTAACACATATCTATCTGCTAATGACGAACTCAAAAAACTGACACCTTGCTTAAACTTAACAGATTGTTATAAAGTTCAGTTATTTGAGATGCTTATATATTGTTACCTTCGAAAACAAATTTTTTTCCAATTTTTCGTTAATTTTATTTTGTGTTTATTTTTTTGCTGGCAAAACCTAAATATCAAGGAACCGTATCTGATTCGGAATGCAAGCCTGTGGGCTGGTAGTTCAGCTGGCATGAACGCTTGACTTGCACTCAAGAGGTCGGGGGTTCAAATCCCCCCCAGTCCACTTCAACATCGCCAGCAACAAACCCCAGACTACTATAATTTCTTTTGTAAGAGTTCATCATTTTCGTTTCCTGAAGATTTTATTTTGGCTAAATTCGCAGACGTACTCGAATCCTGCTTCTATTAGTTTGCAGGCTTCTTCTTCTGAATGAGCAACAGCTGCTGTGAAGTCGTCGTCTTTGAAGCTTATGAGCTGCGTATATAGCATGGTGTTGTTGAGGGATTTGTGGCCAAGGATCTCTTTCACGTGGAGGATATCTCTGGTTTTGCGGTACTCCATAGTGGCTTTCCAGTGGCGGAAAGTATGGAACGTGATCTGATTTATTCTTGAGTTTTTGAGTTTTGCACTTATCCGTTTGCGTTGGTGCTCAAAGTTGTGTCTCATCATATCTGCATTTACGCTAAAGGCCGTCGGTGTATCTTTGGGCATTTCAGTTAACATTTCTACAAGCTTTACTGATAGTGGTAGAATTCTTGGGTTGCTTCCTTTTTCAGGTGTGATTCTTACTGAACGTTGTTCTAAGTCGATGTCTGTCCATTTTAGTAGGTCGCAAGCTTCGCCGCATCGCATGCCTGTTTCTTTGAGCAGTTGAAGGAAGGTTGCAATTCTTTTGCTGCATCTTTG